>NZ_NPJJ01000038.1 GCF_002251385.1 Prevotella sp. P5-108
GATGGGGCGGGTAACAACAAAAGTGTCATAGCGGGAATGGCTTTCCGTATACGTTTTGATAATTTCACGTAGAGAGCTATCACAGAAAATCTCTTTTATTTCCAAACCTTCTCCTGGCGTACATGCTATGGGGGCTGCAGACATGCCTAAAGAGTGTGTGGACAAGCAGCTAATTACTGAGAGTGTGGACAAGCAGCCAATTACTAATAGGCATGTCACTTTACTTGCAAAAAAAACCTTCGATGTTGATTTAACCATAATGATAATATATTTAATTCATGGAATTTAAGGTCGTTGCCGAATCCAAAACTTTTTCCATCGTTGAAGTCATAATAGAAGCCACGAGTAACCTTGTCCTTTCCTATTACAAGAGCAGGTAGTCCTCCCATTTCTTTTGAGAAAAAACCATCTGCGATCGATGCACGCTCATCGTGCGACCATACGTAGTATTTCTCCGCCAAGGCATCCATTACGTTCCATCGTCCCGTCACGGGGGCGTAGTGGCGGGCTCCGTGGTCGTACCAGTCGAGGCCGTGGGTGCGGTCGAGTTCCTTGCCTATGTATTTGTAGGGTTGGATAGCGTGATTACTCTCTCTGCTTCCGGCAATGGCGAAAGCAGGGAGGCTCAGTATGGTCATGAGCCCCAACAGCATTATGACAATCTGGTGGCGCATGGTCAGGGGTTAAGATGTTTACATTGCAAATATAATAATAATGTACACGCGCGCAAAGAAAATCGGCAGGAAAGTGATGGCTGGGGGAGAAAAACGTATGATGCAGCCTGCTGCCCACCGTTGTGGTCAAATGGCTCAGGTCGACAGGTTTGTGGCGGACGTAGTGGAAAAGGTTACAATCCATATTCATCAAAAAAACCTCGTTGTACTAACTGTAATGGCAAGGGTACTATCAGATGTGGCATCTGTTATGGTTCGTGTACCAGAACTTGTGGCAGATGTAACGGCACTGGAAGAGCGAGGTAGATTTTCGAGGGTATATACAAAAAGGACATAAATCATAAGATTTATGTCCTTTGTCTTTGAGGTACCTAGCAGAGTCGAACTGCTCTACACGGTTTTGCAGACCGTTACCTAACCGATCGGCCAAGGTACCCTGTGCTAAATTGTGAGTGCAAAGATAGTGCAAATAATCGAGCTGTCCAAATTTTCAGCCATGTTTTTTGTGTTTGCTGCTGCATTTGTCGTAAAAAGCGCAGTTCTCACAGCCAGTCTTGTGACATTTCAACACCCTGTACACCCTATACGCCACAAATATGGCGCATAGGGCGAGGATGATGTATGTCGCGATATACTGCATGGTCTACTTAATATTCTTGAAAGTCTTGGCGAGTCCACCTGTACTCGTTTCCTTGTAAAGTGAAGGCAGGTCGTGGCCCGTCTGCTTCATAACCTGTACCACGCGGTCGAAGCTCACGCGGTGCTTGCCGTCGGAGAACGCCGAGTAGAGGTTGGCGTCGAGCGAGCGGGTTGCGGCAAAGGCGTTGCGCTCGATACAGGGTATCTGAACCAATCCGCATACCGGGTCGCAGGTCATACCCAGGTGGTGTTCCAATCCCATCTCTGCCGCATACTCTATCTGTGCCGGGCTACCACCGAAGAGCTGGCAGGCTGCGGCACTGGCCATAGCGCAGGCTACGCCTACCTCGCCCTGGCAACCCACGTCGGCGCCGGAGATGGAGGCGTTCTGCTTGACCACGTTGCCGATAATTCCAGCCGTGGCAAGGGCGTGCAGAATGCGGGTGTCGCTGAACTTGTGGCCTTTGGAAAGATGGTATAGTACGGCTGGCACTACGCCGCAGGCACCACAGGTGGGGGCGGTGACGATGGTGCCACCCGAGGCGTTCTCTTCGCTGGCGGCAAGGGCATAGGCATAGACCAGACCTCGTGTCTGCAGCGACTGCTTGTAGCCTGTGGCCTTGACATAATAGGTCGGGGCTTTGCGGGGCAGATTGAGCGGGCCGGGCAGTACGCCTTCGTGGTTGATACCACGCTCCACGCACTCCTGCATAGTCTCCCATACCTCCTGCAGATAGGGCCATACCACATCGCCTTCGCACAAATCGACGTACTCCCAGTATGAGCGGCCGTTCTGGTCGCACCAGGTAAGAATCTCGCTGAGCGAGTTCATCTCGTAGACTTCAGGTGTATCAAACATATCTTCGGCCTTACCCTCAGAGAGGGCACCTCCGCCTACGCTGTAGACTATCCACTCGTCGGCGCCGTCGGCTGTGAACTTCATGCCGTTGGGGTGGTAGGGCAGGAAGATGTTGGGCTCCCAATGTATGTTGACTGTGGCGATGGGCGAGAGCACCTCTATGATGGCGGTGTCGGTCATGTGGCCCTTGCCCGTAGCTGCCAGACTGCCATAGAGGGTCACGTCGAACAGGTGGGCGTCGGGGTGGCGCTTGGCGTAAATCTTGGCGGCCTTCTGTGGTCCCATGGTATGGCTCGATGAAGGGCCCTTTCCAATCTTGTATAACTCTGTAAGTGACTTCATTATAGATATAGTAATGTGGTAATTAGACAAAGAGTGAACCTATCTGGTAAACCAGTGCAGATACCACCCAGGCCAGCACCGTGGTGTAGCCGGCGGCAAAGAGCGCCCATCGCCATGAGCCCGTCTCGGACTTGATGGCGGCAATGGTGGCAAGACAGGGGAAATAGAGCAGCACGAAGAGCAGGAAGCAATAGGCCGTGAGCGGGGTGATGCCGTCGGCGGCCATCATCTGGTGCAGCAGTTCGTACTTGCGGGTGTTGCCGTCGTCGGAGCCCATCTCGTCGCTGTTGGCGTAGAGCACGCCTATGGTAGATGCCACTATCTCCTTGGCGCCGATGCCCGAGACGAGTCCCACATCGAGTTTCCAGTTGAAACCCAGTGGACGGAAAACGGGCTCGATGGCCTTGCCGATGTGTCCTATGTAGCTCTGCTCCTGCTGTTGCTGGGGAGTAAGTCCTTCATGATGAGGGAAATAACCCAAAGCCCAGACCACTATCGACGCCACCATGATGATGCCGCCCATCTTGCGCAGATACTGCTTGCCCTTCTCCCACGTATGGCGGCCAATGGCCTTCCAGGTGGGGAAGCGGTAAGGTGGCAGCTCCATCACAAAGGGCGTATCTTCGCCCTTGATGACATGGCGGCAGAAGACGCGGCTCAGTATCACCGCCATCACGATGCCCACGAGATAGAGCGACAACATGATGAGCGGCTGGTAGTTCAGCGCAAAGAAGGTGCCGGTAATCATGACATAGATGGGCAGTCGCGCCGAGCAGCTCATCATCGGCAGAATGAGCATGGTGACCAGACGGCTGCGGCGGCTCTCGATGGTACGCGTGGCCATCACTGCC
Organism: Prevotella sp. P5-108; assembly: GCF_002251385.1. GTDB lineage: Bacteria > Bacteroidota > Bacteroidia > Bacteroidales > Bacteroidaceae > Prevotella. Next base: position 3,366 of record NZ_NPJJ01000038.1, read on the forward strand.
GGCACATTGCAACCGAAGCCCATGATGAGGGGGATGAACGATTTGCCGTGGAGTCCCATCTTGTGCATCAGACGGTCCATGATAAACGCTGCGCGCGACATGTAGCCGCTGTCCTCCATATAGGAGATGAAGAAGTAGAGGATGAGTATCTGCGGCAGGAAGACTATCACTGCTCCCACGCCACCGATGATGCCGTCGGCTATCATGTCCTTGAGCGGGCCGTCGGGCATATACTGTCCCACCATCGTGCCGAGCCAGGCGATGCCGTCCTCTATCCATCCCATGGGTATCTGTCCCAAAAGGAAGGTGGCAGAGAACATCACCAGCAAGAGCAGGATGAAGATGGGGAAGCCCACAAAGCGGTTGGTAATGATGCGGTCTATGAGGTGGGTCACCTGATAGGTGTCCTTCTTGTGTCCGGTAGAGTATTCGGCCTCTTGCAGCGCGCCGTTGATAAATCCGTATTTGGCGTCCATGATGGCTGTCTCGCTGTCGTCGCCCGTTTCCTCCTTCACACGCCGTGCCGCCTCGTCGCGATGGCGCAGTATCTCCTCGGCATCGGGCAGCGTGCGGATATAGCGTTCGGCCTCCTTGTCATTTTCAAGCAACTTGATGGCAAGATAGCGGGTAGAGTAGCGGTGGCGCAGATTGGCTGCCTTCTTCAGGTGCTCCTGGATTTCCTCGATGCCATGTTCTATCTCGTGGCCGTGGTTGATGTGCACATGGCGGTAGTGAGGGTCGTCGTCCTCGTTGCCCTCATACATGCGGATGATGGTCTCGAAGAGTTCCTTCACACCACGGCCGTTGGTGAAGACGGTGGGTACCATGGGCACACCGAAGAGGCGTCCCAGACGGTCGGCGTCGACATGGTCGCCTCGCTTCTCGGACTCGTCAAACATGTTGAGAGCGCACACCATGCGCACGTGCATGTCTATGAGTTGGGTGGTGAGATAGAGGTTGCGCTCCAGGTTGCTGCTGTCTATCACGTTGATGATGATATCGGGCGTCTTGTCGATTATCTGTCTGCGCACGTAGATTTCTTCGGGCGAATAGGCCGACAGCGAATAGGTGCCGGGCAGGTCGACGATATGGAAGGTGTAGCCGTCCATCTCTGCCACGCCCTCCTTGGCGTCTACCGTCACGCCACTGTAGTTGCCCACATGCTCATGGGCACCCGAGATGAAATTGAAGAGCGATGTCTTGCCGCAGTTGGGGTTTCCCACGAGCGCCACATTGATGTCGTGGCTCTTGCGGATGGCAGCGTCTTCCAGCTGCTGGTCGGTGGGCGCCTCGGCGGTATGGGTGTCTGTGCCTGCGTTGGTTTCTATTTCGGGCTTGATATTGGTCTGTGTCTTGGCGACCTCTCCGGCGGTAACCACCTCAATCTGGTCGGCCTCGCTATGGCGCAGAGAAACCTCATATCCCATAATACGGTATTTCACTGGGTCGTGGAGCGGCGCATTGAGCAGCACCTCCACTTTCTTGCCCTTGATAAATCCCATTTCTACGATGCGTTTGCGAAAGCCGCCGTGTCCAAGCACTTTGACGATAACGCCTTTCTCACCGGTTTTAAGTTCTGAAAGTTTCATTCTACTATTGGTTTAATCTGATGCAAAGTTACTCAAAGTAGTGTGTAACACAAAGAATCTGCCCTTGTTTTTATTTGTGCCAGTCAAAAAACTAAGCCATCCCAACGTAATCTCAGCAAGGTGCAGGCTCTCCTCCCGATGCGGGGGGATGACTGGGGGAGAGGAATGGGGAAGAATGGCAGGCTTGTCGTGCCTCTAAACAGGCTCAAATGCTCTCATTCCCCTACTTCTCAGTCCCGACGACGCTGTGCAGATGGTTTCGGCGTCCAGCTCTTGCCTCTGTTTGCTTGTGGCAAGGCCCCCTGTCACATTTATAGACTGTTATAAATAGGATGACGGCATGACAGAACGCCTTATTTTACAGTTTTTGCGTCTCCAGAACGCCTTATTTTACAAATTTCTCGTCTTCCGAACGCCTTATTTTACAGTTTTTGCGAGTTTCCTGATGGCCTTTCAGCTCATTATCGAGCCATTTGGTTGTCTTGAGGTTGTGGTTGCTGGTGCGTAACGATTGAAACGTGAGTCCGTATCAAATGTCACGTGACTACGTATCGTAAGGTACGTGGGCTCGTTTCAAACGGTACGAGCTGGCTAAGCTGTTTGCGGGGTGAAGAACATGCTCTATACAATTGTATGAATGGATATATTTCTTTTCTGGGTAAAACCGCACACTCTCCCCTCGGTTTGCTAAGGAGCGGGGGCGTAATCCTCGCGCATGAAAAATCCCGATGCCCTGGTTGAGGACATCGGGATAATATATATTAATAAGGTGTAATCGCTTAGAAGAAGAGGTAGCGGTTGTCAACAATCTTGGCGTTGGCGTAGAGCTCGCTCATATAACCTGCAGCCATCTGCATGGCTCTCTGGTTGAGCTTGGCCTCCTGGGTCTTGATATCCAGCTTGCCGGGACGCATGGTCTTGCCGGTAACGCTGAAGAGGTATACACCTGCATTGCCCTTCACGGGAGCCTTGCAGAACTTGCCCTTGGCTGTAGCAGCGATGGCTCCACTCAGAGCGGGCTCGGTAGAACCGGTAGCTGTAACGAATACAGGAGCAGCGAAGGTAACCTGGCTGATAGCGGTTACGGTAGCGCCCTTGGCCTTAGCCTCGTTGACAGACTTCACGCCCTTAACCTTCTCCATCAGCATCTCTGCCTTCTTGTCCTTCATTACCTCTGCCTTGACCATGTCCATTACCTGAGCATCGTCGAGATCGCGGTAGCCCTTGGCGTGAATCTTGTCGAGAACGGCTACGAGCAGGTGGTTGTTGTCACCACACTCATACATAGGAGATACTTCCTTCTCCTTGGCCTCGAACAACCACTTCATAGCGTCGCGGGTGCTGTGGATGCCGGCGAGGTTGTGCTGAGCAGTAGTGATGTCGTTGGCCTCTCTTACAGTGTAGCCGGCCTTGGCTGCATTCTTGACAATCTTCTCCTCGGTGTCGTTGGCACTTACAAACGAGCTGAACTTGTTGTAAGCGGCACTGTAAGTATCCTTAGAGAACTCGATGGTCTTCTTGACAACGGCTGCAACATACTTGTTGACCATAGCCTTGCGGTCTACGACCTGAAGCACTACGCTGCCCTGAGTGAAGTTGATGACCTTGGTCTCGTTGGCAGAGAGAGTGTTGAGGCTGTTGATAAAGTTCTTGGTGTCCTTGTCCATAGAGGGAGCTGCCTGATACTGGGCAGTGGTAATCCACAGCTTTTCGCCAGTCTGGTTGTACTTCTTGGCGAGTGCCTCGAAGTCGGCACCTGCTGCGAGTGCGCGGTAGATAGAGTCGGCAGTAGCCTTGGATGCTTCGGGAGTCTCGGCTGCCACCTGTATCTGGCGATACTGGATAGAGTCGGGCATCTGGGTCTTAGACACGAGCTTCACGATGTTCATGGTGTTGTCCTGAGCATTGTTGAAGACGCGTGATGTCTGACCTACAGCCATAGAGTCGAGCTGGGCAGCGATGTCCATAGGATATGCAGCCTTGGTCACGGGCAGACCCAGATAGGGGATGAGCGATGCGCTCTTGCGAACCACCTCTGCGGGGTCGGCGGCAGCAACCATGTCGTTGTGATAAGCCTCGAAGTCCTTCTTGATAGCGGCGCGGTCGGCTGCCGAAGGTACTACCTCGATGTCGATATACTTGATGTCGCGGGCTTCAACAAACTGCTCGAAGCGGGGCTTCAGCTCGTTGTACTTGGCCTTGAGGTCTGATTTCTCGATGGTCACCTTGCTGTCATCGATAGAAGAGTAGGGCAGAGCGGCGAGCTCAACCTGAGCCTCTTCGTTCTCCTCCTTGAATGAAGCCTTGGCCTCGATGGCGTTGGAGATGAAGCAGCTGCCGAGCAGTGCCTGGTACTTCTGTGCAAGAGTCTGCTGGCGCAGAGTCTTCTCGATGAAGTTCCAGTATTTGTACAGGCTGTTGTACTGCTGTGCCATCTGGGGATTTACACCCTGCTGGGCCTTGTACTCGGCGAGGAACTTCTGCAGCTGGTTGACGTCGAAGCGTCCAGTCTGCTGGTTGATAAACGGAGTGTTCATGAGCAGAGGGTTGGTACCCTGCTTCAGGATGTTCTGCAACTCGCCGTCGGTAACGGTGAGGCCCAGTTCCTTGGCTTCCTTCTCGATGATTTTGGTCTGAACGTAAGTGCTCCAAACCATATCCTTAACCTGGTTGAGCTGGTCTTCATTCAGGTTTTCAGTACCTTGCTGCATCTTGATGATTTCGGTGTTCTCGTCAACGAGCTTCTGGAATTCCTGAAAATTGATTTTCTCTCCCAATACTTCACCGACCTGCTGACGCTGGTCGTTTTTAGTAGTTTCGCACGAACGAACCATTTCTTCGGCGATGAATGCAAAAAGGCCCAGTGCGATAATACCTATCAGCAGGCCGCCTTTGCTTCTAATTTTTCCTAATGCTGCCATTATTGTTTATAGTTTTTATTATTATTGTTTTCTCGTTTTTTCTAAATGCCTACAAAAATAGTAAAAAGAAAGCAAACCACGGCACTTTTCGCCGAAAATTTGCTCTCAGGCGTTAACTTTTAGTTGTACAAGGACGATTTTGGTCATTGTATTCTTGATAATCTTGAACTCAAACTTGCCGATGGTCACTATCTCGTTGAGTTTGGGTAAACTTTCGTAGTAGTGGAGTATGAGTCCGCTGATGGTCATATATTCGTCGCTTTCGGGGAGTCCCAGGTCAAACATCTCGTTGACTTTGTCTATCTCCAGTCGGGCAGAGAGCAGATATTCTCCGTTGTCGAGTTGCTTGGCGATATACTTGGTGCTGTCGTGCTCGTCTTCGATGTCGCCGAAGATTTCCTCGACGATGTCCTCGAGCGCCACGATGCCGCTGGTACCGCCAAACTCGTCGACCACCACGCCCAGTGATTTCTTCTCCTGCAGGAATGTCTTCATCAGTTTCTGCGCTGCCATGCTCTCGGGCACGAACGGCATCTGGCATACATGCTCTTTCCACTCGGCAGCGTTGCGGAACAGCTCGAGCGAGTGGATGTAGCCTATAATGTTGTCGATATCATCGCGGTAAACGATAATCTTGGAGTTGCCGCTCTCGATGAATTTCTGCTGGAGTTCCTCGATGCTGCAGTCTATGCTTACGGCATTGATTTCGGTACGTGGCACCATGCAGTCGCGCACCCTGATGTCTGAAAATTCAAGGGCGTTCTGGAATATCTTGACTTCGTCATTGATGGGGCTGTCGGCCTTGGCGTTGTCGAGCGACGAGTGGACAAGGTAGTCCAAGTCGACCTTGGAGAACCCTTCGTCGTCGTCTTCCTTTTCCATGCGCTTGCCTACCAGTCTGAGCAGAAATTTGGCAGACAGGGTAGAGAATTTGCTGATGGGCCATAGGACAATATAGAAGAAATAGGCTATGGGCGAAAAGAGCGTAAGCAGCTTGTTGGCATTGTTCTTGAACAGCGTCTTGGGCAGAAATTCGCCGGTGAACAATACCACGATGGTCGAGAGCACGGTGTCGGCAGCTACGCGCATACCGACGTCGAGCGGCTCAAAGAGCGTCTTGTCGAAGAACTTGGCAAACAAGATGCCGTAGACCACCAGCACGATGTTGTTGCCTACGAGCATGGTGCTCACAAAGCCGTTGGGGTGGCTGTAGAATACCGAAAGTAGCTTCTGGGTGAATACACTCTTCTCCTTGTCCATCTCTGCGCGCATTCTGTTGCTGGAGACGAAAGCGATTTCCATGCCTGAGAAGAATGCTGAAAGAACCATGGAAATCAGGATGCCTATAAGTAGCGGTATGTCTATGTTGTCTAACATGATTTAGTGCATAATTGGTATTGACGTGTTGCGGCGCTGTGGCATCGGAGCTGGGCGCAGTTGTGGAGCCACCGAGTCTTTGGCTGTCGTCACTGTGTCGCTCTCGCTGCTGTCAAAGTCGCCTTTCACGAACGAACCCTTGCTGTTGGATATGTAGTATTTCGTCATCTTTTCGTCGCTGCGGAAGTAGCTGCCCTCAATCTCGCGCTCGGGGGTAACCAGCTTGGAGTAGACATGGGAGTAGAGCTCGTGTCTGAGCTCATCCCAATAGAGCTGCTCGCTGGAGAAACGCAGTCCGTCGTTGGTAAGTATATGTACTCTACCGCGCAGTTCCCACAGTCGGCTTTCATCATAATAATAGGCAGTGTCGCATTGGATGTAGGACTCTACATGGAAACGCTGGTCAAACTGCTCCAGAAACAGTCCCTTGTCGAATATCCATCGCGAGGGCTTGCGGTTCTGGTTGACCTCCCATCTCTCGGTGACAATGCGGTACTTGATGACACCCGAGTCGGAAATGAGCGTGTTGACGCCATAGGATATCATCATCGCCACCGAATCGCGGGGATTGATGGCGGGAGCTGTGTGCTCTTGCTGTTCCTGACAGGAGATGCAGAAAAGGGCTGCAAGCAGCGAGATGATGGTTAAGCGTCTTGACACTGTAAGTCTTTTTATACCTCTATATTAATCAACCTTCCACTTGGCGAACCAACGCTCGTTGAAAGTGAGGCCGATATTGATGCGGAAGATGTTTTCCTTGATGTAACCTGGTGCTGTGGAGCGAACCCACTGGCCGCTGATGTTCAGGTAAGAACGGTTGTTGTAGGCGTTGACGATGGGAAGGCCGAAACCAGCACTGACGCTGACCTCCTTGGGGCCGTCCTGGCCGTTGACGGTGACATAGGGTGTGGCGTAGGATGCACCGACGCGATACTTGATGCGCTGGAAGAAGCTGCGGCCATACTCAGCCTTGCAGTATTCGCCACCAACGGTAATCTTCTGGCGGTCTTTGAGCGAGTTCTTGAGCGTGAACTGAGACACGCCGTTCTCTACAGAGAACTCGGGGAACTGGATGTCGCCCCAGAGTTGGCAGGTATAATCGACACCCACCTTCCACTGGTTGTCGTGGTTGAAGGCGATACCTACACCGAACATGTCGGGGATAGACAAACCATTGGTGATGCTATAGCGGGTGGTGTCGGCTACGGCCTGCTGGGTGTTGGTCGAGATGACCATGCACTCGGGGTCAGCGTTGAGCTTGTGTCCGGGGCTATAGGTGGCACCTACGGTGAGGGTATTCTTCTTGCTCAGCGGCAGTATGCCCTGCACGCCCAGGTCGAGCTTGTAGCTGCGTATGTCGGCAGAGAAATAACGTGCCAAGGTGTTGGCATACGAGTCGCTGTAGCGGTTTACGAGCGAGCGGTCGTAGTTGCCCCACAGATAAGAGATGTTGGCACCGATGGATAAGTACTTGATGGGGCGCCAACCTGCACCAAAATATGCCTGATGTACACCGCCGCTACCCGAATAGGTATTGGAAGACATCACGGTCATCTGGTTGCCTACATAGGAGGAAGTGCCGTAGTTGTAACCCACGGTGGTGAAGGGAATGATACCGAAGCTGACGCCGAGGTTCTTGAACGCGCGGAAACCGGCCACGATGTACTCAAGGTCGGCGTTGTTGGCGTTTTGCTTCTTGCCATTCTCATTGAAGTTGGTTATCTGGCCTGTTATTCCCACATCGAAGATAAAAGAAAGTGAGTCGATAACAGAGTAAGAGGCGGGGTTGAGATAATTGACCTGATTGTGCTCGCGAAATCCCAGGCCCAATCCGTTCATACCGCGGTTGAATCCGCTCGACTGGTCGGCCAACAAGCCCAATCCAAACTGACTATAAGGAGAGTTGGTGCCACTCTGTGCCGTTATATTCAGTACCGCTAAACCCATAAGGGCTATGCTAAGAATTATTCTTTTCATTAACGTATGTGTTGTATAGCGTGCAAAATTATCGAAAAAAATTGAAATATGATACGAAAAGTCCAAAAAACAAGCTATTTTTGCACTGTGAAACATTTTAATACATTTTTGAAGACCGTGTTGTTGACATTTTTGGTGTCTTTGACATGCGTTACCAGTAGGGCTGTAGAGTCTGCCGATTCGGTGGACATCGCGCTGCTTACCTGTGGGCCGGGCGACGAGGTCTATTCGCTCTACGGCCATACAGCCATCCGTTATACCGACCATCGCACGGGCGAGGATATGGTCATCAATTACGGTATGTTCTCTTTCAATCAGGACTATTTTGTCCTGAGGTTCGTCTTTGGACTTACTGATTATCAGATGGGCATCACGCCTTTCGATTATTTCATGCGCGAGTATCAGTATGAAGGCCGTTGGGTCTACCAGCAGACCCTTAACCTCACCGCTGAGCAGAAGCGTGCCATCGGTGAAGCCCTTGCCCGCAATTATCTGCCTGAAAACCGTACCTATCGTTATAATTTCTTCTATAACAACTGTACGACCAAGGCCCGCGATGTCATTGTGGGTCAGTTGGGTTGCGACATAGAATATCCTCAGCGCAACCTTGACGGTGTGACCTTCCGCACTATGCTTCACCAGTGGAATGAAGACTATCCCTGGAGCCGATTGGGCAATGATTTGCTCCTCGGTGTCAAAGCCGACCGGCAAGTCTCTATGGCTGAGCGTCAGTTCCTGCCCGACAGTCTGCGCGAGGATTTTGAAGATGCTTATCTGCGGCTTCCCTCTGGTGAGCGTCGCAAGCTGGTCTCAGACAGTCGTATGCTCTATGAACCATCGTTGTCGCAACTGGCTGAAAAGCAAGATGCAGAGTCTGGCTTTGCGGCGGCGATGCCTCCTATGGCTGTGGCCCTTGCGGTGCTGATGGTCATGATTGTCGTCACCATCATCGAGTGGCGCACCCGCCGCATCCTCTATGGGCTCGACATCCTGTGGCTTCTCGCTACGGGTGTGGGAGGAATCATCCTGACAGCCATGATTTTCTCGCAGCATCCCACGGTGAGCCTTAATTTCCAGATACTGATACTCTCTCCGCTCTGCCTTATAGCCCTCTGGCCCGTAGTGCGTTCACTGCGACGCCGCCAGTTCGGCAGATGGCTGTGGGTGATAGCCGGGTCACTGGCATTGTCACTTTTTATGGGCATTTGGCAAAAATATGATGCAGCAATATGGACTTTGGCATTATCTTTGCTGTTTAGAGTTGCAGTACTCTATAACTGGTGTAAACGAACAAAACAAACAACCGCATGAATAAATGTCTGACAGCGATATTGCTCGCACTCTCAGCTACCGCCTCGGCCCAGCGGCTGCAGCCGGCGCCCCGCCTCGTGGTCAATATCACCATCGACCAGTTGCGTACTGATTATATACAGGCTTTCGCTCCTCTCTACGGTCCCGACGGATTCAAGAAACTTCTGTCCGAAGGGCGTGTCTATGAGGCCGCAAGCTACGACTTTCTTCCCATTGACCGTGCCTCGGCTGTGGCGTCTATCAGTTCGGGCACTACACCTTATTATAATAATATAGTAAGCTCGCAATGGCTTGACCGAGCCACGCTGCGCCCCGTCTATTGCGTGGCAGACAGCAAGGTGGGTACTTCGCCGCGCCTGCTTTCCACTTCTACCATAGGCGACGAGCTCAAGGTGGCTACTGGCGGCTCTGCGCTCGTCTATGCCCTCGCTTTCAGCCGTGATGCCGCCGTCCTCTCTGCCGGTCATGCTGCCGACGGAGCCGTGTGGGTCGACGACAACCGTGGCGTGCTTGCCACCTCGGCCTATTATCCGCAGAAGGCGCATAAGTGGCTCAATGCCTACAATGCCGTCTATTCGCAGCGCGCGTCGGATGACCGCACCAAGAACCTTGCCGTAGCCCATGCAGCTCAGGCTTGCGTGGTGGAGCAGGCTATGGGGCGCGATGCCGTGACTGACTATCTCGCCGTAACGCTCTCTGCCAAAGGGCGCGGCGCAGCCAACTGGCAGACAGATATGGAGGGCGTGTACATCAAGCTCGACCAACTGCTGGGCGACCTTGTGGCTGGCATCGAGAAACAGGTAGGTAAGGAGCATGTGCTGTTTGTGGTGACCAGCACGGGCTATACCGATGAAGAGAATGTAGATTATTCCAAATACAATGTGCCCACCGGCACGTTCTACATCAACCGTACCGCCAATCTGCTCAACATCTATCTCGGTGCTGTTTATGGCCAGGGTAGATATGTTGAAGCCTGTTATCACAACGAAATCTATCTGAATCACAAGCTGATAGAGCAGAAGCGTATCAGCCAGAGCGAGGTGCTGGTGCGCTGTCAGGAGTTCCTTATCCAGAACTCGGGAGTGCGCGATGTCTATACCACCAACAGCCTTCTCAATGCGGGCGGAGACACACGCAAACTGCGTAACGGCCATCATCCCGCCATCAGCGGCGACATTGTGGTCGAGGTGGCTCCAGGTTGGCAGTTGTATAACGAAGACAATCAGGAACGCTACACTTGTCGTGCTTCGTTTGTGCCGTTTCCCATCATATTCTATGGCGCCGGAACCCCGGCAGAGCACATCAATACCCCGGTAAGCGTGGAGCATATCGCACCCACCATTGCCAAGGCCATACGCATCCGGGCTCCCAATGCCTGTAAGTCAGAACCCTTGTTCTGACGTTTTTCCTGCAACCTCTGTCGGCGGCAATGCCGTGACGTCGACGGAGGTTACAGGCTTTGTTTTTCCCTTGTTTATTATAGCCATTCCCAAGGTGCCTTTGCGGGTGCCTGCATCGATAGATATGTAAGTGTAGGCGCTTGAGCCCTTGCAGTATGGCACAAAAATGATTGCAGACATCACTGCGTGTGATTAAAATACGGCAAATAGTGCATAATTGTACGAAAATATTCGTACCTTTGCACATGATTATCAAGATAATAAATAAAATAATATAAGCAATGAATTTCAACAAAATTCTGAAGTCGCTGTTTGGAGACAAGTCCACCCGCGACATGAAACTCATCCAGCCCCTTGTAGAAAAGGTAAAGGAAGCATACCCTGCCATCAAGGCCTTGAGCAACGACGAACTGCGTGCCAAGACCAAGGAGATACAGAAGTATGTGCAGGATGCTGCCCTGACTGAGAAAGAGCAGATAGCCAAGTTGCGTGCCACCATCGAGGAAACTCCTATTGATGAGCGTGAGAAGATTTTCAACAAGATAGACAGTCTTGAGAAGGACGCGCTCGAGAAGTATGAGAAGGCTCTCAACGATGTTATGCCTATTGCCTATAGCATCGTCAAGGATACCGCCCGCCGCTTTGCCGAGAACGAGGAGACTGTGGTTACTGCCAACGACTTCGACCGTGAACTGGCTGCCAATCCTGCCAACGACTTTATCACCATCGATGGCGACAAGGCCATTTACCACAACGAGTGGACGGCCGGAGGTAACAAGGTGAAGTGGGATATGGTACACTACGATGTGCAGATTTTCGGTGGCATCGCCCTCCATCAGGGTAAGATTGCCGAGATGGCTACTGGTGAGGGTAAGACTCTCGTGGCTACTCTGCCAGTATTCCTCAATGCGCTCACCGGCAACGGTGTACACATGGTGACCGTCAATGACTATCTGGCCAAGCGTGACTCCGAGTGGATGGGCCCACTCTATATGTTCAATGGACTTAGTGTAGATTGTATCGATAAGCACCAGCCCAATTCTGAGGCCCGTCGCAAGGCTTATCAGGCTGATATTACCTTTGGTACCAACAATGAGTTCGGCTTCGACTATCTGCGTGACAACATGGCTGTTTCGCCTGCCGACCTTGTGCAGCGCCGCCACAACTACGCCATCGTCGATGAGGTCGACTCGGTGTTGATTGACGATGCCCGTACCCCACTTATCATCTCTGGCCCTATCCCCAAGGGCGACGACCAGATGTTTGAGCAGTTCCAGCCCCTCGTTGAGCGTCTCTATGAAGTTCAGCGCAAGCAGGCTACCGAACTCCTTGCCGAGGCACGCCAGAAAATCAGCGCCGCAGAGAAAGAGGCCGATGCCAAGAAGGCTCAGGAGTTGCAGGCTGAGGGCTTCCTCGCTCTTTTCCGTTCGTTCAAGGCTCTTCCCAAGAACAAGGCACTTATCAAATATCTCTCTGAGGATGGCATCAAGTCTGGTTTGCAGCGTACCGAGGAGATGTATATGGAGAACAACAACCGCCGTATGCCCGAGGCCGTCAAGCCTCTCTATTTTGTGGTAGACGAGAAGCTCAACAGTGCCGACCTTACCGATAAGGGAACTGCATGGCTCGCCGCCCAGGTCAATGATGACAAGCTCTTTGTATTGCCCGACATCACTTCTCAGATGTCTGCGCTTGAGAGCCAGACCGGTATCTCCGACCAGGAGCGCCTGGACAAGAAGGACGAGATGCTTGCCCACTATGCATTGCAGAGCGAGCGCGTGCATACTCTCCAGCAGTTGCTCAAGGCTTACACCATGTTCAACAAGGATGACGAGTATGTCGTTATCGATGGCCAGGTCAAGATTGTTGATGAGCAGACAGGCCGTATCATGGAGGGTCGCCGCTGGAGCGATGGTCTCCACCAGGCTGTTGAGGCCAAGGAGCATGTCCGTGTTGAGGCTGCCACCCAGACCTTTGCCACTATCACCCTGCAGAACTACTTCCGTATGTATCACAAGCTCTCCGGTATGACCGGTACTGCTTCTACTGAGGCTGGCGAGTTCTGGGATATCTACAAGCTCGATGTTGTCGAGATACCTACCAACCGTCCTGTCGCACGTATCGATATGGACGACCGTCTCTACAAGACCAACCGCGAGAAGTATCGTGCCGTCATCGAGGAAATCGAGGAGATGCGCAACGCCGGACGTCCCTGTCTGGTGGGTACCACTTCGGTAGAAATCTCAGAGTTGCTGAGCCGTATGCTTACCCTTCGCAAGATACCCCACGAGGTGCTCAATGCCAAGAACCACTTGCGTGAGGCCCACATCGTGGCCCAAGCCGGACAGAGCGTCAATGGACTGGGCGCCGTGACCATTGCCACCAATATGGCAGGTCGTGGTACCGACATCAAGCTCTCTCCCGAGGTCAAGGCTGCAGGTGGTCTCGCCATCATCGGTACCGAGCGCCACGAGAGCCGTCGTGTAGACCGCCAGCTGCGTGGTCGTGCTGGCCGTCAGGGCGACCCCGGTTCGTCTGTTTTCTATGTATCTCTCGAAGACAAACTCATGCGCCTCTTCGCTTCCGAGCGTATCGCCAAGATTATGGACCGCATGAAGATTGAGGACGGAGAGCGTATCGAGTCGCCTATCATGTCGCGCGCCATCGAGTATGCCCAGAAGAAGGTCGAGGAGAACAACTTTGGTATCCGTAAACACCTGCTTGAGTACGATGATGTGATGAACAAGCAGCGTACTGTTATCTACGACAAGCGCCGTCATGCACTGATGGGTGAGCGCATCGGTATGGATGTCGCCAACATCATCTGGGACCGTTGCGTGTCTATCATCGAGAACAACGACTACGAAGGTTGCAAGGAAGGCTTCCTTAAGGTTCTTGCCATGGAGTGCCCCTTCACCGAGGAAGAACTTCTCGCCGGCAAGCGCGATGATTTGGCTGAGCGCGCATTCCAGGAGGCTATGGCTGCATTCAAGCGCAAGAACGAGCGTATGCAGAGCATTGCCTACTCCGTAATCAGCGACCTCTATCAGGCCCATGGCGACCGCATCGAGCGCATTGCCGTTCCAGTGACCGATGGCCGCCATATCTACCAGATACCTTGCAACTTCAACGCTGCTTATACCTCTGAGTGCAAGGAGGTGGTCAAGGAGTTTGAGAAGTATATCGTCCTCCATACCATCGATGACGAGTGGAAGGAGCACCTTCGCCAGCTCGACGAGTTGCGTCACAGTGTGCAGAACGCCACTTACGAGCAGAAAGATCCGCTTCTCGTGTTCAAGCTCGAGAGTGCCAAGCTCTGGGATGCCATGATCGACGACCTCAACAACCGTGTGGCCTCAGTCCTTATGCGTGGTCAGGTGCCCGAGTTGCAGCAGCCTGTACAGGAGGCAGCCCCCGAGGAGCGTTCTCAGCGTTACAATGAGCAGAAGATGGACCTCGACGAGCAGGCCCAGCGCAGCGCTGCTCAGCGCGATACCCGTGAGGGAGCTGACCAGGTCAATCACACGCCTTTCGTAGCCCAGAAGATGCCACGTCCCAATGACCCATGTCCCTGCGGTTCGGGCAAGAAGTTCAAGAATTGCCACGGACGCAATCTCCGATAATATGATTGAAGCCAAAGACTTGCTGAAGCAATTCGGCGAAAAGATAGCTGTAGACATCCCGTCGTTTGTTATCAACGACGGAGATGTCCTCGGACTCGTCGGCAACAATGGTGCCGGAAAGACCACATTCTTCCGACTCATCCTTGACCTGCTCGATGCCGACCGGGGTTCGGTCACCATCGACGGAGCCAACCCTGCCGAGAGCGAAGACTGGAAAGCGGGTGTAGGAGCTTATATTGACGAGGGTTTCCTTATCGATTTCCTTACCCCCGAAGAGTATTTCGAGTTTGTCGGCAAGGTCAACGGCATGAGCCGCGACCAGGTTGCCGAACGGCTGACAGGCTTTGAGCGCTTTATGGCTGGCGAGGTGATGGGGCAGAAGAAGTACATACGCGATTTCTCTGCCGGCAACAAGCAGAAGGTGGGCATCGTCTCAGCCCTCCTCAGCCGCCCAAAGACCGTCATTCTCGATGAGCCGTTCAACTTCCTCGACCCGTCGAGCCAGATACTGCTCAAGAAACTCCTCGTCGATTATGCCGCCCAGGAGCATGCCACCATACTGGTGAGCAGCCACAACCTGCAGCACACCATCGACATCTCTACGCGAGTGGCTCTCTTGGAGCATGGCCAGATTATCAAGGACCTGCCCAATGAGGGCGGTAGCGCCGAGAGCGAGTTGGAGAGCTACTTTGAAGTGAGCGAATAGCCGTCTTTAGGTTTCACCCTATACCGTTATCCCCATAGATGTAGGTACTGCCTGCCTCTATGGGGATTATTGTTTCTGCATGTCCGACTTCCGAGCATGTCTCTGCCGATGCAGAGCATGTCTCTGCCGATGCCGAGCATGTCTCTGCCGATACCGAGCATGTCTCTGTCGATGCCGAGAATGTCTCTGTCGGTGCCGAGCATGTCTCTGTCGATGCCGAGCATGTCTCTGTCGGTGCCGAGCATGTCTCTGCCGGTGCCGAGCATGTCTCTGCCGATGCCGAGCATGTCTCTGTCGATGCCGAGCATGTCTCTGCCGGTGCCGAGCATGTCTCTGCCAGTGCCGAGTAAGCCTGCCTATCCTCCGGCACTGTCCTCGCTTCCGCTATTCATGCCTTTGGTTATCTGGCGATTAACGAAGAAAGCCATTCCGACACCGTGATGATGTCAGAATGGCTTTCCTCCTTTTATATGAAAAGATGTATTAATACTCTTCTTCGGCTACGTCTTCAGCCTCCATGTTCAGGTCTTCGGGGTCGGTGTCGAAAGTGGTGCGATAGCTTTCTTCCGTGAGTTTGTCCTCGTCATAGCTATCGTCGTCCTCGTCATAGTCCTCACCGCTGTCCTCGTTGACATCGTCCAATTCCTCGTCGTCCTCATCCTCGTCAAAGTCACGCATTTTCTTGTCGTCCTCGTCAAATTCCGACTTGTAGCGGGGCTTCTCCACTTCGGGTTTCAGTTTGGCAAAGATGGCCTCCACCCATGAGCCTTTGGGTATCTCGAGCACCTCAAAACCGTCGTTCACTTTCTTCTCATACATGCCGCCGGGCTTGTGCAGACGGTTGGCGGGTAGGGTAGTGGTGCTGATGTCAAAACCGCTGAGGATGATATCCTGAATGCTCTGTGAGAGCGATTCCCAACCACCGCCGAAGTTGCGCTCGAGCACCTCCATGAGCTTGGCAGCCGAGATGTGGCGTATATTTTCATAGGTGAGGTCGGTGACTCTGTTGATAGGACGCTTCTTGACAGCCCACTTCTGTACGTGCTTGTCATCGAGCTTGATTTGTCCGATTTTGAATCCGCGCTCTTCGTATTTCTCGAAGACTTTGGGGTTGTCAATCTTTATCTCTTCCAGCTCAAAGCCACTCCTGATAATATCCATGTAATGCTGCAGGTTGTCTTTGAAATCGGCTTCCTTTTCGCCACTTTCCCAGAGGCGGAAAATGTCGTTTTCTTGGGCGTCCCAGATATTACTCTTGTTCAAAGTTTTGAGTGTCAGAACTTTATGGTCTTGCTTCATTGTTTGTGTAAAGTTTGGAGTTTGTATTGGCTGCAAATGTATACAACAAATCGTTAAGTTGCAAATTTTTATGCAAAAAAAATCGTATCAATATGAAAAATATCATTAACTTTGCAATAATTATGAGTGAACCGTTAGCTGAAAGGATGCGTCCGCGCACCTTGGATGATTATGTAGGACAGCAGCATTTGGTGGGTCCGGGAGCGGTGCTTCGCAAGATGATTGATACGGGGCATATCTCTTCGTTTATTCTTTGGGGACCTCCTGGCGTGGGCAAGACCACTCTTGCCCAGATTGTTGCCAACATGTTGCAGGTGCCTTTTTACACGCTCAGTGCCGTGACCAGTGGAGTCAAGGATGTGCGCGATGTGATAGAACGTGCCAAGAGTGGGCGCTTTTTCAATTCCGCCTCACCCATACTCTTCATCGACGAGATTCACCGGTTTTCCAAATCCCAGCAAGACAGCCTCCTTGGGGCGGTCGAGCGTGGCGTGGTAACGCTCATCGGTGCCACCACCGAGAATCCCTCCTTCGAGATTATCCGCCCGTTGCTCTCCCGATGCCAGCTCTATGTCCTCAAGTCGCTCGAGGCTTCCGATCTGCTCTCGCTTCTTCATCGTGCCGTGACCCAGGATGTCGAACTCTCCAAGCGCCATATCCATCTGCAGCAGACCGATGCGCTGCTGCGCTATAGCGGTGGCGATGCGCGCAAACTGCTCAATATCCTCGAGCTCGTCATCAGTGCTTCTACCGACGACGAGGTGACCATCACCGACGAGATGGTCGAAGAGCGGCTTCAGCAGAACCCCTTGGCTTACGATAAGGACGGCGAGATGCACTACGACATCATCTCTGCCTTTATCAAGAGCATCCGTGGCAGCGACCCCGATGCCGCCCTCTACTGGATGGCGCGCATGATAGAGGGAGGCGAAGACCCCAAGTTCATAGCCCGCCGCGTGGTGATAAGCGCCGCCGAAGATGTGGGACTCGCCAACCCCAATGCCCTGCTTATGGCCAATACCGCCTTTGATGTGGTCAACAAGATAGGATGGCCCGAGGGCCGCATTGCGCTTGCCGAGGCTGTGGTCTATCTCGCCACCAGTCCCAAGAGCAATTCTGCCTATCTCGCAATCGACGAAGCCCT
Organism: Prevotella sp. P5-108; assembly: GCF_002251385.1. GTDB lineage: Bacteria > Bacteroidota > Bacteroidia > Bacteroidales > Bacteroidaceae > Prevotella. The sequence goes on from NZ_NPJJ01000038.1 coordinate 20,713, forward strand.
TGCCGCCGTGCGCGCCACTGGCAATCTGCCCGTGCCGCTGCCCATACGCAACGCCCCCACGGCACTCATGAAGGAACTGGGCTATCACGACGGCTATCTCTATCCCCATGACTATCCCGGCAACTTTGTTGCCCAGTCCTATCTCCCCTCCGAGTTGGGCAGCCGCCGCTTCTGGCACGCCCAGCACAGTCCTTCCGAGGAGAAACTCTATCAGCGCATGCTGCAATACTGGGGCGACAGATATAAAGATGACAAGTAAACCAACAATGAATATAGTATTATTGGATATGCAAATAGTATTATTAGACGGATATGCGTCCAATCCGGGCGATCTTACCTGGGAACCCCTCAAAGAGATGGGCGAGGTAACGGTGTACGACCGCACGCAGCCTTCAGAGGTAGTCGAGCGTGCGCATGATGCAGAAATCATAGTAACCAACAAGGTGACACTCACGCGGCAGACGCTTGAGCAGCTGCCCAACCTGCGGCTGATATGCGTATTGGCCACGGGATACAACACCATCGACACCCTGGCGGCCCGCGACTTGGGCATCACCGTGTGCAACGTGCCTGCCTACAGCACCGACAGTGTGGCGCAGATGGTCTTTGCACAGATACTCAACATGACCAACCGCGTGGCCCACTATGCCCGCCAGACCCGCGAGGGACGTTGGTCGGCAGCGCCCGACTTCTGCTACTGGGATTTGCCCGTGAGCGAGCTCGCCGGCAAGACCCTCGGCATCGTGGGCCTCGGCCATATCGGTGCCAAGGTGGCAAGCATAGCCCGCGAGTTTGGTATGGATGTCTTTGCCTTCACCAGCAAGAACTCCATCGACCTCCCCGACTATATCCAGAAGACCACCCTTGAGGGACTCTTCGGTGTGAGTGACATCCTTACTCTCCACTGCCCGCTCACCCCCGATACCCACGAGCTCATCAACGCCCGCACCCTCGCCCGCATGAAGCGTGGCGCCCTGCTGGTCAATACCGGCCGAGGCCCTCTGGTCAATGAGGCTGATGTGGCCGAGGCTCTTGCCTCTGGACAGCTTGGCGGCTATGGTGCCGACGTGATGTGCAGCGAACCGCCGGCTGCCGACAATCCGCTCTTCGCCCAGCCCAACGCCTTCATCACGCCCCACATCGCATGGGCATCGGTCGAGGCGCGCCAGCGACTGCTCAACGCCACCTTCGACAACATCCGCGCATTCCAGGATGGCCATCCCCAGAATGTGGTCAATCCCTAAGCGCCATTTGAGATAACCCTTTGCCGTGGGCCTGGTCTGTCTGTCAGATTAGGCCCATTGTTTTTTTGTCTGCTGTCTCGCCCCGTCTCTCCCGATGCTATCCACGATATAGTTGCAAACCACGAAACGACTATTTCCCGTCTTTATACCATTATTTCCAACCACGAAATAACCATTTCGCACCCCGCAAAGATATTGTCTGTCATCACGGCCATCATCTCTGCCATCGCCGACATCATTGCAGATTGCTGAAAACTTTTCGGCTTAACTGCAAAATAATTGGACATTCGCTTTGAATTGCGGGCGAATTGTGCTAACTTTGTCACATATATAATAATGTAATAGGAAGTAGAATATGGATTTAGTACAACGGTTTATCAATTATACACAGTTTGACACCCAGTCTGCCGAAGACTCTCAGACTGTGCCAAGCACGGCCAAGCAGCTCGTGTTTGCCAAATACCTGAAGGAAGAGCTGGAACGCGAAGGTCTCTCTGATGTCGAGATGGACGAGATGGGCTACATCTACGCCACCCTCAAGGCCAATACCAAGAAGGAGGTGCCCACCATCGGCTTCATTGCCCACTACGACACCAGCATGGACTGCTCTGGCGCCAACATCAAGCCCCGCATCGTCGAGAACTATGACGGTGGAGACATCGTGCTGAGCGAGGGCATCGTGTCGTCGCCCTCCAAGTTTCCCGAGTTGCTCGACCACAAGGGCGAGGACATCATCGTGACCGACGGCCACACGCTGCTCGGTGCCGACGACAAGGCGGGTATAGCCGAGATTGTCGAGGCGATGTGCTATCTGCGTGACCACGACGAAATCAAGCACGGCGACATCCGTGTGGCTTTCAATCCCGACGAGGAGATAGGCATGGGTGCCCATCACTTCGATGTCGAGAAGTTCGGATGCGAGTGGGCCTACACCATGGATGGCAGCGACCTGGGCAACCTGGAGTATGAGAACTTCAATGCTGCTGCCGCCAAGGTCATCATCAAGGGTATGAGCGTACACACGGGTTATGCCAAGGGCAAGATGGTCAACGCCAGTCGTCTGGCTTGCGAGTTCAACGCCTTCATTCCCGAGACCGACATCCCCGAGACCACCGACGGCTATCAGGGCTTCTACCATCTGCTGGGCATCGACAGCCACTGCGAGGAAGCCAAGCTGAGCTACATCATCCGCGACCACGACCGCGAGAAGTTTGAAGACCGCAAGGACTTCATCGAGTCTATCGCTGCCCGTATGAACGAGAAGTACGGCGAGGGCACGGTCAAGGTTGAGCTGCGCGACCAGTACTACAACATGAAGGAAAAGATAGACCCCAACATGCATGTGATTGACATTGTGCTCAAAGCCATGCAGGAGACAGGCGTCACCCCCAAGGTTGAACCTATCCGTGGCGGAACCGACGGTGCCCAGCTGAGTTTCCGAGGTCTCCCTTGCCCCAATATCTTTGCCGGCGGCGTAAACTTCCATGGTCCCCACGAGTTTGTCTCCATCCAGGTCATGCAGAAGGCTGTGCAGGTCATCACCCGCATCTGTGCCATCACCGCCGCATATAACGACTGATTATCCCCAATAACGATAGAAGCTGTTCCTTGTTGAGGAGCAGCTTTTTCGCTTTTATCCTATACGCTTATGGCTGAACTTCCGGCTCTGGTCAAGGACCTTGCACTCATACTCATCGTGGCTGGCGGCGTCACACTGCTCTTCAAGCGCTTGCGCCAACCCCTCGTATTGGGCTACATCGTGGCGGGCTTTCTTGTGTCGCCCCACATGCCCTACACCATGTCGGTGATAGACAAGGCCGACGTGCAGATGTGGGCCGACATCGGCGTCATCTTCCTGCTGTTCTCCCTGGGCCTTGATTTCTCGTTCAAGAAGATACTCAAGATGGGCATGGCGCCCGTGATAGCCGCCATCACCATCATCCTCTGCATGATGTTTGCCGGCACCGTGGTGGGCCACCTCTTCGGGTGGGCACGCATGGACTGCGTATTCCTTGGCGGCATGCTTGCCATGTCGTCCACCACCATCATCTACAAGGCTTTCGACGACCTGGGGCTTAGGCAGCAGAAGTTTGCAGGGCTGGTGATGAGCGTGCTCATCCTCGAAGACATCATGGCCATCGTCATGATGGTGATGCTCTCGGCCTTTGCCACCGGGGCCAACCCCGACGGCGAGCAGATGGTGGCTTCGGTCGTCAAGATAGGCTTCTTCCTCACGGTATGGCTGGTGGTAGGCATCTTCTTCATCCCCATGTTCCTGCGCAAGACGCGTCTGCTCATGAATGACGAGACCATGACCATCGTGGCGCTCGGACTCTGCTGCGCCATGGCGTGCATCTCCACGCTGGTGGGGTTCAGCAGCGCCTTCGGAGCCTTCATCATGGGCAGCATCCTTGCCGAGACCATCGAGGCCGACAAGATAATCCAGCTGGTAGAGCCTGTGAAGAACCTCTTCGGTGCCATCTTCTTCGTGTCGGTGGGCATGCTGGTCGACCCCCATATCCTTGTCGCTTATGCCGTGCCCATCGTCATCCTTGTGCTGACCATCCTCGTGGGCCAGAGTGTGCTGGGCTCGATGGGATTTCTCCTGAGCGGTCAGACACTGCGCAACTCCATGCGCTGCGGCTTCTCTATGGCTCAGATAGGTGAGTTCGCGTTCATCATAGCATCATTGGGACTCTCGCTCCACGTCATCGGCAACTTCCTCTATCCTGTCGTGGTGGCGGTATCGGTCATCACCACCTTCCTTACACCTTATATGATCAAGGCTGCCGACCCCGCCTACCACCAGTTGGAGAAGCGGCTGCCCAAGCGGTGGCTGCGGCGGCTGGGCCATCTGGGTCTTGCCACCCACTCGAGTGCGGTGGAAAGCGGCAACTGGCGACTGCTGATGCGCAAGCTGCTCACCACGGCGCTCATCTACAGCATCCTCACCACCGCCACCATCACCCTCATGTTTACCTTCTTCCTGCCCTTCATCCGGCAGATACTGCCCCACTGGTGGGCCAACGGCGTGTGCGGCCTGGTCACGGTGGTACTCATCTCGCCCTTCCTGCGCGCCATCGTGATGAAGCACAACCACAGCGACGAGTTCAAGGCGCTCTGGACGGGCAACCGCATCAACCGTCTGCCGCTGCTCTTTACCATCGTGGCGCGTATCTTCATCGCCGCGGCGTTCCTCTTCTATATCTGCAACTATCTGGCACGCTTTGCCAATGCCATCGTAATCACTCTGGCGCTCATCGTGATAGCCATCTTTGTGATGTCGCGCAATCTGAAGCGTAGCAGCATACATCTGGAGCGACTCTTTGTGCAGAACCTACGCTCTCGCGACATCGAGGCACAGGTGCGCGGGCGCAAGCGGCCGCTCTTTGAGGGTCATCTGCTTGACCGCGACCTACATATATCCGAGTTTGAGATTCCCCTCAATTCCGCCTTCGCCGGCAAGAGCCTCGCCCGTCTGCAGTGGGGGGCGCGCTTCGGCGTCCTCGTGAGCAGCATCCTGCGCGGTTACCGTCGCATCAACATCCCCGGTGGCTCCACCATCCTCTTCCCCAAAGACAAGATACAGGTCATCGGCAACGACGAGCAGCTGCATGCCTTCGGCATAGAACTCAGCAGCAATCTTGTGCCCGAAGACCCCAATATAGAGAAGCGGGAGATGGGGCTGCACAGTCTCGTCATCCACGCCGGTAGCGCCTTTGTCGGCAAGACGCTCAGCGAGAGCGGCATACGCGAGAACTATGACTGCATGGTCGTGGGAGTAGAAGAGGGGCAGCAGAACCTTACGATGATTAATCCCAAGCGTCCCTTCGAGCAGGGCGACGTCATCTGGGTGGTGGGCGAGCGAGACAGTATTGACCGTCTGCTCCAAGCCTGATGGCGTGGAGATGTGCGTTGCTGTAAAGGTAAAGGGTTGCGTTTAGCCTAAGGTGTTATTACTGGTTTGCCATTATAGCCTACACATTCATGCTCATTATCCTTGCTGCTTGTAACCGGCCGATACTCACATCCGTATCGGCTGAAACTCGCATCCGTGCCGTCCGATACGTATATCCGCATCGTCCGATACGCATCTGCAGAGATGGTCAGCAGAGTTGCCGAGGTACCCTCGGCTCGTGCGGAGGTCATGGCGACGGTGGCGTCTCTTACTATAAACAGAAACAGCAGGCTCTCCCTGATTGGCGGGTGAGCCTGCTGTTGTCTTATGTTTGTGAGAGGGCTGCTGTTGGTGCCCTCGATTCTTGCCTATGGTCTTGCCGTATGTGGTCAGCGCACCACCACCTTGGCACCCTTGACTATGTAGATGCCCGCAGGCACGCTTACGCGCTTGGTGTCACCAGCCTCGGTACTTACGCGATGCACCAGACGGCCGTCGATACCGTAGATGGCCACGGTCTCGGCCTTGTCGGCACGGATGATAATCTCGCCTTCGCCGCCAGTGATTGCCTTGCCGCCGGTGGTCTCAACATGGTCGATGCCTACGGGCTTGCCTGCCACATAGACAATCTGGAGATTGGCTGGCAGTCTGTACCCCCGACTCTCGTCCTCTACAAGCACCAAATTATAGAAGTAGTTCTCCATGTTTACGTACATTAATGGGCTGAGGTTGTTGTCGATATATGACATCTCGATGCCGCCCATCATGAAGTTAAACCCTACCTCTGCTGGGCTCCATGTCTCTTCTACATAGAGTTCGCTACCATCGTTGGGCACATCAATTTGCTTGTAGCCACCTTTCCAATACTTTTTGCTGCCGTCGCTTGCATCCTCGCAATAGATGAAGTATTGCACCTTACCGGCACCACCTATATTTTTGAATTTATACCTGAATAGGGCGTAGTCATCATTTATCTTGGGGGCTTTGACCCTATTGCCGAAACGGAAAGCGTTCTCGGTCTCGTAGTCGCCCGGTGTGACGTTGGTCTCCACGTTCGTAAGTACCAGGATAGGCTTTGTGGTCATTTCGGCAGTGAATTTCTGGGGCACCGATATATCCTCGCCCGCATCGTCCTTGACCCTGAGGTAGAAGTCGCCTTCTGGTACTTCTACAAGTATAGTGATTTGGCGTGTAATCGTCGAGTGGGCAGGCACACTGATGTAGCAGTCGCCTCCGGGGGTGTTATTGTAATCCTGGTCGTTTCTGCCGGAATGTAGCGTTATAAGTCCGATGTAGTCTTCGTTGCCATTGTTGGTCACCTCCACGTTGAAGGTGGCCTTTTCCAGACCGACTATTTTACCTGCGGGTGTTATGGTGGCGCTGAGCAAGGAGTTGGCCTTGGCCAGCTTATCGGTTGTAGCAATTAGGGTAATGGGCTTCATGCCGTTGATATATAAACACTTGTGCCATGTGGTCTCGCCCTTTTTGCAATAGACGCCGTAGATGGTGTAGGTGCCGTTCTTGGGAGCGAAGTTGAAGTTGGTCTCAACAAATTCACCGGTTGGAATGCTCAGGTTCCTGGGATTGCAAATCAAGGTATATCCGCCCTTGCCGTCGCTGATGGCGTAGGCAAACTTGCCGTTAAATGGATTTGTGGTGGTGGAGAACAACGCATCGCCGAAAGACAGGCTGAATGCCTCTGACTCATTGGCACGTGTGTCCTTGGTGATGTTGAAGTATGTGTTTAGTTTATCGCTTGTATATTTGTTTATCTCCAACGAGGGCGTAAATACCAATGGCTCGTCTACAATGCCATTGTCGGGCTGGATGCCGATAATCATATCGCAGTTGCGGTTGTATCCGTCGGGGGCATTGCCCGAGCCGGCGCCGCCCTTTTTGGGATTGAGGATGGTAATGTCGAAGTATCCGTTCTGATATCCGCCCCAGCCCCAGTTGATGTGGTAAAGTCCAGAACCGTTGCTTCCGTCGCATACAAACTGATGGCCGCTGGTGGAAGAGAAACCTCCATAGAGTATAGGACGTCCGGCGCTGAGCTCACGGTCTATGAGGTCGGCCCATTCGGCTATGCTGTAGTTGGCACGGAAAACATTGGCAATCAGGTCGACGTCGTAACCGAAGTATTTGGTCAAATGGTAGTAGTTCACTACGGCTCCCGACGAGCTGCCGTAGTCCATCTCTACCGCTGCGCCGCAATGCAGCATCAGCTTGGCTACTGCCTCTGCCTGTTGAATCTTATAGTTGCCTTCTACATATCGTGGCAACATGTTGTCCCAGTCATAAGTCGCGCCTTGGGAGATGCCTGGCATGCTGATTTCGTTGGTTCTGGTGGTGTAGGCGGGAATGTCGGCCATGAGTTTCTTGGGATATTTCCAGAACGCCATAATCTGCGCCATGGCTGTGGCTACACATCCAGTCGCTGAACGGTCGTTGCCGTTGTATTTAGGACACATCATGTTGTATGGATAGCCCTGGTTCCACTGTATCTGGCCCAACAGAGGTGCTACCTTTGCCGATGCGCGCTTGGGTGAGGCGGTCATGGCGCGGTGCTCGTTGAGCAAACTCAGTGCGGCGGGGTCTCCAGCCTTGACGGCTTCGGCCATAGCTTTGTAACTATCGAGAAACATGGCCATACCCTCGGTCATCTGGTTTTCGTCGTAGGTTCCGCTGTCGGCATAGCCCACGATTTCGGGCATACGGTCATCGCCCGACACGATGGTGAAGCCCTTGTCGGCTCCGTTGGGAAATACGTAGTAGTCGACTACCTGCTTGAGGTGGCTGTCAACGCCATTGATGGCTCTGGCCTTGGCTCGTGCCTTTCTGTCTATCACTATGCCGAGTCGGGAAGCCTGGTTCTCGGCAATCTTTTGCGCCTGTACGAATGAGCGTGGACCGGCTATAGCCGCCAGCTTCACAAAGAGCACAAGCATCAGAATGAGTAAAGATTTCTTTTGCATAATGAGTTAGTTTGGTTATAGTCAACTGCAAATATACGATTATTTATATACTTTCTATACCAAATCAGTAAAAAATTTTGAATAATAGCTGCTTTTTTGTATTTGATGATATTTATAATGCCTGTTCCGAAGAAAAAACGCGTGGATAATGTCCTTTCTTCTGAACAGGCATTGTGTATGCTTATGGGGTGTCAATGTGACATCAATACCACTGCACGGCGTTGGAATAACCACTGCGCTTGTCGTATTTGAGCGCGTCGGTAAGCGTGGCGGCATTGCAACGGAACGAGAAGTTATAGCTGGTGTATGGCGCGAGCACCACCTGACAGCTCATGTTGAAGCAGTGCAAATCGCGCTGCAACGAGGCGGTGGTCATGCTTATCTTGTGGTTCTCAAAGTCGTAACCCGACGAGAAGCTGATATTCCACCCGTCGCTGATGCGAAGGTTGCCGCTCATGTTGACGGTCTGCGTGAACTTGTAGGGATAGCGCATCTTGTTGTAGTTGAACTTCTTGATGTCGCGGTTCTCGCTCATGGTGACACCATAGCCCACGGTGAGCGACCAGGGCATGGAGAAGAGCATGTAGCCATCGTCGTCGGTGGCAGCCTTTCCGGTGTCCTTGCGCTTCTTGGCTCCGCGCTGTCCTTCTATCATGTCGTCGTCGACATTGCTTTCGATGCCGGTGTCGATGCCTTCCTTCTCTTCTTTGCTGTCTTCTTCGTCGTCACCGCCATTGAAGAGTTTGCGCAGTTTCTCTGGTGTGAGCGTGAATGAGAAGTTCTGCGACATACCCTGGAAGCGTCCGAAGCGTCCGTAGCCCCACTCTGTGTGGTTGCCCACGTAAGGCCGGCCGTTCTTGTCGAGCTCGTAGGCGTAGGTGGCGAAGACTGCGTGCATGTTGAAGGTATAGTTCTTCCACCATTTCAGACGGATATCCATGCCCAGGTCACTCCAGGGCTTCTCTTTGGCTGCCATGTTGTAAGACATCTGCAGGGCAAAGTTGTCGATGATACTCACCTTCTTGAAGCCGGTACTGTCCTTGTCGCTCTTCATCTTCATCTCGACGTTGTTGGCAAGGCTGAACGACAGGTTGCCGGTCTTGCCGCGTGTGGGGTAACCGAAGGCCGAGCCCTCGTAAGGAGAATACTCGACAAGGTCTACGCTACCGTCGGCATTGGTACGCTGGTAGGTCTGGTAATAACCGTAGCGCGCCGCACCGAAGTCTGGGGCGTAGCTGAAGCTGACCTGTGGGGTGAGGACGTGGCGGATGGCCTGTACCTTGTCACCGAAAATCTTGCGGCTGGGCACATAGAAACCATACAACTTGGTGCTGGCGCTCATGGCGAAGTTCCAGTTGTAGACGTTGTGCAGTCCGTTGATGGTATCGTTGACCACGGTGCCGGTGGCTTCGTCCCACGACTTGTTGACCTTACGCAGGTAGGTACGGTCGGTGAAGTTGAACGCCGGGGTGACGTTTATATAATTAAATAAGGTGAAAGTACCCTGGATAGGGATATTGTGCTGCATACCGTTGCGCCAGTCCTTGGCCAGATTGGACGACATGAGCTTGTCTTCCTTGGTGTCGATGGAGTTGGTGATATGTCCGGTATAGCTCATCGAAATCTTCTCGTACCAGCGCTGCTTTCCGGCTGCGTTCTTGCGACGGAAGGGATAGAAGCGGCTGATGGAGATGTTCATGTCGGGCAGCGTCAGGGCGATGGTGGTATCGCGCATGTTCTGGTTGAGGTTCACCGTCGAGCTCAGCGTCATGCCTATGCTCGAGAAAGTGGTGCTCCAGTTGACCGAAGATGTACGCGTGCTCTGCGTCATGGTCTGCGGATTGTACATACTGTACAGGTTGTTGCGCTCATAGCTGCTTGTGGCGAAGTTGACGCTTGCCGACAGCGTGTTGAACGGATTGGCCTTGGCATCCTGACGGTGACTCCACTGTATCTTGAAGCTGGTCTGTCGGGAGTAGTCGGGCATTCCCTTGTCACCGGTACGTGTGTCCTGGAAGCTACCTAAGAAACTACCGTTGTATTTGTAACGCTTGCGGTAGTTGGAGGCTGCGCTGAGTCCCCATGAGCCCTTGGTATAAATCTCACCCAAGAGTTTGAGGTCCCACTTGTCGCTCATGGCGAAGTAGTAACCGGCATCGCGCAGATAGAAACCACGGTCTTGCTCGTCGCCATAGCTCGGCATGATGAAACCTGAAGAATAGCTCTTGCTGAAGGGGAAGAAACCATAGGGGATGGCCAGCGGCAGCGGCACGTCGGCCACCACGAGATAGGCGGGACCGAACACCACATCCTTGCCGGGGCGCACCTTGGCTCGCGACAGCGCGATGTAGAAGTCGGGGTGCTCGGCGTCGCAGGTGGTGTAACGTCCATGCTTGAGGAAGATTTCTCCCTTGTCGTTGCGCTTGGACAACTGGCTGCTGAGATAGCCTTCCTCCTGGTGGGTGGTCACATTATTGATGAATCCCTTCTTGGTCTTGAAGTTGAAGGCCATGGTATCGCTCTGGTATTCGGTGTCGCCCATCTTGAATACCGGCTTGTTGCGTATGCCGCCCTTCTCGAGCGAGTCGGGGGTACCCACGGCGTGTACCAGACTGCTGTCCATGCTCAAGGCGATGCGGTCGCTGGTCAGGTCCATGTTCTCGTACTTCACATTGGCCTCGCCGTAGATATAGGCACGTTTGGCTTTGGCGTCGTAGACCAGCGAGTCGTTGCCCTTGTAGCTTACCGGCGCGTCGATGCCGTTCTTCTTGGCTCGGTTGATAGAGTCGAGGCGTATCGAGTCATCGATGGCTTTGTTGTGGTGATATATGGCCAGTTGGAGCGAGTCCATCTTGGTGGTATCAATGGCGGGAAGGGTGGGGGTGATGTCTTTCTTAATGGAGTCTTTCAGGGCGATGGTGTCGTTTTTCACCTTCCTGTTTCGCTTCTGACCCGAGGGTGTGGTGGTCTTGGCCATCACAAAGATGATGGCAAACAGGAAGATTACTATAAGCGTTTTAGTCTTCATTAAGACTGCAAAGTTAAAGAATTAATGACTAATTACTATCTGTTTTCTCAATTTTAACGCTATTCGAAGAGATTTTTCCATTCGCGGAAGCGCAAAACGCCCTCTTCTCCGAACTTCTGGAGACTGCGAAGGGCCTCTTCGAAACTCTTTGCGTGGTTGAGACGGGTCTTGGAGTAGAACTTGTCGGCATAGCAGATGACCTTCTCCTCGATGGTTTCGGGCAGAAAGTCCTCTTCGGGCAACGGCAGCTTCTGGCTGATGATGTCGTGCTTGGTAAGTCCGGCTCCGGTGTGGCGCTCGCATACCCGGGCGTGTCGCGGATAACCTTCGGCGCGCATGAGTTCGGCTCCTATCCGTCCATGACAGATGTAGGGCTCGTCGCCCATGCAGTGTATCGACGGCGCATGGCAGCGGAAGATGCCGATGTCGTGGAGCATGGCAGCCTCGATGACAAACTGGCGGTCGATGTGCAGTTCGGGATGGGCATCACAAATGCGCACAGCACGCTGCATAACGAGCGTGCTGTGCGTAATGAGTATATTCCGGAGGTCGTTGTCCTCCGGATAGTATTTGTCTATTATCTGATTATGCATCTGCCTCGGGGCGCTGAATATAAGCTATCACGTCGCCCTTGCGAACCTTGGCGCCCTGCTTGGCGTTAATCTCTACGAGTTTGCCGCCAAGGTCTGCCTTGACCTCAACAAACTCGCCCCAAGGAGCCTGTATGTAGCAGAATGCGTCGCCTTCCTTGTATTCTTTGCCGATGAATGGCTCAACAGCAGGAGCAGCCTCGCCGTCGCCCTGGAATTCCCAGAACAGCTGTCCTTTGACCGGACATACGATTGCATCGGCCTTTGCGTGCTTGAAAGCAGCCAACTGCTCGGCGCTCAACTGGCTTCCCATCTTTGCATCTTTGGCTTTCTGCAGGTCGGCGAGGAAGTTCTTCTTAGCCTGGCCGCTCTTGAAGTTGCGATACTGCTCGGGGTGCATAGCCAGCTCGAACAGCTCCTCATCGTCCTGACCATACTCCCAACCGTTCTCGTCCATCTCCTTGCGGAAGTCATCGAGGGCGTCGGTGAGCAGTGTGTGGGCGTCGACATCGGTAAACTCGCGGCCCTGCTTCTGAGCCAACTCTACCAGCTCGGGAGCGATGGTGCCAGGAATCTTGCCACTCTTGCCGAGAATCATACCCCACATAGCCTCGTCCATCATCACAAAGCGGCCCTTGCCCTGCTCGATAGTCAGCAGGTTCATCAGCGCGATGTTCTTGACATACTGGCTGAAAGGAGTAACCAGTGGAGGATAGCCCACGCGAGGCCATACATACTCAACCTCATCGAAGAGCTTGATGAGCAGATCGTCCATAGACAGCTCGTCCTCACCCTTCTTCTTGCGTACGTTGTTGATAGTAGTGCGCATACCGCCAAGGTCGGCCATCATAGAACCCATCATACCGCCGGGCAGACCGCAGCCGAGCAGGAGCGAAGACATAATCTTGTTACCGGGGTTGATGAAGTAGCCGAGCCACTCGTCGATAAACTCCTGGGTAAGAGCGCGAGCCTTCATGTAGGCACTCATGTTGATTTCGGGTACCTCGAAGCCCTCGTTCTTGAGCATGCTGATGACAGAGATTACGTCTGGATGCACCTTACCCCATGACAGCGGCTCGATGGCTACGTCGATGATGTCGGCACCGTTGTTGCAGACCTCAAGGATGCTGGCCATAGACAGGCCAGGACCAGAGTGGCCGTGATACTGGATGATGATTTCGGGATGCTTGTCCTTAATCATCTTGGTGAGCTTGCCCAGGAATGCGGGCTGACCGATACCGGCCATGTCCTTCAAACAGATTTCCTCGGCGCCAGCCTCTATCAGCTCGTCGGCGATATTGTTGTAATATTCAAGAGTATGTACGGGAGATGTAGTTATACACAGAGCGCACTGGGGAATCATGCCGCCCTCCTTGGCCCACTTGATAGAGGGCTTGATATTGCGAACATCGTTCAGACCGTCAAAGATACGGGTGATGTTGGTACCCTGCTTGGCCTTAACCTTGTACATCAGAGCTCGTACATCGTCGGGCACGGGATACATGCGCAGCGCGTTGAGACCGCGGTCAAGCATGTGGGTCTGGATGCCCACCTCATTGAAAGGTTTGCAGAATGCGCGCACGGCGTCGTTAGGATTCTCACCGGCCAGAAGGTTCACCTGCTCAAAGGCACCACCGTTGGTCTCCACGCGACTGAAGCAACCCATCTCAATGATTACCGGAGCGATGCGCTCCAACTGGTCCTTGCGTGGCTGGAACTTACCAGAGCTCTGCCACATATCTCTATACACGAGACTGAACTGAATTTTCTTCTTCATATTATCGATAATATTTTTAATATCACTATATTTCAAGGTGCAAAATTATACAAAAAAAACCAATTAGCTCATGATTGCTGCTTTTTTTTGTTCTTTGGTGGAATTTAATTGTCCCATTTCGCTTCCATTGTTGACTTCTGGCCCACTCATTTGGCTTTCCTTTCCCCTTGTTTTCCTCTTCGTCAGCGCCCCCATTGTGCCGCGTTGCAGGCGGGTTATCCCCCTTCTTGCCCTCGCTGTCGCCCTCGGCCGTGGCTTTATTTATAAAAAAATAGTCGCTTCCTCCCTGTTTCTCATAATTTATGAGTAACTTTGCGGCGACTTTTGCCGTGGGCATCCCTTTATCCATGAGAGTGCCGCAGATGAGGAACGCCTTGTCTTCCCTTGTCAGGGTGGCGGCAGAGTCTTACATAACTGACAGACAAACCAAGAATGAAGAAAACAATTTATACCAAGTTTGACAAAACTCTGATTACGGCTCTTCCCGTGGTCGAGTTTCCAGGGCGCATTATCACCATCCTCACAGCGGGTGAGGCCGAGCGCGCCGTCGATTATCTGTTGACGCAGCCCATATTGGGCATTGACACCGAGACACGCCCCGCCTTCCGCAAGGGAAAGACCTACAAGGTGGCGCTGCTTCAGGTTTCGACCCACGACACCTGTTTCCTGTTTCGTCTCAACCGCATCGGCGTGACGCCAGCTATCATTCGTCTGTTGGAGAATACCACGGTGCCCATGGTGGGACTGTCGCTGAGCAACGACTTGCTGTCTCTGCACCACCGCGCCGACTTCAAGCCAGGTATGTTTGTCGATTTGCAGAACGAGGTAGGCCGCCTGGGCATCCAGGACCAGTCGCTGCAGAAGCTCTATGCCAACCTCTTCCACGAGAAGATTAGCAAGCGCCAGCGGCTCACCAACTGGGAGGCCGACGCGCTTACCAACCGCCAGTGTCTCTATGCCGCCACCGACGCTTGGACCTGCATCCGCCTCTACGAGGAAATCTGCCGTCTCGCCGAGACCGGCGACTATGAGCTGGTGACCGTCGAAGATCCCGCTCCGAAACAAGAACGCAAACCCATAAATACAGAAGCATAATGCCACAATACCCATCTGTCATACTCAAGCGAGGCAAGGAAGAAAGCCTGCGCCGTTTCCATCCCTGGATATTCTCGGGCGCTATCATGCGCATGGACGAGGGGATAGGCGAGGGCGACATCGTCAACGTCTTTTCTTCATCGGGCGATTTCCTCGCCTGTGGCCACTATCAGATAGGTTCCATCGCCGTCAGAGTGCTGTCCTTCCGTCAGGTCGAGATTGACGCCGAGTTCTGGGAGAGCCGCTTGGCTTCGGCGCTGCAGATGCGTATAGCCATAGGCATAGCCGACAACGAGCGCAACAATACCTACCGACTCGTACACGGTGAGGGCGACAATCTGCCTGGTCTCGTCATCGACTGTTATGGTGCCACCGCCGTGATGCAGGCCCACAGTGTGGGTATGCACGTGAGCCGCCTGGCTGTGTGCGACGCCTTGGTCCGTGTGATGGGCCACCGCATCGAGAATGTCTATTACAAGAGCGAGACCACGCTGCCCTTCAAGGCCGACCTGCGTCAGGAGAACGGATTTATGTATGGTGGCAGCGACGACAATACCGCTGTCGAGAACGGCCTTCGCTTCCATGTCGATTGGCTCAAGGGCCAGAAGACCGGTTTCTTTGTCGACCAGCGCGAAAACCGTTCTCTTCTCGAGCAGTATGCCCGTGGCCGCACGGTTCTCAATATGTTCTGCTACACTGGAGGCTTCTCTGTCTATGCCATGCGAGGCGGTGCGCAAGCCGTCCACTCGGTCGACAGCAGCGCCAAGGCCATCGAGCTTACCAACCGCAATGTCGCCCTCAACTTCCCTGGTGACGCCCGTCACGAGGCATTCTGCGATGACGCCTTCAAGTATCTCGATGCAAACGACAAGAAGTACGATCTCATCATTCTTGACCCTCCTGCCTTTGCCAAACATCGTGCTGCGCTCCATAATGCATTGAAAGGCTACACCCGACTTAACGTTAAGGGCTTCGAACGCATCAAGCCAGGTGGCATCCTGTTCACCTTCAGCTGTTCGCAGGTCGTTACCAAAGATAATTTCCGCAACGCTGTCTTCACGGCAGCCGCCCAAGCCGGCCGCAAGGTGCGCATCCTGCATCAGTTGCACCAGCCTGCCGACCATCCCATCAATATCTATCACCCCGAGGGTGAATACCTGAAGGGACTGGTACTCTATGTTGAATAAAGAAGTAAGCCAATTCATCGCCGTCCATGACCTCCTGTCTCCGGGCGACACACATCTGATAGCCCTCTCGGGTGGCGCCGACAGCGTTTGTCTGCTGCTGGTGCTCCGACGGCTGGGTTATCAGGTTGAGGCGGCTCACTGCAACTTCCACCTCCGTGGCGACGAGTCCAATCGCGATGAGCAGTTCTGCATCGACCTCTGTCGCCGTCACGCCATCCCTCTTCATCTTGCCCACTTTGACACCCGTGCCTATGCCGACCTCCATAAGGTGAGCATAGAGATGGCTGCACGCGATTTGCGTTATGGTTATTTCGAGCAGTTGCGCCTCTCCATCGGTGCCGCCACCGTGTGTGTGGCCCATCATCGCGAAGACAGCGTCGAGACCGTGCTCCTCAATCTCATCCGGGGTACCGGCATCGACGGACTCACCGGCATCGCTCCCCGCAATGGTCATGTGGTGCGTCCGCTGCTTTCCGTGAGCCGCCGCGACATCGAAGAGTGGCTCAGCGAGCAGGGTGAGGGATATGTCACCGACAGCACCAATCTCGTCAACGACGTCAAGCGCAACAAGGTGAGACTCGATGTCATCCCCCTGTTGCAGACCATCAACCCCTCGGTTGTCGACAGCATCTACCAGACCTCGCTCCGCCTCACCGAGGCTGTCCGCATGGCCAATTCCCCTGTCATCCACGACCGTTATCAGGGCGACACTCTGTCCTTTGCCATGTTGCGCAGCGAGGCGTCTGCCGAGTATGTGCTCTGGCATCGCCTGGCACCGCTCGGCTTTACCCCCGTGCAGGTCGAGGATATGGCGGCAGCCATCGACGGCCGTCCCGGCATGGAGTGGCAGTCGTCTACACACATTGTGGTGACCTCTCGCGACGCCCTGGTCATCGCCCCGCTTGAACCCCAGGCTCCCCAGCCCGTGGTAATGCCCGAGGCAGGTACATACCTCATCTCTTCGGGCGAGCGGCTGAAGGTGGAGCTGGCTCCCTATACCCCCGATATGCCCATTTCCCGTGACCCGCTGAGCGTGATGCTCGATGCCACTGCCGTCGAACTGCCCCTCACCCTGCGCCGAGTGCGCCAGGGCGACCGCTTCACGCCCCTTGGCATGCGCGGGAGCAAGCTCGTAAGCGACTACCTCACCGACCGCAAGCGCAATCTCATCGAGAAGCGGCGCCAGCTGGTCGTTACCGATGCCCGCGACCGTGTGGTGTGGCTTGTGGGCGAACGCCCCGACCACCGTTGCCGCATCACCGCCGACACACGACGATATATACAGCTCACATACATACGCCCATGACACCCCTTGTCCTCACAGTCATCATCCCCGTCTACAAGACCGCTGCCACCCTTGACCGCTGTGTCGAGAGCGTGCTCAGCCAGGCTGACGGTTGCGAACTCATCCTCGTCGACGATGGTTCGCCCGACTCCTGTGGTGACCTGTGCGACCGGTGGGCAGAGCGTAGCGACCGCATCAGCGTCGTCCACCAACCCAATCGCGGTCTCAGTGCCGCCCGCAACTCCGGCATCGCCCGCAGCCATGCGCCCTACGTCACCTTTGTCGACAGCGACGATGTGCTCCAGCCCCATACGCTGCCCCCGCTGCTTGCCCTGCTCGCCGCCCATCCCGACTACGACCTCGTCGAATATCCCGTAGAGATACACTATGGCTCGCCGCGCTGCCACCAGCTTGCGTTGTCCGATGCCGTCTATACCGACTGGCGCCGTTACTGGCTTGACGCCCGTGCCTATACCCATACATACGCCTGGAACAAGGTGTTCAGCCGCAGCCTCTTCGACCATTGCCTCTTCCCCGAAGGACTTACGTTTGAAGACGCCTGGCTTCTGCCGCGCCTGCTGCCCCATTGCCGCGCGATAGCCACCGTCACCACGGGCCTCTATCGTTACTACGACAATCCGCAGGGCATCACCCGCACCGCCACCGGTGCCGACCTCTCCCTGCTGCTTGCTGCCCATTGCTATGTGCTGCCCCTGGTGAGCAACGCCGACTATTATGCCCATGTGGTCAATGTCGCCCTCGATGTTTACCACGCCACCGGGCGTGTGCCTTTGCTGCCCCGGCTGCCTTACTGGCATACTCCCAAGTTATTGATTAACAGATTATTAGGATTCAGATTCTTATGCCGACTACACCAACTGCTCCGGCTACGCCACTGATGACCTTTGTCATCACCTGCTACGACCTGCCCGCCGATATGTTGCGCGAGTGCGTCACCGCCATCTTCTCCTTGGCTTTCCAGCCTGGCGAGCGCGAAGTCATCGTCATCGACGACGGCTCCAAGCTGCCCGCCATCACCGATATCGATGACGTAAAAGACCAGATTATCTATCTGCGCCAGCCCAACAGCGGCCTTGCCTGCGCCCGCAATATGGGTATCAGAGTGGCTACCGGCCGCTACATCCAGTTTGTCGATGGCGACGACTATCTTCTGCGTATTCCCTACGAGCATTGCCTCGACCTCGTGCGTTATCATAACCCCGACATGGTCTTGTTCGACTTCTCCACCCGCTCCTCGGTAGCTACACCTTATTCTTATGAAGGTCCCATGTCGGGCAGCGAGTATATGCAGGGTCACAACCTCCACGGCACAGCCTGTGGCTATATCTTCAGCCGCGAGCTGTTGGGCTCTCTGCGCTTCACAGCCGGCATCCTGCACGAAGACGAGGAATTTACGCCCCAGCTCATCCTCCGTGCCGAGCGCCTGTTTTATACCGACGCCAAGGCATACTACTACCGTCAGCGCCGAGGTTCCATCATGCACGCCGATGCCGCCAACCACATCGACAAGCGGCTCTCCGACTCGCTGGCTGTCATCCTGCGCCTGCAGCAGATGGCTGCCACCATGCCCGAGACCGACCGCCAGGCTCTCGCCCGTCGCGTCGCCCAGCTCACGATGGACTACCTCTACAATACCATCCAGCTTACCCACAGCCGCCAGCGCCTCGACGACGCCATTGCCACGCTCGAGCAGCAGGGACTCTATCCGCTGCCCGACAAGCGTTACACCCGCAAGTATTGGATGTTCCGCCGGCTCGTCCAGTCCAAGATGGGACGCAGCCTGCTGTTACATATAGTAAGATAACGATTATGCGCATACTCCTCATCGGCGAATACAGCAATGTACACTGGACCCTGGCTTGCGGCCTGCGCCAGTTGGGCCATCAGGTCACCGTCTTGTCCAACGGCGACTTCTGGAAAGACTATCCCCGCGACCTCTCCCTCGTGCGTCGTCCGGGCTGGTGGGGAGGCCTCTGTTACCTTATGCGACTCTGCACCTTGTTGCCACGGCTGCGGGGCTATGATGTGGTGCAGCTTATCAACCCCATGTTCCTTGAGCTCAAGGCCGAGCGCATCCTGCCCGTCTATCGCTATCTGCGCCGCCATAACCGTAGGGTGGTCCTCGGTGCCTTTGGCATGGATTACTATTGGGTCCACGAGTGCATTACCCGCAAGCCGCTGCGTTATAGTGACTTCAACTTCGGCGACCAGGTGCGTACAGACCCCGAGGCACAGGTGCATATCGACGACTGGATAGACACCGCCAAGGGACGGCTCAACCAGATGATAGCCGCAGACTGCGACGGCATCGTCGCCGGTCTCTACGAAGACTGGGTATGCTATCATCCCCACTTCCCCCATAAACTCTCCTTCATCCCTTACCCCATACGCTGCGACGCTCAGCCCGCTCTGCAACCCCACGACAGGCTCAAGGTCTTTATCGGCATCAACCGCAGTCGCTCGGTCTATAAGGGCACCGACATCATGCTGCGTGCTGCGCAGGACGTGGCTGCCCGTCACCCCGAGGAGATGACGCTGACCGTGGCCGAGAGCCTGCCTTTCGACGAGTATGTGCGCCTTCTGCACGACCAGGATGTGCTGCTCGACCAGCTCTACAGCTACACGCCGTCGATGAATCCCCTTGAGGCGATGGCCCACGGCGTGGTGTGCGTGGGCGGAGGCGAACCCGAACACTACGAGATACTGGGCGAGACCCAGCTGCGACCCATCGTCAATGTCCAGCCCACTTACGAGAGTGTGGTCGAACAGCTCGAATATCTCGTCACCCATCCCCACGAGGTTGTCCGGCTCAGAGAGCAGAGCGTAGACTATATCCACCGCCACCATGATTATATTAAGGTGGCGCGCCAGTACGAAGACTTCTATCAGAGTTTGCTATAGCGAATGAAAAAAGTAGGCCGAAATCTTGACAGTCCAATCTTTTATTCGTAACTTTGCACTCCGTAACAGACAGGGGTACTTGCTCAACCCCCTTTATCAAAACAAGAATATGAATAATAAAAGACAGAGTGTGAGTATGCTCTTTATGCTTTTCGGCATACTCTTCTGCGTTTGCCTGATTGCGTCAAACGTGTTTGCGACAAAGCAGATAGCGATGGGAGAGTTCAGCGTTACCGGTGGACTGCTTGTGTTCCCAATCAGTTATATCATCAACGACTGCGTATGCGAGGTGTGGGGCTACCGCAAGGTTCGCCTCCTCATCTGGATAGGCTTCGCCATGAACTTCTTCTTCACCCTGGTGGGTGCCCTGTGCGACTGGATACCCGGCGCACCCTACTGGACCAATGACCAGGGCTTCCATGCCATCTTCGGCTTGGCTCCGCGCGTGGCAGCGGCCTCGTTTGCCGCCTTCATCGTGGGCTCTTTTGCCAACGCCTATGTGATGAGCCGCATGAAGATTAGTTCCAACGGCCATCGGTTCTCGCTGCGCGCCATCCTGAGCACGGTGGCTGGCGAGAGTGCCGACTCCCTCATCTTTTTCCCGCTGGCGTTCTGGGGCGTGATACCCTTGAGCGAGATACCCGTGCTGATGCTTATGCAGGTGGTGCTCAAGACTGCCTACGAGGTTGTGGTGCTGCCTCTTACCATCCGTGTAGTGCGCTGGGTCAAGGCCTATGAGGGCGAGGATGTCTATGACGAGGGTGTAGACTATAACGTATTAAAAATTTTCAATTTCTAATGGACAGAACTAAAGACGGACTGAAACAGCTGGGATCGGCTACCAAGTATGCCGATGACTATGCCCCAGAGGTGTTGGAGACCTTTGTCAACAAGCATCCGGGCAATGATTATTGGGTAAGGTTCAACTGCCCCGAGTTCACATCACTCTGCCCCATTACAGGGCAGCCCGACTTTGCAGAGATACGCATCTCGTATATCCCGGATATCAAGATGGTAGAGAGCAAGAGCCTTAAGCTCTATCTCTTCAGCTTCCGCAATCACGGCGACTTCCATGAGGACTGTGTCAATGTCATCATGAAAGACCTCATCCGCCTGATGGAGCCCAAGTATATCGAGGTGACAGGTCTCTTCACTCCCCGTGGCGGCATAAGCATCTATCCCTATGCCAACTATGGCAAGCCCGGCACCAAGTATGAGCAGCTGGCCGAGCAGCGCTTCATCCATCACGACATGGGTGATAAATAACAGCGCGCCAGCCACACTATCCCAATCGCCGCAAGCATTCTTCATATTGCTTGCGGCGATTGTCATTTGTGGCTGGAGCGTCTCTGCCTCTTCTCGCTACCCGCGCTGGCGGCGTGGCAGTGGCATCGGCTGGCTCGTATCTTATGTTACGTGGGCTCGTGATTTACGGCACGTGCTTACGTATCGTAAGTCACGAGCCCACGTACCTTCCGTTACGAGCCGGCAACCGCGCCCTCTACGCCGCAGTCTGCGTGCTCCTTATGCGTCGTGACGGTCTCTGCCGCGCCATAAACAATCAGAGCACCACCCGGTGGGTAGTGCTCTGATTGCGATGAGGCTGCGGGGGTAGGGGAGATGGCCTCCCTGTGCCCAGTCTATTGTGCTGTGGTCGCCTCCTTCAGCGCCTTCTTGGCCTGCATGCTGGCTATCGCCTTGGCCTTCTTGTTGATGTCCTCAATGTTGTTCTTGCGATAGTAGCTGCGCGTCACTCCGCCGCTGGTCAGCACCAGCGAGTCGCCCTTGAAGTAGTCTATGGTGCAGGTGTCATTGACCAGGTCTGTCACCTCCAGTTTGTTGTCCTTGCCCATCTTCGGCGTGCCGGCGGTGATGACCAGATAGCCGTTCCAGATGTGCCATGCGGTGAAGTAACCCAATGGCGGATAGACCACGGGGCTCTCCTCTTCGAGCGAAGTCTGTTCGCGCACATATCCCACGCTCATGCACGACCACTGGCGCTTCATCCAGAACCCGTATTCACGTGGTATAAGGTAAGTCTTCTTGATGGAATCGGGCATATCTCTCATGATACGCTTCTGCAGGCGAGGGCTCATCTGCTCATAGTCCTTCAGCTTGGGCATGACGATGTAGCACCATATTCCCTTGAGCTGGTCCAGGTCTATCACCATGTCTGCCACGGTAGAGTCTTCCTTATTGGTGACCACGCCTATCCAGTCGCCCACCTTGAGCTGTCCCATAATCTTGCCGCGGCGTGTGGCCTCTATCACGTTGAAACGTATGGGGTCGCTGCCGTCGTTGGGCAGAAGCAGCACCACCGAGTCGGTGCATCCGTCGCACGCCAGACCATATACGGTCTTGTCGCCGCTGAGTTTGAGCTCGTCGGTAGAGGCGCCCAACTTGGCTCCCTTGGTGCCGTTGTCACTGTTGCCCGAGCAGGCCATGATGGCCATCGTTGCCAGGGCTATGCCGATTATCGCAATTCTACTTTTCATCATTCTTGCCGTTGTCTATTGTCTATGCAAAGGTAGTGATTATGCGCGTATGCACCAAGTGATTTGCTGAAAAAAAGACTGGCAGCCACCGTCATTGCCACCCCTCTTGCTGTAACAGCGGTTGCCGTCATTCCAATTATTTTCACCCGCGTTGTAATATTTCTCTCCGTTCAAGCCTGTTTCTACTGAAAATGTTTTACTTTTGTAGAACCATAACTATCAACCATAATTTTTGCCGCTATGACCCACGATATATTCATCAGCTATTCGTCGGCTCAGTCTGACGCAGCCCAAGCCGTCTGCCATCTGCTCGAACAACATGACATCAAGTGCTGGATGGCGCCCCGCAATCTCACTGGTGGCGCGAGCAGGATCAACGGCAGTTTGATGACATCAAGGACAGACTCACCTTTGCCCATCTGCCCAGCATAGATAAAGTCTGCCGGAGCCTGGCCTCCCGATGAGGTGAGAGAGGTCGAAGGAGTCGAGTATTCGTGGAGGCAGCCGTCGGCTGTCCAGCGTTATCTCCAGTATTACTGCCCGCTGGTGTGGGTGGATGTATTCTCTGGTGCATCCCCGGCATTTGGGCGCCTCTACAGTCTGGCCCGCCAGCACCAGCAAGAGTCCCTTGCGTCGGGCCAGGTTGATGAAGATGAAGTGAAAAACCTCGTCAATGCCTATGCCAATCTGTGTATGTCGTACAACAAGTATGTGGCAAGTCTTGCAGATAGCGAGCTTAGTCCTATGGATGCCAGCAAAGCAATGCAGGCGCTGTGTCCTGGCAGCCCGTTGGCTGGCGCTGCCGGTGAGGCCACGAGTGCCATGAGTCCGCTTGGTGCCATTGCCGCCATACGCCGCGAGACCTGCAAGGCAATGCTCACCCTGCTGCCCTATACAGACCAAGGCTTTAGCCTAACCCTATCGGACGAAGACTTCCTGACATGCTGCGAGTCGCAGACCGACGATGCCGACCTGCAGCTGTTCTTCATCAGCGTTGTGGAAATCCATATAGAGCTCGAGGCGATAATGATAGACATCAATAAAGCCGTTTCCTATGTGGAGAATATGGCCAATATGCGTCTCTGCGACTGTGACCATGCGGGCGGTGACGGCAATTGACGCACTGGCGGCGTATGCTGTGAAAGGCTGGACAACAATGGCTTGGGCAGAGGCTGTCGGGGTGTGGACAATGGAAAATGAAAAAAAACTACGGTTTTCCTTTGTATTGTCTATGACTTGCAGTAACTTTGCACAAGCAATTGGTTCATAGATTGATTAAAAAGGGAATCGGGTGCAACTCCCGAACAGTCCCGCTGCTGTGAACACCTGCGGCCTCGACAGGCGAGGCGGGCAAACCATCACGTCACTGACATTTTTTCGGGAAGACGGTTTGCCAGTGGTCATCACTGCGATGACAGAGGTGTGAGTCAGAATACCTGCCGTTGCTATATATATAATAAGGTGTATGGTCTGCGAGGACAGGCGACATGCCGACAGTAATGACAATGACAGTGAAACGCAACTTGGCTTTAATCCTGACGGTGCTTCTGATGACAGGAGCCACCTCGGTGTATGCCCAGCCGAAGGATACGGCGCGTGTGCATCGGCTTCCCGACGTGGTGGTCGACGGCCAGCAGCGTCGCATAGACAACTCGGCTCCCGTGCGCGTCATTGGCAGTGCCGACTATCTGCGCCTTGGTGTCACCGATGTCGCCGACGCCCTGAACCGTCTGGCTGGTGTCACGCTGCGCGACTATGGCGGTGCAGGCGGCATGAAGACCGTGTCGGTGCGTGGATATGGAGCTCAGCATACCGGTGTAAGCTATGACGGCGTGATGCTCAGCGAGATACAGAGCGGCGAGATAGACGTGTCGCGCTACTCGATAGACAATGTGCAGAGCCTGAGTCTCACCATAGGCGATGGCGATGATATCTTTGTCACCGCGCGCCAAGCCACCACGCCTGCCGTGCTTGCCATCCAGAGTCTCACGCGGCTGCCCGCCGACCTCAAGCCCCATCTCACGGCACAGATGAGGCTGGGCTCGTGGGGCTATGCCAACCCCTTTGTACGCTATACCCAACGCATGGGGCGCAGCGTGGCACTCAGTGCTGTGGGCGACTATGTCTATGCCGACAACGACTATCCCTTCCGTCTGCGCAACGGCAATGTGACCACCATAGAGCGGCGCTCCAACAGCCGCATGTGCAGCGGTCATGCCGAGGTAAGCGGACTCTGGACGCCCAACGACCGCAGCAGTCTCTGGGCCAAGATATACTACTATGACAACGACCGCCAGCTGCCCGGCATCGTGCAATATTACACCAATGTGTGCGGACAGCAGTTGCACGACCGCAACTGGTTTGCCCAGACACGCTGGCTGTACCAGGCATCACAGCGGCTGTCGCTCCGGCTGACAGCCAAGGCCAACTGGGCTTCATCGGCGTATCGCGATACACTCTTGCCCGACCGCCGTGATGATGCTACCTACCAGCAGCATGAGTATTATGGCTCGGCATCCATGCTCTATGCTCCCTGCAGAGATGTGGAGATAAACTATGCGGCTGACTACTGCTACAACAACCTGAGCAGCAGTCTGGCCACCGACCGCAGACCCTATCGCCATACACTATGGCAGACGGCGGCGGTGAAGTTTCAGCGCCAGCGCTTTACGGCTCTGGCTCGCGTGTTGTGGACACTTTGTCTCAACGGAGCTCATCGCGGCGATGCCCAGAGCGACATGCGGCGGTGGTCGCCTTCGCTCTCGCTCTCGTATCGGCTGATGGAAGACGAGGAACTCTATCTGCGCGCGTCGATGAAAGATATCTTCCGCGTGCCCACGTTCAATGAGTGCTATTTCCACCATTACGGCAGCCCCGACATCAGGCCGGAAAACACGCGGCAGTACAACATAGGACTTACATGGCGCCACGCCTGGAGTCCCAGGCTCGTCGCCCAGGTGGCAGCCGACGCCTATCTCAACCGCATCAGCGACAAGATAGTGGCGGTGCCCTACAATATGTTTATCTGGCGCACCATCAATATGGCCAAAGCCCGTGGTATGGGCGTCGATGGCGAAGCGAGAGTAGAGTGGACTCCCTCTGCCGGTCACCGCATAGACCTGTCGGCGTCGTACACCTATCAGCGTGTGGCCAACCGCACCGATGCGTCGTCGCCACACTATGGCAAGCAGGTTCCCTACCAGCCCCTCAATCAGGGCAGCGCCTCGGTGGGATGGGAGAACCCCTGGATCTCGCTCTCCCTGCACGGTCAGGCCGCCAGCGGCCGATGGGCTACGCCCAACCACTATGAGGGTACACATATCGGTGGTTATGCCGACGTGGGACTTACCGCCTATCGCAATATGATGGTCGGCAAGACACGCCTGCAGCTGCGCGCCGATGTCGAAAACATCCTGGGCCATCAGTATGAGATAGTGGCGCATTACCCCATGCCCCGTACCCACTGGCGCATGAGTGTCAAAATGGAATTATAACAACAATTATAAACAACAATGACAATGAAAAAAAGTTTCTTAGCTATGGTGGCGCTCCTCGTAAGCGCTCCGCTGTTCTTCACATCATGTAACGACGACAACGGCCCATCCTTTCACTACGAGGTAGTATCTGACGGTGCCTTTATCGTCAACTCCGGCAATATGTACTCATCTATTGACGGTTCGCTCACAGGCATCAACTATGCCTCTAATGTTGCGATGCAGAAGGTGTTTGCTGCCAACAACGGAGGACAGAGCCTCGGCTCAACCCCCAATGACGGACTGGTGTATGGCGACAAAATGTATGTAGTAGTCGATGGCTCGAATACTGTAGAGGTAATCAACAAGAAGACCATGCAGCGTATCAAGCAGATCAAGACTACCGAACTGCTGGGTGCAGCTGAAGGCAAGTCGCCCCGCCACATCATCGCTGGCAACGGCCACATCTTCTTCACCACCTATGGCGGTTATGTGGCTGCTGTCGATACTGTCAATTTCAAGCTCACAGCCAAGTACAAGGTTGGCTCTTTTCCCGAGGGTCTGGCTGGTTATGCCAGCAGCATCGTCGTGGCCAACTCTGACTATGCCAAGGGTCACGGCAATATCTCTATCATCAACCTCGGTACCGGCGAAGTGGAGACCCGCAATGTAGAGGGCATCAACAATCCCCAGAAGGTATTCATCAACAACGGCAATGTCTATATCCTCGACTGGGTGTACTATGAGGGTGAGTATCCCAACTCAGTAGAGAAGGGCGAAAGCGCCATAAAGTATCTCGCCGGAAACAAGGCTACCAAGGTGACCGATGCCTACTATGCCAGCATGCTCAACGGCAAGCTGTATATCATCAGCAATCCCTACGCCGTGGCCAAATATAGTGTCTGCGACCTCAACAGTAATCCCTATCAGGGCACTACCACTCCGCTCAACCTCTCTGAGGGCGTCTTCTCTCCTGCCGGCATCGATGTAGACCCTGCTACAGGCGAAATCTTTGTTCTCTCTTACAACCAGGGTGAGAATGGTTATGCCGATTATTACAGCAATGGTTATGTGAAGCGATACAGCAAGAACGGAAGCTATATGTACAGTTATGACACTGGCGTAGGTCCTTGTGCTGTGTTCTTCAATGTAGGTGTGAAGACCATATTCGACAACTAAAACTGTCGCGATGAACCCTTTGCGCTCTATAATATATATAATAGGTATTGTTGCCGTCCTGACGTCGTGTCAAGGCGGCAACAATCGTGTTGTGACTCTCGAGAAGGGCGACACGGTGAGGTTTGACTACGCCACTCTGCTCACCGTGGTACGCTATAGCGACCACACCCATGTGGAGATAGCCAACCCGTGGGTCAAGGGAAGCGTGCTGCGGAGCTATGACATATCCCGCCCGCTGGGTAAGGCGGTGGTGACCACCACGGCACATTGCCAGTTGCTGGCATGGTTGGGCAAGACCGCGGCCATCGCCGGCGTGTGCGACAGCCGCTATATCGGAGTGGATGAAGTGAGGAAGAGACTGGCCGCTGGCAAGACTGTCGACTGTGGCAACTCGATGAACCCCGATGTGGAGCGTATCGCAGAGATAGGCGCCGACGCCATCATCGTATCTCCCTTTGAGCATAGCGGTGGCTACGGCCGGTTGGAGAAGACCGGCGTGACCATCATCGAAGCCGCCGACTATATGGAGCCTTCGCCGCTGGCCCGTGCTGAATGGATGAGGCTCTATGGCATCCTCTTCGGTTGCGAAGAGCAGGCCGACTCGCTCTTCCATGTCGTTGACAGCACGTATAATAGTTTGCGTCGTGAGGCAATAAAACTCCCCGAGGGCCGTTCTCTACTTATAGAGCGCAAGACGGGCAGCGTGTGGTATTGTCCTGGTGGTCGGAGTACGGTGGGCACGCTCATCGCCGACGCCCACGGACGCTATCCCTGGATGGGCGATGACCACAGCGGTTCGCTCACGCTCGCTCCCGAGCAGGTGGTAGAGCGCGGCGCCCATGCCGATGCCTGGATGTTTGTCTATTCGGGCAAGCCCATCACGCTGCGTGATTTGGCGGGCGAGTATGCGGGTTACAAAATCCTCGACGCCTTCCGCCACGGCGAGGTCTATGGCTGTAATACCGACAGCGTCAATTATTTTGAGGAAATTCCCTTCCGTCCCGATTACCTGCTGCGCGACTATATACAGATAGTCCATCCCGGAGCGGGAAAGGGCGGGCTAAGATACTATAAGCGCATTGACTAAGACTATCTACATAGGACTGGCAGCGGCTATGGCATGTCTCTTCATGGCCGGACTGATGACGGGCAGCGTGTCTATACCCTGCTCGGCGGTGTGGCATGTACTCGTGGGCGACAAGGCAGCCGTGAGCGAGAGCTGGAGGTTCATTATCCTTGAGTCGCGTCTGCCCCAGATGGTCACTGCCATGCTGAGCGGTGCCTGTCTGGCCACTGCCGGACTGATGATGCAGACCGTCTTCCGCAACCCATTGGCTGGCCCCGACGTGTTCGGTATCAATGGTGGTGCCGGACTGGGCGTGGCGCTGGTGATGCTTCTGGCTGGAGGCAGTGTGACTCTGGGTACGCTCGGAGTCACGGGCAATGTGGCGATACTCGCTGCCGCCTTTGCCGGATCCATGGCTGTGATGGCGATTATCCTGTTCAGCTCTACCTTGGTGCGCGACGGCGTGATGTTGCTCGTCATCGGTATCATGGTGGGCTATCTGTCCTCGTCGGTCGTCACTCTGCTCAACTACAGCGCCACCGAACAGGGCATACGCTCGTTCATGTTGTGGGGCATGGGCAGTCTGGATGGCGTCACCCCGTTGCTTCTGCCGCTCTATGTCACCATCACGCTGGCGGCACTCGTGCTCAGTCTGCTCATGGTGAAGCCCCTCAACCTCCTCTCGCTTGGCGACAACTATGCCCGCAATCTCGGGCTCAACACGCGGCGTGCCCGCAACTATGCCCTGCTGCTCACCGGTCTGCTCACGGCTGTGGTGACTGCCTATTGTGGTCCTATCGCGTTTATAGGACTGGCTGTGCCGCATATCGCGAGGCTCCTGACGGTTACCGACGATATGCGTAGGCTGCTGCCCATAACCATGCTCACTGGGGCGGTGATCACCATGGCTTGTCATCTGCTCTGCTTTGTGCCCGGAGAGGCAGGCATGTTGCCCCTCAATGCCGTGACACCGCTCATCGGAGCTCCGGTAATCATATATGTCATCATCCGTAAACGATAAACCTTTAGACTATGAACAAGATAACCACTCGACGTGGTGACAAGGGTCAGACCGACCTGTTAGACCACCAGCGTGTGAACAAGACCGACTGCCGCATCGAGGCCAACGGCGAGATAGACGAACTCATGGCTCTCCTGGGAATGCTCAAAGCTAAGCCTGAGTTGCCCGAGAGTATGCGTATCAAGATAGAGCATATCCAGATGATGCTGATGGCAGTGATGAAGCATGTGGCGAGTTCGGGTGCTACGCAGGTAGGCATCCTCCAGGCCGACATCGACGATATGGAGCGTTACATGAACGAGACTCCCACAGAGGGTTGTTTCCGTTTTGTGCTTCCGGGACACTCGCCCATAGAAGCATTGATGCAGTTTGTTCGCGCGAAGGTACGCACAGTGGAGCGCAGGCTATGTGCCGTCAATGCCGTCATACCTCTGCACCCCACCGTGATAATCTACATCAACCGCCTTTCAGACTATCTATTCTTCATGGCTTCGCAGGCGTGAGCCGAGGTGCATGCGAAGTAGCCCAAAACCAAAACCGCCAGACTGTAGCGTATCTCTGCTCTTCAGTCTGGCGGTTTGTTGAATCTATTGTTTCTCTCGGCGTTATGAGTGTGCCGATGTGAACTCTTCGAGGAAACGGCTGTCGTTTTCGGAGAACATGCGCAGGTCGCTCACACGGTATTTGAGGTTGGTGATGCGCTCTACGCCCATGCCGAATGCGTAGCCGGTGTAGACCTTGCTGTCTATGCCGCACGCCTCGAGGACATTGGGGTCGACCATGCCACATCCCAAAATCTCGACCCATCCTGTGTGCTTGCAGAAGCTACATCCCTTGCCGCCGCAGATGTGACAACTGATGTCCATCTCTGCACTGGGCTCAGTGAAGGGGAAGTAGCTGGGACGGAGACGAATCTTGGTGTCGGCGCCGAACATTTCGCGGGCGAAGGTGAGCAACACCTGCTTGAGGTCGGTGAAGCTGACATTCTTGTCGACATACAGACCTTCGACCTGATGGAAGAAGCAGTGGGCGCGGGCAGAGATAGCCTCGTTGCGATACACTCTACCGGGGCAGATGATGCGGATTGGAGGTTCGTGACACTCCATATAGTGCGACTGGTCGCCAGAGGTGTGGCTACGCAGCAGGATGTTCTTGGTCACGTCGTCAGGATGCTGCTCCAGGAAGAAAGTGTCCTGCATGTCGCGGGCGGGGTGGTCGGCGGCAAAGTTGAGCATGGTAAACACGTGCTTGTCGTCGTCCATCTCGGGACCGTCGGCGAGGGTGAAGCCCATACGCGAGAAGATGTCGATGATTTCGTTCTTGACGATAGTCAGCGGGTGGCGCGCGCCAAGGGCGATGGGGTAGGGAGTACAGGTGAGGTCTACATGGCAACAGCTGTCCTCGGTGTTCTCAATCTGCTCTTTCAGTTCGTTTATCTTGCCTTGTACGGTCTGCTTCAGTTCGTTGATTTTCATACCCACCGTCTTTTTCTGGTCGGCGGGGACATCTCTGAATTCTGCCATAAGGGCGGTGATGGCGCCTTTCTTGCTCAGGTATTTCAACCTTAGCTGCTCAACCTCCTCGGCGCTCTTTGCGCTCAGGTTTTCCACCTCCTTCAGCAGTTCTTCTATCTTGTCGGTTATCATAATTACATTAATATATTATAAATTCGTTGCAAAGGTAATATTTTTGGTGGAAAATAAAAAATATATCGAAATAAAGTTGTACTTTTGCAGCGATTTGAGAGCCCGGGACCAGAGATAGTGTACTTATTGTCCCGTATGGTTTTACGATTATTATAAAAGAGATTTTGAACATGAGAAAGTGTTCCTTACTGATGATGTTGGTGATTGTCGTTCTGGCAATCGCTTTTTCCACTACGGCATGTACAGACAAGAAGCCTGAAGCTGTTGACAGTGTGGCTGTGTCTGATACCATAGACACTGTGCCCGAAGACACGTTGGTGACCATGATAGAGGAGCAGCCTATGCCCAAGGCCGCCGACGAACTCTTCGACGATTTCTTCTTCAACTTTGCCGGAAACAAGAAGCTCCAGCGCAAGCGTATTGTCTTCCCCCTGCCCGTGTATGCCGAGGAAGAGTTTCTCCACAATATCTCTGCGCGCCAGTGGAAGATCGACCACTTCTTTATGCACCAGGAGTATTACACCCTGATTTTCGATTCGCGCAGCCAGATGAACTTGGTCAAGGATACCACCATCCACCATGTTGTGGTCGAGAAGATTCATCTCGCCGACGAGCAGGTCAAGCAGTATGTCTTTGACCGCATCAACGGCCTGTGGAAACTTACGAAGATAGTCCACCACTCGGCGCGCCGCGGATACAACGCCAGCTTCCTGGCCTTCTACAACCATTTTGCCACAGACTCCCTCTTCCAGACTCGCAGCCTTGAAGACGAGGTTACCTTTACCGCCCCCGACCCTGATGACGACTTTGCCACCATTACCGGCACCATGCTCCCCGAGCAGTGGGACGCCTTCAAGCCTACATTCTTCCCCCACGGCACTATCTATAACATTCTCTACGGCCAGCATTACACCGAGAGCAGACACAAGATATTTGTCGTGCGTGGCATTTCCAATGGGCTAGAGATGGAGATGACCTTCAACCGCCGTCAGGGCCGTTGGCGTCTGTCAAGTTTCAGTTATTAATCTTCTTATACCCCCTATACCGATGAAGGATATCAGAGACCATTCACTCTTGGCGCACAATACCTTTGGTATCGATGCGCGCTGTCGTCGCTACCTCGAATATGCCAGCGTAGATGAGGCCCAGACCATCTGCCGCCAACTCTCCACCACCGACTATCCACTGCTGATTATCGGCGAGGGTAGCAATCTGCTGCTCACTGCCGACTATCCCGCCACGGTCATTACCCCCGAGGCGAGGTTTGATGTGCAGGTGGTTGCCGAAGACCCCGATGGAGAGACCGTAGACATAGAGTGCTGGGCAGGAACCACCTTCGACGATGTGGTGGCCTATGCCGTAGACCACGGATGGCACGGCGCCGAAAACCTGTCGCTTATCCCCGGCGAGGTGGGAGCCTCTGCCGTGCAGAACATCGGAGCCTACGGAGCCGAGGCCCAAGACATCATCGTGCGCGTCAAGGCTGTAGAGATAGCCACGGGCAACGTGGTCGAAATCCTTGCCGCCGACTGCGAGTATGGGTATCGCCAGAGCCGCTTCAAGCACGAGTGGCGCGACCGCTACCTCATCACCTCTGTCGTCTATCGCCTCTCGCGCCGCTTCTCACCGCGTCTCGACTATGGCAACATCAGGGCTACGCTTACCGAGCGGGGCATAGACGTGCCCACAGCCCACGAGCTGCGCCAGGCCATAATCGATATACGCCATGCCAAGCTGCCCGACCCCAAAGTTGAGGGCAATGCCGGCAGTTTCTTTATGAACCCCATCGTTTCCCAGCACCATTTCGAGCAACTTCTTGCACTCTATCCTGATATGCCTCATTATCGCATCGATGCTGACCATGTCAAGATACCTGCGGGATGGATGATAGACCAGTGCGGATGGCGTGGACGCACCGTAGGTCATGTGGGTGTGCACGCACGCCAGGCTCTGGTGCTCGTCAACCATGGCGGTGCCACCGGCGCCGAGGTCGTGGCGCTCTACCAGACCATCCAGCGCGATGTCAAAGACCGCTTTGGCATTGACATCCACCCCGAAGTCAATGTGAAATAACCCCGTATACATCCATGAACGAGCCTCTTACGTTCACTTTCTTGGGCACAGGCACCTCGGGTGGTGTGCCCTCGCTGGGTTGTAGCTGTGCTGTGTGCCGCAGCCATGACCCTCACGACCATCGGCTGCGCAGTGCGGCGCTGCTCGAGCATGGCGATACGCGCATACTGATAGACTGTGGCCCCGACATACGCCAGCAGCTTATGCCCTTCGACTTCCGCCCGCTCACGGCGGTGCTCCTCACCCATGTCCATTACGACCATGTGGGCGGACTCGACGACTTGCGTCCTTTTTCCACCTTTGGCGACATCAATATCTATGCCGACGAGACCACCGTCGGTGGCATCCATCGCGCCATGCCTTACTGCTTCACCGAGCATCTTTACCCCGGAGTGCCCCGGCTCAACGTACATACGCTCGAGCCTCACAAGCCCTTCCGCGTGGGCGACATCGACGTGCTGCCCCTGCGGGTGATGCACGGCAAGATGCCCATCATGGCCTACCGGTTTGGCTCCCTGGCCTATATCACCGACATGAAGACCATCTCCGACGAAGACCGACAGCTGCTCAGCGGCGTCGAGACCCTCGT
The DNA here is from genome assembly GCF_002251385.1 of Prevotella sp. P5-108. GTDB lineage: Bacteria > Bacteroidota > Bacteroidia > Bacteroidales > Bacteroidaceae > Prevotella. The sequence goes on from NZ_NPJJ01000038.1 coordinate 54,256, forward strand.
GGTCAACGCCCTGCGCTGGGAGAAACCCCACCACAGCCACATGCTGGTCGACGATGCCATAGCCTTTGCCCGCAGCGTCGGCGCCAGCCATACCTACTTCACCCACATGACCCACCAGTTAGGGTTCCATGACGAGGCCAACGCCCGGTTGCCCGAGGGCTTCGCCTTTGCCTACGACGGGTTGAGGCTGACCCTCTGACCGCGCACCGCGATGACAACCCCCGACGATATATACGAATAAAGCGTGGCCCGAGCCACGCTTTATTCGTTTCTGCTATCTTACCCTCAGCGTGTCGCCCACGCGTATCTGGTAGTCGGGGCCGAGGCCGTTCTTCTTGTACAGGCTCTCCAGGCGCATGCCGTATTTCTGAGCTATGAGATACATGCTGTCGCCGGCCTTGACCACATGGGGACGGTGCTTGAACTCCTTGGGCGCGCGCTTCTGCTTCTTCTTCAGATAGATGATGTCGCCCTTGTGCAGCGTTTCGCGTTTGTCGCGCTCGTTGTACTTGGCCAGCTTGCGCGCACTGATGCCAATCTCCTTGCTCAGCATCTTGAACGTCTCTCCCTCACGGGCGTAGATGTAGTAGTTCTTGTTGAAATAGTAGATGGGGTGCAGCGTAGGATTGTCGGGAGTGATGCGCTCCGTACCCGAGTGTCGGGCTATGTAGCGGTCGTAGGTCTTGGCACGGTCATACTGGTCGAGCCCGTAGAGTTCGATGATGTTGATGAGCTTGTAGGCATACTGCGGGTTGGTGGCATATCCGGCAGCCTTGAGTCCGTGTGCCCATCCGCGGTAGTCGGTCTGACTCAGCGAGAAGAGCTTGCGGTAGCGGGGCTTGGTAGAGAGAAAACGGCTGTGGTCCTCGTAGCTCTCCAGCACCGTGTTGTAAGCGCGGAAGCACTCCTGTCTCAAGTCGTCGTCATGATAGGTGGTGGCACCGGTCCAGTCGTGACACTTGATACCGAAGTGGTTGTTGCCCTTGATGGCCAGGTCGCTTCGTCCAGCGCCGCTCTCCAGCAGTCCCTGAGCCAGCGTGATGCTCGCCGGGATGCGGTAGCGCAGCATCTGCTGTATCGCCAGGTCCTTATACTGGTTGATATATTGTTGGTATAGCGTGTTCCTGTGGGCCTGTCCGTATGACGACAGACAGAGCAGGAGGGCATATAGGAAAATACAGATTTTTCTCATGCTACTGATATATGTTTCTGCAAAATTAACGATAAAAGATGGATTATCGGCAGTCAGTGCCAAATAATTCGCAAAAAAGTAGCGCACCGCTTCTGCTCTCGTCGCCACCGATGGGAGCGTTTTCACCACCGTCGGGAGCGTTTTCACCACCGATGGGGGTATTTTTACCACTGATGGGGATGTTTTCACCACCGAAGCAGTCGTTCCAACCGCCGATGAGGGTGTTTTCACCACCGATGCAGTCGTTCCAACCATCTTTTCAGCCGCTCTCAAACCCACGAAGAGCATCCATAACAATATTGCAAAGCGTGAAATCACGGTTTCAGGCTTCGATTTTATTGTTTCGTGCTTCGATTTCTCCGTTTCGTGCTTTGCAAGGTACTTATCGAGCCCTTCCATGAGCTTGTTGGCGCTCACGCTGCCGATGCCGATGGCTGTGCAACAAAAAAAGGGGCTCACGCCCCCGATATCTTCGATTATTTTAGTTACTTTTGCAGCAACAAACCCTATAAGTATGACCACCGACCCTTCACCCATCGTGATATTGGCGCTCGGGTGCAACGTAGATGCGCCCGTCAATATGCCCCGACTCCAGGCTGCGCTTGCCGCCCGCTTTCCGTCCATCCGCTTCACGCGGCAGCTCGTCACTCCAGCTATAGGCATAGAGGCGGCGCCGTTTGCCAACTGCCTGGCGTGGATGGAGACAGACCAGGACTACGCCACGCTGCATGCCGCTACCAAGGAGATAGAGCAGCAGCTGGGCAGCACCCGTGAAGACCGGCGCGAAGGGCGTGTGGTCGCCGATGTCGACATCCTCTGCTGTGGCGGCTGCCGCTATCACGCCGACGACTGGCAGCGCCCTTACATCCAGACACTCATGGCCGAGTTGCCTCGTCGATGACTATCGCGACGCCCTCAGTGCCGCCATGTTGGCATAGCGTCGCTTCATCCACCGGTTGTAGATATTGCGCAGCCATATCTTGTGCAGAGCGATGAAGACCAGTCCTATAAGCATCATGATGATATACGACACCGTGTTGCTGCATACCAGTCTGAGCAGGCAGATGATGAGCATCGGTCCCAGATAGACTCCAAAACTTACCAGCATCTGCACATAGTTGCCGTTGATGCCCGCCTTGCCCGTAAACTTGGTGTTGAGAGGCATGGTCTGCTTGTTGTATATCGTCAGCTGGAAGATGGTGAAGTACTGGAAGCCTGCGGTGAACACGCCGTAGGCTATCAGCATCAGCAGACTCCATTTGCCAGCTATCACCTGTGGCAGCATCAGCAGGAAAGGCCATAGCAACAGGGTGCTGTAGATGTAGTATTTGGTGCGAAGGAGCATCAGTATGTTCTCCTTGTGGGTGAGCAGACAGTCGATGTAGTTGCCCTCGTAGCTCATGACCTGCATCACCGTCATGGTGCCAAAGAGCAGATAGCAGTAGATGCACCAGAACGATGAGTAGTAGTCGCCGTCGTAGATGTCGGTAAAGACGATGACCATGCTGAATACCGCCACCATGAAGAACGCCGTTATCAGACCCTTGCGTGGGTTCTTGTTGCGCATCAGCAGCCGCAGTTCCATCTTGGCGTACATGCCTATTTCTCCATACCTGTCGAGATACTTCATCTGCGACACGTTGTGGGTCTTCACCGTTTCCTTCCTCAACAGTTCGCTGCGTACATGGGTGTACTGCAGATGGCGGTTGATGAGCGTGAGCATCACCAGCAGGATGATCACACCTATATATATAAGTATGTTGCCACGCTCCATCAGCGTGCCGATGGTGGCGTAGAGGTCAAAGAAGTTTTCCCATCCCTTGAGCTTGCCCCACTTGAGCAGGATGGGCAGCGCCATGGTGCCATAGACACCCACGGGCATGAGCCACCACCACAGCGTGTCGGTGGTGAGGGTCTTGACGATGAGATACCACTGGCTGTTGGCGGCTATGAGCAACCACCACACCAGCAGAAACGCCAGCGACATCCACACGCCGTAGCTGAAGACGAGCGACATGAGCGTGAAGGGCACCAGGATGACAAACCAGGTGAAATTGTAGCGGGTCAGTATGGATGTGGCGACAAACGTGTCGATGCAGTCATAGCGTGACAGCGGCAGCAGATAGTATGGCTTTACTATCTGGGCTGGTGTCTGCTGGGCCATGAAGCGTGACGCGAAGTCGAGCAACAGCAGAAACGGGGCAAGGCCGAAGCAGAATTCGAGCGGGGTGGTGCCTCGGCTGTTGTTGGCGATAAGCGAAAGCATCACCGCAAGGAACAACATGTAGAGGAAACCGAAACTCATGGAGAACCAAACGATGTATTTGGCGGCGCGGTTCTGCTCATAGTTCAAGGCGCGACGGTCAGCCAGTTTGCGGTGATGGCGAAGCGTCTTGAATATCTGGTATCTGTTCATAACAAGCGTGGTCTGGTTGAGGATGGGGATAAGTGACTATCTCAGGTCGACCACCTCGGCGTGGGGAAATTCCTTGGCGTTGAAGGTGAAGACGCTGTCGGCCAAACGGCCAGCCTTGAAGTTGCGTACGGTGACGGTGGTCCACTCTTTGCCGCGGCGCATCTTGATGGTCTCGGGGTGCGAGGTCTTCTTGTCGATAAGGATATAGATTTCGGGCACGCTGTTTTTGGGGTTCCGAGCAGTGAGATGCACCCAGTAGGCCTTGCCTTTATCGGTAAGACCGAGGTTGTAGCCGGTCTTATACATATTGATAAATCTGTAGGGGTTCATCTGCAGCTGCTGGGCGGCGGTGGGGGTGCTCACGTTGACCTCTTCGGTCGACTTGAGGTAAGACCACTGTGTCTTGCCGTTGTACCATATTATCGAGTGGGGCGTTGTCACCTGAAACTTGTTGCCCTTGAGCGACAGCCGTCCGCTCACGGTGCCTGTCTTGGCGCTGGAAAGGGTGAATTGGGCTGTTGCGCCGTTCTTGTTGCTCACCACGGCAGCCGTCTTGTCAAGCACCTTGCGGGCTTGGGCGGCGTTCTGTGCGCCGATGGTGAGGGTGAGCATCACCATCAGTGTGATTAAGATAGTCTTTTTCATCATTTATCTGACAAAATACTGTTAAGTTGGTTCTCGTCGTTGACCAGCACCTGTCTCGGCTTGGAGCCCTGGGCTGCACCCACGATGCCGTATTGCTCGAGGAGGTCCATGATGCGTCCGGCGCGGTTGTAGCCGATGCTGAACTTGCGCTGGATGCTGCTGGTAGAGCCTTGCTGGTTGAGTACCACGTATCGTGCCACCTCGTTGAGCATCGGGTCCTTGTCGGCAATGGGCTCGCGGGGTGTGCTGGCGCCTTCGCCCTGCGACACGTCGACAGGCTCGGGCAGCTCCATAGGCTCTACGGGACCTGGCTGGTCTTCGATATAGGTGTTGATGGCGTTTATCTCCTCGGTGTCGATGAAGGCACACTGCACGCGCACTGGCTCAGAGCCGTTGAGGAACAGCATGTCGCCCATACCTATGAGCTGGTCGGCGCCCTTGCGGTCGAGGATGGTGCGTGAGTCTATCTGGGCTCCTACGCGGAACGCCATACGGCCAGGGAAATTGGCCTTGATGTTACCGGTGATGATAGAGGTGGTAGGACGCTGCGTGGCGATAATCATGTGTATGCCCACGGCGCGTGCAAGCTGGGCTATGCGTGCGATAGGCAGCTCGACCTCCTTGCCGGCAGTCATAATGAGGTCGCCGAACTCGTCGATGATTACCACAATGTATGGCATATACTCGTGACCGTTGTTCGGGTTGAGCCTGTGGTTAAGGTAAAGAGCGTTATAGTCCTTTATCTTGTTCACACCTGCGGCCTTGAGCAGGTCGTAGCGATGGTCCATCAGTGTGCAGAGCGAGTTGAGCGTGCGCACCACCTTCTGCACGTTGGTGATGATGGGCTCGTCGTCGTTCTCGGGCAGACAGGCCATGAAGTGCTGGGCTATCTTGTTGTAGGGGGTAAACTCCACCTTCTTGGGGTCTACCAGCACAAACTTCAGTTCATTGGGGTGCTTCTTAAAGAGCAGTGAGTTGATGATGACGTTGAGTCCTACCGACTTACCCATACCCGTGGCACCAGCCACAAGCAGGTGGGGCAGCTTGGCAAGGTCTACCATGAACACCTCGTTGGTGATGGTCTTGCCCAGAGCCATCGGCAGCTCCATCTTGGTCTCCTTGAATTTCTTGACGCCCAGCACGCTCTCCAGCGACACGGTCGATTTCTTCTTGTTGGGCACCTCGATGCCTATCGTGCCCTTGCCGGGGATAGGCGCGATGATACGTATGCCCTCGGCGGCAAGGCTCATGGCTATGTCGTCTTCCAGGTTGCGTATCTTGGCAATTCGGGTACCTGGCGTGGGCGTAATCTCATAGAGGGTTACGGTGGGGCCAACGGTGGCGTTAATCTTGTCGATGCTCACGTCGAAATAGCGCAGCACCTCGACGATGTGGGCATTGTTGACCTTGATTTCCTCCATATCCACGGCGTTACCCTTGCCGGCGTTGTGGTCTTTGAGCAGACTGAGTGTAGGGAACTTGTATCGCGTGAAAGGCTCGCGGGGGTCAATGGGAGTCTTGCGTATCTCGTCGGCAGTGAGCGTCTTCGCCTGGGTGGCCTCGTCGCCCTTGGGCACCTCGATGGTCAGGGTGCTGCCCTTGGGCTCGTCGTTGGCGGCAGGCTCAATTTCTATATCGGGTACGGGCGTGGCGACCGTCGGCTCGTCGGGCGAAAGGTTCACAACCATAGCCCGAGACTCTTCTCTCACCTCGTCTTCAGGGTTGTCCTCGTTGCTGTCATCGCTTGTGTCCTCATCATCGCCAGCATTGACGTTGGTGATGGGGGTATTGATGGTAAACTGGATTTTGGACGTAAAATAGCCCACGGGATTGAGCATCTTGCGGATGATGGTGATGGTCTCGGCGCTCAGATAGGTAAGGAAGGTGATGGCAGTAATGGCCAGCACCACCACCAGTCCGGGCGGGCCTATGAGGTTCTCCAGAAAGTCCACGCAGTACAGACCGTGTCTGCCGCCAGGGTTGAACACCAGATCTCCGGCGAAAGGCGTGAGAAACTTGGCCAGCGTCACCGAGCACCATACCATAACCACCGTGATGCAGGCAAACCACTTGAGCAGGCTCACCTTGTAGGCGCGCATCAGCCACAGTGCCACCATGAGCAGGAATACGGGGATGAAGAATGCGGCAAAGCCGAAGTTGACGGTAATGAGCCAGTAGCTGAGCATAGCTCCCAGCGACCCGCAGTAATTGGTAAACTGGCGGGAAAAGTTCAGCCATTCGCCCGGGCGCATGTCGTCGAGTATGCTCTGGTCTGCCTGACCCGTGTTGAAGTAGGATACCATGGCGATGACCATGTATATCACGAAGCAGAGCACAAGCAGTCCCAGGATGAAGTCGACCTTCTCGTTGCTCAGTATGTTGACGAAGCCCACGGCCTCGCCCATTGATTTTGGCTTTTTCTCTGTTTTCTTCTTTGCCATTATATCGTGCGTGTTTATTATGTTGGTGTGTCGTAAATGGGTTCTCTGTCATTGATGGCAGTTAGCGTGTTGCCATGCAGCAACCCGTTGTATCTGCAAAAATACTCCAAAAAAGTCATATACGTTCACGAATTGATTATTATTTTCATCTTTAGCGTGTTTTTTTTATCTTCCTCGAGTATGGGTTGAACCGCCAGGACGGCTGTCGGTGTCGGGGAAGTTGCCGTGATGACCATCGCTTGGCCGAAGGGCATAAAAAAACAGCCCGTGCTGACAAACGCTATTGTGCAGACGTGGGCTGTTAGTGTACAATAATCTACATAAGGTTTTATTTTTAGTATTGCACTCTCTCACAGAGTATAACTTTATAACTTACTACTACCATAACAACGCTTACCCTTGTCATCCCTACCGCAGTGATGATGTTTTTAATGATTTTAACATTTGTAATGCCACTCCAAACGATATTTTGGCTAAATTTGTACACCTATATATATTATATATGTCCGCCGGACGATGACCACGACCGATAGGGGAGTGGGGCAACGGGCCGAGGACGCAAAGGAAGGTATGAATATGACAACGATGATGAAGAAGGCCGACAGGCTGATGAAGACGCTCTGTGCGGCGGTGGTGATGGTGCTGGCGGTGACTGCTGCCAGCGCTGCCGACCTGGACTCGTGGCGCGCCGGCACTGTGGTGAGTGCCCAGGAGGTAAAACGCTATGGCGTAGACCGCTGCTTTGCCATCGAGCAGATAAGCGATGCGGTGTTTGCCCGTATGCGCTACTCCTATATGCCCAATCCCCACATAGCCCGAGCCGACCTGCGCTATCTGCGGCTGCTCCACCGCGACGCCCACGACCGCATCGTGCTCGGCGAGATGGTCTGCCATCGCCGCATCGCTGCCGACCTGGTGGCTATCTTCCGTCAGCTCTACGATGCCCATTATCCCATCGCGCGCATGGTGCTGGTCGACGAGTATCGGGCTGACGACGAGACCTCCATGCGGGCCAACAACACCTCCTGCTTCTGCTACCGCACCGTGGCTGGCAGTCGCAAGGTCTCTGCCCATGCCATGGGGATGGCTGTTGACATCAATCCGCTGTACAATCCCTATGTCAAGCGGCGTGCCAATGGCCGGCTGTTCATCCAGCCAGCCAACGCCGAACCCTATACCCATCGCGAGCGCCGCTTCGACTACAAGATAGAGCGCGGCGACCTCTGCCACCGCCTTTTCCTCCAGCACGGCTTCAGCTGGGGTGGTGCCTGGCGCTCGCTCAAGGACTACCAGCATTTTGAGAAACCATTCTAATCACTGATATGCAAACAGACAGACAGCCCGCGACCCACTGCGTGAGAGTATGCCACTCTTTCTATCCAGCCATGATGGGTGGCCCCAATTGTGACCATGACGAAGTGGAAACCTATGACCTTGCTGCGCTCAGCCCAGGTGATGCCCTCAAGTGGCGTGGTGAAGGCGGACGGTGGAAACCGCTCGTCTTTGTCGGCGCTGATGACGACGGCATCGACATCCGTTATGGCGACAGCGTCACCCATATCTGCTATGGTGGCGGTCATCACTGCGACACCGACGGCCATGACTACTGCCGTTTTGAACTTTATGTATCTGTAGACTAATAACCCCTTATGCTATGGACCCAGCACTGAACAATTATCTTAAAGCCGCCGATATGGCCTACGACATCGGTGAGATACACGCCCTCACTCCCGACTGCGCCCACCACGATACCCTCCTACGCCAGCAAGAGGTGTTGGGGCTGCTCGACCAGGCTGTTGACGGCGGTTATGTGCAAGCCTATCCCATGAAAGCGCTCCTCTCCGCTGCCGATGACTGGAGTACGTTCCGCCTCGTTCGTCCCGAGCTCTTCAGACAGATACTCCTCGAGGGCATCGATCGCGGATGTCTGGCCCCAGAACACGATGAAGCATGGACATGGATGACTCTGGCTGCCGAAAACAACGACCCCGAGGAGTTTATGGACGACATGGAGCGCTATTACGACCTGCTCATGACCGCCCTGGAGCATGGCAACTATGACGCAGAGACCATCATGGACATGATATGGCCTCCCGAACAGATTATAGAAGAAGACTGATATGGAAAAGGACATCAAGAGACTGGGCAAGCTGTTCTCCAAGATAGACGGGTTTGCCTCTACGCCCAAGCGGTGGCGCAATATCGCCCTGGCACAGGAGGCGTTTGAGTTTATGACCACCCGCCTGCCGTTGCGGGTCGAGGGCGAGCTGTCGCCTTACACCCGTGTGCGTCTGCTCGACATGATGATGGAGTGTGTGGACGAACTCGATGTGCCCCGATTTGCGCTCAAGGTGCGCGAGTACCAGTTGTCGATGCGCGCCCTCATCGATGACGCGCAGGACCTTGCCACCGACACCTCCTTCGACGACTATGAGGGCGACGCAGCCGGCTACCGTCGCCAGCTGGATGTCTTTGACGATGTGGAGCGTGCCCGCCAGAAGTTGGCAGACTATATCGACCCCGCCGTGAGCGACGACGAGTGGATGGAGCGTTACCACGCCACGCTCCGCTTCTGTCCTGTCGAGCGCACAGAGCAGTGGGAAGAGGTTATCTATGAGGTAGAGCGCCGCTGTTACAACAAGACACGGCTGTCGTGGCGAGGTATGGGCTTCTGCTTCAAGTATTGGAGCATCAAGAGGGATGTCCTCGCCGCGATGGGCATCGACTGGCAGAGTCCGCAGGAGATGAACCCGCGGTGCAGGTTTGACTGAGCGCGCGCAGTCACCACCCAGAGAAATGCGAAAAGGGACGCGGAAGGCATGTGGTCTTCCTGCGTCCCTTTTCTGATAAATATAAAGTGAAAAATGGTCTCATATCAGAGGCATACCAGCCTCGGCACACTCGCGGCGCATGTCTTCGGGCCAGATACTCGCCTGGATTTCGCCGATATGTGCCTTGTGGAGCAGCACCATGCACAGTCGGCTCTGCCCGATACCGCCTCCGATGCTCAGCGGCAGCTTTCCGTCGAGCAGCTGACGGTGGAAGTAGAGTTCCTTGCGGTCTTCCTTGCCCTCGAGGGCCAACTGGCGCAGCAGGGCTTCCTTGTCTACGCGGATGCCCATGGACGATAGCTCAAACGAACGGTTGAGTATGGGGTACCAAATCAGTATATCGCCATTGAGTCCGGCCCTCCCGTTCTCGCCCATGGTCGTCCAGTCGTCGTAGTCGGGAGCGCGGCCGTCGTGCTTCTTGCCGTCGCTCAGCCGGCCACCAATTCCGATGATGAACACGGCGCCCCACTTGCGGCAGATGGCGTCTTCGCGCTCCTTGGGGGTGAGGTCGGGGTACATCTGGAGCAGTTCTTCGCTGTGTATGAAGTGTATCTGTCGCGGCAGAAATGCCTTCAGTTGCGGATAAGTCTCACACGCCAGATACTCGGTGCGCAGAATGGCGGCGTAGATGCGCTCTACCACGTTCTTGAGATGACTCACTGTGCGCTCCTCATTGGTTATCACCGCTTCCCAGTCCCACTGGTCCACGTAGAGCGAGTGCAGATTGTCCAGTTCTTCATCGGCGCGTATAGCGTTCATGTCGGTATAGATGCCGTAGCCCGGTTCAATCTCGTATTCAGCCAACGTGAGCCGTTTCCACTTGGCCAGCGAGTGCACCACTTCGGCTTTGGCGTCGCCCAGGTCGAGGATGGGGAACGTCACGGGGCGCTCGGTGCCGTTCAAGTCGTCGTTGATGCCCAGTCCTTTGAGCACAAAGAGCGGAGCAGTAACCCGTTGCAACCGCAGTTCGGTCGAGAGGTTCTGCTGGAAGAAGTCCTTGACCAGCTTGATGCCATGTTCGGTCTGACGGCGGTCAAGTACACGCTTGTATTCTTTATTGATGATAAGTTTACTCATGATTTCGTGTTAAATTGCTTGCAAAGGTATATAATTTCTTATAAACTGCAAACTAAATGTCGTTTTATTTTGTCAATTTGTCGATAATTATGGGAAATGTATTGACAATCTGTGCGCCGCTGCAAATAAATGATAGGAATTTTGCACATTTCAAAAGAAAGCTGTAACTTTGCATCACAGTTATGGCTCCGTAGCTTAGCTGAATAGAGCGTCAGATTCCGGTTCTGAAGGTCTTGGGTTTGAATCCCAACGGAGTCACTACGATGAAAGAGGAAGTCACCGAGATAGGGTAGGCTTCCTCTTTTGCTTTTGTGTTTGTGCCCAGCGCGACAGCCCTTGTCGCGGTTCTTGTAAAGCATTGATATAGCGATTGTTGAGGCTGCGATGTCGCCGTGCTGATGACTTTTGTAGGCTCGTATCATAAGTCACGTGAGCCCGTATCGTATGTCACGCGGTCACGTGACAATTGGCACGTGCTCACGTATCATTTGATACGAGCCGACGACGATGGTCAGTGGTCTGCCCATGATGGTCAGTGGGTCGCAGACGGTGGTCTGTGTACCCATCTATGGCCACTGGGCGATGGCGTAAGCATGGAGGCTGTCGGCCAAATCGCCCCTTTCTGGCTCGAGTTTAGTCATAATAAATATAAATATGTGTGATTTTGCCTCCGGCGTTGTCGGAAAATCAATAATTATTTGTAATTTTGCATCTTAATAGCAACATGCTGATACGACAGATGAGTAATAGCTCTACCGAACACATATTGACACAAACCATCGATGCCCTTGCCGACCCCTCTTCGTTAGAGGGGCTTATCTGTGGGCGCTCATTTCCCTCGTGGCCCGTCCTCGAAGAGATCGTCCAGTTGGCAAGAGCGGTTATATTTCCAGGCTACTACGGCAAATCATCGGTCGACCCCAATACCTTACGCTTCCATATCGGTGTCACTGTCGAACAGTTGCACCACCTGCTCGAACAGCAGATACGTGACGTGCTCTGCGCAGCGCGCCCCGATGATGCCGTGTCGGCTCTGCGGCGTGAGGCCAAGGACAAGGCTATGCAGCTGATAGCGCGTCTGCCTGAGTTGCGCCGCCGGCTTGCCACCGATGTCGACGCCGCCTATCTGGGTGACCCTGCCGCCAAGAGCTTTGCCGAGATTATCAGCTGCTATCCCACCATCAAGGCCCTGTCCAACTATCGTATAGCGCATGAGCTATACCTCCTTGGCGTTCCCCTCATCCCCAGGATGATGACAGAGATGGCCCACTCGGAGACCGGCATCGACATTCACCCTGGCGCCACGATTGGCGACCACTTCGCCATAGACCATGGCACGGGTGTGGTAATCGGCGAGACCTGCCGCATAGGCCGCAACGTGAAGCTCTATCAGGGAGTGACGCTGGGCGCCCGCAGTTTCCCCCTCGATGACCAGGGCAACCCCATCAAGGGTATCGACCGCCATCCCATCCTCGAAGACAACGTGGTGGTCTACGCCAATGCCACCATCCTGGGTCGCATCACTATCGGCGAAGGCTGTGTGGTGGGCGCCAATACTTGGGTGATGCACGACATGGCCCCTCAGACAAGCAAATACATAAAGAACAAAGACGATAATAACAATGGAATTTGAACTCATCGCCAAAACCTTCATGGGCCTGGAGCCCATTTTGGCACAAGAGCTGACCCAATTGGGTGCTAACAACGTACAGATAGGACGCCGCATGGTGTCGTTTACCGGCGACAAGGAGCTGATGTATCGCGCCAACTTCCAGCTGCACACCGCCATCCGTATCCTCAAAACCATCAAACACTTCAAGGCCCGCTCTGCCGAGGACGTCTATGAGGCCGTAAAGCAGATAGAATGGCAGAAGTATATCCTTGATGGCAAGACTTTCGCCGTTGACTCGGTGGTCTACTCAGAGGAATTCCGCAACTCCCGCTTCGTAACCTATAAGGTCAAGGATGCCATTGTCGACCAGTTCAGAGAACAGACCGGCAACCGCCCCAACATCTCTGTGACCAACCCTGATATCCGTCTGCATATCCATATCGCCGAAGACAACGCAACCCTCTGCCTCGACTCGAGCGGCGAGTCTCTGCACCGCCGTGGCTACCGTCAGGAGAGCGTAGAGGCACCTCTGAACGAGGTGTTGGCAGCCGGCATGATACTCATGACAGGCTGGAAGGGCGAGTGTGACTTCATAGACCCCATGTGTGGGTCGGGCACGCTGCTGGTCGAGGCTGCACTGATAGCCCGCAACATCAGCCCTGGTGTCTTCCGCAAGGAGTTTGCCTTTGAGAAGTGGCCCGACTTCGACGCCGACCTCTTCGACAACATCTACAATGACGACTCTCTCGAGCGCGAGTTCGAACACCACATCTATGGTTATGATGTGGATATGAAGGCGGTAAACACCGCGCGTCTGAACGTGCGTGCCGCCGGACTCACCAAGGACATCACCATAGAGAATGCCGACTTCAAGAACTTCACCAACCCTGCCAACAAGAGCATCATGGTGACCAATCCTCCTTACGGCGAACGCATCTCTACCCCCAACCTGCTCGCCACCTACAAGATGATAGGCGAGCGTCTCAAGCACCAGTTCATGGGCAATGAGGCTTGGGTGCTCTCTTACCGCGAGGAATGCTTCGACCAGATAGGTCTGAAGCCCTCTATCAAGATACCCGTCTACAACGGCAGTCTGGAGTGCGAGTTCCGCAAGTATGCCATCTTCGACGGCAAGATGCGCGACTTCCGCTCTGAGGGCGGTGTGGTGAAGACTGAAGACGAGAAGCGCGAGATGGCACAGAAGCACCGCTTCCGCAAGGAGCGTGAGTTCAAGCGCCGTCTGGACGAGCATGAGGAAAACGAGGAAGGCGACATCCGCTCATTCAAGTTCCACTCGTTTGACGACAAGCAGCGTCCTGCCCGTCGTGGCAAGGACGACCGCTTCGGCGACCGTCAGGACCGTCCCCGTCCCCGCCTCACCGACAACGACCGTCGTGGCAAGGACAGCCGTGGCGGCAAGGGCGGCAGCAAGGGTGGCAAGCGCAATCCCTTCAAGACATACGACGCCGAGACAGAAGATTAATCATCAGGACAGCAGTCAGGGTGCTTCCATCCCTATGCACCGCAACGGGGGAGGCACCGGGGCTGTCAGTATAATATATATATAATAAGGTAGAGGTCATGAATATCAAGACATCATTCATCGCTATGGCAGCAATGTTATCAATGGGCGTGCAGGCACAGACCGCACAGCAGGTAGGTATGGTCAAGGAGCAGACAGGCGACAAGGGACTCACCCTTGAAGACATCAACTTTGGCGGCAGAAACTTCCACAACATGCGTGTGCAGAACCGCTGGTGCACCTGGTGGGGCAACCAGCTGGTGCGTCAGGATGCCGAGGCCTGCTTCATCGTAGACAAAAAGAGCGGCAAGGAGCGCCGTCTCTTTGCCATCAATGAGGTAAACCAGTGGGCTGGTCCCACCAAGAGCCGCAAGGTACACTCGCTCTACAACGCGCAGTTCCCCTATGCCGACAAGAGCATCGTGGTCATCCGCGAAGGACACACGATATACACCTTTGACTTCAAGAAGAAGGCACTGCTCAGCGAGCGCCAGATAGATGGCGATATCCTCGAGACCTGTGCTGCCAGCGAGGCTGTGGCATATCTCAAGGACGACAACCTCTATGTGCAGCGCGGCGTGAAGGAGTGGCAGCTCTCTGCCGACGGTTCGCGCAACATCGTCTACGGACAGAGCGTACACCGCGATGAGTTTGGCATACACAAGGGCACCTTCTGGAGTCCCGACGGTACGCGTCTGGCCTTCTACCGCATGGACCAGTCGATGGTGACCGACTATCCCCAGGTCAACATCCCTGAAATCAACTTCAACCACCCCGAGACCGAGAGCTGCATAGCCACCGCCGCTCCCGACAAGTATCCCATGACCGGCGAGACTTCTCACAAGGTGACCGTGGGAGTCTTTGACCTCAACACCGGCAAAACCGTCTATCTCAAAGCCGGCGACCCCACTGACCGCTACTTCACCAACATCGCCTGGAGCGCCGACGGCAGCAAGGTCTATATGTTTGAACTCAACCGCGACCAGAACGACAGCCGTCTCACCTGTTACGACGCACAGACAGGCGAAAAGAGCGGCGAGCTCTATCGTGAGACCGACGAGAAATACGTAGAGCCGCAGAACCCCATCATGTTCCTGCCTTGGGACAGTTCCACCTTTATCATGCAGAGCCGTTGCGACGGTTACAACCACCTCTACCTCTGCTCCATCGGCAAGCATGGCAGTCGTATGGCTGGCAATACCGAGTCGGTAGACATCAAGCCCCTCACCCAGGGCGAGTGGGAAGTGTTTGAGGTGGTAGGCTTCAACGCCCGTCGCAAGAGTGTCATCATCACCGGCAATGCCCTCAGTCCTATCCAGAAGAACGTGTTCATGGTAGACTGTGTTACCGGCAAGCGCACCCTCATCGACGCCAATGGCGAGGGCTGGCACAGTGCCCAGATAAGCAGTGACGGTCAGTACCTCTATGACTCTTACACTACACCTGACACCCCTCGCAATATCGCCATCATCAATGTAGACAACGGCAAGAAGCTCGACTACTTCTCTGCCCCCGACCCCTGGAAGGGTTATCGCGTGCCCGAGTACAGTTGTGGTACGGTGAAGGCAGCTGATGGTACCACCGACCTCTACTGGCGTATGGTCAAGCCCACAGGCTTCGACCCCGCCAAGAAGTATCCCGCCATCGTCTATGTCTATGGCGGTCCCCACGCCCACAATGTCGAAGCAAGCTGGCACTATGGCAGCCGCAGTTGGGAGACATATATGGCCGACAAGGGCTATCTGCTCTACATCCTCGACAATCGCGGCAGCGAGCATCGTGGCAAAGCCTTTGAGCAGGTTACGTTCCGCCAGTTGGGTCAGGAAGAGATGAAAGACCAGATGAAAGGTGTGGAATATCTGAAGAGCCTTCCCTATGTCGATGGAGACAAAATCGGCGTTCACGGATGGAGCTTCGGCGGATTTATGACCATCTCGCTGATGACCAATTACCCCGACGTGTTCAAGGTAGGCGTGGCCGGTGGTCCCGTCATCGACTGGCACTGGTACGAGGTGATGTATGGCGAGCGCTACATGGACACCCCGCAGACTAACCCTGAAGGCTACAAGAAGACATCGCTGCTCTACAAGGCCAAGGACCTCAAGGGCAAGCTCCAGATTATCACCGGCTACAACGACCCTACCGTCTTGCCTCAGCACTGCCTCACCTTTCTCAAGGCATGTATCGCCGCCGGCACCCAGCCCGACTTCTTTGCCTATCCCGGTGAACCCCACAACATGCGCGGTCATCAGAGTACCCATCTCCATGAGCGCATCAGTCAGTACTTCTTTGACTATCTCAAGTAAAGACATAAACCTATAATTCATATACAGTCATGAAGATATTATTGTTAGGAAGCGGCGGCCGCGAACACGCCTTGGCCTGGAAAATCGCTCAAAGCGAGAAAGTGGAGAACCTCTTTATCGCTCCCGGAAACGCCGGTACGGCCGGTGTGGGGCAGAATGTGGCTATCAAGGCCGATGATTTTGAGTCGCTCAAGCAGTTTGTCGCCGACAACGGTGTGGATATGGTTGTGGTAGGCCCCGAAGACCCGCTGGTCAAGGGCATCTACGACGACTTCAAGGCCGACGAGCGTACTGCCGGTGTGCCCGTGATAGGTCCCTCCAAGGCCGGTGCCGTGCTCGAGGGCAGCAAGGACTTTGCCAAGCAGTTTATGAAGCGCCACAATATCCCCACGGCACGCTACGAGACCTTCGACGGTACCACCCTTGATGAAGGCTTGAAGTTTCTCGAAACCCTCAAGGCTCCCTACGTGCTCAAGGCCGACGGACTTTGTGCCGGCAAGGGTGTGCTCATCCTCCCCACGCTCGACGAAGCCAAGAAAGAGCTGCGCGAGATGCTCGGCGGTATGTTCGGTAATGCCTCTGCGCGTGTGGTCATCGAAGAATTCCTCAGCGGTATCGAGTGCTCTGTGTTTGTGCTTACCGACGGCAAGAACTATAAGGTCCTGCCCGAGGCCAAGGACTACAAGCGTATCGGCGAGGGCGATACCGGTCTGAATACTGGCGGTATGGGCAGTGTTACGCCCGTTCCCTTTGCCACCGAGGCATGGATGAAGAAGGTGGAAGACCGCATCATCCGTCCTACAGTCGATGGCCTCGCCGAGGAAGGTATCGACTACAAAGGCTTCATCTTCTTCGGACTCATCAATGTCGATGGCGAGCCTATGGTGATAGAATACAACTGCCGTATGGGTGACCCCGAGACCGAGAGCGTCATGCTGAGGCTGAAGAGCGACATCGTAGACCTCTTTGAGGGCGTTGCCGAGGGCAATCTGGCTGAGCGCAAGATTGAGTTTGATCCTCGCGCTGCCGTGTGCATCATGCTCGTCAGCGGCGGATACCCCGAGCACTACGAGAAAGGTTATCCCATCAGCGGTATCGACAGCGTGCAGGGCAGTATCGTCTTCCATAGCGGTACGGCAGTCAAAGACGGCGAGGTGGTCACTGCCGGTGGCCGCGTGATAGCAGTCTCGTCGTACGGCAAAGACCGTGAAGAAGCCCTCCGCAAGAGTTTCGGCGAAGCCCAGAAGATACAGTTCAAGGACAAGTACTTCAGAAGCGACATCGGTCAGGACCTCAAGTGACACAAGCATAACCCCCAGGCTCTCTGCCGTGACCTGCGGCAGGGAGCAGACAAGAGTAACGAATGAAACGGATACAGAACAGATTAGCCGAAAGCCGATATGCGCTGCCCTTCGTGGCAGTGGTAGCCGTGGCGGTATACCTGACAGCCGGGCTCTTTACCCACAATCTGTGGGCGGAGTTCGGCATGCTTATTCTCGCCACCTACCTCATGGTGCTGATGAACAACCATCACGCCCTCATACGCATCTATAGCCGTATGGTTTCCTGTGCGTTTCTCGTGTTCAGCATGACGACGCTCTTCCTGTTCCCCCACATCCAGAGTGGCGTCGCGGCTTTGGGGTTTGCCACCTTCTACACGCTCCTCTTCCATTCCTATCAGGACAAGCAGGCCACGGGCATTGTCTTCTATGCCTTTGTCTGTCTGGGAGTGGTCTCCATGATATGGATGCGTGTGCTCTGGCTGTTGCCGGTGCTATGGATATTGCTCGCCACCAAGATGCTGGCTTTCAGCAGTCGCACTCTGCTGGCGTCACTCATGGGGCTGACGCTCCCTTATTGGCTTGTGGGTTGCTATCTGGTCTATACCCACAGACTGACAGAGCATACAGACTATCTGCTGACGATTGCGAGCGTCGACGCGTTGGCCGGATTCGCCTCCCTCCCGCTCATGGTCACCCTGACCATCATCTTTGTGCTGCTGATGGGTGTGCTGGGAATGTGCCATTATCTCCATACGAGTTACAATGACCGTATCAGCACCCGTATGATTTATGAGTTCCTGGTTATCATGCAGATTGTGCTGAGTGTGTTTATCGTCCTGCAGCCCCAGAGCTATGCTGCGCTGCTCCCGTTGCTCATCGTCAACACCTCGCCGCTGATTGCCCATTTCCTGGCGCTCAGCCACACCAAAACCAGTAATGTCACTTTCCTTGTCATCGCCGCCGCCAGTGTGGCGTTAATCCTTTGCAACTTAGTATTATGTTGATAGATTTCGGCTATTGGGGCATGCTGCTGTCCTCGTTCCTTGCTGGAAGTGTCTTCCCCTTCTCCAGTGAAGCCATCATGTTGGGCTTGCTGGCGGCAGGCCTTAATCCGGTCTATCTGATTATCTATGCCACGATAGGCAATGTAGCTGGCTCCATGTTCAATTACGGCGTAGGCCGTATGGGTAAGATGGAGTGGATAGAGAAGTACCTCCACATCAAGAAGGAGAAGGTGGAACGGGCGCAGAGGTTCCTTTCCGGCCACGGCGCATGGCTTGGCGTCTTCTCGTTTCTGCCTGTATTGGGCAGCGCCATCAGCGTGGCATTGGGATTGATGAAGGCCAATCTCTGCATTACATTTACCAGCATCACCCTGGGCAAGTTGATACGCTACATAGCCCTTGCCGCAGGCGCTTCATTAGTAATATGACATATTATGCGAATCCCTACATCTCTTTTATTCCTTGCGGGCGTAGTGCTATTGGGTTCTTGCAGCATGAAAAGTGCTGAAGACACGCGCTCCATCATTGTCAGTATCGAGCCTTTGCGCTATTTCACCGAGCAGATAGCCGGCGACAGGTTTGTCGTCAAGTCGATGGTGCCCAAGGGCAGCAACCCCGAGACCTACGAGCCCACCGCGCGCCAGATGATAGACCTCTCCAAGAGCGACATGTATATTAAGGTAGGGCAGATAGGCTTTGAGCGTGCCTGGATGAAGAAACTTGAGAAGAACGCGCCCCATACCATCGTCATCGACTCTTCCCAGGGGATAGAGATGGCCACGACCATGCACGGACATCCCGACCCTCACACCTGGATGAGCACCCAGAACGCTGTGATCATCGCCCGCAACATCTACCGTGCCCTCGCGGCGGTAGACACCAAGGACAGCCTCTACTTCAAGGCCAACCTTGAGAACCTCGTCAGCCGTATCAACATCCTCGATACCCATATCCGCGAGCAGATTACCCGCGACAAGTCCACAGCCTTCCTTGTCTACCACCCATCACTCACTTATTTCGCCCGAGACTACCGTCTGCGCCAGATACCCATTGAAGAGGATGGACGCGAACCCTCTGTGTCGCAGTTGATGGCCACCATCAAGGTAGCCAAGGACAACCAGGTGAAGTGCCTCTTTCTCCAGAAGGAGTTTGCCAACCGCAATACGCGCATCGTAGCCCGTGAGACCGGCGCTACGGTCATCACCATCAATCCCCTCAGTTATAACTGGGAAGACGAGATGCTCCTCACCGCCAAGCGGTTGAAGTAGCCGCTCGCCCCAATCATCCACAGCTATCACATCCACAACCATGAGTCCCATTATCACCCTCGACAACATCAGCGCCAGTTATGACGGCAAGTCTGTATTGGAGCATGTCTCTCTCCAGATTTACCCTCACGACTATCTGGCTGTCATCGGTCCCAACGGCGGCGGCAAGACCACGCTCATGCGTGTCATCCTCGGACTCAAGAAACCCGATGCCGGACGCGTGACTTTCTTCCGCGACGGCGAGGCTGTCGACCACCTCGGCATAGGCTATCTCCCCCAGTACAGTCAGATAGACCGTCATTTCCCCATCTCCGTCTACGACATTGTAGCCTCTGGTCTGAAGACCCGCCACTGGTGGCAGCGCCGCCTCGATGCCCATCAGCGTCGCCAGATTGACGACACCCTCTCCCGCCTTGAACTCGGCGACTTGGCCAGTCATCATGTAGGCCAGCTCTCTGGTGGCCAGCTTCAGCGCGTGTTGCTGGCGCGTGCTGTCGTCTCCAACCCCGAGGTGCTTATCCTTGACGAGCCCAACACCTACATCGACAAGCGCTTTCAGGAGCAGATGTACCAGACCCTTGCCGAACTCAACCGCTCCTGCGCCATCGTCATCGTGAGCCACGACATTGCCACCGTGATTGACAATGCCCGCCATGTGGCGTGTGTCAACCACACTCTCCACTACCATGATACCGTTTCGATGCCCCATGAGAGAATCGAAGAGCATTTCCTCAATATTTGACCTATCTGTGACCATGTCTGTCACGCGGAAATGTAAAAACTGATTAAAAAGAACACATCCTTTTCATTTTCTTTATCATTACTGCACTTTCTTGCACGAAAAGCAGTAACTTTGCAAGTATATATAGGCCCGAAATTATTAATAATTACATAATAACAATGAAACAGTACAAAATTGTGGACAATATTCTCGGCTGGTTTACATTCCTTGTGGCAGCTGTAGTCTATTGTTCTACCATTGAGCCGACTGCCTCGTTCTGGGACTGTCCGGAGTTTATCACCACCGGCTACAAGATGGAGATAGGCCATCCACCTGGGGCACCATTCTTCATGCTCACCGCCAACCTCTTCACCCAGTTTGTAAGCGACCCGTCTATGGTGGCCCGCATGGTCAACACCATGAGTGCGCTGCTCAGCGCCACCACCATTCTCTTCCTTTTCTGGAGTATCACCCACCTTACGCGCAGGCTGATAATCAAGGACTGGAGCAATATGACCACCAGCCGCATGATAGCCATCGAGGCTTCTGGTCTGGTAGGTGCGCTTATCTATACCTTCAGTGATACCTTCTGGTTCTCTGCAGTCGAGGGCGAGGTCTACGCTTATTCTTCCGCCTTCACCGCCATTGTGTTCTGGCTTATCCTCAAGTGGGAAGACCACGCCGATGAGCCCCACTCCGACCGTTGGCTTGTGCTGATAACCTATATGACCGGCTTGAGCATCGGCGTACACCTGCTCAACCTGCTGTGTATTCCCGCCATCGTGCTGGTGTTCACCTACCGCAAGTTCCCCAATGTCGAGCTCAAAGGTTCGCTTATTGCCCTCGCCATCTCATTTGTCCTGGTGGCAGCAGTGCTTTACGGCGTCGTGCCTGGCATCATCACCGTGGGCGGATGGTTTGAGTTGCTGTTTGTCAACGTGCTTGGCTGTCCGTTCAATACCGGCGAGATTATCTATCTGATACTCCTTG
This sequence comes from Prevotella sp. P5-108, assembly GCF_002251385.1. Lineage (GTDB taxonomy): Bacteria > Bacteroidota > Bacteroidia > Bacteroidales > Bacteroidaceae > Prevotella. The sequence continues at coordinate 75,564 of NZ_NPJJ01000038.1, forward strand.
TGGGCACCGTGATATGGGCCATCTACGAGACCTATACCAACCATCACCCCAAGCTCCAGAATGTGGCATTCCTGCTCTCTGTGGCATTGTTGGGCATCCCCTTCTACGGTTTCGGCATCAAGGCAGCCGTGACCGGAGCCATCGTGCTCGCCATCCTGTGGTTTGTGCTCAACTACAAGCGTAAGGGCAGTACCGGCAAGGCCGTGCATCTCGTGTCATCGCGTATCAAGAACACCGCGCTGCTCTGCATGCTGATGCTCATGATAGGCTACTCGAGCTACGCGCTCATCGTCATCCGCTCGGCAGCCAATCCTCCTATGGACCAGAACTCTCCTGAGGACATCTTCACCCTCGGCAGCTATCTCAGCCGCGACCAGTATGGCGACAGCCCGCTGCTCTACGGCCAGGCTTACACCTCTGAGGTGGCTCTCGACGAGAAAGACGGCATGTGTGTGCCCCGTATGAAGACGGGCGCGCCCATCTACAGCCGTAAGGAGAAGAGCAGTGAAGACGAGAAGGACTCCTACTTCATTGTCAATACCAAAGACCGCTATGTCTATGCCCAGAATATGGTTTTCCCACGTATGCACGACCGTGCCCATGCCCAGGAGTATGAAGACTGGATGGGTGGCGTTCAGGGCGATATCGTCAACTACGACCGCTGTGGCCAACCCGTGCAGGTTAAGGTCCCCTCGCAGTGGGATAACCTCAAGTTCTTCTTTTCTTACCAGTGTAACTTCATGTATTGGCGTTATTTCATGTGGAACTTTGCCGGTCGTCAGAACGATATTCAGGGCCACGGCGCTCTTGAAAAGGGTAACTGGATTACTGGTTTCAAATGGTTTGACAACTGGCGTCTCGGCAATCAGGACAACCTGCCCGACGACCTGAAGAACAACAAAGGACACAACGTATTCTACTGTCTGCCCCTCCTTATTGGTATCATCGGACTCTTCTGGCAGCTCTTCCGCGGACGCCGGGGCGAGCGCCAGTTCTGGGTAGTGGCATTCCTGTTCTTCATGACCGGTCTCGCCATCGTCATCTATCTCAACCAGACTCCCGGACAGCCCCGTGAGCGCGACTATGCTTATGCCGGCTCGTTCTATGCCTTCGCCATCTGGTGTGGTATGGGCGTCGCTGCCATCATCGACATGATTGCGCGCCGTTTCAAGAAGGAGAGCGTCATCATCAGCAGCGTTGTAGGTGCCGTGTGTCTGCTCATCCCCGTGCAGATGGCCAGCCAGACCTGGGACGACCACGACCGCAGTGGCCGATACACCTGCCGCGATTTCGGACAGAACTACCTCAACACCCTGCAGGACAAGGGCAACCCCATCATCTTTACCAATGGTGACAACGATACCTTCCCACTCTGGTACAACCAGGATGTAGAGGGTGTGCGTACCGATGCGCGCGTCTGCAACCTCAGTTATCTTGCTACCGACTGGTATATCGACCAGATGCGCCGTCCCGCCTACACCTCTCCTTCACTCCCCATCACCTGGAACCGTCTCCAGTACTGTATCGGTACCAACGACTATGTCGAAGTGCGTCCCGAGCTCAAGGAGCAGGTGCTTAAGTTCTATGAGCAGGACAAGGAAGAGGCTGTCAAGACCTTCGGCGAGAACCCCTTCGAGCTGAAGAACATCATGCAGCATTGGGTTCTGAGCAACGACCCCACCACCCACGTCATCCCCACCGACACCGTCTATGTCACCATCGACAAGGACGCCGTGCGCCGTAGCGGCATGATGATGGTCTCTGACTCTATCCCCGACCGGATGGTCATCTCGCTCAAGGGCAAGCGCGCGCTCTACAAGAACGACCTCATGATGCTCGAGATGGTGGCCAACAGCCAGTGGACACGTCCTATCTATGTTGCCATGACCGTGGGCGAAGACAACTACATGAACCTTGGCGACAACTTCATCCAGGAGGGCTTGGCTTACCGTATCTCTCCATTCACCACCAAGGACGGCAATAACTTCGACACCGAGACAACATATAATAATGTAATGAACCGCTACAAGTTTGGCGGTCTCGAGAAGCCCGGCATCTATCTCGACGAGACAGTTCGCCGCATGTGCTACACCCATCGACAGCTTATGGCTACCCTTGCGCTCAAACTTATCACCGAGGGCAAGACCGACAAGGCAGCCAAGGTGCTTGCCAAGGCCGAGAAGTATCTTCCCACCTACAACCTGCCCCTGCGCTATATCGGCGGAGGCGGCGACATCGCCAGGGCGTATGCCCTCCTCGGTGCCAAGGCGAAGGCCAAGAAGATTATCAACGACCTCTGGCGCGACGCCACCCAGTACATGTCGTGGTATGTTACCCTCAACGACGCCAACTTCCACCAGTACTACAACGAGTGTCTCACCCAGCTCTATATCATGCAGCAGATAGTCGATGTGACCGAACTCGTGGACAGCAAGCTCGCCAAGGAGCAGCTCCGTCAGCTCAACGTGCTCTACACCATCTACCGCAACCGTGGTGGTGTTGACCCCAATGCCGAAGGATAGTCATGTTTATCGAGCAACCCTCTACGTTTCTGCGCTGGCTTTACCCTAAAGCCGTGTGGAGAATGAACTCTCACGAGAAGGCCGTCTATCTCACGTTCGACGACGGCCCTCTCCCGGAGACCACACCCTTTATTCTCGACACGCTGAGGGAGTTCGGAGTGCGCGCCACCTTCTTTATGGTGGGCGAGAACGTGTTGCGACACCATGACCTGTACAACCGCATCGTTGAGGAGGGCCACCAGGTGGGCAACCACACCTTCAACCACCTGGGTTCGTTCAAGCACATGAGCATTACCTATGCCCTCAATGTCATCAAGGCCAACGAGCTCATCCACGCCCATCTCTTCAGACCGCCCCACGGCTGGATGCGGCCCACGGTCTATTGGTGGGTAAACCGCAAGTATCGCATCATCATGTGGGATGTCGTCACCCGCGACTATTCCAAGTGGATAACAGCCGAGGACGTGCTCAACAATGTCAAGCGATATACCCGCAACGGGTCTATCATTACCTTTCACGATTCGCTTAAGAGCATCGACAAGTTGCATTATGCCTTGCCCGAAGCTCTGAGATGGTTAAAAGAACAAGGATATGAATTCCGAGTTTTCAAATAAGTTAAAAGCCGAGGCCCGCAGTCTCGGCTTTTTTGCTTGTGGCATAGCCCAGGCGCGCCCCGTCGACGATGGCTACGCCCGCCGCTTCCTTCGCCGCGTGAGCAGTCGCACTTTCGCCGATATGGAGTATATGTACCGTCATGTCGACCTGCGCCTCGACCCACGGCTGCTTGTCCCTGGCGTGCAGAGCATTGTGAGTCTGGCGCTGCCCTATGCCCCCGCTGTCGAGGTGCCTCGCGACGAGCTTCATCTGGCTGCCTACGCGCTTGGCAAAGACTATCACGACGTGATGCGCCAGCGCATGCAGCTCCTCGTAGCCCGTCTTGGCATCACCGGGGGCTACCGGTGCTTTGTCGACACAGCCCCTGTGCTCGAGCAGTATTGGGCGCAGCAGAGTGGGATAGGGTGGATAGGCCGCAACCAGCAGCTCATCATCCCCCACGCCGGCAGCCAGTTCTTTCTCGGAGAGATATTCCTCGACATTCCCCTCGACTACGACGAGCCCATGGCCTCACGCTGTGGCACCTGCGACCGTTGTCTGCAGGCTTGTCCTACCCACGCCATCCATCTCGACGACGACGGCGAGGCTACGATGGACGCCTGTCGCTGTCTCAGTTATCAGACCATCGAAAATCGTGGTCCCCTCTCCGACGAGGCATCCCGTGCGCTCGGCAACTGCTTCTATGGCTGCGACCGCTGCCAGCAAGCCTGCCCCTGGAACCGTTTCGCGCAGCCCACTGATGTGCCCGAGTTCCAGCCCTCACAAGAGTTGATGGCGATGACCACCGCAGACTGGCAGCAGCTGACCGAAGACGACTATCGCCGGCTCTTCAAGGGCAGCGCCGTGAAGCGCGCCAAGTATGCCGGCATCATCCGCAATATCGCCGCAGCCACTGCCGACGACTGACCGCACCATCCACCCTTTCGCCCTGTTCATGCCTGATATCCTCCCGTTCCGCGCCGTCCCGATGGTGCCCGTGCCCATCTGCACCGAGATGGCATAAAAGTTGGATGCGAAGCGTGAAATGGTGAAATCAAACTTTGCAATGTGCAAATCAGAGTGGGAAATACAGAAATCAAACCACGAAATCAGGATTTTCGCCATCTCCTGGTTTTATGCCGTCATCGACCGCATGATGGTGACGGTGAGCACCAGTCAGAGGGCAACCCCTGATGGGCTGGGCAGAGTGGCGCGATGGGCGTCTGTCGTGGCTCACTCTCGCCGCAGCGATGCCTTGGCGCCCACATTAAGTGCGCCGTCTTCATAATAAATCGGCATATTCTGCGTTTATATGATATAGTCATACAAGTACAAACAAGTCAGCCGCCTCGAGGCTCAGCCTGCGCCCTTTTCGCCCCGCACAGCCAGGCCAAGAGCCCGTGGAGAAATGGGGCGGGCATGGCTGCTCCCGACAGATATATGGAACATACATCCTACAAGCATATCCTCAAATACACCAGCGTGTTTGGCACCATCCAGGGACTCAATATCCTGGTGGCGATGATACGCAACAAGCTCGTGGCGGTAATCCTCGGCCCTGGGGGCATGGGCCTTATCGCCCTCTTCAACTCCACCCTCAAGCTGGTGGGCGACTCTACCAACATGGGTGTGCCCACGAGCGGTGTGAAGACCATCGCCGAGGCTTATGAGAGCACCGACCGCCGCAGGTTGGAAGAGAGCGTGTGCCTGATACGCTCCTGGAGCGTGATGGTGGCGCTGCTGGGTATGCTCGTGTGCGTGATGGCAGCTCCGTTTATCGACAGTTTCTCCTTCAACTGGGGTGCCCACACCCTCCACTACCTGTTGCTCTCGCCCACGGTGGCGCTCATGGCACTCACCGGAGGCGAGATGGCAGTGCTCAAGGCCGTCAGACAGTTGGGCTCGTTGGCTCGCATCTCGGTTTACAATGTCTTTGCCGTGCTGGTGGTCACCATTCCCCTCTATTACCTCTATGGCGAGACCGCCATCGTGCCCTCGCTCTTCCTTGCAGCCCTCATACAGGCTGTGCTGACCCTCTGGCGTTCATGCCGTCTCTTCCCCCTGCGCCTCTCCTTCAGCCGCCGCTTTCTCAGCCGTGGCAACGGCATGCTCAAACTGGGGCTTTCGTTTGTCGTAGTCGGCATGATGGGCAGCGGCATGGAGTTTGCCATCCGCTCATTCCTCAATGTGGCGGGCTCGCTCAACACCGTGGGCCTCTACAATGCAGGCTACATGATGACGATGACCTATGGCGGCATGGTGTTCTCGGCCATGGAGACCGACTACTATCCCCGCCTCTCTGCCGTCGGTGGCACGGGGGCTACCCTCAACAGCTGCGTGAACCGCCAGATAGAGGTGTCGCTGCTCATCATGGCGCCCCTGCTCGTGGCGATGATGTTCGCCCTGCCCGTGCTGCTCCCCCTGCTCTTCAGTGGCAAGTTCCTGCCCGTGATTGGCATGATGCAGTTCTCGGTGATGGCCCTCTTCCTGCGCGCAGTCAAACTGCCTGTCGCCTATATCCCCTTGGGACGAGGCGATTCGCGGTCGTTCATGTTTATGGAGGGCGTCTATGTGGTGATGATACTACCCTTGATGTATGTCTGCTTTGGCTGCTGGGGGCTCACCGGTACCGGTGTGGCGCTGTTCATCGGTGCTGTGCTCGACACCGTGCTGCTGATGGCCTACAACCGTTGGCGCTACGGCTACCGTCCCGATGGTCGGGTGGCTGTATGTGTGGCTATGCAGCTGCCGGCAGTCATTGCCGCCTATGCCGTGGTGACTCTCGCCACGGGGTGGGTCTACTGGGTGGCCGCCATAGCGCTGGCCCTCGCCAGTCTTGTCGTCTCGCTCTGGCTCTTGCGCCGCCGCAACCGTCAGGACCACAATCAGGGAGGACGGCAGTGATGGTCAGACCTGTATGCTCCGTAATCGTGGCTGTGTACAACGGCGCCGCCTTTCTGCCCCAGTGCCTTGACTCGCTCATGGCGCAGACACTCGATGGGGTAGAGGTGATAGTGGCCGATGACGCTTCGACCGACACTACGCCCGAGGTGCTGGCTGACTATGCCGCCCGCTATGACACTATCCGCACCCTGCGACTCGACGAAAACCACGGCCAGGCCTATGCCCGCAACCAGGCGCTGAAGTTGGCGCAGGGCGACTATATCTGCTTCCTCGATGCCGACGACTGGTACGATCGTGACGCCCTGAGACAGGCTGTCGATGTGTTCAGCCGCCATGCGCATACCGACTGCGTGCTCTTTGATGTGGTGCAGTGGTTTGACGACCAACATCAGCAGCGCATCCCCCTGCCGCAGTTTGAGGTGATGAGCGGCTACGAAGCCTTCAGTGAGAGTCTGTCGTGGGCCATCCACGGAGTCTATATGGCGCGCCGCGCTCTCTACGACCGCTATCCCTACGACGACAGTTGCCGCGCCTATAGCGACGACAATACCACCCGGCTGCACTACTACATCTCGCGCGAGGTGAGACCCTGTGGCGGGCTCTACTACTACCGTCAGCACGAGGCGTCGGTGACCCACAAGGCAGGCCTCCGTCATTTTGACTATCTGCGCGCCAACGAGAGCATGCGCCGACAGCTGATAGACCTGGCCGTAGGCGACGACGTGCTGCGCCGCTATGAGAACCAGCGCTGGTTGGTGCTCGTCGACTGCTGGCGCTTCTATTTCATCCACCGCCAGCATATGACTCCCCATGACCGTAGGGCTGCTCGGGCAGAGATGAAGCGCGTGTGGAAGACCATAGATACCACCACACTGGAACCCCGCAACAAGTGGAAACTGGGCTATATGCCCCTGCGCCCCTCGTGGCGTCTCTTCTGCCTTCAGGAAGAACTCTATTTCACGCTCAAACGCTGGCTGCGACGGCTCTGACAGCTGCTCTGCCGGGCATGGAGACAGGGGCGAACTTACCATTTGTCACAAAAAGTGTGTGTCTTAATGAAAAAAAAGTTAACCTCTACCAAAAAATGCCGCTACTCAGGGCGTTTCTTGATTATAAATGGTTATCTTTGCAGTGGAAATGATCTGAGAAATGACACTCGTAATAGTTGTCATATTGCTAATCGCCTATGTGCTAATTGCCACGGAACTCCTGACAAAAGTCAATAAGGCTGCTGTTGCTGTATTTGCAGGAACGGTGGGTTGGATATTGTACATCTGCTACGGCACCGACTTCGTGATGAGTCAGCACCCTAATGATTATTTCGACTTCTTGAGTGGCGCCGTTCCCACAAGCAGTGTCGTCAAGGAGTATATCGCCCAGGATGTCTTTCTCAAATACGTTGGCCGCGGAGCAGAGATAGTGCTCTTTCTGCTGGCCACGATGACCATTGTAGAGATACTTCACAATAATGGTTGCTTCGACTTCGTCTCCCAGTTGCTGAAGACCCGTCGCAGCCGCCGACTGTTGTGGGCACTGTCGATAATCACCTTCATCATTTCAGCCAACCTGGACAACCTCACCACCACGGTGATGATGCTCACGGTGATGCGCAGGGTGGTGCCCCAGTTGCGCATGCGCCTCTATTTCGGCGCGGCCATAGTGCTGGCAGCCAACTGTGGCGGAGCACTCACCGTAATCGGCGACCCCACAGGTCTCTTCCTCTGGAACATGGGCCACGTTACCCCCACCGCCTATTCGTCGGCGATGGCGTTGCCCTGCCTCACGGCTTGGCTGCTGCCCACCTGGTGGATAGGCAGAAGCCTGCCCGAAACGACTGAGACCGAATGGGTGACGATGCCCTACCGTGGCGACGACACCCGTCTGAATATATGGCAGCGGCTGCTGATGCTCTTTGTGGGTATCGGCGGTCTGTGGTTTATCCCCACCTTCCACCGTATCACCAAACTGAGCCCTTTCCTCGGCGCCTTCTGCGTGCTGGCGGTGCTGTGGGTAGTCAATGAAATCTTCAACAGGCGTCTGATAGACACTGACGAGATGATGCAGCGTCGTGTGCCTCGTGTGCTGCAGTATGGAGTGATACAGATGATGCTCTACATCATGGGTATCATGCTGGCAGTGGGCGTGGTACAGGAGACGGGAGCCGTGGGCTGGCTCGTGGCACAGCTCGACAACTACGTGGGAGCCACCTGGGTGGCTGGCACGCTGGCTGCGGCGCTGAGCACGGTGCTCGACAGCTTCACTTCGGCACTTACCTTCTTCACCATCGGCAAGAGCAACGGGCTCAACTCAGACTATTGGAGCATGATAGCCTATTCGACCGCCGTGGGTGGCAACATCCTCTGTGTGGGGTCGCTGAGCGGAGTGGCATTCCTCAAGACCGAGAACGCCAGGGTGGGGTGGTATATCTCCAATGTAGGCTGGAAAGCCTTCGTAGGCGCAGCCTTGGGGCTGGCGGTCATGATAGTGATGTAGAACGAAATAGAAACAACAATATAGATTATGGCAAAAATTAAAACAATCGGAATCCTTACATCTGGAGGCGACGCCCCCGGAATGAACGCTGCCATCAGAGCGGTAACCCGTTCGGGTATCTGTAACGGTTTTAATATCAAAGGTATCTATCGTGGTTATGATGGACTGATCAATGACGAGGTGGTTGACTTCACTACCGAGAACGTGAGTGGTATCATCATGTCGGGCGGTACGATACTCAAAACTGCCCGCTCCAAGGAATTCATGACTCCTGAAGGCAAAGCCAAGGCCTATGAGACCCTGCAGAAAGAGGGCATCGACGCCCTGGTGGTGATAGGCGGTAACGGTTCGCTCACCGGCGCTATGGATTTTGCACGCGCATACGATGTGTGCTGTGTGGGTCTGCCCGGTACCATCGACAACGACCTCTACGGCACCGACTCGACTATAGGTTACGACACCACGATGAACACCATCGTAGAGTGCGTGGACCGCATCCGCGACACAGCGCAAAGCCATGAGCGCATCTTCTTCATCGAGGTTATGGGACGCGATGCCGGCTTCCTGGCACAGAACAGCGCCATCGCCTCGGGGGCCGAGGCTGCCATCATCCCTGAAGACTCTACCGACGTAGACCAGTTGGCACAGTTCATGGAGCGTGGTATCCGCAAGTCAAAGCGTTCGTGCATCGTCATCGTCTCTGAGAGTCCCAAGTGTGGCGCCCTCTACTATGCCGAGCGTGTGCGCAACGAGTTCCCCCAGTATGATGTGCGCGTTTCCATCCTCGGCCATCTACAGCGTGGCGGTCGCCCCTCTGCCCACGACCGTATCCTCGCTTCGCGTACCGGTGTGGGTGCCATCCAGGCTATCATGCAGGGTCAGCGCAACGTGATGGTTGGCGTGCGCAACAATGAGATTGTCTATGTGCCGCTGTCGGAAGCCATCCGCTCTGACAAGCCTTTCGACAAGTCGCTCATCAAGGTGCTCGACGAATTGAGTATATAATATAATAATGTAGAACATATTAACACAATCAGCTTATGTCACAGATAAATGGACGCATCTCGCAGATTATCGGCCCGGTTATCGACGTATACTTCGATACCCACGGCGAGGATCCGGAGAAGGTGCTCCCAAAGATTTATGAGGCGCTCACAGTGAAACGCCCCAATGGTGAAGACCTCATCATCGAGGTCCAGCAACATATCGGTGAAGATACTGTACGCTGTGTGGCTATGGACAATACCGACGGACTGCAGCGCGGCTTGGATGTCGTGGCTACGGGAAGTCCTATCACCATGCCTGCCGGCGACCAGATCAAGGGCCGTATGATGAATGTTATCGGTAAGCCTATCGACGGTATGGAGAAACTCGACATGCAGGGCGCTTATCCTATCCACCGCGAGGCTCCGAAGTTTGACGAACTGTCTACCCACAAAGAGATGCTGGCTACCGGTATCAAGGTTATCGACCTGCTCGAACCCTACATGAAGGGTGGTAAAATCGGACTCTTCGGAGGTGCCGGTGTAGGTAAGACAGTGCTTATCATGGAGCTTATCAACAACATCGCCAAAGGCCACAACGGCTACTCTGTGTTTGCCGGAGTGGGAGAGCGTACGCGTGAGGGTAATGACCTGCTGCGCGATATGCTCGAAAGTGGTGTAATCAAGTATGGAGAAGCCTTCAACAAGGCCATGGAAGAGGGCAAATGGGACCTCTCGCTGGTTGACAAGGAAGAGCTGGCAAAGAGTCAGGCTACCCTTGTCTATGGACAGATGAACGAGCCGCCTGGGGCACGTGCCTCTGTGGCACTCTCGGGTCTTACTGTGGCCGAAGAGTTCCGCGACCATGGTGGCAAGGACGGCGAAGCTGCCGACATCATGTTCTTCATCGACAACATCTTCCGCTTTACTCAGGCAGGTTCTGAGGTTTCGGCTCTCTTGGGCCGTATGCCTTCGGCAGTGGGCTATCAGCCTACGCTGGCAAGCGAAATGGGTGCGATGCAGGAACGCATTACATCGACCAAGAACGGTTCTATCACCTCTGTACAGGCCGTCTATGTGCCTGCCGATGACTTGACCGACCCCGCTCCAGCCACTACTTTCTCTCACCTCGATGCTACAACCGAGCTGTCGCGTAAGATAGCCGAGCTGGGTATCTATCCCGCCGTTGACCCGCTGGGCAGTACCTCGCGTATCCTCGACCCGCTGATTGTGGGCAAGGAACACTATGACTGCGCACAGCGTGTAAAGCAGTTGCTTCAGCGTTATAACGAGTTGCAGGATATCATCGCCATCCTCGGTATGGACGAGCTTTCCGATGAAGACAAGCTCACCGTTAACCGCGCCCGTCGTGTACAGCGCTTCCTCTCACAACCCTTCGCTGTGGCAGAGCAGTTTACCGGTCTGCCAGGCGTGATGGTGCCCATCGAAGAGACCATTAAGGGTTTCAATGCCATCCTTAATGGCGAGGTAGATGACCTGCCCGAGCAGGCGTTCCTCAATGTGGGAACTATCGAGGATGCCAAGGAGAAGGCCAAGAAACTCCTGGCTGCGGCTAATGTATAAGATGTGATTAATAACAAGTATCTATATGCTGACACTTAAGGTAATTTCTCCTGAAAAAGTGGTTTTCACCGGCGAGGTGGAGAGCGTTACCGTGCCCGGAACCCTCGGCGCGTTTGAGATACTGGTGGACCATGCTCCGCTAATCTCTTCGCTTGAGTCTGGCGTGGTGACCTATCTCCCCAAAGGCGGCGAGAAGGCACAACTGAACATTATGGGCGGTTTTGTCGAAGTTCAGAAGAATGAGATTAGTCTGTGCGTAGAAGTATAATACTGAAATAGAATACAAATGGAAACTCAAAAGAACGAGATAGACATCCGCTACTGGAAGTACATACGCCAGGGAGTGACACTCATGGCAGTATTGTTCTTCCTGACCCTGGTTCTCGCCATGAGCTATCCCTCGGTGACGCTGCCTCTCATCGTGAGTGCCGTCTATGCACTCTTTGTCGAGATAGGGGCGGTCACGGCGTGGCGCAAGGTGGCTACCGAGGCTCCCGACAGTCTGCCCTCCGTGTTTCTGGCCATTTCGGGTGGCCGCTTCATGCTGGCGCTGGTCGTGATGTTTGTCTACTTCCTCCTCGTCGGCAAGACCGGCAAGGGCGATATGCTCACCTTTGTCCTCATCTTTGCCGCATTCTATCTCAGCGCAGTTCTACACCACACGCTGTTCTTTACGCATAAGCATAACACAGATGCGGAAAAGAAACCGTAGATTACATTTTATATGATGAATATGAAACAGATTAGAACAATCATCCTCCTGCTGGCGCTTGTCATGCTCCCCCTGGCAACTATGGCCAATGAGGGGGGCAAGGAAGAAAAGCTGGATATCCCCGAGACCGTATTGGAGCACCTCTCTGATGCGTATGAGTGGCACATAGCCAGTTACGAGGGGCGTTCGCTCAGTATTCCATTGCCCATCATCGTCAGAAGCGGCGCCACGGGTGAGTGGTTTGTTGGCACCGAGCACTCGCTGCCCGCGCCATTCTTCTTTGATGCCACCCATCATGGCAAGATTTATGAGAAGATGCCAGACGGGACCACCGAGCGCCCTCTGGATTTGAGCATTACCAAGGTGGTGCTGCAGATATGGATAGCCGTGGTTGTCCTGATAGTGATTTTCACCTGTTGCGCTCGTTGGTATCGTCGTCATGATACCCTTAGCGAGGCGCCGAAGGGATTTGTAGGGGCGATGGAGCTCATCGTGATGACCATACATGATGATGTGGTGAAGTCGTCGATAGGAGAAAAGGAGTACAAGCGCTTTGCGCCATATCTGCTCAGCGCCTTCTTCTTCATCCTGACCTGTAACCTCGTGGGACTGGTGCCCTTCTTCCCCGGCGGTGTCAACGTGACAGGCAATATCAATATCACCCTCTTCCTGGCGGTATGCACAATGCTGGCCATCAACCTCTTTGGCAACAAGGAGTATTGGAAAGACATATTGTGGCCCAATGTGCCAATCTTCCTGAAGGCCATTCCATTGATGCCTATCATCGAGATTTTCGGCGTCTTTACCAAGCCGTTTGCCCTGATGATTCGTCTCTTCGCCAACATGATGGCAGGTCACGCCGTGATACTCAGCTTCACCTGCGTGATATTCCTGGGATGGACAATGGGCGTGGGCTTCGGTATCGGACTTAACATCTTCAGCGTCCTGATGCTCCTCTTCATGAACTGTCTGGAGCTTCTGGTCGCCTTCGTACAGGCCTACGTCTTCACTCTGCTGAGCGCTGTCTTCATAGGGCTCGCCCACAAGGAAGAAGAGGCCGAATAGAACATGTATATATAATAATGTATAGAACAAGAGAATATTAACAAAACAATTAACAACTAATAAACATTACAACTATGATTATTTCAACTTTATTGGCCGAGGGTCTGGCACAGCTGGGCTGCGGTATTGGTGCTGGTATTTCAGTTATTGGTGCAGGAATTGGTATCGGTAAGATTGGCGGTCAGGCTATGGACGCTATCGCACGTCAGCCCGAGGCTTCAGGTAAGATTATGACCAACATGATTCTTACTTCTGCTTTCGTAGAGGGTTGTGCGCTTTTCGCCATTGCAGCCTGTGCGTTTCTTATCCACTAATAGAAAGGACAGAGTATAATGAATTTGCCATCAATACTGACGCCTGATTTAGGACTGCTGTTCTGGATGGCACTGGCGTTTCTGGTGGTGCTCGTATTCCTTGCCAAGTATGCGCTGCCGGCGATAGTTGGTTCGGTCGAAGGCCGTAAGCAATTTATCGACGACAGCCTGCGCAAGGCCCACGAGGCCACCGAGCGTCTGGAAAATGTCAGACAAGAAGGCGATGCCCTCCTGCAGGAAGCTCGCGCTAAGCAAGCCACTATCCTTCAGGAAGCCGGTGCTGCCCGTGACGCCATCGTCGAGAAGGCTCAGGGTCAGGCCCGCGAAGAGGGTGCTCGTCTACTCTCTGAGGCTCGTCTGCAGATAGAAAGCGAACGCCAGGGAGCCATGCGCGGCATACGTACACAGGTCGCCGAGCTCTCTGTAAAGATAGCCGAGAAGCTGCTGCGTGAAGAATTGTCTGACAATGCCAAACAGATGGAACTGATAGACCGCCTGTTGGACGATATTCCTCAAAATAAAGTAAACTGATAAAGCTATGGATTTAGGAGTGATATCTGTGAGATATGCCCGTGCGCTTCTCAAGAGTGCCACAGCGCTGAAAATCGAGGATAGCGTGTGCCAGGACATGATGTGCCTTGGTCGTAGCTATATCGAGGTTCCCCAGCTTCGCACGGCTATTGCCACCCCCATGCTCCAGCCTGAGAAGAAGGAACTGCTGCTCGTTACGGCAGCCGGCACCGAGCCCACCGAGCTTACCCGCCGCTTCCTCAAACTTGTGCTGAGAGAGGGCCGCGACAACGCTCTGCAGTTTATGGCTGCCTCTTATGTTACACTTTATCGTGAGCAGAAGAATATCACCTGTGGCAGGCTTATCACCGCTACTGCCGTGACTCCCGCTATCGAGGACAAGATGCGGCAGATGGTGGAAAGCAAGACTCGTGGAACTGTGGAATTCAATACTGAGGTCGACCCCGACATCATCGGTGGGTTCATACTCGAATATGACACCTATCGCATGGATGCCAGTGTGAAGACAGGACTCAGGAAGATTCTCGCAGAGTTAAAGTAATTATCTAAATTAACAGGTTGTCTGTCCCGGCGTCCATGCCGGCAGACAGCTCATTAAAACAAATCAACATGTCAGATAAAATAAAACCAAGTGAGGTGTCTGAGGTTCTGCTCCGCCAACTCACCGAGGTTACCAGCAACCAGCAGTTCGAAGAGGTAGGCACCGTGCTTACCGTCGGTGATGGTGTGGCCCGTATCTACGGTCTGCGTAATGCTGAGGCCAACGAGTTGCTTGAGTTTGAAAACGGTACTATGGCTATCGTGATGAACCTCGAGGAAGACAATGTCGGTTGTGTGCTTCTCGGTCCTACCGCCGGTATCAAGGAGGGACAGACAGTCAAGCGTACCCACCGTATTGCATCCATCCGTGTCAACGACAACTTCCTTGGACGTGTAGTCAATCCTTTGGGCCAGCCTATTGACGGTCTTGGAGAGATCGATCTCACCGAGTCGTTTGAGATGCCGCTTGACCGCAAGGCTCCCGGTGTTATCTACCGCCAGCCTGTAAAGGAACCGCTTCAGACCGGACTCAAGGCTGTCGACTCGATGATACCTATCGGCCGTGGCCAGCGTGAGCTTATCATCGGCGACCGTCAGACTGGAAAGACCGCCATCGCTGTCGATACCATTATCAACCAGCGTAGCTTCTACGAGGCTGGCAAACCCGTCTATTGCATCTATGTAGCCATCGGTCAGAAGGCCTCTACAGTAGCCGCATTGGTGCAGAACCTCAAGGAACATGGCGCGTTGCCTTATACCATCATCGTCAGCGCTACCGCCGCCGACCCTGCCGCCATGCAGTACTATGCTCCCTTTGCCGGAGCCGCCATCGGCGAGTACTTCCGCGACCGTGGCCATTCGGCTTTGGTAGTCTATGACGACCTCTCCAAGCAGGCCGTTGCCTATCGTGAGGTATCACTCATCCTCCGCCGTCCTTCCGGCCGCGAGGCTTACCCTGGTGATGTGTTCTATCTGCACTCTCGACTGCTCGAGCGTGCAGCCCGCATCAACAACCAGCAGGAGGTTGCCGAGAAGATGAACGACCTGCCCGAGTGTATGAAGGGCCATGTGCGTGGTGGAGGTTCACTTACCGCCCTGCCTATCATCGAGACCCAGGCCGGCGACGTTTCGGCATATATTCCTACCAACGTGATTTCCATCACCGACGGACAGATATATCTCGAGACCGACCTCTTCAACCAGGGTTTCCGTCCTGCCATCAATGTGGGTATCTCTGTATCCCGTGTGGGTGGTTCGGCACAGATCAAGAGTATGAAGAAGGTAGCCGGTACGCTGAAGATAGATATGGCGCAGTATCGTGAGCTCGAGGCATTCTCCAAGTTCTCGAGCGATATGGACGCTGTGACTGCCATGACCATCGACCGTGGACGCAAGAACAACCAGTTGCTCATCCAGCCCCAGTATTCACCGATGCCCGTGGGCGAGCAGGTGGCTATGCTCTACTGTGGTGTGCATGGTCTGCTCCACGACGTACCCGTAGAGAGTGTCCGCCAGTGTCAGGACCAGTTCCTCGACCAGCTGCGCTCTCAGCATCAGGATATTATCGATACCCTTGCCGAAGGTAAGATTGACGATACCATCACCCACACCATTGAAGAAGTGATGGCAGGCGTCGCCTCGTTGTATAAAGCATAATAGCGTATGGCTTCACTGAAAGAGATAAAGACCCGCATAGCCAGTGTCAATAGCACCCGTAAGATTACGAGTGCCATGAAGATGGTTGCGTCGTCCAAACTTCACCATGCTCAGGTTGCCATCCAGAATATGCTTCCCTACGAAAACCTTCTGGAGCATATCCTCAAGTCGTTCCTCGTTTCCACCCCCGAGGCCACAAGCCTCTTCGAGCAGCGACACAACGAGGTGAAGCGCGTGGCCCTCGTGGTCTATTCGAGCAACAGCTCTCTCTGCGGTGGCTTCAATGCCAACGTGCTCAAGGTGATGGAGCAGATAGTTGCCGAGTATCACGACCAGGGCATCACCGATATCGTGGTCTATCCCATAGGCCGAAAGGTGGCTGAGCGCGTGCAGAAGAGAGGGTGGACCTCGGCAGGCGACTTCGTGGCTCTTGCCGACAAGCCCAACGCCCGCGACTGTGCCCTCATCTCGCAGGAGCTTACCCGCAAGTATGCTGCCCACGAGATTGACAAGGTCGAATTGGTCTATCACCATTTCAAGAGCGCCGGTTCGCAGATTCTTACACGCCGTACGTTCCTGCCCATCGACCTCTCTACCGAGAAGATTGGTGTGATGAACGACCGCGACCTTACCTCCAATGTGGCCACAGCCAAGGCGCAGGAGTATCTGCGTAAGCGCGACAAGCAGCGTCAGCATGTAGTGACCGAGGCCAAGCCCCTCAACGACAACTTCCTGGTCGAGCCCAATCTGGAGTATGTTCTCCAGGCGCTGGTTCCCAAGTTGCTCAATCTGATGGTCTATACCGCTTTGCTCGACAGTATCGCCTCCGAGCATGCCGCCCGCATGGTGGCCATGCAGACGGCTACCGACAATGCCGACGAGCTGCTGCGCCAGTTGCGCCTGCAGTACAACAAGAGCCGACAGGCTGCTATTACCAGCGAACTTCTTGATATCGTAGGTGGGTCGGTCAACAACTAACCATCCACCACCGATATTCTGCAAACAATAAAGCGTGAGACCTTCCACCACCGTGGATAGCGTCTCACGCTTTTGGTTGATATGCCCCGTTGTCAACGCAGAGATGCAGCAATGTGTATCACCCTCAGTTCTCATGCCGCATAAGGTGTGAAAGACCTCTTTCCCCATCATCTTTGCATACCCCGGCCATCCCGTTAGCCTTTTTTTCCTGCACCAGGTAAAAATATACGGATGGGCGGGGCATTGTGTCTGATTTTTTTGCTAATTTTGTTGAGCCGTCCAGTGGTGCCATGAGGTTCGCAGCGCGCCTTACGCCTCCCGACGGTATCGCCACACCCCGTATGGTCACACCTTATTATATATAGTATGCAACAACTCATCTCCTTATACCGCCAGTGGCGCGGAGCCGAGCCCGCCCATGTAGAGCAGTTGGCTGGCGCCGGCAGCAACCGTGTTTACTATCGTTTTACCGATGCCGACGGGCTCACGGTGATAGGCGTTGTGGGCACCAGCCGCGACGAGAACCATGCCTTCATCAGCCTTACCCGCCATTTCTGCAACCGCCAGCTGCCCGTGCCTGCCATCCTGGCTGTGGCCGACGACGAGCTGCGCTATTTGCAGACCGACCTGGGCTCCACCTCCCTTTTTGACGCCCTTAGGGGCGGTCGCGAGGCTGGCGGACGCTACACCCAGGCCGAGCGCCAGCTCCTTGTGCGCACCATCCGCCAACTCCCCAACATCCAGTTGCGCGGTGCGCGCGGCCTTGATTGGTCGGTGTGCTATCCGCAGCCCGAGTTCAATGAAGAGAGTGTGCTCTTCGACCTCAATTACTTCAAGTACTGCTTCCTCAAAGCCACCGAGCTCGACTTTCATGAGCTCAAACTCGAAGCCTGCTTTCGTATGTTCGCCCGCGACCTTACCTCCGAGCCGTCCGAGAGTTTCCTCTACCGAGACTTTCAGGCACGCAACGTGATGCTCGATGACGATGGCAATCCTCATTTCATCGACTACCAGGGTGGCCGTCGTGGTCCCTACTATTATGACCTCGCCTCCTTCCTTTGGCAGGCATCGGCGCGCTATCCCGCCAAGCTCCGCCGCGAGCTGGTCTATGAGTATTACCAGTCGCTGAGCCAGTATACCGAGGTGCCGTCTGTGCGCCACTTTGCCGAGCGGCTCTCCCTCTTCGTGCTCTTCCGCACCCTCCAGGTGCTGGGAGCCTATGGCTTCCGCGGCTATTTTGAGCGCAAGCGCCACTTCATCGACAGCATCCCCCCAGCCATCGACAATCTGCGCGAGCTGCTGCGTGTGCGCCACCTCTTCCCCTATCCCTACATGATGGATATGCTCGAGCGGCTCACCCTCCTTCCTGCCTTCACGCGGATAGAGCAGGCGGCAGCCAACCGTGCCGACGGCTTCCGCACAGCCGACACCAATGTCTACGCAGCCCACCCGCAGGACGGCCCCGCCACCTTCTCCAAGTACGACGGCAAGGGCCCGCTCGTGGTGCGTGTCTTCAGCTTCTCCTATCGCAAGGGCATACCCGCCGACGATAGCGGCAATGGCGGAGGATATGTCTTCGACTGTCGCAGCACCCACAATCCCGGGCGTTATGAGCCTTACAAGAAACTTACAGGCCTCGACGAGCCCGTCATCCGTTTTCTCGAGGACGACGGCGAGATACTTACCTTCCTCGACAGCGTGTATCGGCTTGCCGATGCCCATGTAGAGCGCTATCTGCAGCGCGGCTTTACCGACCTCATGTTCAGTTTCGGCTGCACTGGAGGCCAGCACCGCAGCGTCTACAGCGCCCAGCATCTGGCAGAGCATCTGCACGACAAGTTTGGCATCGAGGTGCGCATCTGCCACCGTGAGCAGGGCATCACCCAGACCCTCGTCCGCAAGTAGGCGCCCCTCCCTCCTCCCTTGCCGATTATCCCCATACGCCTCGCTGCCACAGCGGGGCGTTTTTTGATTATGCCCTTTCTCCCCGCCATCATCTTCAACTTGAGTTCGGGGCGTGAATTATCCAGTTCGGGGTTTGCAACCCATAATGCAAGGCGTGAAATACTGAAATCACACCACGCAATATACATGAACGCCACCTCGGCAGACTTTCGCCCGATGCCCGACGGGATAGGGTAGACTGGGGCAGTGCCGACTATAGCCGGCAGCCCTCTCTGCCCTGCTGCGCCATGCGTCGTGGTGACGGCCCCATGGCAGAAAAAAAACTGCCACGCCTTTGCTTTATATCCCAATTTTGTATAACTTTGCATTCGGTTGGCAGGAGGCACACGCTTGTGCCTCTTCGCCATTTTAATAGGACTAAAAGTAGTAGAAATGGAATATATGTCACAAGAGGGCTACGACAAACTGGTAGCCGAACTGCGCGAACTCGAACTTGTCAAACTGCCAGAGGTGCGCGAGGCCATCGCTGAGGCGCGCGACAAGGGCGACCTGAGTGAAAACTTTGAGTATCATGCCGCCAAGCGCGAGCAGGGTCGTCTGCTCGGCCGCATCCGTTTCAAGCGTCGCGTCCTCGAGAATGCCCGCGTCATCGACCGGTCTGCCATCCGCCACACGGGTATCGGACTGCTCAGCGTGGTCACGCTTACCAATGTGGCCAACGGTGCCCACATGACCTACACCATCGTGAGTCCCCACGAAGCCAACATGAGCGAAGGCAAGATTTCGCTCAAGTCGCCTATCGCCCAAGCCCTGCTCAACCACCAGGCCGGCGACACGGTCGAGGTGAGCGTGCCTGCCGGCAAGATTACCTTGCGTATCGACGAGGTGACCCTGTAGCTGCCGCTGCATGGTGCTGATAACCATGCAGCCTTCGGCGCTGCGCCGCTCCTGCCCGACGGTCGGAAAAATGGTGGTGGCGGGGCAAATAATTCTATCTTTCTTCTTCTTTTCCCAGATTTTGGCGTAACTTTGCATCATGATGCAAGCAATGATTTTTGCCGCTGGACTGGGTACGCGCCTCAAACCATTGACCGACACCATGCCCAAGGCGCTGGTCGAGGTGGGAGGCGAGCCGCTCATCAAGCGTGTCATCCTGAGGCTCAAGGAGGCCGGGTTCACCCGCGTGGTCGTCAATGTGCACCATTTCGCCGACCAGATTGTAGACTATCTCGCCGCCCAGCAGGGCTTCGGTATCGACGTGCGCATCAGCGACGAGCGCAGCCAGCTGCTCGAAACGGGCGGTGGCATCAAGCATGCCGCATCTCTCTTCGACACCACTTCCCCCATTCTTATTCACAACGTAGACATACTGAGCAATGTCGACTTGCGCCGTTTCTACGACAGCGCCCAGGGCGATGCCACGCTGCTGGTAAGCCCCCGGCAGACCAAGCGCTATCTGCTCTTCGACACTGCCCACGATTGCCGGCTCATGGGGTGGACCAATATAGACACCCACGAGGTGCGCTCGCCCTATGCCGACCTGCAGGTCGATGCCTGCGAGCCCTACGCCTTCTCGGGCATCCATGTCTTCAGTCCGCACCTCTTCCCCCATTTCGACGAGATGCCCGACAGGTTTGGCATCATCGATTTCTATCTGCGCTATTGTGAGCGTTGCTCCATACACGGATACGTGAAGCGCGACCTCAGGCTGATGGATGTGGGCAAGATGGAAACCATAGCCCAGGCCGAAGAGTTTCTCAAGACACTATAAACCACAATAATATTCAGTACAATGCAACAGAAGATAGTTATTCTCGATTTCGGTTCACAGACCACGCAGCTTATCGGCCGCCGTGTGCGTGAGCTCGACACCTTCTGCGAGATACTGCCTTACAACAAGTTCCCCAAGGACGACCCCTCTGTCATCGGTGTCATCCTGAGCGGTTCGCCCTATTCGGTGCACGACCCCGAGGCTTTCCAGGTAGACCTGAGCCAGTTCATAGGTCGTCTGCCCGTGCTTGGCATCTGCTACGGAGCCCAGTTCATCTCCCATACTCTGGGTGGTAAGGTAGAGAAGGCCGACTCGCGTGAGTATGGCCGCGCCCATCTGCAGACAGTAGATACCCACAATGCCCTCTTCAAGGGCTTTGAGCAGAACTCACAGGTATGGATGAGCCATGGCGACACCATCACTGCCATCCCCGAAGGTTTCGAGGTGATAGCCTCGACCGCCGATGTCAAGTATGCTGCCTATGCCAGCACCAAGCAGCCTGTCTGGGCTGTGCAGTTCCATCCCGAGGTGTTCCACTCGGTACAGGGAACGCAGTTGCTGCGCAACTTCGTGGTAGACATCTGCGGCTCACGTCAGGACTGGAGCGCCGCCTCGTTTGTAGATACCACCGTGGCTGAACTCAAGCGCCAGCTGGGCGAAGACCGCGTCATCCTGGGTCTCTCCGGCGGTGTCGACTCGTCGGTGGCAGCCATGCTGTTGCACCGCGCTATCGGTCACAACCTCACCTGTATCTTCGTAGACCACGGCATGCTGCGCAAGAACGAGTTCTCCGATGTGATGAATGACTACAAGTGTCTCGGTCTCAACGTGGTGGGCGTCGACGCCAGCGACAAGTTCTTTGCCGACCTTGCCGGCGTGACCGACCCCGAGCAGAAGCGTAAGATTATAGGCCGTGATTTCGTCGAGGTCTTCAATGCCGAGGCCAAGAAGATAGAAGGCGCCAAGTGGCTGGCTCAGGGAACCATCTATCCCGACCGTATCGAGAGTCTCAATATTACCGGCAAGGTCATCAAGAGCCACCACAATGTGGGTGGACTGCCCAAGGAGATGCATCTGCAGCTCTGCGAGCCTCTGCAGTGGCTGTTCAAGGACGAGGTGCGCCGTGTGGGCCGCCAGTTGGGTATGCCCGAGCATCTCATCACCCGTCATCCCTTCCCTGGACCGGGTCTGGCTGTGCGCATCCTTGGCGATATCACCCGCGAGAAGGTGCGCATCCTGCAGGACGCCGATGATATCTACATCCGCGGTCTGCGCGAGTACAAGGTTCGTCTCTCCGGCGAGGAGGCACGCAAGGTGCTGGCTGCCGGAGTGCCCGCCCTGATGACCGACGGTGAAATCGAGGTGTCGCTCTACGACCAGATTTGGCAGGCAGGCACCGTGCTGCTCTCTACCGTGCGCAGTGTGGGTGTGATGGGCGACGAGCGCACCTATGAGCACCCTGTGGCTCTGCGCGCTGTGACCTCTACCGACGCCATGACAGCCGACTGGGCTCATCTGCCTTACGACTTCATGGCTCGTGTGAGCAACGAGATTATCAACAAGGTGAGAGGTGTCAACCGCGTCTGCTATGACATCTCGTCCAAACCACCTTCGACCATCGAGTGGGAGTAAACTTACCACTCACGTATCGCTATAGGGAAGCCCTGCTGCTTATGGGCAGGGCTTCCTTTTTCTCCAAACTATTAAAGACCTGTTGACAGACAAATGCAAAAGACCTTTATCCTTACAGTGATACTGCTCCTGTTGCCCCTGATGGCGATGCGGGCGCAGAACCGTACGTTCATGCTCATGGAGCAGAACCCTGAGTATGGCCAGCAGTACTGGTTCTCCAGTGGTGTGGGCAATGAGTTGGACTGTGACAAGATTAAGCAGCACTGGAACAATGACCGCTATATCACCGCAGTGGCCTATACCGAGAACGGATGGTCGGTGGCCATGAGCAAGGACTCCAAATTCAGCAATCAGTCTTACAAGTATTCGGGCGATTTCCCCCGTGACTGGATCAAGGAAAAGTGGGACGCTGGCTACTATATTACTGCCATCACTTGTAATCAGAGTAAGTGGTTTGTGGTAATGTCTAAGTACCAGGGTTACACCGATCAGAGCTATAAGCATGCCACGCTGAGCGAACTCAAGACCTGGTATGACCAGAAGCGTAGCGCGGGCTACTTTCTTACCCAGGCCACTTACAGCTCGGGCAAATGGTGGTGGGTAGTAACCCGTGGCACCAATATAGAGACTCAGGGCTATACTTGGGCTACCGACGGCGATGTGGGCAGCGAGGTGAAAAAGATTTGGAACAAGGGTTATCGCTTGCATTTGGTCGAATATGGCGGTGGACAGTATCTCCTGGCTTATGGCAAACTGAAAGGGCGTACTCCGCAGCAGTCATATAACATAGATTGTAACGGCGTGACGGCTTGGCTTAGCAAGAACTGGGATAATGGCATGAAGCTACACTATATAGGTGGTGGCAACCCGGAGAGCCAACCGTCTAACAATGTTGCTTCTAACCAGAGTAACAATGGCTACTCTACCACCTATCAGCCTGGTAACAACAGCTGGCGCGAGGAACTGCCTGGCGGTGGCTTTAGGCAGAACACCCGTCAGGCCGATGGCTCTATTATCTCTATTACATCTACTCCCTGTTTGTGGTGTCATGGCACCAAGGTATGTGGTATCTGTCATGGGCTCGGTGGAACTTACGGCCGTGCCTATGGTGGCATGTGGTATCCCTGTAAGAGTTGTGCCGGAAGCAAAGTGTGTCAGAATTGTCATGGTCAGGGGTATAGTACCTTTACCAGTACGGTCTATCCAGATGGCAGTGGGGTAGGGTACGACCAGAATGGGCGTGTCA
The DNA here is from genome assembly GCF_002251385.1 of Prevotella sp. P5-108. GTDB lineage: Bacteria > Bacteroidota > Bacteroidia > Bacteroidales > Bacteroidaceae > Prevotella. The sequence continues at coordinate 98,994 of NZ_NPJJ01000038.1, forward strand.
CCGTGACCGACGGTCGTGGCGGGGGCAGCGGAGGCAGTCGTTCGTCATCGCGCGACAACGGGCGCAGCAGCAACCGCCGTGGTACCTGTCCCAAGTGTGGCGGCACGGGCTACGACCCTGTGGCCCATCAGTACGCAGCTGGTTCGAGTATGGCCCCTTATCACAATTCGGGCGGCACTACCTGCTATATCTGCAGCCGGGCTACCGACCATTACCATTATCGCTGCCTGGAGTGTAAGCGACATTAAGGTGCCCTGCGATATTATAAGCGACAAGTGGATGGCGAACAGTCAGTGTCTATAGGCTGACTGTTCGCCATCTGTTTTTTGTGGATAGCTTCAACTGGATGGCGCGAGGGAGTGGGCTGCCCCATCATTTGAGGCGCGTGGTTATCTTTGTAGCGACAGGGGTTGTATCTCCAGATGCTTGTCGGGGCGTATGTAGATGTTGCGCACCAGCCATGTATGCTTCATCTCGGCGTCGTCCATCCATACGTAGGTGGTGGTGAGCGGGGCGGCTACCATCAACCGGTTGGTGGCGGGGTCGGCAAAGCGGTAGGGGATGTCGCTTACGTTCTTCAGCGCCACCTCTATCTTGCCCTTGCGCGTGCGTCCGGTCTTCTCGGCGGTCACCGATGCGCGCAGCAGTGGCTCGACATACTCCTTGCGGCCGGCGAGCGTATTGTCGGAGTAGGCCACTGAGCGGCGGGCGAAGAGTGCTTCGCGGATGGCAGCCACGCTGTTGTCGCGGGCAAAGATGAGCGTCATGGGACGATGGGCGCGCTTCAGGTCGAAACGCCAGGCGATGGGCCAGTGGCAGTCGGTGGCGCCGATGGGCGTCAGATTGTAGTCGTAGACATAATCGATGGCGCGCGGGTAGAACTCGAAGTCGTTGAAGATTTCTACGCCATGTATGCGTCCCTTCTTGATTTGTCCGATGAGCCACTGCGAGAACTCGCTGTCCTTGTCGGGCCATCCCGGGTGGTTGGCGGTCACCCACACGCTGTCGGCCTGAGCCACTGCCAGCACACTGTCGGCCTGGTGTGCGGTCACGTCGTCGGTGCGGGGGAAGTAGCGGTTGTTGTCGGTGGTAAACAGGAGGTTGATGTGCCCCACGTCCTTGAAGTTGGCCCTCCACGCCATGCTCGTGAGCTCGGCGCCGCGTATCAGCGTGATGCCTCTGTCCTCGGCGTCCTTCACCGCCTGCAGATGGGAAATGTTGCCGTCTGGGTTCTTATTGTATCGCGGCATGGGCTGATGGTCTGTGAGCGCTATAGCGTCCAATCCCTCCTGATAGGCTTCCCAAACTCGGAAGTAGGGAGCCACTCCACCGTCGCTCTGATGCGTGTGCAGGTGCAGGTCGGCCTTGATGGTGCGGTAACCGAGGATGTCGGGAATGTGGATGGTACCTCGCTCATGCGGATTGAGGTATCCCTGGAACGTGCGGTACTGGATAGTGTCTGTCTGGGCTATGCCCGGCAGTGTGGCAGCCATCGCGGCAGCCAGCAAAATCATTTTTTTCATGAAATGTAAAAGGTTAAATGAATTATAGGTAAATGGCGGCTCCATCAGTACATGAGCCGTCTATGCCTGTTGGTGGATTAGTGTCTATTTTTTATCCTTGAGCAAGTCGCGGATTTCTGTAAGCAGTTTCTCTTCGGCAGAGGGTGCTGGCGGAGTGGCTGGCTTTGCCGGCTCTTCGGCCTTCTTGCGTGCCAGATGGTTGATGCCCTTGACCATCATGAATATACACAGTGCGATGATGACAAAGTCGAAGGTGGTTTGGATGAAGTTGCCATAGTTGATGGTGGCTGGCTCGAGCTGCTCTATGCCCAAGTCCATGGTGGGCAGCGTCACCTTGAGGTCGGAGAAGTTTACGCCGCCTATAAGCCAACCTATTGGAGGCATAATGATATCATCGACGAGCGAAGATACGATTTTGCCGAATGCGCCGCCGATGATAACACCGACAGCCATATCTACGGCATTTCCCTTGACGGCAAACTCCTTGAATTCGTTGATAAATTTACTCATAATGTTGCTCTTATTATTAATAATGTGTATGATAACACTTGAATTTTGCAAAGTCGAGTTGTCAGTATTGCCCTCCACGGTTCCCAGCCTTATGAAAATCTCGGGCAAGATGCTTTTTTTAATTTATTTAATACTCGTTTCGACTGCAAATATAGGAAATAATTTGTACCTTTGCGCCTGTAATAAAGAAAATTTGCATCAGAGCAATAAAATATTTACATAACCCTTTTAATTAAGTAAAAGTAAAATGACTAAAATTGGTATTAACGGATTTGGCCGTATCGGTCGTTTCGTATTCCGCGCAGCTCAGACTCGCGATGACATCCAGGTTGTAGGTATCAATGACCTCTGCCCCGTAGACTACTTGGCTTACATGCTCAAGTATGACACTATGCACGGTGCGTTCAAGGGCACAATCGAGGCTGATGTTGAGAACAGCCTTCTGATCGTAAACGGTCAGAAGATTCGCGTTACCGCTGAGCGCAACCCCGCTGACCTGAAGTGGAACGAGGTTGAGGCTGAGTACGTAGTTGAGTCAACTGGTCTCTTCCTGACTCAGGAGAAGGCTCAGGCTCACATCCAGGCTGGTGCTAAGTACGTTGTTATGTCAGCTCCTTCAAAGGACGCTACTCCAATGTTCGTATGCGGTGTAAACTTCGACAAGTACGTTAAGGGTACTCAGTTCGTATCTAACGCTTCTTGTACAACTAACTGTCTCGCTCCTATCGCTAAGGTTCTGAACGACAAGTTCGGCATCACCGATGGTCTGATGACAACTGTACACTCTACAACTGCTACACAGAAGACTGTTGACGGTCCTTCTATGAAGGATTGGCGCGGTGGTCGTGCTGCTTCTGGCAACATCATCCCCTCTTCTACAGGTGCTGCTAAGGCTGTAGGTAAGGTTATTCCTGAGCTCAACGGCAAGCTGACCGGTATGTCTATGCGTGTTCCTACTCTCGACGTATCAGTAGTTGACCTGACTGTAAACCTCGCTAAGCCCGCTACATACGCAGAGATTTGCGCTGCAATGAAGGAGGCTTCTGAGGGTGAACTGAAGGGTGTTCTGGGTTACACAGAGGACGCTGTAGTATCTTCTGACTTCCTCGGTGATACTCGTACTTCTATCTTCGACGCCAAGGCTGGTATCGCTCTTACCGATACATTCGTAAAGGTTGTATCTTGGTATGACAACGAGATCGGTTACTCTAACAAGGTGCTCGAGCTCATCGCTCACATGAAGAAGGTTAACGGTTAATCGATAATCGTAGACATAAGTACAGGCCGTCCAGCATTGCTGGACGGCTTTTTTTATACCCTTGTGCAAGCCCATGGGCATCTCGGTGGTAAAAATCAGGGCGATTTATTTTGTATTTTTATTGGTTTGCATTACCTTTGTAGCAGATAGACAGCCCTTTGGCCTTGATGAGAGGTGTAGTGTAAGCAGGGCGAAGCTGTCGCAGAAAGAAGCAAATGCAGAAGATGATTACCATATTGGGTCCTACGGCGTCGGGCAAAACCAGTCTGGCTGCCGCCCTTGCCGCGCGTATCGATGCCGAGATTATCAGTGCCGACTCGCGTCAGGTGTATCGTGGCATGACCATCGGCACGGGCAAAGACCTCGACGACTACCGTCAGGGCGACCGCGTGATACCTTACCACCTGATAGATATTTGTGAACCCGGTACCAAGTATAACCTCTTCCAGTATCAGCAGGACTTCCACCTTATTTATAATAATATAGTGGCGCGCGGGGTGCGTCCTATTCTCTGCGGAGGTACGGGTCTCTATATTGAGAGTGTGCTCAAGGGTTACGCCCTGTCGCCCGTGCCACAAAACCAGGCATTGCGTGATGAGCTGGCAGACAAGTCGCTCGCCGAACTCACCGAAATGCTTGAAGACCTGAAGCATCGCAACCATTCGGTGATGCACAACCGGACTGATGTGGACACCGCGCAGCGCGCCATACGCGCCATAGAGATAGAGACCTATAATCTCGAGCACCCCACAGACAACCGCACGCTGCCACCCATAGACTCGGTCATCATCGGAGTGGACATCAATCGCGAGGAGCGTCGCCGCAAGATAACGCAGCGTCTCAAGCAGCGCCTCGAAGAGGGTATGGTCGACGAGATACGCCAGTTGCTCGACCGTGGAATCGCCCCCGAGAATCTTATCTACTATGGTCTGGAATACAAGTTCGTCACCGAGTATGTCATCGGCAAAACCAGTTACGAGGAGATGTTCCGCCAGCTTGAGATAGCCATCCACCAGTTTGCCAAGCGGCAGATGACATGGTTCAGAGGTATGGAGCGCCGCGGCTTTACCATCCACTGGATAGATGCCCTTGACCCCATGGACAGCAAGGTGGCACAGATTATGGACATAGCACATATACAGCCCTAATATAAATAATGTAGAGAAATGGCAGTTAACGAAAACAAATGGGGAGTCATCTATTGCCCCAAACACACTTTCCGCAACAAGTCGCGATGGGATGTCATCGAGCGTGTGTTGCGTGCCCATCGCATAGACTATGACTACGTGCACAGCGAGAGTGCAGGTAGCGTGGACATATTGGTCAAGATGATGGTCAACAACGGTTACCGCACTATCATCATCGCCGGTGGCGACTCTGCCCTCAACGATGCCGTCAACAGCCTGATGCAGTTTGACGCCGAGGTGCGCCAGCGCGTCTCTCTCGGTGTTATTCCCAATGGTACGATGAATGACTTTGCCCATTACTGGGGTTTCCGTGAGGGCGAGGTTGAGCAGACTGTCGACTGGCTCTGTCAGCGCCGCGTGCGCCGGATTGACGTTGGCCGCATCAACTATCGCAACCGGCATGGCGAGGCTTGTCACCGCTACTTCCTCAACTGCGTCAACGTGGGACTTATTGCCGCCATCATGAATATGCGCAGTCAGACGCGCCAACTCTTGGGTTCGCGCACCCTGTCATTCATCTTCTCCTTTATCCTCATGATATTCCAGCGTCTGGAGTACAAGATGCGTCTGCGTATCAATGATGACAAGATAGAACGCAAGGTGATGACGGTGTGTGTGGGCAATGCCCTTGGCTACGGACAGACTCCCAACGCCGTGCCCTACAATGGCCTGCTCGATGTGTCGGTGGTCTATCATCCCGAGATTACCCAACTCTTTGATGGATGGTATCTCTTCCTGCGCGGCAAGTTCCTCAACTCGCGCAGCGTTCATCCCTACCGCACGCGCGAGGTAACTTTCGACGAGATATCCCAGTCGCTGGTTAGCGTCGATGGCCGTCTGATGAACAGTCCCATGGCTCCCCTCAAGGTGAGGGTAGAGCAGGAGGTCATCAACTTTCTCATCCCCGAGTAGGCGATAACTCCCACACTCAGAATAACGCAAAGGCATGCCCTATATATAATAGGTGGCATGCCTTTGTTGGTATATTTCATCGGCGGAAATGACATCAACTCTCGGGCGGTTATCTATAATACTGCCGAATTTATTGTTTTTTTTGCAAATAGTTTATGAAAAATTTGCTTATCTGCATGGAATGTAGTATTTTTGAATGAGCATAAGCGAGCGCTCGTCGCTTGCTTCTAAAAACGAACAACTATTAATTAAATCTTGACATAAGTTTATGAGTTATCTTAAGTTTGAGAAAACTCTTATGACTAACCTCGAAGAGTCGTTGCCAAAGGAGTTGCTACGCACCAACCGCTCGGGAGCCTACTCGTGTTCCACCGTGGTAGAGTGTAACACTCGCAAGTATCATGGACTGCTTGTCGTGCCCGTTCCCGAGCTCGACGACGAGAACCATGTACTGCTTTCGTCGCTCGACGTGACAGTGATACAGCATGGAGCCAAGTTCAACCTGGGTCTCCATAAGTATCAGGGCAACAACTTCAGTCCCAAGGGTCATAAGTATATTCGTGAGTTTGATTGTGACAAAGTACCCACCACGCTGTATCGCGTCGGTGGCGTAATCCTTAAGCGCGAAGTGGTGTTCCAGCATTATGAGGACCGCATCCTTATCCGCTACACGCTGGTAGATGCCCACTCTGCCACCACGCTGCGTTTCCGTCCGTTCCTGGCTTTCCGCAGTGTGCGCCAGTTTACCCATGAGAATTCGGTGGCTTCGCGCGAGTATTTTCAGGTAGACAATGGCATCAAGACCTGTATGTATGCCGGCTACCCCGACCTCTATATGCAGTTCTCCAAGAAGAACGAGTTTCACTTCGTTCCCGACTGGTACCGCGGAGTCGAATATCCCAAGGAGCAGGAGCGTGGCTACGCTTCCAATGAGGACCTCTACGTGCCCGGATATTTCGAGATGAACATCAAGAAGGGCGAGAGCATCGTCTTTGCCGCTTCCACATCGCAGAGCAAGACCTCCGGTCTGAAGCGGTTGTTCGATGCCGAAGTCGAAGAGCGCACCCCACGCGACAACTTCTTCCACTGTCTCGTCAATGCCGCCCACCAGTTCCATATCCATGAGAAGAACGACGACCGATATATCCTTGCCGGTTATCCTTGGTTCAAGAGCCGCGCCCGCGATACGTTCATCGCACTGCCTGGTCTCACTCTCTCCATCGAGGAAGACGAGTACTTCGACCTGGTGATGAAGACTGCCGAGGTGGCGCTGCGCGAGTTTATGGAAGGCAAGCCCATCACCAAGCATATCTATGAGATAGAGCAACCCGATGTGCCCCTCTGGGCTATCTGGGCCATCCAGCAGTACGCCAAGGAGTGTGGCCGCGAGAAGTGTGCCAAGAAGTATGGCGCCCTTGTCATCGATATTCTCAAGTATATCGAGAGCGACGGCCATCCTAACCTCAAGCTCCACGACAACGGCTTGCTCTATGCGCAGAGTTCGCATGGCGAGGCCATCACCTGGATGAACTCCGTGGCCAACGGCCGTCTCGTTGTTCCCCGTACAGGCTACATCGTCGAGTTCAACGCCCTGTGGTACAATGCGCTGCTCTTCGGTGCCTCTCTTCTCGATGAGGGCAATGCCGTGCGCGAACACCTTCAGGCTGTTGCCGCCAATGCCAAGCAGTCATTCCTCGATACATTCCTCAATGAGTATGGCTATCTCTACGACTATGTCGATGGCTATATGGTCGATTGGAGTGTGCGTCCTAACATGATTTTCCCCGTAGCTTTTGACTATTCGCCCCTCAATCAGGAGCAGAAGAAGAGCGTGCTTGACATCTGTACCCGTGAACTGCTCACGCCAAAGGGTCTGCGTACGCTTTCGCCCAAGAGTGGTGGCTACAACCCCATGTATGTAGGTCCTCAGTCACAGCGCGACTATGCTTACCACCAGGGTACGGCATGGCCTTGGCTCGGCGGCTTCTATATGGAGGCTTGTCTGCGCCTCTATAGGCGCACCCGTCTGAGCTTCATCGAGCGCCAGATGGTGGGCTACGAAGACGAAATGTCCAACCATTGCATCGGAACTATCCCCGAGCTCTTCGATGGCAACCCGCCATTCCAGGGCAGAGGCGCTATCTCGTTTGCCATGAACGTGGCAGAGATTCTCAGGGCAATGGAGTTGCTGGAAAAGTATTCATATAAATAATAGGAGGACCGCAAATGAAAGTTTTAATGTTTGGTTGGGAGTATCCTCCTCATGTATATGGTGGACTGGCTACCGCCAACTATGGTATATCTCAAGGTCTGCACGCCCAGGGTGATATAGAGACGATACTCTGTCTGCCCAAACCATGGGGCGATGAAGACCGCAGCGCCGCCAATATCGTGGCGATGAACTGTGTGCCTATCGCCTGGCGCGATGTCGATTACGACTATGTGAAGAACAAGGTGGGTAACATTATGGACCCCGACCTCTACTTCCGCCTGCGCGACCACATCTATTCTGATTTCAATTATATGCACGTCAATGACCTCGGTGCGATGGAGTTTGCCGGTGGATATCCCTCCAATCTCCATCAGGAAATCAATAACTATTCGATTATCGCTGGAGTCGTTGCCCGCACGTTCGATTACGACATCATCCATGCCCACGACTGGCTTACCTATCCCGCCGGCATCCATGCCAAGAAGGTTTCGGGCAAGCCACTGTGCATCCATGTCCATGCCACCGACTTCGACCGTAGCCGTGGCAAGGTCAACCCTACAGTCTTCTCGATAGAGAAAGACGGTATGGACAACGCCGACTGCATCATGTGCGTATCTGAGCTTACCCGCCAGACCGTCATCAACCAGTATCATCAGGACCCCCGCAAGTGCTTCACCGTGCACAACGCTGTGTATCCCCTGCGTCAGGAGCTGGCCGATATTCCTCGTCCCGACCACACCGGAAAGGAGAAGGTAGTGACATTCCTTGGCCGCATCACCATGCAGAAGGGACCTGAGTATTTTGTTGAAGCCGCCAACCTCGTGCTCCACCGCACCCGCAACGTGCGTTTCTGCATGGCCGGTTCGGGCGATATGATGGACCAGATGATTTACCTCGCCGCCGAGCGCGGCATCGCCGACCGTTTCCACTTCCCTGGCTTCATGCGCGGCAAGCAGGTCTATGAGTGTCTCAAGGACTCTGATGTCTACGTGATGCCTTCAGTGAGCGAGCCTTTCGGTATCTCTCCGCTCGAGGCGATGCAGTGTGGCACTCCTTCTATCATCAGTAAGCAGAGCGGTTGTGCCGAGATACTCAACAACTGTATCAAGGTAGACTACTGGGACATCCACGCCATGGCCGACGCCATCTACTCCATCTGCCACAACGAGAGCCTCTTCCATTATCTGCAGACCGAAGGCAAGAACGAGGTCGACCAGATTACTTGGGAGAAGGTAGGCGCATGGATACGAGAACTATATGAGCGCACGCTCAATGGCAATAACTAACAACTAACAAACAACGATTATGAAGACAATTTGTTTATATTTCGAAATACATCAGATTACGCATCTTAAGAGATACCGCTTCTTTGATATCGGTACCGACCATTATTACTATGATGACTACGAGAACGAGCGCGATATCACCGATATCGCCGAGCGTAGCTACATGCCCGCCCTCAATGCCCTTGGCGAAATGATTAAGGAGCATGGCAAGGCCTTCAAGGTAGCCTTCTCGCTCTCGGGCGTAGGTATCGAGCAGCTGGAGATGCACGCGCCCCAGGTGCTGGCCAAGCTGCAGGAGCTCAATGACACCGGCTGCGTGGAGTTCCTCGCCGAGCCTTATTCTCATGGCCTCTCATCACTGGCCAATGAGGAGAGCTTCATCACCGATGTCAAGAAGCAGGTGGAGAAAATCAAGGAGTACTTCAACCAGTCTCCCAAGGTGCTGCGCAATTCCGGCCTCATCTATAGCGATGACATCGGTATGCAGGCAGCCAACATGGGCTTCAAGGGCATGCTCACCGAGGGTGCCAAGCATGTGTTGGGATGGAAATCTCCCCACTACATCTACCACTGTGCCCTCAACCCCAAGCTCAAGTTGCTCTTGCGCGACGTCAACCTTAGCGACGACATCTCTCTGCGTTTCAACAACAGCGACTGGGAGGGCTACCCACTCTTCGCCGACAACTATATCCGCAAGATAGCCGAGTGTCCCGAGGAAGAGCAGTTCTATGGCATCTTCATGAACCTCTCTGCCATCGGCGTGGCCCAGCCTCTGTCGAGCAACATCCTCGAGTTCTTCAAGGCATTGCCCGCCTGCGCCAAGGCACAGGGCATCACCTTCTCCACTCCTTCAGAGGTGTGCGCCAAGATGAAGTCTGTGGGCCAGCTCGATGTTCCTGATACTCTCTCTTGGATGGACGAGGAGCGCGATGTGTCTTGCTGGCTGGGTAACCCCATGCAGCGCGAGGCTTTCAACAAGCTCTACAGCGTAGCCGACCGCGTGCGCATCGCCAACGACCCACGTATCAACCAGGACTGGGACTATCTGCAGGCTACCAATAACTTCTACTTCATCTCCACCAAACCTTCGGGAGTGGCAGTGGATAGAGGTATCTATGCCAGCGCCTTCGATGCGTTCACCAACTATATGAACATCCTCGGCGACTTCATCAACCGTGTCAACAACCTTTATCCTGAGGACATCGACAATGAGGAACTCGAGTCGCTGCTTACCACTATTCGCAACCAGGGCGACGAGATAGAGCTCAAGGATAAGGAGATAGTACGTCTGCAGGCAAAGATTGAAAAGATTGAGGCTGCCAGCGAGAAGCTGCGTGAGCAGGTTGAGGCCAAGACCGCCAAGAAGGCTGCTCCCAAGGCCAAAGCTGCTGCCAAACCTAAGGCTGCCGCCAAGCCCAAGGCTGTGAAGGCCAAGGAAGAGAAGCCTAAGGCAGAAAAGTAAACCAAGCCAAGACCCTCGACCGCAGATAGCGGCAATAGAGGACCAACGGGTACCCTCATAAGTTAAGTGTGACGCACCTTGTGCGTCTGCCACAGAGCGCGAACCATCGTTCCCTCTATGCCAGACACATCAGGGTGCGTTTTTTGTATATCCCTTGCCACGCCTTGTTTCTTCGCTAATGCCGCGGGAGACTTGGTGGTGAAACTTGCCAGTAAAAAGGTAGGAACAGTCATCAATAGGGTAGAGGCAATGTAAAGCAGAATGGTAAAGGGTTGGAGTACTGTGAAGCCAACCAGTAAGCGGACGATATTGATGTAAAGCAAACCAGTAAAAGCCAAGTCTTGCCATTTTCATGTTATCGGCAGAGATTGTGATAATTACGTTTGTCCTTGATTTATACCATCTTTAGTCATGCCCTGATACACTCTGCTGGTTCGTATCGTATGTTACGAGCGTACGTGCCTTATGTTACGAGCGCTCGTAACAATTGATACGAGTGTTCGTGCCTTTTGATACGTGCCGGCAGAGTTGCTGGCGGGTGTACTACAGATAGTCGCGCAAGTCGTATAGATGGTTTGCGACTAAATAACAAATAATTTGAAAGATTTCTGTTAAAACATTTGGGGAAGTCAAATATATATCCTATTTTTGCCATTATTATTTTGATTTCAACCATTTATTTTGAAATCACCCCGAGGTTGGTCGCATCCTGCACCAACCTCTTTTGCAATATCAGGGAAGCAAATCAGCACTTTTCTTACTTAAAATTTGTCATTTATAAAGAAAAATACTATCTTTGCAGCAATTATTAACAGTATTTACACAATAAATCGCAAGCCTATCGCCTACATTTACTCCAATAGTAAAGAAAGAAATAATGGATGTATATAGCAAGATGACCGATGAAGAGTTGGCCATAGCATACATAAAAGGTGATAATAATGCCTTCGATTTATTGCTCTCACGCAATCAGCAGAGGCTTTATTCCTACATATTGTTCGTTGTCCACGACAGCGAGATGGCAGAAGATGTGTTTCAAGACACGTTTGTCAAAGTCATTATGCGTCTCCAGTCGGGCCAGTATACCTCCTGCGGCAAGTTCTCCGCATGGATTATGCGCATAGCCCACAATGTCATCATGGACTATTATCGCGACCAGCGCATAGAGAGTGTGGTGAGCACGGTCGACAATGAGGACCTTTCTCAGATTGACGGGCGCCATGTGATAGTGCCCAATGTGGAGAGCCGCTATGTCAACGAGCAGGTATATAGCGACGTTCGGCGCATGATGAACCTCCTGCCGCCGTCGCAGCGAGAGGTTATCTTCATGCGGTTCTTTCAGGAAATGTCGTTCAAGGAAATCGCCGAGGCTACCAGCGTAAGCATCAATACCGCTCTTGGTCGTATGCGTTACGCCGTGCTCAACCTGCGGCGCATGGCCAAGTCCAACGGCATCACTCTACAGTTGGACTGACCGTCCAGCGGCGTTCAGTCTCTTGACTTCAGACTCAGTATGGTAGCCTCGGGGTCTTCTGCACCGAAGACATGGCTGCCACTTACCAATACATCGGCACCGGCTGCGACGAGCATCGGTGCCGTTTTTCCGTTTACGCCACCATCTACCTCTATCAGCGGTCTGTGCTCCAGCCGGTCTATCATCTGTCTTAGTCTCCTTACCTTGTCGGTCGAGCTGGTGATAAACGACTGGCCCGAGAAGCCCGGGTTGACGCTCATAATCAGCACCAGGTCTACATCGGAGAGCACCTCCTCGACCATAGCCAGCGGCGTGGCGGGGTTGAGAGCCACTCCGGCTTTCATGCCGGCGCTGTGTATCTCCTGGATGGTGCGGTGCAGATGGGTGCAGGCCTCGGCGTGTACGGTCATCAGCGCTCCGCCGGCATCGGCGACCTGGCGTATATAGTTCTCGGGATGCACGGTCATCATGTGTACATCCAGCGGCTTCTGGCATACCGTGTGTACTGCCTTGATAACGGGCAGTCCAAATGAGATGTTGGGCACAAACACGCCGTCCATCACATCCATGTGCAGCCAGTCGGCTGCGCTGCGGTTTATCATCTCCGAATCTTCGCCCAACCGTGTAAAGTCGGCCGACAGCAATGAGGGTGATATCAGTATCTCTTTGTTCATCTTATTCTATCATCAAGGTTTAATCAGTTCATACACACATTATATTTCCCATCTTTCATGTGGGCGCGCTGGCAGAGCCGGGCTATCTGTCTGATAAGTTGCAAAGTTTTTTCCGAGGGCTTCACCTCGTTAGGAGTAAAATAGTTCATAGGCATTTCTAATAGTCTTTATATTTGTATAACGCATCTTTTCGGTCTTTATTACATCCGCGTGACATTTTCTTTTGCTCAAAACTGTCACCTGTAGGGTCACGGTCGGTCTGGAGATGACCGCCACCGATACAGTCACGCGCGCGTATATTATAATAGGTATAAGAAATCGGCTGAGGGTCTCAGTAATAAAATTGCGGTAAATCACAAATTTTTCTTTCAAAAAGTTTGCAGGCTCGTAGATTATCGTTATATTTGCAGCGTAAACAGTAAAGACAATGAAGAATATGGTATCTATAGCATGGTGGTGGCGTAACTCAAGATTGATAAAGTCGTGAGTCGCTCAGCCGTATAGATATCCCGTAGATATAAGAGAAAGGCCTGCCGTAACTTACGACAGGCCTTTTTTCGTAACCCCGAAATTTAGAACCAACACTATAAAAGACAAGACTATGGAGATGAAAGATTATTTGACGCGTGTGCTCCGCCAGGAACGGCTCAGCCGCGAAGAGACCAAGGACATCCTGACAGGCATCACCCGCGACGCCTATCCCGCCGAGCAGATTACGGCCCTCCTTACCGCCATTCAGATGCGCGGAGTGACCGTTGACGAGCTGTTGGGCTTCCGCGACGGCATATTGGAGACCGGCGTGCAGGCCCCGTTGGACTGCGACCGCTATATCGACGTAGTGGGCACTGGCGGCGACCGCAAGAATACATTCAACATCTCTACCACGGCATGCTTCGTCATCGCCGGCGCCGGCTACAAGGTCGCCAAGCATGGCAATTATGCCGCCACCAGTGTGAGCGGAGCCTCCAACGTGATAGCCCTTCACGGTGTGCGCTTTACCAGCGACCTCGACACCCTCAACCGTTCGCTCCACGAGGCAGGCATCGTCTATCTCCATGCCCAGCTCTTCGCCAAGGCCATGAAGCACGTGGCCCCCATCCGCAAGGCGCTGCAGTTTCCCACCGTCTTCAACCTGTTGGGGCCGCTGGTCAACCCCTCTCACCCCAAGGCCCAACTGCTGGGCGTAGCCAACCTCGACCAGATGCGCCTCTACGCCCAGGTCTATCAGCGCTTGGGCATCGACTATGGCATCATCAATAGCATCGACGGCTACGACGAAATCTCGCTCACCGGCGACTTCAAGGTGTCGACCAACCAGTATGAGCGTGTCTTCTCGCCTGCCGACCTGGGCATGCAGGTGGCTCTGCCCGAAGAGCTTCAGGCCGGAGCCACCGAGGAAGAGGCTGCCGCCATCTTCGACAGCGTGCTCAACAATACCTGTCTGCCCGCCCAGAAGAACATCGTGGTCGCCAACGCCGCCTTTGGCATCCAGGTCATGGAGCGCGGGCTGAAGTCTATCGACGAGTGTATCGAGATTGCCCGTGAGAGTATCGACAGCGGTGCTGCCCTCAATGCCTTCCGTCGTTTTGTAACCATCAATTCATAGTCGACATGAGAGATATACTGGAAGAGATAGTCGCCAACAAGCGCGAGGAGATAGCGCAGTTCCACCAGTTGCTGCCCATCACCACGCTGGCCACGCTGACCGAGAAGATGCTCCACATCACCGTGCCCTCGATGCGTCGGGCGCTCATGGAGTCGACTACCGGCATCATCGCCGAGTTCAAGCGCCGTTCGCCCTCGCGTGGCTGGATACACCGCGACGCCCGCGTGAGCGAGGTGGTGCCTGCCTATGAGCAGAGTGGTGCTTCGGCTGTCAGCATCCTTACCGACCGCAACTACTTTGGCGGCTACGACGAGCATATCCAGCAGGCGCGCTTCATGGGCGTCAGCCTCCCCATACTCTACAAGAACTTCGTGGTCGACGAGTACCAGCTCTTCCAGGCCCGCTATTGTGGCGCGTCGGCTGTGCTGCTCATCGCCTCGGTGCTGACCATCGACGAGTGCCGCCGCCTGATGTCGCTTGCCCACCAGCTGGGTCTGGAGGTGCTGCTCGAGATGCACGCCGAGAGCGAACTCGACTATGCTGCCCTCGAGCCCGACATGTATGGCATCAACAACCGCCACCTCGGCACCTTCACCACCGATGTCGACACCAGCTTCCATCTGGCAGAGCGTCTGCCCCATGATGCCTGCAAGGTGAGTGAGAGCGGCATCTCTTCGCCCGATGTCATTGCGCGTCTGCGCGAGTCGGGCTACCGTGGCTTCCTCATCGGCGAGACCTTTATGCGCGAGCCCAGTCCTGGCGACGCCCTCGCCCGTATGGTCGGCCAATTGAACAACCTCAGCAACAACAACCATTAAAACTATACAGACTATGATTATCAAAGTATGCGGCATGACCGATGCCGAGAATATCACAGCCGTCGAGCACTTGGGTGCCGACATGATAGGCATGGTGTTCTATCCCCAGTCTCCACGCTACGTGCAGATGGTGCGCTCTCGCGCCGGAAGCATGCCCGACTACAGCCGTGAGCGGCTCGACCAGCTGCAACGCCACCTCGACGATGGCGCGGCTCCCATGCAGAAGCCTGCCCACGTGCCCCGTGTGGGTGTATTCGTCGACGATATGCCCCAGAACATCGTGACCCGTGTCTACAACTACGGCCTCGACTATGTGCAGTTGCATGGCGACGAGTCGCGCATCACCTGTGACAACCTGCGGCGCACCATCGACCCCGACATCCGTCCGGGACTGCGCATCATCAAGGCCATCCCCGTGGCCGACGCCCGTGACATAGACCGCTGGCGCGAGTATGACGGCGCGGTTGACATGCTGCTCTTCGACACGCGCAGCGACAGCGTAGGAGGCAGCGGCAACCGCTTCGACTGGACGCTGCTCGACCGCTACGACGGCGACATCCCCTTCCTGCTCGGTGGCGGCATCGGGCCCGACGATGTAGACAGGGTACGCGCCTTCCACCATCCCCAGTTTGTCGGCATCGACCTCAACAGCAGGTTTGAAACCCAGCCCGGCATCAAGGACATCCACTTGCTCCGCAACTTTATCAACGCTATACGAAATGAATAAGATAAACAGATTGTTTCAGGATAACACAGACCGTAAACTCCACTCGCTCTACTTCTGCGCGGGTGCCCCTACGGTCGACATGGTGCCCCAGGTGCTGCTCACGCTGCAGCGCCGTGGCATCGATATGGTCGAGGTGGGCATCCCCTTCAGCGACCCGCTTGCCGACGGTCCCGTCATTCAGGCGGCAGGCACCGTGGCTCTGCGCAATGGCATTACGCTCGACAAGATATTCAGCCAGATAGACAGCATCAAGGACCAGGTTCGCATCCCTTTGGTACTGATGGGCTATCTCAACGTGGTGATGCACTATGGATATGAAGCCTTCTTCCAGCGCTGCGTGGCTACGGGCGTGTCGGGGTGCATAATTCCCGACCTGCCGTTTGATGATTATCTCAATGTGGTCAAACCCATCGCCGACCGTTACGATGTGCGCGTCATCATGATGATTACGCCCGAGACATCGGCCGAGCGCATACGCCTCATCGACCGCCACACCGACGGGTTCATCTATATGGTGTCGAGCGCAGGCATCACCGGCGCCCAACAGAGTTTTGGCGACGCCAAGGTCGACTACTTCCGCCGCATAGACGCCATGCAACTGCGCAACCCGCGCATGATAGGATTTGGAATATCCAACCGGCAGACGCTGGAGAGTGCCCAAGCCTACGCCGCCGGAACCATTATCGGCAGCAAGTTTGTCACTCTGCTCAACGAGACACGCGATGCCGACAAGGCCATAGACAAACTTAATGAAGCATTAGCCCAATGAAATACACAGTAGACAAAAACGGATTTTTCGGTCGTTACGGCGGAGCCTATGTTCCTGAAATATTATACAAGTGTGTGCACGACCTGCAGGATGCTTATCTCGACATCCTCGGCAGCGATGAATTCAAGCGCGAGTACCATCAACTGCTGCGCGACTATGTGGGGCGTCCTTCTCCCCTCTATTATGCCGACCGTATGAGTCGCCGCTATGGTTGCCGCCTTTACCTCAAGCGCGAAGACCTCAACCATACCGGAGCTCACAAAATCAACAACACCATCGGTCAGATACTCCTTGCCCGCCACATGGGCAAGACGCGCATCATCGCCGAAACCGGTGCCGGCCAGCATGGCGTCGCCACAGCCACGGTGTGTGCGCTGATGGGTATGCAGTGTGAAATCTTCATGGGCAAGACCGATGTGGAGCGCCAGCATACCAACGTGGAGCGTATGCGTATGCTCGGTGCCACGGTGCATCCCGTCACCACCGGCAACATGACCCTCAGTGACGCCTGCAGCGAGGCCATCCGCGACTGGTGCAGCCATCCGCGCGACACCTATTACCTCGTCGGGTCGACAATGGGACCTCATCCTTATCCCGATATCGTCGCCAAGATGCAGAGCGTCATCTCCGAAGAAATCAAGTGGCAGCTCCAGGAGAAGACGGGGCGTGACTATCCCGACTTCCTCATTGCCTGTGTGGGTGGAGGCAGCAACGCCGCCGGCACCATCTATCACTACATCGACGACGAGCGTGTGAGCATTGTCCTCGCCGAAGCCGGTGGTCATGGGGTAGACACCGATTACACCGCCGCCACCATCCAGGCTGGTACCGAGGGTATTATCCACGGTGCCCGTACGCTCGTGATGCAGACCGACGACGGCCAGATTAAGGAGGCGTTCACCATCAGCGCCGGACTCGACTATCCTGGCATCGGACCCATGCACGCCGACCTTGCCGAGCGTGGCCGCGAGCAGGTGATAGCCATCAACGACGACGAAGCTATCCGCGCCGGCTACGAACTTACCCGTACCGAGGGCATCATCCCTGCCATCGAGAGCGCCCATGCCGTGGCTGCGCTCAGTCATCTCCGCTTTCGTCCCGAGGATGTGGTCGTTCTCACCGTCTCGGGTCGTGGCGACAAAGATGTAGAAACATATCTCGTCCATAAGGATATGGCAGGCGAGTACGGAGATTTCTAACCCATTATCCGAACAGTCATTATGAGTCATACTTATAATTACCAGACCGTGTCGAGCACCATTCTTGCCGACCTCTATACTCCCGTGGGTGTTTACCTGAGTCTGCGCGGACTCTATCCACAGTCTGCACTCATGGAGAGCAGCGATTACCACAGCCACGATACAGCCCGCTCGTTTATAGCTATCCATCCTATGGCATCGTTTGCAGTGTCCCATGGCGTCGCCATCACCTCCTTGCCCGACGGTACCGTTCTCCGCCAGCCCCTCGACCTCGACCGCAAGGGCGTAGCCAAAGAGCAGGTGGCCCAGGCGCTGGGTGATTTCCTCGCAGCCTTCCATGTCGAAGGCGAGGGTAGGGAGTATTGCGGCGTCTATGGCTTCACCTCTTTCAATGCCGTGCGCTACTTTGAGAATATCGATGTGGTCGACGACACACAGCCCGCCAACGACGCCCCCGATATGCTCTATGTCATGTATCGCGACCTGATAGTCTTTGACCATTATTCCAACCGCATCCGACTGGTTACCCTCGTTCACGAAGGCGACTCTGTGGCTGCTGGCGGTAAGGTGCTCACCGACATAGAGCAGCAGTTGCGCCGCCCTGGCCAGTGCTACGATTTCCACACCGAAGGACCCGTCTTCAGTACTCTCTCCGACGAAGCCCATCGTGCCAATATCCGTCGCTGTGTAGCCCACTGTCTGCGTGGCGATGTCTTCCAGATTGTGGTCTCTCGTCGTTTCTGCCAGCGTTATAGCGGCGACGACTTCCGCCTTTACCGTGCACTGCGCAGCATCAATCCCTCGCCCTATCTCTTCTATTTCGACTTCGGCGGTTACCGCATTTTCGGTTCCAGTCCTGAGACCCACTGCCGCATTGATGGCGATCACGCCTATATCGACCCCATTGCCGGCACCACCCGTCGTACCGGCGACCCTGCAGAGGATCGTCGGCATGCCGAGTTCTTGCGTAACGATGCCAAGGAGAATTCCGAGCACGTGATGCTGGTCGACTTGGCGCGCAACGACCTCAGCCGCAACTGTCAGGATGTCAAGGTCGATTTCTTCAAGGATATGCAGTTCTACAGCCATGTCATCCACCTGGTGAGCCGGGTTAGCGGCAGACTTCTGCAGCCCCACTCCCCGAGCGCCAAGATACGTGCCTTCTTCGACACCTTCCCTGCCGGTACGCTGTCGGGGGCTCCCAAGGTGAGAGCGATGCAGATTATCAGCGAGCTCGAGCCCCACAATCGTGGCGCCTATGGTGGCTGCATCGGCTTCATCGGTCTCGACGGCGACCTCAATCAAGCCATCGTCATCCGCACCTTCGTCAGTCGCAATGGAGAGCTCTGGTTCCAGGCTGGCAGTGGCGTCGTGGCAAAGAGCAATGATGAATACGAGCTCCAGGAATGTAATAACAAACTCGGTGCGCTCACGTGTGCCATCAAAGAGGCTGAATCATGATGAAACAGACAGACAATAGCCACACCCCGCAGGTGTCGGTGGCTGTGATAGACAATTACGACTCCTTCACCTATAATCTCGTTCACCTCGTGCGTAGTCTTGGCGCACAGGTCACCGTCTTCCGCAACGACCAGTTTGACTTGCCCGACCTTGCCGACTATGACAAGCTCTTGCTTTCGCCCGGTCCAGGCATCCCGTCAGAGGCTGGGCTGCTGCTCGATGTCATCCGCACCTACGCCGCCACCAAACCTATCCTCGGCGTGTGCCTTGGCCATCAGGCCATCGGCGAGGTCTTTGGCGCCCGGCTTACCAATCTTGCCGAGGTCTTTCACGGCGTGGCGACCGAGGGTACCAATCTGCAGCGCGACTACATCTTCCGCGACCTTCCTCCGCGCATTACCATGGGCCGTTACCACTCTTGGGTGGTCGAGAGGTCGTCTCTGCCTGCCTGTCTGGAGGTCACTGCCGAGAGCGATGAGGGCTTTGTCATGGCACTACGCCATCGCGACTACGACGTCCATGGCATCCAGTTCCATCCAGAGAGTGTGCTCACGCCCCAAGGCGCCACTATCGTCAGCAACTGGCTGAAAGGCTAAGCCCGTGACAGTCATCCGACCGATGGCGACCCCTTCGGCATAACAAAAAATCCGCATAGACTCACTATGCGGATTTTCTGTTATCTTGGGGATGCTGTTTACAACTTCACCTTGCGCTTGGCGCCCTTGCTTTCATTGCCTACGCGGTCGAGGGCAGTCACCACATATTTATATTTCTTTGTACCGCCGTCGTAGGGCAGCCGGTAGTAGGTGTCATAGGTTATCTCTACGATTTTGGAAGCGTCTGCCAGGTTTACTTTCTCGCCCTTGGCGAAGCGGTAAATGACATAGCGGCGCGCCTCGTCGCCCCATTTCTTCGCTTTGGGAGCCGACCAGTAGAGCATCAGACCGTCTTCCGTCCACGCGTCACCCACCTTGGCTGGCTTCTTGGGTGCCTTGCTGTCCAGGAAAGGCATGTATGGAGGCAGAGCCTTTGACTTCCAGTATACGTTGCGCAGCATGGTGCCGTAGCTACCTATGTCTTCGGCAGCCACCTTGGCATACCAGAGCACGGTGCCGCTCACGTTGCGCAGCTGGCGGTGCAGACTGAACTTGGCAGCCATCTGATGGGTGTTGGGGTTGGCAGGGTCGCTGTTCTGCACGGTGTTCTCGATGCTCTCGCCGATGTAGAGCGGACGGTTGGCCATGTGTTTAGCCCACCATTTGATGAGCTTTTCATAGTCTGCCAATGGATGACCGATGTGCCAATAGAGCTGTGGCACGCAGTAGTCTATCCATCCGTTGTTGACCCACAGCAGCACGTCGGCATAGAGTTGGTCGTAGTTCTGCAGACCGTTGGTGTCGCTACCTATGGGCGAACTTTTCTTGTTTCGGTAGATACCAAAGGGCGACACGCCAAACTTGACCCAAGGCTTGAGCTTGTGCACGTGCTCGCCCATCTCCTTGACAAAGAGATTGACATTGTAGCGGCGCCAGTCGCCACGGTCAGCTATACCATTATTATATAGGGCATACTCACGGTCATCGGGGATGGGGCGACCGCCTTCGGGGTAGGGGTAGAAATAGTCGTCGATGTGTATGCCGTCGATGTCATAGCGGCTCACGATGTCGTCGACCACCGAGAGGATATAGTCGCGGTTCTCCTTGAGTCCCGGGTTGAGCACATAGAGACCGCCATACTCGAACGCACGCTCAGGGTGAGTCTTGAGGATGTGGTTGTCGGCCAGACGGGTAGGGCTCTTCATGCGGGCGCGATAGGGGTTTATCCACGCATGAAACTCCATTCCGCGGCGGTGACACTGCTGTATCATCCATGCCATTGGGTCCCAGTAGGGAGATGGTGCCTTGCCCTGCACTCCGGTGAGGTAACGGCTCCACGGCTCAATCTTGCTCTCATAGAGGGCGTCACATTCGCCGCGCACCTGGAAGATGATGGCGTTGGCGCCATCCTTTTCCAACTCGTCGAGCTGATGGGTGAGCATCTGCTGTATTTCTGCTGTCGATTTACCCAGATACATGCCGTTGACAAACTGCATCCAAGCGCCTCTGAACTCACGTTTGCCCCCGTCGGCATACATGCTGGTAGGAGCGAGCAGCCATAGGGCTGCCACCATTACAATCAGTAGTTTTTTCATTATTTGGTTTTGTTCCTCTGTTTTCTACTACAAAAATACGATGATTGTTGAGGATATCAAAATAATCGACGAACAAATTGTAAAAAAGCCTTTATCTTCCTTCACTTTTCCCTCTTCAGCACCATGCTGTGGCGCTATGGGCGTGTCGATTGCGTCTCTGTCGGGCACAAACGACAAATCCGCCATGACAGAGACAGATGCCCTTGTCGTGGCGGATTGGCTGGTTTTCGTGACCGACAGCTTAGAAGCGGTAGCTCAGCGTAGCCATCACCTGGTTGCGGTCGTGGCTCACCTTGGTGGCTCTTACGATGCAGTTGTTTTCGGGGTTGGTGTCACCGTAGTAGCTCATGAAGGGGTAGAAGTCGCCATTGGTATGGCTGTACTGGTAAGCCAGGTCGAGGTTGATGTTCTTGCTGGCTTGGAATCCCAGACCCAGAGTGAAGCGGTTGGTGGCTTTCCAGTTGGTGTAGTCGGTAGAGGTAGCGTAGCCCGAACCGGGAGACTCGAGCGAACCGTCGCGGAAGCCGTTCTCGTCGAAGACGGCAGAAACCCAGTTGTAGCCTGCGCGCAGAGCCAGTGTAGGCAGTGGCTTGAACTCGGCACCCAACTTGAGGGTATGCACACCCTTGAGCGTGCGCTCGGTATGGGCGTTCATCACGTCGTCGCTGCTGCTGGTGTCATAGGCGTCGCCGTACCATGGGTCGTAGTATGTGCCGTCTATCACGCGGTTGTCTATGCTGCCATAGTCAGAATACTCATAGGTGGCACCCAGGGCGAGGTAGCTGCCCACGGTGTGACCGAGACTCACGCCAAATTTCCATGGAGTATATATCTTGTACTCGTAGTTGCAGTAGTTGCGGATGTAAGCGCTGCTGTTGTTATCCGACAGGTTTCCGCTGTACTGTACAAAGCCGCTGCCGGCGTCGCCCCTCAGTTTCAGGTCATAGAAGACAGGGCTGTTGATGTACAGACCCACGCGGAAAGGCGAGCCGTCAATGGGCAGGAAGATGGCACCCACCTTGACATCGACGCCAGTACCGTCTATCTTCAGCCGTTCGGCAGAGGCACCGTTGGTGTTCTGCTCCAACTGCTCAAAGTAGGTACTGCTGGAGCGATAGTTCACATCATGTAAGCCCGCGGTGACTCCGAGGTAGAAGCTGTTGCTCACAGCGCCACTGATGTTGAAGTCGTAGACGCCGATGTAACCATGCTGGTACTGGCCGAAGTCAAAAGCCTGGCCGTCGTAGTAGTCCATGTATTTATTGCCCTGGTCGTCGGTCTTCTCGAGTATCTTCTTGTAGTTGGCATCAATGGCGTTCCAACCCCATTCGCCCACCTTGTCGTACTTGATGGCCGAGAGCTTGTTCTGTGAAGCCATAGAGAGCGCACCGCTGGCAGTAAGTATCTGGTCGAAGTTGCGGCTTTTGTGGTAGTTGAAGCCCACGTTGATGCAGGGCTTGCCGTTAATCTTGAGCGGAGCCACGATACCTATCTGGTCAAAGCTGTCATTGGTCTTGTGACCGCCGCTCACGCTGTGGCTCTCCACGCCGTTCTGCCATACCAGTCCGCCGGTGACACTCACCTGGGTACGGCTGAAGAAGCCTGTACCGGCAGGGTTGCTGGTCATCGTCGAGATGTCGGCACCCAGCGCCTCCATAGCGCCACCCATACCTACGTAGCGGGCGGTACCGTTGAGGTCGTTGCCGATGAGCTTGGTATCTTGATATGTCTCCTGGGCGGTGGCTGTCAGGGCAGTCATCGAAGCCAACAGGGCAAAAAACAAATTCTTGGTGTTCATAATCTTATCTGTTTGTTATAGTTTTCAACTGTGTGTTGGGGTTTGTGTTATCGGTGTCCGCCACCAAAGCGTCCGCCGCCACCACCACCGGTGTGTCCGCCGCCGAAGCCGCCCCCGCGTGAACCGCCAAATCCGCCGCCAAACGAACCAGAGGGCATCGAGGGCGTGCTGGGACGCCCACCGAAGTTATAGTTGTCCTGGCGGGTAGGGTTGTTGCGGTTGCCGAAGGTGCGGTTGTCGTAGGTACGACTGTTGCGCCCGCCAAATGAGCGCGTGCCGTTCTGTCCGTATGCCACGCTGCGGCCCGACCTCTGACGCTGCGTCCCGCCCCAAGAGCGGTAGCCGGCATAACCGCCACGGCTGCCACTGTGGGTGACATAGACGCCGCCCCAGTAGCCCGGCCATCCCCAGCCATGGTAGTAGCCTGGCCATCCCCAACCTGCATAGTAGTAGGGATTGTACCAGCCATAGTAGCCATAATATCTGGGATACCAGGGGTCGTAGAACGGGTCGCCATACCATGGGTCATACCACGCCCAACGCCAATAGTAGGGCGAATATCCATAACTATAGCGGTAGCTGTAGAGCCATGGGTCGTAGTAGCCGTCCCATCGGCTCATGCGGCGGCTGTAGGCAAAGTCGTCGTCGACAGCGTTGTTGCGGTATTTGGCCACAAAGGTAGTGTCTACATACGCCGAGTCGGGATAGACACCATTGCCCTGCTGAAACTGGATGATGTCGTTGCCCAGACTGTCATTGCCCAACTTCTGATAATGGCTCCAGTATTTGCCACGACGGTTATATTCATCCACATCACGGTTGCTGCCCACATAGTATGCGGGCTCGGTGTCGGCCGAAGCCTGCGCCTTCTTCTTCGGGGTGAAATAGAGGTCATCCTGTGCCATCGCCGAGAGCGGTAGAGCACAGAGAAGCACTGCAAGAATATACAATTGTTTCATATCTCTTATTACTTTTAATAGCTATTCAGTATCTTACACTGCAAAATTAGTACCATTGTCACTGCAAAATTAAGGAAAAACCCTAAAGGATGGTAGGTTTTTCCCTATTAATTTATAAATTTGTAACGCAATTATAAAAGTTTAATCAATAGGAGTATATATATGAAGTATTTGGCAGCCCATTTCGAGATTGCTTGCATGGACGACATGATGCAGATTGCCCGCGACCTGCTCATGGATGTGGCCGGCGAAGCGGGTTTTGAATCCTTTGAAGACACCGAGCGTGGCGTTGACGGTTATGTGCAGGAACAGCTCTTCGACCGCCAGTTGCTCGAAGATGGCATAGCTTCCTTTCCGCTCGATGGAGTAAGCATTGTATATAATATTAATAAGGTGGAGGACCAGGACTGGAACGCTGTGTGGGAAGAGCAGGGCTTTGAGCCTATCGACATCGACCATCGCGTGGTGGTCTATGACGCCAAGGGCGAGGTGCCCCAGCACGATGCCGGCGCCGTGATGATAGGCATCGATGCGCGTCAGGCTTTTGGCACAGGTACCCACGAGACCACGCAGATGATAATCGCCTCGCTGCTCGATATGCAGCTCGAGGGCAAGAGCGTGCTCGACTGTGGCTGTGGCACCGGCATCCTCTCTATAGCCGCCGCCAAGTGTGGCGCCACGCACTGCGTGGGCTACGACATCGACGAATGGAGTGTGGACAACAGCCGCCACAATGCGCAGCTCAATGGTGTGGATATGCAGGTGCTGCTGGGCGACGCGTCGGTCACAGCCACGCTCAATGAGAAGTTCGATGTGGTTCTGGCCAACATCAATCGCAACATCCTGCTGGCAGACATGCCTGCCTTTGTCGGCGTGATGAAGGAGGGTGGGGCGCTCATATTGAGCGGATTTTATCCCTCCGATGCCGCCATGCTCAGCGACAAGGCTGCCACCTTGGGTCTCACGCTCACCGAGCAGAAGAGCAATGGCGACTGGGCGTGCCTCATGTTCAGCAAGTAGACTAAGATGCTCCGCACCGGATGTTCCGGCAGCAGAGCGACCGATAAGACGACCGCCGCACGGATGACCACTGGTCTCTGTGCGGCGGTCGTCGGTATATGTGCCACCACTGTCAGCCCGTAGCAGCATCGCCAAAAGTCTGCCGTGATGCTTTCTAAACACAATGCGTGGTGGGAAACGTGTAATTCAAGTCTTGCAACCATCATTTCATACTTGGAATTTCTAAATTCCAACTTTGAAATCATCGTGAAGATGGTCGCGGCAGAGTCGGCGTTATCCTCCTATGTGCTGAAGGTGCCCTCTACGCTGGTGGGGATACCCTCTACGCTGGTGGGGATACCCTCTACGCCGCTGGTGATGGTCTCGGCGCCGACATAGTGGCATGCGGCCATGACGGTCACGGACGGCAGGGATGTAGATGATAAAGATGTGGGGATGGCGCTGCGGTGCGATGTGCCGGAGGCGGATAGGGGATGGCGCCCATCAATAGGTATCTTCGTGACTGCCTATTGTGAGTTTCTTGAGGTCATAGTAAGAACCATTGTAGACATTGAAGTCTACGGGACCCTTGATGCCAGGCAGACGGCCAGCATCGGTGTGTTGCCAGAATTTCCATGCACCCTTGTATTCTATCTTGGGCACATAGTAGTGGGCTATCCAGTATGGATAGTCGTCAAAGACAGGAGCGCTGAGATACTTCTCCTTGAACTTGTAATAGGTGTAGAGGATGGGCTTGACATGATAACGATCTTCCACGATATGCAGCCACGTGAGTATGTCGCGCTGGAACTCCTCTATCGACTTGTCCTTGGGCGCGTGCTCTATATCCAGCACGGGTGGAAGGTCTCCCTCTTCGAGCTTAACCTTCTCAAGAAAGTAATAAGCCTGCTGGCGGGCCGACGATTTGTTGCTCCAGAAGTGGTAGGCACCACGAATAAAACCATATTCGAGTGCATTGTGGAAGTTACTCTTGAAGTTTTCGTCCATGCGGCTGGCTCCCTCGGTCGACTTGATGATGACAAATCTCAGCGGGCAGCCTGAAATCATGCCTCCTTGCAGCTTGTCCCAGTCTATGTTGCCCTGGTAGTGGGATATGTCAATGCCGTGTATCTCGAAACCCTTAGGATATCTGGACTCGCCATAGAGGGCACGCCATCTGAAGCCAGTAGGACCGACGAAGAAATAGTAGAAAGCCCAACAATAGAGAACGGTTACCGCGAGACCACCAACCCAGAATGTCCAACGCGGCATGCGGTGATGCCAACGATGGGCACCACGCCGAGTGGCACCACGCTTGGTCTTGCTGTGGTGTGACTTGGGGGTAGTGATGTTGTGGGTAATCTTTCTCTTATCCATGTAAAAAATGCACCGGATATCCCTGGTTCAGCGCAGTGGCTGCTTCAGGACAATCCGGTGCATGAATATCATTCTAATTATTTACCAAGCTGTTCGAGCGACAGTGTGCGTGTGGTGCGGTCGCAAACTGAAGCGGGACCCCAGTACTGGATAGGACCGGGATAGACATAGCAGGTCTCCTTGGCCCACTCGTCGCGCTTCTCGGCGAACTTCTTGAAGGGCGCACCGTCGAGCTCTACGAGAGCCTTGCGGATTACGGGCTTCATCTCGCCGTTGCGGCGCTCCATGTTCATCATCATGGTGATTGGCACACCTCCTGCCTTCCACTCATCGGTGGGAGCGGTAGTGTTCTTGACGATGGCCATGTAGCCAGTCTTGCCGTTGGCAATCAGCTGAACGGCGCTTACGCCGAGTGCATAGCAATAGTCTGCGTCGAAGTTTGATGGAGCAGCGCAGCGTCCTTCATAACCAAAGAAGTGGTGGATAGCTGCAAATTTGCCAACAAACTTGCCCTCGTTCTTCCACTCAGCCAACTTGTCGGCTACCATGTCAGAGATGAGCTTCTCGGTCTCGATGAGCGATACCTGTACGTTTCCGTGGGGGTCGCGGTCGAGTGAGAGCTGGCGGGCTACGTCGCCGGGCAGTGTCTTGAAGGTTTCGGCATTCTCGGCAGAGAGATGGGCGAGGATATACTTCTTCTGCTCATTGGCCTCGAGGTTCTTGTACTCCTCACCGTGGGCAGCGAGCAGGTCGTTGAGTTCGTCGATGAGACGGCCGATAGAGGGGATAAACTCGATGAGGCCCTCGGGGATGAGGACAACACCGAAGTTGTTGCCGGCAGCGGCACGGTCGGCTACAGACTGGGCGATGCCTTCTACAATCTGGTTGAGGGTCATGTCCTTCTGCTCTATTTCCTCTGAGATGAGGCAGATATTGGGCTGTGTCTGCAGTGCGCACTCGAGTGCGATGTGTGAAGCCGAGCGTCCCATCAGCTTGATGAAGTGCCAGTACTTACGGGCAGAGTTGGCATCACGCTCAATGTTGCCGATAACCTCTGAGTAAGTCTTGGTAGCGGTATCGAAACCGAAAGAAGTCTCAATCTGGTCGTTCTTCAAGTCGCCGTCGATGGTCTTGGGCGCACCGATAACCTGTACACCGTAGTTCTTGGCAGCATAGTATTCGGCCAGAACGCAGGCGTTGGTGTTGGAGTCGTCACCACCGATGATTACGATGGCGTTGATGCCGAGCTCGCGGATAATCTCGAGACCCTTCTCAAACTGGTCTTCCTTCTCCAGCTTAGTACGGCCCGAACCGATCATGTCAAAGCCACCGGTATTGCGGTAGTCGTCGATGATTTCGGCTGTCAGCTCCTTGTAGTTGTGGTCAACGAGACCGCCGGGACCCATGAGGAAGCCGTAGAGCTTGTTCTCGGGGTTGAGCTTCTTGACAGCGTCGAAGATACCGCTGATGACGTTGTGGCCGCCAGGAGCCTGGCCGCCTGAAAGGATTACACCTACATTGATTTTCTGGCTCATTGCCTCATCGCCGGGAACAAACTCCACGAGGGGCATGCCATAAGTGTTGGGGAACAGTTTCTTGATTTCTTCCTGATCGCCTACGCTCTGGGTAGGCTCGCCTTCCTGTACCTTAACGGCACCCTGAAGACCTTTTGGCAGTTTAGGCTGGTAAGCAGCGCGTTCTCTCTGCAAAAGACTTTTTTTCATTTTACGTTTATTTGTTAGAATAGTTACCTTATTCAATTTCTGTGAGGCGCCCGGTTGTCCTTATGATAATGCCAAAAAGAATGGCGTCCTCAAAAATCGTTGCAAAGTTACTCATTTTCCATTAGATATTAAAGCAAAAGAGCAAGAAAATGACCTCGGGCTGTCTTTTTCTTAATCTGGCTCAACGACGGCAATGGTGGCGATAAAGACAGAAAAATGAAAAAAAGTGACCGAATATTTTGTTTTCTCTGCGATTTGCATTATCTTTGGCTCAAATATTACAACAACAATGAGTAGCAAACGAGACTTAAAGCGTGCGATACACAATGTATGCACAGCTCTTTTCGCCGAAGGAGTAGCAGCTTCTCTTTACGGCCCTGAGAAAAACAAGGAAGTGATTGACCCTATCTTCGCGTCTATTCTGGAGATACATTCTGACTTCACTCGTCGTGTGTCTTTCCCTGAACCGGGCATCAAACCGAAGAAGTACTACAAGTTTATCATTGATGAGTTCAACAAGCAAGTGGCTGAGATAGTCGACCAGCTCAACGCGCTACAATAAGGAGACAATGTTACAGCAATTAGCACGCTGGATACTGTATAAAAGGATGGGATGGAAGACAATAATTACTGTCGAACATCCCTCCAAATATATTATATGTCTGGCTCCCCACACCAGTAACTGGGATTTTGTCATCGGTCAGCTCTTCGGTCTGGCAGAGCGTCGTACGACCAACTTTCTGATGAAGAAAGAGTGGTTCTTCTGGCCTCTGGGTCCGCTGTTCAGACGCTTGGGCGGCATACCCGTATATCGCGACCGCAATACGAGCATGACCGATACGCTGGCGCAGGCTGCGAAGGGGCGCAAAGACTTCTGCCTCTGCATCACTCCCGAAGGTACGCGCTCGCTCAACCCCGACTGGAAGAAGGGCTTCTACTATATTGCCCTCAAGGCAGGTATTCCCATACTGCTATATGCGCTCGATTTCGAGCATAAAGAGATACGCTGTACGCGCAGCATCATGCCCTCGGGAGATATAGACGCTGATATGCGTGAGATAAAGCTATATTTCAAGGATGTAAAAGGCAAGAAACCAGAACAGTTTAGTATAGGAGAGATAGATTGACAGTTAACTTTCACAGATGGTTGGTCATGGTGGCGCTGGCGTTATGCTGCGCCGTCAGTGTATATGCACAGGACAATTTGCTGGACGCTGCTACCGAGCGTCGGTTGAAGGACTATTTCCTCAACTATAAGTTCGATGCTGCCACAGGATATGCCCAGGCGCGCATGAAGAGCTACAGGATAGACAACCGCCAGCGCATAGTGACCATCACCGCCAACGATGCCTTTGCGGCACAGGATTTTACGGCCAAGATGGTCTCCAAAATCTATCGTAAGGTGAGCCGTATTCTTCCCTCACCTTACGATACATATAAGATACGTATAGCCGTCAATGGCGTTACCATCGACCTGATGGTGGATGGTGATATGGCAGACCCCAACTCTATTGTCAGAGCGTGGGGCAATATCGATTATAAGGGCAATGCCTGGGTGCGCAATGTGTCGCGTCCCTTTGACATCAGCCGCGGTCTGGGCAACCGTCATCTCACGGTCTATGCCAGCCATGGCCGTTTCTACGACCAGAAGAAGGGGCGGTGGCGCTGGCAGAGACCCAGTCTCTTTGCTACGACCGAAGACCTGTTTACTCCCACCATCGTGGTGCCCTATCTCATACCAATGCTTGAGAATGCGGGCGCCAACGTGTTTACTCCCCGAGAGCGCGACTGGCAGCCCAATGAGGTAATCGTCGACAACAACCGCTCGTCGCTGGGAGCCAAATATGAAGAGGTGGGCACGGGCAGCCGTCAGTGGAAGGACACGGAGAAGCCGGGGTTCAGTTTCCATGACGGCCTCTACTCCGACCACGAAAATCCCTTCATCCAGGGTACAGCCCGACAGGTGAAAACCACGAAGAGCAAGTCTAAGATAAGCATCATATCCTATACGCCCGACATCCCCGAGGCGGGAAGATATGCAGTCTATGTGAGCTACCAGACGGTAGAGAAGAGCGTGGACGATGCCGAGTATATCGTCTGTCATAAGGGGCAGGAGACACGTTTCCGCGTCAACCAGCAGATGGGTGGCGGCACATGGGTCTATCTGGGTACCTTCGATTTTGACAAAGGCTGTAACGAGTACAACCGTGTGGTCGTGACCAACCATGCTTCGCGCAAGGGTGTGGTCACTGCCGATGCCGTGCGCTTTGGCGGCGGTATGGGTAACATCGAACGCAACGGCACCACGAGCGGCATGCCTCGCGCTATGGAGGCTGCCCGCTATTGTGCCCAGTGGTCGGGAGTGCCCTATGCCATCTATAGCACCAAGGACGGTGCCGACGACTATGCCGACGACATCAACGTGCGTCCGCTTACCACCAACTGGCTGGCTGGAGGCTCGGTGTATATGCCCTACAAGGTGGGCAAGAATGTGCCGATAGAACTGTCGCTCGCCGTGCACAGTGATGCCGGCTACAGCTACAACGGCAAAGACCTCGTGGGGTCGCTGGCTATCTGCACCACAGGCAACAACGAGGGAGTGCTCAATGCCGGTATACCCCGCAGTGTGTCGAATACCTTTGCCAAAAATCTGCTTGACGGTATCTCTGCCGACCTCAAAGCCAAATACGGACGCTGGGTGGTGCGCTATCTCTGGGACCGCAACTACTCTGAAACCCGCAATCCCGAGATACCCTCGGCCATACTCGAGACGCTCTCCCACCAGAACTTCCCTGATATGGCTTACGCCCAGGACCCCAATTTCAAGTTTACCCTTGCCCGCTCGATATACAAGGCCATACTGAAATATACTGCCGCCCAGCACGGCACACGCTATACCGTACAGCCTCTGGCGCCAAGGAGCCTGCGCACATCGATAGACCGGCAGGGAAAAATCACGCTGACATGGGAGGCGCAGACAGACCCACGGGAGAGCACGGCGATGCCCTCTGCCTATGTGGTATATACCCGCAGCGGTGGGGGAGGGTTTGACAATGGCACGG
Organism: Prevotella sp. P5-108; assembly: GCF_002251385.1. Taxonomy (GTDB): domain Bacteria; phylum Bacteroidota; class Bacteroidia; order Bacteroidales; family Bacteroidaceae; genus Prevotella. Next base: position 130,182 of record NZ_NPJJ01000038.1, read on the forward strand.
TGGTAAGCAGCACCTCCTACACCATGACGCCCCAACCTGGAACCCAATACGACTTCAAGGTGACAGCCATCAACGACGGCGGCGAGAGCTTTGCTTCGCCCATCGTGTCGGCCCTCTACGAGTCGGCAGAAGCCAAGACAGTGCTCGTGGTCAACGGCTTTGACCGCCTGTCGGCACCCCAGGTCGTCGACGACGGCCGCCGACAGGGCTTTGACCTCGATGCCGACCCTGGCGTCTCTTATGGACTCACGGCGTGGAACGGACGGCAGACCTGCTTCAACGTGAACCGTATGGGTGTCGAGAGTCCCACCGGACTGGGATATGGCGGCGAAGAGATGGCTGGGCTCTTCGTGGCTGGCAATGATTTCTCCTATGTCGCTACCCATACCTCGGCGATAGCCTCGGGGCATAAATATAATGTGGTGAGTTGTGACCGTGCTTCCATCGACGGCCGCAAGGTGGCGCTCGCCGACTACTCCTGTGTAGACCTTATCCTCGGCATGCAGCGCTATACCCCCTATGCTGTGCAGTACTACAAGACATTCACCCCGGCATGGCAAGAGATGTTCAGAGCCTATGCCCAACAGGGAGGGCGGCTGCTTGTGAGCGGCTCGTACATAGGCTCGGATATGCAGAACGACGCTGAACAGCAGTTCTTGTCATCGGTACTGCAGTTGGAGTATCATCCCGCCGACAGCGTCACAGCCGAGCCTGCCATCAACGGACTGGGTATGACGTTTGACATCGGTCGCCGTCTCAACCGTCATCACTACGCTGCCACCCATGTCGAAATACTCCACCCCCAAGGTCAGGCCTACTGCGCTATGCAGTATGCCGACGGCACCTCGGCTGCTGTGGCTTACGATGGGGCGGCCTACAAGTCGTTTGTCATGGGCTTCCCCTTCGAGTGCATACAGTTGCCAGCCACGCGAAACCTGCTGATGCAGGGGATAATGCAATTCCTACAGAAACAATAATCAACCCTATAAGACTCCTTATTATGATGTATAAAATTCAAGCAAACCCCACGGGAACAAGAAGTATAGAAGTGAGCGAAGAGCATCTGCAGACCATCAGTAAATATGCGCTGCTCAAGAACCTCATCGACAGTACGGGTATCATCGACGAAACCGTGCTCGACAAACTCAAGTTCACCTTGCGTGCCCTGCTCGAATCTGAGGCCGGCAAGGACAAGGCGCTGCTCGACCTGTGTCTTGACGTGATATACCATAACAATATGAAGGCTTTCGGTCTGCACCAGCTCACTCTGCTCTATATCGACTGGGTCAGCAAGCAAGACCAGCAAACAGAAACTGAATCCTAAAACAAGCCGCATTGAAAGAATACCGACTTACTGATTTTCTCCCAACTACCAAGAAGGAATGTGAGCTGCGTGGTTGGGATGAGTTGGACGTAATCCTTTTCTCGGGTGATGCCTACGTCGACCACCCCTCGTTTGGCGCTGCTGTCATCGGTCGTGTGCTCGAGTCGCAGGGCTATCGCGTGGCCCTCGTTCCCCAGCCCGACTGGCATGGTGATTACCGTGATTTCAAGAAGCTGGGTCGTCCGCGTCTCTTCTTCGCCATCTCGCCCGGTGCCATGGACTCTATGGTCAACCGCTATACGGCAAACCGTCGCCTGCGTAGCGACGATGCCTATACTCCCGGCGGGCGTCATGGTATGCGCCCCGACTATCCCTCGATAGTGTATACCAAGATACTCAAACAGCTCTATCCCGATGTACCCGTGGTGCTGGGTGGCATTGAGGCTTCGCTGCGACGCCTCACCCACTATGACTACTGGCAAGACAGTCTGCGCCGATGCATCCTCTGCGACTCGGGCGCCGACCTTATCGTCTATGGCATGGGCGAGCGTCCTATTGTGGAGATATGCCGCCAGCTCGAAGGTGGTACCCCGTTTGACCAGTTGCGCTCCATCCCCCAGACCGTCTATCTCTGTCGTGAGGGCGATATCCCCGGTGGGGTAGGCGACGACGATATCGTGCTCCACAGTCATGAAGAGTGTCTGCAGAACAAGAAGGCTCAGGCTGAGAACTTCCGCCATATCGAGGAAGAGTCAAACAAGATGCACGCCCAGCGGCTTATACAGGCGGTAGGCAATACCTGCGCTGTCGTCAATCCGCCTTACCCGCCGATGACGACCGAAGAACTCGACGCTTCGTTTGACTTGCCCTACACCCGAATGCCTCATCCCAAGTATAAGGATAAGGTTATTCCTGCCTACGAGATGATTAAGTTTTCTGTCAACATCCACCGTGGTTGTTTCGGTGGTTGCGCCTTCTGTACCATCTCTGCCCATCAGGGCAAGTTTATCACCTGTCGTAGCAAGGAGAGCATTCTGCGTGAGGTAAAGCAGGTCATGGAGATGCCAGGGTTCAAGGGCTATCTCTCAGACCTCGGCGGCCCGTCGGCCAACATGTATGGCATGCATGGCAAAAACCAAAACGCCTGTGCCAAGTGCAAGCGTCCGTCGTGCATCCATCCTCGTATCTGCCCCAATCTGAATACCGACCATTCCAAGTTGCTCGACATCTACCATGCGGTCGATGCACTGCCCGGTATCAAGAAGAGCTTCATCGGCAGCGGTGTGCGCTACGACCTGCTGCTGCACCGCTCGGGCGACGAGAAGTCTGACAAGGCTGCCCGCGATTATACCCGTGAGCTCATCTGTCGCCATGTGAGCGGCAGGCTCAAGGTCGCGCCCGAGCACACTTCCGACAAGGTGCTCTATCAGATGCGCAAGCCGTCGTTCCAGCTCTTCTATGAGTTCAAACGTATCTTTGACCGCATCAACAAGGAAGAAAATCTGAAGCAACAGATAATCCCTTACTTCATAAGCAGTCATCCAGGTTGCCAGGAAGAAGATATGGCTGAGCTTGCCGTCATCACCAAAGACCTCGACTTCCACTTGGAGCAGGTGCAGGACTTCACGCCAACTCCCATGACAGTCAGCACCGAAGCATGGTATACTGGCTACGACCCATACACGCTTGAACCAGTCTTCTGCGCCCGTACCCAGCGTGAGAAACTTGCCCAGCGCCAGTTCTTCTTTTGGTATAAAAAAGACGAACGTGCCAATATTGAGCGCGAACTGCGTCGTATTGGGCGTGCAGACCTCATCGGCAAGTTGTACAGCGGCACGGGCTTTGCCAACCGTCATGCCGTCTATGACGACAAGGCCATCGGAAGTCGCCTGGATTATCCCCAGAAGTCCAGGAAGAAGAAACCGAACGAGAAAGCATCGTTCAATCCCAACTTCAACCATTCCGGCCAGCGTCCTAACGGCAGCAGGAAGAACAGACCTGCCGACGGGCGTAGGAACCATCGTCGCGACTCCTGATGGTGTGGTCGCGGCTCATACGTTTACCATAATAAATATGTTGCAAATAAGACCTGCCACTCCTGCAGATACCGATGCCATCATGCTCATCATCCACGGGGCATGTGCCATCATGCAGGAGAGTGGCAATACCCATCAGTGGGTCAACGGTTATCCCTCCCGTGACGTTATCTGTCAAGACATTGCCCGTGGCGATGCCTGGCTCGTCACTGGAGATAATGGCGACGCCGTGGGCTACTTTGTCTTCCGTCCTGGCCCTGACCCCACCTATCGCCACATCTATCACGGCGCGTGGCTCAATGACGCCCCTTATCACGTCATTCATCGTATCGCCGGCAGACCTCATGTCCATGGCATCTTCGATGCCGTGATGCGTCACTGCCAGGCAGCGCAGACCGACCTCCGCATTGATACCCACCGCGATAACCATATCATGCGCCATCTCATAGCCAAATACGCCTTCATCTACTGTGGTATCATCCATACCGAGATGGGCGATGAGCGGCTGGCGTATCAGTTGGCGGCCACCCCGTAAACCCATACGCTGCCCGAGATGACCCCTGGCGGGCTGCGCATTATCGTTGTAAAAATAACAAGTAAAATGAAAATACTACGTCGCATTTTGACCTTCATCGCCTGTATGGCGGTGATAGCCGTGGTGTCCGTACGACGCGACCATCGGCTCTTGGGGTATGAGTTAGAAAACAAGGCAACCACAGCCCCTACTGATACGCTCACTATGGCGGGCGACACGCTGGTGGTGCACACCGCCATGCTTGCCCAGGATGTGCAGGGCTATGCCGGAACCACGCCGCTCGACATCTATGTCCTGGACAATGTGGTGGTGAAGATTGTCGCCTTGCCCAATGTCGAGAGCCCCGACTTCTTTGGTGAGGCAGTCGGTCTGCTCGATGCCTATAAGGGTAAGACCGTCAATGAGGCGCTGTCTGCCAAAGTCGATGGAGTGAGCGGAGCCACCTTCTCGTCTCAGTCGCTTATCTCCAATGTGCGCAGAGGTGTGGCCTATGCCTCCGCCCACAATGCATCCGCAGCCGACGGCGCCATGTCGTGGTCGCTCAAGACCATTGTGGCGCTCCTGGTTATCATCCTCGGAATGACGGTGCCCCTCGTGGTACGCAACAAGAAGATGAGGCTCGTCCAGTTGGTGCTCGACATCGTATTGTTGGGACTCTGGACAGGAACATTTGTAAGCTACACGATGCTGGTCAACCTCATGTCCAACGGACTCACCTCCTGGTCGCTCGTCGTTCCGATGCTCCTTGTGGTGGCAGCCTTTGTCTATCCCCTCTTCGGACGCCGAGCCTATTACTGCACCCACCTGTGTCCTCTCGGTGCCGCGCAGGAACTGGCATTCAAGGTCCCAGCCCGCAAGCTCACCCTCAGCAAGAAGGCAGCCCATCGCCTGACCCTCTTCAAGGTCGTCCTGTGGAGCGTGCTTATGCTCCTTATGCTCCTGGGCGTAGGCTTCGAGTGGATGGACTATGAGCCATTCACCGCCTTTGTCCTCAGTTCGGCCGGAGTCGTGGTGATAGTCTTTGCAGTAGTCATCCTGCTCACCTCCGTCTTCGTGCCCCGTCCCTATTGCCGCTTCATGTGCCCCACGGGTACACTACTCAAGCAGAAGTAGGCCGCTCCACACCCAGCTTGTACCGTCACGACGCGTCGAGCTGGGTGTGGATTTTTTTTGTCCAGCCCCACGCGTTTCCCCACCCATTCTACAATCATTATTGTTAGCATTATAGTTATTGTCTATGACAATATAGATAAATTCATTTGTTTGTCTATAATTATATATCTATCTTTGCAGAAGATAGGCTGCACCTCAGCCATTAAGCGAGCTTATGGCGTTCGGTTTGCACTATCTTTGCACCATCTGACAATAACGAATAACAATAAAGATATGGAGAACTTAACAGACATTATCAAGGGCAGCCAGCTCACGCTGGTTGACTTTTACGCTACCTGGTGCGGACCATGCAAGATGATGCACCCAGTGTTGGAACAACTCAAGAAGGAACTCGGCGACAGCATCCGCGTCATCAAGGTCGACATCGACAAGAACGAGTCTACCGCCATGCAGATGCGCATCCAGTCGGTACCCACGCTGATGCTCTTCCAGAGCGGAGAGATGAAGTGGAGACAGAGCGGAGCCATGTCGCTCGCCGACCTCAAAGCCACCATCGCCAAGTATCAATAGACTATTCACCCGCCAACCCTTACCGCTATGACGACCCAACCCCCGAGATATATTATAATAGGTGGAGTGGCCGGAGGAGCCACTGCCGCCGCGCGTATACGTCGCCTGACCGAGAAAGCAGAGATTATCCTCATCGAGAAAGGAGCCTATATCTCTTATGCCAACTGTGGACTGCCTTATTACATAGGCGGTGTCATCGCCGACCGTGACCGTCTGTTTGTGCAGACGCCCGAGTCGTTCGGCCGCAGGTTCAATATAGATGTGCGCACACTGAGCGAGGTCATCGCCATCGACCCCTCCAGCCGCCAGGTGACCGTGCGCACCGCCGACGGCAGCCAGTATGTCGAGTCTTACGACAAGCTTCTGCTTTCTCCCGGAGCCTCGCCAGTGGTGCCGCCGCTGCCGGGCATCGACAGCGAGGGCATCTTCACGCTGCGCAATGTGGCCGACACCGACTGCATCAAGTCCTATATGACCGGCCACGATGTGAAGCGTGCCGTCATCGTGGGTGGAGGATTCATAGGACTCGAGATGGCCGAAAACCTCATGCACGCCGGAGCCCAGGTGGCGGTGGTCGAGATGGCCAACCAGGTGATGGCGCCCATCGACTATTCGATGGCGTCGCTCGTCCACGAGCATCTGCAGCAGCAGGGCGTGCAACTCTATCTGGAGCAGGCTGTCGACGCCTTTTCGCGCCACGACGGCTCGCTCACCGTACACTTCAAGTCGGGCGTCAGCCTCCAGGCCGACATGGTGCTGCTCAGCATCGGCGTGAGAGCCGAGACCCGACTGGCCCAGACAGCCGGCATACGCCTGGGCGAGATGCGTGGCATCTGGGTCGATGATTATCTGCAGACCTCGGTCCCCGATGTTTACGCCGTGGGCGACGCCATCGAGTTTCCCCATCCCCTCACGGGCAAGCCCTGGCTCAACTTCCTCGCCGGACCCGCCAACCGACAGGCGCGCATCGTGGCCGACAATATGGTGATGGGCAACAAGGTGAAGTATGAAGGCTCCATAGGCACCTCGATAGCCAAGGTGTTTGACCTGACCGTAGCCTCGACCGGACTGCCTGCCAAGCGGCTCAAGATGATGGACATCCCTTACCTCTCTGCCACCATCCACAGCGGCGCCCATGCCGGCTACTATCCCGGCAGTCTGCAGATGGACATCAAGATTACCTTCTCGCCCACCGACGGCAAGATCTATGGCGCGCAGATAGTGGGCTACGACGGCGTCGACAAGCGCATAGACCAGTATGCCCTCGCCATCAAGCAGGGAGCCACCGTCGCCGACCTTACCCGTCTGGAGCACGCCTACGCGCCGCCCTTCTCGTCGGCCAAGGACCCCGTGGCCATCACGGGCTATGTGGCTGGCAATATACTCAGTGGCAAGATGTCGCCACTCTACTGGCGCGATTTGCGCGATGCCGACCTCACGGGCGTGACCCTCGTCGATGTGCGTACGCCCGACGAGTATGCGCTGGGCACCATCGACGGCGCCGTCAATATACCGCTCGACGACCTCAGAGAGCGTATGGACGAAATCCCAACCGGCCGTCCGGTGTGGCTCTTCTGCGGCATAGGACTGCGCGGGTATCTCGCGTCCAACATACTCAAGGACAATGGCTACGCCGAGGTGCGCAATCTGATAGGCGGACTCAAGACCTATCGTGCCGCCACCGCCCGTATTGCCCCTCCCGAGGGCTTCGCTGCCGCTGGAGATAGCGCATCGCCCACCGAGGCAGCCTCTGCCGAGAAGGCGGTGGTGCGCATCGACGCCTGCGGCATCCAGTGTCCCGGCCCCATCCTCCGCCTCAAGCAGGCCATCGACACCCTCGCCCCCGGCGACAGACTCGAGGTGACGGCCACCGATGCGGCGTTCCCACGCGATGCCGAGGCATGGTGCCACACCACGGGCCACCGCTTCCTGGGCCGACGTGCCGAGGGCGGAGTCTATACCGCGCTGATAGAGAAGTCTACCGCCTGCGCCGTAGAGTCTGTCCGCTCTCTGCCCACCGGTCAGGGCAAGACCCTCATCCTCTTCAGCGACGACCTCGACAAGGCGCTGGCCACCTTTGTCCTCGCCAACGGAGCCGCAGCCACGGGCCAGAAGGTGAGCATCTTCTTCACCTTCTGGGGACTCAACGCCATCAAGAAGGCGCACAAACCCAAGGTCAGCAAAGACCTCTTCGGGCGTATGTTCAGTTGGATGCTGCCTTCCGACTCCACCCGTCTCGCCCTCTCCAAGATGAACATGATGGGCATCGGCGCCAGAATGATGCGCCATATCATGACCCGCAAGGGCGTAGACTCGCTCGAGTCGCTGCGGCAGCAGGCCATCGACAATGGTGTGGAGTTCATAGCCTGCCAGATGTCGATGGATGTGATGGGCGTGAAGCGCGAAGAGCTGCTCGACCATGTCACCGTGGGCGGAGTGGCCACCTATATGGAGCGCGCCGACCGTGCCAATGTCAATCTGTTTATCTGAGCCTATGAACTTGCAACAGTTAAGATACATTATCGCCGTCAACCGCTTTCGCAACTTTGCGAAGGCGGCTGAGTCGTGCCATGTCTCTCAGCCCACGCTCAGCGCCATGCTGCAGAAGTTGGAGGAAGAACTCGACACGCGCATCTTTGAGCGCACCAATCGCAGCGTTGTGCCCACGGCGGCAGGAGAGAAGATCGTGCGCCAGGCAGAGAACGCTCTGGCAGAGATAGACCGCATTGCCGAAATAGTGGCTGAGGACAAGGGGCGCATAGGCGGAGTGTTTGCCCTCGCCGTGGGCCCCACCATAGCGCCCTACATCCTGCCTCGGTTTATCCGCCATTATCGCGAGATGTTTCCCTCGGTCCAGCTGTCTATCCAGGATCTCAAGGCCGACCACATGGTCGACGCCCTGCTGCGCGGTCAGATCGACGCCGGCATCGCCATCTCGGGCAACGTGCGCGATGGAGTGCTCGAGATACCCCTCTACACCGAGCGGTTCTATGTCTATCTGGCAGAGAGCTGCTGGCGCAAGCTGCCCATTTTCAAGCCGTCCAATCTGGAGCACGAGAACATGTGGGTGATGCGCGATGCGCAGTGTCTCCGCGACAGTGCGTTCTCGTTCTGTAAAGCCCGCACCAAGGGCAACCACATCTACGAGGCTGGCAGTATAGACACGCTGGTGCACATCGTCGACGAGAACGGCGGGTTCACCATCGTGCCCGAGATGCACTTGCCCCTGCTCAGCGACAAGCAGCGCCAGAACGTGCGGCCCATCGATGGCGACTATCTCTCGCAGCGCCGCGTGTCGCTCTACATTAGGGCCGACTACATCAGGCAGCGCATGCTCAACACCGTGACCGATGCTCTCAAGCAGTTTATGCCCCCTGGCATGCTCGGCGAGGGTATCGTCAAGTATGGCATCAAGTTGTAGGCTTGCCGCCACCATCCATCCCGTCTTTCAGCGCGCCGCAAGGGAGGCTCTGACCGACACCAATCGGCAGACCACCCTTGCGGCGCTCCCGTTTATGGGCGTCGTGTACAGGGGCGGGGTGATGGCTGGCGAGTGCTGGACGGATGCGGATTGGGGTAGGGCGGATGCTGACGAGGGCAGGACTGATGTAGACGTGGGACGTGTTGATGTAGACGAGGGCGGGACGAATGTTGTAGTGTGCAAGGCGGATGATGTAGTGGGTAGGGCGGCTGTTGTAGACGGCTGAACGGCTGTTGAAGAGGGCGTAGCAGTGGTGTCTTCCGTCATTTCACCCATCTTCCCCGAGTGCCTCTACAAGTAGACTTCAAACTCTGAAACAGAAAAATACAACCGCGAAATAATCATATCACGCCGCGAAACGATTAAATCAAACCCCGATTTCCCCTTTATCGCCATCTCCGCGATATTCCCCGTCATTCCCTCCGCTTTGTCCCTCCGCCTCGAGCAGCACACGATGGTCGCCTAATGGCCGAAATGACATTTTGCAGTCATAAGTATAATGCGCCAAACTACATTTTTCATCCCACTTCTTCGTTTTTTATCAAAAAAGGCTATAACTTTGAGGCACAATACCCCAAGGTGAGCCACCAAGCTACGAAGGCTAATGACGCACGATACATATCACGCCACTATCATCTTTATCATACAACTATGCCACACACGAATATCCCAACTGGAGTCTATGACCAGATTATCAATCGCCTCTTTCAGCAGAAACTGAACGAGGTAGATTCCCACCGTTTCTACATTGGCAAGAAGCCGATAGGCAAAGATGATGCTGTCAATATACTCAGCAAGTATTTGCAGCACCTTATTGAAATCGCGTTTATAGGATGCCCCGAAGACCTTGGAACGGACAGATATACCGACTTCGTCAATTCGGTTATCAAAACCTTGGGTAGAGAGTTCAATGTAGATGACTCCGAACTTGACCTGATTGATGCTCAGAAGAATATACTTACAGCCGTCGTAGACCGGACTAACTGCGAATATCCTGATATCGAGAAGCATCTCAAGGCCATTACGCCTATTACTTCTATAAGCCGTAGCGCCCTCTTCTTCGGTGGTGGCAGAGGTCGTGTAGATATGGAGAGTGAGTTGAATCGCGAAATTCTCTGTGCCGATGAGATATGTTGGGTGGTTTCCTTTATCAAGACAAGTGGTCTAAACCTGCTTTGGAACAGTCTGAGGAAGTTCACCAGTGCAGGGAAACGGCTGCGTATCATCACGACGACATATACGGGCGCTACAGATTACGATGCCATAGCCCGTTTGGCCACTCTGCGTAACACCGAGATAAAGATTTCGTATGATGGAACGCAGGACCGCCTTCATGCCAAGTCTTATATATTCCTCCGGAATTCTGGCTTTCATACTGCCTATATAGGTTCGAGCAATCTCTCTCATTACGCCTTGAAAGACGGTAAAGAATGGAACTTCAAAGCCACCCAGTTTGAGTTGCCTCAGGTAGTAGAAGAGGTGCGCAATTCATTTGAAAGTTATTGGCGTGATGATACATTTGAAGATTTCGTGCCTGGTGTAAGCGACGAAAGACTGAAAAGAGCCTTAGGGGCAGACTGGGATGCTCCTTTGCTCGACTTCTCGGCTCTTGACCTGATGCGTGCGAAAGACTATCAGCAGGAAATTCTGGAGAAACTGGATGTCGAACGCCATGTACATGGGCATTACCGCAATCTCGTGGTGGCTGCTACGGGTACAGGAAAGACGGTGATAGCAGCCTTCGACTTCAAACGCTATCGTGCGGAGCATCCCGATTGTCATTTCCTTTTCCTCGCTCATCGGCAGGAGATACTGCGACAGGCTATGCAGACTTTCCGCGTTGTGCTCGAAGATCCCAACTTCGGCAGTGTGTGGGATGGCAACAACGAACCGTCCAGCTACCAGCATGTCTTTGCGAGCAAGGACACCTTGCGTAATCGTTTGGACAGTCTGCAACTCACAAAAGACTATTATGACTATATGGTCGTCGACGAGGTGCACCATATTATAGCACCGACATACGTCAAATTGATGACCAACTTCACTCCCAAGATATTACTTGGCTTGACTGCGACCCCCGAACGAACCAACGACCAGGAAGATATCACCATATACTTTGATGGTCACATCTCGGCGGAAATTCGTCTGCCTGCCGCTCTCAATGCAGGTCTGCTCGCACCTTTCTATTATTATGGAATTCCTGACAATGTAGACCTCTCGGAGGTGAAATGGAGTGGACATGGTTATGATGTTGCCGAACTTTCACGCATTTATACGCAGAACGATTATCGCACCGGTCTTATCTTGAAGAAAATGCAGCAGTATATCGGGAACAGCCGCTTGAACAAGGTGCGGGCGCTATGTTTCTGTGTGGATAAGAACCATGCCAAGTTCATGAATGCCAAGTTTACGTTGGCAGGATTGAAAACGAATGTGCTTACAAGTGATGACAATGACTATCATCGCAAACTTGTGAGGAAGCAACTTCAACAAGGTCGCATCAATTACCTCTTTGTGGTTGACCTCTTCAATGAGGGCGTCGATATACCTGAGATTGACACCATCCTCTTTCTGCGTCCTACCGAGAGTGCTACCGTATTTATCCAGCAGTTTGGTCGCGGGCTTCGTCTGCATAGTGGCAAGGACCATCTTACGGTCCTTGACTTTGTGGGTCATTCGCGTGCCGAGTTCAGTTATAAAGAGCGCTTTGAGGCCCTGATCGGCCGGCGCTCGCGGAATATAAAGGATGAGATTGAAGGTGGATTCTCCAATGCTCCTATAGGTTGCAAGATTATTCTGGAAGGAAAGGCCAAAGAGGAAATCATCGCTAATATTGATGGCTACTTGCGCAGTCTGAACCGCAGTCGTGTCGTCAAGGAAATATTGGCCTACCACAAGACCTGCAAGGGTAACTTCTCGCTCAAGGGCTTTCTGGCTTATAGCCATGTGCCATTTCATAAGGTGTATGGTGCCCTGACGTGGGGCGAATTGTGCCAATTGGCGGGTGTGCAGGAATCGGTGTCTGTGCACGCAGGGCAGATTAAGTATGCAGTGACCAAGAAATGGCTTGCTACAGATTCGTTCTCATACTTCACTCAGCTGTTGCGCTTTGCCGATTGTGGATTCAAATGTAATACAGAGGAATTCTCTGAACAGGAAAAGCGTTGCGCAGTGATGCTCTACTATGACTTGTATGACAAGGCGGGTAATTATGACGGTATCTGTACAATGTTTGACGACCTGGCTTCCGATAAACTGTTTGTTCAGGAATTCAAGGAGGTCGTCTCTTATCTGCGTGACAGATGCTCTGCACCGGAAAAAGTTGACAATTCAGTGTATAACGAATGGAATCCACTGCATCTGCATGGGGTATACACTAAAGCGCAGATACAGGCGGCACTCGGACTATCAACGATAGACCGCAAGTCGCCTTCGCGGGAAGGCATGGAGCGCCTGAAAGATATAAAACTCGAGGCGATGTATGTGGATATTATCAAAAAGCGCGAAGAGGGTTCTCTGACTGCATATAAAGATTATGCCCAAAACCGTGAGTTTTTCCATTGGGAAACCCAGAATCGTGTGCGTGAGGGGAGTCGCGAGGCAGAGGCATACCGTAATGGCGAGAATAACATGCTCCTGTTTGTAAGGCAACAGGTGGAACATCCGGATTATGGTTGCAGAATGGGATTTACCTATCTTGGTCAGGTCACAATGGAGAGCATCGAGGGTTCTAAACCCATGCAGATAGTGTGGCATCTCGCCACGCCTATGTCTGAATCGACTTACGCCTTTGCGAGTCAATATAAAGCTATAGGATAATGCAGCGTATGGATAAGAGAAAATATATTGAGGTGGTGGCAGCCATTATCTGTGATGGCGGCAGGGTCTTTGCCACGCAGCGTGGTTATGGCGAATGGAAAGACTGGTGGGAGTTTCCCGGCGGGAAGATGGAGCCGGGCGAAACGCCTGAAGCGGCTCTGTGTAGAGAAATTAGGGAGGAACTGGCAACGAGTATAAGCGTCGGCGAACGGCTCACAACGGTCGAATATGATTACCCAAAGTTTCATCTGACTATGCACTGCTATCTCTGCACAGTGATGAGCGGCGAGTTGACGCTGCTGGAGCACGAGGCGGCAAAGTGGCTCGGGCTGGGTGAACTCGACTCGGTGAGGTGGTTGCCCGCCGACGAACTGGTGATAGAACGGCTGAAAGCGAGGGCTGTGGAGGGCGAGACAAGATGAGATACTTCGAAAGCGAACTTGGCGGCAAGGGCTTGTAATAGAGTGGGAAAGTGAATCAGGGGCAATGGCAGACAAACTGACAAAGGAGCAGCGCCATCACTGTATGGCACAGATACGGGGGAAGGGCACCAAACCAGAAATGGTGGTGAGGAAATTCCTCTTTGGCCGTGGCTTCCGCTACAGGCTCAACCATCCGTGGCTGCCCGGACACCCCGACATCGTGCTGCGCAAGTATCGCTCGGTCATCTTTGTCAACGGCTGCTTCTGGCATGGTCATGAGGGCTGTCGCTATTATGTGGTACCCAAGAGTAATACCGAATTCTGGAAGGCGAAAATAGCGCGCAACCGCGCCCGCGACATCGAAGAGCAGCGCCGTCTTGCCTCGATGGGATGGCATTGTATCACTGTGTGGGAGTGTCAGCTCAAACCTGCGGTGAGAGAACAGACACTGGAGTCGCTGGCGTATACTCTCAACAGGATATGGCTCAACGACCACAGCGTAAGGAAGTATGAATTGGATGAGAAGGCACCGGGCATGGTGGCCGAAGATGGCGAGCCTGAATAGGAAGATAGTGACGCAGGCGATATAGGCCCCGAGCGGCGGCGCGGCGATAAGCTCCGTGCCCATAAACGAAAAAACCGAGAAGCCCATGGTGTGGACTTCTCGGTCGAAGTGGGTTTGTGTTCCCTGTCTTGAGCCTCTTGTCGGATTCGAACCAACGACCCCGAGATTACAAATCACGTGCTCTGGCCAACTGAGCTAAAGAGGCGGGTGGGCAAGCGATTCTTATCGCGCCGCTACAACCTATTACCCTTGCTATGTTCCCATCCTGGGGGATTCACAGGGAGCTGGCCGTAAGAGACTTGCCCATTTAGCGGATGCAAAGGTACTACTTTTCGTGCTAAATCAAGCATGAAATGGTACATTTTTTTCGATTTTAACTAAAAAGCCATGCTTTATGGGGCTCGGAGGTACGCTCTTGGCAGCCAAATGTCGGTCAGAAATCGACTACGGTGATGCCGGCTCCGCCAAACTGCACATGCTCGTCGGCATAGTGGGTGACATTGGGGATAGCTCCGAGGTACTGACGGATGAGCTGGCGCAAGATGCCGTTGCCCTTGCCATGGAGGATGCGCACGCGTTGCATACCCATGAGGATGGCATCGTCGATGAAGTGCTGCACGGCATTGAGCGCTTCGTCGCCACGCATGCCTCGCACGTCGAGGTCCTGGTGGAAGTTCTGGCGGTGACTGTCGATGGTCTGCTGGGTGAGGTGGGATATGTTGTAGCTGCGCAGGTTCTCCATACGTTCGTCGGCATGGGTCTTGGGGGCTTCGGTGGTGGCGGCGCTCTGTGGGGCGTTGGCACGCTGCAGTCTGTCAACCCGCATACGAGTGCGCATGTCGCCAAAGATGACGCTGGCCATCTTGCCGTCGATGCGCTCGATGGTGCCCACCGACGATGCTCCCTTGATGCACACGCTGTCGCCGGCTGCCAATGGCTGCTGGCTGGCTTGGGCCTGCTGCCGGGCTTGCTCCTGGCGCTTCTGCTGTTGCTGCTGTTCGTTGGCGCGCTGCTCCTTGCGCTGCTGGCGTCGCTCCTTGCGCTGTTGAATCTGTGCCATCTTGCGGGCTATCATCTCGTCGTTGGCTTGGGTGTCGAGGTCGCTTACCTCCTGCTTGAACTGCTCCAGTTCCTCGCGGATGCGCTTGGTGTTTTCGCGTTCAGCCTGGCTCTCGCGTATCTCGCGTATGGTGTTTTCGATACGTCGGTTGCTCTCGCTCAATATTTCTTCAGCCTCCTGCTTGGCTCGGCGCAGTATCTCCTTGCGCTGTACGCCAATCTGCTCGATATCATGCTCATAGCGTTCTATCTGGCGCTCCAGCTCCTTCTCGCGCTGATGGATATTGGTGCGCTTGTTTTCCCAGTAACGCTTGTCGCGAACGATATCCTGCAGATACTTGTCGCTCTGGATGTAGTCGGAGCCCACGATGTTGCTGGCTTGGCGTATCACCTCTTCGGGGAGTCCTATCTTGCGCGCAATCTCGATGGCAAACGAGCTGCCGGGGCGACCTATGGAGAGTTGGAACAGAGGCTTCATCTCGTGGCGGTCGTAGAGCATGGCGCCGTTGGCCACGCCCTCGTGCTCGTCGGCGAAGTGCTTGAGGTTCTGGTAGTGCGTGGTGATGACGCCCCAGGCTCCGTGGGCAAGAAATTGCCCCAGTACACTCTCGGCTATGGCTCCGCCGATGTTGGGCTCGGTTCCGGTGCCAAACTCGTCGATGAGTATCAGTGTGGATGGATTGGCCTGCTTCAGCATGTTCTTCATATTGAGCAGGTGGGAGGAGTAGGTGGACAGGTCGTTCTCGAGACTCTGCTCATCGCCGATGTCTATCATGATGTCCTTGAACATACCCACGCGCGAGCGTTCGTCTACGGGGATGCCCAGACCACACTGCACCATATACTGCAAGAGTCCGGTGGTCTTGAGGCAGACGGACTTTCCGCCGGCATTGGGGCCCGAGATGATGAGTATGCGGTTGTCGGTGGTGAGCTCTATATTAAGAGGTACGAGCGCGGAGGGAGTGGCAGAGTTCTGCTTGAGGCGCTGCTCGAGCAAGGGGTGGCGGGCTCGGGTCCAGTCGATGATAGGGGTGGCAGTCACCTGAGGTTCGGCGCACTGCATACTCTCGGAGAGAGAAGCCTTGGCGTGTACGAAGTCGATGTCGGCCAGAAAGTCCTGGGAGAACAGTATCTCCTCGGTATGGGGGCGTATGTCGTCGGCCATCTGCTTGAGTATGCGGATAATCTCATGTCGCTCGTCGCTCTCGAGCTCGCGTATATGGTTGTTGGCCTCTACCACCTCGGCAGGCTCCACATACACGGTGCGTCCGCTTGCCGACTCGTCGTGTACGATACCACCTATCTTGCGCTTCAGTCCTGGCGCCACGGGCAATACCAGTCGGCCGTCGCGTAGGGTGGGGGCTACGTCCTTGTCTACAAGTCCTTCGCTCTGTGCCGAGCGGAGTATTCCACCCAGTATGCGCGAGATGGAACCCTTGGTTCGGGCCAGTTCGTGACGGATTTCAGCTAATTTGGGAGAGGCATTGTCCTTGATATGTCCGAATTTGTCTAATATGCGGTCGATGTCCTTCACTATCTGGGGCATGGGTATCACGCCCTCGGTGAGTGCCGCAAGGGCGGGGAAGATGAAGGCGGTATGTTCGTCGTCGGTATAGCGCTTGAGAAAAGCCACGACGTCATTCATCGTGGCAAGGGTGCGCATCAGCTCAAAGAGCTCAGTCTCTTCGAGGAATGTGCCCGTCATGCGGAGCCGCTTCATGCTTTCGCGAATATCGAAAAATGCATTTAGAGGGAAATCCTCTTCGCCCGAACGTATACGTTTCATCTCTCTAATCTGCTCCATAGAAGCATTGATGGCGTCTGCATCGGTCATAAACGCCATGTTGTCGATGCGCACGATGCCCAATGGTGAGAGACAACGCGAACGAAGCATGTCGCGAATCTCATGAAAACCTATCTTAAATTCGAAATTATCAGGGTAAATCATACTGCAAAGTTACCACTTTTCCTGCATAAGGATAAGGAAAACGGAAATAATTTGAAAAAAAAACTACAAAAGTTTGGCGGAACCAAAAAAACTTAATACCTTTGCACTCGCTTTTAAGGCACATCGACCTGCCAGCAATGATGAAAGCATTGGAGAGATGGTAGAGTGGTCGATTACAGCGGTCTTGAAAACCGCCGTACCGAGAGGTACCGGGGGTTCGAATCCCTCTCTCTCCGCAAAGAGTTCAATGAGCAACATCGTTGAACTCTTTTTTTATGCTCTGAGCGGGCAGGCTTCTTTTATGGTTTTGATTGTAAACAGAATTCCGCCTTATGTTGTGGGACACTCGTTTATGTCGTTTTATACACTAACATCACCATTTCATACAAGCATACCTTCGTGCTCATTACCATTATAAAACAAAAGGCTATCTTTGCGACCAGATAATAACTATAATAAAAGCAATGAACAATATGCAGAAAATTATTAGAATAGTCTTGCCCTGGGCTTGCTTTGCGCTCATTATCTGGGTGTGTCGCTTTAGAGGCTCCGATTACATCGATTGGAGATGGTTGATAGGTGCTGTTGGCATTAGTGCTGTTTGTTATGCGATGTTGTATGTGAAACGACATAAGATGCTTGGCAAAATAGAAGAGCATCGCAATCAGTTGAAGCAACAGGCTGAAGAGGCTATTGCGCCCGAATTGGAGAATATTAATGGCAATTGGCTGAAGAAGGACATGTTAAAACGTCGCATGATAAGGGAATATCTTGAAAAGAATACCGATTATTATGCTGATGTTGATGGCAATGACGCTATTAGGAAGGTGCAGGATTGGATATCTTCTCTGGAGTTGAGTATTTTCTTGCCTTTTTGGGGAATAATCTTTTGGGGAATCGTTTTTATACTATTTGCATTATTACTTCATTGGTCGTTTCCAATCCAAATGGCTATATGTGGCGTAATGTCCGTTGTGGCAAGTGTCATTCTGATATGGCGGCGCAATTATGTGCTGGCTCCGATAGCCATTGGTCTTGCTGTAATGTTTCTTTATGGTCTTTTTAATGCAGGAATAGATGGAGTGGAAATGCCGGCCTACCACATGGTGGTGAAAAACGAAGGAAATATATTTCTTGCCCCATCGCATGCGGAAAACACCATGTGGGGTAGCATCGTGATACTATGTGTCACAAATATTTGCCTTGCTTTATATCCTTTTTTGAAGAAAAATGCATTGGTGATTTACGCGATATTAATCTTAGTGGTCGTTGAGGCAATACGTTACGGTGTTCATATGGACGTGACGCCCGCTATTCCCATCTCATACTCGTATTATCTGTATGTCTTGTTGTGTGCCGTCAATGCCGACTTGGCGGTTATGCTCGGCATATCGTACAATGCAGCGTTTATACTATTGTTCGTTTATTTGGTATGGCTGCTTCCTGTAATCTTTGCCCTGCCTGCTTTCGTAAGGTCCTGGAAGGGGATGGGCGAACTTAAAGAGCGGTCGCCGTTGTTCAAGAAAACCAAATACAGACGCCAATACTACGCCTGTCTGACATGTCTGATAATGAATGCCTTGGCAACAGCTTTGGTATGGGGACGATTTATAGGTATATCTGCGGAAGAGTGTGCAGAGATATTGATAAAAGACACCCAAAACTTATCCAACTTTATCGGTATAGGATATTTCGCAAAGAACTTCATCGTCTATTGTGCGCCAATCTTGGCAAGCGCTCTTATCAGCTGGATATTATTTGCTATCACTAAACAAAAAAATAAAATTGAATGAAGACAATGAATAAGAAATATATCGTATTGTTAGTGGTCTTACTGTTGATGGCTTGCATTCCTTTCGTCCCTCCAATATATCAAAGATATACGAAACCATTGTATAAGAATTACATCGATGCCAAGGAATGGTATGGCAAGGTGGATTGCGAGAATTTGTCGCAAGTAAGGGACTATTGCGATAGACGAGGGTATAGCACGGATTATTATATCTTGGTCGATTTCTCCATACCTTCGGGAGGACACTGAAAAAGTCCCCTTTTTTTATGACCAAAACGGAAAATGCTTACGATTTGTAACTTCTCTTTCTGCAAATCGCCTAAATAAGGCTAAAATAGATAGATAATAAAGGGTAAAACAGCTATTTCTCCGTCATCAACTTTCAATTTGATAGTGGGTTTTAGTTTTTCAGTGCCCTCCTTCGGGCAAGAAGCGGTTCTTCATATATGACTTGCAGAATGGCAAGCGCTTGATGAGTAGCTATTGTATGCATGGCAGTGGCAAAGGAAATACAGATGCCAAGCCTAAGTTCAGCAATGAGTTTGGAAGTGGCTGCTCCAGCCTTGTACGGTATGTGATGGTAGGAAAGGGGCGTAAGTTTAAGAATTACATCCGCCTTAGAGGACTTGACAAGACGAACTATTTAGCTGAGACTCGTGATATCTTGATTCATTCGGCGGGAAAGGTGACGAGATTTTCTGGTGAAAGGGAGTATATTCCATTAGGTTCAGAGAGCCTGGGTTGCTTCACGGTATCGAGGGATTGCGTGACTAAAGTGATGGAGATATATCAAGGCGCTTCAAAGCAAAGACCTGTGATAATTTATGCTAAATATAACTGATATAGCCTTTGAAGAGTATGGCGATGTACTTGATTCAATGATTAAGAATTGAGGTATGACCAAGGAAGAATAACAAGCAAAGGTAAAGGACTTTGTCTGTAGCCTTTGACATTAACTTTTTTACGCAAAAGGTATAAACAGTTGTAGGACTTTTTATAGTAAGAGGGTACTTGGCTTGGCTATAGAACCATGAAGGTGTTACTACGGAGCCTTCTATATGCAAATTCCCTGTGGTAGAAATCATTTCGTAAAAAAATGGGGCTGAACGCTTGTTATGCCGAGATAAATCCCTACATTTGCATTTGGTGTATTAGTCTGCTGACGGTCGCTCGTCTGGCCGACACCTATTATTATATATATAGTGCAAATGATATTAGATATACTATTGCTATGGGCCTATTAGACTTTTTGAAACGCGGTAGCGAGGATGTTGGCATGGAAGCCAAGAGGGTCTATGACGAAGCCGAACAGCTGTATAAGGCTGGAAACTATGACGATGCCGTGAGATTGTATGAAAAGGCGTGGAGCAAATACCCTGATGTGGGTGATTTCTACGGCCTTTTGGCTTGTTATATCCATTACAACGACGCATCCGGCAATGAGATGCGTTGTTGCGAACTGGCCCGCCATGGTGCCGAGAAGGGCAATTCGCAAAGCATGTACCGTTACGCACTTTTCCTTGATACTGGCCATGGATGTGTTGAGGACAAGGCAGAGTCGCGCCACTGGCTGGAGAAATCTACCGAACAGGGCAATCCCGACGCAGCCTACGCCTTGGCCTCCCTGTTGTATGATGAAGTCAAGACCAATCCACTGCTGCTCGACCGCTGTTACCGATTGACCAAGGTGTATGCCGACCGAGGACATGAGGGGGCAAAGAATAGACTGGACGAGTGGTTCGGCCCCATCAGGGATGACGAGTGGCAAGGCTTTACCACCGCCCGTATGGCCCAGCGTGGCTACAACTGGCTGTGTGGCAGAGAGGGATTTCAGCAGAACCTTGCGCTCGCCATGCGATGCCTGCGTGCTGCCGCCGAGCGTGGCGATGCTGCGGCACGCAGTAATCTTGGCTGGTGTTTCGAGAAGCAAGGTGACTATGCGTCTGCCAACGATTGCTATATCCTGAGTGCCAGCCAGGGTTGCACCACAGCCATGTTGAATATTGCCACCAATCTGCACAAAGGATTGGGCGCCCCCAAGGACGATGCCGGTGCGCGTCGCTATCTGCGTATGGCCCACGATGCGGGAGACGAGCGCGCCAAGAAGCGCATGGCTCAGTATTTTCCCGAGGATGAAGTGCGCGAACAGTCGGCTGGCATGACCGCCGAGGAGATGAACAAGCGTGCATGGGCTTACCTGAAAGGCGTAGACAACTGTGAGCACGATGCCAAGAAGGCGGTCTTGTGGTTTGATGCCGCAGCCTCTCATGGCCTTGTCTTGGCATGGTACGGTCGTGGAGTCGCTCTGGATGAGCAGAAACTCCATTCCGAAGCCTTTGCCTCTTATCTCCGTGGAGCTGAGCAGGGCAACGCCAAGTGCATGTTTACTGTAGGCATCCGTTACGCCGAAGGCAAGGGATGCAAGCACGACGATGCCAGCGCCCAGGCATGGCTCCTCCAAGCCCATGAGACGGGCGAGCCAAGAGCCAAGGGCAAACTCTATGAACTCTATCCCGAAGTGGAGCGTGAAGACAAGGTGCAGTTTATGCTGGATAATATGCCGACCTGCATAGATGAAGACTTCTCTTCTGAAGAGTATGATGTTGAGGCTATGGCGCATGACCTTGTCAACGACGAGGACTATGAACTGGCACGAGAACTGCTGGACGGCTATTTCCAGGAGATTGACGGCGGCGCCCAGCCATCCTCTTGCCATGAAGACCTGCTGCTCTATCTCGCTTGGGTATGCTACAAGGATGGCGACGGCAGCGACGCTCAGTCTCCCCACCACAATTTCCGCCTTGCCCACGATTACCTGATAGATATTGGCGATGACTTTGATGCCTATTGTGACGACAGTTATATGAAACTGGCTGAGCTTTACGATGCTTGCTATACCTGCTATGATGACTATGACTTGAAGCACGTTCCGAGACACCGCAGCAGAAAATGGTATGTCCGCAAGGCGTATGAATATTATAGCCAAGCTGCCGACGAGGGCTTCCCGATGGGAATGTACTACAAAGCCCGTTTTCTCATTGATGGCGATGTGGTGGAAAGCGACTTCAACCAAGCCTTTATGCTCTTGAAGGAGAGCGAAGAGGGTGGCGACGCCGAACCCCTCTACTGGCTTGGCAATATGTATTATTACTCCGACTATGGGCGAGTAAACAAAGATGCGGCACGCGATTATTACGAGCGATACGTTGCTTTGGAGGAAGAGCGTGTCGAAAGCGAAGGCTGCATGTCGGCCGATTTTGCCCAGGCTTCCTGCAATCTTGCCCATCTGTTGCTTCAAAACCACTCCAACGCCGATGACTATCAGGCACGCCAGTTGCTCGATAGAGTGGTCGACAGCCACCATACCGTCGCAGACGCCCTGTTTGGATACATGCTCTATGAAGGGCGAGGCGGTATGAAAATCAAGGCAACCGGACTCGATTTCATGCGTAAGGCAGCAGCCAACGGCGACTCTATGGCCAGACAGTTCCTGCGCAATTATGGGTATAGATGAGCTGTTATAGTCATAATTGCAAGCAACCATCATAGAAACATGGATAAAGGGAAAATGTGAACAACTTGTGATATTTTATGAATATGCCTAAGCGATAATTAATCAGTAACTTTGCAGCCGAATTATCAAAGTTAGGTATGAAAAGAATATTGTTCACATTTTCCTTGACACTTCTCTTGTGCCATGCCATGGCACAGGAGACGCTGTCTCTGGGTCAATGCCTGAAGATGGGCATTGAGCGAAATCTAAATCTGAAGACTTATGAAGGCAATGTGCTTAAGGGCAAGCACGATGTCAGTGAAAACCGTGCCCGTCTGTTGCCCCAGATTAATATTGGCGCCGGACTCAACGACAATTTCACTCCCCCAGTATCGGTGACCGATGGTAGTGCTTATGGCAAGCCTTACAATGTTACCAAGACGTTGCAGTACAATTCGTCGGCAAGCATCCAGCTGCAGATGCCGCTCTACAGCCAGACGGCACTTACAGCCCTCGACATCGCCAAGACCCTCGACCACCTCAACACGCTCTCTTACGCCAAGGCCAAGGAAGACCTGATAGTGCAAATTAGCAAGATGTACTATCTCGCCCAGAATACCGAAGAGCAGATAGCCATTATCAAGGACAACATCAAGCGCCTGGAGGAACTGCGCGACATCACCCAGGCCTTCCATGACAACGACATGGCGCTCGGCGTCGACGTGAAGCGTGTCAATGTCAATCTCGAGAACCTCAGCGTGCAGTATGACAATGCCAAGGCCATGCTCACCCAGCAGTATAACATGCTGAAATATGTCATCGACTATCCCGCCGACAAGACCATTGCCGTAGAGAAAGCCGACATCGAACAGATAGACATGGCGTCGCTCACAGGACTCAACGAGAACCTCTATGAGCTCCAGCTGCTGCAGGCCCAGCGCACCCTCGCCGAACAGAAGAAGAAACTTGCCAAAGACGGATACCTCCCCACGGTTGCCCTCACGGGCAACTGGACCTACGCAGCCTTTACCGACAACATCAGGAATTGGTTTCATGCCGGAGAGTCCAACCATTGGTACAAGTCCAACGGCATAGGTGTGTCGCTGCGCATCCCCGTGTTCGACGGTTTTGAGAAGCGGTCGAAGATACGTAAGGCCCAGGTGGATATCGACAATGCCCGACTCTCCTACGAGAATGCACTGAAGGGTATGCAGACTCAGTATGCCAACGCTGTCAACGACCTGGCCAACAACCAGCGCAACTTCAGCAAACAGCGCGACAACTACCTGCTTGCCGAGGAGGTATATAAGGTCACAAGCGACAGATACCGTGAGGGCATAACCTCGATGACCGAGGTGCTGCAGGACGAGATGAGCATGAGCGACGCCCAGAACAACTATCTCACCGCCCACTTCAACTACCAGGTGTCCAACCTGACCCTGCTCAAGCTCACTGGCCAGCTGGACAAACTCATCAAATAATAGAAACTTACAAACAATATCATAGAAATGGAAACAAGCAATAACCCCACCAACCACAATACCAGCAACGACACCCCCAACCAGTCTACCCACGAAGTTACCGCCGCCCAGCTCAAGCGCCAGCGCATACGCCAGCTGCTTGTAAGCCTTATCGGTGTGGCCATCCTCGTATGGGGCATCGTGAAGATTGGCTGTATGTTTATGGACTACAAATCTAATGAGAAGAGCGATGACGCACAGGTCGAGCAATATATCTCGCCCGTCAATCTGCGCGCTTCGGGATATATCAAGAAGATTTATTTCAAGGAGCATCAGGATGTTAAGAAGGGTGACACCCTTCTGGTGCTCGACGACCGTGAATACCGCATCCGCGTGATGGAAGCCGAGGCTGCCCTCAAGGATGCCATGGCCGGTGCCAATGTGGTTGACGCTTCGCTTCAGACCACCCAGACCTCTGCCACCGTCTACGAGGCGTCGATAGCCGAGATAGAGATACGTCTTGCCAAACTGGAGAAGGACCGCCAGCGCTATCAGAACCTCGTGGCCCGCAATGCCGCCACCCCCATCCAGCTCGAGCAGATTGAGACCGAATACAATACTACCAAGAAGAAGCTCGACGCGACCCGCCGACAGCAGAAGGCTGCCTACTCGGGTGTGAACGAGGTGCAGACACGCAAGAAGAATACCGCCGCAGCTATCGAGCGTGCCGAGGCTGCCCTGGAGATGGCCAAGCTCAACCTCTCTTATTGCGTGGTGACCGCTCCCTGCGATGGCAAACTCGGCCGTCGTTCGCTCGAAGACGGACAGGCTGTCAACGCCGGTCAAACCATCACCTACATCATGCCCGACACCCAGAAGTGGGTCATCGCCAACTACAAGGAGACCCAGGTGGAGAAGCTCTATGTGGGCCAGAAGGTCACCATGACCGTCGACGCCTTTGATGGCAAGGAGTTTGAGGGCCGCATCACCGCCATATCCGGTGCCACAGGTTCCAAGTACTCTCTCGTGCCCACCGACAACTCTGCCGGCAACTTTGTCAAGATTCAGCAGCGTGTGCCCGTCAGGATAGAGTTTGAGGGAATATCCAAGGCCGACAACGACAAACTGGCTGCGGGAATGATGGTCGTAGTTAAGGCTCAACTCAAGAAATGACACAAGCAGAGATATACACGGCAGTACCCGCGCATTTGCCGAAGAATTTCCCGTTCTACAACTGGGTGCCAAAGCCCCTTGGCATAGCCTTTCTCGTCATACTTTTCATACCTATCATGACGGTCAGCGGTGCCTACTCCGTCAATAGCAGTGAGATGGTGGGTGGGCTTGGCATCCAGTCAGAACACATCGCCTTCATCAGCTTTGTCACGTCGATAGGCATGGCTGCGTTCTCGCCGTTCTTCTACCAGCTGGTCTGCGTGCGACGCCAGAAGATGATGAGCCTCGTGGGCTTCTCGATTCTGGCGGTGCAGAGCTACATCTGTGCCAACACCGACAGCCTGTTCATTCTGGCTCTCAACAGCCTTATCATGGGATTTGTGAGACAGACGCTGCTCATGTGCAACCTCTTCACCCTCATCAAGTATGGGTTTGGTATCGAGGCCACGCGCAATGTGTCGCCAGGCAACGAGCCGAGCGATGAGGCTGGCTGGGATGCGCTCGACACCGAGAAGAAAGCGAGCCAGCCCATCATCTACTTCTTCTTCATGCTGCTCGGACAGATAGGTACGTGGCTTACGGCGTGGTTTGCTTACAATTACCATTGGCAGATGGTCTATTATGCCATGTTGGGCTCCATCCTCGTGGCGTTGCTCATCACTCTGGTGTGCATGCCCTACAACCCTTATCCCACCAAGCGGTCGCCCTTGTCGTTTTCCAAGTTCGGCAATGTGGTGGTGTTCTGTCTGATGTGCTGCTCCTTTATATATATTATGGTATATGGCAAGGTCTACGACTGGTACGACGACGCCTCCATCTGCTGGGCCACGGTGATTTGCGTGGTGTCGACCCTGCTCTTTGTCTATCTCGAGAAGACGCGGCGCTCGCCGTACTTCATGCTCAAGGCGTTTCGCTCGCGCAGCATCCAGGGCGGCATACTGCTTTTCATCGCACTGATGATATGCAACTCCAGCTCCATGCTGGTCAACATCTTTGTGGGCGTGGGCATGAAGACCGACCAGATACAGGTGGCAGCCCTCGGCAACTGGGTTTTGTTGGGCTATTTCATCGGCCTCGTCTCTATCCTGCTGCTCAACAACAAGGGCGTGCACTTCAAGTGGTTCTTCGCCCTCGGCTTCATACTGATTGGGGCAGCCTCGCTGTTCATGTACTTTGAGGTGCAGACCGACGGCATGCTCGAGCGCATGAAGTGGCCCGTCGTCATCCGTGCCACGGGTATGATGCTGCTCTATTCGCTCATTGCCGTCTACGCCAACCAGCGCATGCCCTACAAACTGCTGTCCACCTGGGTGTGCATCATGCTCACCGTGCGTATGGTGATAGCCCCTGGCATAGGTTCGGCTCTCTACCAGAACCTCTTTCAGTATCGCCAGCAGTATTACATTACCCGCTATGCCCATGACTACGACCGCACCGATGCAGCCACAGCCATGACCTACGACCAGACAGCCCGCGGAATGCAGTATCAGGGCAAGAGCGAAACCGAGGCACAACACATGGCAGCCATTTCTACCAAGGGCAAGGTGCAGGTGCAGGCCACCATCTCCGCCATCAAGGAGATATCGGGTTGGACCATCTATGCCTGTATCATCTTTGCCGGACTGATGCTCGTGGTGCCTTGGCCCAAGCGCGACATATCCAAGGATACGCGTGAGTGGTTTGTCAATTATTAGACAGTCAGCCACTCTGGCTTCAATACATAAGACACGGTGAAAGCAATATTTGTAGCGCGATTTGTTACAAATGTTGCTTTCTCTTTTGTCGTGTTGGATATTTTTGCTATCTTCGTCGCCGACAATCGTACACCTATGCAGAACGACAACAACATCACGCTCCTCGAACAGCAGATGGCCAACAATGAAGACATCTGTTGCTCCTGTGGCAATATCACTTCCTTCCCCCAAGCCTTCTTCGACCGCTTCCACGTGACCGATGTGGGCATTATCGTATGTACTTCGGGCAGCTTCTCCTTCACTTGCGAAGGGGTGGAGTACCAGGTGGCTACGGGCGAGACGGCCTTCCTCTCCCACGGCGTCAGCTTCACCGTGACCCGCCACAGTACCGACTGCTCCGTGGTCATCATCCTCTATCGCGTCGACTCTATCCGCGACATTCTCGGCAACACGGTGGTGGGTATGAAGTTCATGGAGTTTGTCAACCCCAAGGCTTGCCGCGTGATGCACACCGGACATGAAGACGAGCTGACCCACTACTCCCAACTTCTGGCAGCGGGCAATGGCGATGCCAACGTGTTTGCCCTCAACGAGCGTCGCCTGCTGCTGCTCTCGCTTACCTACAGGCTGTGCAGCATCTTCCGCGCCCTTTCTACCGACGGCGACAACGAGCCCAGTCGCAAGCTCGAGACCTATATGCGCCTCATGCAGCTCATCGACAGCCATTATGCCGAGGAGAGGGGAGTAAGATACTATGCCGATAGGCTCTGTCTGTCGCCCAAATACCTTACCATGCTCGTCAAGTCAGTGTCGGGCTATACCGTGCAGCAGCTCGTGTTCAAGGCGATCACCAAGAAGGCGGTTTCGCTGATAACCACCACCGACAAGAGCATCAAGGAAATCGCCGACATTCTCAACTTCCCCAACGCCTCAGCCTTCGGCACTTTCTTCAAGAAGCAGGTGGGCATGTCGCCCATCAACTATCGGCAGAAGGGAGGCTGATATATCGAGAAAATGGGAACCTTGTTTTCCGACAGTCATCGCCGCTGTCAGTGCCAAGGCAAAGCCTTCAGAAGTAGCCATGGGTTTTCGTATTTTTATATCCTTACTGGTGGCGACCAGTGTCGGCTATACCTTTTTTATATAGCCGCTTTATTCGCTTAATGATAATCTTGATCCTGTTTGCAGTCCAGTTTATGGACTTATAGACTGCATTTGCTGGCGCGTGACGGCCGTTACGTGCTTCCGCTTCGTATGGCGCGCGCTCCCGTTTCGTCCGATACGTGCTTCCGTTTCGTTCGACGCGTGTCGCCAAAGGTGGTCAGCAGCTGCGTGGAGGTACCCTCCAGCATTGCCGAGGTACCCTCCAGCACCGTAAAGATGGTCAGCAGAGTAGGGGAGACGTTTGACAGGCCGAAGGACAGGGATGTTATGTGCGAGGGGTGTATTTGCGTCGTGGTATCTATGGTCGTGAGGGAGAGGGCGGACATCTGCATCCGTCTGTCGCTGAAAGAAAAACATGTGAGTATAAACGAAGAAAACCAGCAGATGCCGGCTTTTGCTGATAGTGGGTCTTCTTATGGTAAGACCCACACTCTGGAGTAAGATTATGATTCTCAATGCGGAGATTAAAGGTTAACTTGGTTTTTGCTAAACATTTGCGCAGATAAAATGAGATTAATCAAAAATTTTCTAAAGAAAATGATAAAAAATGCAATAAAAGCCGTAACTTTGTACACAATGACAGGTCTTACCATAAGAAGACCAGCTAAGAAGACAAAGATACAACGCCGCTAAAGAGGTGAGTATGCTGTGCGGGTAAGTTCCGCAGACTTAAGACGATTAGCCAACTTTATCTCCACTGGCGATATATCTACAGAATGATTTTATGCACAATGTCTTAGCAGATTTGGCCCTTTCATCCCAGGTGATGATGACCATCCAAGCAGACATAAAGTAGAAGAGAGTTTATGAAGCAGGATTGCACGAGTTCTCCATCTACAGCCGACGAAACCAAGCGCCTTCAACCACTTGAAAGCAACGCGTTTCCAGAGGGCATCCACCTTTCTGAGCCAGAAAAACCATCTGGCCCAGCAATGAAGAAATGCGCCGAATCGAAACCAGCAACCGTTGGCTCGCGTCGCAAGAAAGATGCGACAGACACGACTTGCACGTCGTGGAGCTACCTCTTTGTTCACAACCGCAAGGTCAAATCCATCGAACAGCAGCTCCAGCAAGACGGCATCCCTCATTTCGTTCACAAGACTATCAAATATCTGCCCCGTCGCAGCAACCATGGCGGTATGCGTCAGGTTGAGGCGCCCTCGGTGAGCGGACTGATTTTCCTCCAGGGTTCTCCCCACCAGCTCCAGGCCTATCTCGACGAACATCTGCCCCTGCACAAGCTGTGCAAGAACTGCAGCACTGGCCGCGTGGCTACCATCCCCTGTAACCAGATGGAGCCCTTCATGCGTGTCTCTGAGACCGAGCCCGACAGGCTGCGCTTCCTCCTCCGTCCTTTTGTCTATTACGCCCAGAACCGCACCCTGCTGCGCATTGTCTCTGGCGACTATGCCGGCCTTGAGGGCTATGTCATCCGCATTGCCCGCGACCGCAGACTGGTGATGGATGTCGGCGGCATGGCTGTGGCCATCTCCAATGTCCACGCTGAGCGCTTTGAGGAAGTCGATAAAAACGGTGACGCCAAGAACCGTGCCACCTTCTATAAACGCAATCTCCATGAGCGTCATGCCTTTATCGACACCTTCTTCCATCAGGTGAAGACCGCCCAAGAGGTGGCAGCACAGACCGAGAACATTAAGATGCTCCTCCGTCAGACCCATGCCGACGTGCTCAGCAAGCGCCTTGACATCAAGGACGCCTTTTCCACCTTCTATTTCATGATTGAAGAGATTGGCTACTACTACGCCCCCTTCCTCGACTACGTCAAAGACGACCTCCAGCCCATCATCGACGCTGGCCGCACGGTTATGCAGGAGATAGCCCGTATCGCCTCCACCTTCAAGGATGAAGACCAGCGCCAGCGCTATGAAGCCGAGTACGAAGAGCTACGCACCAACTATGGCTATGTGTTTGATTAAGGTGTGGGCGTAATTATGTGTAATCAACTGTTTGACAGAATCAGACTTGAACTATTATTAAGCAACTATATACATTTTGACACATTATGCATTTCTAATAATATGACCAACTCCTGGATGTGTAAATGTCAATTATTGTATAATTACTATTTGTTAATATTACATTCCTAGAAATCTATATTCAATTTTATTCTGTAATAAGTAATGTATTCACGGCGTAAACTACGATACCACTTATTTAGTATAATATAAAGTATTAGGTCTTTTATGATAGATAACCATTCAAATAATAAACGTATAGCAAAGAATACTGTATTTCTATACTTCCGAATGTTTTTAGTGTTGATAGTTTCGCTTTTCACTACAAGAGTTGTACTGAACGCACTTGGGGTTGTTGATTACGGAATCAATAATGTTGTAGCAGGATTTGTGTCTATGTTCGCATTTCTTAATACATCTATGTCAAATGGAGTGCAACGGTTTTATAATTTTACCCTTGGAAAGAAAGATGGCAATATAGCTAATGTTTATAATACAGCATGGCAAATACAATTTCTATTAGCACTAATTCTATTGTTGTTGTTGGAAACTTTAGGAGTATGGTATATGTATAACAAGATGATAATACCTTCAGAGCGATTCACAGCTGCAATGTGGGTTTTTCAGCTCTCAGTGGCCTCTATGCTGTTAATAGTTATGCAAATACCTTATAATGCAGCAATTATGGCATTTGAGAGGATGGATTTTTATGCATACATTAGTATTTTTGACGTAATAGCAAAATTAGGTATTGCTTATTTATTATTTGTATATAATGGAGACAAACTCATTCTTTATGGTGCTTTACTGTTTGTTGTAACGATTGTTGGCTTCTTTTTAAATTATGGCTATTGCAAGAAGAATTTCAAAGAACTTAATTTCAAAATGCAATATAATAGAGAGCTATTTCGTCCAATGCTTTCCTTTTCTGGTTGGAATGTTTTTGGTTCTTTTGCTTACATGTTGAAGGGTCAAGGTCTAAATATGTTGTTGAATGCATTTTTTGGTCCTGTTGTCAATGCTGCAAGAGGTATCTCTGGGATGATAATGTCTGCAATACAGGGATTTCAAGGTAA
This sequence comes from Prevotella sp. P5-108, assembly GCF_002251385.1. Taxonomy (GTDB): domain Bacteria; phylum Bacteroidota; class Bacteroidia; order Bacteroidales; family Bacteroidaceae; genus Prevotella. The sequence goes on from NZ_NPJJ01000038.1 coordinate 160,882, forward strand.
TATAGTTATTGCTTTCCGTCCACAGATAGTTCAATCGTATTCTTATGGCGATTATGCTCGAGTTAGAGGATTGTTTTATAGTTTGTCAAAAGTTTCTTTTGTGATGTTGGCAATGATGTCTATACCTATTATTCTCGAACTTGATTATATCTTACACTTGTGGTTGGGAGATATAGTACCAGACTACACAAAGTCTTTTACAATATTAGTTCTTGTTAACATGGTAGTTAGTTCGTTGAATACACCTGTTTCTCAAGTTGTTCATGCTACAGGAAAAATGAAAAATTATCAAATTGCAACTAGTTTTATTGTTTGTCTTATTCTTCCAATATCTTGGGTTTTCTTAAAAATAGGATATAATCCAAATTCTGTATATATAGTAAGTTTGGCAATGACAATATTAAATCAAATAGTGTGCAATATCTTTTTGAAAAAGGTATTTCCATATAGTTTTACAGAATATATCTCTTCTGTGATTATTCCTTGTGTGATTTTTACTGTTATTGTGCCAATAATACCAATAGTTTTACAATCGGTAATAGAACAAAGTTTCATTCGCTTGATAATTGTTGGGATGGTAAGTGTAGTAATATCTCTGATTGTCGCTTATCTTGCAATGTTGAATAAACATGAAAAAATATATGTGAAAAATATTATAAATAAAAAAATAAAATGGTAAATACTATTATAGAATATCTTGATCAACATCAAATAAAATACGAACGTGATGTAGATTTAAAGAAAAGAACATGGATACATAGAGGAGGGGTCGCAAGTTTATTCATAATTCCGTCTGATTCAAACCAACTTGCAGATGTAGTTAAGTTCCTTTATCAAGGGCATCATGAATTTCTTTTGATTGGTCATACTTCTAATCTATACATTCTCAATACTGCAAATATCCCAGTAGTAGTTTCTACTCTTCGTTGTAATAAGTTTGAGCTAAAGGGTGACCGGATATATTGTGAGGCGGGTGCTGGAGTAATAAAATTAGCAAAAGCTATGGTTGCTCAAGGGGTAAAAGGTTTTGAATATTTAACTGGACTTCCTGGTACTATTGGTGCAGCAATATGCAATAATAGTTCTTGCAAGGATAATAGTATATCAGAATTATTGTTAAGTGCTACAGTTCTCACTTCTGACGGAGAAATAATCACTATGTATCCAAATGATTTTGAGTTTCAATTCCGCACTTCTATTTTTAAGGAGAAAAGAATAAAAGGCATTATTTTGTCTGCAACTCTCAAAGCAGATTTTTCAAATGTTGCAGAACTTATAGAAACAGCTAAGAAAAATGATAAAGAAAGGGCTGTTCTTCTTGAAGGACATTCAAAGAACCTCGGTTGTACTGTTAATCGTTGTTGGTCATTAGGTTCTATGCCGATATTGTATCGGGTTCATCAAACTTTTTTAAATGTAGCAATGAAGTTATTTGGTATAGATAAAATAAAAAGAAGATTAATTCTCAAACGTCAGTTATTTGCTATTTCTGGTTTTAAAGATGTTGAGCCATACGTTTCTGACAAGAATCCGATTGTATTCATGTGGTTGGATGAAAACGCTGATAAAGTCTTCGATAGATATTTATTATTTATGGAAAAAGTTTATAGGACCAATAAAATAGAGATACAAATAGTTCGATAGTATGATAATATATAATATTATAGGTAAACTGTACGAGATATTGTTTAAGTCGTACGTTAAAAAATCTGTTTCCTCTCTTAATAAAAGATTCGGGGGGGGTAAAAGTGGTATTGCTTGGCCTTACGTAATTAGGGGAGTTGAAAATTTCGTTTTCTCAGATAATGTTAGTATAGGACCTGGAGCAACTATATATTCTACAGCTGCAAAGTTGATAATTAAAGAACATGTTATAATAGGTCCTAATCTAACGATTATAACAGGTGACCACATGCCTATTGTTGGACGTTACATTGATACTGTAACAGCTGGTGAAAAAAAGTCAGAATACGATCAAGATGTAATTATAGAATCCAATGTGTGGATAGGATGTAATGTTACAATCTTAAAAGGTGTTACAATAGGTAGAGGGTCAATAGTGGCAGCAGGTGCTGTGGTTACAAAATCATGTTCTCCTTATTCTGTAATAGGAGGTGTACCTGCAAAATTTATAAAACCTGTGTTCTCCGAAGAAGAAATAAAAGAACATGAACGTTTATTAGAAAATCAAAGATAATGGCAAAAATAAACTTATTAACAATTCATTGGGGCAAGTGTTATGGTGCGATAATGCAAACTTATGCCACATGTAAATTATTGGAAGAATCTGGTCATGAGGTTCACGTAATCAATCTTATTCACCCTTCTACAAAAAAAACATACAAACGTTTACGAAAGTGGGTAGACTTGTTTAGGGAATTTCAATTTTATTTGTTTAAGAAAAAATATTTTTCGAATTTAACAAGCAAATCATACGAAATACTATATAATAAACTTCCATCTGCTGATTATTATGCTGTTGGTAGTGATCAAGTTTGGAACAAGGATATAACAGCTCCCTTCTATTTAGATTATTTTCTTCATTTTGTTCCTAATGGAATAAAAAGAATATCTTTATCATCAAGTTTCGGTAAAACGGAATGGAATCAAGAAGAAACACTAACAAATGAGGTTAAGAATGAGCTAAACAAATTCGTTGCAGTTTCTGTACGTGAAGATAGTGGAGTTGAATTACTCCATGACATATTTAATATAAGTAGCATTCAATTGCCAGATCCAACCATTGGTTATGGTTCTTTTGATAAACTTCTACCAAACAGAAATCCAAAACATCAACTATTTACTTTTTTGTTTAAGAATACACTTGAGAGTAAAGCAATTGTTGAAGGTTGTGTGTCGCAACTTCATATACCAGTGTATAAAAATAATAGGCTTAATAGTTACTTTAGGAACGGTCCTATTGATTGGCTTTCGAATATCGCAAATTCTGATTTTGTAATAACAGATTCATTTCATGGATTAGCTTTAAGTCTGTTGTTTAACAAACAGTTCATTGTACTTTGTGCTGATGAAAAAAAGTTTACAAGACTAAGTTCTTTATTGCGGTTGGTAAAATTAGAAAATAGATTTGTTAAATCATTTTCTGATTTTGAAAATCGCAAGTTTGAACTGTTGAAGCATATTGATTATTCAATGGTAAATAAGATATTGGAATCAGAAAGAAGAAGGTATCAGTTGTATATTGATAAAAATATCAAATAATATGGCCGCTACATAAAAATCAAATAGCGATATCCTTTTTATCTAACATAATATTAATAGTAGTCGGTAGCCCGGCTTTTTG
>NZ_NPJJ01000039.1 GCF_002251385.1 Prevotella sp. P5-108
TCCCATTCCGAACAGAGAAGTTAAGCCCACTTGCGCCGATGGTACTGCAATGCAATGCGGGAGAGTAGGTAGCCGCCCTTTTTCACGAAGAGCCTTGGTCACGACAGTGACTGAGGCTCTTTTCGTTTGTACATGTGTCATATTTGGGTAAAGAAGAAGGTAACATCCGAAACAAGGTAACCATCCGAAACAAGCCGCCTTTTCCATTTTGTCGAGACTGTTTACCTTTGTCCTCAAAAAAAGTTATGTTCAATTTGAATGAGGACAACCGTATAGTTATGGCGCAGCATCCGACTGATATGCGCAATGGAGTGAATGGTATGTATGGACAGGTCCGGAAAGTGGGTCTGGAACCGAGTAATGGTGATGTGTATGTATTTGTGGGCAAGTCTCGCACGAGCATGAAGTTGCTCCATTGGGAACGTGGAGGTTATGTGATGTACTACAAACGTTTGGAGCAAGGCCGTTTCCATCCTCGCATATTTCTTCGTCAGGGCATAGGCTTCAGGTCTATGCGCTGGTATGAACGCAACCATCCGAAACAAGGTAACCATCCGAAATATTGGGGGTAACACGGCAATAAGTCCGCAGGGCGATACCATTTGCTGTAAAATGACGATGCTGGCAGATACCCTCTCTTTCTGCGTAACCATCCGAATAAGCCGCCTTTTCCATTCCGTTTTTACTGTTTACTTTCTGCAACATATGTTCCCATGGGGTGATGCGGTTATGGCTTTCTTTGGGCGCGAATGTCGATGGATTACCCTGAATGGTTCGATATAATTGATAACCGACATTGTGCCATAGCCATTTATCACGGCCGTGGTACAATGTCGGTACGAGAGAGGCTGGCAGAGCTGTCCTTTCAGCCTTTGCTTGCCACTTCAAGATAGTCCCTCAAGGCTTCAACATATTTCTCGAAAGCCTGTCTTCCTTTTGGGGTAATCCGGCAGATGGTGCAAGGCCTTTTGCCCTTGAAAGTTTTCTCTATCTCAATATAGCCTGCCGTTGAGAGCTTGTCAATCTGTACGCTCAGATTGCCCGCCGTGGCTCCCGTCTGTTCCTTGATGTATGGGAACTCGGCCTCGTCGGCGCTGATGAGCAGCGACATGACAGCCAGTCGCAACTCTGCGTGCAACAGCGGGTCTAATGGTTGGAACATGTATCTCCTCCTTATCTCTTATTATGCAAATGAATAATTACGCCAGGAACAATCAGCCCGACCGTTGCTACAACTGCCATCACATAGAGCTGCATGTGGTCTGGGAAATGCAATGCGCCGAAAAAGCCTCCGATGCCAGCAATCAGGCCACAAGCCTGGATGATGCGGTTTCTCAGTATCAGTCCCATGATGGTTGTACCCATTCCGAAGCACAAGGAGATGATACTTGTAAGGCATCCGAAGGCATACACCTTAGGTAAAACCAGTTCTATCGGCAGGACTCCGCTTCCGACCAAGCCGAGAATCATGCCCATGCTACAGCAGAATACACCAAATGTAGCCCATACATATCCGATGGCTTTGCCCACGAATGTTGTTGGGATGGTTTCCCGCTTTTTGTCAATCAACCTATTGCCTGCGTAACCTACCAGCGACATCGCTGCCCATAAGAAATTCCATACAGGCCCACCGTAATTATTCCACAAATAGGCAATGAGCAATGAAAAGGCTACTACACAAGCGCCCCACCAGATTAATGGCAGTGCAGAATTCTTGTTGATTGTGCGCTGGCTGCGTTCTATCGATTCTCGGATGATTTCCAGACTGCGCTCGGCAGTCATGTTTGTTGTTTCTTCCATGATTTCTTGAGTTTTCTTGGATGTTAAACGACTTGTTTTGTTCACTCATGCCCGTCGTTCCTCCTGCAGAAAGGTCTGACAAAGGCATCGCAGTTCCGGATTGCATGGCAAAGATAATAATGTTTATGATATAAACCAAGTTATTGTGCAAACTTCTTTGCGCGGAGATGGTTTTTTTAACATTTCCCATCCGAAATGAGACAATCTGTCACCCAATTCGCGAGATTTTTCGCCATATTTGCAAGACCAGGAGGCCTCCCTGCCGCGAGCGTGTAGCCTTCTTTCTCTTGTTTCCGTCAATCTATAGTTTCGCAGAGGAGGCTTGTGTTCACATTATTTATATATACATACCAACTGCCATCAAAATGGCAGCAATTTCTGATTTCATCCTATCAGTTCTTTGGGGGCTACAGCCATATTGTCCCCTGTTTTGTGTCAACTTCACTGCCGCCACCCCCAAAAACAGCCTGTAGCTGTTGTTGTTATTTATATCTTGCGTACTTTTGCCCCAAAGTTATCAATTGTTACTCTTGTATGTGTCATGTTTGCCGACACTGTGGACAGCTTTAATGTGTGCGAGATGGCCGCCTGTCATGACCTCCACAGAGCCCCTGATACCCCCGATACTCTGGTCGATGGCATTGCCTTTTATGCGACATCGTCCAACAGTTTTGGCATTTATCTATGCTTGGCCAGCCACCCACTCGTATCTGTTTTTTTTACCCTCTACCGAAAAAAATCGTCACTTGTAGCCTGCAAAATATATATTTTTCTTACTTTTGCTTATTGATTATTTCTTAAAACGTACATATATGAAGCATTTATGTAGAGCTTTCCTGTTTCTCTTGTGCCTCGCGCTTGCAGCCGAGGCCGATGGGCAGGGCATCATTAAGCACAATCCGACCATTAATCGTAATGCGAGGACAGGTAAAACCGAAGCCGCCAGGTCCAAGACCAAACCTGCTACGGCGCGGAATAAGCAGACCAGTGCCAAGCCCACTTTCGCCTCTGAGTGGAAGAGCCTCTATTATAGTTTTGTCTACGTTCGGGGCGGTACGTTCCAGATGGGAGCCACCCCGCAGATGAAAAATCCCTATCCAGATGAGTTCCCGGTGCATACTGTTACCGTCGATGGCTTTTTTATTTCCAAGTACGAGGTTACCCAGGCCCTGTGGGAGGCTGTGATGGGCTCCAACCCCTCTAAGGTGAAGGGCCGAAATCTTCCTGTGACCAATGTCTCTTGGACAGACTGCCAGACATTCCTTTCACGCCTTACCGCGCTTGCCCAGGCTAAGTCGGGCTACTCTGGGATAAGTTTTTGCTTGCCCACAGAGGCACAATGGGAGTTTGCCGCCCGTGGTGGCAATGTGAGCAAGGGCTATCAATATAGCGGTAGTAATACTATAGGGAGAGTGGCTTGGCATTGTTATAATACTTCTACTGTCCAGCCAGTGGGCCGGAAGGCCCCGAACGAACTCGGACTTTATGATATGACAGGCAACGTCAGCGAATGGTGCAGCGACTGGCTCGCCCCTTACTCTGCCGCGGCCCAGTCTGACCCCACCGGCCCAGATAGCGGTGAGCTACGCGTGTATCGTGATGGCGGAATAGGCCATACTGTTGAGGCATGCCACATCTCTACTCGTTATGGTCAATCCCCCGACTATAATGACGAGGCTACGGGGCTTCGATTGGTAATGCATGAATAATAGGAACACGCCTATGCCACTGCAACTACATACACCAGTCGACCTGCCGCGTGCTGACTTCGAGATAGAGCCCTGCTCGCGCATGCTCTTTGTGGGCAGCTGCTTTGCCGACAATATGGGCCGACTCTTTGCCGACGACTGCTTCCGCGTCACGGTCAACCCCTACGGCGTGATGTACAACCCCATCAGCGTGGGCCACACCATCGCCCGACTCTCCGACGAACTGCCTCCCGACGATAGGGTCGATACCGTCGTGATTACCCTCGGCACCAACCACATCTATATACTCCGCGCCACGGGCGAGGTGGTCGACAATTGTCAGAAGCGGCCGCAGCAGCTCTTTGAGGAGCGCGAGATGACGGTCGACGATACGGTCGAGAGCCTTGAGCAGACCATCGCCCTGATAGCCCACCGTTGGCCCGAAGCCCGCGTGATACTCACCGTGAGCCCCATCCGCTATCGCAAATACGGACTCCACGGCAGCCAGTTGTCCAAGTCGGTGCTCCTGCTTGCCACCGCCGAGATAGAGCGTCGCCATCCGCATGTCAGCTATTTCCCCTCCTACGAGATTATGAACGACGAGCTGCGCGACTACCGTTTCTATGCCGAAGACATGATACACCCCAGCACCCAGGCCGTGGCCTACATCCACGAGTGCATGGGCCGCGTCTACTTCGGCAGCGCCATGACCCGGTTCCTCGCCGAGTGGCAGCCCGTCAAGGCCGCCCTCAGCCACCGCCCCTTCGACCCCGAGAGTGCCGAATATAAAGACTTTATGAATAAAACCATGGCGAGAGTCGACGCACTTTCAAAAAAATATAATAACTTTGCATTAAATTTTAAGATAGAGAGAAATGACCTATACTATTGAGAAGGTTACCACACTCATCGGTGCGCGTAGATACGGCAACGGTGAAGCCCGCGTAGGTTTCATCCTTACTGACAGCCGTTCGTTATGTTTCCCAGAGGAAACGCTTTTCTTTGCCCTGAAAACTCAGCGCAATGACGGTACGCGATACATCCCCGACCTGTATCGCCGTGGAGTCAACAACTTTGTGGTCGAGCACGTCCCCACGGACTATGCCACCCTTTATCCCCATGCCAACTTCCTGAAAGTCACCGACTCGTTGGAGGCGCTGCAGCGGCTTGCCGAGCGTCATCGCGATGAGTTCGACATTCCCGTGGTGGGCATCACCGGCAGCAATGGCAAGACCATGGTCAAGGAGTGGCTCTATCAGATCATGTCGCCCGACGTCTGCGTCACCCGCAGTCCCCGCAGCTACAACTCACAGATAGGTGTGCCCCTCTCGGTGTGGTTGCTCAACGAGCATACCCAGCTGGGCATCTTCGAGGCAGGCATCAGCCAGCCCGGAGAGATGCGTGCCCTGCGTGGCATCATCCAGCCCACCATCGCCGTGCTCACCAATCTCGGCGCAGCCCATCAGGAGAACTTCGAGTCCATGCAGGCCAAGTGTAAGGAGAAGATTCAGCTCTTCCACGACGCCCAGACCGTGGTCTACGATGCCGACGACAGCGTGATAGCCGCCGAGGTCGAAGCCTCCGGTTATCCCGGCGAGCGCCTCTGCTGGTCTCTTACCGATGCCCATGCCCCCATGTATATCAGCCGTATCGACAAGGGCGACGCCCATACCGTCGTGACCTACAGTTACCAGGGTGGCGCCGAGCAGCACTACCAGCTGCCGTTTATCGACGACGCCTCTATCTCCAACTCCATTGTCTGCGCCACCGTAGCCCTCCACCTGGGCGTCTCTGCCGCCGACCTTGCCCAGCGCATGCAGCAGCTCGAGCCCATAGCCATGCGCCTCGAGGTCAAGGAGGGACAGCACGGCTGTACGCTTATCAATGACTCTTACAACTCCGACGTCAACTCGCTCGACATAGCCCTCGACTTCATGCGCCGTCGCCCCGACCATCAGGGACGCCGCCGCACGCTCATCCTCAGCGACATCGAGCAGAGCGGACTCACCCCGCAGTCGCTCTATGGCGAGGTGGCGCAGCTCTGCCTGCAGCGTGGTGTAGAGCGGTTTATCGGCATCGGCCCCCAGCTCTGTGCCGCTGCCGACGAGATAACCATCGCCGACAAGTCGTTCTTCGAGAGCGTCGACGCCTTTGTCGCCAGCCCCGTCTTCCACACCCTCCGCGACGAGGTCATCCTGCTCAAGGGCGCCCGCAAGTTCGGCTTCGACCGCCTCACCGAGCTCCTCGTGCGCAAGGTCCACGAGACCATCCTCGAGGTCAACCTCTCTGCCGTGGTCGAGAACCTCAACTGGTACCGGTCCTTCATGAAGCCCGAAACCAAGCTCGTCTGCATGATTAAGGCCGACGCCTATGGCGCCGGGTCGGTCGAGATAGCCAAGACCCTGCAAGATCACCGCGTAGACTATCTGGCTGTGGCTGTGGCCGACGAGGGTGTCACCCTGCGCAAGAACGGCATCACCGCCAACATCATGGTGATGAACCCCGAGATGACCGCCTTCAAGACCATGTTCGACTACGACCTCGAGCCCGAGGTCTATTCGTTCCGTCTGCTCGAGGCCCTCATCAAGGCAGCCGAGAAGGAGGGCATCACCGACTATCCCGTACACATCAAGCTCGACACCGGCATGCACCGATTGGGCTTCAATCCCCGCGAGGACATGGACAGGCTCATCGACCGTCTGCAGCATCAGAACGCCGTCATCCCCCGCTCGGTCTTCTCCCACTTTGTGGGTTCCGACAGCGACAGCTTCGACGATTTCAGTGCCCGCCAGTTTGCTCTCTTCGACGAGGGCAGCCGCCGGCTCCAGTCTGCCTTCTCCCACCATATCCTCCGCCACATAGACAACTCTGCCGGCATCGAGCACTTCCCCGAACGCCAGCTCGATATGTGCCGTTTAGGGCTGGGACTCTATGGCATCAACTCGCGCAACAATGCCATCATCAACACCGTGTCTACGCTCAAGACCACCATCCTGCAGTTGCGCCACGTGCCGGCTGGCGATACGGTGGGCTACAGCCGCAAGGGAGTGCTCACCCGCGACAGCGTGATAGCCGCCATCCCCATAGGCTATGCCGACGGTCTGAACCGCCATCTCGGCAACCGCCACTGCTACTGCCTCGTCAACGGTAAGCGCGCCGAGTATGTGGGCAATATCTGTATGGATGTCTGCATGATTGACGTCACCGACATCGACTGTGCCGAGGGCGACAGCGTCGAGATTTTCGGCGAGCATCTGCCCGTCACCGTGCTCAGCGACGCCATCGACACCATCCCCTACGAGATACTCACTGGCATCTCCAACCGTGTGAAGCGCGTCTACTATCAGGATTGACGCCTCCTCACCCGTTACCCTATACATGGCTCCGCCTGCAATGGTCTTCCCCTTGCAGGCGGAGCTTTTTGGTGCCTTGACGATGGGGTAGGGGCTCTGTATGAGCCGTTTCGGAAGCGCTGGGAGCCGCTTGGCTGGCTCGTATCGTATGTTACGAGCCTTCGTGCCTATTGATACGTGCCCTCGTGACATTTGATACGAGCCTACGTACCTTCCGTTACGAGCCGGCAGGGGTCATGGCCTCGCCGCTGCCGATGATGGCAAGGGCCGTGGCCCTCGTGCCCACGCCCGTCGATGCGGCTGGGCTATGGCCGAAGCCCTCCACGGCGGGCGCAAAACGGCATGGCTGCAACCCCGGGACGGTGGCATCGGTCGATTTTTGCAAGAAAAAACGCCATAGCCGTCATGGTATCAACTTTTTTGATTACCTTTGCCCCTACAAGTATAATTACCTTAAAACATGAATAATATTCAGACTACCAGAAAGACCAACTTCCGTTGGGTAATTTGCGCGATGCTCTTCTTCGCTACCACTGTCAATTATCTGGACCGCCAGGCCCTCTCGCTCACGTGGAAAGACTTCATCGCTCCCGAGTTTCATTGGACCAATACCGACTATGGCAACATAGCCGCCGCCTTCTCCATCATGTATGCCATCGCCAATTTCTTCTCCGGTCGCATCATCGACTGGCTGGGCACCCGTCGCGGCTACCTCTGGGCTATCGGCGTGTGGTCTGCCGGCGCCTGTCTCCACGCCCTGTGTGGCTGGGCCACCGAGCTGTGGGTAGGTCTCGACGATGCAGCCCAGCTCGTGGGCGCTGCCGGCGACGTGGCAGCCACGGTGTCTATGGTCAGCGTGTGGTTCTTCCTGGCTGCCCGCGTGGTGCTGGCTGCCGGTGAGAGCGGCAACTTCCCCGCCGCTGTCAAGGTCACCGCCGAATATTTCCCCAAGAAAGACCGCGCCTTCGCCACCGCCATCTTCAATGCCGGAGCCACCATCGGCGCCCTCGTTGCGCCCCTGTGCATCCCCACCCTGGCACGCTACTTCAAGGATATGGGCGTGGGCAACGGATGGGAGATGGCCTTTGTGGTCATCGGTATGCTGGGCTTCGTGTGGATGGGCATCTGGATTTTCATCTATCAGCCCATGCAGACCAACAAGCGCGTCAACGCCGCCGAGCGCGAGTACATACTCCAGGACAGTCATGACGACGCTGCCGCCGACGCCGACAGCGGCCGCAAGCTCTCTATCCTCGAGTGTCTGCGCCTGCGCCAGACCTGGGCCATCCTTATGGGCAAGTTCCTCACCGATGGTGTGTGGTGGTTCTTCCTCTTCTGGACGCCCGCCTATATCAGTGATGTCTATGGCTATACGTCAGACAGCACCATGGCCCAGATGCTCATGTTCACCCTCTATGCCATCACGATGCTGTCGCTCTACGGCGGCAAGCTGCCCACCATATTCATCAACCGCACCGGAGGCAACGCCTACAACTGCCGCATGAAGGCCATGTTCATCTTTGCCCTCTTCCCCCTGCTGGGACTTGTGGCCCAGACGCTGGGCGCCATCTCGTGCTGGCTCACCATCTGCATCATCGGTATCGTGGGCGCCGCCCACCAGTCATGGTCGGCCAACCTCTTCTCTGTGGGCAGCGACCTCTTCCCCAAGAAGGCTGTGGCCACCATCACCGGCATCAACGGTATGGCAGGCGGACTCAGCTCGTTCCTCATCAACTTCGTCTCTGGCCGTCTGCTCGACCATGTCGAGGCTGCACAGACCGTCTTCTGCGGTTTCCAGGGCAAGGAGGCTGGCTACTTCCTCATCTTCTGCTACTGCTCTGTGGCCTACATCGCCGGTTGGCTCGTCATGAAACTGCTTGTGCCCCGCTATATGCCCGTCAAGGCCTGACGGCTTTATACCCCCAAACCATAGAGGCCCAAAGCCCAATCCCTAAAGCGGGATGGGGCTTTGGGCCTTTTTGGTGGGGCTGACCGCCATTTTTTTGCTACCTATGGCGTCTGTTATCAATAATAATATGTATATTTGCACATCGATGTTGTCGGCCGTAACGCCGGCGTCTCTCACCGTTATAACAATCATAGTCAATGAAGAAGCTGTTATCCTTACCCCTTTTGGCGCTTGGCGCAGTGATGAGTTCGTGTAGTTCGGCCAATGGCGATGGCGCCGCGGGCAATGCCGATGTGGGCAGCCTCATGTCGCTCTCGGCACTGATGGCTGTGGGCATTATCCTTGTAGCCTTTGTGGTGGCAGCCGTCTTCTACCGCATGGAGAACGGGCGATGGAGCCGCTTCTGGCGCTTTGTAGAACGCCATCTCACCCTGCTTTTCCTCCTTACGTGGACTTTCGGTTTCTGTATCTATACCGTCGGCATGTTTATCGTCAGCGACGATGCCGCCGGTTTCACTGTCGACTCCTTCCTGCGTCTGCTGCGACAGACGCCAATGGGCGTTGTCCACGCGTTCGGCATGTTTGTAATGGACAGCGACATCAGTGCCGTGCACGAGGAGTTCCACTCCAATCTGCTCTTCATGACGCTCTTCTCGCTCGCCCACTTCATGGCGGCAGCCGTCAGCATGCTCTTTGTCATCAAGCACTTCGGCTATAACCTCATGGCGCGTGTGCAGCTCTGGGCCACAGGTTGTAGCGGTGCCATGCGCGAGCGCCTGTTCATCTTCTGGGGTATCAACGAGCCCTCCTATCTGCTCGCCGCCGACATACGCCGTACCCTCAAGGCCGGCACCTACCGTCTGGTCTTTGTCAAGACTGCCGACGACGGCGACGAGACCAGTGCTCCCACCGGGCTCGACCGACTCTTCGACTTCCTGTCGCTCAAGAACCGCGAGCTCGACCATCTCAAGGAGCTCAACTGCCTTACCGCCACTGCCTTTGCCCGTCTGAGCCGTTGCGAGCTCACCGCTGCCGAGCGCAATGACGGCACACAGGTGCTTGCCGGCAAACTGGCGCTGGGCCAGGTGGCACGCCTCATCGGCAAGACCCGTGGCGAGCTCCACTTCTTCATGCTCGGCGACGACCAGGAGAGCAATCTCCGCGCCACCGCCAACATCTGTGCCGACAGCGACATACGCCGCTTTGCCGAAGTCGAGGGTCACAAGGTCACCATCTACAGCCACGCCCGCTACGACAGTGCCAGCCGCGTGGTCGAAGACGCCTATTCGTCCAGCAACCTCGACGTCAAGATAGTCGACTCGTCGCATGCCAGCATCGACCAGCTCAAGAGCACGCCCGACTATCACCCCATACGCTTTGTCGAACTCGACACCACCCACAATGTGGGCACCGTCACCTCGCCTTTCACCTCGCTGGTCGTAGGCTTTGGCGAGAGCGGTCAGGATGCCGTGCGCTATCTCCACGAGTTTGGCGCCTTTGTTTCCAGCCTCTCTTCGGTCGATGACGACCAGCCCGGCAGCGACAACGCCAACCGCCAGGTCATGCGGTCGGAGTATCATTGCCATGTCGTCGATGCCGGCATGGACCAGCTCAAGGGCCGTTTCCTCTCCTCGGCTCCCGCTCTCGACGGCGAGGGCAGCCGCGACCTCTACTCTTTCCACGACTGCGACATCTCTTCGCCCGACTTCTACAGTCTGCTCGACGAGGTGGCTGCTACGGTCAACTATGTCGTGGTGGCTCTCGGCGACAGCGAGCAGTCTATCTCTGCCGCAGTCAACATCTTCAACTACGTGCGCCGCAACCGCGTCGACATCTCCCGCTTCAAGATATTCGTGCGCTCCTATTCCAGCTACTATGAGCCCCACATGCGCGACATCGCCGACCACTACAACCAGGTGGGCACCCCAGCCTTTGCCGAGCATATCGTCATCTTCGGCTCGGCTGCCAGCATCTATACCTTCGGCAATATTGTGGAGAGCCGTTTCGAGGCCGAGGGCCGTCTCTACAACCGCGCCTACTGCACCGTCAACAACCGGCTCGGCACCAAGGACGAGTGGGCGCTCCGCCGCGAGATACTGCTCGGGCGCCACACCCTCGAAGCCTATGGCGAGCTGAGGCGTAAGGAGATGCAGGATGTCGAAAACGCCTATCACGCCTTCACCAAGCTCTACATCATCGAGCGTGTCTGCGCCGCCAACAGTGCTCTCTCGTCGTGGTTTGCCGATGGGCGTGTGCCTAAGTTCGGTCGCATTTCTGCCCATGAGCATCTGCTCGAGGGCATAGTCGAGGCGCAGGGCGATTACTCAGCCCCCGACAGCGGCGGCCATCTCTCCGACAGCGGAGACCACCCCTCCGCCGCAATCGGCTATAACGCTGCCGACCAGCTGCTGTTCCGCAATCTTGCCCGTCTGGAGCATCTGCGCTGGAATGGTTCCCACGAGGCGCTGGGATATAGATACTACGGCGACCATCCCACGCTCTCGCAGCAGTTGCCCTTCGGCGCTTGGCACAGTTGCAATGAGCGTTACCGGCTGCACAACTGCCTCATGCCCTGGGAGGCTCTCGACGCCGAGAGTCTGCTCGCGGGATGGGACGACGCTACCAAGCCCGACGGCCGCGCTTATCCCGACTACAAGCTCTACGATTTCGTCGTAGTCACCACTACCATCAACAATTATTTCCATAGTCATGACCAAAACCAAGTATGAACCCCATCCCGTAGACACATCGGACATCAGTCTGCCCGCCGAACTCACTCCGCTCATCGACGACATGTGTCGCAACGTGCATGAAGTGTGGGCTGCCACCCGTATCGCCCAAGGCTGGACCTATGGCACCCGCCGCGACGATGCCGCCAAGCACCATCCCTGCCTTGTACCCTACGACGACCTGACCGACGAGGAGCGCGAGTTCGACCGTAATACGTCGCTCGAAACCATCAAGCTCATCCTCAAGCTCGGCTTCAAAATCAACAAGGGCTGACCAGGCTCTGCTGGAGGATGTATAGAAAACAGAAATCCCCACTCTCATGGTT
This sequence comes from Prevotella sp. P5-108, assembly GCF_002251385.1. GTDB lineage: Bacteria > Bacteroidota > Bacteroidia > Bacteroidales > Bacteroidaceae > Prevotella. Next base: position 11,806 of record NZ_NPJJ01000039.1, read on the forward strand.
GTCATGAGGGTGGGGATTATGCTATCCTGTAGTGCTAAAGTTACTGCAGAGCCTTGTCGTATGGCGGTATGCCTGCTGTGTCAGCCACCTCTTGGCCGCCGTTGACGCGGCTTGTGGGGTTGTGGCTCTTGTCATACCAGTAGCCGTCGTGGGGGACTCCCTGGCTGAAGGTGCCACGATAGACGGCGCCCGTTTCGCCTATGGTGTAAGTACCGCGATAATAGTTGCCCTTGCTGAAGGAACCTACATACGTGTCGTTGTTGCTGAATACCATCTTGGCATCATCGGAAACGTCGTCGGGGAGGCCATCTTTGAACTGGCCGGTATATTCAGACGAGGGAATGTCTGTGGTGCCCATATAGGTGGCATGGCCAGAACCTTGTGGGATGACCGACAGCGTGTCGCCTTGGTCATTGATGGTTATCGATGCCTCTCCTGTATAGGTGAAGGTTCTCAGGTTCTCAGGGCCGTTGTCTATCCTGATGGTCGCGTCGGTCACCATGCCCCCGGGTGCTCCGGCAGTCGTGCCGCCGTTACCCTTGGACAGCATCCAGTAACCCAACAGCAGGACAGCCACGCCTACCGCTATCATGATGACCTTTCGGCGGAAGCTGCTATTGTCGGTGTCGTCGTAGTCAGTCGGCTCGGGGGCTGGCGTTGGCGTCTCGGGCTCGCCCTTCTTACGCCGCAACCTGGTGCTGGGCTCCGGTGCGGGCTCGGGAGCTGGTGTGGGCTCGGGCGTAGGAGCCGGAGCGGGTTTGGGCGTGGGCTTCGGCTTGGCCTGGGGATTCTGCGTGATGGTCTCGGCGAGATACTGGCGCACGTCGGCCACACTCTGCGGACGCATCTTGCGGTTGGGCTTCATCAGCCATACGATGAGGTCTCTCAGTTTGGTACTCACCGTGGCGGGGAGATACTGGATGATGGCCTCGTTGACATCGTCGTCGATGTCGGAGGGCGACGGCGGAGTCTGCTCGGTAAGCAGATTGAACAGCGTGGCGCCCAGCGCGTAGAGGTCGGTCCATGGGCCAAACTTCTCGATGTTCTGCTCCATCTGTTCAGACGGTGCATAGCCCGGCGTGTATGCCATCGCCGACGATGTAGCCAGCGACTGGCCGTCGGAGTTGCGCAACTGCTTGCTCGCACCGAAGTCTATGAGTTGTATGTTGCCCTTGCGGTCTATCATGATGTTGCCCGGCTTCATGTCGAGATGCCAGATGCCGTCGTTGTGTACCGTCTCGAGCGCGTCGAGTATTTGGGGGAGGGTCAGCATGATGTCGGCGGGCGACATGGGGTGCCCCATCCGCTTGATGCGGGCTCCGAGGCTTTCGCCTTCGATAAAGTCCATGACATAGTAGGATGTGCCGTTCTCGTCGAAGAGGTCGTGTACCTTCACGATGTGTGCATTGCTCAGTCGGCGCAACCGTCGTGCCTCCTTGCGGAACTTCTCCCGCTGAGCCTCAAAGGTGCGTTGGTTTTCTGTCAGGGTGATAGCCACCTCGTTGGTGGCCTCGTTGCGTCCGCAGACGCCCTTGATATACAGCTCCTTGATAGCCACCTTCTCGTCAAAGGCAAGGTCGGTGGCTACATAGGTGTTGCCAAATCCGCCCGACGACAGATACTGCTCGATGCGGTACTTGCCGTTGGAGAGCAAGGTACCGATGGCGAGCAGCCCTTCGCGTTCGTTGTTGTTAACTGCCATTTGTAGTTTTGTTATTGGTTATTTCCTTGATTTCTTTTCCTTCCATGCGCCGCCAGTGGGTGTCGCCCCTGCCGCCGCATGGCGCTCTGCACCAGCGTCACTTGTGCTTGATGGTGCGCAGGGGTGCGTTGTTGTCGTGCTGCTCGGTCTGGGCTGGTTGCTTGTCGCCCTTGGCATCGCCGCTCTGGGTCTTGATGACAAACAGCGCCAGAGCTGCGATGATGGCGAGCAACAGCAGCCACACCCAGGTATGCCCCTTCTTCTTGCCCTTAGGCTTGACCGCCTCTACCTTGACCTCGGGCTGCGCGGTCACGCTTCCGCCCTCGATGCTGAAGGCATAGGCGGTGTTGTTGTCGCGCGTCTGCTGCAGCCGGCAGGCTTCTGCCACCGAGCGTATGCGGTTGTCGAGCGTGTCGTGGTCGAGCATGAGGCGGCAGAGGTCATCGTCGGTGAGCTGTTCGACCACGCCGTCGCTGCAGAGCACAAACACGTCGTCGGGGCGTATGTCGGTGATGACGTTGAAGGAAGCCCGGTCGCGCCGCTCCTGATGGGGCTGCACGGCGCGCGTGATGACATTCTTCTGCGGGAAGTCGCGCGCCTCTTCCTCGGTGAGTTCGCCGGCGGCGATGAGGTCGAACACCAGCGAGTGGTCGCGGGTGCGGAAGACAACGCCTGCTCCCGGACGCAGCTGATAGACTCGGCTGTCGCCGATGTGAGCCACCAGCACGCCGTCGCTGCAGCAGGCTGCAAAGGTGAGGGTGGTACCCATGGTGCGGCCCGTGGATGGGGGAGTGTCTATCGCGTCGAGCTCGTCGTAGGCTGCTTCGAGCGCCGTCTCAAACACGGTGCGCATCTCGGCGGTGGTGCTGAGCGGCAAGACTGCCGTCTTCTCGCCCACCGTCTTGGCTACGCAGGCGCTTGCCACCTCGCCGTGCTCGTGGCCGCCCATGCCGTCGCACACCAAGAACACGCGCTGGTTGGCGGTGGCTTCACCTATGGCCGGGAAGATGGAGTCTTCCTGGTTGGCCTTCTGTCCTATTTCACTGTAGCACGCTATCTCGCCCAGGCGGATAGATGCGGTAGGGTTGGTCTGCTTGTCCATAAGCGTAGTGGTTTTATTCAAATTGGTTGGCGAGGAACATCCTCCTGTCGCCGAGCATCATACAGTCGTTGACATTGAGGTAGACGATGTCGTCTTCGATGAGCTCCACGCCCTGCAGTGAGGTGGGGTTGGTGCCATGCTCCTCGAAGGTGCAGCGTATGCCCGTGGGCTGGCAGGTGAGCTCGATGACGGCGTGGCGCCGGCTCATGTAGTTGCTGGGGTCGGGTATCTGTATCTCGGCGGTATTGTTGCTGGTCTGGCGTCCCACCCACTGTCTGCCAAAGCGCAACTGGTAGCGCTTGTCGTCGACCTGGAGAGAGAGACAGGGCAGAAAGTCGCCTATCTTCATCTTCTTGTGGCAGTGGGGACACTCTGCGTTCTTCGCCTCCAGACCGGCAGCGGCAACTACATTGATTACGCCCTTGCAGTGTGGGCATTTGAGTGCTATATTCATTGTCTCTGCTTATTATACGTCGTACATGGTGATGTCGGCATTGTTGGAGTAGTCGGGCAGGTCGTCGCCGCCCATGGGGTCGCTTACCTCTGTCACACCGGGCTGCATCACGTCGTCGGCGGTAGGCATGGCGATGTGGTGTTCGGTCACGTCTGCCATTTCGTCATTCTCTATCTCGCCGTTGCCGTTGGCATCAGTAACCATCACGTTGACCTCGCCGTTCTGGTCGCTGTCTACGAAGATGACGTTCTGGTCGTTGATGGTTACGGCAGCCACGTCTACGGTCTGGCCGTTGAGGTCGACATCGTTTTCTACCGAGATGACGCGCACTTCGGGCTCGTTCTCGGCGGCGCTTACCTGTACCTCGGGCTGGTGCACCTCTACGGAGTTGCCGTTGATGTAGAGGTTGGCTTCGCTCACGTTGCCTATCTCTCCCTCTTCCACCTCGCCGTTGCCATTGATGTCGATGGCTGCTGTCTGTATGTGTCCGTTCTCGTCGGCGAGCAGCACGGCGTTGTTGCCGTTGACTGTGGCGTGTGCCAACATATACTGGTTTCCGTCTTCGTCCTGACCGGTCTCTACCGAGTGGATGATGATGCTCTCGTCGTTGTCGGCGGCGGGAGTGGGCTTCGGCTCATGATGCTCGGGTTCTTCCACCTTTACAGGCTCTACGTGCTCCTTTCCCTCGTGCTGCTCTTCCTCCACTGGCTTGGGCTCTGGCTTGGGTTCGGGCTTGGCTTCAGGCTGAGGCTGGGTCTGCTGGGGGGCGGGCTGAGCCTCGGGCTCTTCGGTGGTGGCAGCCTGCACGGCGTTGGCACCGCCTACACCCAGCGCTGCACCCAATATGGCTGCGGCTGCTGCCTTGGCAGTAGTCTTGTCGTTATTACGCTTCTCTTCCTTGGCATTGTTGCCAGTCTTCTGCTTGTTGCGGATGGTGTCATTGTTGTCAAACATAGTGGTAATGTTTTATAGGGTTATTATTGATTTCTGCTGCAAAGATAAGGAGATAATCCATGGCCTCCAAACGATTTCCCCCTTAGTGGATGAAATGCCCATCTGGCGTGACGAAATGGCAGAAAGCGGCAGAATTGTGTCCCGATGCGGCTGTGGGGATTAGCCCGGGAAGCGCCGAGAGGGCTGTGGTCGAGCTGGAGGACTGCCCGGCTGCTGGCGCGATGCACGGAGGGACGGCCTATTTGCGCTTGGGATTCCAGTTGAGTATGTGCATCGTGTCGCTGAACTTGCCCCACATCACGGGGTGCTGCTTGTCGTGCGTGGCTTGGGCCACCTTCTGCGCGACATAGGTGAATATCTCCTTGGCTTCGACGATGCGGTTGCGGTCGGTGTCGGCGGCGCCCTTCATGCCCTTCTCCAGATACTGGGTGAAGTATCCGTTGGGGCCGAAGGGGTTCTCTCGCGATGTCTCGCTGCTGCGCGACGAGAGGAAGAGCATCACGCCCTGGCTGTTGCCGAAGGTCTGGCTGGCGCTCGAGCTCTTTCTGCCACCGCGCAGACCGCCCGAGAAGCAGGCGTCGATGAAGAGTTGCTTGTTGTTGGCGTCACACTGGCGCAGCACGGCCTTGATTTCACCATAGCTGATGAGTGTCTGCTCGTTGTGGGTATCGTAGGCGCAGAGTCCGCCCTTGCTGCCATGACCGCTGAAGAAGAAGACCACGATATCGTCCTTGCCCGCCTTGCCGAATACCTCTTTCAGCGTGGCGAGTACCCGGTCGTGGGTGGCGTCGCTGCCGGTGAGCGTGGTGACATGGCGCGTGTGGGTCTTGTAGAGCTTTGCCATCGTGGCGGCATCGTTCTCGGTCTTGCGGAGGGGCTTGATATGCTTGTATTTGGCTATGCCTACCGACACCACGTAGATGTCGCGGGCGTAGGTGGCGGTGCTGATGGCAAGGGCCATCACGAGGAGCAGCAGGTGTATCTTCTTCATAGGCTTGAGGATGGAGGTTGGCGTGAGGGAGCGTATCATTCTGACATGGCCAGACGGAAACCGAAGTGGGTATGGGAGTAGGTAGATGACTGGCCGAAGCGGTAACTGCATCGGCAGTCTTTTTCGTGTGTGACATAGCTGCCGCCGCGCAGTGGGTGGTCGCCTTTGGGAGATTCCTGTACAGGGTTGTTTTGCGGGGCGGCAGAGTAGGGCTGATAGCCGTCGCCGCAGAACTCAAAGACATTGCCCGACATGTCGTAGAGGCCCAGTTCGTTGGGGCGCTTGGTGCCTACGGGCTTGTGGCGGTCGTGGGTGTTGTCGCTATACCATGCCACGTCGTCTATCTGGTTGCTGCCGCTGTAGCGGTAGCCGCCGCTCTTGCGTCCGCCACGGGCTGCATACTCCCATTCGGCCTCGGTGGGCAGCCGGTAGTGCTTGCCGGTGAGGGCGTTGAGCTTCTGGATAAACGCCTGGATGTCGTTCCACGTGATATTTTCGACGGGGTGGTTGCCGCCGAGCTTCTGCTCCGACGGGTTGTGCCCCATCACCTTCTGCCAGAGCGCCTGGGTGGTCTCGTAGCGGCAGATGTAGAAGCTGCGCACGGTCACCTGATGGGCGGGCTTGGCATTCTCGGCATTCCAGTAGTCTTCGGCGGCAGCGGCACCCATGGTGAAGGTGCCGCCTTCGACATAGACCATGTCGGCAGCCAGTTTCTTCAGCGGGTTGGCCACCGCTGCAGGTCTCTTCGCCTGCGCACGGGGCTGCGGCTTGGTGGTGGGCTTGGTGGTAGTGGATGTCTTGGGGCGTATGATGCCCTGCGCTCCGGATTCGGTGGCCAGGGCTGTGAGCATAATGGCGATGAGTAGAGATGTGATGCGCATGGTGGTAAGGGTTTGGGTGATGCCCGGGCGGGCGATGTTACTTGAGGGGCACGCCACAACCGGGACAGTAGCGGTTGGCCTTGAGCACCTCATAGGGGGTAAGTCCCAGAAACTTGTGGCAGTGGGGGCAGACGTAGGTGGTCTGCATAGAGGCATTGAGCGCCGATATGGCGAGCGTCTTCTTTTCGAGCACCTTCTCACCTGCCACGACGGCTATCGCAATGACCACCGCCAGCACGATGATGGATATCATCCAGTCCTGGCCCACGGTCTGCGCGAGCAGCATGGTGATGATGGGAGTGAGCATACGTATGGAGTTGACCATCGTGGAATATCGGTCCCACTTCTTCTTTTCGTTCTCGTAGTTGGCCCATATCTGCCCGAGGTCAATAGTGGACAGGTCGGTGAGCAACTGTCTTACCGAGGTCTTGTGCTGACCCAGGAAGAAGGGCGTGTCGGTCTTGACGGTCTTGCGCTTGATGCGCATGCCGAAGACGAAAGTGCCTCGGGTAGAGTCGAGGTCTTCTATCTGATAGGTGTCGGTACCCGTGCGGGTCAGTTTGGCGTGCTGCGGGTCCACGCTGGTGTCGGCGATGTGCATGGGCTGCTGGCCCATGCGGCCTATGGTGATGGTTTGTCCTATTTCCATATCTTTTGCTGTTCGTAGAGTTTCTTGATTTCCTTGAGGGCCTCCTTGGAGATGGGCAGGGCGAAGTGGTCGGGGTGGTCGAAGTCAGAGAGGATGAGTCGCTGGGTGCTAAGGTTGACCTGGACTATCATCTCGGTGTTGACGATGTACCGCTTGCCGATGCGGATGAATACCGGCTGGTCGGGTTCGGGCTTGACGCGTATCAGCTGTTCGACCTCACCGAGGCTCACGGGCAGCATGATTTTCTGCTTGTTAGGGAACACGCCATAGCAGTAATTGCCGAAGGCTTCGTAGAACATGGCACGGGTGAGGGGGACCCGAAGCAGTTCGTTGCGGCGGTTGAAGACTATCTGTTTCATCTTTCCTTGGAGTTAATCAGTCATGCCGTAACACTCTGGCTGTGCGCAGGAGTGGTAGCAATAGCAAAGGTAAACATAATTATCGGAATAAACTTTACAATTTGCCCATTTTTTTACCTTATTATAAGATATGGGGCAAAAATGACGCTCTCTGCCACCATCGTCTGCCCGTAACCGAAGGACGGAGCGACGCCCTGTCGCTGTCAAGGTAACCTCGGCAGCCACCAAGGTAACCTCGGCAGCCACCAAGGTAACCTCGGCAGTCACCAAGGTAACCTCGGCAGCCACCAGAGTGACCTCTGCTGCCACCAGAGTAAATTCGGCTGCTGCCAAGCCTCCTCTGCCAGGCAAGGCGCATGCCGACAACAGCCCTGTGACCACGGCGCTGCCCCCGCCGATGCAGCGAAAGCGGGCAGAGACTATCGGAAAGTTGGTTTCAAACCATGAAATGACCGTTGCAAGGCTGGCAAGAAGTAAATCACGCTACGCATCCTCCATTTCGTGACTTGAAATGAGGATGAAGGCGACCTCGGGCGGGTTGGCGGTCATGGTGCATGGGCGTGGAGGCTATTCCGTCGCGATGTGGCGGCCTCGCTCTGCCACAAACCGCTTGAGCAGAAACGTGAGGAAATAGGGGAAGGTGTAGAACCTGCCATTGAATCCTATGTTCTTATACCCCAACTTGATGCCGTACCTTACGTCGGGGTACTTGTCGGCCTTGAGCAGATTGTTGAGCGAGGCGGTCGCGTTGTCGTTGGCCTTCACCTCGACCGGAATCAACGAGTCGGCGTCTCTGATAAAGAAGTCCATCTCCAGGGCGGGCCTGTCGTTGCTGTAGTAATAGAGACGGTAGCCTTGCTTCACGAGCATGTCTCCCACGGCGTTCTCATAGATAGCCCCCTTGTAGGTGCCGAGGTTCTTGTTGGCTCTCAAGTCCTCCTGTGCCTCTTCGTCGAGCGACGCGATAAGCAGCCCGGTGTCCTTGTAGTATATCTTGTAGAGTTTGGGGTCATAGTTGCCCTTCAGCGGCAGTTCCGGCTGGTTCAGACAATAACAGATGTTGATGACACCCGCATCAGCAAGCCATTCTACGCATCCCACATAGTCTCTGTTGCGTGCATTGCGTGCAATCTTGGTTATCTGGAAACGCTTGTTCTCCTTGGCCAGGAATGTGGAGATATGGTTGTAGACGGCCTTGACCTTTGCCTTGTCCAGCCCGTCGACATACTTGGTGATATCTTCCTCATAGTCTTTCAGCAACTGCCTCTGTATGCTCAGGGTGCCACTGAAATTCTTGTTCTGGATGTAGGTGTTGACCACCTCGGGCATGCCGCCTATCGTGACATAGTCGCGGAATAGACCGAAGAGGATATCCATCTGCAGATTGCTGATGGGCTTGACCTCAAGCATGTGCTGGTACAGGTCGTCTACGAATTCCTCGGTATAGCCCTTGGCCCACAGAAATTCCTCGAAATCCATGGAGTGCATCTCGTAATCTTCCTTGTAGCCCACGCTGTTGGACTCTATCTCACGGTAGTTGATACCCATCAGCGAGCCAGAGCAGATGACGTCGAAGCGGCCGTCGAGCTTGAAGAACTTCAACGCGGTGGCACAGTTGGGGCATGCCTGCAGTTCGTCAAAGAAGAACAGGGTGGCGCCGGGGATGAACCTCAGCTCGGGATTGAGCAGAGAGATGTTCTTGAGGATGGTGTCTACCTCGAAGCCATCGTCAAAGATGGCCTTGTACCTCGTTTGCTCTACAAAGTTGATTTCAATGACGCTCTGGTAGTTCTGCGAGGCAAACCATTCGATGGAACGGGTCTTGCCAATCTGCCGGGCGCCTTTGATGATAAGCGGTTTTCTGTCTGGGTTGTTCTTCCAGGCCGTCAAGTAGCTGTCCACCTTTCTTCTGAGTAGTCTTTCCATATCGCGAAACATTGATTATAGGTGCAAAGATAGTGATTTTCACGTTATCCGCATCATAAATGGCACTGTTTTTCACATAATCCGCCCCGAAAATGGCTATATTTTCACACAATCTCATCAGATTTGGCGCAATTTTTCACATAATCCGTATCGAAATAGGCTCGATTTTCACATTTTCCCATATTTCGCGGCGGGTGGTGGTCATACATACTGACTATTCCTAAAATTAGTTGACAGAATTGGATGCGATTAACTAATTAGGTTTACTACTTTTATTCAGTTCTCTGTTTTACTTTACAAGTTCTGTTAGTTGAACTGATTTGTTTTACAAGATTTCA
>NZ_NPJJ01000004.1 GCF_002251385.1 Prevotella sp. P5-108
CTGTAACTTTGTAATCGGTAGTCATATTAAATATTTTTGTAACTTATTGTAAATCACCTATAAAGGTACAAAATATTTGTGAGACTACCAACTTTTTTATGAACAAAATCTTATCCCGAACTGGGGTAAAGTAGCTAACAATTACAAGGATAGATAATCAAAAACAATGAAAAGACTCTAAACAACAACGGCTATGAAAAGATTAAGTATCATTTTGGCCGCATTACTATGCGTGGTGCTGGCCGCCATGAAAGTTTCTGCAGGAACTGGTGATGCAAACGAGATTGAGAAGGTGCGCGAATTCTATCGGCAGTATGCTGTAGCTTTCAGCATCAGTGACAACGAGACCAGTTTTGCCAAATGCGACTCTGTAATGAACATCTATTGCTCTGCCGAAATGTGCAAGGATACCAAGAAGGACCGCATATCAGGCATAGCCTATGATTTTGCGACCGACGATATCGGCATTGACTCGCTGGCTCTGCAGACCCTGAATGTCAAGTATGACAATGGTGCTTACACCGTCACCTATAAGTATAACGACATGAACGACAAAAGACAAAAATTCATTCGTAATGCCAAGCTGAAAGTCGGTATGAAAGATGGAAAAATCAACACTGTCAAAGCAATAGAATAACCATGGAGACGATTTGACTTAGATAGCAGTAATAGCTATCAGAGTATCAAAAAGTGGTATAATTGAAAAAACAACAACAGCTATGAAAAGATTAAGTATCTTTTTGGCCGCATTGCTATGCGTGGTGCTGGCCGCCGTGAAAGTTTCGGCAGGAACTGGTGACGCAAACGAAGTAGAGATGGTGCGCGAATTCTATCAGCAGTATGCTGTAGCTTTCAGCATCAGTGACAACAAAACCAGTTTTGCCAAATGTGACTCTGTAATGAACATCTATTGCTCTGCCGAAATGTGCAAGGATACCAAGAAGGACCGCACATCAGGCATAGCCTATGATTTTGCGACCGACAATATCGGCATCGACTCGCTGGCTCTGCAGACCCTGAATGTCAAGTACGACAATGGTGCTTACATCGTTACCTACAAGTACAACGACATGAATGACAAAAGACAAAAGTTCATTCGCGATGTCAAGTTGAAGGTCGGTATGAAAGACGGTAAAATCGACACGGTCAAAGCAATGGAATAATTATAAAGATGATGCGGCATGGCTGTCCGGTAAATTCCGGATGACCATGCCGCCAACTATTGGCACAACAGCCTACCCTAAAACTATTTACATCCTATGAAAAGGATGGCAGGAACAATAATTTACCAGAAAGAGCGTTATTATAATGAGTATCATCGCACATTCGACACATGCGATGGACGAGTAATTAACATTAAATTCTAATATAAACAATCATGATAGATACAGAGTTGTTGTCCCAAATACAGGCTGCAGGAATCACCGATGCAGACTATGAACGCGCTGAACGACACATCGAAGTTCTCAAGACCTTGTCAAATCTCACATATAAAGGAATTTTCATCTACGACAACTTCAAGAGGAAATATCTTTATATTTCTCCTAATCCTTTCGGTTGGTTAGAATATAATAAAGAAGCGTTTGAAAATATGGGGTCCATCTTTATAGATGCGTTTATCAAACCCAATAGCAAGAAAGCAATAATAGATGCTTTTGTATATTGTTATCAATACATTAAGAATCTGAGCCAAGAAGAAAAAGAAAACATAGCCATCTATTGCAACTACGACTACATGTCTATAGACGGCAAGCATCTCCCAAGCACCAAATGTACACCACTGGAATTTGCCCCAGACGGAAGTCCATGGTTGATGTTAGGCATAACCACATCTGAGCCACACGGAAAGCATGACATGTTCTGCATTCACAACATCTTAAGAAAAGAGCTTGTTTCATACAACCCGAAGAACGACAAATGGGAGAAAAAGCAGGTACCTACCCTTAGCCCCAAAGAGAAGACCGTCCTCCTGTTGCTAAGCCAAGGACAGGCAGCCAAGTCGGTGGCTGAGCGCTTGGGGATGTCGGAGTATACGGTGGCGACGCACCGCAAGAACATCTTCAGGAAACTGGGGGCGCACACGGTGGCTGAGGCAATGGCATTTGCGGTGAAATACAAAGCGATATGATGCATCGGGGGCTGGCCGGCGACACTGCCACGACTACCGAAGACGACGAGGGCGGCACGCAGGGCAGACTGCCTATATATATAATAAGGAGAAAAAAGCACAGCAAAGACCACGATAATACCTAAACAAACCTTAAAAAACAGCAGATGTAGACGGTTTTTGATTAATAATCGTCTAAAGATAGGTGGTTTTTGAATTATTCTGATTAAATTTGCACCCAAAATTGTTAAAATAGAGTGTAATGAAAAGAAAGTTCATACCTTTTATCTTATTGGTATCGACTATATTCTTCGTGTCTTCATGTTTGGGTGACGACAACGAAGAGATAGTATTTTCTGACCAAGTGGGCATCACTGCGTTCTCACTCGGCACCCAGAAGATTATCCGCGACACAGTGTCGAAGAAAGGCGCAGACAGTACGTATCAGACTACGCTGGACTGCAGCAAATATATATTCTACATAGACCAGACCAAGCACGAGATATACAACCCCGACTCTCTGCCCGTGGGCATAGACTGCAAGAAGATAATATGCAGCGTGACATCGAAGGGCTCTTCGGTGACGCTGGTAAAGAACATAGACAGCGACACGCTGCAGGCCTTTGAGACCATCGACTCGATGGACTTCTCGAAGCCCCGCACCCTGCGCATGGTGAGCATGTCGGGACGCGCCAGCTGCGACTATACCGTCAAGGTGAACATACACAAGCAGAAACCCAACATATTCGAATGGAAGATAGCTACCGGCTGCACCGACATGGGGTTGCTCACCGGCATGCGCGCCCTGGCTATGGGCGGCAAAGTCTATGTGGTGGGCCGCGACGACAGTCAGTTGCGCATCTATGCTGCCGAGGAGCAGCACGTGGTGAGCTGGACTGAGATTACTCCCAATGTGGAACTGGGCGCCGACAGCTATAAGGATATGACCGTGATGGGCGGCAAGCTCTATGCCCATGCCGAGGACGGCGTGTACTGCTCGACCGACGCATATACGTGGACCCGAGTGGGAACGCCGGCGATAAGCCGACTCCTGGGCGGCAGCAACAAGCGCCTCTACGCCCTGAGCACCGACAACAGGATCATGGCATCGGCCGACGGCGCCACCTGGACAGCCGAGAAGATGGACACCCCCGCCGACTCGCTGCCCACAGGCAACGTGAGCATGACGGCCCGACCCATACTGACCAACCCCGGCACAGACCGCGTGGTGATGGTGGGCACGGGAGACAAGACGAGCAAGGTGTGGTCGAAGGTGGAAGAGACCGACGAAGGCAGCGAGCAGCAGGCATGGACCTACATGGACGTGGCGGGCGACAACCGCTTCCGTCTGCCCAATCTGGCCAACCTGCAGATGACCTACTATGACGACTTCATGATGGCGCTGGGCGGCAGCGGTATCGGCAACAGCCAGGGCGCGACAGCCTACGGCGGATGCTACACCAGCAGCGACGGCGGCATGACCTGGCGCATCAGAAAGCTCTATGCACTGCCCACCAACTTCAACATAGAGAGCAACAGATTTGCCTTCACCGCCGACAGCCAGAACTATCTGTGGCTCATAGACGGCAAGGGCAACCTGTGGCGAGGCCGACTGAACCGGCTGGGCTGGGCGAAGGACAAGACATACTTCGGCGAATAACGACAAAGGACAATGAGGAAGGGCCTGGTGACACTCCTGATGCTCTGCGCCACGCTCACGGCAAGCGCACAGCAAGACGACGAATACCTGATGGAAATAGGTGGCGGCGTGGGGATGGTGTCATACCAAGGCGACTTCAACGGCAAGATAACATCGGGCATGCAGCCCGCCGGCGCCATCGTGTGGCGCAGACTGCTCAACCCCTACATGGGGTTCAGAGTGACGGGCATGATGGGCAAGCTCAATGGCGACGCCACGCGGGTGGAGACCTACTACCCCGACGAGACGACGAGAGCCTACAGCTTTGACCGCTCGATCACCGACGTATCGGTGACCTACGAATACAACTTCTGGCCCTACGGCACCGGTCGCGACTATCGCGGCGCCAAGCGTCTCACCCCCTTCGTCTTCGGCGGAATAGGCGCCACCTACGTGTCGGGCGGAGAGAAGAAGGTGTTTACCGCCAATGTACCGATAGGTCTGGGCATCAAATACAAACTGAAGGAGCGCCTCAACGTGGGACTGGAATGGAGCATGCACTTCTCGCTGAGCGACGAGCTCGACGGCATGGCCGACCCCTACGGCATCAAGAGCAGCGGAGCATTCAAGAACACAGACTGCTACAGCGGGCTGATGCTCACCCTCACCTATAGCTTCAAGAGCAAATGTCGAACCTGTAACAACGACGACTAAATGGCAATAGAAATAGATAAAACCCGTGTGCCACAGCATGTGGCTATCATCATGGATGGCAATGGACGTTGGGCTGCCGAGCGTGGCAAGCCCCGCAGCTATGGCCATCAGGCAGGTGTAGATACCGTGCGCCGCATCACCTCTGAATGTACCCGACTCGGTGTGAAATTCCTTACACTCTATACTTTCTCCACCGAGAACTGGAACCGTCCGGCCGATGAGATATCGGCCCTGATGGGATTGGTACTGACATCGCTCGAAGATGAAATCTTCATGAAAAACAACGTGCGTTTCAGAGTGATAGGCGACATAGCCCGTCTGCCACAGATGGTGCAGGACAAGCTGCAGGAGGTGATGGACAACACCGCCGGCAACACCGCCATGACTATGGTGGTGGCGCTGAGCTACTCGGCACGCTGGGAGATTACCCACGCCGTGAAGCAGATAGCCGCCGAGGCGCTGCAGCAGAAAGGCTCGGCCGACGACGCTGCCATCATAGACGCCATCAGCGAAGAGACGGTGGGCCAGCATCTCGCCACGGCATTCATGCCCGACCCCGACCTGCTGATACGCACGGGCGGGGAGCTGCGCATCTCCAACTATCTGTTGTGGCAGATAGCCTATTCTGAACTCTATTTCAGCGATGTCTATTGGCCCGACTTCAGCGAAGACGACCTGCACCGCGCCATACAGAGCTATCAGCAGCGTCAGCGCAGATACGGCAAGACCGAAGAACAAGTAGAAAATGAAAAGTAGGATGAAAATGAATATAAATAAGGTATTGCTGGTGGTGACCGCCCTCTTGTGGACCGCCGCCATGCAGGCACAGGACAAGATCGTATATCCCGAGATAACTTATGCCGGTACGCCCCGCACGGTGACCATCGGCGGTATCAACGTGTCGGGCGTGGACAACTATGAGGACTACGTGCTCACCGGCATCTCCGGACTCACCGTGGGCCAGGAGATAGACATCCCCGGCTCACAGATTACCGACGCCGTGAAGCGCTACTGGAAGCACGGCCTCTTCTCGAAGGTGAAAATCTATGCCGACTCGCTGATAGCTGACAAAATCTATCTGCACATCTATCTGCAGGTGCGTCCGCGCGTGTCGACCATCAACTACATCGGTCTGAAGAAGTCGGAGCGTGAGGATATGGAGACCAAGCTGGGTCTGCTCAAAGGTATGCAGGTGACGCCCAACTCTATAGACCGTGCCAAGATTCTGGCCAAGAAGTATTTTGACGAGAAAGGCTACAAGAACGCCGAGATAGACATAAACCAGCGCGAGGACGTAGCTGGCAAGAACCAGGTAATCCTCGATGTGGTGGTCGACAAGAAAGAGAAACTGAAGGTACGCAAGATATACATCGAGGGCAACCATCAGCTGAAGACCAAGGTCATCAAGGGCGGCCTCTTCAAGAAGGGCGCCTTTGCCAAGACCCATGAGGCAGGTACGCTGAGCAGTTTCCTCAAAGCCAAGAAGTTTACCCCCGAGCGCTGGGAGGCCGACAAGAAGCGTCTGATTGAGAAATACAACGAGTACGGTTTCCGCGACGCCGAGATTATCTCTGACAGCGTGTGGAACCATGACGACAAGCACGTGAGCATACGCATCAAGGTGAATGAAGGCAAGAAGTACTATCTGCGCAACATCTCGTGGGTGGGCAACACCGTCTATACCACCGACTATCTGAGCCGCGTGCTGGGTATGAACAAGGGCGACGTGTACAACCAGAAGCTGCTGAACAAGCGACTCACCGAAGACGAGGACGCCGTGGGCAACAACTACTGGAACACGGGTTACCTGTTCTACAACCTGGTGCCTGCCGAAGTCAACGTGGTAGGCGACAGCATCGACCTCGAAATGCGTATTCAGGAGGGTCCGCAGGCCCACATCAACCACGTGCGCATCAACGGTAACGACCGTCTGTATGAAAACGTGGTACGTCGCGAGCTGCGCACCAAGCCCGGCGACCTCTTCTCCAAGGACGCCCTGCAGCGCTCGCAGCGTGAGTTGGCATCCATGGGTCACTTCGAGCCCGAGAAGGTGCTGCCCGACGTGCAACCCAATGTGGAGGACGGAACCGTGGACATCAACTGGAATCTGGAGCAGAAGAGCAATGACCAGATAGAGTTCTCGCTGGGTTGGGGACAGACTGGCGTCATCGGCCGCATCGGTCTGAAGTTGAACAACTTCTCGATGCGCAACCTCTTCAACAAGAACCGTGAGCACCGCGGCATCCTGCCTGTGGGCGACGGTGAAGTGCTACAGTTGGGAGCCCAGACCAACGGTACCTACTACCAGAGCTACAACGCCAGCTATTCGACCAACTGGTTTGGCGGCAAGCGCCCCATCCAGCTCTCTGTCGGCGCCTTCTTCTCTAAGCAGACCGACGTGTCGAGTACCTATTATAATAGTGCTGCGATGAACAACTACTACAACTATCTGTATGGTTATGGCAGCAGCTACTACAACAACTACGAGAACTACTATGACCCCGACACCTTTGTCAAGATGTTTGGTCTCTCGCTGGGTTGGGGCAAGCGTCTGCGTTGGCCCGACGACTACTTCCAGCTGTCGCTCTCGCTGGCTTACACTCGCTATATGCTCAAGAACTGGCGCTACTTCCTCATGACCAATGGTAATGCCAACAACCTGAACTTGAGCATCTCGCTGAGCCGTACCTCTACCGACAACCAGCTCTTCCCCCGCCGCGGTTCGGAGTTCATGGCTTCGGTAACGCTCACTCCGCCATGGTCTAAGTGGGACGGCAAGGACTACAAGAACCTCGCCAACAACTACCAGTCGGCCACCTACTCTCAGGAACAGCAGGAGAAATATCGCTGGGTGGAATACCACAAGTGGAAGTTCAAGGCCAAGACCTACAGCGCCCTGACCAACGGCCAGAAGTGTCTGGTGCTGATGACCCGCGTGGAAATGGGACTGCTGGGCAGCTACAACAAGTACAAGAAGTCGCCCTTCGAGACCTACTACATGGGTGGTGACGGTATGAGTGGCTACTCATCAGGCTACGCCGAAGAGACTGTGGGTCTGCGTGGTTATGAGAACGGTTCGCTGGCATACAACGGCTACGCCTATGACCGCTTCACCATGGAGCTGCGCTACCCATTCATGCTGGGCAACACCACCATCTACGGTCTGGGCTTCGCCGAAGCCGGTAACGCATGGACCGACACCAAGAAGTTCAACCCCTTCGACATGAAGCGCTCGGCAGGTATCGGTGTCCGCATCTTCCTCCCGATGGTTGGCCTGATGGGTATCGACTGGGCTTACGGTTTCGACAACGACAACATCAACGGAAAGAAGGGTGGCAGCAACTTCCACTTCATCCTGGGTCAGGAATTCTGATAATAATCATTAAAAGCGACGCGGGCGCTGTAACTTACATCACAGCGTCGGCGTCACATACATAAACCAAGCAAAGGAAAAGTATGAAGAAAATATTGGCAATATGCACCCTGGCGCTGATGGCAATCACGGCGCAGGCACAGAAGTTTGCCCTGATGGACATGGAGTATGTGCTGAAGAACATTCCCGCCTATGAGCGTGCCAACGAGCAGCTCAACCAGGTGAGCAAGAAGTGGCAGGCCGAAGTGGAGGCTCTCAACACCCAAGCCGCCACCATGTACAAGAACTACCAGAACGAGGTAGTATTCCTCTCCAAAGAGCAGAAGGCCGCCAAGCAGGAGGAAATCATGCTGAAGGAGAAGGAAGCCGCCGACCTGAAGAAGAAGTACTTCGGCCCCGAGGGCGAACTGTTCAAGAAGCGCGAGAGCCTCATGTCGCCCATTCAGGAAGAGATATACAACGTGGTCAAGGAGATAAGCGAGCAGCGTGGCTACAGTCTGGTGCTCGACCGCGCCAGTGACAGCGCCATCATCTTCGGTTCGCCCAAGATAGACATCTCCAACGAAATCCTCCAGAAACTCGGTTACGCTAACAATAACTAATAACAATTAAATACAAACGAAATGAAAAAACTTATTTTGATGCTGATGCTTTGCGCACCAATGGCTGTATTCGCCCAGAAGTTTGGCAAAGTTAACACCCAGGTAGTAGTACAGTCATTGCCCGACTATGCCAAGGCACAGGGAGAAATGGCTGCTCTGAGCAAGCAGAAGGAAAACGACCTGAAGTCAATGCAGGACGAGCTGACACGCAAGGCTCAGGAGTACGAGAAGTCTAAAAGCGCCATGAACCCTACCAAGCAGAAGGAGACAGAGGAAGAGCTGCAGGGTCTGAACGCCAAAATCCAGCAGGCATACCAAGACGCTCAGAAGGAACTCTCTGAAAAGAACAACGCACTGCTCGAGCCAATCCTCACCAAGGTACAGAACGCCATCACAGCTGTAGGCAAGGCTGGCGGATATACCTCTATCTTCGAGATTGGCACATCTGGCGTAGTGTTCTTCGGCGACAACGTGAAAGACGTTACCGAGGAAGTAAAGGCCAAGGTAGGCAAGTAATCCAGACACTCATTCATCACAAATGACAGGGCAGGCCAGAGTGCCTGTCCTTTTTTCTCAATACACAAAACTTACCGATATGAGAAAGCTGCTTTTTTCCTTAGTTATGTTGGTGCTGCCTATGATCTCACAGGCACAGACTACCATCAAGTATGGTTATCTCAGTTATCAGGAGGTGCTGAAGTTCATGCCCGAGTATGCTGTGGCACAGACCAAACTGGCCGACCTGAAGCAGAAGTATGACAACGAGATGAAGCGCGTGGAAGACGAGTTCAACAAGAAGTATGAACAGTTTCTTGAAGGTCAGAAAGACTTTGCTCCGACTATCCTCCGCAAGCGCCAGGTGGAGTTGCAGGAACTGATAGCCAAGAATATAGCGTTCAAGGAAGAGGCCAAACGACTGCTGGCACAGGCTGAGACAGAATCTTACGCTCCCCTCAAGGCCAAGCTGGCCGAAACCCTGCGTGGTATAGGCGAAGCACGCGGATTCATGTTTATCCTCAACACCGACAACGACAATCTGCCTTACGCCAACAGCGCCTTTGGCGAAGACATCACGACCTTGGTCAAAGAGTGTCTGAAATGAGCGAACGGCTGCCCATGACTCCAGGCCCTATCGGCATCTTCGATTCGGGCTACGGAGGACTCACCATCCTGCATGGCATACGCCAGCTGCTGCCCCAGTATGACTATGTGTTCCTGGGCGACAATGCTCGCGCGCCTTACGGTCCGCGCTCGTTTGATGTGGTCTACGACTTCACCCGCCAAGCGGTGCTCAAGCTCTTCCGCATGGGTTGCCAGCTGGTTATCCTGGGCTGCAACACCGCCTCGGCCAAGGCTCTGCGCACCATACAGCAGAACGACCTGCCCCAGTGGGACCCCTCGCGACGCGTGCTCGGCGTGATACGCCCCACGGTAGAGGCCATCGGCCATCTCACACGCAACGGCCATGTGGGTCTGCTCGCCACCGAGGGTACCGTGAAGAGCCACAGCTACGACATGGAGATTCGCAAGCTCTGGCCCGACATCCACATCTCTGGCGTGGCCTGTCCCTTCTGGGTTCCGCTCGTAGAATACAACGAGGCCGACAGTCCCGGTGCCGACTATTTCGTCAAGAAGCGCATCGACGAGCTGATGTCGCTCGACCCCGACATCGACAGCATCATCCTGGGCTGTACCCACTACCCCATCCTGCTGCCCAAGATACTCAAATACACTCCACCCGGCGTGCGCATCATCCCCCAGGGCGAGTATGTGGCCAGTAGCCTCAAGGACTATTTCGTGCGCCACCCCGAGATTGAGCAGAAGTGTACACGCAACGCCACCTGCCGCTACCTCACCACCGAGAACGCCGACAAGTTTGCCGAAGGCGCTCGGATGTTCCTCCACGAACACGTAAACATAGAACATATAGATTTAGAGTAAATGCAAGAAACAAGACAAAACCGTATTTCACGACTCCTGCAGAAAGAGTTATCATCCATTTTCCAATCGCAGACGCGCAAGACCAATGGCGTGCTGGTGAGCGTGACCCGCGTACGCATCAGCCCCGACCTCAGCATCTGCACCGCTTATCTGAGCATCTTCCCCTCAGAGCGCAGCGAAGAGATAATGAAGAATATCAACGCCAGCGAGAAGAGCATACGCTACGAACTGGGTACCCGCGTGCACAACCAGCTGCGCATCATCCCCGAACTGAGATTCTTCATCGACGATTCACTCGACTATCTCGAACATATTGACGAACTTCTGAAAAAAGGATAGTGAACTTTCCGTTATTCATCGCCAGGCGCTATCTCTTTTCCAAGAAGAGTACCCACGCCATCAATGTCATCAGCCTCATCTCTGTCATCGGAGTCGCCGTGGCTACGGTGGCGCTGGTCATCGTGCTCAGCGCCTTCAACGGCTTCCACGACCTGGTGGCCACGCTGTTTACCAGCTTTGACCCGCAGATAGAGATTGCGCCGGTCAAAGGCAAGACGGCTCCTGCCGACGACCCGCTGCTCACCCGCATACGCCAGTTGCCGTATGTGGATGTTGCCACCGAGTGTGTCGAGGACAATGCGCTGGCTGTATACCAGGACAAGCAGGCGATGGTAACCATCAAGGGTGTCGACGACAATTTCCGCGACCTCACCCGCATCACCGACATTCTCTACGGCGACGGCGAATTCTGTCTCCACGCCGCCAACCTCAACTACGGCATCGTGGGCGTACAGCTCGCCCAGCAGCTCACGCTCGGCACCCGTTGGACCGACGCGCTGCGCATCTATGCCCCCGTCAGAGAGGGTCAGCTCGACCTGGCCGACCCCACGCAGGGTTTTGTCGTCGACTCGCTCGACTCTCCCGGTGTGCTCTTCATGGTCAAGCAGTCCAAGTACGACTCCCGCTACATCATCGTGCCCATCGCCTGGGCCCGCAATCTCTTCGGGCAGCAGGGCATGATTTCCTCGCTCGAACTGCGCCTCAAGCCCGAAACCGACATTGCCGACGCCAAGCGCGAGATAGCCAACATCGCCGGCGACAGCTACACCGTCAAGGACCGCTTTGAGCAGCAGGACGACACCTTCAAAATCATGAAGATAGAGAAGCTCTTCGCCTACGTCTTCCTCACCTTCATCCTCATCGTGGCGTGCTTCAACATCGTGGGCTCGCTCTCCATGCTCATCATCGACAAGAAAAACGATGTGGTCACCCTCCGCAATCTCGGCGCCACCGACAGCCAGATAGCCCGCATCTTCCTCTTCGAGGGTCGCATGATTTCCGTCGCCGGTGCAGTGATGGGTATCGTCATCGGCCTCCTGCTCTGCTTCATCCAGCAGCAGTTCGGGCTCGTGCGCCTCGGCGACAGCGATGCCTCATTCATCGTCGACGCCTACCCCATCAGCGTCCATTACGACGATGTAGCCCTCATCTTCATCACCGTCATAGCCGTAGGCTGGCTCGCCGTCTGGTACCCCGTCCGCTACCTCAGCTGCCGCCTCTTGGGCTAATCCCGCCACCGACAACCCTATATCCCCATCATCCCCCTCTCTTTCACCCCCAAATCCCCACAGATTTGGAATGAGAACCGACAGCCCCATGGCAACCCAATGAGAGTTGCCAATGGGTGTGAAAATTTAGGTACTTACCGCATTTTTAACAGTGAGAATAGCCATTAAATCAAAATAAATACCTATATTTGCAGGAAATCTACAAATATAGGCGCGTAATGATACTTAAAATTGAGTTTGTGACTATTCCTAAAATTAGTTGACAGAATTGGATGCGATTAACTAATTAGGTTTACTACTTTTATTCAGTTCTCTGTTTTACTTTACAAGTTCTGTTAGTTGAACTGATTTGTTTTACAAGATTTCA
>NZ_NPJJ01000040.1 GCF_002251385.1 Prevotella sp. P5-108
CAAAACAGAAAGGACATTCATTACGAAATTGAACACGCTACGATGTCTTGAATGTACAAGTTGTGCAACATTCTTAAGTTCGTCATTGATGGTTTCTATGACAGATCTTTTGCGCAACAGAATCTTGGGTCTGCGGATTTTTCCGGTTGGTAACACCGTATGTTAGGAATAAAGTCGTACCTTTGCCATATGGAACAGACCAAGCTACTACGCGCCATTCTTCCGGATGTGCTTATAGACAACTTCGATGTAC
>NZ_NPJJ01000041.1 GCF_002251385.1 Prevotella sp. P5-108
AATTTGAAAGTATCTCTGATGGCAGAATTAACTGTGCCAATGCTAAAAGTCCTTGATTATTCATGGTACAAAGGTATAAATAATCTATAGAACCAAAGAATTATCCCCATGGTTTATCGGGTGAGCCGTTTCTCTCTCGCGCGCCCCGACTGTTGCCCCATTCTGCCAATTTATGTCTGTGTCACGGCAAATTCCTGCGATATGCAATAGGGATTGAGTATTTTTTAGGTAACTTTGCATCGTTTTTCACATTACGCACCAGATAATAATAGAATATGATTTCAGTAGATGGACTGACCGTTGAGTTCGGCGGCACCACCTTGTTCAAGGACATTACCTTCCAGATTAACGAGAAGGACCGTATCGCCCTGATGGGCAAGAACGGCGCAGGCAAAAGTACCCTGCTCAAGATATTGGCGGGAGTGCGCAAGCCCACACGCGGGTCTGTGTCGGCGCCCAAAGACTGCGTCGTCGCCTATCTCCCCCAACACCTGATGACCGAAGACGGCCGCACCGTGTTTGAGGAGACCTGCCAGGCATTTGCCCATCTCCACGAGATACAGGCAGAGATAGACCGTATCAATGACCTCCTTTCCACCCGCACCGACTACGAGAGCGATGAGTATATGCAGCTCATCGAGACGGTGTCTACGCTTTCCGAGAAGTTTTATGCCATTGACATGACCCACTTCGAGGAGGATGTCGAGAAGACCCTGTTGGGTCTCGGCTTCGAGCGCAGTGACTTCGACCGGCCCACCAGCGAGTTTTCGGGAGGATGGCGTATGCGTATCGAACTCGCCAAACTGCTCCTCAAGTCGCCCGACGTGCTGTTGCTCGACGAGCCCACCAACCACCTCGACATCGAGTCTATCGGCTGGCTCGAGCAGTTTATCATCAACAGCTCCAAGGCAGTGGTGGTCATCAGCCACGACCGCAAGTTTGTCGACAACATCACCACGCGCACCATCGAGGTCACCATGGGTCGCATCTACGACTACCGCGCCACCTACAGCCACTATCTCGAGTTGCGCAAAGAGCGCCGTGAGCAGCAGATGAAGCAGTATGAGGAGCAGCAGAAGATGATAGCCGAGACCAAGGACTTCATCGAGCGCTTCAAGGGCACCTACTCCAAGACCCTGCAGGTGCAGAGCCGCGTCAAGATGCTTGAGAAACTCGAGCTTATTGAGGTCGACGAGGAAGACACCAGCCGTCTGCGCCTGAAGTTCCCGCCCAGTCCGCACAGCGGCGCTTATCCCGTGCAGATGAGCGATGTGTCTATGTCGTTTGGCAACAAGACCGTCTTCAGCGGCGTCAATCTCACCGTGGAGCGGGGAGACAAGATAGCCTTTGTGGGCCGCAACGGCGAGGGTAAGTCGACCCTCGTGAAGTGCATCATGGGCGAGCTGCAGAACCAGGGAGACCTCAATCTGGGCTACAATGTCCAGATAGGCTATTTCGCCCAGAACCAGGCGTCGCTGCTCGACGACAACCTCACCGTCTTCCAGACCATCGACGATGTGGCCAAGGGCGACATACGCAGCAAGATACGCGACCTGCTCGGCGCCTTCATGTTTGGCGGCGAGGAGTCTACCAAGAAGGTCAAGGTGTTGTCGGGTGGAGAGCGTACGCGCCTCGCCATCCTCAAGCTGCTGCTCGAGCCGGTCAACCTGCTTATCCTCGACGAGCCCACCAATCATCTGGACCTCAAGACCAAGGACATCCTCAAGCAGGCGCTTCAAGATTTCGATGGCACCCTTATCGTGGTGAGCCACGACCGTGACTTCCTCGACGGGCTGGTCAGCAAGGTCTACGAGTTTGGCCATGGCCGCGTGCGTGAGCACCTCTGCGGCATCTACGAGTTCCTCGAGTCCAAGGCTATGGAGAACCTGCAGGAACTCGAGAAGAAGCACTGATGCCCGCTCGGTATCTATAGCAGAAATGCAGTGATGGTGCATATTATGATATATGTCAAGAAAGAGGCCCCGAGCAGCAGAAAGTGGCCCCAGACTATTGTCAGAACCGCAGAAGTGTAGTACCTTTGCATCATCAAAAGGTTAATAGATTGTTTAGATTAGTAGTAATAGATTTAGGTTTTTAGTTATTAGGTTTTTAAGGTAGATTGACAGATTGTTTAACCAGGATGACAATGGAAACCGTGAGGTTTTCATTCGTTTAGAAAATAAGTAGTTAAACATATCGGATACGCTGAAGCTCGTTGATGAGTCTCAGCGTATTTTTTTTGCCCATGGCGAGGGTAGGGGCTACCGTCACGATGAGGCTCATGATGCGCAGCAGCGCGGTGATGATGCAAACCGATGATACTCACTGCATCCATTGCTTTCCTGATTGCGTTTGGCGGCTCGTGCCTTCCGTTACGCGCTTCCGTGCCTTCCGATGCGTGCTTCCGTGCCTTCCGATACGCACCCTCGTGCCTTCCGATACGCGCCAGCCGGTGTCATTTCCACGCCGCCATCTGTTATTTCCTCATTCGCGACTGTCATCTCCACGTTTCCAAGTGGCATCTCCACGTTTCTAACTCTAATCTCCACGTTTCCAATTGTCATCTCCACGTTATTGGCGGTCATCTCCGTGTTATGCAACCCTATGATAACCAATGTGGGCGGTTTTTGCTTGGTTTGGATGGAAACGGCGAAAGGCGCTGATGTGTCGGCGGTTATGCCGTTTTTGGCCTCGGGTGGGCTGGTGATAAATTAGAAAATCCCAAAAAGAAATTAAAATTTTCTGATAAAAATTGCAAATTTTTCCGAAAAACTGATTACTTTTGTGGACATATAGGAACCACATTATTATTAATTACAATTTTCAAGTGTTACAGTCTATGAAAAGAATCATTACTTGTCTCAGCATGCTATGTATGCTGGTAGGACTTGCCATGGCAAGTCCGGGACCGAAAGCCCTTGCGGCTTCCGCAGAGACTACGCTCTACGGAGGAATCTCAACGGGCATGAAGCCGGTCGGTATCTATTCGACCACCACGGCGACCCCGCCGACCCTAACCCCTCTTGCAAGCATTTCCAGCGTGACGCCCTCGGCTGGTGTGTACATCGATGGTTACTACTACGTGTTGTCTGCTTATATTAGGGGATCCAAAGTACTCCTTACCACGTTGGAAAAGTATGATACCAACACATGGCAAATCGTCGAGAATCTCAGCTCCGGCACAGACGTTCCTACCTCTCTGGTTTACAACCCCAAGGATGGTAAGACCTACGGATGCTATCCCGCCAATTCCAGTCTCTTTAGGTTGTGTACGCTTGATTTGACCAGCGGTGTCAAGACCAATGGAGGTGTGCTTGACCAGCGCTATGTAGCCCTCTTTACTGACAATAGTGGCAAGGTGTATGGTATCGGTCTGGATGGTAATCTGTGCCAGCTCAATCTGGAGACCGCCGAAGCCACCGTTATCGGCGCTACCGGCGTGACTCCCTCTATAGATGTGCAGGACGCCTGTTTTGACGAGTCGACCAATACTGTATACTGGTTTGCCCACACTGCCGACGAGAGTTCGCTGTACACTGTAGATGTAACTACTGGTAAGGCTACCAAGGTGACCGACTTTGCAAGCCCCGCCATCAGATGGGCTGGTGTGTTTGCCAAGCCCGCCAAGAAAGTGGAAAGGCCCGCTTTCATCGCCAAGATGAGAACCGAGTTTGACAAGAGCAGCCTCACTGGTAAGTTTATCTTCACCATGCCCGACAAGACCGAGAGCGGTGAAGCCCTGACCTCAAACCTCTCTTACACGTTCTTCCTCAACGACGCTGAGTACAAGACCGGCGAAGGCGCCCCCGGTGCCGAGGTCGAAGTGCCCGTTACCGTGCCTGCCGACGGCAAGTACAAGTTTGCCGTTTGTGCCAAACTCGACGGCGCCAGCGGTCTGACCACCTATATCGAAAAGTATATCGGTCAGGACTCTCCCAAGACTCCTGCCAACCTCAAGGCAGTCAAGGCCGAGGGTTCCAATGAGATTACCATCAGCTGGGATGCCGTCACAGAAGGCGTCAACGGCGGATATATCAACACTGCAGCCATCAAGTACTCGCTGGTACGCCAGCCCGACAACGTGACTGTAGCTTCAGACCTCACCACTACCTCGTTTACCGACAAGACCATCACCGCGATGAACAACTACAACTACGTGCTCATGGCCACCGACGGCGTGAAGAGCAGTGGTGCGGTGACCTCTAACGACGTGCTCGCCGGCGAAGACCTCGGTGTGGCTCTGCCTTACGAAAACAGCTTCCTCGGTGAAAATGGCATGGGCTTCTTTACCACCATCGACGCCAATGAGGACGGCAACACATGGAGAAGCAACGGCAAGAACGTGTTCTACAAAGCCAGCAAGGACAAAGACGCCAATGACTGGCTGGTTTCTCCTATCGTGAAACTGGAGAAGGGCAAGGCCTACCACCTCACCATGGCCCTCATGGTAAGCGACCTGAACAAGCAGGAACGCTTTGAGATAATGTATGGCAAGGAGAAGACAGCTGCCTCGATGACCAAGAAGGTCTGCAACGAGAAGGTAACCTCTACCGGCTGCTATGTAGACGAATGGATTACCGCCGACGAGACCGGCCTCTTCTATATCGGCCTCCATGTCACCTCTGAGAAGAATCAGGGTGCCCTGGCTGTCTCTGACTTCAAACTCTCTGACGGCATCAATACCAAGAGTCCTGGTGCTGCTACCGACATCACCGTGATTCCCGGCGAAAAGGGCGCACTCACCAGCGAGGTAGAGTTCACCTGTCCTACCAAAAACTTCAGCCATGGCCCATTGTTTGGTCTTTCCAAGGCTGTTGTAACCAATCTTACCACTGGCAGAGAGATTGCCACTATAGACGGTGCAGAACTGGCTGTAGGTCTGAAGGTGAAGGTAAGCGACCCCAATCCTACCACTGGCGAGAACGAGTACAGCGTAGTATGCCATAACACCTATGGCGCCGGTATCCTGGCTACCGCCAAGGGCTGGGTAGGTCCTGATGCTCCCGGTGCTCCTACCAAGGTTCAGTGGGTACAGAAGGGCTCGCAGACCATCATCACCTGGGAGGCTCCTACCACAGGTAAGCACGGTGGCTACGTAGACCCCACCCAGATCTACTACTCTGTATACAATGCAGAGACACAGACCAAGATCAAGTCAGACCTGACCACCTGCACCCATGTAGACGCTCCTAATCTCTCTGACCTGCAGACCTCTCTCGCCTATGTGCTCTATGCCTACAACGACTATGGCACCAGCGCCCCCGCTTACAGTAACACCTCTGCCTTCGGTTATGGCTATAAGTGTCCTCTCAAGGAATCGTTTGCCAATAGAAGGCTGTCTACCAAGCCCTGGCTTATCAGCACCACATCGGGCAACAACGTATGGCAGCTGACAGCTGACCTCGCTCCCAACGTATCGTCTCAGGATGGCGACAACGGTATGGTAGGTTATAGCGCCGGCAACCCCGGTGGCGCCCGTCTCACAACGCCCATCATCGACCTGAGCACCGAGAAAAGACCCACCATCAAGCTGTGGTACTATCTCTTTGATACAGCTTCAGACCTGAAGATTACCGTGTCTAACGACTGCGGTCTGACATGGACCGACGTGGCCACTCTGCCCAAGGAAGTAGTCAAGAAGTGGACTGCGGCTACCGTAGACCTCTCTGCCTACAAGGCCTATGACCACCTGCAGATAGGTATCGAGGCTACCAACAAGACTATGGCCTCTCCTCTCTTCATAGATAACGTCACCGTGGGCAATACCTTCGACTATGACCTCGCGGTCCAGAGCCTCGTGCTGCCCAAGTCTGCCAAGGCTGGTTCGGACATCAAGGCTTCTGTCTCTGTATTCAACAACGGTCTCAAGGCTGCAGGCGCATACAAGCTGCAGTGCTATGTCAATGGTGAACTGGTCAACACACTTAACGGTAGCGCTCTGGCTGCTGATGCCCTGGAGACCTTCAATATTGATATCACCGTTCCACTGCTCGACGCCGAAGAGCTCGAGGTGAAGTGCAAGGTTGTCTATGCCGACGACGAGAACAAGGCTAACAACGAGAAGACCGCGATAGCTGCGGTTACTCCTTCCAAGTATCCCCAGCCCACTGCCCTCAAGGCCACTGCCAAGGCCGATGGCAATGTGACTCTCAACTGGGCTGCTCCTACTACCGAGTACTATGCCGAGCGCACCGACGATATGGAGAGCTACGAGTCATGGAGTGTAGGCGGTATCGTGGTTGAGGAAAACAGAGCCACTCACGAGATGATTGTCACCACAGACCGTGGCTCGCTCGGCGACTATACCCTCATCGACTGCGACCATCTGGCCACAAACTATACCTGGGGCGCTGTTGATGGTGGTCAGAGCATTCCTCACCTCGGCCAGGGTATGGTATGTCAGGTTATCGACTGCGACAAATACAACAGCAAGACTAGCATCATGGCTGCCCATAGTGGCAAGAAGACGCTCTGCTTCTGGTCATCTGTTCAGAATGATGACTACCTCATTCTTCCCGAACTTGCTCCTAACAACAAGTACATCTCTTTCTGGGCCAAGTCACTCTCCAATAGGTACGGCCTCGAGTCGTTCGACATCGTGGTATCCAAGAGCGGCAAGGAGCCTTCTGACTTCACCCTCTTCAAGTCTGTCGAGAACGTGCCTGTAGGCTACAAGACCGACCCCGAAGCCGGCTACGCTTTCTATGAGTTCCAACTTCCCGAGGACACCAAGTATGTGGCTATCCACTACAATGCCAAGGATGTGCTGGCGCTGCTCATCGACGATATCACCTGTACTCCTGCCTCTAACAAGGCCAACCTCACTCTAGAGGGTTACAATGTATATCGCAACGGTGTCAAGCTCAACGAGAGCCCCGTCACTGCCGCTACTTACAGCGACAAGATTTCTGGCGAAGATGTTTACCGCTACAACGTGACCTCTGTATTCAGCGTAGGTGAGTCGAGCTTCTCCAACACTGCTCAGGTATCTCTCAACACCGGTATCGGCGACAACGCCATCGGTGAGGGCCGCATCTACGGTGCCGAGGGTGCCATCGTAATCGAGGGTATGGCTGGCGCAGATGTTACTATCTACACTGTCGACGGTCGTCTGGTTCAGCAGGTTAAGGCCGAACCTACTACCCGCGTTGCCGTAAGCAAGGGTGTGTATGTAGTCAAGACCCGTGAGCTGTCTCGCGCGATTGCCGTAAGATAAGAAGACCGTCATCTCCATCGGGAGAGATGCCAAGTCTTTCCTGGAGAATGACCCGACACAATAAGAAAAGGACGTATCCTCAATCAGGGTACGTCCTTTTTTCGTGCGGAATTGTGGCAATGGGGAAGGGGAGGACCACGGGCCCCATCCCAGCCCTCCCAAGGGGAAGGAGCAGTACCCCAACATCCTTAAACTCAGCGGGAATGAGCTCCCGCCCCTTGGGAGGGCACTGAAAAACTACCATTATTTCCATTTTATCGGCGTGGTCAGGCGTCATTATCGGGCGTTTACGAGGCGTTCTGGCTACGATGTGTGGTGAGAGTAAAAAGCAAAAATCGTCCCCGAGAAGGGCTTGGAACGCTTCCAAACG
>NZ_NPJJ01000042.1 GCF_002251385.1 Prevotella sp. P5-108
GCGGGAGTCCATTCTTGCTGTGTTTGAGGCGGTTTGGGGGGACGCCCTCCCCCTGGGGGGGGGTGGGGAGGGGCTTTTTGGGTGGGGGGGGGCCTCTCTGTGGTGCTTACCCTAAACACAATCATTCCCGCCAGCACTTGGACTGACGGGAACGACCTATGGGTTAATTATGAAAAATGTATTGATGCGGCTATGCTTAATAGTATATTGGGCGGATATTCATTCCATCGGAACGTAAGGTGTGCCATGTATCAGTTACGATGTTATCTCCATCTATATAAATCCTGCAATACGTAGCATGTTGGACATCCCCTATGAATAAGTCTGCCGTCCAACAAACGAACCGGGCAGTACCATACCATTTGTCAAAGGATACAAGACCATTATTTCTGAAGAAGATGTAGTTGTTGTTAATCTTAGATACCAGCGCAATGCCAGCCTTCCCGTTCATCGTTATCTCCTTAGCTGTACAATAATCAAGCAATTCCTGTACCTCTGTCTCTGTGGGGATATGCCATTTGTCGCCGAGCCTTGCTGTGGCTGCGTCATCGTAAGGTATGAGCTGTTTCCAGCCGTCTTTCTTATTATATCTTCTGAAATCTCCCCAAGCGCCGTCAAGCAGTTTGTAATTCTCCTTCGTAAAGTCAAAGTGTCCAGGACTCTTAGGCGAGGTCTCGCCCCAGGCATAGTAGTCGCCTTTATCTGTAGCGGTCTCGGCGCCGAGGTATTTCTTCGACCACTTCTTTCCACTTGGCAGTCCGAGGTCTACATACTCCATGGTCTCTGTGGCAGTGCCACCACCTGTGGTGCCTCCGCCGGTGATGCCACCGGCAGCCTTGAGCTCCTCGATTTTGGCAGCTATGGCAGCTATGGCAGCCTCCTTGCTGGTGGTGCCGTCCTTGACAGCCTGCAGCAGGTTGGCTATCTCGGCCTTGATGTTGGTAAACTCGTCAGTGTAGTCGGGCAGCGCGTCGATGACCGCCTTGATGGCTGCGAGCTTGTTGCCGCTTTCGGTGATGGCAGTCTCGATAGACTCGAGCAGCGCCAGCTTGTCGGTTAGCGTGCTGTTGACATTGCTCAACACCGCCTCGATGGCAGCGAGCTGGGTAGCATAGTCGGGCACATTGTTGATGGCAGTCTCGATGGCAGCCAGCTTGTCTCTATAGTCGGGTATGCTGGTTACGGCAGTGGTGAGCAGCTCCATCTTGGTGTCGAAGTTTGTGGCCTGGTCCTTGATGGCCTTCTCGATGAGTGCGAGCTTGTCTGCCAGGGCTATCGACTCTTCCTTCATGGCAGTCTCGATGGCGGCGAGCTTGAGCTCGAGGGCAGAGGTCTGCGAGGCGATGATGTCGTGGATGAGGTCCATCTTTGCCTCCATCGAGAGGGTCTGCGCCTTGACGGCAGCCTCGATGGCAGCTATCTTGAGCTCGAGGGCGGTGGTCTGGGCGTCGATGATGTCGTGGATAAGGTCCATCTTAGCCTCTACCGAGAGTGTCTGCGCCTTGATGGCAGTCTCGATGGCGCCCAACTTGGTCTCGAGCGAGGTGGTCTGGGCGGCTATTACGCCCTTGAGGAGTTCCATCTTAGCCTCCATGGAGAGGGTCTGCGCCTTGATGGCAGCCTCGATGACGGCGAGTTTGGCGTCGAGCGTGTTGTTGACAGCGTTGACGGCGTCGATGATCGCCTGCAACTTGGTCTGCTGGTCGGCATTCATCTGGTCGATGGCCTGCTTGAGCTGGTTGATGGCCTGCTCGTTCTTGAGGGCGCCGTTGTTGATGGCCTCGACCACCTTGGTGAAGTCGTTGACCACCGTGACTTTCATCTCATAGTCTATTTCGGGAGCGTCTTCCTGACATGCACTGAAGAACACTGGTGTTGCCAGCAGCAGCGCGCCGGCCAACAGGATAGATTTCATTACTCTCATAGTTGTATGTGTTTTTAGTTTTGTTATTTCTTTACGGTGATGGTTACTCTGCGGCCCTCATAGTTGGCCTTGCCGTTCTGTGCGCCGATGGCGGTCTGCGGGTGCAGGTCTTCGGGGGCAAAGCCCTCCTTGAGCAGCACCTTGACCACGCGCTTGAGGCGGCGCTCGGAGATGGCCTGGTTGTACTCGGCCGTGCCGGGCGTGCTGGCTTCGGCGACGATGGTGAGTCGGGAGCCCCTGACACTGCGGGCAAAGGCACGCAGGCGGTCGGTCTCTTCACGGCTCATGGCCGAGCTGTTGTGCGCGAACTGTACATAGTGTCCCGGCTCCTCGACAGCGGTCTGGCGGCTGCGCTCGCAGTCGTCGAGCTGTCGCTTCAGGCCCGCCTTGTCCTGCTCGGCCTGCTCTCGCAGATAGGCTTCGCGGTCGGCGCGTGCCTTGGCATCGTCTGCTTCCTGGCGCAGGGCGTTGTTGCGGTCGTTGAGTGCGCTCATCTCGTTGCCGTAGAAGTCGCGCAACTTGCGTGCGCGGCTCTGCACAAAGTTGTAGCGCACGGTGGCGAGGGCGTAGATGTAGTGCTTGGGAGCGATGTCCTGCCGGTTGAGCAGCCAGTCCATCTCGCCCTTCACGCCCAGGGTGAAGCGTCGGCTCACGTCGGCCTCGACGTGCAGCGTGGCGGGGATGTAGAGCTTGCGGAACTTCTCGTGGCGGTTGGCAGCCAGCACATTGCCGGTGACGGTCACGGTGGCGTCGTTGCTGATGCTGATGTCGCTGGTGACGGGCGTGGTGGTGGTACCCTGGGTGATGGTGTTGCCCACCCACATGCCGTACTCAGTGCCACGGGCGAGGGTTCCACCGATGCCGGTGCCCACCCAGATGTTGAGCCACTGCGCCTTGCGTGTGCTCCACAGCTCCATGAAGTTGAACTGCACGCCGAGCTTCGCGTTGTGTGTGTTCATGAGATAGTTGCCATAGGTCTTGGCGGGCGACGCGGTCTGGTCGAGCACCGAGAAGCGCTGCTCACGGCGGTAGCGCATCCAGAGGTAGTCGGCGCCAACACGCACCCAGGGGCGGATGGTGAAGTCGACACCGCCACCCACGGCGGGCGCCAGTTTGTAACTCTTCTTGGCATCGTGGTTGGAGTACCACACTCCCGTGGCCCACGACAGTCCACCCTGGGCATAGACGCTCCAGGTATGGGTGCGCAGCTCCTGGTTGCTGTCGCGCGGCGGTTGTGCCACGCCCTCGCCCGCTGTCTGCGCGTTGGCGCCGACCACTGCAAGCGAAGTGAGCATCAGGCTGAGCCCTATTCTTGCCCATCTGCCACTGCATAGCGTGATGAGCGGGTTGTTCAGTATTGCTTTCATCTTGTATTCTGTTTTGTCGTTTGCACCCCCGCCAGCACCGGGGCCGGCGGGAATGACTTATACCTATATTATATTACCATTCTCTCATGTCAGCTTACTTGGTGCTGCACACGGCACGTATCACGTAGCCAGCCTTGCGGGAACCCCTTGCTATTGTGGGATGATCATACGAGACACCAAGTTCTTCAGTTACCCCACTATGGTCCCATCCTAATGAACAGACAGTGTCCACCTCTTTCAATGTAGATGAATAATAGAAAGACCAGCTAAAATGTAAACCATCATCCCAGTAATATCCAGTGGAAGGCAAGATGATATGGTTTCCGTTGGGTCCTGTCACCTTCCAGTATGCCACTACAGGCTCAGTTGTCCCCGGCATCGTCACCTTCGTGGCTTCCCAGGTGCATTTCTCAATCAGTTCTTCCCATTCAGCTTTGGTCGGCGTATGACACCAGGGACCGAGAATGACGGTGGCAGCGTCATCTTCGGGCTGGAGTTCCATCAGATTGTCACTCCAGTTGTACTTGGTGAACGTAGAACCATTCCAGAATTTGTATTTACCGTAGCCAAATTTCGTCTTAGGAGCAGTCTCACCCCAAGAAAAGTAGCCGCCGGTTTCATTCTCAGTGGCAGCGCCGATGTTGCATTTCGCCCACAGCAGTCCGCTGGGCAGACCGAGGTCTACAAAGCCCTTCGGGACAATCTTCTCTGTGCCAGTGCCACCACCTGTGGTGCCTCCGCCGCTTACTCCGCCGGCAGCCTTCATCTCCTCGATTTTGGCGGCTATGGCAGCCAGTGCAGTCTCGGTGCTGGTGGTGCCGTCCTTGACAGCCTGCAGCAGGTTGGCTATCTCGGTCTTGATGCTGGCAAACGCGGTACTGTAGTCGGGCAGCGCGTCGATGACCGCCTTGATGGCTGCGAGCTTGGCAGCATTGTCGGTGATGGCGTCGTTGATACCCTCGAGCAGCGCCAGCTTGTCGGTGAGCGTGGTGTTGATGCCATTCATCACAGCCTTGATGGCAGCGAGCTGGGTAGAGTAGTCGGGCACACTGTTGATGGCAGTCTCGATGGCAGCGAGCTTGGCGCTATAGTCGGGCATGCTGGTGATGGCTGTGGTGAGCAGCTCCATCTTGGTGTCGAAGTTGGTGGTCTGGTCCTTGATGGCCTTCTCGACGAGCGCGAGCTTGTCTGCCAGGGCTATCGACTCTTCCTTCATGGCAGTCTCGATGGCGGCGAGCTTGATCTCGAGGGCAGAGGTCTGCGCGGTGATGATGTCGTGGATAAGGTCCATCTTTGCCTCCATGGAGAGGGTCTGCGCCTTGATGGCAGCCTCGATGGCCCCTATCTTGAGCTCGAGCGCAGCGGTCTGGTCGCCGATGATGTCGTGGATGAGGTCCATCTTAGCCTCGAGTGTGAGGGTCTGCTCCTTCATAGCGGTCTCGATGGCACCCAACTTGAGTTCGAGAGAGGCAGACTGTGCCTCGATGACGCCCTTGAGGAGTTCCATCTTGCTGTCCATGGAGAGGGTCTGCGCCTTGATGGCAGCCTCGATGACGGCGAGCTTGGTGTCGAGGGTGTTGTTGACCGCATTGATGGCGGCGATGATCGCCTGCATCTTGGTCTTCTGGTCGGCGTTCATCTGGTCGATGGCCTGCTTGAGCTGGTTGATGGCCTGCTCGTTCT
The DNA here is from genome assembly GCF_002251385.1 of Prevotella sp. P5-108. Classification (GTDB taxonomy): domain Bacteria; phylum Bacteroidota; class Bacteroidia; order Bacteroidales; family Bacteroidaceae; genus Prevotella. The sequence goes on from NZ_NPJJ01000042.1 coordinate 4,975, forward strand.
TGAGGGCTCCGTTGTTGATGGCCTCCACTACCTTGGTGAAGTCGTTGACCACGGTTACCTCCATCTTGTACTTCAGGTTTGTCGCGTCTTCCTCGCAGGAGCTGAAGAAGACGGGTGTTGCCAGCAGCATGGCGCCGGCCAACATGATAGATTTCAATACTCTCATAGTTATTTGTGTTTTTGGGTTTATATTCTACTTCTTTTTCTTTATGGTGATAGTCACTCTGCGGCCCTCATAGTTGGCCTTGCCGTTCTGTGCGCCGATGGCGGTCTGCGGGTGCAGGTCTTCGGGGGCAAAGCCCTCCTTGAGCAGCACCTTGACCACGCGCTTGAGGCGGCGCTCGGAGATGGCCTGGTTGTACTCGGCGGTGCCGGGCGTGCTGGCCTCGGCGACGATGGCGAGCCGGGTGCCCCTGACGCTGCGGGCAAAGGCACGCAGACGGATGGTCTCTTCACGGCTCAAGGTCGAGCTGTTGTGCGCGAACTGTACATAGTGTCCCTGCTCCTCGACAGCGGTCTGGCGGCTGCGCTCGCAGTCGTCGAGCTGTCGCTTCAGGCCCGCCTTGTCCTGCTCTGCCCGCTCTCGCAGATAGGCTTCGCGGTCGGCGCGTGCCTTGGCATCGGCTGCTTCCTGGCGCAGGGCGTTGTTGCGGTCGTTGAGCGCGCTCATCTCGTTGCCGTAGAAGTCGCGCAACTTGCGTGCGCGGCTCTGCACGAAGTTGTAGCGCACGGTGGCGAGGGCGTAGATGTAGTGCTTGGGGGCGATGTCCTGCCGGTTGAGCAGCCAGTCCATCTCGCCCTTCACGCCCAGGGTGAAGCGTCGGCTCACGTCGGCCTCGATGTGCAGCGTGGCGGGGATGTAGAGCTTGCGGAACTTCTCGTGGCGGTTGGCAGCCAGCACATTGCCGGTGACGGTCACGGTGGCGTCGTTGCTGATGCTGATGTCGCTGGTGACGGGCGTGGTGGTGGTACCCTGGGTGATGGTGTTGCCCACCCACATGCCGTACTCAGTGCCACGGGCGAGGGTTCCACCGATGCCGGTGCCCACCCAGATGTTGAGCCACTGCGCCTTGCGTGTGCTCCACAGCTCCATGAGGTTGAACTGCACGCCGAGCTTCGCATTGTGTGTGTTCATGAGATAGTTGCCATAGGTCTTGGTGGGCGACGCGGTCTGGTCGAGCACCGAGAAACGCTGCTCTCGGCGGTAGCGCATCCAGAGGTAGTCGGCGCCAACACGCACCCAGGGTCGGATGGTGAAGTCGACACCGCCACCCACGGCGGGCGCCAGTTTGTAACTCTTCTTGGCATCGTGGTTGGAGTACCACACTCCAGTGGCCCACGACAGTCCCCCCTGGGCATAGACGCTCCAGGTATGGGTGCGCAGCTCCTGGTTGCTGTCGCGCGGGGGCGTGGGCACGGCGTTCTCGGTCTGCGCCTTGACACCCGAGACGGCGAGCACCACGAGCCACAGGCTGAGCGCGGCTCTTGCCCATCGGCCACCCGAGAGCGGCATGGGCGCATTGGTCGGTCTTGTGTTCATACTTGTCTCCATTTAGGTTTGTTTTCTACGGGTCTTTATATTAGATATGTATTCTTGAGTTACAATTACACTTAGGTTGGGGGTGGGGGCGAGTCGGGTGGTGGGTTGCT
>NZ_NPJJ01000043.1 GCF_002251385.1 Prevotella sp. P5-108
CTATCTCGCTGAACTGATATCCGAAGATACTGCTGCATCTCTGACCCAGTGTTGAGTCGATAACGGGTGAAAGCATGGAGTCAAATTTCTCCATGATTGAAAAAATTCCTCCAAAAGGTGTGAGTTTTTCGAATTTTATTTGTACCTTTGCAGCGCCTTGTTACGATTTTCGCTTGTTTTCTAATTGCAACACTAAGATAAGTGAAAAATCTGACACGGCAAAATCCTAGGCAACTTATTGTTGCTCAGGAACTTATAAATAAAGTTAAATTATAGTGTTGCGGAATTAAGGTTTTAATTGCAATTTTATGGTCACTTATTTTGATGCATGTGAGATTCTTGAAATGCTGTCTGAAGCATCTGTAAAGGTGTTTCTGGACGGCGGTTGGGGTGTCGATGCACTTATAGGCAGAGAAACAAGAATACATAACGACATCGATCTGTTCGTAGAGAAGAAAGACTATGGTAAGGCCATATCCGTGATTACCTGGAAGGGATACAGAGAAGTTGTAATGGACTATACGACCGATAGCCATACTGTCTGGAAAGATGACAACGGAAGAATAATCGATCTGCATTGTTTCGAATATGTCGAAGATGGAATTCTATATGACGGATACACTTTCCCAAGCGAAACTTTCTCAGGTAAAGGAAATATCGGGAATATTGAGGTAACATGCATAAACCCGGAGGCACAGGTACAGTTCCATCTTGGATATGAATACGATGAAAATGATGTCCACGACGTCCTGTTATTATGCAGAACTTTCAATCTTGAGATACCGGAGCAATATAAAACTCACATCTGATTCAATATGCTATGATTACTGATAGTTATGATATTGAAACTGAACCAATGATCAATCTGTTTGATTTCTACGGCAGACGTGGAGATTTTGCAGATATATGCCTGATAATATTCTCGAAGGAGATTCATCGGCATTTACTTGATTCCTACGAATCTGAAATTATTGCAACTATGCCGGCTTGCAATGGCGATACGCATATCTATAAAACAACTTATAAAGGAGTTACGATAACTTTCTACCTGTCAGGAATAGGTTCAGCAGTAGCATCCTCTCAATGTCATCTTGCAAGCTGGCTAACTGGAGCATCAAAGTTCATTATGTTCGGTTCCTGTGGCAGTCTTGACCGTACAACCACACAAGGTAGATTTATCATACCGACACAAAGTTACAGAGGGGACGGGTGTTCATATTATTTTGCAGCACCATCCGACTATATTGATATAGCCGCAAGCAAGGAACTTTCCATAATTTTCGACAAATTATCTGTACCATATATTACAGGTAAAATATGGACGACAGATTCGATGATCAGAGAAACAAAAGGACTTGTACGCAAACGTATGGAAGAAGGGTGCATCGCTGTAGAAATGGAATTGGCTGGAGTTCAATCTGTGTGCGACTTCTACAATTTGAAGTTGTATGCTTTTTTTGAAACAGGTGACATTTTGGATACAAATGGATATGAAGCCAAAGGCTTGAACAATGCCAACCATAGTTTAAACAAACTTTATATTGCTTTAGAAACGGCAACCTACATCTGAAGTATATCAGAATTGTAAATTCCCATTTAGCGGACTATATAAAAAGTATTCCATAACCATCTATACGTGGTTTACGGAATGCTTACTTTATAACAATTAGGTTTACACTCGTTTATTTTGACGGTGCAAAGTTACTCATGCTATCTGGCTCCCACAACGGGCAATAGTGCACATTTTCAAGAAAATGACGTTTTCAAGAAAAAAAATATCCCTACAAACTTAGACTATGCCAAGTTTCGTAGGGATTTTGGAGGGTATAAACATTAGATTACTTCGTCCAGTGGTAGTGACTGTCGAGCATCAGGAAGATAGCCAAGCCGAAAATAACGAGTCCAAGGACAAAGAAGAACCAGAAGAAATACTGCACATAGTGTCCGAGGTAGGTTCCGTCGTACTCCTTGTACCTTTCCTGAACCCTTCTACGTTCTTCATAAAACATTTGATTGACCTCACGGATATGCTTCTGCATCTGAGTGGTCATCCATTCATGTTGTTTGTCGAACATGTCCTGAATCTTCTTCCAGTCAACATCATCGACTCTGACTGAAACCTTCAACTTGGTTGGGGCATCCTTCAGAACATTGTCAATGTGGGTATTGATGGTGTCAACCTTACCACTGATAGTGTCAACGGCATTGCCAAGAGCAGTCTGAGCTGAATTGTACTTACGGATGGCAGACTCCAGTTGAAGAGTTGCATTGATCCAAGTGTTGGTCGCTTTGTCAATGTTCTCACTCAACTGCCTGAGTTCAGGCGCACGACTGACAACAGCATCCTCGGCATCATGCTCTTCAATCTCTTCCTGGACTTCGTTCATCATGTCATCGAAGTCAGGCTTCTGCTCGTCATCTTCGATGAGTTCTTCTACATGTTTTGTTCTTCTCATTGATATGTAGGATTTGTCTAACGGTGGAATGAACGTCTTTTCTGCGGTGGCTTGCACATGGCATGAGCCATCTGGAGGCAACGGCGAGCCCGCTCACGCTCGTCTTCGTCATCATCCTTACCCCAACCAGAGGAAGGAGCAGAACCACCACCGCCACAAGATTCGGACACGGTTGTTGCTGCATCAATCATATCAAGGAAGAGAAGCATACCTACATGAGAAATGTCCTCTCTTGATGCAGTCATATCAGAATCAGGAACCTGAACCTCATTGAGGAAGATGTCCTTGACCGTGTTCGGAATATAGATTCTCTTCATTTCACCGCTAACATTGACATTGAAGGCAGTCTTGGTAGCAACTGGCAATGGCTTAGAATTGGACTGGGTAGGTTTCGTTGTCTGAGCAACATGGCGAGCAGGGCGAGCCGGTGAAACGGAAGGTGAAGCAGGTCGCATCTTGACCTGAGTAGGCTTAGGATGCATCTTCTTCCATGTGGCTTCAAGCTGTGATACCATGAACTTTCGACCGATGGCAGAAGCCTTGAACACTGAGGCATTCTTGCCGATGGTGTAGCCCACAAGTTTGCAGTTAGTAGTGTCATACCTTGGATTGACCTCATAGCCTCTCATGCGAAGCATATCAAAGTAACGGTCAATGTCGAAACTATCCATCTTCTGAAGGGTATATTCGCAAAACTCCGCTATATCTTGTTGGCGCATTTCACGAACCTCCTGAGGTTGCTCCCAACCATGCCTTGCGTTGATAATTTCCGCAGCCCTTATTGCTCTGATGTGAACATCGTGAACATCGTTGGTCTTGCCGTCATTATCCACACGGCAACAGTCAAGATGCAGGTGAAGGGTTCCAGACTTGGAATCCCGATGCAAGGCAGCAACACTCATAGAATTGCGGAAATTGGTCTTGACCTTCTCCTTAAAGCCTTTGGGTAAAAGTCCGACTGAATCCAAAGCTTCCAATCCTTCATCAGCGAGGTTTGCCCAGTCATCCAAGGTATAGTTCTCTGACTCTTCCTTGGATGGGGAGAGTACAAACGTGGTCATGAAGCGTTCCAACTTTCGCCCAACAGTCCTGTCCTGTTGATGCAACTGGCAGTGATGCTTCATCCGATACCAGATTTCGGTGGCATCGAGATAGTCAGGCATGTGGTTCACCTTGACCACGGTTGCATCCTCCTTCTCCATTGCGTACCTTGCGGCATTGCCGCCATAGGCTACTGGTCTTGCGAGTATAATCATTCGTCTTCTTGAACTTTGGTCAGTACAGGAGAAGTAAGGTTGTCTTCAATGCTATACCAGTGTTTGATGAGTCGTTCAACGGCTTCAATCCACCACTTCATGAACTTTGGAGATCTGAACATCTTCTGCTTTTCCTCGGGTGAAGCATCGTGCAACTTACTGCGGACTTTTATCAAGTCGGTACGTGCCTCAGTCAGAGAGTTCAGGGCTTTGCTTTCCTCTGGAGTGAGTCGCTGACGTGGGTGATGCTTCTTGCCAGTCTCAACGAGATACTTGCCTATGCTCATACCACATTCCTTAGCGAGTTTTTTCAGTTCCTTCCAGTCCTTATCGGTACAGCGGAAGGAATGCACCCTTGTGGGTGTCTTCTTGATAATCTTCTTTTTCTTAGCCATATCTTTGAATATGATTAAAGGGATGAATATAAATCAGTAAAAAAGAAGGACATAGGTCTGCGAGCCTGCGAGTAGCCCGAGAAACTTTTAGGACTGCATAAATTTGGTCACAAATAATGTAGTACAAAAGGATTTCTCGAAAAGTACCTCTTAAAAATCGGTCCTTTTACCTGCTAAGTTCCCGTCAGGGCTTAGAAAGTCGTTTCGGCTTGCCGTGTTGTCCTGTATCGGTAAACGTCCTTTGGGATGGTTTGGCGGTGCAGGTCGCATTCCTGAGTCCTCAGACGGCTATTTGTTGCCGTTCTGGTTGTAGTAGCCGTTAGGCTTCTGATAGCCGTTGAAAGGCGGTCTTTGATTGCCGTTAGGCTGTTGTGGCTGCTGTCCTCCTTGCTGAGAAGGTATCTGCTCATGCTGCTTCCCTTCATTCTGCTTGCCATCGGCTTCACCTTGGGGAGAAGGGCTGTCAGCAGACTGCGGGGAATTGTTTTCAGGAGGTGATGGTGACTTGTTGCCATCTGCTCCAGACTTACCCACATTGCCACTATCATTAGATTGTGGTGATTGGTGCGACACATTGCCAGTTGTCTGAGGATTGTTGCCCTCGGCAGAGTCATTGGATTTGTCATCGGCAGAAGCAGAACCTTCCTTGTCCTTCTTCTTGTCATCAGGATCCTCAGTGATGATGACCTTGGAGGCAGGAACTTCCGCATGGATGATTGCCGTACTGTCGTTATTGCGCTTTAAGGCAAAGGCATTCGACACGAACTTGGCATCAACATACCAGCCTGAGAGACAATGAAGGGTGTAGATGCGGTTATCTTCCACTTCCTGAGAAGAGAAAATGCCCACAGCCTCCATAGCATCCAACAGCTTTGGAACCGTCTTGCGGTCTTTGTCCCAGAGTTTGGCAAGTTGGGTATTGTCAACCATAACTTGACCTGCCAAGATTTCTACTTGCTTGGTCTTGCTGATTTGCACAAGTTTTGGAACTGGCTCGGCAAGATCCACAAGCGACATGAAGCATTCCATACGGTCAATCTTGTACTTCTTGCTTCGAAGATGCTTCAACTGCTCTTCAGAGAAAGTGAAGCAACGATGTAATTTTTTATCGTCCATAGTCTATGATATTATTGAAATGTAACCGAATAAAGGGAAAAGGAATATGCCATCAAAAAGAAGAGAATCACTGGATAAGTTCAACCAGGGATTTCTTCATGTCATCATCAATGACTCGGTATCGGGCAAAAGCAACGCTGCCTTTGGCATGACCAGACATAGAAGCAACCAAATCAGGGTCTTTGACCATGCGGTAAAGATTACCGATAAAAGTCCTTCGTGCAAGATGAGAGGTAGCCACATCTGAGATTGGCTTCTTCTCTTCAAGCCGTGTCTTAGGGTTAATCACAGTGACAACACGATTTACCTTGGCACGCTTCAAGATTCTACGGATAGCATCGTTGAACTTGAAGTTATAATGCTTGGGGAAGATTGGTTCATCATCACCATGGTCATGGCCATCAAGGATAGCCATAGCCTTGGGGATAAGAGGAACCCTTACAACGTCACCTAACTTGCCCTTGGTCTTGATGGGGATATATTCCAGAACACCGTCAATAATGTTCTTGGGGGTGAAGGTCACAAGATCACTATGACGGCATCCGACCATACACTGAAACACGAACATATCACGATACTCAGCAAGTTCTGCATCATCCGTTAGGTCTGCATCCAGAACTTGGTCACGCTCCTGAATGGTCAGGAAATATGGAGTGCCATAGAGTGCCTTGGGCATGTCATAGCCAAAGAAGGGGTCATTGTTTGTGACTCCCTGCTTTCGTACCCAGTTGCAGACGGTACGCATCAAGGTCATGTTAGTGACGATGGTATTCATAGATATGTCATAGTCAGAAGACAGGAAATCCGCAAACACACGAAGATCATCGGCAGTCATGCTGTCAATGTTCATCGGGTGTTTGTGTTCATCCTCAAAACGAGTAACCTTGTCAATCAGGCATCGGGTGTTGCACTCCTGATGCTTGCCGAAATGCTTGTTCTGAAGGTACCTCTCTGCCCAGATGACAAAGGATTTGCTTACCGCCATGCCACTGCCCATGCAATAGGCATTGGGGTGGTGATAGGCAAATATCAGTCGTCTTAGCCAGTCGGAGTTTGCTCCGATATAGTATTCCCTGGTTATGATACCTGTAATCTCCTTGACCTGTGAGTCAAAGAGGTTTCTGGTATCGTCATCCACAAGATTGACACGGCTCTTGTAGCCCTGTCGTTCTTGGCTCCAGTGATTGGGATTGATCTGAAGTTCGCTTGCGCACTTGACATCAAGCCCTTTGTCACGGACACGGAAGTACACCGAAGCACGGCTGTCAAGGTCGTTCTTCGATGTATCTTTCTGACGTATGTAAGCGGTAACTCTCATTGATATGTCTATGATATGACAAAAGGGAAAGAAGAAACTATCTGCGGAAATGCAGGTGACGATGCTCGGGATAGTCCGAAGCAATGTCCTTCAGCTGCTGTTCAAGTCGCTCGTTCTGGTATGGAGTGAGCGCATGGATAGCCTTGATGCAGACACTCTGCACAAGCAGGGTTCGTCTGCCGATAGTGTTTTCTTGGTCAATGCCCTTGTTGGCATGTGAAATCTCGCACAGTTCATTGAAGGCATCCTTCATACTGTGATAGCCTGTGCCATCCTTGGCATAGGTAACGGCAAGGCTGGCTACCTGAGCCAGTTTGTCGTTGTACTGCTGTTGATTGAAATCCTGATTCATAATACTCATTGATTAGTGGTTGGCAAGTTCATTCAGCTTCTGGGCTGCTGCCTCCTTGGTCTCAGCCTCAGACATGCTGCGGTTCTGACGCATCCACTTCAGAAGTTCAGCCTTCTCAAAGTAGATGAGTTTGCCGTTTGGACGGAAGAAAGGAAGCTCATGACGATGGGTCATCTTGTAGAGACTGCTCTTTGATATACCCATGAAAAGGGCTGCTTCTTCAAGTGTCAATACCTCCTTGGCTGCGCTGAGAGTGTTCTCCAGAACCTCGATGCGATGCTCAAATGACTCTACCTTCAAAAGAAGAGTCTCGTTGTCAATAGTCTTATTCATAATCTTGATATTTAGTTGTTTACGTTATCCTGAATGCTTGGTTTTGAGATAGCAAGCCCCTAAGGGTAGCGGAAACCACTACCTTGAATCAGGGCACTGCTTTTGATGAAATGAAACTGGTTGTTATCCTGAATCGGCTCGTTAGCCGTTATTCGTTATCCTGTATATCTATGACCTTGCGAGGGTGCGTGTTGGTCGCTGCCGTTCGCTTGGTTCGTGGAATCTTCTTGTTCTCGGTGTGTGGCTTGCGACTCCTGAATACCGTCTTGGTATTGGAGATAGCCTTGACCTTTTCCTCAGTCAGCACGTCTGCATAGACTGCGGTTGATTTGAGCGACTTGTGACCCATGAGTTTCTTGGTGGTCTCGATGTCACCAGTAGCCGCTTGGATCAATGTGCCAAAGGTATGTCGGGAGGTATGGAAGGAGATTGTCTTCGTGATACCTACCTTCTTGGCTATTCGTTTGAGAGCTGCATCCACATTGGCATGGGCAGGAAGGTGGAAAACCTTGTCATCCTTCTTGGGTGGCATCCATGCTTCTGCGGTTGAGCAGATTGGGACGGCATTGAGTTCCTTGGTCTTCTTCTGGACGATTACAAGTGTGTTCGTTACCTCGTTCCTCATGATGTTTGACCATCGCAAAGCCCTTATGTCGCTGATGCGTAGTCCTGTAAGGCAAGCGAAGCCAAATGCCAACTGGGTTTCCCTGACTCCGTTAGTCTCTTCGGATGCCATGAAGAGTTTGAGTTCATCGGGTGTAAGGTACAGCTTGTGACCAGACTTTGGCTTGGAGATTGTGTCTTCCTTCTCCAACTGATAGAAGGGGTTTGCCTTCAACTTGCCAGTCTTGACTGCCTTGTTGAATACTGCGACAATGCGTTGCTGCATGTTCCGCAAACTGGCATTACTCAACGGCTTTGCCTTGACTCTCACATACTTCTGAGGTACATAGTCATTCTTCAGCCAAAGAAAGAATGCCTTGAACCATGTCTTATCGAACTTCATCAGAGTGATGTGCGGTCTGCGTTTGGCTTTCAGAAACTCCTTCATGCGTTCTTGAAGGTATTGAGTCTGCTCGACAGTCCTCTTGGAATATTCGGGATTGCCGTCCATCCACTCCATGTAAGTCTGGATCCAGTCAATGACTTCGGGTGAGTCATCGTTGGGAATGTCGGGTACAACCATCAAGTGACCTTTCTCGGGAATGGTCTCGGGATGAAGGACGCGCTCGGCACGAATCTCCTGCGCACGTTTCAAGGTAGCCTCGTTGCGTTCCTTTGTCTCTTGGTTAATCTCAGGGATTAGGTAGAGGGAAAGGAACTCAAACTTGCGCTTGCCATTCTCATAGATGTCAAGATACAGGCTCTTGTTGTCGTTTTCAAGGTCTTTTTGTCGAAGTGTGATGGTCATATCAATGATTGTTATAATTGGTTATACCACTGGGGTGAAACACCACCCTGGTTTATCAAAGGGGGTGATTTCAAGTCACCTCCCTTAACTCTTTGAAGGGGGGGGTACTTTCAAAGTACATCCTTTACTTGAACATTCCATCAATGAGGTTGATGGCTTCCTCCTTCTTCTTATCTACGATTTTCGCATAGATTTCAGTGGTCTGAATGTTGGTGTGACCCATCAACTTGCTTGTGGTGAACAGGTCTGCGCCAAGTGTCAGCATCATTGTGCCGAAGGTGTGACGTGAACAGTGGAAACTGATGTGCTTCTCTACACCTGCTGCCTCTGCCCATTTGCGAAGGGCTCTGCCTATGACGGTCTGAGTAGTTGGTATATCAAAGAAGGGAGTTGTTATTCCCTTTGGTTTTGGTAACCAACGCTTTGCCTCTTCAGAGAGTGGGATGATGACAGGCTTCTCCGTCTTCTGCATTTCCATGTCAATATACTCGCCCTTGCCGTCAGGAGTCTTGAAAATGTGAATCGGTGCAAGTTTGTACATATCACTGAGTCGCAATCCAGTGAAACAAGCAAAGATGAAGGCTTGCTTGACCTCTGGGCGGTAACTGTCGGTTGCCATGAGGGCTTTAAGTTCCTCAATGGTAAGGTATTCCTTCTTGCCATCCTTTGGCTGAATGCGCTCCTTGGCATCCAGTTCCTTCATTGGATTGTTTCGGATAATACCTTGACGGACAGCATTGTTGAGAGTAGTCGAGAACATGCCGAGGTAACGGCTTGCCGTGTTCTGGCTGATAGGTCTTGGCTCAATGTACTTGCAGTGTGAGTTTGGGAAGGTGCGAAGGAACTTCACATACCCACGGCAGAAATCAGCATTGACCTCTTCAAGGGTGATGAAGGTCTGATTGGACTCTTCAAGATATTTCTCCACGGTGTGAAGCATTTCAACACGACAATGGAGGGTTGACTTCTTGGTGCTGACTCCACCTTCACAATACTTCTTGATCCATCCTGTCAAGAGTTGTGAACCCTGCTTGACGGTTTCCCAGTCTTGCACTCCGTGACCATGGAGAGCCTTGATGCGCTCTGCCTTGATACGTTCTGCGAGTGCCATCGTTTCCTTGTTCTGCTCCTTGCAGAGTGGATTGACCTCAGGAATGATATAGAGTTTCAGATACTCATACTTCCTGACTCCCTTCCAGTAGATGTCAAGATAGATACTCTTGTTGCCATCTGCGAGGGATTTGAGACGAATCTTTATCGGCTCCTTCAGTTTGACTTGTTTCTTTGGTCTTGCCATGCTTGTATATTTTTTATTGGTAATTTACTCCCGAAAGAAGGGAAAATGAATTGGCTCACCCGATAAACCAAGGGGATTAGGCATATAGTTTTGTAAGTCTGAAAAGAAAGAACTTTATATCCGTTACTCCTCTTAAAGCAGCTCTAAACGCCTTTATTTTAGCATTGAATGATTCAGCAAAGGCATTAGTTGCTCTATTGACAAAGAAGTTCAATACTTCATCATAATGCTCGTAAAGTGTGGCGGCAATAACATTGAAACTCTTAAAACCGGAATCGTCCACTTTATTGTACCAGCGTGCAAGCGAGAGTCTTGCTGCATCTTTGATGGTATTCTTGGAAAATATCATTCTTAGCGAATGTGTGAGAGAATAAGCCTCTTTAAGGTCTGGATATATTTCAAAGAGCACCTCTGCTCTTTTCCTCTGACTTTCCGTCCATTTGTCGGGTGATTTGAAAAGCAGATATCTACTGCGAGCCAACAACTGCTTGTGGGTGTCACCGTTTGCAAGCACAATTGGAGTATATGCTTTGCCCAGGAATTTGGCCTCTTCTCTGGCCTCCGTATCTGCTTGAATGGCCTCCCATCTATATGCGATGCGCATCTCCTGCAAGGCATCATATGTAAGTTTCTGTATATGAAAGCGGTCTATAGTACGCATTGCATTCGGGAAACAGCGTCTGGCTATAAGCTGCATGGAATTCGACATATCCATTGTTATTTCCTTTACTATCTGTCTCTTGTCCTCGCCAATGCGCATAAGTGCTTTTGTGACAGCATCTGCCGCCACACCCTTTACTATCGCAACGATGGTACCTTTGCCTCCACGTGAAGATCTGTTGCTTACTATCGTGTACAACTCGCCATTGCTTGGAGCCGTTTCGTCAATGCAGAGGCTTTCACCTATGTTTTCGGGAAAGACAAGCCAGTCTTCTGCATGTGAAAGTTCTGACCATTCACGGTAGCCGCTGAGTACTTCCTTGTATTGCTTTTCAAACGTATCACCGTTTATGTGATAATAGCGGTCAAGCGAACGGGAGGTCGTAGGAATTGTCTCCATACACTCCTTTTAAAAAAGCCGCAAACTCTTTTGAGTAGCGGGTCCCTTCTGCCTTTAGGTTATAAGAGTCGGAGAAGTATCGATTATTCTGCTTGTCATACCATCTGCGTCTTCTGACAATTAAATCAACGCCTTTGTCGCGTATTGGGAAGTCACGTATAGTTGCGGCGTCACAGAACCCTTTGGATTCAATCTCTGTATTCTCTTTATATTCAGCCTTAACCGATTCGTCAAGATAGATGCGAATAAGGGATGCCTCTTCTTCTACACGTACTACTTCAAAATTTGAAAGTATCTCTGATGGCAGAATTAACTGTGCCAATGCTAAAAGTCCTTGATTATTCATGGTACAAAGGTATAAATAATCTATAGAACCAAAGAATTATCCCCATGGTTTATCGGGTGAGCCAATGAATTTTGCAGAGGGTCTGCGAGGTTTGGGCTTTTCGGATGCTGATATATCGTTTCTGCATCGTGATTATGCCCTTGAAAGCATGTGCAAAGATATGAAAATCAAGCCATATATGAGAAACAAATCAGAAACAAAAATCATTTTATTATATCTTTTTAAGAGTCGGTTGAGCAAGAATCGGAAAATTCAAAAATTCGCTTATTCGCTTGATACTAAGCACTTTATTTGTCACTTCCTTTCTTGTCCTTTCCAACCAATTTTGGAGGACTAAGATATTCTTGACATCCTGCTCCTCGTTGTTCATGGCGATGTAAACCGAGATCGCACCGACCACAGCAACAACGCCAGCGATGGCATAACAGAGCTTCACGACGAAAGGCACGTACTTCGCAATCTCCTCCGTGACGGTTGCCAGAGCATCAGTGCCGGCAGTGTAATCACCAGCGGCGTTCTGGGCATAGGTGGCAATGGTGCCACAGAGGAGCATCAAGGCAAGCGTCTTCATTCGCTTGGCTCCAAACAGATTTTTCGCAATTGTTTTGATTTTCTTCATTTGCTTTCTTTTGATTTACTTAATTTGTTACTACACACAATTATCTCTCCTGCAGGTTGAGATGTCTTTGTTATCCTTAATCTTTTGTACCTATACTATGTTATATCCGAAGAAGGCAGGGAACAGGATGGTGGCACCTATCATGAAAAGGCATGCGCCGATAAGCATCATGATGGACTTGGTAACATCTCCTTCGCCTGTATTCATCTTTATATATATCTGTAGTGCGCCAATGATGGCAACTATGGCTGATATGGCATAAAGGAGATAAACCACGTAGAGCATCATGGTCACTGTGAAATCGTGGGCATTGCTAAGAGCATCAGCTCCCCAGCTGTAATCAACACCACCACATTTGGCAGATGCCGACATGGGCCAGAGGAGCATGATGCCTGCAATGGCAAACAATTGATTGTATTTACATCTTATCCCTGGCATTCTTCTTCTCTATTTTTCGTTTGTTATGCTTCTCGTTGAGATTCTGCATAAACTCATCGGCAAAGAAACTGCACTGAGCTTTGGGGTCGATATGCTCCAAGTGCGCATCATTCTCTTCATTGAGTTCCTGGCTTGTTACGGGCTGCTCCGTCTGGGACGGTTGTGGAGTTTCCTCAACTACAGGAGGATTGACTACTACTGATTTGCCTGTTGGGTTCAAAACCCTAAGTCCATCCTCCGTAACCTGTTCTGTATAGGTGGGGACGCTTAAATCAGGGTCATCGCTGTGCTCTTCTACCGCAACAGGCAGCTCCTCGTTGGCCATGTCACTGACATCATAGGTCTCTTCTTCTGTACTTTTTTCACCTTTCTTTCCGTGGAGGTCTAAAGTGATCTGCACTGCGAAGTACACCACATAAGCAAAGGTTAGGACGAGTGCAAATATTACAAATCCTGACATTGTTCAATTTGATTTTTATGTTATCCAATATAATTATTATCATACTCGGAAGATAGACGCTTGTCCTGTGTTATCCCGAAATTCAGTGCAAAGGAACATATAATTCAACGAACAAAGAAAAATTGCAGGGTTAAGCGTATCATACTTAACACACATTACAAAATAAGTATGATTTTCTTTGAATAATCATACTATAAGGAGCGACTTTAATAAAAAAAGAGGCTCCGTTGAAGGAACCTCTCGAATAGTAGCATTGACAGTGGGGGAATATATGTTATACTGATTTCATAATACCGTTTATAACATCGTTGACATCCTTATAATTGGAATATCTGTGTGATTCATCAACGGTTTGACAACTATAGGCGTTTGTTATCCTTTGGGTGGCTTTAACACCTGCATCATCGTTGTCAAGGAAACAATGAATACATGTATAATCTGCAAGAAAAGGAAGCAGTAATTTTACGTTGCTGACAGAGTTGAGAACGATGTAGTCGCAGTCTTCTTCAACACATAAGTCAATATCCAACTGCCATTTCTTGACGCTGGCATAAGTCAACATGTCGAAAAGACCTTCAAAGACACAACAATGTGGGCATTGAGTGCCAAGTGGACGGACTATGGATATTGATTTTTTACCAATGCTCCTCTTGCTGTACTTGTTACGTGCTTCCATACCGCCTTCTATGTTCTCAAATGCAATGGCATAATAATGCTTATCATAGATGCTATAGTGAACTTCTTTACAGAACTCCTTTGCTACATCAAAGTCAACACGGCGTTGCAGGATATAATCTCGAAGATAAGGATGCGATAACTCAGCAATTAAATCGATTACAGTATGTGCATCCTTGTCTTCATCCCGACTCATTCTTTGGCCTTGCTTCCAGATCTCCTTTTCTTCTTGCTCTTTCATTCTTGCCAAAAAATCAGCTGCAAAATCAAGGTTGTGCTGTCGAATTTCGTTCTCCAGGAATGAAAGAACTTCATGGCTATTCCAGGTTGGTTTCATCTTCTGCACAAGGTTAATGATATTACCTCCTTGACCTTCGCCATAGTCATACCATAAGTTTTTGACAGGATTGACATTGAAAGAAGGAGATTGCTCTGACCTAAATGGGGACAGATACCAATAGTTTCCTTTGAAGACATGAGACTTATGGTAGCCTTGTGTTTCAAGGAACTGGATGATGCTTACAGATTTGATTTCGTCTATTGTCATTACTCTATGTATTTACGGGCAATCGTAGTTTATTATATATATACCCTTTAAACTTAAACTCATAAACTTAATTTTGAGGTCGAGGAATGGGGTGGTAGTGATAGCCGTCTTTACTCTTGGTTATCAGCTTACGCTCGTAGAATATCTTTAGCATTTCTTTTATTGCGTTATCCCCACGCTTGTAGCCTTCTTCCGCATAGGATGCACCAAGAGCCTTCACTAACTCAAGATACTTCTGTGGTGGCTCGTTGCCAAATACTTTCTGTAATACTCTTGTGTGAACATCGTCAGAAAGAGATGTGAGAGGTTTGTCTTTTGGCTTCACAACTGTAACATGATACCCCACATCAAGTACAGGTAGAGAATTGTCATCGATGTAAAACGCCCAGGAGGAGAACTCCTTGTCACGCATATGCATAGGCTTCACCTCACTGATATTGGCATCTTGCTTGTCTTTGCTAATAATCAGTACTGTCTCAGCCTTGTTCTCCAACTCTGTTCCTATATGGCCACGAGTGTTATTGTCATTCTTGTTCAGATGCAATACACAGTGTATATGCAGATTGTATTTGCTCGTCCATGCCATTAGCATTGTCATCACATCGGTGGATTCCTTAGCGTTGTTGATGTCATACATGAGGTCACGAAGACCATCTATAATGACAAGACCAACACCTTCAAAAGTTCTGAGAGCATAGTCAATGAGAGCAATACGTAGTGAGGGGGTAAACTCCCTGAGCCCATAGAATCTTATGCGTTTATCTTCCTTGTTCAAACTAAGACCTGCCAAGCGATAAATACGCTCAATCACATTATGACAGTGGAACTTACTTTGCTCGGTGTCAAAATACAGGATCATACGCTTCCCCTCTGGCAGACTTGCACGGTAGTTAAGTACAGTTGTATTAGTGACGGCAGCTGCTACCATTGCGGTGATATTGAAAGTCTTTTTGCTTTTTGCCTTTCCTGTTGATGCACTGAAATTGCCAAAGGTGGCAATGGTGCAATCTCCAACCCAGAGTATCTGAGGAGGGACGGGTGGCTTCTCAGAGGCTTTTATTTCTCCTTGCCTGAGATAACTGTCAAGTTCATTGTCGTTGAAACTGCTTTTACATAGCATCCCAACTTCAAGTGAACCTGTTTCTGGTTCATCTTTGTCCCCTTTACTGTTTCTTCCTCTTGCCATTATTTTGTCTGTTTTGTTGCTTACACTTTGATGGGTCTATAACAACCTCGGATTTTTCCAGAAGGGCAGTCAGCTGGACATCAGAATAAATCCTGGTCATGTTCTTCTTTCGGCCTTTCATCTAATTAGTCTTTTGCTGGTTCTTTCCTTTCAAAAGAACAGTGGTTAGAGCGCATCCATCTCACTATCTCTTTCCGGTCAAAATAGATTGTCTTGCCCTTGGGCTTATAATGCGGAATCTCCATGTTCATCGTGAGCTTATATATCTGCGACTGTGAAACGCCAAGATATTCTGCGAGTTCAGTGGTTGTGAGCATTTCCTTAGTGATGTACAAACTGTTTTCAATCTTTTTCAGACGCTCTTCAAGCACTTCAGGCTCAACAGATTTGAGTTCACGGACTGTGATTTCTAACAACTCCACGCGTTTTGCGAGAATCTCTATGTCAATTTTCTTGTTTGCCATAATTACATGTATTAAATATTAGACAATGAGGGAGCTACCCCCGAAACGGAATCGATTCGGCGGCAAAGTTACCCTTTATATGTCTGCGGCAACTGACTATCCTCCTGACAGTTCTTTTTGTCAGGAGGATTGAAAGGGGAATTTGCTTTCAGTTGCTTACTTTAGTTTATTTCATTGCATTTCTTTCAGTTGATTTACAAGATTTGAATAAGCTTCATTTGGAAACGGTTGTGTTGATGCCCTAAGTTCTGTCAGGCGTGAACTAATTGCACCACGAGATGACGGCTTCATGGTTTTCTGAGGTGAAAGCAACTTGTTGTCTGCTATGAGTGATACCCAATTATGGGGAATCATCTTTTGCATTGAGAGAGCAAACATGAATTGAAGCACATGACGCATGTTCTGGACAACAAGGGGACGTTTCAACTTGCATCTGAAAAACAAATCCACAGTTCTTTCATCAACTGTATCAACAAAGAAATTCGACTCATTGGCGAATTGCGTGATGAGTCGAATCTGATTTTCATTGAAAGTTGCTAAGGAATGTGGAGTTTCTACCACATATTCAATGTGGTTGAATGAATGAACCATTTCTAAGAAATCTTTCTTCTCAAACTCTGGCAACTTGAAGAATTTTTCTACCAAATCCTTTCTTGTTGTAAGCAGCTCATAAATGCTGAAAAGATTCTTGAAATGGTTGCGGATTGATTCTTCTTCCTGAGAGAAAACGGGAAGATGATAACTGATAAAGTCGTTAACATAGCGGTCATACAACTTGCTGTCATTAACGATTTCCGACTGGTACTGCTCGTATGCAGCACGAAAGAGTGTCCAAAGCTCATCTTTGGAAGGCTCATTCTCCTGTTCTGGGCAATGATTAGAACACTGCAAACACAAAAAGAGAGAGCACAGAGGAGTTTTTCTTCTGACTCATATTGCTTTTTGTTATTGAAAAAATATATAATAAAAGTCCGCATGAAAGGGCGGACGAATACATGTTATCTCTGCTTGTAAACGATATATATAGTGTCATATTAGTGCAAAATTACAATATTACGGTGCAGTCTATTTGCACAGCTTGATAAATATTATATGTTACAATCATTTTGGGATATAAAATGAAAAATCTACATCAGAAAGTCCAATGTAGATTTCAATTGTAAGATGATATGGAAGATTATTTTCTTCTATTCGGTCGTTGGCGCAAGAGTTGATTTATCTCATCAGGAGTCATAGGAGCCTCGGTCTTGCATCCAGATTCCAGCCATTTAATAAGGTCGTCTTTGAAGAAAGTGTATTTCTTGCCTTTCTTGTTGACAGGAATCTGGCCATTTTGGATGTACAGGTACATGGTGGATTTCTTGATTTTGAGAAAATCACATGCCTCCTTCACATCCATAGGTATATGTTGTGAGGTTGATGGTTTATTGGCCTGACGGATTTCTTCACGCAAGACATCAATAGATTGTTCAAGCAAATCACATTTCCTGAGAATATTGGCCATTGCTCTTGGAATGTCATTAAAAGTTATCTCTTCGTACTCCATATAGTATTCTTCCATTAGTTATGATAGTGAAATTTGTAATCGTTGTTGTCGGGCACATCAATGCCAATAACACACTTACCTCTTTGTCTAAGTGTTCTTCTCATGCTTTCAATCTCAACGTCCTGAAGTTCTTGGGGGAAGCATTGCTTGATAAAAGTCGCTCTCTTTTGCCCACTCCAACCAAGTCTCTCACCGATGTTCCATGCATAGTGTCTAATATCGAGAGTGTTGAGTTTACCATTTGTATAAACAGGAATAATACAAGAATCTGGTACCTCATATAGTTTGATATTCTGGTTTAGTATTTCCAAGTTATCGTCAGTCATGTAGGGTGAGAAAACTGCATAAGTGTATTCTGAGACAGCATCAAAGATAGCACTT
Organism: Prevotella sp. P5-108; assembly: GCF_002251385.1. Classification (GTDB taxonomy): domain Bacteria; phylum Bacteroidota; class Bacteroidia; order Bacteroidales; family Bacteroidaceae; genus Prevotella. The sequence continues at coordinate 17,657 of NZ_NPJJ01000043.1, forward strand.
TTCCTGCTTTGCTGTTTAGCAATATAACGTTCACGCATTATCGTGACCTTATCTGTTTCATGAGAGTTGATCCCAGGATTGATGCTATTGTTGATGACAATATCCCTAATGGCCTGAGATTTGAAGATACTGAAAACTGTGCATACACAGATAACACATATAAAATAATAGAATATCATCGGCAAAGAAAAGAATACCTTCTCTGTCTGAGAGGTATGGCTCAGGTTTGTAATCGCTCCAAGAATTGTTGGAGCGATTACAACCAAAGCAGCGGTTACGAGGTTTGAAATGAGAAGAATCAAAAAGTTCTCTTTTAGCTTTTTTATCATTGCAACTGTACTTTTTTCGAGTTTTATGAATGCAAAGTTAGAGAGAATTCTTCTATTTACTACTATTTAGCACCAACAAAATGACCGCCTTAAACACTATTTATATTTCTCTGTTTCAGCGTTTTACATAGTGGTTTTGCTTTCACTTTTTTGTTTTGTTTATATCTTCTTTTCGGTTGGTTCCTGTTTGATTATTTTCACTTTCTGTTGTTTGTAATCCGTCTTTCACATTCGTTAACGTGATTCTGTTGGCTGCTTCGCGTGTTTTGGGGTCTGCATGTGAAGCGTATATCTGTGTTGTGCTCACATTCTTATGATTGAGCAGATGCTGTACTGTATAGATGTCTGTACCCATTTCGAGCTGCAGTGAAGCATAAGTATGGCGGAAGCAATGAAAGGTGATGTGCTTGGTGATTCCAGACGCTTTAAGCCATTGCTGCATTACTCCGTAGGTCATAGACCTGCTGAAACCTTCAAACACATATTCATCAGTAGTTTTGGGCATGATAAGTGCATAAGCATCTTCTCCAATAGGGACCTTCGTTTGTCTCTTTGTTTTCACACATTCAAAATCCAGATAGTGCCCACCATCTGCATAGCTACAAACATTATTCCATTTGAGGTTGAGTATATCACTGATACGCAGTCCGCTCAGACAGGAGAATAGAGCAGCTTTCCGAACAACAGGTTCAGAGCATTCTGTGTTATAAAGTCTCCTGACCTCTTCCAATGAGAGACTTTGCTTTACAGGCGGCGTACAAGGTATGTTATCTAACAGACTTGCAATATCGTCGGTAAAACGTCTTTCACGATAAGCCTTCGTCAAGACTTGCTTGAATATATTCCAATAGGCGGAAGCCGTGTTTCTTGATAAAGGCTTATTGACAATGTTTCTACCTCTTGACGATACTTTTGTATCAAGAAGATATTCCTTATACTTGTTACAGTACACCACATCAAGCATCTCAAAAGTACATTTGCCTTTGCAAAACTTCTCGAATTGTTTATACGCAGCATCACATTTTGCAAAGTTCCTGTTCACCATTTCTTTGAAATAGATCAGAAAATCTTCTTTAAGCCTGTCTTGATTAAAGAAGTCGTACTTCTCGTTAATTACATCAATGAACACTCTACAACGGATGGCTTCTGCCTTTGAGAGGATGATTTCATTGTACTGCTTCTGCTGGGCATTGATTGGATTGGCATAGATATACAAGCCAAGTGAGCGACGTCGAATTAACTCCATCGTCTCAGGGTCTCTGTACCCGGGCCAGAAGTCCAGGAACAGGGATTTGGTTCCGTTGCGCCTATCTCGCATTCGGAGTTTGACAGATTTACATACTTGCATATTGTTTTATTATTATTTGTTTTTGATGCAAAATTCCTAAATGATACAATGTTGACCTCAGTAAAGAGAAAGTAAATCATACTAATCAAGAGTAATTGATAGTAAATCGTCTTTTGAAAGACGTTTTTCCATCAATCTGTCGAACTCTTCTTTTCTGAAATATATGCATTTCTTCTTCTTTACTTTTGTGATTTTATAGCGTTTTACATAATAATGAACTATATCTTTTGATAAATGATACTTCTTCATTGCCTCCTCGACAGTGTAATATCGTTCGCGACCATCAAAATCTCCATTTTTCACTTGTTCGATATGCTGTTTAGAATAGTAGGTAGTACCATACTCCACCTTTGCGGGAATTTGATGGCGGTAGATAAAGGAGCGTACAGCATCTGCTGTCATTTTGTAGGTTGAACGCATCTCTTCCGGTGTAATCCAGTCTGTAATTTCCGAATAGTTGTTCTTCAGATTATACAGCACATCTATGGCTTTCTTCTCATAGAAGTTGAATCCTTTGAGTGCAATCTTTGGCGTTTTATGCTCTCTGGTCATTACACCTACATGTTTAACTCCCACCTTGAACATCTCTGCAACCTCTTCAGTTGAATAATAGCCATCTGGGGTTGGTGGGCATTTCTTCTCTTGGTGTTGAGCTTGGAGAACAAGCTTTTCGTCTCCGTCTGACTTTTCTGCTACTTTTGCATTTGCCATTCGTTCACGCATGACCTTATCAAAGTCAGTACGGAATATCATCGTAAACTTTCCACGTTTTTCCGTTCTGACATCAAAATGCTTCAAGGTGTAACTTACTTGGTCTTTTGATATGCCATATTTTTCCATAGCCTCTTCATAGGTACTCCAGTCAGGATCGATACTATCGTCCTTGCGTTTGATACAGTCAATATGCACCTTGGAGTAGAAAGCTTTCCCGTTACGGTTTACTCTTGGAACTTTGTGACGCATCACAAAAGTGATAACAGCTGTCCTTGTCATATTATACATATCCATGATTTGGTCAGCAGTGTAATAATTATCAATGTCTATCTCTTCAAGGAGGTCAGCAAAATGTGCGTCAATGGCTTTCTTGCTAAAGAAGGTGTTGCGTCCTTCATATATCTTGGGGATGCCCAGACGGTCACAACGCCCCCATACAGCCTTACGACCAATATTGTACTTCTCCATGATTTCCCGGAGAGTATAGTATTCCTGCTCCTCCTTTCTCTGATAACGTCTTTTCCGATAGGGAGTGGCATCATCAAACACACGTTCAATGTCTGAGTATCTCACAAAGGTCTTATTTCTTAACTTTACGGCTTTGATTAAGCCTGTCTGGAAATAACGATACACTGTAGGAAGACTGACATCGAACAGAACGCTCACGTCCTCGGGGGATAAAAATGCCTTATCACGCAGATAGTTATTTCTCTCTGCGTTTCGAAGAGATTCGGCATTTTCCTTCTCCCTTTTTTTCTTTTCTGCCTCTCGTCTCCGAAATGCGACACGTTCACACCCTCGACAGCAGTACTTGACCGACATTTTGGAAGCAACGAACGCTTTTCCGCATACTCCACATTCTTTAATTATCTCCATTTTACGCTTGCAATTCTGATGTTTTTTTCTGTAAAAGACCCCCGATTTTGTCTCAGTCTTTATCACATATTTTCAGTATTTCTCACGAGTGCCCTGCATAGCGGTTGTGACGGATAATGGAGGATTCTCAGTATTTCTCACGAGGTGTCCTACATAGCGTTTTGCCATTCCATTTGTTCGCACGATTGAAACGCAGGAACGAAATTTGAGCCAAAGTTACCTTGAAAAACTGGTATCAACAAATTACAAATGGAAAGTGTTAAAACGAAAAAAGCCACCAAAATGGTGGCTTATAAGCAGTTACAAAAACGTTTTGCAAGTATGGTCAGGCGGTCTATTTACCGATGCAGAAATGAGAGAAGATATTGCCAAGGACTTCATCCGTGGTGATGGTATTGCCCGTGATTTCGGAAAGATGAAAGAGGACTTGGCGTAGGTCTTCGCTTATAAGGTCGCCTGAAAGATTTGCGGAGAGACCTTCGATTACTCTCTGCAATGCTTCTTGAGACTGGCGTAGCGAATAGTAATGACGGGCGGAAGTGACGAGATAGTCGTTTTCATGTATCTCGGGAATGTTGGCGGCCTGGTATATGGCTTGTTTCAGTTCTTCCAGATTCGTACCGTACTTGGCACTGATGCCAATCTGGCGGAATACGCCTTTGGCTTGAGTGGGAGACTGGGTGTAGGCGTTGTGGTCAATTTTATTCCGGACGATGATAACCTTCTGATTGGTATCAATGGCGTCGATTGCAGTTTGCTCTTCTTCGTCAAAGGTGTCTTTGTCGGTCAGCCAGAGTATGATGGTCGCCTGCTTAAGTTTCTCGAATGTTCGTTCAATTCCAAGTTGTTCAATGGCATCATCTGTAGTTCGGATACCGGCGGTATCAATAAACCTGAACTTGATGCCATTAATAGTCGTAGCGTCCTCAATCACATCGCGAGTGGTGCCGTGGATGTCGCTGACGATGGCTCTATCTTCTCCTAACAACCTGTTAAGCAACGTGCTCTTGCCAACGTTTGTCTTGCCTATGATTGCAACGGCGACGCCTTCCTTGATGGCCTTGCCACTCTCGAATGATTTGCACAGACTATCAATCTTGTTCTCAATGCTTTCGGCCAAAGCAAGCAATTCTCCCCGCTCAGCAAATTCTAATTCCTCATGGTCGGAGAAGTCAAGCTCGAGTTCAAGCAGAGACGTGATTTTCAACAGTTTGTCACGAAGTATGGCCAAGTCGTTGCTGAAGTGACCTTTGAGCTGGGACATGGCTATTTTATGAGTCGCTTTATTGGTAGACGCAATGAGGTCTGCCACGGCTTCTGCCTGACTAAGGTCCATTTTCCCATTGAGGTAAGCGCGCATAGTGTATTCTCCGGGTGTAGCTTGGCGACAGCCTTTTTCAATAAGCATTCTAAGAATCGTGGCGGCTATGAACGTAGACCCATGGCATGAGATTTCAATAGAATCTTCTCCTGTATAGGAATGGGGTGCATGGAATACACTAACAAGGACTTCATCGACAACCTCGCCGTTGGAGTCTATGATGTTGCCGAAATGTATTGTGTTTGGGCGTGCAGATTTTAGAGGCCTCTTCGAGCTTGATATAAACACCATGTCAGCAATGTCAATCGCTCTGTCACCGCTGATTCTTATGAGTGAGATGGCTCCGCCTGCAGGTGTGGCCAGAGCGCATATAGTATCGTTGTTCATCATCTATATAATAAATATGTATATGTACCTCTAATATATATCCACGCCGATGGTGGTGTTGCTATATTCTATCAGCGTCATACCGTTGTCTCTTGTTTCTCACGTAGGACAATAGTATGACGCTGTTCGTTTTATACGAGATGTCTGTCAGGTCAGACTAGATTCTATCAAGTACTTCTATGATAAGATTGTCGATAGAATTCTTGTAATTAGCATTAGCTTCCTTGGCCACCCTGTTGGCAATTACCATACAGCAAGTCATGGCTTTGTGGCCCATGAGAGCGGAGAGGCCGGCGAGCGCGCTGGATTCCATTTCAAAATTGGTTATACGTAAGTCACCATATACGAAGCTCTCTACCTTCTCGTTCTGATGAGGGTCTGCCAGAGGAATTCTCAATTCACGACCCTGGGGGCCGAAGAAACCGCCACATGCGATGGTGATGCCTCTTACCATATCTTCGCCTGCAATGCGGTCTACCAACTCTTTGTCACCATCAATCACGTAGGGCGCTGAGAGAAGCGGACTCCAATTCATGTGCTTCTTAAATGCCTCCTCAAGTTTGAGGTCGCATACGTGGTTACGTCCGGCATAGAAGTTGAGCAATCCGTCGAAACCGATGCTTTTCACGCTGGCAACAAATGTTCCAACAGGTGTGTATGGCTGGAGACCGCCGCATGTACCAATACGTACAAATGTGAGTTGCTTGAAGGTTTCCTTCTCGTGTCTCGTCTTGAAGTCAATGTTGGCCAAGGCGTCCATCTCATTCACAACGATATCGATGTTGTCACAGCCAATACCTGTGCTTTGTACAGTGATACGTTTTCCTTTATATGTACCTGTGATGGTTTTGAACTCTCTGCTTTCTACTTCACACTCCTTGGTCTCAAAATGAGAGGCAACAAGTGCAACTCTGCCAGGGTCGCCAACGAGAATAATCTTGTCAGCGAGCTGTTCTGGCTTAACGTGCAGATGGAAAATGCTACCATCTGGGTTAATAATTAATTCAGATTCAGCAAAATACTTCATAATAGTTATCTGTTAATAAGTTTGTTCTCAGAGTTTCTTATTCTCTTTTCTGTCTCAGTAATTGTGTTGAGCAGTTGCTCTGTTTCTTGTTCTTTATTGATGATGTCAGTAGATACTTTTGCTTTCTGTCCTTTCGAGAGACTTTCATAATTCAGCCTCATCTTGTCAAGTTCTTCCATCTTTTTGCGATAGAGTGCCTTTTGTCCGTTGAACATCAGGAATTGCTGGCGGTTTGCTTTGCTCCTGAAGTTATCCAGGCGATGATAGACCAGCTTGTCATTGATGACAAAGGAGAAATACTCGTCGCTTGACTTGGCTGCTTGGCGTTCCAGCAGATTGGCCTTCTTTTGCAGCCCTTCTGCGCGGTTACCAAATTTCCATGTGTCGGCGATGCTTTGGATGTTGGCATACTTCTTGAGCTCATCTTCCGTCAAGTCATCCTCCTCAAAACTTTTGCGGAGAGTAGGTGGGATGAATGTATAGATACACACCTTGCCCTCTGGCTGGTTGCGGTCGCTTACCAACCATCCTATATTGTCATACTCGTCTATGGCAAGGAAGTAGTCATTGGCTGTGGAATTGAAGGGGAAACCATAATTCTGGGGCTCATAGAACTTGCCACTGTCGCTGTCGAATGTAGTTGTGAAGATATCGTAACCGCCAACACTGTTGGCTCCCTTTGCCGAGAAGAATAGAGTGATACCGTCAGACAAGACAAACGGATAATTGATTTGATGGAAGGCAGAGTCGATGCCTTCTACCTTGGTGCGTTTACCCCATTTCTCGCCAAGCCAGTCCAAGCGATAGAGCTTATTCCATCTGACAGTGTCTTCTTCCGCATAATAGGCTTGGTCTCCAAATTCATTGATATAGACCGACATCATTACTGATGTTTTCTTGGCCTTGTTGAAGAATTTGTTGTAAGACATGATTTCGCCAGACTCCTTATTGAGAGGAATCTTTGTCAGAAACGAGTCTCTGTCTACCACCAGACTGTCAATAAACATGATTTTTGCGGTTGATGGCAACATGGATGCGTATAGCTTCTCTTCGGGAGATGGCTCTGTCGACACCTTGACAGCCGGCCGTTTAACTCTGCGATGCTTTTGGGCTTGTGTTGATACACAAGCGGAGATGAGCATCATCAATATAATCAGTTTCTTCATAATGGTTATACTATTTCATAAACACAAGATAAACTGCACAGATAATGAGCAGAAAAGCAAGAATGTGGTTCCAGTGCAAGTTCTGGCCTTGGAAGAGGATGTTGGCTATAATGGCAAACACGACCAGACTGACGCATTCTTGAATCACCTTGAGCTGTACGAGCGAGAATGGGCCTCCATTGCCATCATAACCTATGCGATTGGCAGGAACCTGACAACAGTATTCCAAGAATGCGATAGACCACGAGAAGACGATAACCCCAATTAGTGGCCAGTCGCGTGAGAGGCCGGTTTGCTGTATTTTCAGATGGCCGTACCAGGCCAATGTCATAAATACGTTGCTCAGTATAAGTAGAATGATGGTGTACAACCCGTTCATTTTCTTTTCTTTATTTGTTGTCGTTAGACATGTTGATTAGGCGCTCAGCCATGTTCTTGGCAGCGCGACGCCCGTCGCCCATTGCCAGAATTACGGTAGCGCCACCTCTTACTATATCGCCGCCAGCATACAGTTCTGGACGACTGCTCTGCATCTGTTCGTTCACGACGATGGTATTCTTTCGCCCCAGTTCCAAGCCGGGTATCGACTTGGGTACAAGTGGGTTGGGCGATACGCCCACAGCAACAATTACCTGGTCACATTCTATTGTCAGTGTTTCCCCAGTAGCTATAGGGCTTCTTCTTCCGCTTGCGTCGGGTTCGCCCAGCTTCATGATATCGAGTACGGCAGCCTTCACGCGTCCTTCTTCATCAGCCAGATATTCTTTGGGATTATGGAGTGTAAGGAAGTTGATGCCTTCCTCTTTGGCATGCTTTACTTCTTCCAGACGGGCAGGCATCTCTGTCTCCGACCTGCGGTAGGCGAGGGTGACATCTGCTCCCAAGCGCTTTGCCGTGCGACAAGAGTCCATTGCCGTGTTTCCGCCGCCTACTACCAGCACTTTCTTGCCGATATTCATGGGTGTGTCTGTCCGTTCATTGGCGGCATCCATCAGATTTACTCGGGTCAGATACTCGTTGGATGACATAATATTGATGTAGTTTTCGCCAGGGATGTTCATGAAGTTGGGTAATCCTGCGCCTGAAGCGACGAATATCCCCTTGAATCCCTGTTCTTCGAGCTGCTCTACTGTTATGGTCTTGCCTACAATACAGTCGGTTTGGAATTCCACGCCCATCTTGCGAAGATTGTCTATCTCAACATCGACAATCTTATTGGGCAAACGGAATTCGGGAATACCATACTTCAGCACTCCGCCAATTTCGTGAAGTGCCTCGAATACATGTACGTGAAAGCCGTGCTTGGCCATTTCGCCAGCGAAACTCAGACCGGCAGGACCCGAACCGACAACCGCTACTTTGATGCCGTTCTTAGGTGCCATATCCGGCAGTGCGATACTATTGCTTTCACGTTCATAATCGGCGGCGAAACGCTCAAGATAACCTATGGCCACAGCTGGTTCGTTCATCTTGAGATGGATACATTTGCTTTCACACTGTTTCTCCTGGGGGCATACGCGGCCACATACGGCGGGCAGAGCCGAGGTTTGTTTCAGCACCTTGGCAGCAGCGAGGAATTCGCCGCGCTCTATATTCTTGATGAATGAGGGGATGTTGATACTTACAGGACAACCTTCCACGCATCCAGGCTTGGCACAGTCCAGACAGCGTTGAGCCTCAACGAGAGCCATCTCTTTGGTGAGGCCTTTGTTGACCTCTTCCAGTCGTGTTGTGGCGCGATAGGTGGCATCCAGTTCGGGCATTACCACACGGGCAATCGTTTTGCGCTCTTTGGCACTCTTCGCCTTTCTCAGTTCTTCACGCCATGCAGCGTTGCGGTCTGTGAGGTCGCATGCTTCGGCAGTATTGTTACACTTGCAGCTCTTGCTGTCATCACAGCTCTCTTTCTCTTCAGCTACGGGAATAGTTACGTGTTCGGCATAGTGTTCCATCTCCACGCGTTCAACGGCCTTGAAAGTACCCATACGCTTGAACATTTCATCCCAATCTACGAGGTTGCCGTCAAACTCAGGGCCGTCGATACATACAAACTTCGTCTTTCCGCCAATAGTCAGTCGGCATGCTCCACACATGCCGGTTCCGTCTACCATAATCGTGTTCAGAGAGACGTCGTTAGGGATATTGTACTTTTGTGCCATCAAGGAACAGAACTTCATCATGATGGGAGGTCCGATGGCAAGCACCTTGTCGACATGCTCGCGCTTGATGACCTTTTCCATACCTGCGGTGACCACACCTTTTTCGCCCCACGAACCATCGTCGGTCATGATGATGACCTCGTCTGAGTATTGGGCGACTTCGTCCACCATTATCACCAGTTCCTTTGTGCGACCGGCCAGTACCGATACTACTCGGTTACCGGCTTTTTTCAGCGCAGTAAGAATCGGTAATATTGCGGCTATTCCAATGCCGCCTCCAGCACAAAGCACGGTTCCGTAGTTCTCGATTTTTGATGGAGTTCCCAACGGGCCTACTACGTCTTCTATATATGCCCCTGGTTCCAATCGGCACAATTTGGTAGAAGAGAGACCTACTTCCTGTACTACCAGAGTAAGGGTTCCTTTGTCGGCATCAGACATGGCGATAGTATAGGGTACGCGTTCGCTGTTCTTGTCGACGCGGATGATGATGAAGTTGCCGGCTTTGCAGCTTCTTGCTATAAGCGGCGCTTCTATTTCAAGGCAGAATACTCTCTCTGAATATTGTTTTTTGGAAATAAGTTTGAACATGGTGGAATGATGATTTCTTGTTGTTAACAAGTGGGGAAGGGCTATTTGCCCTTACCCCATATATAATAAGGTGGAATTAGAAATTCTTGTCGTCGAGCATCTCGAAGCCGCAGTAGGGTACCAGTACACGAGGAACGCGGATGCCTTCAGGTGTCTGGTTGTTCTCAATGATAGCGGCTACAATACGTGGAAGAGCCAGGGCCGAGCCATTGAGTGTGTGGCAGATTTCTATCTTCTTAGTGTCATTGCGACGGAAACGGCAGTGCAGGCGGTTGGCCTGATAACTCTCAAAGTTGGATACTGACGAAACCTCAAGCCAACGCTTTTGTGCAGCGCTCCATACTTCGAAGTCATAGCAGATGGCAGAGGTGAAACTCATGTCGCCGCCGCACAGACGCAGAATATGATAGGGGAGCTCCAGCTTCTTCAGCAGACCCTCTACATGGTCGAGCATTTCGTTCAGACTTTGGTATGAATGTTCGGGAGTGTCGATGCGTACAATTTCAACCTTGTCAAACTGGTGGAGACGGTTGAGACCTCTCACGTCCTTGCCATAGCTTCCTGCTTCACGACGGAAACAGGCTGAATAGGCGCAGCGCTTGATGGGCAGGTCCTTCTCGTCCAGTATCTCGTCTCTGAAAATGTTGGTAACAGGAACTTCAGCAGTAGGGATGAGATAGAGATTGTCCAGATTGGCGTGATACATCTGGCCTTCCTTGTCGGGCAGCTGGCCGGTGCCATATCCGCTGGCTTCGTTCACTACGTAGGGAGGCTGTATCTCCAGATAACCGCTCTTGCGGGCCTCGTCGAGGAAGAAAGCCTCGAGAGCGCGCTGGAAACGTGCCATCTTGCCGATATAGAGAGGGAAACCGGCGCCGGTAATCTTGACGCCGAGGTCAAAATCAACCAGATTATATTTCTTGAGCAAATCCCAGTGGCAAGGAGCGTCTTCGGGAAGTTCGGGCATGGGGCCTCCTTCTTTGACTACCACGTTGTCAGCGGCATCCTTGCCTTCGGGCACGTCGTCGTTGGGTATGTTAGGGATGGTGAGCAGTATGTCTGTCATATCCTGCTGTGCCTTTGCCATAATCTCTTGCAGAGCCTTGTCGGTACATTTGAGCTCGGCAACTTGTTCCTTGGTCGAATAGGCCTCGTCCTTCTTGCCGTCTTTCATCAACTGGCCTATCTGCTTGGACAGCAGGTTCTGTTGTTGCTTGTTGTTGTCTAATTTCTGCTGGGTTTCACGACGTAGCTTGTCGTACTCCAGTACCTTCTCGATGGCTTCACGAGCACCTTTGAAGTGTTTCTTTTCCAACCCGCGCACCACGCGCTCGGTTTCTTCACTGATAAGTTTTAATGTAAGCATAACTTATACTTTATTATAATATGTATATTTACGCAGCAAAGTTAGTAATAATAATTGAAACGAACAAATAATCGTGACTCTCTTTATCTTGAAAAGAAATAAGCTGACAGAACGTCGTTCTCTCAGCTTATTCCGATTGTTTGTCATTATTGTTACTTGATTATCTCAAGTTCTTTGAATGCTTTCTTCAATATCTGAACACCGCGCTCAACCTGTTCTTGGGTGTGAGATGCCATAAGGGCAAATCTTACCAGCGTATCCTGTGGTGCGCAGGCTGGTGGGATAACGGGGTTGATGAACACACCGTTGTCAAAGGCCAGCTTGGTAACCATAAAGGTCTTCTCGATGTCTCTTACATAGAGAGGTATGATAGGACTTTCGGTATCTCCGATTTCAAAGCCTTCTTCCTTGAAACGCTTCAGAGCATAGTTGGTCACATCCCAAAGGTGCTCCAGACGCGAGGGCTCCTCCTGAAGGATGTGCAGAGCCTCGAGAGCAGCAGCGGTAGCAGCGGGAGTGTCGCTGGCACTGAAGATATAAGTACGGCAGCTGTGGCGCAGGAAATTGATGGTGTCTGCATCGCCGGCAATGAAGCCGCCAATCGATGCAAGGCTCTTCGAGAATGTGCCCATGATGAGGTCTACCTCGTCGGTCAGACCGAAGTGGTCGCAGACTCCGCGTCCCTGCTTGCCGAATACGCCAAGGCCGTGTGCCTCGTCTACCATGAGCGAACAGTTGTATTTATGCTTGAGTTCAACGATTTCGGGCAGCTTGGCCAAATCACCTTCCATAGAGAAAACGCCATCGACTACGATGAGCTTGATGGCCTCTTTGGGCAGTTTCTGAAGCACGCGCTCCAGATCTTCCATGTCGTTGTGCTTGTAGTGGAGCTGAGTGGCAAATGACAGACGGCGGCCGTCAACGATACTTGCGTGGTCGCGGTCGTCACAGATAATATAATCTCCACGGCCTACCACCATTGCGATAACGCCAGCGTTGACTGAGAAACCTGTGGCAAAGCATAGAGCGTCGTCTTTATGTTCAAACTCGGCGAGTTCTTTTTCTAATTGTACGTGAATGTCAAGAGTACCATTCAGAAAACGGCTACCGGCGCATCCGGATCCGTATTTATCAAGCGCTTTGTGGGCGGCCTCGATAACTCTCTCGTCACCGGTAAGACCTGTATAGGCGTTTGAGCCAAACATCAATACCTTGTGGCCGTCCATTTCTACTTCTGGACCCTGTTTGCTGGTTATTGCCCGGAAATATGGATACACTCCTGCAGCCATATACTTCTGTGGCTCTCGGTAATTCTTATACCTTTCTTGTAATTGTCCCATTTTAAACTCTCGTTATTAGTCAAATTTTGTGCAAAGGTACAAAAAAAACTTATAAAAGAGCGAAATGTGATAAGAAATAACTCTTTTTGATAAAAATAATACCGTTTGTGAAGAAATATGGAAAGCTTTTTTGTACTTTTGCAGTTAAAGATTCATTTATGAAGTTGAAAGTATTATTCATAATGAACCCTATTTCGGGTACTACGAGTAAGGATGGCATTGCGCCGTTAATCGACAAATATATAGACAGCAGCAAGTTTGATTGTCAGATTCGCGTTACCGAGTATGCGGGTCATGCCGAGCAACTGGCAAGGCAGGCTGTTGCTGATGGGGTTGATGTCTGCGTGGCTGTTGGTGGCGATGGGACTGTCAATGAGGTAGGTCGCGCCATTGTTCATTCCCATACGGCTTTGGGCATTATCCCCTGTGGCTCGGGCAATGGTCTTGCGCGCCACCTGATGATACCTATCAATATCCGGAAGGCGCTCGAGATAATCAATCTGTGCCAGATACGACCTCTCGACTATGGTGTCATCAATGGCTATCCCTTCTTCTGTACTTGTGGAATGGGTTTCGACGCTTGTGTCAGTCACAAGTTTGCCGAAGCTGGCAAGCGTGGCCCCATCACTTATGTCCAGAAGGTTCTGGAGGAAGGACTGAAGTACCAGCCAGAGACTTACGAGATATGTGATGAGAACGGGACCGCTACTTATAAGGCTTTCCTGGTCTCTTGTGCCAATGCGTCGCAGTATGGCAACAATTGCTACATTGCGCCACAGGCATCCATGAGCGACGGACTGATGGATGTAATCATCATGGAGCCATTCGACCTGCTCGAAGCGCCGCAGATAAGCATTGACATGTTCAATAAGACGCTCGACCAGAGCTCCAAAATCAAGACATTCAGAACCAAACATCTGCATATACACCGCTCCAAGCCCGGGATGATACATTTCGACGGTGACCCTGTTATGACCGACGCCGACGTTGAGGTTACGCTGCAGGAGAAGGGCATCAATATCGTCGTGAACCCTTATGCCGACCGAAGCAAGCGCAAGCCTAATGCCTTCCAGAGCGCCGCAGCGCAGATATTCAATGAGATAAATATCGTGCGTGACGACTTGTCGAAGCAGGGACGCCATGTGCTGGCGCTCAGCAAAGTGCTGCAACGCAAATTGAATATCTGACAGATGTTTTTATAGGTAAAACTCTTCTGTCAGTGCTTTATACCAAGCAGAACGGTCACCTCCCTCCATGAGGACGTGACACTTCTCCAGATAGGAGTCGGTCTGATATTTGCCAAACGTAACCAACATGCGTTTGGCAGTTTTTTTCTCTGTCGTCTTGATTAGTGTTTTCTTGTGGATGAAGAACCCTGCGATGCTGCTTTCCTGCAGGAAGACGGCCGACTGGTCGGTGGGGATGATTATCGATAGCAATCCGTTGGGGGCAAGTAGTCTATAGGCATGCCGGAAGAGGTCTTGGGGAAGCAGCGAGTCGGTGTGGCGTGCCATGGAGCGCTGCTCGTCGGGGCATTTCAGTGACTCTGAAAAGAAGGGAGGGTTGCACACGATGCTGTCATATTGTTGTGGTGGTTCAAATGATGACACATCGCTGTGATATACATTGATTCTCGAGGCAAAACGACTGTCAGCGACATTGCCCCGAGCCTGCTGGCAAGCCTTGGGGTCGATGTCGATACAGTCGATATGCGCGCCGTCAAAGCGCTGGGCCATCATCAGGGCGATGAGGCCGGTGCCTGTGCCGATATCCAATATCCTGTCGCCGCCGTCGGCCCAACTGCCCAAGAGCACACCATCGGTGCCCACTTTCATGGCGCACATGTCGTGCTTGACCACAAACTGCTTGAATGTAAAACAATCCTTCATAAGTGTTGCAGTAATCTCCTTAGTTACAAAGGTAATCATTTTCTCTGTAACCGACAACGTTTCGACCGATATCATTGCAGCCAAATCATTGCAAATCGTTTTTGCCGCCACGATGCTCCTTCATGATATTCTACATGTCGCAAGTTACATGAAGGACGAAACGGCGAAATTATCCGCGATGGCTTTTAATATGATTTTGAAGCGCGATTTGGTGATTTCATGACTTGAAACCATCATTGCAAACTGCGATTTGCAGAATTCGCGCTTTGCAATCTGCGCAAAGCCGTCTCGTAGGCAGATGAGGGTTAAAGTTGGCATCGCCAACGCGCCTGTCATTCACAAGATCGTGACTTGTGGAGAGGCGCGCGTCTCTTATACCTATTTATATTTGTATACAGAGAGTGGGGTGGGGGCTTGCAGATAAACGATGCAAACCTATTTTCTCTTGAACACAATCTGCTTGGGCAGCTTCACCCACTTGCGGTTGCGTGCCACCTTCAGCGCGCTTCCCTTGAGCTGCTTCAGGGTGCAGATGCCGTCCTTGCCGATGACCAGCTCTGCCTTCAGGTCTTCGCTTCCATAGTCATTGACCATGTCGAGCTGGGCTGCGGTGTCGCTGTGGTTGGTTCTGGCGTCTGTAATGAGCCATTTGCGGCCGTCTTTGTAGTCGCCCAGAAAGCCCGGCATGGCACCGTATATTTCCTGGTTGGGCACGACCACGTTGTTTTGGTAAAAATCTATTACCAGGTATATCCCCAACTCTTCGTTGACAAACTTTCCGCTGAAGTTCTTGGTTGACTGCGCAATAGAGTTTAGCGCTGCCAAAAGCAAGATAATGATGGTGTATGTTTTTTTCATTTCGTTACTTCCAAAGATGGTTTTTGCTCTTTTCAAGGGCAAAGTTAGTAATTCCAAATCAAGAAACGTGCCTATATTTGAAGATTTTAACACATAAATTTCTTATTCTGCGATTTTTAGATTACCTTTGCGTCGTATTATAAATAGTTATGAAGAGAACATTATTGTTTCCGGAATATATATTTGAGTCGAGTTGGGAGGTTTGCAATAAGGTTGGCGGTATCTACACAGTACTCTCGTCGCGTGCCCTCACACTACAGAAAGAACTCGGTGACAATCTCATTTTTATAGGTCCTGATTTTGGAGAGGAAACTCCCTATTTTACAGAAGACAAGCGGCTTTACATTGATTGGGTTAATCAGGAGAAGGAATTGGCTTTACGCGTGGGTAGATGGAATGTACCCGGCAATCCTATAGCAATCTTAGTTGACTTCAAACCATTCTTCGCTCAGAAGAATGATATATACACTTGGTTGTGGGAACACTATCAGGTGGATAGTCTGCATGCCTATGGCGATTACGACGAAGCCTCGATGTTCTCCTATGCTGCCGGCCGAGTGGTAGAGAGCTTCTATCGTTACTACATCAATGGCAACCGTCGCGTGGTATATCATGGCAATGAGTGGATGACTGGTCTCGGTCTGCTGTACGTCAAGAGCAAGGTGCCCGAGATAGCCACTATATTCACCACCCATGCCACAAGTATAGGTCGAAGCATCGCCGGCAACAACAAGCCGCTCTATCAGTATCTCGACGCTTACAATGGCAATCAGATGGCTGATGAACTCAATATGCAGTCCAAACATTCCATCGAATTGCGTACTGCCCACAACGTTGACTGCTTCACTACTGTGAGCGACATTACCGCTCTGGAGTGCAAGGAGTTGCTGGACAAGCCCGTAGATGTGGTTCTGCCCAATGGATTTGAAAACGACTTTGTGCCCAAGGGCGCTGCGTTTACCCGCAAGAGGAAGTTGGCAAGAGCCAAACTCCTGAACATAGCCAACGCGCTGATGGGTACCAGTCTGGACGACGACACCGTAATCGTGTCGACAAGCGGCCGTTATGAGTTCCGCAACAAGGGCATCGATGTCTTCATCGACTCTCTCAACCGTCTGCGTCACAATGACAGACTCAACCGCAATGTGCTCGCCTTCATCGAAGTGCCGGGCTGGGTAGGCATGGGCCGTCAGGACTTGCAGGAACGCCTCGCGCTGATGGAGCAAGGCAAGACTTTTGATACGCCCCTCGACAATCCGAGAGTCACCCATTGGCTGCACAATGCCAATGACGACAAGGTGCTCGGCATGATGAACTATCTCGACATGCACAACCGTCTCGATGACAAGGTCAAAGTGATATTCATCCCTTGTTATCTTACTGGCGACGACGGCATCGTCGATATGCCATACTATGACGTAGTGCTCGGCAATGACCTCTGCGTCTATCCCTCATACTACGAGCCTTGGGGCTATACCCCGCTTGAGGCCATCGCTTTCCATGTGCCTTGTATCACTACCGATTTGGCAGGCTTCGGACTGTGGGCCAACCAGGTAAAGGGGGCAGACAGCGAACTCAGAGATGGCGTCAAGGTGGTGCATCGTACCGACTATAATTATAATAATGTGGCCGACGAGCTTTGTGAGACCATTAGAGAGTTTGCAGCCATGTCGCCCGACGAGGTAAAGACATGCCGCGATGCGGCAGTGCGCCTCTCCAAGAAGGCATTGTGGAGCAAATTCATCGCCTACTACAAGGAAGCCTACGACATCGCACTCTCCAAGTCTGCAAAGAGATAATATATATTAATAAGGTAATACTAATAAATTACATATATGAAGATAAAGTCAGATTATGTCAACGAGCCGAAATGGAAGGAGTTGACAATCAAATCAAGATTGCCAGAAAAATTAAAATGTCTGGATGAGCTCGCTCACAACATGTGGTGGGGCTGGAACTACGAAGCACGTAACATGTTTAAGTGTCTCGATGAAAAGCTCTATGAGGAAGTTGGACACAACCCAGTGCTTCTTCTGGAGAGATTAAGCTATGATCGCAAGGTCGAAATCGTGAACGATACAAAGCTGATGAAGAAAATCAAGGATGTATATGCGAAGTTTACGACCTATATGAACGTCAAGCCCGATGCCAGTCGTCCTTCTGTAGCTTATTTCTGTATGGAATATGGTCTCAACCAGGTGCTCAAGATTTACTCCGGTGGTCTCGGTATGCTGGCTGGTGACTACCTCAAGGAGGCTTCTGACAGTAATGTAGACCTCTGTGCCGTAGGTTTCCTCTATCGCTTCGGCTACTTCACTCAGAGTCTGAGTATGGACGGCCAGCAGATTGCCAAATACGACGCCCAGAACTTCAATTCTCTTCCTATTGAGCGTGTTCTGGACAAGGATGGCAACCCTGTTGTGGTAGACGTACCCTATATGAACTATCAGGTACATGCTTATGTTTGGCAGGTAAACGTTGGCCGTATCAAGCTCTATCTGCTCGATACCGACAATGATATGAACTCTGAGTTTGACCGTCCTATCACCCATTCACTGTATGGCGGCGACTGGGAGAACCGTCTGAAGCAGGAAATCCTGCTGGGTATTGGTGGTATCCTTACTCTGAAGAAGCTCGGAATTACCAAGGACATCTATCACTGCAATGAGGGCCACGCTGCCCTGTGCAACCTGCAGCGTCTCTGCGACTATGTTGACAATGGCCTTACCTTCAACCAGGCTATGGAGCTGGTTAAGGCTTCTTCACTCTATACCGTTCACACTCCTGTGCCTGCCGGTCACGACTACTTCGATGAGTCTCTGTTTGGCAAGTACATGGGCGGCTATCCTTCACGTCTCGGCATCAGCTGGGATGAGTTTATCGGCATGGGTCGTCAGAATCCAGATGACCACAGTGAGCGTTTCTGTATGTCAACATTCGCTTGCAACACCTGCCAGGGTATCAATGGCGTGAGCAAGCTTCATGGCTGGGTTAGCCAGCAGATGTTCCAGCCCCTGTGGAAGGGATATTTTGCAGAGGAAAACTCAGTGGGCTATGTTACCAATGGCGTTCACTTCCCATCATGGACAGCGACAGAGTGGCGTAAGGTATATGACAAGTATTTCGACGAGTCGTTCATGAGCGACCAGAGCAATGAGTCTATCTGGCATGGTATCTACAACGTTCCAGACGATGAAATCTGGGAGACCCGTATGGCTCTCAAGAAGAAGCTCATTAGCTATATCCGTGAGAAGTTTACCCAGACATGGCTCCGCAACCAGGGCGACCCTGCTCGCGTGGTATCCCTGCTTGAGCGCATCAACCCCAACGCGCTGATGATTGGCTTCTGCCGTCGTTTTGCTACTTACAAGCGCGCCCACCTGCTCTTCACCGACCTGGATCGCCTCAGCAAGATTGTTAACGACCCCGAGCATCCAGTTCTCTTCTTCTTCTCTGGTAAGGCTCACCCCGCCGACGGTGCCGGACAGGGACTTATCAAGAAGATCTTTGAAATCAGCCAGCGTCCAGAGTTCCTCGGTAAGATTATCTTCCTCGAGGACTACGATATGCAGCTTGCCCGTCGCTTGGTATCTGGTGTCGATATCTGGATGAATACTCCTACCCGTCCTCTCGAGGCTTCCGGCACATCTGGTGAGAAGGCCGAGATGAACGGTGTGGTTAACCTCTCTGTTCTTGATGGTTGGTGGGTTGAAGGCTATCGTGAGGGTGCCGGTTGGGCTCTCCCCGAGAAGCGTACCTATCAGAACCAGGGTTATCAGGACCAGCTCGACGCAGCTACAATCTATGGTCTGCTCGAGAATGAGATTATTCCTCTCTACTATAAGAAGTCTAAGAAGGGCTATAGTGAGGGTTGGATTAAGGTAATCAAGAACTCTATCGCCACTATCGCTCCCCACTACACCATGAAGCGTCAGTTGGATGACTACTACACTAAGTTCTACAACGCCCAGGCTGCACGCTACCACAAGCTGGCTGCCGACAACAATCGTCTGGCTAAGGACCTGGCTCAGTGGAAGGAAACCGTTGCCGAGCGTTGGGATAGTATCAACGTTGTGTCTAAGGAGACAGCTCTCCTTGATAATGGCGGCGAGACCGGAGTAAGCTACAAGCTGAGATATGTTATCGACGAGCAGGGCCTGGTTGACGCTGTTGGTCTGGAGATTGTTTCGCTCAACAACGAGCTTACTCCTGATGGTCGCCAGGTTTACAGCGTTCATCCGTTCGAGGTAGTTGGCCACGAGGGCAATAACTATATCTTCGAGGTAAATGTTGAACCCGATGTTGCTGGTGCCTTCCGTACTTGTGTTCGTATGTATCCCAAGAATGCTGAGCTGCCCCATCGTCAGGACTTCTGCTATGTGAAGTGGCTTGACTAACATTATTAAATTTATATATGGAGAGGGTGGTTGTTTGAGCAACCATCCTCTTTTTTTGTCCACATCTGGCATTTTTATTTGTAATAGATTGTGTGATTAATATAAATGATGTATTTTTGCAGATGAGATAGGTCTTTGGAATGCGGCCTGTCAGAATAATATATAGTATAGATATGACCACCGATTACCAGATAAGAGTTACGCCGCAAGTCGCGGCAAGCGAACAGAGTATATTACAGTTTTTGGCAGACGAAAAGGGCGTCGACGTGACTAATGTTACGACCACGCGCATTGTCAAACGGTCAATAGATGCCCGTCAGCGTAATATATTCATCAACCTCACGGTCAGAGTCTACATCAATGAGTTTCCTTCCGGTGACTTCCAACGCACCGTCTATCCCCAGGTAGATGAAAAGCCTCAGGTGCTCGTGATAGGAGAGGGCCCCGGCGGCTTGTTTGCTGCTTTGCGACTGATAGAACTTGGGTATAAGCCGATTGTGCTTGAGCGTGGAAAGAATGTCCATGACCGTAAGCGTGATATGGCACTCATTGCCAAAATCCAAAAGGTGGATGAAGAGTCCAACTATTGTTTTGGCGAAGGCGGAGCTGGCGCTTACTCGGATGGCAAGTTGTTTACACGCAGCAAGAAGCGTGGCAATGTCGACAAAATACTTAATGTGTTCTGTCAGCACGGTGCCTCCACATCCATTCTGGTTGATGCCCATCCTCATATAGGTACCGACAAGTTGCCCCGAGTTATAGAAAACATGCGCAACACTATCCTTGGATGTGGCGGTCAGGTGCATTTCCAGACCAAAATGACCAGCCTCATCACAAAGGGCGACACCGTTGTTGGTGTAGAGGCCGTCGATTTGGTGACAGGTGACCAACGTAGTTGGAGTGGACCGGTCATTTTGGCGACGGGTCATAGTGCTCGCGACGTTTATCGTTATCTTTATCGTGACAATATTGAGATTGAGGCCAAAGGCATTGCCGTCGGTGTAAGACTCGAGCATCCCGCCATGCTTATAGACCAGATACAATATCACAGTAAGCAAGGTCGCGGCAAATACCTTCCTGCTGCAGAGTATAGCATGGTCACTCAGGTTGACGGAAGGGGCGTTTATAGCTTTTGCATGTGTCCCGGCGGTTTTGTAATACCCGCTGCAACAGGACCCGAGCAAATCGTTGTCAATGGTATGAGCCCCGCCAACCGTGGAACCAAGTGGAGCAATTCGGGTATGGTTGTCGAGTTGCGTCCCGAGGATATCGATGCAGACAATCCATTGGCCGTTATGCACTACCAGGAGGAAGTTGAGAAGATGTGTTGGCAACAAGGAAACCGTCAGCAGACAGCTCCAGCCCAGCGAATGGCTGACTTCGTGAACAACAGATTGAGCTATGACCTACCCGCAAGCAGCTATGCGCCCGGATTGATTTCGAGCCCATTGCATTTCTGGATGCCCAAGCCGATTGCATCACGGCTTCAGGAAGGTTTCAAGACCTTTGGTCGCCAGGCTCATGGTTTTCTTACCAATGAAGCGGTGCTCATAGCTATGGAAACACGTACCAGCTCTCCGGTGAGAATACTTCGCGACCGGGAAACGCTTATGCATGTGAGACTCCATGGCCTTTTCCCCTGTGGAGAAGGAGCGGGGTATGCAGGCGGAATTGTGTCTGCCGGCGTAGATGGTGAGCGTTGTGCCGAGCAGTGTGCTGCCTATCTGCAACAAATCTAATTCAGTCAGGCTTGAGATATAGCGTAGATTTCTATCGTAACAATCCGCTGTTCGTGATAGCGGTTATGTTCATTTTAGGCATAGCTTTGGGCGATATTCTTATGTTGCCGTTTGCAGTTTATGCCGTCCTCCTGATTTCCGCTATAGCTATCGGCAGCTGGTTCATGCGCTTCCCGATTGTTTCAAGTCTGAGTGTCCATGTCGGCGCCATCATCGCTGGAGCCTGGCTTGTCACCATCGCGAAAGAGTACAACAAGGCCATTCCCGTCGGGCGACATTATTATGAGGCTGTTGTCGTCAGCCAACCCGTCATTACCGACAAGTCTTTCAAGTGCGACTTGTGGATTGTCAATACTCCAGAGCCTATCAAGGTGAAGGCCACGCTGTTGCGCGATGCCCAACTCTATGGCGATACGCTTAGGCCTGGCGACGGACTTGTCGTCAGCACCGCCTTGAAAGCCGTAGCCGATGTAGACTACAGTGACGGACATTTCGATTATCAGCGCTGGCTGCGTGTCAATCACTATGATGCGACCGCTTATGTATGGCAAGACTGGCAACGTGAGCAAATCAAAATAAGCAATTTGCCAACCATGGAGAAAATACGCATGCGTGCAACGATGTGGCGTGGCAACTTGCAGGAGAATTACAGGCGTCTGGGTCTTGAAGACAGGACATTGGCACTCATTAGCGCGATGACTATTGGCGACAAGAGTCTCCTTGATGACCAAATGCGTGACGAATACTCCATTTCCGGTGCAAGTCACATCCTGGCTTTGAGCGGTTTGCATCTGATGGTGTTGTTTGTGATAGTCAATTACATTATGAATGGCATCGCCAAGTTTCTGATTGGTTACACCGGAGGCAAAGGAAGACTCACTATCAAATTCATTAAGGCTCTTTTATTGTTTGGGTTGATATGGGGATTTACTATCCTTGTCGGACTTTCGCCCAGCATTACGAGAGCCGCGACCATGATTAGCCTGTATGCAGTTGTCGATTTAGACAACAGACCACATCAGCCATTCAATACATTGGCGTTTACAGCCCTGGTAATCCTTCTCTTCAATCCCTTATCCTTGTGGGATGTTGGATTTCAGTTGTCTTTCATGGCCGTTTTGGGTATCTTCTTCTTTCAACCCAAGCGCCGACTCAACTGGTTTCTGTCACTGTTGTGGCTCTCCTTGTCAGCCCAGCTGGCGGTGGCACCATTGCTGTTATACCATTTCGGCCGGTTGTCCTGTTATTTCCTTCTCGCCAACATTGTGGTGGTGCCTTGCGCGTACATTATAGTTTATTCCGCATTTGCCGTATTGCTCCTTACCCCTGTCGCCATAATCCAACGGTGGATGGTGGCCATTCTCACATCTGCCGCCCATACCATGGACAGCAGCGTGAGGGGAATTGCCATGCTGCCCGGCGCTTCTATCGAAAATATTCATTTTGATGGCGTTCAGGTCGTTGCTCTTTATGTGTTAATCATTTGTGTGTATCGCATATTTTGTCTAACTTTGCATTCCAAATGATGAGTCGATATTTTATTTATCTTAGTTTTGACGGAACCGCCTATCATGGTTGGCAGATACAGCCCAATGGAATATCTGTCCAGCAGGTTCTTCAAGAACGATTGTCCACACTGTTGAGAGGCACCATCGAGGTGCTGGGTGCCGGTCGCACCGACGCTGGTGTCCATGCCCATTTGATGGTTGCACATTTTGATTATGACGGCGAGCTCGATGGAGCCCAACTGGCTTATAAGTTGAACCGGATGATGCCACGCGACATAGCCATACACGACGTGAGGAAAGTCGCAGACGATTTGCATGCACGTTTCTCTGCCGTCAAGCGCACCTATCGTTATTATATACATACCCATCGCAATCCTTTCCATCGTTTTTATTCCTTGGAGATGCCTTATCAGCTTGATTTCGAAGCCATGAATGAGGCAGCCCGGCTGCTGCTCGATGTCAAGGACTTCGGCTCCTTCTGCAAGGCAGGCGCTGATGTCAAGACCACGTTGTGCGACCTGACCAAGGCCGAATGGATTAAGATGGAGGAGCCTGGCTGCTGGTATTTCGAGATTAGCGCCAACCGTTTCTTGCGTAATATGGTGCGTGCCGTGGTTGGCACATTGGTCGAGGTAGGACGTGGCCGTATGACTCTGGATGAGTTCCGTGCGGTTGTAGCTTCCGGTAGCCGTAAAAATGCGGGCGAGAGCATGCCTGCTCATGCCCTTTTCCTCTGGGATATAGTTTATTAAATATATAAGTGATGGTCTGGTTAAGTCTTGCTTTCCTTTCAGCGCTGCTGTTAGGTTTTTATGACACATGTAAGAAGAAATCTCTCGATGGCAATGCTGTCATCCCCGTTCTTTTCCTTAACACCCTGTTTTCTTCTGTTATCTTCTTGCCCTTTATTCTTCTGTCCGCAAACTCCCATCTGTTAGAGGGGAGTATGTTTTACGTACAGTCCCAGGGTTGGGAGGTACACAAGTATATCCTGCTCAAGAGTTGTATCGTCCTGTCGTCATGGACGCTTGGCTATTTTGCCATGAAGCATCTGCCGCTTACCATCGTTGGCCCCATCAATGCCACCCGCCCCGTGATGACGTTGATAGGTGCGCTGCTACTTTTTGGCGAGCGACTCAATGCGTGGCAATGGGTGGGTGTGGTCTTTGCCATCATCTCTTTCTTTATGCTGAGCCGCAGCAGCAAGAAGGAAGGCATCGACTTCAAGCACAACATCTGGATAATCTTTCTTGTCGGAGCAGCACTGTTGGGTGCCGCCAGCGGACTGTACGACAAGTATCTTATGGCGCCTGCCGATAATGGCGGCCTCGCGCTTAACAGTATGACCGTACAGAGCTGGTACAATCTCTACCAGATGGCCATGATGGGTATCGTCCTTCTCATCTGGTGGTGGAAGAGGGGGAAGACCGAGCGCTTCAGATGGAGTTGGTACATCGTGTTCATCTCCGTATTTCTCTGCGCCGCCGACTTTGTCTATTTCTATGCCTTGAGCCTTCCTGCCGCCATGATTTCCATCGTTTCCATGGTACGCCGCAGTTCGGTTATCGTCAGTTTCATGTGTGGAGCCTTGCTTTTCCATGAGAAGAACCTGAAGTCTAAAGCCATAGATTTGCTGTTGGTGCTTGTGGGCATGGTCTTTTTGTGGATAGGAGGTCATTAAAAAATCAAAAAAACGTGCATCCACTTTGCCTTTTGCCATATTTCTTGTAACTTTGTACATAAATAACCACATTATTATGTCACGAAACATATTCAAAGGCTTGGGTATTGCCCTGATAACTCCCTTTACACAAGACGGTGAAGTAGATTATGCTGCGTTACAGCGCCTGATACGATATCAATTGGATAACGGTGCCGATTTTTTCTGTATTCTTGCAACCACTGGAGAGGCACCTTGTCTCTCTCGTGATGAAAAAGACAAGATAACGGAGGTCGTTAAAGAGATTACAAATGGCAGAGTGCCTATCCTTAAATATTGTGGTGGCAACAATACTCGTGAAGTTGTTGCCGAAATACAGGAAACCGACTGGTCTGGAATTGATGGTATTCTCAGTATCTGCCCGTATTACAACAAGCCCTCACAAGAGGGGCTTTACCAGCATTTCAAGGCAATAAGCCAGGCAAGCCCTCTACCCATCGTTTTGTATAACGTGCCAGGACGTACCGGCGTCAACATGAAGCCTGAGACTATCGTGCGCTTGGCGCGAGAGTGCCACAACATCGTGGGAGTCAAGGAGGCGAGCGGCTCGCTTGAGCAGGTGGATGAAATCATCAAGAACAAACCAGATGGCTTTGAGGTCATCAGCGGCGACGATGCACTTACGTTCTCTATGGTTGCAAGTGGCGCCATCGGAGTCATCTCTGTGATAGGCAATGCACTGCCCAAGGAGTTCTCGCGTATGATTAGACTTGAGTTCAAGGGCGAATACGACCCCGCCAGAACCATCCACCATCGTTTTACCGAACTTTACAAACTGCTCTTTGTTGATGGCAACCCTGCTGGAGTCAAGGCTCTGCTCAACGACATGGGATATATCGAAAATGTATTGCGTCTGCCTTTGGTCCCCACTACCATTGCGACCAAGGAGAAGATGGCCAACATTCTCAAGGAGCTTCGCATATAGGACGAGACTTCATTATAAGATACGAAAGAGGGATATGCTGTCAGCATATCCCTCTTTCGTATCTCTATTTGGCTTACACTTCAGTAAGTTCACCGGCTATAGAGTGAGCCATCAGCTCTCTGATTTTCTCCGAGTCATCGTATCTCCCTTGCAGATACATCAACTTGGTGGCGGCAGCCTCTACGGTGCTGTCTCTGCCAGAGATGATGCCCGCCTGGAGCAGTTGCCGTCCCGTATCATACCTTCCCATTTCCACCTTGCCCGATATACATTGGCTAATGTTGACCACCACCACGCCGCGATTGCTCGCCTCGCGCAGTTCATTGACAATCCATGGGTAGTGAGGTGCATTTCCGCTGCCATAACTGCGCATGATGATACCCCGGAGTTCGGGAGCCTCAAGCACGTGCTTCACTATATTCTCGTCTATACCCGGGAAGAGGGAGAAGATGATGACATTGCGGTCCATCTCCTTGTGCACGATAAGCGGTTTGCTGTAGTCGGGGGTAAGGATGTGATGGGTGTGGAAGGTGAAATCGACTCCCGCATCGCAGAGGTGCGGGTAGTTGAACGAGTCAAAAGCGTTGAACCCGTCGGCATTCTGCTTGGTGGCACGGTTGCCTCGCAGCAGATGGCCGTTGAAGTAGATGCACACCTCGGGCACCATCGGGGTGCCGTCTGGACGATAGGTCGACGCCAGCTCTATACTCGTCAGGATATTCTCCTTGCCGTCGGTGCGCAACTGGCCTAATGGCAGCTGGCTTCCGGTTAGGATTACCGGTTTGGTGAGGTTCTCTAAGAGGAAAGATAGGGCCGAAGCGGTGTAGGCCATGGTGTCTGTACCATGCAGGATGACAAAGCCGTCATACATATCATACTGTTCACCGATGATAGAGACCAGCTTTATCCATGAGTCAGTGCTCATATCGCTCGAATCTATTGGCGGATTGAACTGATAGATGTCTATATCAGTCTTGATATATTGGAATTCCGGCAAATGCTCTTTAAGATGCTTAAAATCCAATGGCTCCAGGGCGCCGGTAGCGGGGTTTACACCCATTCCAATGGTGCCACCGGTGTAAATGAGCAGTACTTTTCCTTTTTTTCTCATCATTAAGAATGTAAAGATGATTTGTCAAAATCATATATTCCATGCAAATTTACATTTTTTTTGGTTCTTGCACAAAAAAAATCAGTACATTTGCAACCAAAATAACATATTAATTGATTTATTGTATGAAACAATTTATGGATGCCGATTTCCTTCTCGACACGGAGACGGCCAAACATCTTTACCATGACCACGCTGCCAAGATGCCAATTATCGATTATCATTGTCATCTTGACCCTAAAATGGTGGCCGACAATCATCAGTTTTCAAGCATTACCGAATTGTGGCTTGGAGAGGACCATTACAAGTGGCGCGCTATGCGTACCAATGGCATTGATGAAAAATATATTACCGGTGATGCTTCCGATTGGGAGAAGTTTGAGAAATGGGCTGATACCATTTCCTACTGCTACCGCAATCCGTTGTATCACTGGACTCACCTTGAACTTCGTTCGGGTTTTGGCATAGACAAGGTGCTCAGCCCAGCCACTGCGCGCGAAATCTATGACGAATGTAATGAGAAACTCAAACTCCCCGAGTTTTCGGCACGCGGACTGATGTCCCGCTTTAATGTTGAGTGCGTCTGCACAACCGACGACCCCATAGATGACCTGACTTATCACAAGCAAGTCAAGGAAAGCGGCTTCCAGATTCACATGCTGCCCGCCTGGCGCCCCGACAAGGCCATGAATATTGACAAGGCGGGCTTTGCCGATTATGTGCAGACTCTGGGTGAAAAGGCCGGCGTGAACATCGTCCACTTCAAGGATATGGTTGATGCCCTCCAGAAGCGTCATGACTATTTCAACGCCTGCGGATGCCGTCTTTCCGACCACGGCATTGATGAGTTCTACGACGAGCCATACACCGCGTCACAGATTGAGACCATCTTCTCCAAGGCCATGCGTGGCATGAGCCTGTCGGCATTGGAGATTCGCCAGTTCAAGCATTGCTTCCTTACCCTTAGTGCTGAAATGGACGCCGCCGACGACTGGACACAGCAGTACCATTATGGCCCTATCCGCAACAACAATACGCGTATGTTCAACGCCATAGGCCCCGATACGGGCTTCGACTCCATCGGCGAGTTCAATACCGCTACGGCTATGTCTCATTTCTTTGACCATCTCAATAGCGAGGGCAAACTTACCCGCACCATCATCTACACCCTCAACCCCTGTGCCAATGAGATGATAGCCGCGATGATAGGCAACTTCCAGGATGGCAGCGAGCCGGGCAAGATGCAGTTTGGTGCAGGCTGGTGGTTCAACGACCAGCTCGACGGAATGACCCGCCAGATGAACGCCTTGTCCAACCTGGGTCTTCTGTCAAGGTTTGTGGGCATGCTGACCGACTCTCGCTCGTTCCTGAGCTATCCCCGTCATGAGTACTTCCGTCGTCTGCTGTGCAATCTGTTAGGTACAGACGTGGAGCGAGGACTTATACCCAATGACGAGGAACCCTTGGCACGCATGGTGGAGGACATCTCCTACAACAATGCGCGCAGATATTTCAGATTCTATTGATACCGTCCAGACCGAAGATAAACAGAGAGGGCTTGCAGCATCATGTTGCAAGCCCTTTTTATCTTTTGGCATGGCGGCATTGTCATTTGCCCTGTTCTTGATAGTAGATGACGGCAGCGAGAGTCGGGATGTGCGTTTGCTGCATATCATGGTCTTGTTGTGAGAGCAACGCAATATATATCAGTAAAAACCAAAAACATCCGAGGTCTCATTAAAGATAATTCCGTGGTTTGATTTATGGCTTTCACACTTTGATACCGTCTTTTCACGCCATGATTTTGTGGTTTCGCGCTTTGCAATCAACTCGTATCTTATCTCCAACTGAAATGGCGCCTCTGCGCGGTCAGGGGCGCTGGTTGGGGTAGAGGTGGTGGTCGCCATAGAACGGGCGGTTGTTGTCATACCACGCCTGTTGTACATCGACCTGGATGGAAAACGACGGACTGAAGTTGTATTTGGCACCTATACCGATGACATTGGCACCGGGAGTGGCAAAGCCATAACCCGTACGCATGGAGAAGGGTAGGGCGCTGTAGCCCCAATAGCCATATCCGGGCATACCATAACGATTGAAGAAGGAGTTATAGTTGTTGGCTATCGAGAGCTGGCCATAGGCATAGAGTTCCCACTTCTCATTGATTTTATAACCCAGAATGCCATAGAGACCGACATCACGGTAGGCGTCGCCGCCCCAAGTGGTGTTGTTGAAGTAAATGCCGGCTGCACCCCATAACTTGCCGTCGCGCGTAAGGGGCGCGAGATAGGCGGCATTGATGTTCTGGCCGAAGCCGCCACGATGAGGGGCGTGTTTGCCCAGTGTGGCAAAGGCGCTGAAGTCGAGCGCGAGGTTGAGCCCCTCGTGCATGCCGCCGATATAGGTATCGACATTGGGCTCGGGTTGGGCAAGCTCGGTATTCAGAAGCCGTGGCTCGCCATTGTAGATGCGTGGCGCCTGTCCTATATAATATAAGGTGTCGCCGGGAAGCAACCATTCGTTGCGCATATTGTCTGCACTGTGGAGCGGACCACGTGCTATACGCTGTGCAAATATGGCGTGGCTCATGCTGAAGAGCCATATTAAAAGCATAATTCGTTTCATAACGGCAAAATTAATAGTTTCGGATAACTTATCGGCAACTTCGAGGCAAAAAAAGTTGGTTTTGTTTGCCTTGTTAACCTAATTTATGTTACCTTTGTAAATTGTAGAGCTTTTATTAATCACTAATATAACGATAGAAATGGGTTTTTTGAAGTCATTATTAGGCTTGGGTGGCGACGATGACGCCGCCAAGAACGACGATAACAAGAGTAAGGAATTTGATGTGCTCAAGTACGACGGCGTGCGCGCCCTCCGTATGGGTCAGAACGAGTATGCGGTAAAGTGCTTTGAACATGCGCTCCAGATACATGATGACCTTGAGACCTGTGACTATCTCTCCCAGGCCTATCTGCGACTCGGCGACCTCGAGAATTCCTACCAGTATCTCGGTCGTCTCGCCGAAGCACAGCCCGACAATGAGCAGATATGGCTGCGTATGGCCAATGTGGCCTATATGCGTGAAGACTACGACGCCCAGCAACAGATGAGCAACAAGGCTTTGGAAGTTAATCCTGAAAGTGCCGAAGCCCATTACTTGTTGGCCCAATCGTATGTAGGACAGGGCAACCCCATACTGGCAATAGCCATGCTTACCAAGGCAATAGCCATCAACGAGGCTTTCCTCGGTGCCAATCTGCTGCGTGGAGAGACCCTCCTAAAGATGGGCGACCTCGCCGGTGCCGAGGCTGATGTGAAACTGCTCATGGAAAAGGTGCCCGACAATGAGGATGCGCTGCTCCTGGCTGCCAGAGTGGCCAAGGCCAAGGATGACCTCGATGGCGCTTTGGCTTACTATGACCGCGTGATTGACGCCAATCCTTTCAGCGCCGCTGCCATGAAGGAGCGCGGAGCGGTGAAGTATGCTAAGGGCGACAAGGAAGGCGCCGAGGCCGACGCCCGTGCTGCGCTGGAACTGGAACCCGAACAGGTGGCCGATGTCAATGGCGACTATACCGCCCGCGGTACCGAGGACATACAGCGCAAGGTCGAAGAAGCCTATCGCAACACCAATCCATTCGGTGTATAAGCCGGTAGGCTCAGTGAACGTGTCCACCACGTAAACAGGTATGATGGCCCTGCCGACGAGCGGACGCTGTGCACTCGCCAGGTACCTGGAACGAAGGGTGGCTGCGACAGCGATGACCGCAAAGGTGATGGCCAGCGTGGCGACAATTGCAGATAATTGAAAAAAAACTATCGAAATGTTTGCATGGTTCATTAGAAAGTTATACTTTTGTATCATAAACGCAATAATAACGATAATATGATAGCAATGAACGCATACTTTTATGGCTTTTACTTTTACTTTGCAAGCAATTGTGAAGCGGGAAGTTGCGTATAAAATCAACTTAGGATATTAACATAACAGTAATCCCGCTTCAAGCCTATTGGAGCGGGATTTTTGCATAAATAAAAGATACGAATGAAGAGAGTAGCAATACAGGGAGTAATCGGGTCGTTTCATGATATAGCGGCACATCAGTATTTCGAAGGAGAACAGTTGCAAATCATCTGCTGCTCAACCTTCGAACAGATATTCGAGAATATCAGACGTGACCCCACCGTGATTGGCTTTCTCGCCATTGAGAACACGATAGCCGGCTCGTTGCTGCATAATTATGAACTGCTGCGCTCGTCGGGTACTACCATCGTGGGCGAACACCGTCTGCACATCCAGCATGCCATCTGCTGTCTGCCCGACGACGACTGGACCAGCGTGACCGAGGTACACTCGCACCCCGTGGCGCTGATGCAGTGCCGCAACTTTCTCTCCAACCATCCTGGTATCAAGGCTGTGGAAGGCGAGGACACCGCTGGGAGTGCCGAATACATCAGCCGTAACCGCTGCAAGGGTTGGGCGGCCATCTGCCATGCCGATGCCGCCAGGCTCTATGGCATGAAGGTGCTGGAAGACCATATCGAGGACAACAAGCACAACTTTACCCGCTTCCTGGTGGTATGCCATCCCAACAAGGCCGATTTCATGAGGCAGATAGAGCATACCAACAAGTCGAGCCTCGTATTCTCGTTACCCCACGAGGAAGGCAGTCTGTCCAAGGTGCTTACCATTCTCTCCTTCTACGACATCAACTTGACCAAGATACAGTCTCTGCCCATCATCGGGCATGAGTGGGAATATCTCTTCTATGTCGATGTGACCTTCGACAATCTCACGCGTTACCGCCAGTCGATAGACGCCATTATACCACTGACTAAAGAACTACAAATAATCGGAGAATATGAACAACATTAAACCAGCCAGCCGCCTGGACGCGGTACAGGAATATTACTTCAGTCGGAAACTCAAGGAAGTGGCACGACTCAATGCTGAAGGACAGGATATCATAAGTCTTGCGATAGGCAGCCCCGACCAGCCGCCTTCGCCCCAGACCATCGACAAACTCTGCGAGGTGGCACATGACCCGTCGGCCCACGGCTACCAGCCCACGATGGGTACGATGGAATTGAGGAAGGCTATGGCAGACTTCTACCACAGATGGTACGGCGTGGAGGTAGACGCCGCCAGTGAGGTGCAGCCCCTGATAGGCAGTAAGGAAGGTATACTGCATATCACTCTCGCCTTTGTCAATCCTGGCGACGAGGTGCTGGTGCCTAATCCTGGCTATCCTACCTATACCTCGCTCAGCAAGATACTCGGTGCCAAGGTGGTCAACTACAATCTGGACGAAGACAATGGCTGGCAGCCCGATTTCGAAGAACTGGAGCGCAGAGATCTGTCGCGCGTGAAACTGATGTGGACCAATTATCCCAACATGCCCACCGGCGGCGATGCCCGCATGGAAACGTACAGCAAGCTGGTCGACTTTGCCCGCCGCCATGACATCGTAGTGGTCAACGACAATCCCTACTCGTTCATCCTCAACGAGCATCCCCTATCTCTGCTCCAAGTGGAAGGCGCCAAGGACTGTTGTATAGAGCTCAACTCGATGTCGAAGGGCTACAACATGCCAGGATGGCGTGTGGGAATGTGTGTATCAAACCCACAGTTCATCAGTTGGATACTGAAAATCAAGAGCAATATAGACAGCGGTACCTTCCGCGGACTGCAACTTGCTGCGGCGGAGGCCCTGACAACCAATACCGAAGAGTGGCATAGAGAATATAATATCAACGTGTATCGCCGTCGCCGCGAAATAGCCGAGCGCATCATGCAGGCTTTGGGCTGCACTTATGATGACAGTCAGGTGGGTATGTTTCTTTGGGGAAAAATCGCTGACAAGTATGCCAATGCCGAGCAACTCACCGAAAGGGTGCTGCACGAGGCCCGGGTCTTCATTACCCCAGGCTTCATATTTGGCAGCAATGGCGAACGCTATGTGAGAATTTCGCTCTGCGCCCAGGGCGATAAGATGCAGGAAGCACTGAGACGCATCGGCGGTCTGGCATGGTGATGATATTAACGATAAAACAACACATTAAAATACGAATAATATGGAATTGGATCTTCTCCCTCTTAATCTGCCGAGCGATAACGAACGCCCGTTGGTCATAGCCGGTCCTTGTTCGGCTGAAAGTGAAGAACAGGTAATGGAAACAGCCCGACAGCTGGCTGCTAAAGGATGTCATAACTTCCGCGCCGGTGTGTGGAAACCCAGAACCAAGCCAGGTGGTTTTGAAGGTAAAGGTGAAGAGGCGTTGCCCTGGTTGCAACGTGTCAAGAAAGAGACCGGCATGCTCGTATCTACCGAAGTGGCAAAGCCCGAGCATGTGGAACTCTGTCTGAAATATGGCATAGACATCCTGTGGGTAGGCGCACGCACAGCAGCCAATCCCTTTGCCATGCAGGACTTGGCAGACGCGCTCAAAGGAGTGGATGTGCCCGTGTTTGTCAAGAACCCCGTCAACCCCGACCTGGAACTCTGGATTGGCGCCATGGAGCGTATCAATCAGGCAGGCATCAAGCGTATGGCTGCCATTCATCGCGGCTTCTCCAGCTTTGATAAAAAGATTTACCGAAACCTGCCTATGTGGCAGATACCTATGGAGTTGCATCGTCGCATCCCAACACTTCCCATCATCTGTGACCCCAGTCACATCGGCGGTCGTCGCGAACTGATTGCCCCCTTGTGCCAACAGGCTATGGATCTGGGCTTTGATGGTCTGCTGGTCGAAAGTCACTGCTCTCCTGATGAAGCATGGAGCGATGCCAAGCAACAAGTGACGCCAGAAGTATTGGATTATATATTAAGTTTATTGATAGTGAGAGACGAACATGTAACCACCGAAGGCATAACGCTCTTGCGCAAGCAGGTGGATGAACTGGACAACGAGTTAATGAACCTTCTGTCGAAGCGAATGCGTGTATGCCGCGAGATAGGTCAGTACAAAAAGGAGCACAACATGACTGTATTCCAGGCCAACCGCTATTCGGAAATTTTGGACAAGCGTGGCGCGCAAGGTGCGCTGCTGGGTATGTCGCCAGAGTTTATCGCGCAGGTTTTTGAACACGTACACGAAGAGAGCGTGCGCCAACAGGTAGAAATCATCAACCACTAAAACGGCAAGAAAGAGAATAACAGCATCTATGAAGATATTGATTATGGGAGCAGGGAAGATGGGGAGTTTCTTCATCGACCTGCTCAGCTTTGAGCACGAGGTTGCGGTATATGAGAAGGACGCCAAACGCATGCGGTTTACATATAACTGCCAGCGGTTTACGTCTCTTGATGAAATAAAAGGTTTTGCCCCAGAACTGGTTATCAATGCGGTGACGGTGAAGTATACCATACCTGCATTCAGAGAGGTCATTCCATATCTGCCGGAAGACTGCATCCTGAGCGATATCAGCTCGGTCAAGACCGGGTTGAAGGAATTCTATGAGAGTACGCATCACCGCTACGTATCTACCCACCCGATGTTTGGTCCGACCTTTGCCAATCTGAACCAACTGTCGGAAGAGAATGCCATCATCATCAGCGAAGGCGACTATATGGGACGCATCTTCTATAAAGACATCTATGCTCGGTTGGGACTGAACATATACGAATATACCTTTGAAGAACATGACAAGACAGTGGCATATTCACTGAGTATACCTTTCGTCAGTACGTTTGTGTTTGCGGCGGTCATGAAGCATCAAGACGCTCCCGGCACCACGTTCAAGCGGCATATGCGCATCGCCAAAGGCGTATTAAGCGAGGACGACTACCTGCTCCAGGAAATTCTGTTCAATCCCTACACCCATGACCAGGTGTCGCAAATACGCAGCGAGTTGAAGGAACTGCTCGAAATCATTGACAATCGTGATGCGGATGGGATGAAGGACTATCTCACCAAAATCAGGAAGAATGTAAAGGACTAAAAGACACGGGAGGGGTATGTGTAGTCTGCTGGCTCTGCTGATGGGCATTTTCACGATGGTCGAACTAAATTGCGAAAATCTCTTTGATTGTCGTCATGACAGTTTGAAGGAAGATACTGAGTATCTGCCTACGAGTTATCGTCACTGGACTCCTTACAGATATTGGACCAAGCTGAACCACATAGGTCAGGAAATTATCGCATGTGGAGAGTATCGCGGCAGGTTTGAAATCCCCGACCTGGTGGCTTTGACCGAGGTCGAAAACGACAGTGTGCTTTTTGACCTCACCCGTCGCTCCATACTGCGACAGGCTCGTTACGAATATGTAATGACCTCTTCGCCCGACGTGCGTGGCATCGATGTGGCGCTGCTGTATTCTCCGTTTACGTTCAAGCTATTGGACAGTTATGCCATACGTATAGAACCGATGAAAGGGATGAAGCCCACGCGCGATATATTGTATGCCAAGGGTTTGACGATAGCGGATGACACGCTGCATGTCTTTGTGGTGCATGCGCCAAGCCGCTCGGGAGGTGAGAAGGAAACTCTGCCTCATCGAATGTGCGTGGCTGCCAAGCTGTTGGAATCGACAGACTCGGTGCTGGCCATCTCGCCATCGGCAAGGATACTGATAGCCGGCGATTTCAATGATACCGAGAAAGACAGGTCGGTCAAGAAAATCGTGGAGCATGGCTTGGTGGAGCTCTCGACCCAACTGCACACAGCCAATGGTGCAAAGGGAACTTATAGGTTTCGTGGGAGATGGCAGAATCTGGACCATATTTTCGGTACGCGTCCTATGTGGGACGACTGGATAGGTGCTGAGCTGGGTGCCTTCAAGTTCCTGCTCACTGAAGACAAGAAATATGGTGGCGTGCAACCTCGTCGCAATTACATAGGAATGAAGTATCAGAATGGCTACAGTGACCATCTGCCTCTGATAGTACGTTTCAAAATTCGTGGCAATTAGTGTTTTTTCATCTGCTTTTATTTGGAACATATATGAGTTTTCCCTATATTTGCAGATGATTAACAATATAATATAATGTATTATGAAAAAGTGGATTTATTCATCGGCGATTTTGGCGTTTTCCATTATCGTGCTGGGGCTTTGCCTGAAGTGTGGTATAGATGACTTCGCCAACAAAGACCGTAAGGTTACGGTTAAGGGACTGGCTGAGAAGGAAGTGGAAGCAGACAAGGTGACATGGCCAATCCTATTTAAGGAAACGGGTAATGACCTGCCGGCTTTGTATGATGATATTGCCAATAAACAGGCACGGATAATCAAGTTTCTGCATGAGTCGGGACTGAATGACAAGGACATTACTATAAATGCATCCAAGGTGGTGGATCTCAATGCAGACCAATATTCGTCTAACAACAAGCCTTACCGCTACGTCATCACTGCCATTATGACTGTGACTTCACGCAATGTCAAACTGGTAAGGGGCATTATAGCCAAGCAAAGTGTGCTCCTGAAGCAGGGGATAGCTATTGTCGGGGGTGATTATG
Organism: Prevotella sp. P5-108; assembly: GCF_002251385.1. Taxonomy (GTDB): domain Bacteria; phylum Bacteroidota; class Bacteroidia; order Bacteroidales; family Bacteroidaceae; genus Prevotella. The sequence continues at coordinate 53,891 of NZ_NPJJ01000043.1, forward strand.
AAAATCCGACGGTATACGAGTATGTCTCCTTCACGTCGATGAAGCCGAAAATGATGGAAGAAGCTATACATAATGCGGAGAAAACGGCCCAGCAATTTGCTGAAAACAGCCATTCCAATCTGAACAAGATAATCAGTGCCGACCAGGGGCAGTTCAGCATCGAGGACAGGGACCAGAACACTCCTTGGATTAAAAAAGTGAGAGTTGTCACTACGATAACTTTCTCTCTCAAGGACTGAAAATCGCACGATTGTACCAATATTATTGCACATATATATATATATGTGTGCGCGAGGATAGCGCGGATGTTTTAAAATTCTATAAAACATCCACGCCATTCATCTTTTTGTACCAATAATTCGTTATTTTTGCAATAAAAATATACAAAACAATGTTTGAGAATTTAAGTGACAGACTGGAACGCTCCTTCAAGATACTTAAAGGTGAAGGAAAAATCACGGAAATTAACGTTGCAGAAACTCTGAAGGATGTTCGCCGCGCATTGGTAGATGCAGACGTGAACTATAAAGTAGCTAAGCAATTTACAGATACAGTCAAGCAGAAAGCGCTTGGCATGAATGTGCTTACAGCGGTAAAGCCAGGTCAGCTGATGGTGAAACTTGTACACGACGAGTTGGCAGAACTGATGGGTGGAGAGGCCGTTGAACTAAAGCTCAATGGCAAGCCTTCCGTTATCTTAATGTCGGGATTGCAGGGTTCTGGTAAAACTACTTTTACTGGTAAACTTGCAAACAGGCTGAAGACTAACAATGGTAAGAAACCTTTGCTCGTGGCTTGCGACGTCTATCGTCCTGCTGCTATTGAGCAGCTTAAGGTTGTTGCGGCTCAGATTGGTGTGCCTGTCTATACCGAAGAAGGTAACAAGGATGTAGTAGAGATTGCGCTCCACGCCATCCACGAGGCCAAGGCTAAAGGCTATGACCTGGTTATCGTTGATACTGCCGGTCGTCTGGCTGTTGACGAAGAGATGATGGATGAAATCTCTCGTCTCAAGGATGCTGTTAATCCTGATGAGACTCTCTTTGTGGTTGACTCTATGACCGGCCAAGATGCAGTTAATACCGCGAAGGAGTTTAACCAAAGACTTGACTTTGACGGTGTGGTACTGACTAAGCTCGATGGTGATACTCGTGGCGGTGCTGCCCTCAGTATCCGTACGGTTGTCAACAAACCCATCAAGTTCATCGGTACCGGTGAGAAGATGGAGGCTATTGATGTCTTCTATCCCGAGCGTATGGCCGACCGTATCCTCGGTATGGGTGACGTGGTCAGCTTGGTTGAGCGAGCTCAGCAGCAGTATGACGAAGAAGAAGCCAAGCGTCTCCAGAAGAAAATCCAAAAGAATCAGTTTGACTTTAATGACTTCCTCAACCAGATTAACCAAATCAAGAAGATGGGTAATCTGAAGGATTTGGCCAGTATGATTCCTGGAGTTGGCAAAGCCATCAAGGATATTGATATCGATGACAATGCGTTTAAGGGTATTGAGGCCATCATTTATAGTATGACTCCTGAAGAGCGTAGTAATCCTGGTATTTTGAATACAAGCCGTCGCCAGCGCATCGCCAAAGGTTCCGGAACGAATATTCAAGAGGTGAACAGACTGATTAAGCAGTTTGACCAGACACGTAAAATGATGAAGATGGTTACTGGTGGTAGTATGAAGGGTATGATGAGCCGTATGAAGGGAATGCCTGGAATGCCTAAAATGTAATAATGTATGGCCGAATATAAAATAATTGATGGAAAGGCAACTTCCATTGCCATTAAAAAGGAAATTGCTGAAGAAGTAGAGCGTATCGTTGCCGCTGGAGGTAAACGCCCTCATCTGGCAGCTGTGCTCGTTGGTCACGATGGTGGTAGCGAAACCTACGTCAAGAACAAGGTTATTGCCTGCGAGCAGTGCGGATTCGTTTCGTCGTTGATTCGTTATGAAGAAGACGTGACTGAAGAAGAGCTGTTGGCATGTGTAAATCGTCTGAATTCGGATGAAAATATTGATGGATTTATCGTGCAGCTTCCCCTGCCTAAGCACATTGACGAGCAGAAAATCATTATGGCTATCGACTATCGTAAGGATGTTGACGGATTTCATCCCATCAACGTTGGTCGCATGTCGATAGGCTTGCCATGCTTCGTCTCTGCGACTCCATTGGGTATACTTACGTTGCTGCGCCATTACAATATAGAGACATCTGGAAAGAAGTGTGTCGTGCTCGGGCGAAGTAACATCGTCGGAAAGCCCATGGCCCAGCTCATGATGCAGAAGCAATATGGTGATTGTACTGTTACCGTCTGTCACTCCCATTCCCAGAATCTCAAAGAGGAGTGTAAGCAGGCAGACATCATCATTGCTGCCATCGGTAGACCGCATTTCGTTACAGCTGATATGGTGAAACCTGGAGCGGTTATAGTCGACGTGGGCACAACGCGCGTTCCAGATTCAAGCAAGAAGAGTGGTTTCAAACTTACCGGAGATGTCGATTTCGAGAATGTGGCTCCACTTGCATCGTATATAACTCCAGTTCCAGGTGGGGTGGGCCCAATGACGATTTGTTCCTTAATGAAGAACACTCTGTCAGCCGGCAAAAAGGAATTTTACAAATGACAGCGAACGATTATTACCAGCAAGGCAACGAATATCGTAGACAAGGCGATTGGCAAAAGGCCATGAACTGTTATCTTGAGGCAATTGCCTTGGATGGAGATTCTCCTGCCGTTGAAGCTAAGGCGATGCTGGATGATATATTGAACTTCTATAACAAGGACGCATATAATCCTTAAATACTATATTATTATGAGCAAAATCAAGGGTGCTATCGTAGTCAATACTGACAGATGCAAGGGATGTCAATTGTGCATTGTCGCTTGCCCGAAGAATGTTATTGCATTGGCTCAGAAGAAAGTGAACGTACATGGCTATCCCTATGTCGAAGCAGTTAATCCTGACGACTGTATAGGGTGTGCAAGTTGTGGTATTGTCTGTCCTGACGGTTGCATAACTGTCTATAAGAAAAAAATGGAGGAATGATTATGGCAGAACAGGAAGTAAAATTAATGAAAGGAAATGAAGCTATTGCTCATGCAGCAATACGTTGCGGTGCTGATGGCTTCTTCGGTTATCCAATTACTCCACAGACAGAAATCATAGAGACGCTCTCTGTGTTGAAGCCATGGGAGACAACGGGAATGGTTGTTCTTCAGGCCGAGAGCGAGGTGGCTTCTATCAACATGGTTTATGGCGGCGCGGGAGCCGGAAAGAAGGTATTTACGACTTCTTCATCACCTGGTGTGTCGCTAATGCAGGAGGGAATCAGCTATATGGCTGGTGCAGAGATACCCGGTGTCTTTGTAAACGTTCAGCGTGGAGGCCCTGGACTCGGAACCATCCAGCCCAGTCAGAGTGATTATTTCCAGTCAACCCGAGGTGGTGGCAATGGTGATTACTATGTGATTGTGCTTGCGCCTAACTCTGTTCAGGAAATGGCAGACTTTATGGACCTCGCTTTTGATTTGGCTTTCAAGTATCGCAACCCAGCTATGATTTTGTCGGATGGCGTTATAGGCCAGATGATGGAAAAGGTAGTCCTTCCGCCTATGAAGCCACGCCGCACGGAGGAAGAGATACGACGAGAATGTCCATGGGCAACCATCGGCAGGACTCCCGACCGAGACATTAATATTATGACATCGCTCGAGTTGCAGTCCGAGGTGATGGAGCAGCGTAATATACATCTTCAGAAGAAGTATGACATAATCAAGGAGAATGAAGTCAGATTTGAGAAGACCAACCTTGACGATGCCGATTATGTCATTGTCGCTTTCGGCAGTGTAGCCCGAATCTCGGAAAAGGCTGTCGAGCTGGCGCGTGAAGAAGGTATAAAGGTGGGACTATTCCGCCCGATTACCTTGTGGCCCTTCCCCGAAAAGGAGATAGCCGAGTTGGCCAAGACCAAGAAAGGCTTCTTGGTAGCCGAGTTGAACGCTGGTCAGATGATAGAGGACGTCCGCCTCGCCGTCAATGGTGAAACCAAGGTCGCGCATTTTGGCAGACTTGGTGGCATGGTGCCTGACCCCGAAGAGATTGTTAACGCATTAAAGGAGGAATTGCTATGAACAACGAAATAGTATCTCAAGAAAATCTTGTGTATCAGAAGCCAAAATTAATGAACGATACCACCATGCACTATTGCCCCGGCTGCTCGCATGGAGTTGTTCACAAACTGGTTGCTGAAGTAATCGAAGAAATGGGATTGGCAGAAAAGACCGTCGGAGTATGTCCTGTGGGATGCGCGGTCTTCGCATATCGTTATTTGGATATCGACTGGCAGGAAGCAGCCCACGGCCGAGCTCCAGCAGTTGCCACTGGCATCAAGCGCTTATGGCCCGACAGACTCGTGTTTACCTACCAGGGTGATGGAGATATGGCATGTATCGGTACTTGTGAGACGATACATGCGCTCAATCGCGGCGAGAATATTGCAATGATTTTCATCAACAATGCCATTTATGGTATGACCGGCGGACAGATGGCCCCGACCACCCTCGTAGGCCAGAAGACAAGTACCTGTCCCTATGGACGTGACCCGGAAATCCACGGCTGGCCGCTGAATATTGCCGAACTTGCCGCCCATCTCAAGGGAACCTGCTATGTCACTTGCCAGAGCGTCGAGAGTGTTGCGTCGATTCGCAAAGCCAAGATGGCCATCCGCAAGGCTTTCGAGGCATCCATGAAGGGTCTTGGTTCGTCGCTGGTAGAAATCGTTGCGACCTGTAACAGCGGTTGGAAACTCTCTCCAGTCAAGGCCAACGAGTGGATGAAGGAGAATATGTTTGCCAATTATCCCAAAGGCGACTTAAAGGATACGACGAATCTGTAAGTTGAATTATTAAAGGAAATCTATTATGAAAACAGAGATAATAATAAGTGGATTCGGAGGTCAGGGCGTTCTTTCTATGGGTAAGATACTTGCTTATTCCGGACTTATGGAGGGCAAGGAAATCACCTGGATGCCCGCATACGGCCCAGAGCAGCGTGGTGGAACTGCCAATGTTACAGTTATTGTGAGCGACGAGCGCATCTCTTCTCCCATCTTGAGCAAGTATGATGTCGCCATTGTTCTGAACCAGCCTTCGCTTGACAAGTTCATGCCCAGAGTGAAGAAGGGCGGCATCTTGATTTACGATGGATTTGGTATTGCCAATGCGCCAGTAAGAGACGATATTCAGATTTATCGCATCGATGCCATGGACAAGGCAGCAGAGATGAAGAATACCAAGGTGTTCAACATGATAGTCCTCGGAGGTCTGCTCAAAGTATGCCCAGTTGTCAGCACCGATGGATTGAATAAGGCCCTGTACAAAAGCCTTCCCGAGCGACATCACAAGTTGATTCCTCTCAACATGGAAGCCGTAGAAGAGGGTATGAAGATTATCCAGAAAGTCTAAATCCTGCAGCGCAGAACTTTAGAGTCTATAATAAAAAGGTTAAAAGCTATAGCTTTTGACCTTTTTTCTTTTTTTTAACCGCATTATTCTTCGTTTGGTTAAAATTAGTGTTAACTTTGCAACATCAACAATATAATGAAAAACTATTAAAGATAATGGAAAGAACTTGGAGATGGTTTGGCAAGACTGACAAGATTACTCTTGCCATGTTAAGGCAGATAGGAGTGCAAGGTATTGTCACCGCGCTTCACGATGTGCCTAACGGTGAGGTGTGGACGCGTGAGAAGATACACGACCTCAGGGCATATATCGAAAGTTATGGTATGCGATGGAGCGTTGTAGAGAGCCTTCCCGTGTCTGAATCAATAAAATACGCCGGCAAAGACCGCGATGAGCTGATTGAGAAGTATAAAGTCAGCCTTTGCAATTTATCTGCAGAGGGCATTCATACCATTTGTTACAATTTCATGCCCGTTCTCGATTGGGCGAGGACCGATTTGAGCCACCCCAATCCCAATGGCACCACCAATCTGTACTTTTCTCATGCCCAGTTTGCCTATTTCGACATCTGTATACTGCAGAGGGCAAATGCCAAGAATGACTATTCACAAGAGGTCTTGGACGAGGTGGAAAAGCTGAAGCAGACCATGACTCCGGAAGACAACCATAATCTGGTGGAGAATATCATTGTAAAAACCCAAGGCTTCGTCTCAGGCAATATCTCTGAGGGCGACGAGCACCCCGTTGAACTCTTCCGCGAGCTGCTTGACCTCTATAAAGGTATAACCAAGGAACAGCTGCGCGAGAATATGCGCTACTTCCTGGAAGCCATCATGCCCGTCTGCAACGAATGTGACATGTATATGTGCGTGCACCCCGACGACCCACCTTTCCCCATCCTGGGTTTGCCGCGTATCGTCACCAACAAGGAAGACATCCAATGGTTCCTTAATGCCGTAGATGACCCTCACAATGGTCTGACTTTCTGTGCCGGAAGCCTTTCTGCCGGAATTCACAACGACGTGGTAGAGATGGCGCGCCAGTTCAGCAGCCGCACTTGGTTTGTCCATCTGCGCTCTTGCCACATTTTCGACAACGGTGATTTCACCGAAGCCAGCCACTTGGGCGGTCGGGCAGACCTTATCGAGCTCGCCCGTATCTTTGAGAAGGAAAATCCCAACCTCCCCATGCGTGTAGACCACGGCATGACCATGTTGGGCGACGACGAGCGCGGCTATAACGCCGGTTACAGCTTCCTCGGGCGCATGTTTGCCATGGGGCAGGTCCAGGGCATATTGGCCACCGTCGACAGAGAGTTAGGAATAGAATACAGACAACCAGGTTTCTTTGAATAGTATGAACAATTTATTTGATATCCGCGATTATGTAGTAGTGATAACCGGCGGAACAGGCGTGCTGGGTCGCTGCATCGGCAAATACCTGGCACTCAATGGCGCAAAGGTAGTCCTCCTGGGACGCAAAGCCGAAGTTGGAGCAGAGATAGTAGCCGATATCCAGGCCGAGGGCGGCAATGCCAAGTTTATGAAGTGTGATGTGATGAACCTGGAGATGGTTCAGGCCACTTGCGACGCCATTGTGGCAGAGTATGGTCGTGTCGACACGCTTCTCAATGCAGCCGGAGGCAACCAGAAGGGAGCCACAATCGGCCCCGAACAGAACTTCTTCGATTTGGATCCATCCCAGTTCCAGAGCGTACTCAATCTGAACCTCGTAGGCACCGTCATCCCCACCCAGGTGTTTCTCAAACCGATGGTGGCACAAGGCAAGGGCTCGATTATCAACTTCTCCTCTATGGCAGCTTTCCGCCCGCTGACCCGCGTGTGTGGCTATGCGGCAGCCAAGGCTGGCATCTCCAACTTCACCGAATACATGGCTCATGAGTGTGCCAAGAAGTTTGGCGAGGGAATAAGAGTCAACGCCATTGCGCCTGGTTTCTTCATCACCGACCAGAACCGTGCGCTGCTTACCAATCCCGATGGAACCTATACCCAGCGCGGTCAGGACGTGATACGACAGACTCCGTTCGGACGCATGGGCCAGCCAGAGGAGCTCTGTGGAACTATCCATTACCTGATGAGCGATGCCAGCAAGTTTGTCACCGGCACCGTGGCTGTGGTAGATGGTGGTTTCAATATCTTTGCTATGTAACAGATTTTTTAATCATATATCCCTCTTTCAGGAGCAGGTCTTGAAAGAGGGATTTATATATATGTAGATTATGAATATTGAACCTATAGCTTATTTTCATTCCCCTTTCCACTCCAAGTTTGGCATTCCCAAGCAGAGCGGACTGGTCGAAGAACTTGAAGGCTCAATAGTCTTTTGTCCTGAGTATCGCAATGCCGACGCGCTGCGTGGTCTTGACGAGTTTGATTATCTTTGGCTGATTTGGGGCTTTTCTGCCAACAAGCATGCCGCCACCTCGCTCGTTGTTCGACCGCCGCTGTTGGGCGGCAATGAGAAGATGGGAGTCTTTGCCACGCGTTCGCCGTTCCGTCCCAATGCCCTGGGATTGTCGTCGGTACGCATCAGCCGAATAGAGACCGACACTACCCGTGGGCCGGTGATTACGGTGGTGGGCGCCGACCTGATGGATGGCACGCCCATATACGACATCAAACCCTACATACCTTATGCCGACAGCCACCCTGAGGCTAAAGGTGGATTTACCGACACCCACGCCATCTGTCGTTTGACCGTGGTAATTCCTGACTGCTTTCATCACCTTTTCAGTCAAAGCCAGCTCCAGGCTCTCTATAAGGTGCTCGAACTCGACCCTCGTCCGCATTACCACAAGAGCGGACAGAAGGAGTATGGCATGCCCTATATGGACTATGATGTCCATTTCACGGTCAATGATGGCGTATTGACCGTCACGGATGTCATCAAGTAGATTTTCCACCAGTGCAAGCCGCGTCTGAGCCATCAGCAAATCGTTGTCGATGCGCCTCATCCCGATGTAGTTCAATTCTGAGTTGGATGCGTGGCATGAATTCCAGAAATCGTGCTTGGAAACAATAAGCTCAAAGTCTGAAATATCCGTTTCATACTTTGAGCTTAGTTTTAATTGATGCTCTGGACATTTGTGCATTTCTGCCGATTACTTCATCCTATGCTGCGGAGTGGGGGAGACAGCTTGCGAGGCCGCTTATACATGTAATATCATAGAAAACCCCGAACACTGGCTTGCGTACCTGTGTTCGGGGTTGAGCGTTCAGGAAGATATCCTAATTGACTATAATCTCGTCGGTAAAGAGCCAGGCTCCGTCGCGGTAGTTCTTGTGGGCTACCATGCGGACGTAACGCGCCTTGCCGTTGTATACGGTTCCGTACATCTTGAAGAGCAGGGCGTCGTAGTCTTCGGGTATGTCGCAATGGATGGTGGCCACGTGGTCATATTTGCTGCCATCTTCCGATACATAATAATCTACCTTCTCCGGGGCGTATACCCATGGTCCGGTCGAGTGCATGAAGTTGGCGCCGATATAGTGGATGTCCTTGACGGCTCCCAGGTCAACCACAACATCCATATTGTCGGTGGTGCCTTGCCAGCGGCGGTCTGTATAAGTCCATCCGCCAACGATACCGTCGGTAAGTGTGACATCTCCTGCTGCCTTCCACTTGTCGCCGTATGGTATGTTGTATTTCACCTTGCATCCCTTGGCCAGATGGTCTATCTGGGTCTTGCTCTCAGGACGGTTACCATATTCATGGGCGAGGTCAAAGGTCTTGTAACCATCGGCCTTCATCATCTCGCAGAGACCGAGGGCGCGCTTCTTGAAACTGTCATATTGCTTGAGATTGGCGTTGGTCCATCCTGTCTCGGCAATGGCAAACGCACGTGGATAGTACATATACTCGGCGTGGCTGTCGTCGGGGATATACTCGCTCCAAAGGTTGCCCTGGATGCCCAGGAGATGGCGCTTCTGCGTGTCTGTCAGCGTGGCGCCGGGATTGTAGTCATACACCTGCTTGAGCGGGGTGTAGCCACCTATAGAGAGCGGCTCCTTGAACGGAGCGTCCTGCGTATAGTCGAGATAGCAGTATTCGCCGGGAGTCATGATGGCATCGTGGCCGTCGTTGATGGCCTTGATACCGCCGTCGGTGCCTCTCCACGACATCACGGTGGCATTGGGCGTGAGTCCGCCTTCGAGTATTTCGTCCCAACCTATAATCTGGCGACCGCGCTGGTTGACATATTTCTCTATGCGGTTGATGAAATAGCTTTGCAGTTCGTCTACGTTCTTCAGCTGCAGGCTCTCCATGCGCTTCTTGCAGTCGGCACACTTGTGCCAGCCACCCTTGGATGCCTCGTCGCCACCGATATGGATGTAGGGGGAAGGGAAAAGGTCGATGACTTCATCGAGCACATTCTGGAGGAAAGTAAAGGTGGATTCTTTGCCGGCACAGAAATCGTAGTCGGTATATGCCTTTCCGCTGCACGAGATTTCGGGGTAGGCCGATGTCACCTCTTCGCTGTGGCCGGGCATCTCTATCTCGGGTATTACCGTGATATGTCGCTTGGCGGCGTAGGCCAGAATTTCACGGATGTCGTCTTTGGTGTAATAACCGCCATAAGCCTCGTTGCTGAAGTCGCAGTATTTCTTGCCTTGGGCAACCCAGTCCATCCATTTGCGCTCTCTGCGCCAGGCGGCAAACTCAGTGAGTCTGGGGTATTTGTCTATCTGGATGCGCCATCCCGCTCCGTCGGTGAGGTGAAGGTGCATCACGTTGAGTTTCAGCATGGCCATAGCGTCGAGCTGCTTCAGCAGAAACGCCTTTGGACGGAAATGGCGTGACACGTCAAACATGAGTCCACGCCAACGGTAGGCGGGCGAGTCGTTGATGATGCAGCACTGCAGTCTACGCTGCTGCGCCGCCATCTGCATCAGTGTCTGGATGGCGTAGAATGCGCCAGCCTCGGTCTGGGCCTCAATGCGTATCTGGCGGGGAGCGATGCTGAGCGTGTAGGACTCGTCGGTATAGCTGCCAGTGGGAACAGACTTCTTGCTTTTGATAACAATTCCGATGTCGGCCTTGGCATAATTGGCGGCTTGGTGCAGTCTGAGTTTGCAGTCTTGCAGATAAGATGCCAGAGTCTGGCTGCTGCCTTTGATATAAAAAGTCGCCCCGCTCCCGGGCAGGGTATATTCACCCGATTTGATGGTGATGCCGTTGGGCAGAGGGGTTACGCCCGAGGGGACAGCCGTTTCGGCGGCGCTGGCCACACCAGGACACACACACATGATGCAGAGCATGATGTAGGAAAACAATGAAAATCTCATAGTCAATAGCTTGATTGTTAGTAATTATTATTGTTGTTTATTCTTTCGTTTGTCTTTAGCTTTCTTGGCCTTCTTCTTAGCCTTCTTGTCCTTCTTCTGAGGATGCAGCCCCAACAGGTCACGCCAGCCATTGAAGTCTCTCTTCAATATAATGCCAAGGCCCTGGGTATTAAGACTGTTCTTGGTGAAGTAGCGGTCATTGGTCTGGTTGTAAACCCTCACGGCGAGGTTGCCGTTGGGATAGATAAGATACTGAAGGTCAAAGTCGCCGATGAAACTGGTAGTCGCATTGGCGTTGTCGCGATAGCCGAACTGGCCGTTGAACAACAGGCGGTTGTTGAGCATGCGTCCGCTGAGCAGGCCCTCGTATTCGGCGTTGTTCCATCCCTCATCACCCGTCGAAATGTTGGCCCCGAAATTCCAGTTGTCGTTCTTGGTGACCGTGTTGAGGATGGTATTCAGCTGCTGGCTGATGGTACCACTGAGAATACTTTGCATAGCCAGCGATGTACGGCTCTGCTGCTGGGTTGTCAACGATGAGTTGCTGTTGTTGTTCTGTGAATAGAAACGCCCAACGGCAAGAAGATAGAGCACCTGTTGGTTCATACCTTCCTCGCTGTTGATGAGCTGCGTAATCATCTGCTTGGCGTCATTGCTCACGGTGGGCAGGTCGAGTCCGAAGTCAACCTTGGGCATAATCGGCGTTCCGGTGATGTTCATCAGGCAGTTTACGCGGATATTGTTGCTGGTAAACGATTTGCCGACGTTCAAGTCTGACAGGCTCACGCCGTTGACTGCATATTGGGCCTTGAGCTTGAGGATGGCATCCATAGGGTCGCCGCCGAAACCGATGGTTCCACCGGGGAGGAACTGGAAGTCGCGGCGTATGATGTTCTGGATGGTCAGCTTGTAGACGCCACTCTCTACCTCGTAGGTGCCAAACATGTCGAAGTCGCCCTTATTAAAATAGGTGGCGCGTATCGAACCATTGCCGTGGAGGGCTATGTAGTCGCCCGACTGCTTGTCCATGAGCACCCGGAGCGTGGCATCGGGGGTACAGTCAATCTGCAGATTGAGGTGGATGTCGCTGGCGATGTCTATCTCGCTCTCGGTGTCTTGCTCGACCTCGTTGTGGCTGGTATTGGAAGCCAGTTTCAGGCTGTCGCGGTCTTGCCAGTGTATGAAAGACTGATTACTGATGCTCTCGGGGCTCGACGCGTTGTATTCTATGAATGAGCCTTTCTGCGGAGTGGCATGAGCGTCGATGACAACCTCACCACTCTTGCCCTTGATGCGGCAGTCGCCAGTGGCAAATACGGTTCCGAAGAATGTCTGGTCGCCATAGGTCTTGAAGTCGTAGGCCAGGAGATTGTTGGCAGTAATACCTATGTCGTAGGTCATACGGGTAAGGTGCTTGTGGTATATCGCCCCGTTGACAACACCACGGTTGCCGTTGCGGTCCATAATGTTGCAGTTGGCCAATCTTATTTCGTCGGGCACCAGTTTTACGGGGCAGGCTTCAAGGGTGTAGGTGGTATTCAGCGGCTTGATGTCCATGGAGCCATCGGCAATGGCGTTGCCCTCAAGGTTAACTTCACTCAAATCGCCGAATACCCTGACGTTTCCATTAATACGCAGATTGGTATTGCGCATGAAACTGCCGCAGAAACTCTCAATGAATTCTCCACGCGTGTTGTTTGCCTTGATGTTCAAGTCGATATAATTGCGCTGCGGAGATACATATCCGTGAATGTATGTGCGTGAATCGTTCTCGTCGAAAGCCGTCGCATCGATGTCGAGCTGCTCTTTCTGATGGTTGAGCGCCACATTGGCGGTGAGGATGCCCATGCGTCCGTCTTCAAACTTGAAGTCGCGCACCCAGAGGTCGCCTCGCATGTCGGGCTTGCCAAACAGTGAGGAGATATGTGCCAGTCCGGTGGCTTTGCCGGCAAACTCTACCGAGTGGAAGTTGATGAGATTGAGTATATAGCTCACATCGACATCGTGCAGGTCGACGGTCAGCGTGTCGTTGGCATTTGGGGTCGCTTCACCGTTGATGATGATGTGCTGCTTGTTGTGCTCGACCGACAAGTGGTTGACCGTGAGGTGGTTCTCGTAATAATTGATGCTTGCCGGTTTGACATGCCATACGCTGTCGCCAATGGCGATGGTAGAGGGTTGGATGTTGATGTTGGCCGTGGCCATGCCGTGATGGTTGTTGTAGAAGTTGGCCTCGGTATTGATGATTCCGGAGAAGTTGCTCTTGCCGTTGTTCTCAAAGGATAGCAGGGTATGCAGCTTGTTGTCCTCGGCCAGCGCGTGGATGTTCCAATAGGTGCCGCCATCGTTTTTGCCTACCTGCTGCAGATGGGCAAAGGCTTCGAGCACGTCATCTGGCGAGGTAAGGCGGATGTAGCCTCGCTCATAGCTGCTTTTGCCATAATCAAACGAGGGAAGGTTGAGGGTCATTTCTATCTTACGATTGCTGTCTCTTACGCTGCCTTCCAGGGTCAGGGGGCGCTTGAGATATAATGGGATGCCTAACAGCGAGTTCAGCCAGTCGGACTTGACGATTTGGGCATTGATCTGGAAGTCGTTGTCTATATTATGGTTCATTTTGGGCAAGCCTGGGAGGGTAGGGAGCTTGCTTCCGACTATGTTGGTGAGACTCTGCAGCAGTGTGGCGTAGTTGTAACGTCCTGTAACCTTGATGTTTCCGAAATCGCTGTTCATCGCCAGCTCATGCACGTTGTCATTACGCTGTGCATTGAGGGTCAACTGGGATAGGTGGTAGTCTCTGTTTCCGCCCTTGACATTGAAGTTGGATACAGACACCGAGCCCAAGGCATTGTTGAAATTGGAACCGTGAATGTCGGCTTCGATGTCGGCATCAATTGTGGCATCCTTGAATTGGTCTGTAAGATTGAGTCGGGCAAGGTTCAATCCTCTGATTTTGGCTCCGATAGAAAATTCGGGTGTTTTGGCCTTCTTCTTTTTACCGAAGGCTACCACATTGGCGTTGGGGTCATCAATGCTGATTTCTCCATGGTCATATTGGCCGTCTGCGTTGTATTTCAGGGCTATATTCTGGTATCTATATCCGTTGTAGTCAAACTTGGTTACGTTTCCGTTCACACTTTTGAGCTCATATTTGCCATTGGCGTGCAGCGCTTTGAAATCCAGCTGTCCGTCAAGTTCTCCTAAATTGTCCTGATTGGCAATGATGCCGATGTTCAAGTCTTTCGCGTCTATCCTGCCGCTTGTCAAGTGATTGATAGTCTTGGCTTTTAGGATGACTGTGCCAATGGCCGTTGACAGATTGGCATCGGCGGCGATGTCGGAGCCTTGCCCGCTGAATTTTCCATGCAGCGTGGTCTGGCCGATATGGCCGACAAATTCTGGTAGTTGGATTTTGTGCGCGAGGGCATCCGTGAAGTATTTCACCGCCTCTGCATCCATCGTAAATCTGGATAGGACGGCCGACCAATGAGGCGTTTTTTTCCAATCTTGTAACTCTCCGCGGGCCTCAAGAGAGACATCGTTACCCTGATGGATGGCAATACTCTTTAGCTTCAGTGATGACGATGTTCCGCTAAGGGCAGCGCGCAAGGACAGAGGGCGAGAAAAATCTTTGAGGAAGACTGCCAATGGAGCAAAATCGGATGGGGTAATGGTGCCCGATAATCCTCCTTGATATTCTAACGAAGAAGGAATCAGCCCCTGATCATTGCATTGATAAGCAAGGTCCAACTCGGGTATCATAATCTTGCTTTGGGGCGTCTCCAACATAAACTCCCTGAGCGCGGCTTGGCTCCGGTTGGCCACAAGGCTGAAAGTAAAGTCGTTGATCGCCAGTCCGCTCTGTTCGACGCAAGAGAACTTTTTGGTATATATATTCAAAGTATCGTTGCTCAGTTTGTTGAGCATAATATGGGTACTTATCTTGTCGATGTTGATATGGCTGGGGGAAAAAAGCTGGGTTCGGGCAACGTATTTCTCATCATAAATGACATGGCCGTTGCGTATAACGAGCGACTTGATGGCGAGGTCGAGCGTGCTCTTGGTCTCCGTATCTTTGGAGGCCAATGAGTCGAGCACAAACTGGAAATTGGGCTGCTTGCCGGGGGCGGACTTGTAGAGGCGCGCCTGCAGGGCAAAGAGTTGGGCGGATGTAATTGTGATGCGGCCTCGCGAAAGGTCTATGATGTCAAACTTGGCGGAAATGCGTCCTGCCTTCAGCATGTCAACCTGCTCCTTATCATATATAACTACATTGTCGATGATAAGGCGGTTTAAGAAACCTATATCAACACGCCCGATTTTAACTTTGGTACCTAACTTGTCGCCTACAGCTTCGGCTACCTTCTTGCCAATGAAACTCTGCACCGACGGAGTGTGCGTCAGTATCGCAAGAGATATGACGAATCCACAAACAAGCCATATCGAGACGTTGAAAAACCTTTTAATTCTTGTCACATTAACAATTATGAAGTACAAAATTACAAGTTTTTCTTAACCTATACTGAAATATATTTGTTTTTTTTTCCATGTCTGCGGTTTTTTGAGTATTTTTGCATAGGTTTTTTGGAATCAATAGGTATTAAAACTGACGTTTATAAGAATACATTAATATATTTACTTGTATGGCAAATGTAATTAGATTGCGTAAGGGCCTTAACATAAATCTCAAGGGACGGGCTTCGGAGCAAGTATCAAAGGCGGTCGTGTCTGGTGAATATGCTCTTGTTCCTGACGGTTTTGTCGGCGTTACGCCCAAAGTCGTAGTGCATGAAGGCGATTATGTAAAGGCTGGTGATGCGCTTTTCGTGAACAAGCATTATCCTGATGTTAAATTTTCCTCTCCTGTCAGCGGACAAGTTGTCGCGGTTGAACGTGGCGAGCGACGTAAAGTGTTATGCGTTAAGGTCAAGGCCGAAGACGAACAGCACTATCAGAGTTTTGATACTCTTGATGTCAAGGCAGCCGAAGGTTCGCAAGTGATAGACCTTCTGCTCAAAGCAGGTCTCTTCGGATACATCAACCAGTTGCCTTACGCCGTCTCTACAAATCCGACGGTTATGCCTAAGGCTATCTTCGTATCTGCCTTGAGAGATATGCCTCTCGCAGCCGACTTTGAGGTTGAACTCAAGGGTAACGAAGAGGCTTTCCAAACGGGTCTTACTGCTTTGTCGCGTATCGCAAAGACATATCTCGGAATCGGAGCAAAACAGCAGGCTGCGGCTTTGGTCAATGCAAAGAATGTAGAGGTAAATGTCTTTGACGGCCCGTGTCCAGCAGGTAATGTAGGTGTACAGGTAAACCACATAAATCCTGTCAACAAGGGCGAGGTGGTTTGGACTGTTAACCCATCTGCAGTGATTTTCTTCGGAAGATTGTTTATGACCGGTAAGGTGGACTTGACACGTACAATCGCAGTTGCTGGAAGTATGGTGAAAGAACCTTCTTATGTGTCAACCCTGGTGGGCACTCCGTTGTCGGTTATTCTTGATTCCAAATTGACCACTAATGAGCATGTGCGTATCATCAATGGTAATCCATTGACAGGTGTGAAGTCTTCTTTGAACGATTTCTTGAGTCCATGTGCATCCGAGGTTACCGTAATCCCAGAAGGAGACAATGTGAACGAAATCTTGGGTTGGATAATGCCAAGATTTGGTCAGTTCTCTACATCTAAGAGCTATTTCAGCTGGTTGTGTAAAGGTAAGGAATATGACCTCGATGCACGTATCAAGGGTGGAGAGCGCCATATGATTATGAGCGGTGAATATGACAAGGTTCTGCCTATGGACATATATGCCGAGTATCTCATCAAAGCTATCATAACAGGCGATATAGACCGTCAGGAGCAGCTTGGAATCTATGAAGTTAGTCCTGAAGACTTTGCCGTTGCCGAATTTGTTGATTCATCTAAACTTGAACTGCAAAGAATTGTACGTGACGGATTGAATGTTTTACGTAAAGAGAATGCTTAAGATATGAATTTAAAGAACATTTTTGACAAAGCAAGACCGCAATTTGAGAAAGGTGGGAAATATCATGCTTTCTGGAGCCTGTTTGATGGCTTTGAAAGTTTCTTGTTGGTCTCCAACTCTACCTCTAAAAGTGGTGTAAACATACATGATGCGATTGATTCCAAGCGCATTATGAGTATGGTAGTTATTGCCTTGCTGCCCGCGTTGCTGTTTGGCATGTACAATGTGGGTTACCAGAATTATGCGGCGGCAGGTACCTTGGCGTCCGCCAGCTTTATAGAAGTATTTGCCTATGGTTTCCTGGCCGTAATCCCAAAGGTATTGGTCAGCTATATAGTTGGCCTTGGAATCGAGTTTGCCTGGGCGCAGTGGAAGCACGAAGAAATACAGGAGGGCTATTTGGTATCTGGCATCATTATTCCCCTGATTATCCCTGTTACAACTCCGTTGTGGATGATGGCGGTTGCCATTGCTTTTGCTGTGATAATTGCCAAAGAAATCTTCGGTGGAACCGGCATGAACTTCCTTAATGTTGCACTCGTAGCACGAGCATTCCTCTTCTTCTCTTATCCTTCTAAGATGAGCGGTGAGAGTGTATGGGTTGCCAATGATACCATTTTTGGTCTTGGAAACCAGCTTGCTGACGGCTTTACAATGGCTACGCCTCTGGGCTTGATGGGCCAACATCTGCCGACCAATACCTCTCTGATGGATATGATTGTAGGTCTGATGCCCGGTAGTATCGGCGAAACATCCGTAATTGCTATAGGAGTCGGAGCCATAATTCTCCTGTGGAGTGGAGTGGCCAGTTGGAAGACCATGTTGAGCGTTTTCCTTGGCGGAGGCTTGACAGCTGCCTTGTTCCAGTCACTTGGCTTGTCACCCCTCGCATGGTACGAGCATCTCTTCTTGGGTGGTTTCGCTTTTGGTGCTGTATTTATGGCAACGGATCCAGTTACATCGGCACGCACAGAAACCGGAAAATGGATATATGGCTTTTTGATAGGTTTTATGGCGATAATCATACGTCTTTTCAACCCGGGATATCCAGAGGGAATGATGCTTGCCATCCTATTCATGAATGTCTTTGCTCCATTGATTGACTACTGTGTTGTCGAGCGCAACGTATCAGCAAGAATCAAACGTATTAATAAATAGGAGAAACGATTATGAAACTAAATACAAATTCAAATACATACATTCTTGCATACGCGTCTCTCTTGGTCATTGCCGTGGCATTTGTTCTGGCTTACTTCTCTCAGGCGCTGAAGCCCATTCAGGACAAGAATGTGGCATTGGACAAAAAGAAGCAGATTATAGCTGCCCTGAACATCCGTGATGTCAATGACAATCAAGTAGAAGAGTATTATAACAAGCTCGTTGAAGCCGACGAAATCATCAATGAGAAGAATGAAGTTCTTTCAGCTGGCAAGCCCGGCGGAGAAAATGACGGTTTCAAGCTCAATGGCGGTGATTTCAAAGCCGGTAAACTCGCTCTGTTTGTATGCAATGTAGACGGACAAAAGAAATATGTAATGCCAGTCTATGGCATGGGCCTTTGGGGCGGCATTAGTGGATATATTGCCATCAACGCGGATAAGGAAACCATTTATGGCGTTTACTTTAACCACGAAGGTGAGACCGCTGGTCTGGGAGCCGAAATCAAGGATAACCAGAAGTGGCAGCAGCAGTTCTGTGGCAAGCATCTCTTTGCTGATGGTAATCAGGATGCTGTCGCTCTCTCTGTCTGCAAGAAGGTTGACAATCCTGCTACTCAAGTAGATGGAGTAAGTGGAGCCACTCTGACTTGCGATGGTGTTACCCGCATGATTCACGAAGGACTTGGCAAGTACCTTGTTTTCTTAAAGGATAAATAATGTATACATATAAAATCAAAGATTATGTCATTATTCAACAAACAAAATAAAGAGGCATTGATTAATCCCCTCAATCTGGACCATCCGATTCTTGTCCAGGTGTTGGGAATCTGCTCTGCTTTGGCTGTTACTTCCCAGCTTAAGCCTGCGATAGTAATGGGATTGGCAGTGACGGTTATTACCGCTTTTGCCAATACTATCATTTCTATTATCCGCAATACGATACCTATGCGTATTCGTATTGTCGTACAGCTTGTTGTCGTTGCTGCATTGGTAACGATTGTCAGCCAGATACTCAAGGCCTTTGCCTACGATGTAAGTGTGCAGCTGTCTGTATATGTAGGTCTGATTATCACCAACTGTATCCTCATGGGACGCCTCGAAGCATTTGCCATGACCAACAAGCCATGGCCATCATTCCTCGATGGTATCGGAAACGGTCTTGGTTACGCCATGGTGCTGGTCATTGTCGGTGGAATCCGCGAGTTGCTTGGCCGCGGCACCCTGCTTGGCATGGACGTCATCCCTGGTTTCGTTTACGATTTCGGGTATGTCAACAACGGCATGATGACTATGCCTGCAATGGCGTTGATACTTTTGGGATGCGTTATTTGGGTACACCGTGCATTTTTTTACACTGAAAAATAAATCATTATGGAACATGCTTTAAGCTTATTACTCCGTTCTATTTTTGTAGATAATATGATCTTCGCATTCTTCCTCGGAATGTGCTCATTCCTTGCGGTTTCGAAGAATGTGAAGACCTCATTCGGACTCGGTGCTGCAGTTACATTCGTGCTGTTGGTCACCGTGCCTGTCGATTACTTGCTTCAGACTAAAGTATTAGGTCCCGACTGTCTGGTCGATGGCGTTGACCTCTCATATCTCAGCTTCATCATCTTCATTGCGGTGATTGCCGGTATCGTGCAGTTGGTTGAGATGGTTGTCGAGAAGTACAGTCCGTCTCTTTATGCTGCGCTGGGTATCTTCTTGCCTTTGATAGCTGTAAACTGTGCCATCATGGGCGCATCGCTTTTCATGCAACAGCGTATCAACATGGACCCATCCAATTCTCAGTATATCGGTAGCGTAGTTGATGCATTGGTTTATGCTTTGGGCTCAGGTATCGGATGGACTCTGGCCATCGTGGCTATGGGTGCCATACGAGAGAAGCTGCAGTATAGCGATGTGCCTCGTCCGCTTCAGGGCCTCGGCATCACATTTATTATAGTAGGACTCATGGCTATGGCTATGATGTGTTTTAGCGGTCTGAAAATTTAATAGAGCAGGAATATAATTATGGAACAGTTTATATTGTTAAGTATCGGAGTCTTTCTCTTGATTATACTCCTTTTGGTCATTGTGTTGCTTGTCGCAAAGAAGTATCTGAGTCCAAGCGGCAATGTGACTATCACGATAAATGGCGACAAGCAGCTCTCTGTAGAACAGGGAAATAGCCTGATGTCAACCCTGAATGAGAACGGCATCTTCCTGCCTTCTGCATGTGGTGGTAAAGCAAGCTGCGGTCAGTGTAAGGTTCAGGTTCTGTCTGGCGGAGGTGAGATTCTCGACTCAGAGCGTCCCCATTTTACCCGCAAGCAGATTAAGGAGCATTGGCGTCTGGGATGTCAGTGCAAAGTGAAGGGCAATCTCGACATCCGCGTGCCTGATAGCGTGATGGGCGTGAAAGAGTGGGAGTGTACCGTCATTTCCAACAAGAATGTCTCTAGTTTCATCAAGGAATTCAAGGTTGCTCTGCCTCCTGGCGAGCACATGGACTTTGTTCCCGGTTCCTACGCCCAAATCAAGATACCTGCTTACGATTGCATAGACTATAATGTGGATTTCGATAAGAATGATATCGGCGAAGATTATATCAAGGCCTGGGAAAAGTTCAACATCTTCTCGCTCAAGGCACATAACCCCGTGCCCACAGTGAGAGCATACTCGATGGCCAACTATCCTGCCGAGGGAGATATCATCACCCTCACCGTGCGTATTGCCACAACTCCGTTCCTGCCCCGTCCGCAGGTCGGCTTCCAGGATGTTCCCACGGGCATCGGCTCTTCCTATATCTTTAGCCTGAAGCCCGGTGACAAAGTTATGATGAGCGGCCCCTACGGAGATTTCCATCCCAACTTCACTTCTGGTAAGGAAATGATATGGATTGGTGGCGGTGCAGGTATGGCGCCATTGCGTGCACAGATTATGCACATGACCAAGACGCTCCAGACAAGAGACAGAGAGATGCATTTCTTCTATGGTGCGCGCGCCCTGGGCGAGGCCTTCTTCCTGGAAGATTTCTGGGAACTTGAGAAGGAATTCCCCAACTTCCATTTCCACTTGTCGCTCGACCGCCAAGACCCCAAAGCCGATGCTGCTGGTGTAAAGTATTATACCGGATTTGCGGTTAACTGCATCCGCGATACCTACTTGAAGGATCATGAGGCACCTGAAGATTGTGAATACTATCTCTGCGGTCCTCCCATGCTGATTAAGACAGTAACAGATTATCTCGACAGTCTCGGCGTTGATAAGGATGCAATTATGTACGATAACTTCGGTTAAATTCATAGAAGGATTGGTGTCGTTACGTCTGAAAAGGCGCGGCACCAATCTTTTCATATAAAATAAATAGTGACAGAAGGGCAATAAATCTTGCATCGGGACGTTTTATAGTTAATGAAAAAGCTGTTTATTGTTTGGCTTCATGCGCTATTGGGCATTTTTATAGTATCATGCGATGATGATACTTTTACAATGTCATCCTCGGCAGTCCTTTCTTTTTCTGCCGACACCGTCAATGTTGATACGATTTTCAGTAATACCCCTTCCTCCATGCGCTCATTTTGGGTCTACAATCGCAACGATGCAGGATTGCGTTGTACCTCGGTGCGTCTGGAGCGCGGCAACCAAAGTGGATTCCGTGTCAATGTGCGTGGCGAATATCTTGGTGCCGAGGTCGGTTATCAGACCAACAATATAGAACTCTACAAAGGCGACAGCCTGCGTGTCTTTGTCGAAGTTACGCCCAAGACCCAAAGAGAGCCAGGCCCGCAGTTGATAGAAGACAAACTTACATTTCTTCTTGAAAACGGTGTGAGCCAGACGGTATGTCTCAAGGCATATTCCTGGAACGCCAAGACTTTTGACAAGCTCGATATCACTCGCGATACAACTATTTATGATGCCAATCCGATTCTTATACGGGGAGGAATCCACGTATCCCAAGGAGCTACGTTGCAAATACAAGCAGGTACAACCCTCTATTTCAATTCTCAAGCCGGCATAGAGGTTGATGGCACGCTGCGTTCGTTGGGAACCAAGGACGCCCCGGTTGTCCTTCGTGGCTCAAGGCTTGACCGCATGTTCCCCTATCTGCCCTACGACAGAGTTTCGGGTCAGTGGCAGGGCATCAAGTTCAATGCGGAGTCGTATGAAAACGACATCGAGTACACCGATATACATGGCGCCTTCAACGGCATCGTTGCCGATTCGGCCGACATTGACAAGACCAAACTTTCCATCAGACAGTCTACGATACACAATTGCCGTGGCGTAGGATTGTCTTTGAATTACGTCAAGGCAATCGTAGAGAATTGCCAAATCACCAACACCCTTCTGCCTTGTGTCTATGTGAAGGGCGGCGACGTGACCATCAATCATTCTACCATCGCCCAATTCTATCCTTTTGATGGCAATCGCAAACAAGCGTTTACCTTTGAAAGTCCTATTGCACGTCTATTATGTCGCAATAGTATCATCACAGGTTATTCTGATGACGAAATTAATGGTTTAACGGCAGAAGATTGTCATTTCAAATTTGAAACTTGTATAATTCGTACTCCGAAAATAGTAACTAAAGACAGCATTTATTTTATAAACGTGGTCTACGAAGATATTGCCGACACCATACGCTTTGGGAAGAAACACTTCAAGACGATAGACACGCGCAATCTCGTCTATGATTTCTCTCTCGACAGCATCAGTGGGGCTATAGACAAGGCCGACCCTGCCACCTCTCTTCCTATTGACAGACACGGCACCCCGAGAGACCCCAAACCCGACATTGGAGCATTTGAATATAAACAACAATAACTATGAAAGAGTTCAAGATAGAAGTCAACGTAAAGGTTTATCAGTATGATGAACTTTCTGTAGAAGACAAAGAACTTGTGGAACGTGCCAAGGATGCCACTCGTCATTCCTATGCACGTTATAGCCGTTTCTATGTGGGAGCGGCACTGCGACTGGAGGATGGCACCATTCAAATAGGCGCCAATCAGGAGAATGCTGCTTTCCCCTCAGGCTTATGCGCCGAGCGGTCAGCCATATTTGCAGCACAGTCGATGCAGCCCCATCTCGCTATTACTACACTTGCCATCGCAGCCCGCAATGATTCGGGCTTCATCCTTACGCCCATTACTCCTTGCGGGGCTTGCCGCCAGGTGATATTGGAAATGGAAGACCGCTACAACCGACCTATACGCATCCTGCTGTATGGTGAGAATGGCGTATACGAACTGAGCAGTGTCAAGGACTTGCTGCCCTTGTCATTTGTAGATGCCAATATGAAGTTCTGAAACGAAGCTAAAACACATCCTCGTTAAGATTGTGCTTCAAGAAGAAACGTCGTGCTGCTGTGAAGAATAGCAGCACGCCTATGCCATTTACCACTGCAACCATCCAGAAGGCTGCCGTATAATCAAAGAGTTCGGCTATCATACCACCTGCCAAGATGCCTATACCGAAACCGAAATCCCACGAAGTCAATATCGATGAATTGGCTGTCCCTCTCTCATTGTGATGGGCCACATTGATAAACATATTCAGGAAGCCGGGATACATATGGCCGTTGCCCAGACCTATAAGTATGGCTGAGATGTAATAGCCGTACGGGAATGGCATGGCGACAAACAGGGTGTAACCCAACAGGGATAGCAACATGCCATGGGCGGTATTGCGGGTTATATAGCCTTTTCGCAGAGCTTTGGCCCCTTGCAATCGCGACAGGAACAATCCCACCGAGAGGAGCATGAAATAAGTGCCGGTGCCATCCATCACACCGTATTTCTCTTTGCTGTATATGGCAAGATAGTTGCTCAGCACTCCAAAGCAAAAACCGAACAGTGCAATGTTGATGGCCAGCAGCCATGCCCTTGTGAGGAAGAATCGGTCGAGAGACAGTTTTTTGTTGGTTTGGACTGGGCGCCTCGTGCTGTTGGTTTCCAGTGTGGTCAATACTGCCAGTCCGATGAATGCAGTGATTAGGGCTACGCCGAAAAGCCATTTGAAGTCTTGCAGAATGTGATAAATGTACAGTCCGAATGACGGCGCAATAGCCATGGCGAGGTTATTGCTCAATCCGTAATAACCTATACCCTCATTGCGCCTTGACGAAGGCAGTACATCGATGGCACAGGTGGAATTGGCGACAGTGACTGCACCAAACGGCGCACCGTGCAGGGTGCGGACGATGGCGAAAGCCAACAGCGTGCCTGCCCAGAAATATCCTATAAAGCAGGCCGCAAACAGTGAGAAGAATATCAACAGTATGTGTTTGCGGTCGAAACTGTCAACCAGATAACCGCTGAAGGGTCGTATGATGAGCGCCGCGACCGTATAACCAGACAATACCATTCCGATAGTGTCTTTTGAGGCCGCAAAGTACTCATTAAGATATATAGGTAGGAGAGGGGTGAGCACATAAAAGGCAAAGTACAACATGAAGTTGGCAATCATCACCTTTATATAATTGCGGTTCCATAGTCTCTCCATACTGCTTCGATTTACAACATACCCTTAGTGGAAGGCAGTTCGTAATGATAGATGTCTCTACGCACTGCCATCTTGATAGACCTGGCAAAGGCTTTGAAGATGCCTTCTATCTTGTGGTGTTCATTGGTTCCTTCGGCCTTGATGTTGAGGTTCATTTTTGCAGAATCGGACAGGCTTTTGAAGAAGTGCAAGAACATCTCCGTAGGCATATCCCCGATTCTCTCCCTTCTAAATTCGGCATCCCATACCAGCCAGGGTCTGCCTCCAAAGTCGAGGGCCACCTGGCACAGGCAGTCGTCCATAGGCAGACAGTAACCAAAGCGCTCTATGCCTCGCTTGTCGCCGAGCGCTTTCAGGATACATTCGCCTATGACGATAGCTGTGTCCTCTATGGTGTGGTGCTCGTCTACGTTCAGGTCGCCTTTGGCCTTTACCGTCAAATCCACAGTGCCATGCTTGGCAATCTGCTCGAGCATATGGTCAAAGAATCCTATCCCAGTATCGATGTCGCTCTTGCCGCTTCCATCTATGTTCAGACTCACGTAGATAGAGGTCTCGCGGGTATCTCTCTTGATTTCGGCTATACGTTCTCCGCCCAGCAATATCTCAGATATCTTGTCCCACGAAGGGCAGTCGTCGCCCAGGATAAGGGCCTTGCATCCTAAGTTGTGGGCCAATTGTCTGTCGGTATCACGGTCGCCGATGACATAACTGTTAGGGAGGTCGTATTGGGCGTTGTCCATGTATTCCTTGAGCATGCCAGTTCCGGGCTTGCGCATGGGGGAATTGTCATCAGGGAAATGGTTGTCGATATGCTGGGCGTCAAATGTGATGCCCTCGCCAGCCAAAGTGTTGAGGATGAAATTGTGGACAGGCCAGAAGGTATCTTCGGGAAATGAGTCGGTGCCCAAGCCGTCTTGATTACTTACCATTACCAACTTGTAATCAAGATGTTCTTTGATGTATCTTAGGTTCTTGAAGACTCCAGGGACAAACTCCAGCTTTTCGAAGGAGTCAATCTGCTCGTCATCCGGCTCCTTGATAAGCGTGCCGTCTCTGTCAATAAATAAGATTCTCTGTGGTTTCATGTTGGTTTATCTCTTTAGCTTGTCTGTTCTTCTCTGCTTCGTGGACCGTTATCGAACCGCATACGTAGCAAGTTGATAATAATTGCCACAGGGAGATGAAGGTTGTTATAAAACAACATACTATGCTGGTCGTTATGAGCATGAAATAGAAACCGGAAGGGGTTCCGTCCACGTCTCCATTGATTATACCAAGGGTGTTTTGTATGTTGGCAAACAATATGATGGTCAAAGGGGTCATAATGATTGCCGCCAGGACTCCAACGATTAATGTGGTAATCATCGTAGACAAGAACAGGAAGCCCCAATGGCGGATTCCGGTCTTATAGCCTGATTTGAAGACGCTGGCTAAACTTTCTTTTTGTTCCAATATATAATGGGTAAACGCATAAAGCAGCGGCAAAAGCAGGGCTGCAACGATGGCTATGACAGAAATCAACAGAATCAGCGCCAACCCGCTTGTTGCCTGTTCAGACATGTTGAATGTCGTCAACCATTTGTTCACGGTTTCGTAGATGACGCCTGTAAGACAACTCTTTACAGCTAAACTGAACGCGACGAGAACTATGATTGGCGCTATGCAACGCTTAAGGTTGTTCTTGGTCTTTTCTCCATTGACAAAGGCAAATGCCTTTGCCGCAGTCCACAGCCAGCTAACAAATAATAGGATGTACATTGCCACAAGGAAAAGCAAAGAAAGCCAGATGTTGGCGTTGCCAAGGTCATATATTTGCTTGTTTGGCGTGAATGACAAGAGTATTCCCGTAAAGGAAATTGAAACGAGAAGCAAGGGTAACCAGGTGGTAAACAATATGGTTTTCAAATGGCTGAATGCCATTGCGGTCGCTTCCTTCAAACATGCAGAAACGCTTCTGTTAACGTATATACTATCTTTCATAACTTATCCTTCTTTTAAATTCACTGCAAGTAATGGCTGTAGCAATGGCGACATTGAGACTCTCGGCAGTATCTCTTCCATCGGTAAAGTTGGGTATGAACAGACGCTCTGTGATAAGCGACTTGATAGGGTCAGAAATTCCTTTACCCTCATTGCCCATTATGATGATGCCATTGCTGCTAAGTTCTTTGGTATAAATGTCTTCCCCGTCAAGTACTGTTCCATATATAGGCACATCTTCGGGTACACTCTTGAGGAAAGAAAACAAATCAACGTAACTTATAGATATGTGGGCAATACTTCCCATCGTGGCTTGTACAACCTTGGGGTTGAATACGTCAACCGTATCCTTGCTACATACAATTTGGGTTATGCCAAACCAATCTGCGATGCGTATGATTGTACCAAGATTTCCTGGGTCTTGTACTCCGTCGAGTGCAAGTATGATTTCCTTTGCAAATGTCGTTGGCAGTTTTGTTTGTGTTTGCGAAAATACTGCCAATACTTCTTGTGGATGCTGTAAGAAACTCAACTTCCTCAGTTCGTCTCCGGTAACTATGTATTCTTCGCAGTCATCATATTGTTTGGCAATACATGGAGGGTTCCACGCTTCAGTATGAACAAGTATCTTGGGGTCATGTTTGGCAAGCATATCACCAACTACTTTAGGCCCTTCGGCAACAAATACCTGCTCATTATTACGGTATTTTTTTTGGTCTAATGATTTGATATATTTTATCTTTGCTTTACTGATCATTATTGCGAAAATATTTGTTGCAAAGTTAATAATTATTCTGTTGTTTTTTGTAATTTTGTGGAACTAATTGGAATGTTTTGAAATATATTAATCTATATATAGCTTTTTTTATAGCATTACTGTCGTCATGTAGTGCCTCAAAGTTCATATCCGAAAACGAGTACTTGTTGGATAAGGTTGAGTTGAAGTCAACCGAAAAAGGCTTTGACGCCGCCGTGCTTGGACCCTACATCAAGCAGAAGGCCAACTCCAAGTGGTTCTCCATATTTAAGATACCATTGGCCACATATTCTTTAGCGGGAAAGGACACCGCCAAATGGATTAACCGTACCCTTCGCAATATTGGTGAAGAACCGGTCATTTATGATGTCAACCAGGCTCACCAGAGTCAGAGTGACCTCTTGGCAGCCATGCATAACATGGGGTATATGCATGCTTCGGTGCAATTGGATACGCGCACGAAGGGAAAGAAAATCACGGCTGCATATACCATAACTCCGGGGCAAGCCTATTTCATTGACAATGTACATTATATAATTGACGATGACAGCATTGCCAATTTGCTAAAGATAGAGCAGCCCAATTCCAAATTCCATATAGCCAAAGGTACAAAGTTTAGTGTTGACAAGCTCGACAATATACGTAAGCGTATATCAGACTATCTGCTTAACAGCGGTTTTTACCGTTTCAACAAGGATTTTATTCAGTTCACTGTAGATAGCGCAGCCAACTCTCAGCTCCTTGATGTTACCCTGCATCTCTATCCTTATCGTGCATACAACGATGCCCCTGCCGTTTTTCATCCGCGTTATAAGGTTGGACGGATTGACTATCGTACAGATAACGCAAACGGATATTTGCGCAGAAAGATTATGCTCAACAATACGGCTTTAGTTCAGAACGATTTCTTCAGCGAACAGAAACTTCAGCGTACTTACAATAATTTTGCCAAACTTGGAGCTGTGCGTTATACGAATATCCAGTTTGAAGAGGTTCCTGACAGCCAAGTCTTGAACACGTTAATCGAGTTGACCATGAACAAGCCATCGTCTGTGTCATTCCAACCGGAAGGTACCAACACGGCCGGAGATTTGGGCGCGGCGGTTTCTCTTACATATACGAACAAGAACCTTTTTCATGGAAGCGAGTTGTTGAGCATTGAGTTGCGTGGAGCTTATGAAGCGATTAAAGGTCTTGAAGGATACAACGACCAGAACTACAAGGAATATGGAATAGAGACGCGTCTGGCATTCCCTCGCTTTGTTGCGCCTTTCCTTTCTCATTCTTTTACTCGTAACAGTCAGGCTACTTCTGAGCTTTCTTTAAGTTGGAACTTGCAAAATCGTCCTGAATTTCACCGCCGAGTCTTCTCTGCAGCTTGGCGTTATAGATGGGAGGAGGCGCATCATAATCTGTCTTACCGCTTTGATTTGCTCGACCTCAATTATGTGTCCATGCCGTGGATAAGCGAGACTTTCAAGCGTGATTACTTGGACGATGAGGGCAACCGAAATGCCATTCTCCGTTACAACTACGAAGACCTGTTCATTATGAAGCTCGGTTTCGGATTGAGTTATAATGATGGCAGTGATGCTGTTCGTGCCAATGTCGAGTCTTCGGGCAATCTGCTCAATTCATTGTCGCATATAGCCAAGTTTAAGACCAACTCCAATGGGCAGAACACGCTGTTTGGAATCGCATATGCCCAATACGCCAAGATGGATGTTGACTATACGCACCTTTTTAAGTTTGATGAGCACAACTCTTTGGCTGCTCACATTGGATTGGGCATAGCTTGTCCTTATGGAAACAGTAAGATTCTGCCTTTTGAGAAGCGGTACTTTTCGGGTGGAGCCAACTCCGTAAGAGGTTGGACTGTCCGTGGCTTGGGCCCAGGTAAGTTTAAGGGAAAAGATGGACGCATTGATTTCATCAACCAAACGGGTGATATGAAACTTGATTTCAATCTGGAGTATCGCACGCACATGTTCTGGAAGCTGGATGGCGCTGTATTTGTTGATGCAGGTAACATCTGGACATTGAAAGAATACGCCGACCAGCCCGGAGGCAAGTTTGCCTTCAACGAGTTCTACAAACAGATAGCGGTGGCCTATGGTGTGGGCTTGCGCCTAAATTTCGACTATTTTCTCTTGCGTATGGATATGGGCATGAAGGCCATTAACCCTGCCTATGAGTCCAAGGCAGAGCATTATGCATTGGTTCATCCCAATTTTAGTCGTGATTTTGCTTTTCATTTCGCGGTAGGGCTTCCATTCTGATTAGCCATGCACGCTTATCTTTTACCAATGTCCATTCGTAGATGCCTTCTTCACATTCTGCCGGAGGCTCTCCGAATCCGCGAGCTTCCATATAGTTGCTTACCCGCTGCTTCACGCGAGCCTGCTGCTCGTCTGGGCTATAATCTATTGAGATTATTTCCGTAGTAAGTTGGCTTTCCTTTGCCTTGAGTTGTTCTACATCACCTTCTCTGACTTGACTTGCTGCGAATTCCAGCCACTTTATCGATAGGGGAGTACAATACGCCGCCGCTTTGTCATATTGCCAGTTAAAGTAATATGTCGCAAACGAATCAACTCTTTCACTGATGCATTCATCTTCACTGACCGTTGTATGACAAGAGGCAATGAGTGTCGTTACACCTATTATTATAAAGGGGACTATGATTTTCTTCATCTTTGTTTAAGCGGACTTAATAACAAATATTCATGATAATGTACTTTTAGCAGCCATGATGCTGTCTGTATGCAAAGTTAATCAAAGCGTGCCCGATAACAAAATAAATCTTATAATTTCTTCTGCGCGATGCGTTTATATATACGAGAAGAAGCCAATTCCGTATGGAACTGGCTTCTGTATTGTTTGTTTGGAATAAGTTGTTGTTTATTTAAGCTTCAGCTTTCTTAGTCTTCTCAGCGTAAACTTCGGGAGAGAGAACTGATACTGTGCTCTTGTTGCGTGAGCCCTTGTGGAAGTAAACCACACCGTCGGTCAATGCGTAAAGAGTATCATCCTTGCCCTGTGCTACATTCTCGCCTGGGAAGTGCTTGTTACCACGCTGACGAACGATGATGTTACCAGCGATGATTTTCTGACCACCCCAGATTTTAACGCCTAATCTTTGTGAAGCTGATTCACGGCCGTTCTTAGAACTACCAACACCTTTTTTATGTGCCATTCTGAAATCCTCCTTTTAAGCGACTACTTGTTTAACTTCTACCTGTGTGAACTGGGCGCGGTGACCATTCTTCTTACGATAGTCCTTGCGACGCTTCATCTTGAAAACGATGACCTTGTCACCCTTAACAAGAGGATTCACAACCTCTACTACTACTTTGGCACCTTCAACAGTTGGTGCACCGACTGTGACAGCTCCGTCTTTGTCGACGAGGAGCACTTTGTCAAATTCAACGGTCTTACCAGCCTCGGCATCCTTGATACGGTGAACGAAGAGCTTCTGGCCTTCCTCTACCTTGAACTGCTGACCGTTAATTTCTACAATTGCGTACATTTGTTATAAAATATAAGTTTTTCCGACAGGCGCCTGATGGTGTTTCAGAACTTGTTCGAGCCCGAACGGACTAAATCGGCTGCAAAATTACTAATTTTTATGGACATAGGCGCTTGCGCCAACTATATATTTCTCCGATATTAAGCATATTTAACGTATTGCGGTTAGAATTCAAAGAGCACGCGGGCGTTGAGCATACGGCCGGTGAGATAGTTGGGGACAGCGTACTGCTGATTGGTGACGTCAGTAATCCAATAATAGCTGTTTACATTGTTGATGCCGAGCAAGTTGAGACAGTCTACGCCAAGCCAGATATTCCTGAACGGCATATTCTTCCTCTTTGCTTCATTCTCAAACAACCGATAGCTCATTCCAATATCTGCGCGCTTGTATGCAGGGGCTCTGAATGAGTTGCGCTCGGTTTCTCTGTGAGGCGCCGAGAATGG
Organism: Prevotella sp. P5-108; assembly: GCF_002251385.1. Lineage (GTDB taxonomy): Bacteria > Bacteroidota > Bacteroidia > Bacteroidales > Bacteroidaceae > Prevotella. The sequence continues at coordinate 85,029 of NZ_NPJJ01000043.1, forward strand.
CAGACCGTCGGCAAAGGCAAGGCGAAGAGTCATCTTCCATCTGTCGGTTCCGGGGAAGTAATCTGTAAAAAACAGGTTCATAGCCCACCGCTGGTCTGTGGGCAACGGCATGGAATGGCCGTTCAGCTTCATTTGGGTTTTCATCAAGGATAGTGATATCCAAGAGTCTGTTCCTGGTACAAATTCACCATACAGCTTCATGTCCAGACCAGCTGCATAACCGCTGCAGATGTTGTCACCATAATATACTACCTTTACATTATTAATAGAGTAGGGTATCAGGTTCTGCAGTATCTTGTAATATGCTTCGGCAGTAAATCGGAAGGGGCGGTTCATGCTTCTGAAGCGATAGTCATAACCCGCAACGAAGTGTATCGACCGTTGGCTTTTTATCTTTTCGTTCAGCCGTGCCACGGTTACATGGTTGACGGTAGTAGTATCACGAAGCTCTTTGAAGAAGGGCGCTTGGTAGTAGATGCCGGTTGCGATGCGCAGTGTGGTGTTTGGCGACCAAGCCGGAATGATGCCCAATGAGATGCGGGGCGACAAGATTGTTTCCTTGTTGAAGTTCCAGTGGCTCATACGCAGTCCGTAGTTGAGCGTATAGAGGGTAGTGGCGCTGTCCGTACCCGATGTAAATCGCCACGTATCCTGTATATATGACTCTATGCGAGAAGCATCCAGCTGGTTTCGGGTGCGCATGGAGTATATCATATACAGGTCCTCGCCGGTATTGGGTACGTTGTAACCAGCCGAATCACGCATCTCATATTCTATGGAGTTCTCTTTGATATGCTCCCTTTTGAGCGTCAATGCGGCTTCGATGTCGTGCTTCTTGATTTTGCTTGTCAGCATCAGCTTCAGACTTTGCACGCGGGCTTCGAGATAGTTGCGGGCGCTCTCGAAATACGTTCCGACAGCCATATTCTCATTGGTCTCGGTCTGGGTGAGCCAGTATTGGCCCTGTATGTCGTAGGTCTCACGCTCTTTGGTCGAGAATGCCGACGCAATGAGTGACAACCGCGTCTTGCTGTTAAGGTTTCGATTGATTGCCAACGAACCAAAATAGGTGCGGAAGAGGTCTTTCTCCTGCCCGTCAAAATAGACCTTGAAATTCATTACGTTCTGCATCGTGCCGAAGGCCGTGTTGCGGTCTTTGGGATAGAAGTTGTAGTGACTTTCCGAGATGTTACCGATGAAATCAATCTGCCAACGCTTGTCGGGAGTATAACTCAGATAGGTCTGATAGTCCAGGAAGTTAGGCTTGTACTCTCCGTTTTCCTGCAGCGACCCCAAAAGATATTTATTGGTTTTGTATCTCACGCCATTGGCCCACGCAATCTTCTTGTTGGCCAAACCCACATAGGCGCTTGCGCCCAACAGGCTTGCCGAAGCATTGGCTTCAAACCGCTGTGGTCGTTTATAGGTGATGCCGAGAGCCGATGACATCTTGTCGCCATACTTTGCCTCAAATCCTCCAGTCGAGAACCCAATCTTCGCCACCATGTCTGGATTGATTACCGATAAGCCCTCCTGTTGTCCAGACCTCACAAGGAATGGGCGGAAGACCTCTACATTATTAATATATACGCTGTTCTCGTCAAAAGAGCCTCCTCTTACGTTGTATTGAGAGCTCAGTTCGCTATGGGTTGATACTCCCGCCTGACTTTGTATGAGCTCTTCCACTGCATTGCCACCCACCGAGGGCGACATCTTCATGTCCTTGGTCTTCAGTTCCTGAGTCTGGCCGGTCTGTATCTTTTCTCCTTTCACTTCGACTTCGCCGAGCGTGTTGACGTCGGCATACATGACCACGTGGAGGTTCTGTCTGCCACGAGGGTTGCGCAGTACGCGGGTCTTGGCACGATAACCCAGCATCGAGAAGCGTATGACCACCGAGTCGGCAGAGTGGAGGGTGAGGGTGAATGAACCCTTGGCAGACGTGAGAGCCACCTTGCCTTGGCGGGCACAGGTTACAGACGCAAACTCGATGGGATTGTCCTTGTCGTCGGTAACCCGTCCTTGCAAGACAAAGCTCTGACTATATGTAGAGAGGCATACTGAAGCCAGCAAAGCCAATAATACGAATTGTTTCATAACCATATAACGCAAGATAGGGCCGATTATTGTGTCAGCCCACTATCCACTTGCAAATAATCGTATTGACAAGCGGAATATTCAGATGGTACCATCTGTACTTGTTGGTTGAAACCGCACCGAGATTTAGCATCATCTTTGTCAGTGTGTTGTGCATGGAGGGCTGACCGGCGTCGACGATGAAGAATTTGCCGCAGTCCCGACGATAGGCCTCTTCGATGGCATGCCATACAGAGATGTGGAATAAATGATTCTTGGGAACCAATTTTTTGTTCGTCACGGCATAACAGCCATAAGCATTGCCATTGGCGAAGAGGCATACGCATCCGGCAACCACTTTGTTGCCGTTGGTCGTGACATAGATTTTGATTTGTGGATTGTGATGATACTCAAGGATAAGTTCCTTGTTAGGCAGAAAACTTTGAAGCACGTAGCGGTAGGACTTCTTGAGGAGCTTGCAGAACTCCTTGACCTCTGCGTCGCTGGTCGCTTCGCGCGTCTGCAGACCCTTTTCCGAGACTTCTTTGAGGTATCTGCTGCTTTTCAGACTCAATCTGTCTGTCGGGTTTGCCTCCTTCAGGTCCAGAAGAGTCTCCATCCAGCCGGTTGGGAAGTAACCGTAGGCTCTCAGATGTTGGTAACCATACATCTTGTAAGGTATGTTGGAGAACTCGATGTATAGACACAGCTTCATTTTCAATATCCTTGTCAGTCGTCCAAGCAACATTCCGAATATCTCCTGGGGATTGGCATTGTCGGTATAGTCGCCTGTGCCGAAGACGCGGGCTTGCTTGTACAGATAGAGCGGAAACAGGCTCTTGCGCCAACGGGTAACAGCCAGCAGCTGACCCACTACTTGTCCGTTTTCATCCTCGGCTATGGCCATATAAGGGGTATGACCTGGTGCCTGTTCATACATTCTGAACAGTACAAGGCTGTGCTGGAACTGCCAGCTTGTCGATTGCGGCATATCTGTGCCTCTTGATATGATGCGCGTTCGTATTTGGTGCATTTGGCAAATATACAAATTACATTTGTAACTGCCAAAACAAATGCAGATTTTATACCTGCCGGAGCATATTGCCCCTTGCGAGTATAAAATCTGCCATCTGTCAATGTCAGTGATTATCTACAGCTGTTTGCGGCTAAGCACATAGACGAGCGCACTTGCTCTGCCGTCTCTCCTGATAGGCGATTGTGGCGTCCGAGAGATTTCCTGCAACTCGCGCGAAGCTGCGCAGTGCGACTGCCGGGTAAGGCGAGCATAATCACCGACGCGCATGAAGGGATGGGCTCCATCGCCCAGATAGCCGACGGCAAGGCCGATGCGCTCTTCCTTGCTGTAGGGCGACTTGCGCAGCCGGTGCTCTTTGTCGCGTACCAAGGTGCATTGCGAGGAAATCGTGCGGACCAGCTGTGAGGCTGCCCTGTAGATTATGCCCGTCACCTTCAGACTTCTGGCGTTGGTTTCCTTTCCCGTGTCCGTACCAGTCAGCTCTTTGGGCATCGTCATGCCGACAGACGCCCTGAAAGTCCCGATGCCGTCGATTGTCACCGAATTGCCAGAGGCCATTTCCAGCGCCATCTGCTTGCCGATGGCTGCGATTACCTGTACCACCTGTCCTTTGTCAAGGCCCGAACCGGGATAGGTAAGGCGTCTTACCAGTTCGTCGAAGTCAATGTTCTCGTTGACCTTCATGCGGTAATAGAATTTCTTTTCGCCCGTGTTCCTGAGGTCGGGCATCTCCTGTTTGAAATACTTTGCCATAGTTAGATGCAATAAGTCAGTAAATAGTTTGATGTGTAATTCATGGTGCAAATGTAAGCATAATTTTCTGTTACCACCAAATCCAAAGTTAGTCTAAGGCGCGATTTAACAGATGCCAACCATCGTTTAATTATTTCACACTTCGCCATCGCCGTTTCGTAGTCTGCAATCAGTTTTTGCTTGGACTGCGGCATGTATGGCTGCATTGTCTATTTACTCATTACGACCACCGGAAACCGGTCAATTATCATGAAAGTGAGGAAAAATGTCGGAAATTATTTTGAATTCTTCTTCGCTATCACTAACTTTGTATCAGATAATAACGACGGCGGATAGCACCGTTGTCACATTAATCAGTAAAGACGTATGGATTTCAAAGATTTAGTAGCACATCGACGCAGTCATCGCCGTTTCAGTGATGAAGAGATTGCCCCCGAGGCTCTGCAGCTCATACTGCGGTCGGCGCTTATGTCGCCGACATCCAAGAGTAGCCGCAAATGGCATTTCGTAGTGGTAGATGACAAGGTGGCGCTCGAGAAGATGGCCGACGCCAAAGAGGTTGGAGCCGCCTTTCTCAAGGGTGCGCCCTTGGCCATCGTGGTTTGCGCTCCCCCCGACGAGGATGAATGTTGGATAGAAGACGCGTCCATCGCTGCGGTTACCATACAGTATCAGGCTGCCGACCTGGGCTTGGGTTCCTGCTGGGCGCAGATGCACGGCCGCGGTCTCTCCGACGGTACCACCGCCGACGAGGTCATTCACGGCATCCTGGGACTCGATGATGCCTACAAGGTATTGTGTGTCATCGCTATAGGTCATTATACTGATGAGCGCAAGCCTCAGAATGAAGATGCGCTGAAATGGGAAAATGTTACAATATACAACGGGAATGATTAATTACGATTTAACCAAGGTCAAGGCCATCATCTTCGATGTAGATGGCGTGCTTTCGGCCGAAACGATAGGCATGGATGACGAGGGCCAGCCTCTGCGCACGGTCAACATCAAGGATGGCTATGCCATACAGCTTGCCTGCAAGATGGGGCTGCATATAGCCATCATGACTGGTGGCCGTTCGGAAGCTATTGTCAAACGATACACCTACCTCGGGGTAGGCGATGTCTACATCAACTGCTCTATGAAGATGGAGACCTATCAGGATTTCAAGGCAAAGAACAATCTGGATGACAGCGAGGTTATCTATGTGGGCGACGACATCCCCGACTATCAGGTGATGCGTCGCTGCGGTTGTCCGTGTTGCCCCGCCGACGCCTGTTCCGATATCCAGGAAATCAGCACCTATGTCAGCCGCTGCAAGGGTGGTTACGGCGTAGGCCGCGACATCATCGAGCAGGTGCTCATGGCTCAGGGAAAATGGTTGAGCGACAGCAAGGCTTTCGGTTGGTAATCGTATTAATATCAAGACGATGATAGATACTCCTTATCATATAATCCTTGCCTCCAACTCTCCCCGCAGGAAAGAACTTCTGGGCGGATTGGACTTGGAATACGAAGTGCGCGTGGTTCCCGGTATCGAGGAAAACTATCCCGACGGACTTACCCCCGAGCAGATACCCCAATATCTGGCTTGCCAGAAGGCTCAAGCCTATACGCTGAGTGCCGGAGAGATGCTGATAACAGCCGATACCGTTGTGGTGTTAGGCAGAGAGGTGCTGGGCAAGCCTGCCGATGAAGCCGAGGCCAAAGCAATGCTGGCCAAACTGAGCGGCAAGACACATGCCGTGGTCACCGGCGTGGCTCTTACCACCCTGACCAAACAGCACGCCTTCCACGTGGTGACAGAGGTAACCTTCAAGCAGTTTACCCAGCAGGAAATCGATTACTATGTGACTACCTATCGCCCCCTGGACAAGGCCGGTGCCTATGGCATCCAAGAGTGGATAGGTTTCATAGGTGTCACTGCGCTCAAAGGCAGTTTCTTCAATGTGATGGGGCTGCCAGTACAACGCATATACGAAGAGATATTCAAGTTCTGAGTATCCCCCATGAAGTAAGGACAAATCCCGTTTTGGCATGTCGCGATGCAGCCAGCCTAAACGGGATTTCCCTTGTGCTGTGGCTATCTGCGGCGCTTGCAACATGCAATTTTTCTTAAAATAAAGTGATATTTCTCCTTTTTTAATATAATTTAGAACCTATCTTTCGGCTCTATGTTTGTTTTGTAGTACTTTTGCACCAAAATCAATATAAAAGCAAAAAAGATTATGGCAGAAGCTATCGATATCCGCGAACTCAATGTGCGGATAGAACAACAAAGTACCTTTGTCACCAATCTGACAACAGGTATGGATCGCGTAATAGTAGGACAAAAACATCTGGTTGACTCGCTTCTTATTTCCCTCTTGAGCGATGGTCATATATTGTTGGAAGGCGTACCCGGCCTGGCAAAGACTCTGGCGATAAAGACCCTGTCACAGTTGATAGACGCCAAATATAGCAGAATACAGTTTACTCCCGACTTGTTGCCTGCCGACGTTGTAGGAACAATGATTTATAGTCAGAAAGAGGAAGCCTTCCAGGTCAAGAAGGGCCCTGTATTTGCCAATTTTGTACTTGCCGATGAGATAAACCGAGCTCCCGCCAAGGTGCAAAGCGCTCTGCTCGAGGCCATGCAGGAACACCAGGTGACTATCGGTGACAATACGTTCAAGCTGCCTACTCCCTTCCTGGTTATGGCTACCCAGAACCCCATTGAACAGGAAGGCACCTACCAGCTTCCCGAAGCCCAGGTAGACCGTTTCATGCTCAAGGTCATCATAGACTATCCCACACTGGAAGAGGAGAAGAAGATTATGCGTGAAAACCTTGTGGGCGGTCTTCCACAGGTAATGCCTGTGACAACCGCCGAAGAGATAATGCGTGCGCGTGAGGTGGTAAGCCAGGTTTATATCGATGAAAAGATAGAGCAGTACATCGCCGACATCGTATTTGCCACACGTTATCCCGACCGTTATAATCTCAAGGAGCTCAGCGACCTGATTACCTTCGGTGGCAGCCCCCGTGCCAGCATCAATCTGGCCAAGGCCGCCCGTGCCTATGCCTTCATCAAGCATCGCGGTTATGTGGTGCCCGAGGATGTGCGTGCCGTCGCTCACGACGTTTTGCGCCATCGCGTAGGATTGAGCTATGAGGCAGAGGCCAACAATGTCACTGCCGAAGAAATCGTATCCAAGATTATCAATAAAGTTGAAGTTCCTTGATGGAAACATCTGAAATCTTAAAGAAGGTCAGGAAGATAGAGATAAAGACTCGTGGATTGAGTCAGAACATCTTTGCCGGACAGTATCACTCAGCCTTCAAAGGAAGAGGTATGGCCTTTTCCGAGGTTCGTGAATACCAGTATGGCGACGACGTGAGAGATATCGATTGGAATGTAACCGCCCGTTTCCACCGTCCTTATGTCAAGGTGTTTGAAGAAGAGCGCGAACTTACGGTGATGCTCCTTGTCGACGTCTCGGGTTCGCTCGACTTCGGTACGTCGCATCAGTTGAAGCGCGAGATGGTTGCCGAGATTGCTGCCACGCTGGCTTTCAGCGCCATACAGAACAATGACAAGATTGGCGTGATACTCTTTTCTGATCGGATTGAGAAATATATCCCGCCAAAGAAGGGCCGCAAGCACATCCTCTATGTTATCCGTGAGATGCTCAACTTCAAGCCCGAGAGCAAGCGTACGGACATCGGCATGGCTATCGAGTTTCTCACCCGTGTGGCCAAGCGTCGCTGTACGGCTTTTGTCTTAAGCGACTTCTATACACGCAACGACTTTGAAAAGCAGTTGCAGATAGCCAGCCAGAAACACGACATCGCCTCGATACAGGTCTATGACCCGCGTGCCAAAGAGCTACCCGATGTAGGATTGCTCAAGGTGTGTGATGCCGAAACCGGCCACGAGACTTATATCGACACTTCGAGCAAGAAGCTGCGCCAGGCTCATGCCAATTATTGGCGCCAGCGGGAGAGTGTGCTCAGGCAGACTTTCGTCAAATGTAATGTCGACTGGGTGTCGGTGGCTACAAATGAAGACTATGTGCGCAGTCTGATGTTGCTCTTCGCCCAGCGTGGACATAGTTAAGTATGAATAGAGAATAAGTAGTTTATGTATTTTAGATATTTGCTTTTATCAATGTGTTGTCTGCTGCTGGGCGTAAAGTCGTCAGCACAGGTAAGCGTTGAAGCCAAAATCGACTCCATAAGCATTCTTGTGGGTGAGCAGACCAACCTGGAGGTTGCCGTCACAGCCCGCAAAGGAGCAAAAATAGTATGGCCCAACATCAAACCGTCGCACTATCTCGTTCCCGGTGTCGAAATCATTGATGTGACCGATGGCGATACTTCGGAAGTGGACAACAACGTAAGGATAAGTAAAAGAATTACATTGACATCTTTCGACGAGAAACTCTATCCTATACCCGGCATGAAGGTAAAGGTGGATGGAAAGCCCTATGAGGCCAACCAGTTGGCACTGAAGGTAATGACCATCGATGTCGACACGCTTCATCCCAATCAGTTCTATCCTCCCAAGACCGTGCAGAACAATCCGTTCTTGTGGAGTGAATGGAGCGGTCTGTTCTGGATGAGCGTATTGGTACTGGTGCTGATGGGTGGCATCTTCTACCTGTATATCCGTCTGCGTGAAAACAAGCCAATCATTGCCAAGATACGTATTGTCAAGAAGGTGCTGCCTCACCAGCGTGCCCTCTCTGCCATGGAGAAAATCAAGGCAGAACATCTGGAACGTTCGGACGACCAGAAGACTTATTACACGCAACTCACTGATGCTCTGAGACAATATATCAATGAGCGTTTTGGTTTCAACGCCATGGAGATGACTTCCTCGGAGATTATCGAGCGTTTGCAGCAGAATGGCGACAAAAAGATGATCGGTGAACTCAAAGAGCTGTTTGAGACAGCCGACCTCGTGAAGTTTGCCAAGTACTCTACGCTCATCAACGAGAATGACCTGAACCTGGTCAACGCCATCAACTTTATCGACCAGACCAAGTTGGAGAACGTGCCTACCGAAGAGAGGGTAGTGCCTCAACTGAGTCAGGAAGACAAACGAACAAAGAATACACGACGCGCCATAAAATGGGTGATAGCCCTATCCTCTGCATTGGTGATAGTGCTGTTGGCTTACATCATTTATAGTGCCATTCAACTAATCAGTTAAATATGGAATTTGCCAATAAAGAGTATTTCTTTCTGCTTCTCTTGCTGATACCTTATGTGCTTTGGTATTTTCTGTATCGCAAGAAGAATGAGCCCACAATACGAATGAGTGATACATTCGCATACCAATATGCTCCCAAAAGCTGGCGTATAAGGATTATCAACCTACCGATGCTGTTGAGATGTATCACCTTTGTTCTGATAGTAATCATTCTGGCTCGGCCACAGACCCACAATGCGTGGGATAAAAAGGAGGTCGAAGGCATCGACATCATGCTCGTTATGGACGTTTCGACCTCAATGTTGGCTGAAGATCTGCGTCCCAATCGTATAGAGGCCGCCAAGAATGTTGCCGCCGAATTTATCAATGGGCGTCCAAATGACAATATCGGCTTGACGATATTCGCAGGCGAGGCATTTACCCAGTGTCCGATGACAACCGACCATACATCGCTGCTCAACATGCTTCAAACCGTGCGCACGGACATCGCGGCAAGAGGCTTGATACAGGATGGAACAGCTGTAGGAATGGGTTTGGCAAGCGCGGTGGCACGACTGAAGGACTCAAAGGCCAAAAGCAAAGTGGTAATCCTGCTCACCGACGGTTCGAACAACATGGGAGACCTCTCGCCAATGACCTCGGCACAGATAGCCAAAAGCATGGGCATCCGCGTATATACCATCGGAGTGGGTACCAACAAGGTGGCACGTTATCCGGCGATAGTTGCTGGCGGCGTGCAGTATGTCAACATACCTGTAGAGATAGACACCAAGACGCTAAGTGATATAGCTGCCACAACGGATGGCAATTTCTATCGGGCAACCAACAATGCCGAGTTGAAGAACATCTACAAGGATATCGACAAGTTGGAGAAGACAAAGATGAACGTAAAGAAATTCTCTAAGAGATATGAGGCTTATCAGCCATTTGCCATTGCGGCCATCCTCTGTCTGCTTTTGGAAATATTATTAAGAACAACGGTATTAAGAAGAATTCCCTAAATTATGAGATTCGAAGATTCTATATATTTATGGTTACTGTGGGTGGTGCCGATACTTGCCTTCATCAGATTGGTAGTATGGCGCCAGCGGCATAACAAGTTCAAGAAATTTGGCGACCCCCAACTCTTGAAGTTGCTTATGCCTGATGCTTCTCCGTATAGACCTACGGTAAAATTCTGGCTTTGTCTTGCCGCATTGTCATTGCTGATTATTGTCCTCGCACGCCCGCAGATGGGTTCTAAGGTGTCGCAAGAAAAGCGAAACGGCATAGAGTTGATTATTGCAATGGATATCTCAAATTCGATGAAGGCACAGGATGTGGTTCCCTCGCGTCTGGACAAAGCCAAGTTTATGGTAGAAAGCCTGGTCGACAATTTCAATAATGACAAGGTGGGACTTGTGGTCTTCGCCGGCGATGCTTTTGTGCAGCTGCCGATAACCAGTGACTATGTATCAGCCAAGATGTTCCTGCAAAATATCAGTCCGTCGCTTATCAATACCCAAGGCACCGACATTGCTAAAGCCATTGACATATCCATGCACAGCTTTACGCAACAGGAGAAGGTGGGTAAGGCCATCATTCTCATCACCGATGGTGAAGACCATGAAGGTGGCGCGTTGGAAGCAGCCAAAGCCGCAAAGAAGAAGGGTATCAATGTGTTTATCTTGGGCGTAGGTAGCGAAAAAGGAGCTCCAATTCCCAATGACGATGGTGGATACTTGACTGACAATACGGGGCAGACGGTTATGTCTGTTCTCAATGAAAAGATGTGTCGTGATATCGCTCAGGCAGGAAGTGGCATGTACATCCATGTAGACAATACAAGTGATGCGCAGAACCAACTGAACAACGAACTTGAAAAGTTACAGAAGGGAGACTCTGACAGCGTGATTTACAGCGAATACAACGAGCAGTTTCAAGCATTTGCAATCTTGGCAATGCTTCTTCTTATCATAGAAGCGTGTCTCCTGGAGGTGCGCAATCCCTTATTCAAGAATATCAAATTGTTTAAAAAGAAATGAGATTACGGTATATTTTCTTGATATCTATATTGCTTACTATCAGCGCTCATCTGTCAGCCCAGAATGACAGACAATTGGTGCGCATAGGTAACAGGTTCTTCTATGAACAGAATTACGCAAAAGCAGAAATTGAATATCGTAAGGCTATAGCCAGTAATGGCGGAAATACTCAGGCCATATACAACTTGGGGTGTGCTTTGCAAGCACAAAAGAAAGACTCTGCAGCGATAAAACAATATGAACTTGCAGGTAAAATCGAAACCAACAAGATAAGAAAGTCAAAGTCCTATCACAATATAGGCGTCATTTGCCAGTCTCACCAAATGTACAAGGAAGCCATCGAAGCCTATAAGGAAAGTCTGAGAAACAATCCAGGTGATAATGAGACTCGTTACAATTATGTATTGTGTAAGCGGTTGCAGAAAAATCAGAAGAATCAAAACGACAAGCAACAAAACAAAGACGACAATAAGGACAAAAAGAACAAGGACAAGAAACAAGAGAACAAGGATAATCAGCAGCAGAAGCAGCAGCAGAGTAATGAGCAAATGAGCAAAGACAATGCCGAGCAACTGCTTAATGCAGCTATCCAGGAAGAGAAGGCTACGCAGCAGAGACTGAAGAAATCGATGCAGAAGCCACAAAAGCGAAACTTGGACAAGAATTGGTGATTTTGTCAGATACGTGTTCTTTTTTATAATCGCAATCATAATGACAGACATATTGAATGAATTGAAGATGAAACGATATATATTGATACTCGTTGGTATTTATATTACAATGGCCATCAAGGGACAGCATATTAACGTTGCTGCCCCTTCTCGGGTTAATGTCGGTGAAAATTTCAGAGTGGCATATACAGTAAGCACTCAGGATGTCGATGATTTCAGATCAAACATGCGTTCTACTGACGAAGTCGAAGTCATCGCTGGACCTTATGCCTCCAAAGTCTCAAGTTTCAGTATGGTCAATGGTCATACAACTTCCAGTTCATCCATAACATACACATATACTCTATATGCCAACAAGGCCGGAATATTCACGGTTCCCGCCGCTCACGCTAAAATCCATGGCAAAACTATTGCCTCTCATAGTACAAAGATAACGATATCCGGTCAGGCGCGTAGCAACAATAACAATGCTCACAACAATCCAAACACTTCTGCCATCCATGAACAAGGTAGCAGAATATCTGGTAACGAACTCTTTATCAAGGTAAGTGCTAACAAACGCAAGGTTCATGAACAGGAGCCGATCTTGCTGACTTACAAAGTGTATACAACGCTGGAGCTGACTCAGTTGGAAGGAAAGATGCCGGACTTGACAGGCTTCCATACACAAGAAGTCAAGTTGCCGCAACAGAAGAGTTTCCATATAGAGAGGGTTAATGGTCGTCCATATAGATGCGTAACATGGAGCCAGTACGTCATGTACCCTCAAATGACAGGTAGCTTGAAGATACCAAGCATCACTTTCCATGGTATCGTGGTTCAGGAGAATCGCTCGGTTGATCCTTTTGAGGCTTTCTTCAATGGCGGCTCTGGTTATGTGGAGGTAAAACGCGACATCGTTGCCCCGGGCTTGTCCGTTGAGGTAGAGCCGTTACCCACAAAACCGGCGAATTTCTCTGGCGGAGTCGGTAAATTCAATATCTCTGCCCAGGTAGACAACAAGGATATCAAGGCGGGTGAGCCTCTTAACTTCAGAGTCGTTATCGGTGGTTACGGCAACTTGAAACTTATCAAGCAGCCTGTTGTAAAGTTCCCCAAAGATTTCGACCAGTATGATGCAAAGATTACAGACAAGACCAAACTTACGTCCAATGGCTTGGAGGGAAACATGATTTATGACTTCCTTGCTGTTCCACGCAATCAAGGCAACTATACAATACCTCCCGTTGAACTCGTCTACTATGATGTTGACCGCAATCAGTATCGCACCGTGAAGACGCAGGCCATTAATTTGCAGATAGCTAAAGGCGATGGCAAGAGTGGTAGCGTCTCTGACTATGCCAAGGATCAAAATACTGATATCCGTGGCATCAAAGAAGGCGGAGTCACAATCAAAAATTTCTCTTCAATGTTCTTCGGTAGCGTAGCCTATTGGACTTCATTGATTATTGTAATAGTAATCTTTGTCGTATTGCTGGTTGTTTTCAGAAAGAGGGCAGTCCTTAACGCCGACGTGGTCAGAATCAAGGGTAAGAAGGCCAACAGAATTGCAACCAAACGACTGAGGAAGGCAAGCAAACTGATGATACAAGGTAAATCCGAAGAATTCTATGACGAGGTGCTTAGAGCCTTGTGGGGATATGTCGGCGACAAGTTGAATATGGCTATCGAAGAATTGTCAAGAGATAACATTTCGCAGACATTGGCCAATCACAGCGTTGATGATGCTACCATCCAGAAGTTTACTGATGCCTTGACAGAGTGCGAGTTTGAAAGATTTGCGCCCGGAGACCCTGCGGGCAACATGAACAAGACTTTTGAATCTGCAATGACTGCCATTATTGAAATTGAGAGAGTGATGAAAAAGAAGAACCGTATCAATACGAAAGCGTTGTTGGTAGTGATGGCGCTGGCAGTTTCATGCCAGGTTGGTGCTGTTACCAAAGAAAATGCTGACAAGGAATATAAGAGAGGTAACTACCAACAGGCCATACAGGATTATCAAGAGCTCCTGAAGAGCGGTAAATCTCCTGAGATTTATTATAATCTCGGCAATGCGTATTTCCGTTCTGACAACATTTCGCAATCAATTCTCGCCTACGAGCGTGCGTTGTTGTTATCGCCCGGAGACGCTGATGTACGGTTTAACCTGAAATTTGCGCGCAACAAGACCATTGACAAGATAGTACCAGAAGACCAGATGTTTTTTAAGACATGGTATCAGTCACTGGTATTTTACACTGGCATTGATTCTTGGGCTATTGTCAGCCTAGTGTCCATCATCGGAGCATTGTCTTTGGTCCTTTTCTACTTATTTGGCAATCGAGTATTGGTCAGGAAGGTAGGTTTCTATGGCGCCTTAGTTCTTATCGTTGTCACCGCATTCAGCATGCTTTTCGCGCAACAACAAAAGGAGATGCTGTTACACAGAACAGGCGCAATTATCATTTCTTCCACAGTAAATGTGAAGAAGACGCCCGCTCCTACATCTACTGATGTTTATGTCTTGCATGAAGGTACGAAGGTAGACATAACAGACCAGTCCATAGAGGGTTGGTACGGCATCAAACTTGCTGATGGAAGAGAGGGATGGATTAAGTCTTTATCTTTGGAGAAGATATAATTAGCTGTAATTAAGCATGAATTATTCTACACTATATGACGCAGACAAAACCTTGCTGATGGTCTTCAATGGGAGCCATTGCGCCTTCGTTGACAGATTGGCAGTGACGCTGACTTGCGGCTATATGTGGATACTGCTTTATATTGCCCTCTTGCTGTTGGTCATAAATAACCATAAAACTGTGGCCCAAATCTCATTGGTCATAGGTATGGCCTTGCTTGCTATAGTCTTGAGCGAGGGAATGGCAGACTTGATAGTTAAGCCACTCGTTGCTCGACTTCGCCCCATCCATGATACACTTATGCAAGATAGTGTTCAGGTCGTCAACAATTATCGTGCAGAGGGATATAGTTTCTTCTCTGCCCATGCATCCAACACTATGGCTGTGGCCGTTTTCTTCAGTTTGTTAGTTAAGGACCGCCTCTTCGCATGTACCTTGATTACCTGGGCGCTCGTCAATTGTTGGACGCGGCTTTATCTTGGCGTCCATTATCCGAGCGACATTATCGTTGGGATGGTGTGGGGCAGTGTCAGCGGCCTTTTTGCCTATACTATGTATAATAAGGTAAAAGACACAAGACGCGTTAGGGCCTCCGACGACGCCGCGACCACCGATATGGCGTATCGTCGTTCAGATATCAACACAGTAATCTGCGTCATGGCGCTATTAGTTATATTCGCAATCATTTTTAGTTTGACATAATGGATACAAAACATATTAAAATCAGTGATTACAATTATCCGCTGCCCGATGAGAGGATAGCCAAATTTCCTCTTGCCCAGCGTGATCATAGCAAACTACTCTTGTATAAACACGGCATAGTTTCGGAAGATGTTTTCAATCATCTGCCCGACCATTTGCCGGCTGGTTCGTTGATGGTATTCAATAATACCAAAGTGATACAGGCGCGTATGCACTTCAGGAAGGAGACCGGCGCATTGATAGAGATATTCTTGATGGAGCCCGCTTTCCCCGTTGACTATGAGCAGATATTCCAGACACGTCGCCACTGCGCGTGGAGGTGCATGATTGGTAACCTCAAGAAATGGAAGGAAGGTTCTCTGCATCGCGAGTTTGACATCAACGGCCATAAGTTTGTCCTCTCAGTCAGCCGCGACAACTCTCAGAACACAAAGGTCGCCACTGGCACCAACTTCTGGATTAACTTCGATTGGGATTCCGACGAGGTAAGTTTTGCGGAAATCTTGGATTCCATCGGCGAGCTTCCTATACCGCCATATCTTAACCGCGAGACACAGGAAAGTGACAAGACGACATACCAGACTGTCTATTCCAAGATAAAGGGTTCCGTAGCTGCCCCAACAGCAGGACTTCATTTCACCAAGGATGTCCTTGAGGCCTTAGATGACAAGGGTATTCACCGCGAGGAATTGACGCTCCACGTAGGCGCAGGAACCTTCAAGCCGGTCAAGACCGAGCAGATTTGTGGCCACGAGATGCACAGCGAGTATATCGTCGTCAAGCGTACCACCCTGCAAACCCTCTTGCAGCACGACTGTAAGGCCATCGCCGTGGGAACGACAAGCGTCCGCACACTTGAGAGCCTATATTATATAGGTGTCAAATTGCAGTATAATTCCAATGCTACTGAAGACGAGCTCCATGTCAATCAATGGGAGCCTTATGACGACA
This sequence comes from Prevotella sp. P5-108, assembly GCF_002251385.1. Lineage (GTDB taxonomy): Bacteria > Bacteroidota > Bacteroidia > Bacteroidales > Bacteroidaceae > Prevotella. The sequence continues at coordinate 101,060 of NZ_NPJJ01000043.1, forward strand.
ACCGTAATGGCAAGATAGTTGATGGCATCAGCCCCTGTCAAGCTATTCAGAATATACTGACATATCTTGAGACAAACCATCTTGAGGCACTGCATACAAGCACACAGATTATTATAGCTCCGGGTTTTGAGTACAAGATAGTCAAGATGCTCGTCACCAATTTCCATCAGCCACAAAGCACATTGCTTTTGCTGGTAAGTGCATTTGTCAATGGAGACTGGCACAAGATATATGACTACGCGCTGAGCCACGATTTCCGTTTCCTCAGCTATGGAGACAGTTCATTATTAATTCCCTAATTATTGGAAACGTAAAGATATGAAAATAGGAGATAAAGTTAGCTTCCTCAGTGAAACCGGCGGCGGAGTCATTGCAGGATTTCAAGGTAAGAATATTGTCCTCGTTGAGGATGAAGACGGCTTCCAGATTCCAACCCCCATCAATGAGGTAGTGGTCATTCGCAATGACGATTATAGCATTGCCAAGGTAGTTGCCAAGACCGAAAGCAAGCCTAAAGACAACAAGAGTGTCAAGGCCCTGCTTGCAGATGGTACGGATTCCGATGTCGATACCGATGTCGAATATGTCGACATCGCCGACAAGGAAGTTACCTTTAAGATGCCAGCCGAAGAGCGCAAAGGCGGAAACGCTCTCTCATGCTATCTTGCCTTTGTCCCAATCAATATCAAGGAGATGACGACCACCCGGTTTGAAGCCTACCTTGTCAATGACTGCAACTATTGTCTGCAATACTCGTTCATGACTGCCGAAGGTAACGCCTGGACCCTACACTCACAGGGAGAAATCGAGCCCAATACATCTTTATATATAGAAGAGGTAGGAAGAGAAGAGCTCAACAGCCTTCTCAAGATGGGATTCCAACTCTTTGCCTACAAGAGAGAGAAGTCTTTCATCCTTAAACCTGTCGTTGAGGTTCAACTTAGGCTTGACCCCGTCAAGTTCTATAAACTCCACTCGTTCCAGAAGACCATTTATTTCGACACACCGGCATTGTTGTACACCATTGTAGAGGACGACAAGATTGCGCATCCTCTCCATATCGATGCCGCTGAATTGAAGAGCAAGATGGCAGGCAACGTTGAACCTTCCCGTTTGGTGTCTGGCAAAGATACTGCCACCAAGCCACAGTCTGCACCGCGTCCGCGCAATAACGACGAACTGGTTGTCGACCTGCACATTGACGCTCTTCTCGACAGCACTGCTGGCATGTCGCATGCCGATATCCTCAACTATCAGATTGGCAAGTTCCAGGAAGTGCTGGATAAATACAGCACCCAGAAGGGCAAGAAGATTATCTTTATCCATGGCAAGGGCGAGGGCGTGTTGCGCCATTCCCTCATCAATATGCTCAATTACAAATATAAGAGATACCAGTATCAGGATGCATCATTCCAGGAGTATGGTTATGGAGCAACTCAGGTAACTATCAGATAACTTAACCATTCACAAACAGAACATTATGAACTACGGATTTATAAAAGTCGCTTCGGCAGTTCCCTCTGTAAAGGTGGCAGATTGCAAATACAATGTCGAGCAGATAGAACAACAGATTATATTGGCCGAAGGGCAGGGGGTAGAGATTATTGTTTTCCCCGAACTGTCCCTTACTGGCTATACATGTCAGGACCTGTTTAGGCAGAACCTCTTGCTCGAAACCACAGAGAGTGCCATGCTCATGTTGCTCGACTTCACACGTCAGCTTAACATCATCTCCATCGTGGGTCTGCCCATCGCTGTTGGTGATTTGCTGCTCAACTGTGCCGCCATCATCCAGAAGGGCCAGATTTTGGGCATTGTTGCCAAGGAGTATCTGCCCAACTACAACGAGTTCTACGAGAAGCGTTGGTTTGCTTCTGTTCAAGACCTGCGCACTACCGAACTGCGCTTTGCCGGCAATCAGATTAACCTCTCCTTCACGCCGCAGATTTTTGTCACTTGCGATGGCGTAAGGTTTGGTGTCGAAATTTGCGAAGATGTCTGGGCCCCCACGCCTCCCAGCAATCACCTTGCGTTGGCAGGTGCCGATATCATCTTCAATCTTTCTGCCAGCGACGAACTGATTGGCAAGCACGATTATCTCTGCAAGTTGCTGGCTCAACAGAGCGCACGCACCATCACTGGATATGTCTATTCGAGTGCCGGCTTTGGCGAAAGCACCCAGGATGTAGTCTATGGCGGCAATGCATTGATATTTGAGAACGGCCATTTGCTGCAGAGCGGGCCGCGCTTTGCGATGACACCACAGATGCAGGTAGCTCAGATAGATGTTGAACGCCTGCGGACAGAGCGCCGAGGCAACACCACCTATGTCAATGCCCAGCGCCGAATGATAGGCGAAGACGTCATCTTCAAGAACGCCCACTCCATACTGCCCAAGGATTTCGTTCTGGAGCGCCCGGTCGACGCCCATCCCTTTATACCTTCTCCCGATATGATGGAAAAGAGTTGCGAGGAAATACTGAACATCCAGGTTATGGGACTTGCCAAGCGCCTCGTTCACACCAGTTGCCAGAAGGTTGTCATCGGTATAAGCGGTGGACTCGATTCCACTTTGGCATTGTTGGTATGTGCCATGACATTCGACAAGTTAGGACTCGACCGCAGCGGAATTATCGGTGTGACCATGCCCGGTTTCGGCACCACTGACCGCACTTACACCAATGCCATCAAACTCATGCAGAGTCTCCACATTACCATCCGAGAGATAAGCATTGCCAAGAGCGTTACCCAGCACTTTGAGGATATTGGTCACGACATCTCTGTTCATGACACTACTTATGAGAACTCTCAGGCCCGAGAGCGTACCCAGATATTGATGGATGTAAGCAATCAGGAGGGTGGGCTCGTTATCGGTACGGGCGACCTGTCCGAGCTGGCTCTTGGTTGGTGTACGTACAATGGCGACCACATGAGCATGTATGCTGTCAATGCCAGCATCCCCAAAACACTTATTGCTTGTCTGGTCAAGTTTGTTGCTGGAACTATGGATGCCGACACCTCTGCCACTCTCCATGATGTGGTCGACACTCCCATCAGCCCCGAACTTGTTCCTGCCGACGAGGATGGCAATATCCAGCAGAAGACAGAGGACCTGGTTGGCCCCTACGAGCTTCACGACTTCTTCCTCTATTATTTCATGCGTCATGGATTCCGCCCGATGAAGATTTTCCTGCTTGCGCAGAAAGCCTTCGAAGGCCAGTACGACGATGACGTCATCAAGCATTGGCTCAAGACATTCTTCCGCCGCTTCTTCTCCCAGCAGTTCAAGCGCTCGTGCCTGCCCGATGGCCCCAAGGTTGGCAGCATCAGCCTGAGCCCCCGAGGAGACTGGCGTATGCCCAGCGATGCTTCGAGTGAGCTGTGGCTCAGAGAGTGTGAAATGCTCTAAGCCCGTCACCCACTTATAGAAATGATAAAGGCCATCTATTCAGCATAATAGATGGCCTTTATATTGATGTTTGGTCGTATTATTCACGTATCTTGATTTGGCAGTCGTCGAGAGAGTCAATGATGGCGAGGCTCTCACAGCGTACGCCAGCCTCTTCGATGACTTCGCGACCATGCTGGAAGGCTTTCTCTATGATGAAGCCCATGCCGACGAGCTCGCAGCCAGCCTGGTTGCACAGGTCGATGATACCCTTGGCGGCATTGCCATTGGCGAGGAAGTCGTCAATAAACAGCACCTTGTCTTCGGCGGTGAGATACTCCTTCGAGATGATTACGTTGTACTCTCTCTGCTTGGTAAAGGAGAACACGGTGGTAGAAAGCAGACCCTCCATTGTCGAGGGTTTCTTCTTCTTGGCAAATACCACCGGCAGGTCAAGCAGGAAGCCCATCATTACAGCCGGAGCGATGCCCGATGCTTCAATGGTGATAATCTTGTTGATTTCGGTGGATGCGTAGCGGCGTATAAATTCCACAGCTACCTGCTTCATAAGATTAGGGTCCATCTGATGGTTGATAAACTTGTCTACTTTCAAAATTCCTCCAGGATAACACTTACCCTCTTTCTTGATGCGGTCTATCAGAGTTTTCATCGCTTTGTATTGTTATATTTCTTGACTATGTGTGTTGATATGTTTGCTATTTGTCTTTGTCAAAGTTCTTCAGCCAGTTGTCTATCAGTTTTCGTGCCAATGACAGTTTTTCTGGTATCTGTGGGAGTTTGTCATAGCGGAACCACGCACCTTTACTCAACTCCGAGTATTGCAGATGCAGGTCGCCCGACTCGTACTCAGCATAGAAGCCCACCATCAGGCCGCAAGGGTAGGGCCAGGGCTGTGATGCCCAGTAGGTAAGGTTCTTGATGGTAAGCCCGGTCTCTTCCATGACCTCGCGGCGCACGGCTTCTTCGAGCGTTTCGCCAGTCTCTACAAATCCTGCCACCAGCCCGTAGAAATCTGTCTTGAAGTTTCGCGCGTGTACCAGCAGCACCTCGGGACCGCGGTGTATCAGCACGATGATCGCAGTGGCCAACTGCGGCCATATCTCCTTGCCGCAGTGCGTACACTTCTTGGATATGTCGGTGTGCATTGCCATAGGCGAACCGCAGCAGCCACAGTAGCGTGTGGTTGAGTCCCAATAGAGCAGCTCATGACATTTCCCCGCTTTCAGATAGAACTCGTTGGGAATTTTATAGAACGATGGTCTCAGCCCGCACATTTCATAGCGTCCGCTGTCATCCTGTATGGGTTCGCTGATGGCAAAAGCCTTGACCTGATGACCATCTTCAAAGGGCGAAACATTGAGTATATTGGTCCAGGGTTGGGTCTTCACCGGACTCTTGGGCCCACAGGGAATTATGTAGCTCCCGTCTTCTGTGCGTTCCAGCAGCAGGCTGTCTTTGCAGAATACAAACCAATACGTATCGTTCATCGACTTACTTTTTACGATTGAACAGCAACTCGTAGTCACGCTTTGCAGCAGGCATGACCAGCTGCTCTGGCACAAATCTCCAGTTGTTGTTGGGTTGTGGGTCAAGTGTTCCTTCGCTTTCGATGGCCTTCATCAGATAGTAGCGTTGGTCCTTGTCGCTGCGCCAGATTATCCTGCTTTCCAGACTGTCGTGGCTGATACCGGCACCACGAGTGAGCAGTTCGCCGCCACCATTGCCACGATAGCTGTTTACAGCTACCTTATACCAGGCCTTGGGGTCAAACGGCTGTCCATTGCTCATGCGATGGATTGTGACCTTCTGGCCGTTAGGTTTGGTTACATCTACCTCGTAGTCTATGCCGGCTGCACTGTCAAAGTTGAACGAGAAGTTCTGGAAACCCATTCTCTGCTGGTCGTTTTTGGTATATTCATTCAACAGTAGCAGATGGTCGTCGGGCGACTGCATGGTGTTGACCCAGAGCGAATAACTCATCTCGAGATGCTTGCGTATCTCTTCGCCCGTGAGACGCATCACGTACAGCTGGTTTTCGTACTTGTACAGCTTGAACATATCGCTGACATAGATATCGCCTTTGTTGATTTGTGCGTCAAACAACAATGGTGCGTTGAAGGCTATGTCTGCGCCGGTAATCTTCAACTCCAGATTGAGTATCAGGTCATTGAACGCACTTGAACCAAAGTAGCAATCACGTGTTGATATTGAATTGGCAAAGGTTCCTATCTTTTTGTTGACAAAGGCATTGATTTTGGAAATCCACTCTTCAAAGTGAGCCATATACTCTTTGTCGACCTCTATGTCTCTTACATCTACCAGCTGGCCCTCGACAGACTTCTTGCAGTGCTTTTTGCCTTTTTCTATCGTGATGGTCGCTTCAGCCACTTTTCGTGCTGCATTGGCAGGGTCGAGACACAGCACCTTGTTTCCGCTTTCGCTGGTGACATAGTCTGCATAAGGTGTGTGGTCGTGGCCGAACAGGATGAGGTCAAAGCCATCCACCTCGCGCGCCACCTTCAATGCAGCATCTTCTTCGTAGTCGGCGGTGACTATACCGCCTTCCTTTCCGCTGTGGAAGAGACCGATGATGACATCAGGCTTTTCATTGGCCTTGAGATAGTTCACCCATTCACGGGCAGCCGTAACCATATTTACAAAGGAGAGACCGCTCCACAGACGCTCTGTCAGCCAGTTGGGGATGGCTGGAGTTATCATTCCCAGCACGGCAATCTTCACTCCGCCGCGGTTAAGTATAGTATAAGGCTTGAGATAGGGCTTGCCGGTATTGGTGTCGATGATATTGGCTGCAATAACAGGGCATTTCACTTCCTTTATCCATTTGTCATACACCTCATGACCAGGCTCGACATCGTGGTTGCCTATGGTCTGTGCGTCGTACTTGAGGTAGTTCACCACCGAGGCGGCTATATTCTCAGATGTAGTGTCGATGTAGTTGGAATAGTAAGAGATAGGCTGCCCTTGCAGTATGTCGCCATTGTCGAGCAGTATCACATTGTCGCCATGTTGCTCGCGCAGCTGCTTGACATAACTGCTGACACGTGCCATCGACCCAGCCATCGGCCTGCGGTTGATGTAATCGTAGGGGAAGAAGCTGCCGTGAACATCACTGGTTTGAACAATTTTGATGGTGACCGTCTTGGATTTGGCCATGCATGTCAATCCGAAAGGAAGCAATAACGCCATAACTGCTATAAGTTTTTTCATATATTACCTTATTATATATTAGCATTGCAAAAGTACAAAATAATCGCGAGTTAGGCATGGTTTTTGCAATAAAAGTTGGCAGATAGGAGGATTTTAATATGGCATTTGTAGATTATTATAAGATTTTAGGTGTAGACAAGAACATCCCACAAAAAGATGTACAAGCAGCATACCGCAAGAGGGTAAAGCAGTTCCATCCGGACTTGCATCCCGATGACCCCAAAGCCAAAGCCAAGTTCCAGGCGCTCAACGAGGCGTATCAGGTAATCAACGACCCCGAGAAGCGTAAGAAGTACGACCAGTATGGAGAGCATTGGCGCGAGGCTGGCAACTTTGGCGGCCAGCAGGAAGCTGGGGGCTGGAGCAGTGGCAGTCCATTTGAGGGCTTTGATTTCAGCAGTATGGGTGGTGGAAGTGGTAATGGCTTCTCCAGTTTCTTCGAAAACCTGTTTGGAGGTGGTGGTTTCCATAGCCGTCATCAGTCTTCTATGCAGGGAGGTATGCAACAGGATATGGAAGCCTCTGTTTCCATCGATTTATACACAGCCTTGCTTGGCGGCGAGGTGATGGTCCAACTGGGTGATGGCTCGCGCATCAAACTGAGGGTTAAAGCTGAGACTCAGAATGGTACCAAGGTTAGACTGCGCGCAAAGGGATATGACCTGGGCAATGGCCAACGCTCCGATTTGATTATCACCTACAACGTCACTCTCCCCACTGGGCTCAATGCACGCCAGAAAGAGCTGCTCAGACAGATGCAGCAACTGTCATAGCACCAAGCACAGCATGAGGTTGATGCGCGACAAGACTTTCATGATTTTATAGATAGACTCCGTTTGTCATTCCGTAAGGATGATGAACGGAGTTTTTTCGTTTACCATCCATTCCTTCCCCTTGCTGTCTATCGCTATAAGCCGCCGATTGCAGTCTGTCATCGCTGGGAACACCAATTCATTCCAAGTGCATCAAGAATAATCTCTCCTCATAGTTGTCATCCTGCTCGAGATGAAATAATTCTTGAGTTCAAACTGTGAATTATTCATTTCGCGCTTCCAAACAGTCGTTTCAAACCGTGATTTTCCTAATTCGCACCCCGCAACCACTCTGTCTATGGTCTGGGCAGACGATGACGCGCATGGGGCAAAAAAATAGGCATGCACTATAGGAATGACCATAGTGCATGCCTATGCCTGGATGTCGACGACACGTCTATTTGATAGTGTCAAATCCCTGTCCGAAGACGCCGTGACAGAAAGTTTGTGAGATAAGAGCCTCTGGGTCTATGCTCTTGATGTGGTTGAGCACATCCTGCGACTCATATTTGCGCGCCAGCACCATCAGCACATGCACATCGTGCTTGGAGTACCATCCGGTGCCTTGGAGCAGGGTTACGCCGCGATTGACGTCCTTGTTGATGGTATCAGCAATCTGCTCGTATTTCTTGGAAATGATGAGGAATTGCACCGTCTGCCTGGTACCGTTGATGATGTAGTCGCACGTGACGCTGGCTATGAGCGTAAAGGCGATACCATAGATGATGATTTCGGTACTGTGGTATAGCAGGTACGACGAACTGATAATGGTAAAGTCAATGAACTGCATGGCTCGCCCGAAGCTCAAACTGAATTTCTTGTTCAGCCATGCCACGATGATGTCGGTGCCGCCCGTAGAACCGTTGTGGCTGAACACAATGCCCAATCCGGCTCCACCCAGAATTCCACCTATTAGCACATGCATGAAGCGGTCTTCACCAACGGTGATGACAAGGTGGTGGGCAAAGAACGGCTGCATGACTCCGATAACCAGAGACAGTATGGTGACGCCGATAATCGTACGTATGGTAAACTGCTTGTTGAGCGCCCTGAAACCGATGAGAAGCAGCGTGATATTCAATACCCAGATAGAGATGGCGGTGGGGATGTCGAATGCGTAATACAGCAATGCCGAGATACCCGACACGCCACCCATGACAAACTTCTCGGGGAGGATGAATGCGGTATAACCAAACGCATAGGAGGAAATACCCAGCGTGATGAACAATAGGTCCATCAGCTCGTGCTTTACATAACTCTTAGTACCGAATGCGGCGATACTCTCGTGGTCTTTGTTCATCTTGTTTATGTGATTGAGGTCAATAATTCATATTTTAATAGATGTGTAGGTGTCAAGTGTGCCGCTCAGCGTCCAAGTAGCAGTTGCTATGACGATGCAAATTTAATAATTTATTATGACTCTCTTTTCAAGTTCATCCATTTTTTCTATGCACAATGGTCATTTTATTCCAAAAGATGGTTTCGGGAGTCCCCTCGTGGCTCTGCCCGCATGAATAACCTATGCCACTAAGGTCGGAAGATAGTCGCATCAATCTCGTCCTCAAATCGCGCGGTCATGACGGCGTGATTTCTTAAAACTGCACGATATCAATAGTTTTTAGTTACTTATTATAAAATAAGAAACTGAGATAACCTTAAATTGAATAAAAATGACTAACTTTGCAGTTCAAATTGAAAGCGAACCATAATGGACGAAAGAAATAAAGCATCAATACAGATGATAGCAGAGTATGATGGAGATATCACCAACCTCTATGGTACGACACCGGAAGGGGTTGTTCCAATTCTGGCAACACGCAATATGGTGATGTTCCCTGCCGTCATTTCGCCTATTCTCGTAGGCCGCGAGCAGAGTGTAAACCTCCTCAACTATCTGGATAAGCACCCCGGCACACTCATAGCCATCTTCTCACAGAAGAACCCTGATATAGAGCATCCTCGCGAGGAAGACCTCTATCGCTATGGCTGTTATGCCAAACTGGTAAGACGCATCGAGCTTCCTGGTAGTGAAAACTGTACCGCCATCTTCCAAATGATGGGCCGTTGCCACCTGGACAGCATCGAGAAGACACGTCCCTATCTCTGTGGCGCCGTGTCAGAACGCTCGGAAATCATGCCCGATGTCAACGACAAGGCATTCAATACTGCCATGATAGACCTGGTGGCCGCCTCAAAGGAGTTTATCCATAAGAATGACGAGCTGGCAGACGAGATGGTGTTCTCTATTGACAACATCCACAATCCCATAATCAGTCTCAACTTCCTCTGCACGGCTCTGCCGTTCTCGGTAAAAGACAAGATGGAACTTCTCGAGGAGAGCAACCTGATGGACCGTGCGCTCAACACCTTGCGCCTGCTCAACCGCGAGCTGCAGTTCTTGCAGTTGCGCAATCAGATTCGTATGAAGACACGTGAAGAGCTCGACGAACAGCAGCGCGAGTACTTCCTGCAGCAGCAGATCAAGAACATCAAGGAAGAGCTGGGCCGTGGCGAAGGCTCGCCCGAGAAGAGAGAGCTCGAAGAGAAAGCCCGCAATAAGAAATGGTCGAGCGAAGTGGCTAAAGTCTTTGAGAAAGAGCTGGAAAAACTCGACATACTTAACCCCCAGAGTCCTGACTACAGTGTGCAGCTCAACTATCTGCAGACCTATGTGTCTCTGCCTTGGGGCGAGTACACTCAGGACGACCTGGACCTCAAGCGTGCACAGCGCATTCTCGACCATGACCACTATGGCATGGAGAAAGTGAAAGAGCGCATCCTCGAGTATATCGCCGTGCTTAAATTAAGAGGTGACCTCAAGTCGCCCATCATCTGCCTTTACGGTCCTCCCGGTGTGGGCAAGACCAGTCTTGGCAAGAGCATCGCTTCGGCCTTGCGCCGCAAGTATGTGCGCGTGTCACTGGGCGGACTCCATGACGAGTCTGAAATCAGAGGTCACCGCCGTACGTATATCGGTGCCATGCCCGGCCGTATCATCAAGAGCATCCAGAAGGCAGGTTCTTCCAACCCCGTCTTCATCCTCGACGAGATTGACAAAATTACACAGAACACCCACAATGGCGACCCCTCGTCGGCTCTGCTCGAGGTGCTTGACCCTGAACAGAACACGGCTTTCCACGACAATTATCTCGATGTCGATTACGACCTGTCCAAAGCCATGTTTATAGCCACAGCCAATGAGCTGAATACAATCCCCCGTCCTCTGCTCGACCGTATGGAAATCATAGAGGTGAGCGGATATATCACCGAGGAAAAGATAGAGATAGCCAAGCGCCATCTGGTTCCTCGCGAACTGGAAAACAATGGTTTTGTCAAGGTCGGCGAGAAACCAACCTTCACCAAGGCTGCCCTCGAAACCATCATCGAGCGATATACACGCGAAAGCGGTGTGCGCCAGTTGGAAAAGCAGATCAACAAGTCTCTGCGCAAGATGGCATATCAGATGGCTAAAGAAGGCTCTCTGCCATTGAAGAAGGTGACACCCAAAGAACTGGAAGGCCTGTTGGGCAAGCCACCGTTCTATCGCGACATCTATCAGGGCAATGCCTATGCTGGAGTGGTGACAGGACTGGCCTGGACAAGCGTGGGAGGCGAAATACTCTTCATCGAAACATCGCTCAGCAAGGGTAGGGCAGGCAAGCTCACCCTGACAGGTAATCTGGGTGATGTCATGAAGGAAAGTGCCGTCATTGCACTTGAATATGTCAAGGCCCATGCTGAACGCCTGAATGTAGACTACCGCATATTCGACCAGTACAATATGCATATCCATGTGCCAGAGGGCGCTACGCCCAAAGACGGCCCATCGGCTGGTATCACCATCGCTACCTCGATAGCTTCGGCCATCACCCAGCGCAAGGTAAGAAAGAACACAGCCATGACAGGCGAGATTACCCTGAGAGGCAAGGTGCTGCCCGTGGGTGGCATCAAGGAGAAAATCCTGGCAGCCAAGCGTGCGGGAATTACAGATATACTGATGTGTGCGGACAACCGCAAGGATATCGAAGAGATACCCGCCATGTATCTTGAAGGAGTAAACTTCCACTATGTGGAGAATATTCAGGATGTGTGGGACTATGCCTTGCTGGATGAGAAGGTAGCCAATGCGGTACACTTTGATATAGAAGAAGACAAGAAAGAGAAATAACGAAGACGATAAAGAAATGACGTTTGAACTACAACATACAGATACATACAGTGATGCTCGCACGGGTATCATAACCACCGACCACGGCCAGATAAAAACCCCGATATTCATGCCGGTAGGTACGTGTGGCACTGTCAAGGGGGTGCATTTTGAAGAGCTTCGCCAACAGGTGAAGGCCCAGATTATCCTTGGCAACACCTATCATCTGTATCTCAGACCTGGACTTGAGGTGCTCCGTAAGGCTGGTGGTCTGCACGGTTTCAACGGATGGGAGAAACCTATCCTTACCGACAGTGGCGGTTTTCAGGTCTTCTCTCTGACCGGTATAAGAAAACTGCGTGAAGAGGGTTGCGAGTTCCGTTCTCATATCGATGGCTCCAAGCATATCTTCACTCCTGAAAATGTGATGGACACTGAACGCGTGATTGGTGCCGACATCATGATGGCGCTCGATGAGTGTCCTCCTGGAAAGAGCGACTATGAATACGCCAAGAAAAGCCTCGGCCTTACCCACAGATGGCTGGACCGCTGTATCAAACGCTTCGAGGAAACCGAGCCCCTGTATGGCTACAAGCAGAGCCTGTTCCCCATTGTTCAGGGATGTACCTACAAGGACCTGCGTCGTGAAGCTGCCAAGTTTGTGGCTGACAAAGGTGCCGACGGCAATGCCATCGGCGGTCTGGCAGTAGGAGAGCCTAAGGAGGTAATGTATGAGATGATAGAGGTGGTCAATGACATTCTGCCTAAGGACAAGCCCCGATACCTCATGGGTGTGGGTACGCCCGAAAACATACTGGAAGCCATCGCCAGAGGCGTGGATATGTTTGACTGCGTAATGCCTACGCGCAACGGTCGCAATGCCATGCTCTTCACCTACCAGGGTACGATGAACATGCGCAACAAGAAATGGGAAATGGACTTTAGCCCCATTGACCCTAACGGTTGCGAAACCGACCTGGTGTATACCAAGGCCTACCTTCACCATCTGTTTAAGGCTCAGGAGCTGTTGGCTATGCAGATAGCAAGTATCCACAACTTGGCATTCTATCTTCGTCTGGTCACCGATGCCCGCAAGCATATCGAACAAGGTGATTTCATGCAGTGGAAGAACAGCATAGTAGAACAGTTAGGAAGGAGAATCTGATATGGCTAACATTAGAGATTTAAGACGTCACTTTACGCGCTACAAGATAGCCAGATGGATAAGCACACATCCAGTGTGGATGCATAAACTTATCAAATGGCTGTACGACCACACCGCTGGCGTGCGCAATGTGCTGCATAAAGTGTACAGGCAATTGAAGTGGCTGCGTTTTCTCAGTCCATCCAATTATCTGAAGCGACTCGACTGGTATATTGTCCGTAAGTTTATTGGTACTTATGTATTTGCCATCGCGCTGATAATCTCGTTGGCAATCGTCTTTGACGTCAACGAGAACCTGGAGAAGTTCAGCCGTTTCCATGCTCCGCTCGAAGCCATCGTCTTTGACTATTATGTCAACTTCGTTCCTTATTTCTCTAATCTGTTCAGCCCGTTGTTTGTCTTCATTGCCGTAATATTCTTTACGTCTAAACTGACAAGCAATTCGGAGATTGTAGCGATGTTGGCGGCAGGTGTATCCTTCAAGCGTCTTCTGCGTCCCTATATGTTCTCCTGTGTGCTCATTGCCATGCTGTCTTATTATCTCAGTGCCTATGTCATCCCCCATGGTACGGTAATCAGACAGAACTTTGAGGCAAAATACAAAAACCGCGCCAAGAACACCTCGGCCGAGAACGTGCAGCTGCAGGTGGGTAAGGGCATTATCGCCTACATACAGCACTATGACAACAACCAGAAGAAAGGTTACGGTTTCTCTTTGGACAAGTTTGAAAACAAGAAGCTGGTAAGTCACCTGACAGCTATGGAGATACAGTATGACACCATCTCTGATTCAAAGTTTCACTGGACAGCCAGCAACTGGAAAATAAGACAGCTCAAAGGCCTCAAAGAGCGTATTACGAGTGGCACTAAACTTGATACGCTGATACAGATGGAGCCTACCGACCTGGTCTACTCAAAGGGCCAGCAGGAGACGTTTACCAGTCCTGAGCTGAAAGACTACATTTCCAAGCAGATAGACCGTGGTAGTGGCAATGTGGTGCAATACCAGGTGGAATATCATAAACGTATAGCGTCGTCGTTTGCGTCATTTATCCTGACAATCATTGGATTCTCTTTGTCATCACGCAAGCGAAAGGGCGGTATGGGCTTGTATTTGGGTATAGGTCTGGCTTTGAGTTTCACCTACATCATGCTGCAGACCGTATCTTCAACATTTGCAATCAACGCTGGATTCCCACCGTTCCTGGCGGCATGGATTCCTAATGTTATATTTGCCTGTGTAGCTTATTATTGCTATCGACAGGCTCCCAATTAGTATTACATTGGCTGTAAGCCATTAAGTTAGTAGAATATGTATTTTGACGAATTAGATTTAAATGACAACGTGCTGGATGCACTCTATGATATGCATTTTGAAGAGTGTACTCCTGTTCAGGAAAACTGTATTCCTGAAATACTCAAAGGCCGTGATGTGCTGGGAGTAGCACAGACTGGAACCGGAAAGACGGCAGCCTATCTGCTGCCCATACTCTCCAAGTTGGATAGCGGAGGCTATCCCAAGGACTCCATCAATTGTGTCATCATGTCGCCGACCCGCGAGCTGGCGCAACAGATAGACCAAGCGTTCCAAGGTTTCGGCTACTATCTCAACGGAGTAAGTAGCGTGCCTGTATATGGTGGCAACGATGGTAACCGTTTTGACCAGGAAACCAAGGGTATGCGTATGGGCGCTGACGTCGTAATCGCAACTCCCGGACGATTTATCAGCCATATTAATATAGGTAATGTAGATTTGAGCAAGACGTCATTCTTCATCCTTGATGAAGCCGACAGAATGTTGGATATGGGCTTTTCGGAAGATATCCTGACCATAGCCAAGCTGTTGCCAAAGGACTGCCAGGTAATTATGTTCTCGGCTACCATGCCGAAGAAGATAGAGGACCTGGCAAAGACTCTGCTGAAAGACCCTGTGGTCATAAAACTCGCCGTAAGCAAACCGGCTGAGAAAATCAAGCAGAGCGCTTACCTGTGTTACGAGCCCCAGAAGATATCGATTATCAAATGGCTGTTCAAGCAGGATGAACTGAAGCGCGTGATAATCTTCTGCGGAAAGAAGACCAAGGTAAAGGAAGTAAGTCGCGCCTTGACCAAGGCCAAGATTTCTGTGGGAGAGATGCACTCAGACCTTTCGCAGGCTGAGCGTGACGATATCATGTTCAAATTTAAGAGCGGACAGATAGATGTGCTCGTGGCTACCGATATTGTGGCACGCGGAATAGATATCGACGACATCGCTATGGTCATCAATTATGATGTGCCCCACGATGCAGAAGACTATGTACACCGTATTGGTCGTACCGCGCGTGCAGACCGTGATGGTGCCGCCATTACTTTTGTCAGCGATCTGGATATCGCCGCCTTCAAAGACATAGAGAAGTTTCTCGAAAAAGAAGTTGAGAAAAATCCTCTTCCAGAAGGTATGGAAGGTCCTGAATACAAGGTGGTCAAGGCCAAGGCCAAATCAATTCGCCGCAAGAGCAGAGACCAGAATGCCCATAAGCACAAGCCTCGCAAGGACTCTGAAAGAGGCAAGGAGCAGAACAGACAGTCTGACCAAGTCAAGGAAAAGCAGAAGTCTGCCGACAAGGGAGATAATGGCAAAAACAGAAGAAGACGCTACCCCGACAACAAGCCCAGCCATCCAGCTATGGACAAGCCTGTCAACCAGCAGGATAAAGGAGACAAGGCAAAGGACAAGGGTGAGAAGGCAAGAGACAAGAGCGACAAACCCAAGGATAAGAAGTATAACAAGCCAAAGCATCGTCGTCCAAACTCTATGAAGAAAGACGGGACCGTGAATGCAAAACCGCAGATGGCAACTCCTGCTCGCCAGGAGCGTGCAAAAACTGAGAAGAAAGATGCTTCGGGTATTTCCGGCTTGCTCAAAAAGCCCATGAAGTGGCTGAAGTCGCTGACCAAGAAATAGGCAAGAATGAGCAATCAAAGGATAGGACCCTTATAGATTTCTATAAACTTGACAAATGATAAAAGTCGCTTATCTACAAGCAAGATAAGCGACTTTTCCATTTAATATACACCTTGCAGATTACTCTGCAGAATGCTTGCGACTGTAAATGGCCATATTGTCAGAAGCCTTAAAGGCAATTTTATCATGGGCTTCGATTTCAATACGCTCTTTGGTGTTGGGATTGAAACCTGTGCGTGCCTGGCAGCTCTTGATATAGAAACGGCCGAAATCGGGAATGGCCACCTCGCCGTCTCCCTCGCAGATGTTGTCGGCTATACAGCCTAATACTGTGTTCAGAAGTTTGCCGGCCTGGGCTTTGGATACTCCAGCCTTTTCGGCAATCTGTGCTGTAAGTTGAGCTCTATTCATAACTTATTACTTTTTCTTTTTCAACAAAAATATCTCGCTATTGGCATTATCTGTCAGCACCAACTCTCCATCGTTGTTGACGTCAAATCGCTTCACCTTGTCCAGAGCCTTCAATACCTTCTGCTCATTGGTCATATCGGCGCACATCATGAGCGTGCATCCCATACCACTGAGGTCTATTTTGTTGTTCTTTGTTTTGAGCAGACCTGTAAGGCTGTTGCACCCCGTGTTACCATAAACTCGCTTGTCCTTGGTGTTAAACCCTAAGAAGGGTATCTCATCTCCGGCTTTTTTGTCTATTGCACTACCGTTGATACGTTCTATCGTCCATTCGCCAGACAAATCAGCCACTGACGCCATCTTCTGGGTGGAACTACAGCTTGTCATCAAGGCAATTGCTGCCATGGAAATAAATAAGTTCTTATTCATTCTTATGATTGTTATTATTATGATACATGCAAAGGTAGTCAAAAATTGAGGCATGGAGAAATAATGCCATGTTTTTTTGTTCGTTCTCCACGTTTTCCGTCCATCTCAGCATGGTGTTCTGGTAAGCAATGATACATACATCTATGAAAAAACCTCAGGACAACAGGTGTCCTGAGGCTGTAAGTCTTAATCTATGATTAATGAGTCAAGCCATATTCATGATGGCATGGTGATTACTTTTCACACTTCTGCTCTTCCTTCTTGTGGTGGTCGCAGCTTTTGCAGTTTTCCTTCAGTTTGGCAATCTGCTCAGCATTCAGGATGGTCTGAAGTTCCTTCATATATTCTTCGTGCAGCTGCTTCATCTTCTTGGGACACATCTTCTTGTGATGATGCTGGCCCTGCTGCTTCTTGCAGTGGCCTTCGCCGGCGGCATGATTTTCCTTGGAGCACTTCTTCTCGGTCTCTACCTTCTTATCGCAGCAACCGTCTTTCTTCTGTTCGTCTTTCTTGTCGCAGCAGCCATCTTGCTTCTTCTCATCTTTCTTGCAAGTGCCTTCATTCTTATGCTCACCCTTGCCGCAGCAATCTTTCTTCTCAGCGTGCTTGCCTTCGCAGACTGCAGACTGCAGCTTCAATTCAAAATTCTTGTTGAGTTCCAGAACCTTGGCTTTCTGAGCCTCATCCAAACCGAGCTTCTGGGCCATCATCTCAGTCTTGTGCTGAGCCTTATCCTGCTTCTTGCAAGAGCCACACTTCGCTTCCTGAGCGTTAACACTTGTTCCTATCAGCACTGAGGCTAATAATGTCAATACGAACTTTTTCATAATTTTCTTTTTAATTGTTTATTTGTTAATGAACTATATCTATTAAGACGTAGAATGTAGTCGTGAGTTTAATGAATATGCAATCAAATGTGATATTTATACTTCTTTTTGGCTCGTTGTGGCTCAAGATTGTCGTAACTACCCTGGAAAGAACACGAAGAGGCAGAGCCACGATATTGGCCATATCTTGCATGAATCCGTTCGACATAATCTACGGTTTCGTGACCACGCATATAGCCATATTTCACAATCGGGTCGTTATAGAAACGAGATTCGCGCAGCCCCAATACAAAGCCAGCTACATCTCTCCAGTGGTGTGGCGCCTTGCCATGCTTCTTGGCCAAAGCCATTGCATCGCGAATATGATGATAACCGCCATTGTAACTGGCCAAGACGAAATTGGTTCTTTCCGCTTTGTCGGGAATATCTCTGAATTTTTCATTGAGCTGTGCGATGTATTTTACCGCAGCGGCAATATTAGCTTCGGGTTCATACAATAGATGTCTTGGCAAGCCTATGTGGTCGGCTGTTTCGGGCATAATCTGCATGAGACCACATGCACCAGCCCAACTGCGCGCCTTGGGGTCAAATGTAGATTCCTGATAACATTGGGCAGCAAGCAATCTCCAGTCTATGCGCGCCACGGGGGCATACTTCTGGAATAGATGGTCGTATTTGGAAATGATACCAGCGCCCTTGTCGAGCATGGGGGAATAGACATGACGCTTGATACTATGGGTGGAGAGGGCAAACTCTTGTTCCTTGATTATCTGGGTAATCATTACCGGTTTGAACCAGCGGTTAAGGGTATCGGCAAGAGCCGTATTAGCATCGCCTACTGCCCAACTGGTTTTGTCCTTGGGGTAAGAAACACCACAAAACTTTATGCCATGGATGGAATGGGGGAGTGGGATGGCGGCAATGTCGCCCTCGCCTTGCTTCAACCGATGGACAAGTTCTGCCGTATCTTTACATACTTCAACGCGGAGCGATACTCCAAGTGTCTGTGCAAACTTTTCGCAAAGCAGATACTGGGTTCCCATACCTCTGCCGTGATATTCGTAATAGGTCTGAGGGCCGGAAAGGGTGAGCATGATAATCTCGCCATTGTTGAGGATATCGTTAAAGGTATAGTCGGTGGATATAGAGTCTGTATTGGTCTCGAGACTCGTGCCCCAAGGCGTTTGCTCAACCTTCTTGTCATGCTGACAAGCCATGAACAAAAGCGCAAAAATTATGAATAAATATTTGTCTAATCGCATAATTAGTACAAAGTTACTACATTATTTGGATTAATGAAACATTTTATCTACTTTTGCATTACAATTTTCATGATAATCAACACTAATTATTATAGTATGTTATGTTAAGGATAGCAGTACAATCCAAAGGCCGCTTGTATGAAGACACAATGTCACTGCTTGCAGAGGCAGATATAAAAATAAGCGCATCCAAACGTACATTATTGGTACAGTCAACCAATTTCCCTGTCGAAGTGTTATATTTGCGTGATGACGACATTCCCCAAAGCGTAGCTACGGGGGTTGCCGACCTTGGAGTAGTAGGAGAGAATGAATATATAGAAAGAGGTGGCGGTTCGGATATCGTGTCGCGTCTGGGCTTTAGCAAATGCCGGCTGTCGCTCGCTATTCCCAAAGATATCGACTATCAAGGGCTGAAATGGTTTAACAACAAGAAAATCGCTACTTCTTATCCTGTCATTCTGAAAGATTTCCTGAATAAGAACAACATCAATGCGGAGATTCATGTAATTACTGGAAGTGTGGAAATATCACCTGGAATAGGACTGGCAGATGCCATCTTCGATATCGTCAGCAGCGGTTCGACACTTGTGAGCAACAACTTGCGTGAGGTGGAAGTAGTCATGGAGAGCGAGGCCCTTCTTATCGGCAACAAGTCGATGGACGAACACAAGAAGAGCGTCCTGAAAGAAATGCTGTTCCGTTTCTCGGCAGTAAAGAATGCAGAAGACAAGAAGTATGTCAGAATGAATGTTCCCAAAAATCGGCTGGAAGAAATCATCAATGTTCTTCCCGGCTTGAAAAGCCCTACCATAATTCCTCTGGCAGACGATGCGTGGTGCTCGGTTCATACTGTGTTAAGCCAAAAGCGATTCTGGGAAATCATAGGTAAACTCAAAGAGCTTGGGGCACAAGGAATCTTGGTTACCCCGATAGAGAAAATGATTTTATAGAACATCTAAACGAAAGAACGGATGAATAGAGAGAAAACCATCTACGGCGAGTATTTTCACTATCCTGCCGCAACGGACTGGGAAAAGATAGCGGCCCGACCTCATCTGGATACCCAACAACTTGCGGAGGTGGTAAAAGATGTGTTGGCAGATATCAAGGCTAATGGCGATGAAGCCGTAAGAAAATACGAGTCCAAGTTTGACCATGTTGAATTGGATAGCCTGAAAGTGAGGGCAGACGAAATCAATGAAGCTGAAGGCTTGATAGATGACGAGCTGAAGAATTCACTCTTGACAGCCTATCATAACATCTATACCTTTCATGAAAGCCAACGTTTTCAGAGCCATCACGTTGAGACATGTCCCGGCGTCGACTGCTGGCAGAAAAGTATGCCTATCGAAAAGGTAGGACTTTATATCCCGGGTGGTACTGCTCCCTTGTTCTCTACGGTTCTAATGTTGGCAACTCCTGCCAAAATTGCTGGTTGCAAGGATATTGTCATCTGTACCCCGCCAAACAAAGAAGGAAAAGTAAATCCCGCCATCCTTATGGCAGCCAAAATAGCAGGCGTGACAGAAATATTCAAGATAGGCGGAGTACAGGCAATCGGAGCCATGGCTTATGGTACAGAAACGGTGCCAAAGGTATATAAGATATTTGGTCCCGGCAACCAATATGTTATGGCTGCCAAGCAACATGTGTCACTTACCGATGTCGCCATTGATATGCCTGCTGGTCCATCGGAGGTTTGCGTCATCGCAGACGACACAAGCAATCCTATATTTGTAGCTGCAGATTTATTATCACAGGCAGAACATGGCGTTGACTCACAGGTATTGCTCATCACCACATCGGAAACGATGTTGGATGAAATCATTGCCGAGATTAAATCTCAACTTGAAGTTCTTCCACGCAAACAGATTGCTGTCAAAGCATTGGAGAATAGCAAATTTGTTTTGGTTCATGATACGGCAGAAGCCATGGCAATAAGTAACGCCTATGCTCCGGAACATCTGATTATAGCTACGGCAGACTACAAGGAACTGTCTGAAAAGGTTGTCAACGCAGGCAGTGTGTTCCTTGGACAATATGCTTGCGAGAGTGCTGGTGACTATGCCAGTGGTACTAATCATACTCTGCCCACTCATGGCTATGCCAAGGCATACAATGGAGTCAATCTTGACAGCTACTGTCGCAAGATAACTTTCCAACATCTGTCACGTCAGGGCGTAGATTCTATCGGTCAAGCCGTAGTCACTATGGCAGAGAATGAGCAACTTGAAGCACATGCCAATGCTATGCGTGTGCGTTTAACCAATCTGTAAAAATGAAGAGTTTAAACAGTTTAGTACGCAAAAACATTTTGAGTCTGGCGCCTTATACCTGTGCGCGCAATGAATATAATGGACACGAGGCCAAAGTTTTTCTCGATGCCAACGAGAACCCGTTCAACAATCCTCTGAACCGTTATCCGGACCCGTTGCAGCTCGAACTTAAAGCAAAGATTGCCAAAGTCAAACATGTCAGTCCTGAGTGTATGTTTCTGGGTAATGGTTCCGACGAAGCAATAGACCTTTGCTATCGTGTATTCTGCGAACCAAGAATTGACAACGTGGTTGCCATCGAGCCAACTTATGGTATGTATCGCGTATGTGCCGACATCAATGATGTGGAATATCGTGCCGTTGATTTGGAAGGCAATTTCCAGATAAAGGCAGACAAGTTGCTGGACGCCTGTGATAACCATACTAAGTTAATCTGGATATGTAGCCCCAACAATCCGACTGGAAACAATCTCGACAGGGATGAAATCGAGAAAGTCATCAATGGTTTTGACGGCATGGTTGTGGTTGATGAAGCATACAGTGATTTCTCCAAAGTCAAACCATTCAGGGCAGAACTGGAACGATACCCTAATCTGATTGTACTCAATACTATGAGTAAGGCATGGGGCTGTGCAGCCATCCGACTCGGTATGGCTTTTGCCGGAAAGGAAGTGATTGACATATTTAATAAGGTGAAATATCCCTACAATGTGAACTATCTCACCCAGCTTAAGGCGATGGAAATGCTCTCTGATCCATTTGAGGTAGAACAATGGATAGACGTATTACTGACAGAGCGCACTCGTACGATGAAGGCATTTGTCGATTTGTCTTGTTGCCATGGTGTTTATCCTACTGATGCCAACTTCTTTCTCGCCAAAATGACTAATGCACAGAAAATTTATGATTATCTTGTGGAGAAGGGTATCATCGTGCGTAATCGCACGCGTGTAAAATTGTGTAACGATTGCCTGCGTATTACTGTGGGTACCAAGAGTGAGAATACAGCTTTAATTGCTGCCTTGCGACAATATACAGGAGATTAGTACTGTCGGTCTCCATCTATTCTAAAATGCTAAAGTATAATGGCTCTACAAATAGGAAACCATTATACTTTAGCATTTTTATATGATACGCAACTTCCGTCTAAAGACGTTCAACTTACTTCTGTTCAATTGTTCGAGGCTTGAGCATGGAGAAGGCTATGCTGCCTACAAGCACCACAAGGATAAAGCCAAGCGACCAGAGATTGTCGATGTGTACAAAATCGCTAATGATGAGTTTTATACCGATGAAGAGCAAGAGAATGCAAACACCAGTCTTGAGATAAATAAACTTGTCGGCTATGGCGGAGAGAAGGAAGAACATAGCTCTCAGTCCCAATATGGCAAATATATTGGAGAAGAAGACCACGTAGGGGTCAAGCGATACAGAGAAGACGGCAGGAATGCTGTCGAAAGCGAATATCAAGTCGCTCAATTCGATTACGAATACAGTGACAAGCAGAGGCGTAATGTGCCATTTTCCGCCCTGTTGCTTAGCCGCCATGACATACTCTTCGCCAACTTTCTTGGCTCTCACCAAGAAATGGTCGCCTGCGAACTGCGGATAGACTCTGAAATGCTTGGAAAGGAACCTAACCAATCCTTGTTTTGATGCATCGGCATCGTCTTTCTTGTTACGGTCACGGTACATCTTGTATGCACTATAAACAAGGAAGAAACCGAAAATCATAAGTATCCACTCAAAGCGTGTGAGGATGGCTGCGCCAGCAAATATGAATATGAAGCGCATGATGATGGCTCCAAAAATACCCCAATTCAAGACATGTTGAAACTCGGTGTTCTGAACCTTGAACGAGGTGAATATCATCATCATAACGAAGAGGTTGTCTACAGAGAGCATCTTTTCGATTAGATAACCCGTTATGTACGACATAGCCATATTGTGGCGGTAAAGGACAATGCCATCTTCCAGACTAACTCTGTCCAAATTTAGGTGGGTGGCGTACCTACGCGACACTTCCTGCAGGTCATCCATCGTGTGTATGCCATGAATCATGTCACCATGAAACCAGAGGAATACACCGAAAAGCAGTGCCAACACAATCCACACCGTGGTCCATATTCCCGCCTCGCGGATAGAGACAACGTGTGCCTTACGGTCGATGGCAAACATATCTACGAGAAGTATGGCTACTATGAATATTACGAAGCCTGCAAAGAATAATAATTCTGAATAATGCATTGTCTATAATCAATTTTGTTGCAAAGTTACTGCTTTTTTATGACAACGGTCGTAAGCCGCTGTTAAAAAGTTGTTACAGATTCCTTGCAGTTGCAGATATCCAGCTCATTTCTGGCTCCGACGAGTGTAGGGGCCATTGCGATAACCACATAAACACCATTATTATTTATATTTCATCCAGTTTCTTTTGCCACTTTGAAAAAATAGTAGTATTTTTGCAAAAAGTTTATAAATACTCGATACCGATATGAAATGTAAAACGATTTCGTTTGTCTTGCTGATGGCATTGCTGGTCTTGGCAGGCTGTAGCAGTAGTAAAAAGGTGGCATATTTCCAGAATATCCAGTCAGTGGATTTCGATAAGTCGAAGGGTTTATATGATGCCAAGATTCTGCCTAAAGATATGTTGACAATCACGGTAAACACACAGACACCAGAAGCGGCTTTGCCATTCAATCTTGCAGTAAGCAATGTTATCAACCCCACAGGACAATTGTCTTCCGGAGCCGGCTCGTTGCAAGGTTATCTTGTTGACAACGATGGAAACATCAATTTCCCAATTGTAGGCAAAATACATGTGCAAGGTCTTACCAAGACACAATGCCAGGACCTTATTGTCAAGAAGATTTCTCCATATCTCTCTAAGACCGAGACTCCTGTTGTGACCGTGAGGATGTCAAGTTATCACGTTACAGTGTTGGGCGAAGTAAACAAGCCAGGAGTGGTAGCCGTCACTACCGAGAAGATGAGCATTATGGAAGCGTTGGCTGAGTCGGGTGACCTGACTATTTATGGCAAACGTGACAATGTGATACTTATCCGTGAGTCTGAGACAGGGCAGAAGGAGTATCATATCATTAATCTCAACGATGCGAATGTATTCAATTCACCTTATTATTATTTACAGCAGAACGATATCGTCTATGTCGAACCCAATGGCGTCAAAGCCAAGAACTCAGGGATCGGCAGTTCGACCACATTATGGTTCTCGTTTGTTGGTATCGTTACCTCGGTGGCATCGTTGATTGTAAATATTGTAAGAAATTAAAAGACTAAAAAAATGAAGAGTGTGAAAGTAATAATAACATTCTTCATTTTTTTGAATATATAAGGGATAACACATGGAAACATTGAAACACGAGTGTGGCGTAGCTATGGTGAGACTACTGAAGCCGTTGTCATATTATCAGCACAAGTATGGCACTTGGATGTACGGTCTCAATAAGCTATACCTCATGATGGAGAAGCAGCACAATCGCGGACAGGAAGGCGCAGGACTGGCATGCGTGAAGTTTGATACTCAACCTGGCCATGAATATATGTTCCGTGAACGTGCCGAGGGTAAAGACGCCATTCGCAAAATATTTGCTACCGTTCATGAGAACTTCAAGGATGTTACTCCAGAACAGATGGCCGATTCTGACTATATAGAGCAGCGTCTTCCCTTTGCGGGCCAGCTTTATATGGGACATCTGAGGTATTCGACCACGGGCAAACGAGGACTGCAATATGTGCATCCATTCCTGCGACGCAATAACTGGAAAGCCAAGAATCTCTGTTTGTGTGGCAACTTCAATATGACCAACATAGAAGAGATTTTCGAACGACTTACAAGTCAGGGACAAAGTCCGCGAATATACAGCGACAGCTATATCATGCTTGAGCTGATGGGTCACAGATTGGACCGTGAAGTGGAGCGCAACTTTGTCAATGCCCAACACGAAGGACTTCAAGGCAAGGACATTACTCGTTATATCGATGACCATGTGGAGATGGCTAACGTTCTCAAGACTTCGATGGCCGACTTTGATGGAGGCTATGTAGTCTGCGGTATTACCGGTTCGGGAGAGATGTTCTCAATGCGAGACCCTTGGGGGATACGTCCAGCCTATTATTATAAAGATGATGAGATTGTGGCGTTGGCTTCTGAGCGTCCCGTGCTTCAGACGACATTCGATTTGTCCTGCGAGCAGGTTAAGGAACTTGAACCTGGAATGGCTCTGCTGGTCAAGCGCAACGGACAATGCCGCATAGAGCGCATCAGAGAGCAAGCCGGAGATTCTGCCTGCTCTTTTGAGCGCATATATTTCTCGCGCGGGTCTGACCGGGACATCTATCAGGAGCGCAAGAGATTAGGTGAACTTCTCACCGAGCCTGTACTCGAAGCCGTAGGGGGAGATACGGAGCATACTGTCTTTTCGTTCATCCCCAATACTGCCGAGGTGGCATTCTACGGACTCGTACAGGGGTTCAAAAAACATGTGCATGAAAAAAAGATTGCTGCTATCCAATCCTTGGGAAGGATTCCCACGCACGAAGAACTCGACAGAATACTGTCCGAGTCTGTAAGGATGGAGAAGGTAGCATGGAAGGATATCAAGCTGCGCACGTTTATCACAGAGGGCAATTCGCGCAACGACCTGGCATCACATGTCTACGACATTACCTATGGCAGCGTAGATGAGGGCAGAGACAACCTCGTGGTAATAGACGACAGTATCGTAAGAGGAACCACTCTCAAGGAGAGTATCATACGCATTCTTGACCGCTTGCATCCCAAGAAGATGGTGCTGGTAAGCAGTGCGCCCCAGATAAGATATCCTGATTATTACGGCATAGACATGGCGCGCTTGGAAGAGTTCTGCGTTTTCCGTGCGACCATGGAACTGATAAGAGAACGTGGCATGCAGCAGCTCATCCTCGACACCTACAACAACTGCAAGTCAGAGATGAACAAGCCCAAAGCCCAGATGCGCAACTGTGTGAGAGATTTGTACAAGCCGTTTACTGTTGCAGAAATCAACAGCAAGATAGTGGAAATGCTCCGGCCTGAGGGAGTGACAACACCCATTGAGATTGTGTTCCAGTCGATCGACGGATTGAGACAAGCCATTCCACATCATAAAGGCGACTGGTATTTCACGGGCAATTATCCTACCCCTGGAGGAACGCGTCTTTGCAACCAGGCATTCATTAACTATATAGACACCATATACAAACAAGAATAACAAACTGATAGATAATGAGAAATGTAACTTTAGTATTGTCTGACGGCACCAAGTTTCATGGCAAATCATTCGGCTATGAGAAACCAGTAGCCGGAGAAGTGGTTTTCAATACTGCGATGATGGGCTACCCCGAGAGTCTTACCGACCCATCCTACGCAGGCCAGTTGATGGTGCTTACGTTCCCCTTAGTAGGCAACTATGGCGTACCCCCATTCAGTTTTGAACCCAATGGTCTGCCCACATTCATGGAGAGTGACAGAATCTATGCTTCGGCCATCATTGTTGCCGACTATAGCGAGCAGTACTCTCACTGGAATGCTAAAGAGAGCTTGGCCGAGTGGCTGAAGCGTGAGCATGTACCAGGCATCACAGGCATTGACACTCGCGAACTGACCAAAGTGTTGCGCGAAGCCGGTGTGATGATGGGTAAAATCCTCTTTGATGACGAGCCAGATATTATCCCCGAGGCCGACTATGAGGGCGTTAATTTTGTTGACCTCGTAAGTTGCAAGGATATTATCAAGTATAACGAGGGTGCTGGCAAGCGGGTTGTGCTTGTCGATTGTGGCGTGAAAGCCAACATCATCCGTTGCCTCATCAACCGTGGCGTTGAGGTCGTACGTGTACCATGGAACTATGATTATACCGACATGGACTTCGACGGACTCTTCCTTGCCAACGGCCCTGGCGACCCTGACACTTGCGAAGATGCAGTCAAGATTATCAAGAAGCAGATGAATATGTCGCGCAAGCCTATCTGTGGTATCTGCATGGGCAACCAGTTGCTCGCAAAGGCAGCCGGAGCCAATATATACAAGCTCAAGTACGGCCACAGGTCACACAACCAGCCGGTATGTATGGTTGGCACAACACATTGTTATATCACCAGCCAGAACCACGGCTATGCAGTCAACGCCAAGACCCTCGGTGCCGATTGGGAGGAACTCTTTGTCAATATGAATGACGGTTCCAACGAGGGTATTCGCCATAAGACCAATCCCTGGTTTAGCAGCCAGTTCCATCCAGAGGCTTGTTCTGGTCCGGTAGATACAGAGTTCATGTTTGATAAATTTGTTGAAACATTAAATAAGTAAGATATACATCATGAAAGATGAAAGTATAAAGAAAGTATTGCTGCTTGGTTCAGGCGCATTGAAAATCGGCGAAGCGGGAGAGTTTGACTATTCTGGTTCTCAGGCCCTCAAGGCTTTGCGCGAGGAGGGTGTAAAGACCGTGCTTATCAACCCCAACATTGCCACCGTGCAGACTTCCGAGGGAGTGGCCGACCAGATTTACTTCCTTCCCGTCCAGCCTTATTTCGTTGAGCGTGTCATTGAGAAGGAGCGCCCTGATGGTATCTTGCTCAGCTTCGGAGGCCAGACCGCGCTCAACTGTGGCGTGGAGCTTTATCAGAGCGGAGTGCTCAAGAAGTACAATGTCCGTGTGCTCGGAACCCCAGTCCAAGCCATTATGGATACCGAGGACCGCGAGCTTTTCGTAGAGAAACTCAATGAGATTAATGTCAAGACCATCAGCAGCGAAGCCTGCGAGAATATCGAGCAGGTGCGCAAAGCCGCTGCCACACTGGGTTACCCTGTGATTATACGTGCAGCCTATGCGTTGGGCGGACTCGGCAGTGGATTTGCCAACAACGAGGACGAGTTGAACAAGCTCTCCGAGAAAGCCTTCTCTTTTTCTCCCCAGGTGCTCGTCGAGAAGAGTCTGAAGGGATGGAAGGAGATAGAATATGAGGTGGTGCGCGACCGTTATGACAACTGTATCACCGTATGTAACATGGAGAACTTTGACCCGCTGGGCATCCACACTGGCGAGTCTATCGTTATAGCCCCTTCGCAGACGCTTACCAACAGCGAGTATCACAAACTGCGTGCGCTCTCTATCAAGATAATCCGTCACATCGGCATCGTGGGCGAATGTAATGTTCAGTACGCCTTCGACCCAGTGAGCGAGGATTATCGCGTGATTGAAGTCAATGCGCGTCTGAGCCGTTCTTCTGCATTGGCATCCAAAGCCACCGGCTATCCATTGGCTTTCGTTGCCGCCAAGTTGGGTATGGGCTACGGCCTCTTCGAGCTCAAGAACTCTGTGACCAAGACCACCAGCGCCTTCTTCGAACCAGCCCTCGACTATGTTGTGTGCAAGATTCCCCGCTGGGACCTCTCCAAGTTCCGCGGAGTGGACAAGGAGTTGGGCTCGAGCATGAAGTCGGTTGGAGAAGTTATGGCTATCGGGCGCAACTTCGAGGAAGCCATCCAGAAGGGTCTGCGCATGATAGGGCAGGGTATGCACGGCTTTGTAGAAAACAAGGAACTGGAAATACCTGATATCGATGCCGCCCTGAGAGAGCCCACCGACAAGCGAGTGTTTGTCATCTCCAAGGCCATGCACAAGGGTTATACCGTAGACCAGATACACGAACTTACCAAGATAGACAAGTGGTTCCTCGAGAAACTCAAGCACATCATAGACATCGACGAGCAGCTCAAGACCGTCAACGCCAATACGTTGGACAAGGAGTTGCTGCGCACAGCCAAGGTTTATGGATTTACTGATTTCCAGGTGGCCCGTGCCATCGGTCTGGAAGGCGAGATGGGCAATATGCACAAAGCCACAATGGTGGTTCGCCGTCTGCGCAAGAATTATGGCATTCTGCCTGTCGTGAAGCAGATAGATACGCTGGCTGCCGAATATCCCGCCCAGACCAATTACCTGTATGTCACCTATGCCGGTGTGACTTCAGATATACAGTTTACCAACGACAAGCGTTCGGTAATCGTCCTCGGTTCGGGAGCTTACCGCATTGGCAGCTCGGTAGAGTTTGACTGGTGTGGAGTGCAGGCGCTCAACACCATACGCAGAGAGGGCTACCGCTCAATTATGATTAACTACAACCCAGAGACCGTATCTACCGACTATGACATGTGTGACCGTCTCTACTTTGACGAGCTCACCTTCGAGCGTGTGCTTGACATCATCGAGATGGAGAATCCTCATGGCGTGGTGGTGTCTACCGGTGGACAGATTCCTAACAACCTTGCCATGTGGCTCGATGCCGAGAATGTGCCAATCCTGGGTACATCGGCTAAGGATATCGACAATGCCGAAGATCGTGCCAAGTTCTCTGCCATGCTCACTGAGCGTGGTATCAACCAGCCCGAATGGAGCGCACTTACCAGTATGGAGGATATCGGCAAGTTTGTCGACCGTGTAGGTTTCCCCGTACTCGTTCGTCCATCCTATGTACTGTCGGGAGCAGCCATGAATGTATGCTCCAATGAGGACGAGCTGAAGAAGTTCCTGCAGTTGGCGGCCAATGTGAGCGTTGACCATCCCGTGGTGGTGAGCAAGTTTATCGAGCATGCTAAGGAGATAGAGATGGACGCTGTCGCCAAGAACGGAGAGATACTGGCCTATGCCATCAGCGAGCATATCGAGTTTGCCGGTGTTCACTCTGGCGACGCCACCATCCAGTTCCCGCCCCAGAAGTTGTATGTTGAGACCGTGCGCCGTATCAAGCGCGTAAGCAAGGAGATAGCTGCGGCCCTCCATATCAACGGCCCGTTCAATATTCAGTTTATGGCGCGCGACAACGATATCCTCGTCATCGAGTGCAACCTGCGTGCTTCGCGTTCGTTCCCCTTCGTGAGCAAGGTGCTTAAGCTCAACCTTATCGAGCTTGCCACCAAGGTGATGCTGGGTCTGAACGTAGAGAAACCCAATAAGAATCTCTTCGACCTTGACTATGTGGGCATCAAGGCGAGCCAGTTCTCGTTCAACCGCTTGCAAAAGGCAGACCCTGTTTTGGGTGTCGATATGAGTTCTACCGGCGAGGTGGGCTGTCTGGGTGATGATACCAATCAGGCTCTGCTCAATGCCATGTTGAGCGTAGGCCACCGCATACCCAAGCACACTGTGCTGCTGTCTACCGGTGGTGCCAAGCAGAAGGCCGAGCTTCTCGATACGGCGCGCACGCTTATCAAGCATGGCTACGAGCTCTATGCGACTGGTGGTACGTCTCGCTATTTGGCCGAAAACGGCGTTGCCAACACTATGGTCTATTGGCCCTCTGACGAGGGCAAGCAGCCTCAGGCTCTCACGCTTATGCATGAGCGCAAGATAGACATGGTGGTCAACATCCCCAAGGACCTCACCCAGCACGAGCTTACCAACGGTTACAAGATTCGTCGCACTGCGATAGACCTCAATATCCCGCTGATTACCAACAGCCGTCTGGCAAGTGCCTTCATTCATGCTTTCTGCACTCTTAACCTCGATGATCTTGAAATCAAATCGTGGAGCGAGTATTGATAAGTAGGAAATAACTAAAAAAAAGTCTGAAACACATAATTCGTGTTTCAGACTTTTTTATTTTGCATCCTCCGTATTTTATTGACGGGCCATCAGGGTTTGCAGGATTCTCTCAGCACTTCTTCCGTCCCATCGCTCGGGTATGGAGTGCTGCTTCCATTTGCTGGCAGTCATGTCGGCAGTGTATTGTGCCAACAATTCGGCGTCTTCTCCCACCAGCACATTGGTACCGGTCTTCACGGTCTCTATATGTTCGGTATAGCTGTTGAGGGTGATACAGGGCACCATGTTGAATGTTGCTTCTTCAGCCACATTGCCACTGTCGGTAATGATACCCTTGGCATGGCTGGCCAGATAGCTGAAGTCGAGATAACCCATGGGGGCAGTTATCAGGAAGCGGGTGGAATCCTTGGGCAACAACTGCGTCACGGTGTCGGCAGCCTTGGTGTGCAGGGGGGCAATTATAGGTGTGTTGCCAGCCGCAGTGATGATGGCTTCGAGCATACGTTGCAGATTTTCGCGTGCGGCCATCAGGGCTTTGCGGTTGAGGGTGAACACAATGTACTCTCCATCCTTAATGCCTTGCTCTGCAAGTATCGGCGGACGGGTAAAACGTGCGTGGTTGTTGCGGATATTGTCTATCAGTATGTTGCCTACCATATACACTTTGGACAGCTCTGCGCCCTCGCGGTTGGCCACTGCGTTGTTGCTGATTCCAGCCGTAAACAGGATGTCGGATAGACCGTCTATGACCAGACGGTTTATCTCTTTGGGCATGGTGATGTCAAAACTTCTCGTGCCCGCTGCCAGGTGTGCAAGTATGAGTCCCTGCTTCTTGGTGACTATGGCTGCTGCCATGGTCGAGGCAAGGTCGTCTACCACGATAACGGCATCGGTCTTGTGGTGTTGCAGATAATCTTCAAACTTGGACATCACTTGTCCGGTGATTTCGTTGAGGTTTTCACTTACTACTCCCAGATAGCTGTCGGGAGGGGCAATCTGCAAATCAGTAAAGAGGGTAGGCTCGAGGGTCGCGTCGTCTGCACTGCCCGCGTAGACCAACTTGATGTCGATATCGGCACCGTTTTGGCGGGCATTGCGGCAAGCGTGCAGTATGGGCGCCACCTTGATGAAGTTAGGCCGGGCGCCTGCTACTATGCAAATGTTCATTTTCTAATTATTCTCCTTTAAATAGTTCTTTAATTCCTCCTATAGAGCCCATCAGATTAGTGGCTTCATAGGGCAAGAATACGGTCTTGGTCTTGTCGCCCTGAGCCACCTCGTTGAGCATCTGTATGTATTTCTGGGCAAGCAGATAGTTGGCAGGATTGGTACTCTTGCCCACTGCTTCAGTGATTTTTGCTATAGCGATAGCCTCGGCTTCAGCCTTGCGTATGCGTGCGGTAGCTTCACCCTCGGCCCTGAGTATAGCCTGCTGCTTGTCTGCCTCGGCACGATTAATGGTCGCGGCCTTGTCTCCTTCCGACTGCAGAATCTGCGACTGCTTGTCTCCCTCGCTGGTCAGGATGGCTGCTCGCTTGTTGCGCTCTGCCTGCATCTGCTTCTCCATGGCCTGGAGTACGCTCGAGGGAGGCGTGATGTCCTGAAGTTCTACGCGATTTACCTTGATACCCCACTTGTTGGTGGCATCGTCGAGCACACCTCTCAACTTGGTGTTGATAGTGTCACGCGAGGTGAGAGTCTGGTCAAGTTCCATCTCTCCGATAATATTACGCAGAGTGGTCTGGGTGAGCTTCTCGATAGCGTTTGGCAGATTGTTAATCTCATACACAGTCTTGAATGGGTCAACAATCTGGAAATAGAGCAGCGCATTGATTTGCATCTGTATATTGTCCTTGGTAATCACGTTCTGCTTGTCGAAATCGTACACCTGTTCACGCAAGTCTATCGCGCTCGAATAGAAATAATGACCACGTTGCTGGGTTACAACTACCTTGGCGCGGTCGATGAATGGGATGATGATGTTGACACCGGGCTTCAGCGTGGCGTAGTACTTGCCGAGGCGCTCGATGATGCGGGTTTCCGACTGAGGGATGATTACTACAGCCATCTTGACAAATACGATGGCGAGGGCCAGCAGGGCCGCCAGTGTGATGAATGTTATTCCTTCCATAATGTTACGTGGGGTTGGTTGTTGTTGTATGTAGATGTCTGAACTCTCTCAACGCTGATGATGATGCTTTCTCGGCCAATAACCTTTACTGTGGTGCCGACCTCGATAGTGGTGTCGTCTGGGCTTTGCGCTTTCCATTCGTCACCGTCTATCTTCACATAGCCATAGTCACCGGGACAGATGGCTTCTATCACTCTGCCTTCGCGCCCTATAAGCGCGTCGGAGTTGCTCAATCGCTCTTGCCGGTTATGAAGTTTTCGTAGAAGAGATGGTCGTACGAAGATGATACTCAGTACTGAACAGATTGCAAAAACAAGTATCTGCGTCCATAATGGGGCTTCGGTAAATGACACTATCATGGAGCAGAACGCGCCAAGGGCAAAACAGGTAAGGAAAAAGTCTCCTGACCCCAGTTCGATAATCAGGCATATTATGGCAATGGCTGTCCATATAGCCCAAAGATTGGATGCTAAATACGCTGTCATGGTTTATATCTTTATAGTATAGCCCAAAGTTAGTGAATTTTCACACTACAGCCAAGGTTTTACCGATTTTTTTAACAGTAAAAATCTCAAGAACCACACAGACAGTCTCGCTACTATGCGAAAGAAACGCCTCCAATATATAATAAGGTTTGGCGCCCCCAGACGTCAATCACCTAACCCCGTTATCAGTTTCTCTCATCCTATCAATTATGGAAAATGCCGCGACTTTAACGAAAATCGTGATTTTTAGAAAAAAGAGGGCAAAAAACTTTATAATATGCGAAAAAAGCAGTACCTTTGCATCGCTTTACGTATGTCCTGATACGAAAAAGTTGACTTTCAAGTGTTTAGGAAGTTTAATAAGACAAGATGAGACAATTAAAAATTCAAAAAAGTATTACCAATCGTTCGAGCGAAGCCTTAGACAAGTATTTGGTAGAGATCGGTCGTGCCCCATTGATATCCATTGACGAGGAAATCGAGCTTGCCCAAAAGATTAAAAAGGGTGGCCCCGAAGGTGAACGTGCTAAGGACAAATTGGTAACAGCTAATCTGCGATTCGTAGTGTCGGTTGCAAAACAATACCAACACCAAGGCCTTACACTCACCGACTTGATCGATGAGGGTAACATTGGTCTTATTAAGGCAGCCCAGAAGTTTGACGAGACCCGCGGCTTCAAGTTCATATCTTATGCTGTGTGGTGGATTCGCCAAAGCATTCTCCAGGCTATTGCCGAGCAGAGCCGCATTGTGCGCCTTCCCCTCAACCAGGTTGGTTCACTCAATAAAATCAACCATGAAATCAACAAGTTTGAGCAAGAGTTCCAGCGTCAGCCTTCGGTAGCCGAGCTTGCTGATGCAACTAATATTGAACCCGAAAAGATTGCTCAAAGCATGATGGCAGATGGTCACCACCTGAGTATCGACGCCCCGTTCCAGGACGGCGAGGACAACTGTATGCTTGATGTCATGGCCTCTGGTGACGACAGCCGTACAGACAAGGTTGTAGACCATGAAAGTATGGCTCAGGAGCTGAATCAGGTGCTGAGCAAGGTACTCAAGGAACGCGAAATCAAGATTATCAGATATTGCTTCGGTATCGGATGTCACGAGAAGGGACTCGAGGAAATTGGCGATGAACTCAAGCTCACCCGTGAGCGTGTGCGTCAGATTCGAGAGAAGAGTATTACCAAGCTAAGAGACAGCGGTAATGCCAAAATCTTGATGAAATATCTCGGTTGATACACCTTTATTATATATACATATATATACGACCTCTATCCCCATCTTCCAAAGATGGGGATTTTTTCTGCACGACTGTTAAAGTTTGATACAAGGTGCGTTTTTTTGTTCAGGCATCCCTGTCATTCCAAGTTTTTTGTGTAGATTTGCATTATGATGCAGAGAGCCAGGTGGACAATTACCATGATCTTCGTATTGCTGTCTATGAATACGATTGCACAAGATGAGGGCAGATTTGATGTCAGCCTGCTCAACCGTATATATGACTTTCCTAATAGTGTTGACACGACGGTCTTTCATGGGCTGGATATTTATACTTATCGCAAGCTCAAAATCAATGTGGTGCGCCGCAATCTCATCCTTTTCCCTATTCCCACCATGTATCGCATCGCCCATAGCAAGGCTCGCGACTACATTGAGGAGAACTTTTCTGTGTGTCATCTATACAATACCAAGGACTATACGATAGAAAGGTTGGCGCATACATCGACTATACCGCAACAGAAGGAGACCATGACGCGCCTACAGAAGTTTTTGACTCCCAAGTTCTATGAAGAAACTATCTTTGGCAACAGCATGCTCTCGCCCTTTCACCGCAACAACAGGGCTTACTATAGGTTCCAGTTCAAGATACTCCATGATAATCAAGTCGAAATCACGTTCTATCCAAAGGTAAAGAATACTCAACTGGTTACGGGAGGCGTCATTGTCGAATCAAAGACAGGTCGCATCAGATGGGGAAAAATCGCGGGAGAGTTTGACATGATTAACTTCACCCTCAAATTCGTCATGTCTGATGACAAACTGTCACCTGTCATTCCCCAACGCTGTGAGCTCAATGCCAAGTTTAAGTTTATGGGCAATATCGTTAAAGCGCAGAATACTGCAATCTATGGTATGCCTGCCCTCAATACGGATTCGGTTGGCTCGCTTACCATGCGCCAGTTGATGGATAGCATCAGACATGACACGCTTACAACCGAAGAGAATGCCATCTATACAAACTATTATGCTGCCTTGGCTCAGGACTCTACTGAGGCAAAAAACGTCAAGCGTAGTTGGGCCAAGCGTTTCTTCTGGGATGTACTGGGGGATAATCTCTTGAACAAAATAAGTTCCAACTATGGCAACGGCAACCAGGGACAGGTAAACATCAACCCGCTGTTCAACCCGCTGTACATGGGATATAGTGGCCGCAAGGGTTATTATTATAAATTTGACGTCCGCAACCTATACAATTTCTCCACGAACCACTATCTCTACACCAGACTTAAGGCTGGCTATTCTTTCAAGCAGCGCCAGCTGTATTTTACATTACCTATAGAATACCATTTTGACAAGCGGCATAACGGCTATGTAAAGTTGCAGTTGGGCAATGGCAACTGGATAAGCAACGGCATGCTGAAAGATGAGATGCTGGCTTCATTGCCAAGCAATACACCTTATAATGGTGAGCGTATTGATTACTTTCGAGACTTCCACCTTACCCTAGAGAGCAGCTATGACTGGTCGCGTCACATTACATTGCAGGTGGGAATGGTGGGGCATAAACGTACGGCGGTAGAGCGTCACACCTATCAGCAGGCGCATGTCCCTACGTCTTATACGTCTGTTGCGCCCAAGGTCGAGATTATCTGGAGGCCTACAGGGTGGAGAGGTCCAGCTGTCAATGTGGCATACGAACGCAGCATCCGCGGCTTTATGGACGCAGACCTTGCCTATGAGCGTGTGGAGTTTGACATACAGCAAATAGTGGCCTTCAATAGATTGAAGTTCCTGTCTTTCCGCGCAGGTTGTGGTTTCTATACACTCATCGACGGTACCAGGAACTTCTTGGACTACTCCAATTTCAGAGACAACAATATCCCTGACGGATGGTATGATGAGTGGACCGGTGAATTTACGCTCCTTCCCAGCCATTGGTATAACCTTTCGCGCTATTATGTTCGTACCAACGCCACTTACGAGACACCGCTGCTCGCCTTGAGCCACATTCCCTTGATTGGAAGATATATTGAGAAGGAACGCATATATACCAACATGCTCTTTGTGACCCATCTGCATCCTTATACGGAAGTGGGCTACGGATTTACCACCCGTTGGGTATCCACCGGAGTCTTCATGGCTCATCGCAATGGGCGTTTTGATGGTGTTGGCATTAAAATCGGATTAGAATTATTCAGACAATGGTAAACTCAATCAACCCACTTACGGTCTATAAAGCAAGCGCCGGTTCGGGAAAAACATTTACTCTCACCGTAGAATACATAAAGCTACTCATCCAGGATCCATCTTCTTTTCACAATATCCTTGCCGTTACATTTACCAACAAGGCCACCGAAGAGATGAAGATGCGCATTCTTAGCATGCTTTATGGCCTTTCCAGGCAGTTGCCTGAAGCCCAGAGTTATATGGACAACATTGTCCAGTCTACAGGCTTCGCCCCAGTCATGGTGGCTACCCAGGCAGGAGAGGCGCTTAGACTCCTGCTCCATAATTACAACTATTTCAGAGTCGAGACGATAGACAAGTTCTTCCAAAGCGTCTTACGCAATATGGCAAGTGAACTCGACCTCACAGCCAATCTGCACATAGGACTCAATGACGTGCAGGTGGAAGAACAGGCAGTTGACGAACTGATAGACGGGCTTAATGTCCACGACAAGGTCTTTGGCTGGATTATGCAATACGTCAAAGAGAACATATCCGAGGACAAGGGCTGGAATGTCATCAATCTCATCAAACGCTTTGGAAGGAATATTTTCCGCGATATCTATAGAGACAACAGCAAGAAACTCAATGAAGCACTCGCCACGGATAACTTCTTTGATGATTATACGCGCATACTGAAGGAAATGCGTGACCATGCAGAAGACCACTTCAAGCACTATGCCGCCACATTCATGGACATGCTTGAAGAGAACGGCCTCCAAACCACCGACTTCAGCAATGGCAACAAGGGAGTGTGTAGCTATTTCATCAAGATGGGCAATGGCAAGTATGGCGATGCTGATGTCCTCACCAACACCGTCAAGGCCGCGATGGAAGATGCAGATAAATGGGTAAAGAAAGCCGAGCGGACTCCAGACAATCCCAAGTACAAGCTGGTGTGCGAGACGCTGCTGCCTTATCTTCAGGAGACCGAGCGTATGCGTCAGGTTCAATCGCGCCTGTATGTTTCTGCCAATCTTACATTGCGCCACCTTAACCAGTTAAGGCTGTTGGAGAATATCGAGAAAACCATTCGCGAGATGAACAGTGACGCCAACAGATTTCTGTTGAGCGACACGCAGCATCTGCTCAACGGTATGATTCAGGACTGCGATTCGCCATTTATCTTTGAAAAGATTGGCACCAGACTGAAGCATATCATGATAGACGAGTTCCAAGATACGAGCACCATACAATGGAAGAACTTCAAAATACTGCTCATGGACTGCATGAGCAATGAAGATACACAAAATCTCATTGTCGGCGACGTCAAGCAAAGCATCTATCGCTGGCGCTCGGGTGACTGGAAGCTCCTCAACAATATCGAAAGCGAATTTCCAGACCAGAGTCAGTCCGTCACAGTCAAATCTCTGGTCACCAACTACCGTTCTGACTACAATATCATTACTTTCAACAATGTCTTTTTCTCATTGGCCACACAGTACGAAGCCCGGTCATTGGATGGGAGCAATGAGGTAGACCAACTGATACAAGCCTATGCAGATGTCGAGCAGAAGCCTCACAACACCCAGGAAAGAGGTAGGGTAGAGATGACCCTGATGCCAAGCACCGAGTATGGAGAACAAATCATGGAGAAAATCCATAGCATGATTACGACCATCTTGGAACAAGGTCATGCACCCAGTAGCATCGCTATCTTGTGTCGAAGCAAGTCAACCATTCAAGAGATAGCCCGCTTTTTCGGGGAGAACTATCCCTCGGTACCGCTTATATCCGATGAAGCGTTCCGCCTTGACGCCTCCGTTGCCGTCAATACCTTAATCAGTGCTTTGCGTTATGTTTCCAATCCAGAGAGTTGCATCGACCGAGCTTATCTTAAGCAGGTGGGAATACTCGCTCCAGTAGAACGCACACGCGAACAGTTGCTTACCATGCCGCTTTACGACATGGTGCAGACCATCTATGCCATGCTCGATGAAGACATCTGCTGCAACCAGAGCGCATATATCTTCGCCTTCTTCGACCAGCTGGCCAAGTATCTCAAAGACAACATGTCCGACATTGACGACTTCCTCAACGAATGGGACAACACGCTCCACGAGAAAGCCATCCAGAGCAGTATGGACAATGGCATCAGACTGTTGACCATCCATAAGAGCAAGGGATTGGAGTACGACCATATTATCATTCCTGCCTGTGATTGGAAACTTGAACAGAGCAACTCTACCTTATGGTGTACGCCCAAGGTAGACCCCTTCAGCCGGATGCCGCTTGTACCTATAGATTTTTCCAAGAAAGGAATGGTAAATTCTATTTACGAAGCCGACTATTATTATGAGCATCTGCAGAATGTAGTGGACAATCTCAACCTGCTCTATGTTGCCTTCACCCGTGCCAAGAGCAGCCTCTACATATTGGGCAAACGCGGCACGCAGGCTATGCGTTCGGGCCTGCTCGAAGGCATTTGGGATGACCTGGCCCAAGCCCTCAACACGACTTATACGGGCAACCTTGACGACAAGACCGATACCCTCCATCTGGAGTTCGGCACATTTCCAGCAGCCCAAAGCAAGCCCACTCGTACACAGCAACCTACCGAGGAGCGCAATGTATTCCGCAAGACTTCCGAACCTATGGATATGCCAGTCATCAAGGCCTACAAGTCTGTGGCGACTTTCCGCCAGAGCAATCAGAGCATCGAATTCACTCACGACAATGAGGGCGACAATCATAATCAGTACATCAAGTTGGGCAATGTGCTGCACAAGGTCTTCTCGACGATACGTACGTCGGCCGATATAGACAAGGCCCTGCAGCAGCTGGAAAATGATGGCATCCTCTACGACAACGAGGTCAAGCGGGAACAGCTCGTCGGCATGTTGCGCAAGCGACTTGATGACGACCGGGTGAGCGAATGGTTCTCTCCCCGTTGGACCGTGCTCAACGAGTGTTCGCTGCTGTTCTACGACAGAGAGCTGCAGAAATCGCGCCTGTTGCGTCCCGACCGAGTGATAACCGACGGCGAAGAATATATCGTCATCGACTTCAAATTCGGAACCCCCAAAGAAGAATACCACACCCAAGTCAGAGAGTATATGCGTCTGCTCAGCGAGATGGGGCATAGCCGTGTGAAAGGCTACTTGTGGTTTGTGTACAGTAATAAGATAGAAGAGGTAAAATGAATAGCACTTTTTTAGAAGCAGTAGCCAAAGACCTGTTACAGAAATATGGCAGTAACCTGTCACGAATAGCCGTTGTGTTTCCTAACAAGCGTGCTTCGCTCTTTATGAACGAATATCTGGCACGGCTGTCAGACGGTCCGTTGTGGAGTCCATGCTATACCACCATCAGCGATTTGTTCAGAGAGAAGTCAGAGTTGATGGTTTCCGACCCTATCAAGCTGGTCTGCGACCTCTATCGTTCCTATACGGAAATCACCGGTAAGGATGAGACGCTCGACCGTTTCTACGGATGGGGCCAATTGCTGCTTGCCGACTTTGATGATATCGACAAGAACATGGCCGATGCCCATAAGGTTTTTGCCAACCTTAGAGACATCCACGAATTGGACGACATAGACTACCTCTCACCAGAGCAGAAGAATATACTCAAGTCTTTCTTCCACAATTTCGCCGACAACCATCTCTCCAAGCTCAAAGAGCGATTCCTTTCTCTTTGGTGCAATCTCGAAGAAATTTACCGTGACTTCAACCAGCGTCTCGCCGCGCAGGGGTTGGCTTACGAGGGCGCGCTGTATCGCAGTGTGGTGGAAGCCCAGGTCGACTATGAGTTCGACAAATATGTGTTCGTGGGATTCAATATGTTACAACAGGTCGAGCAGCGGCTCTTCCTCACGCTTAAAGCGCAGGGTAAGGCATGCTTCTATTGGGATTTCGACCACTATTATCTCGCCAACAACGAGGCGGGGCATTACATCAACGGCTATCTGACTCAGTTCCCCAACGAGCTGAGTATAGATGACGACACATATTACAACAACTTCAGCAAGCCCAAGGACATCACCTACATCTCATCCATGACTGAGAGTGCGCAGGCTCACTATATCAGTCAGTGGATAAGGGAAAACCATCGTATCGAAGCCGGCGCCAAGACCGCCATCGTGTTGTGCGACGAGTCGCTGCTCCAGACCGTGCTGCACTGTCTGCCCGAAGAGGTCAAGAGCATCAACATCACGACCGGATATCCCCTGTCACAGTCGCCGGTGGCTTCGTTTGTCCAGATACTGCTGCGCCTGCAGACCTATGGGCACCTCAAGAACACAGACAAGTATCGTCTGCGCGATGTAGCCAAGATACTCAAGCACCCTTATGGCCGATACATTTCCGACAGTTGTCTTGACCTGTACAAGGATTTGCAGAAATTCAACCGCTATTACCCCACGCGCTCCCAGCTGGCTCTCGATCAGGGATTGCAGCTTTTGTTTACCGACATCGACACGCTGGGCGACTGCCATAACCAGAACATTGCCCAATGGCTGACAGCCATGCTTCAGTACGTGGGCCGCAAGGCAAGCCAGGTCAACGACCCGCTTACCCAGGAGTCCATCTTCCGCATGTACACCATCATCAATCGTCTCGAAGGACTCATTGCCTCGGGCGACCTGCAGGTCGACAAGATTACCTTTGAACGCCTGATAGCCCAACTGATACAGAGCACGACGATTCCGTTCAGAGGCGAGCCGATAGAGGGCATTCAGATTATGGGCGTGCTGGAAACCAGAAACCTGGACTTCGACCACCTGCTCGTGCTGTCAG
The DNA here is from genome assembly GCF_002251385.1 of Prevotella sp. P5-108. Lineage (GTDB taxonomy): Bacteria > Bacteroidota > Bacteroidia > Bacteroidales > Bacteroidaceae > Prevotella. The sequence goes on from NZ_NPJJ01000043.1 coordinate 142,368, forward strand.
CCTCCGACAACAATATGCCTAAGGGTGTCAACGACTCTTCATTCATTCCCTATTCTATACGCAAGGCCTACGGGCTTACTACTATCGACCACAAGGTTGCCATCTATGCCTACTACTTTTACCGGCTTCTGCAGCGGTCGCAGGATATCACTTTGACCTACAACAAGGCTACGGAGGACGGCCAGACGGGAGAGATGAGCAGATTTATGTTGCAGATGATGGTCGAAAGTGGCCACGACATACACCACGGCATACTCACCCCAGACCAGTCGGTCAAGCAGGCGCTGTCTGGCAGTGTCATCAAGACGCCCGATTTGATGAACAAGCTCCACCAGTTGACCCAGCTCTCGCCGACAGCCATCAACCGTTACTTTTATTGCCCGCTTACCTTTTATTACAATGTAGTCGAGGGGTTGAAAGAACCCGATGAGACGGATGAAGAGATGAAGGACAGCCGCGTCTTCGGTCTTATCTTCCACCGCAGTGCCGAACTCATCTATCAGCGACTCATGCAGAAGAGCGAGGTGATAAAGCAGGCTGACATCGACGACTTGCTCAATCACCGGGAGGTCATCGAGATGATTGTAGACCAGGCGTTCAAGGAAGAACTCTTCAAGGTCAAAGACAATTCTTATACTCCCGAGTACAACGGATTGCAACTCATCAACCGAGGTGTGGTCATCAGCTATCTGCGCAAGATGCTCGACATCGACAGCCGTCTTACGCCGTTCCGCATCTTGGGATTGGAGAACAAGGTCGAGACAACTGTCAAATTCGACTCTACCGATGGCGAACGCGAAATCAAGGTACTCGGCTTCATCGACCGTCTGGACGAGATTACAGATAATGACCAGCAGCAGCGCATTCGCGTTATCGATTACAAGACGGGAATGCCAGCCCGGAAGAAGGTAGAGGAGATAGCCGAGTTGTTCAGCGATGCCGACATCCACGCCAAACACACCAATTATTATCTGCAGGCTCTGCTCTACGCGTTGATTGTGAGCCACAGCCAGGAGCTCAACCAAAGCGAGCTTGCAGTCAGCCCGGCACTTATGTTCATCCAGAACATGAGCGACGAGCAGTACGACCCCACGCTCAAGCTGGGTGACTCACTTATGGTCAGGGCTACAGATTACGAGGATGAGTTTATGGACGGACTCAGGCTGACTCTGCGTGAAATCTATGATGCCGACATCCCCTTTGAACCCACAAAAGACCAGAAAAGATGTGCCAATTGCATATATAGCAATCTTTGCAAAAGATGAAAAAAATACCAGCAATTCCTTGGTTATATTCGAAATTAATATTACTTTTGCAGCGGTTAAGGAAGATTGGCAGAGTGACCGAATGCGCTGGACTCGAAATCCGGTATACCCTTTTCCGGGTATCGGGGGTTTGAATCCCTCATCTTCCGCAAAGCGATGGAAATGATAAAGGCTCCAAGTAACAACTTGGGGCTTTTTTCATAGCCATAACCTTAATCGTCGGCAGCAGCCCGACACGAGTCACACGTTTTTCCATACCGTTTCCCGCTGATTAAGTCATCACTATAATCTTTAGACATGGCACATGTTTCACACCATTGTAGTCCATATACACCGAGTCCAACTATAAAATGGATGCAAAGCGCGAAATGGGTAATTCAAACTTTGAAATCATAATTGCAAAGTACGAAACCACTGTTTCAAACCCAGAAATCAGAAAAAAGATGATGGCGGACGGTTTGGATATGGGCTGGTTATCAATTGGACTGATGGGGCAACGGATATCGGGGCAGGTTGGGGGAGTGGTGTTGATAGGCGTGGCGATAGAGCCGAGAGGTATAGACACGAAAAAAGCATCATACTGAACCCATCGGTATTCGTATGATGCTTGCTGTGGTCGGGGCGACAGGATTCGAACCTGCGACCACCTGGTCCCAAACCAGGAGCGCTACCGGGCTGCGCTACACCCCGCACAAGGAAATGAGTGAAGATAATAGTCGGGGCGACAGGATTCGAACCTGCGACCACCTGGTCCCAAACCAGGAGCGCTACCGGGCTGCGCTACACCCCGCTTTATCTGATTCTCATTTTTGCGACTGCAAAGGTACGCATTAATTTTCTAATATCCATATAATTTCCCATATTTTTCATGACAAAATGTGCCATTTTAGGTTTTGAATGACCGATTTGGCAGCATTATGCGTCATTTTGTCAGTCGCAGAGCTGTGGGAATGTTTTTTGCAAAAATGATAGTGACAGACGGTAATCGTCTGGATGACTATAAATGAATATAAACTAATAATGGAGGAAAATATTATGATGTACCCAACACGTAACAACTGGTTAGACTCTGCTTTTGATGAGTTCTTTGACAACAATGGTATGCTGCGCACCAACACTACAGCGCCTGCTGTAAACGTAAAGGTCAATGCATTGGAATATACTATGGAGATTGCCGCACCGGGCATCAAGAAGGAATATTGCCGGATAAGCCTTAACAAGGATAACAATCTTGTTGTAAACATCGAGAACAAGATGGAGCACAAGCAGGAAGAGCGTAATGAGCACTACCTGCGTCGCGAGTTCTCTTACGGCAACTACGAGCAAGCCTACATCCTGCCCGAAGATGTAGACCGTGAGAAGATTTCAGCCAAGGTCGAAGACGGCATACTGACAATAGTTCTGCCCAAGTTCAACAAGGAAGATGTCAAGGTAGAACGTCAAATCAAAATCGGATAATCTGAAACAAAAATAGATGGGGGATGCAGCTCACAGCTGCATCCCCTGTTTCGTTTTAGGCCTTACCGATATTCATGCCCACAACATAGCCCATGGTCCATGCCGCCTGGAGGTTAAAACCTCCGGTGATGCCATCGACATCGGTCACTTCGCCTGCGAAAAACAGGTGTGTGCAGTGCTTGCTCTCCAAGGTATTGAGGTTGAGTTCGCCCAAGGCTACGCCGCCACAGGTGACAAACTCGTCCTTGAATTTGCCCTTGCCGGCGATGGCATACTGGTCATTGGTAAGCGTGTCTATCAACTTGTTAATCATCTTCTTGCCCAGTTCTCCCATACGCCGGTCGGCGGGGCATCCACACTTCTCCAGAATGTATGTCCACAGCCGAGATGTAAGGTTGAACGGGTGTAAATTGCCCGCCATCTTATTCGCGTTGCTGGCTATAAACATATAGAACTCCTGCTCGACCTCAGGATGATGCGTGCGGTTAATCCAGTTGACCGCCAAAGTGGAGTGATAATCGGCATCGTGAAGAAAGCGGGCGGCATAGGATGACAGTTTCAGCACGGCAGGTCCGCTCACGCCCCAATGGGTGATAAGCAACGGTCCTTCGGCTTTGAACTTGGTGGAAGGAATAGAGACTGTGACAGGATTGACCACGGTTCCCATCATGCTCTGCAGTCTGCGGTCATTGATGGTCAGCGTGAAAAGCGAGGCTACTGGCGATTCCAGTTTACGTACCACCGGTGACAAAAACTCCAAGCCCTTCATTTGAGGTGAGCCGCCAGTCGTTACAGCCACGCGGTCATAATGTTGCTTCTGCGTAGCGCCTGCCTGCCCGCATGTAGAGGTAATGCACAGCTTCCCGTCGGGCGTTTGCTCTATGCTCGTGATGGTGCATCCGAGTCTGAACTTCACTCCCAACTGTCGAGCGGTAGAGATGAGGCAGTCTATGATGGACTGCGAGTCTTGCGACTGCGGAAAAACGCAGTTGTCCTCTTGTGTTACAAGGGGCACGCCATGGTCTTCAAACCACTGATAGACATCATCGTAATCGAAAGTGTTGAACAAACGCTTTATAAGCTTATGCCCGCGTGGATAGGCATTGCTCAAGTCGGCAATATCTGCAAACGAATTGGTAAGATTGCATCTTCCGCCACCGGTAATTGCCACCTTGGCCAGCAGCTTGTTGTTCTTCTCAAAGATGCAGACATCTGTGTCAGGATAATAGTGCTTGGCGGTAATGGCAGCAAACAATCCGGCTGCGCCTCCGCCGACGATGGCGATATGCAGAGTAGGCATGGTCAGGTGCGGTCTATATGTTTGATGACTTTGCAGGGGTTGCCTACGGCAATACTGTTGGCTGGAATGTCATGGGTAACCACCGAGCCGGCTCCTATGGTGCAGTTGTCGCCAATGGTGACGCCAGGCAGAATAGTCACGCTACCGCCTATCCAGACCGAGTTGCCGATGGTGATGGGGCGCGCCCATTCCACTCCTTTGTTTCGCTCTTCGGGATTGGTGGGGTGGCAAGCCGTGTATAGGCTCACATTGGGGCCGATGAAGACATGGTCGCCTATCTTGACAGGGGCTTCGTCGAGAATGGTAAGGTTGAAGTTGGAAAAGAAGAAGTCGCCCACCTCGATATTGCGGCCATAATCGCAATAGAAGGGCTGGTTGACGATGGGCCTGACACCACACTTGCCGAGCAGGGCTCTGATGGCTTTTTCCTTGTTTGTATAATCGGAAGGTCTGATTTGGTTATACTGCCATACCAAGTCCTTGACCCTGTTCAATTCGTTGATGAGTTCCGGGGCGAGAGCGTCATACACCTCTCCGCTCACCATCTTTTGCCACGAATCTGTCATAAATGTGTCGCTGTATGCTATGAAACGATGTGTAAATAAACAAAAAATGCTCTGCATCATCATGATTACAGAACATCTCTACATATTTGAGCGGAATACGGGAATCGAACCCGCCTCCCAGGCTTGGGAAGCCCGTGCACTACCGATGTGCTAATTCCGCTTATACTTACTCCTGAAATGGAGCCGATACCGGGACTCGAACCCGGGACCCACGCATTACGAATGCGTTGCTCTACCAACTGAGCCATATCGGCAATTTCGCTTGCAAAGATAAGCGTTTTTTCCGTAATATCAAAATAAAGGGGAATAAAAAGTTTGAGCCATACCCGATTAATCATCCCAGCCACCGCGCAGACAATATTTGTGGCAAAAAAGTTGGTCAAACCTTTGGCAGTGTCGGCTAAAATGTATACCTTTGCACTCGCAATTGAGCAAGGGTGGTTACCAGAGTGGCCAAATGGGGCAGACTGTAAATCTGCTGGCTTTCGCCTTCGGTGGTTCGAATCCATCACCACCCACATCTTTTACCAAATATTTATTAGAATGAAATATTTGATTGTTTCCGATATCCACGGTTGTTTTCCCACTTTACAACAAGTTTTGTCTTATTATGATTCCGCAAGTTGCGATATGTTGCTCATCTTGGGCGATATCCTCAATTACGGTCCTCGCAATGGTTTGCCCGAAGGGTTGAACCCAAAACTTATAGCCGAGACGCTGAACGCAATGGCAGACAAGATAGTAGCCATACGTGGAAACTGTGACTCGGAGGTAGACCAGATGCTGCTCGATTTCCCCATCATGGCAGATTATGCTCTGGTGGTCGACAATGGGCGCAGGCTGCTGCTCACCCATGGCCATAAATATAATAAGGAGAACATGTTGCCTGGCAAATATGACGTCGTGTTCAGTGGGCATACGCATCTGTGGACTCTGGAGAATGAAGAAGGCACTGTATTCTGCAATACCGGTTCTATCACATTCCCCAAAGGAGGCAACGTGCCAACATTCGCCATCTACGAAGATGGAGTGGTCGAAATACACCATCTCAATGGCGAATTGCTGAAAAGCATTGGTTTATAAAAATACCGGATAGATAAAAAGGGTGCATCAATATGTAATTGATACACCCTCAAATGATATAATATGGAGTGAATTAATGTCGGCGTCCTGTCACAGGTGGCCGACATTTTTATTTGTCAGCCATCTGATTTTTGCGGATGAGCAGCAGCTCCATCAGCTTCTGCTCCCGCTTGGGATTAATCATCCGTCTGAAGAATATATTGGGTATGGCCACACCAATAGCGATAAACAGGATAATCAGCGATGCGTGGATGGCATTGTTCATCGCCACGGTGACTTCGCCTATAACTCCATGCATATTGATGAAGGCAAACAGGGCTCTGTACATCAGCACTCCAGGAATCATAGGTATGACACTGGGTATGCTCAGGCACTGGTGGGGAGTGTGCAGGCGACGTACCATGAAGCAGCAGATGATACTAATCACTGCAGACCCGACAAAGGAGCCTACGATGAGGCCCATATCCAATCCGACGTTGCCTGAACTGGCTCCAAGATTGACAAAATTGCGGGTGCAGACAGCTACTATACCTCCAAGGGCTACAAAGAGCATCATGTGGCGAGGTACATTGAATATCATGGAGAAACCGATAGCCGAGATAGCAGCAGCCAGCATGTATTCATCATAGGTGTGATGGGGAATCATGGACAAGTCGTGGACAAAATTGTCGATGCCACAAAACTGGATGGCAAAGGCTATGCCGAAAGCCATGGCAAAAAGCATAAGCAGCGTGTTGGTGGCTCGGGTGATACCCACCTGGGTAAAGCCTGAAAGCATGTCGCTTACGAAATTGATGAGCGGTACGCCGGGAACAATGAACAAGGCGCAGGCCAAAAGCGGATGCCATGGGGTGGAGGACTCCAAGAAGGAAATGCCAGACCGGGTGGAAATCAAGGCGAAGAGCCATGCCAACAGCGTGGATACAAAAGCTGCCAAGCCGATGTTGAAATATCCATTGGAGCCCTTGGAATTGAGGAACATACGCAGACGCAAGCCCAATATGGCTGCAATGGAGGCATAGAAGAATGCCGTCCAGTCGCAACCAAACTGGATGCAGAAGCCGCCGCACGCCAGTCCTCCTCCGATGGCTACCTGCCAAGGGGTGTAATTGCGCTTGCGCTGGTGTATCTCTGTAAGCTGTCGCTCGTATTCCTCCAAAGTCAGGTTCTTACGAATAGAGTCCCAGGAGAGATGGCTAACCTCTCGGATGGCATCCAGATTGACGCCATGCTTGTCTACTCGCTGGAACTTGGTGTAAGACTTTTCGACATCACTAAGGTTGACCATCAGCATATTGTAATTGACGTAAATATGCAGATTCTCGATGGGGATGCAGAGATACATAGCCACTCGCTTCATCGTGCGGATGATGCGGCTGGTGTCGGCTGCATTTTCAACGAGAATACAGCCGGTACGTAACAGCAAATCCAATTTGTGGTGAACCAAACGCTCGTCATCCGTTACGGGATGGGTGATAAGTGAAGATGTTTCAACCATGTCTGTCGTTTTTCTTATTTTTTCTAAACTGAATGACGCCATAAACGATAATCAGCAATAGCGCCACATCGACGGCAATAATTTTCAGCATATAGTTTTATCCTAAAGTCAATATTAATATCTGAATGGTGATAATGCGGAGGAACATCGCAAAGGGATATACCGTGGAGTAGGCTACAGCAGGAGAATCACTTGCGGTGAGGTCGTTGGCATAACGCAGGGCTGGGGGGTTGGTGTTGGCGCCTGCCAGAACTCCGATGAGGGTGTAGTAGTTGAGGTGGAAGGCATAACGGCCGATGAGTCCGCCAATAAGGAGTGGAAGCATCGTGATGATGGCTCCATAACCCACCATGGCCAATCCGTTGCCATTGAAGACGGTATCTATAAACTCTTTGCCGGTTCCCAAACCTACGCAGGCAAGGAAGATACACAATCCTATCTCTCGTATCATCAGATTGGAAGAGATGGTATTGTAAGTAATCAGGTGGAATTTGGGACCCAAGAAACCGATAAGGATGGCTACAACCAACGGGCCACCAGTCAGTCCGAGCTTAAGTGGAGCCTGGATTCCGGGGAGATAGAAGGGAATGTTGGCAACAAAACAGCCGAGCGCAATACCCAGGAAGATAGGAATGAGGTTGGGGATGTTGAGACGCTTGATGGAATTGCCCAAACGCTTCTCGGTATGGCTGATGGCCAGTTCGCTACCTACGACGGTGACCTTGTCGCCCATCTGAAGCTGGAGGTGGGGTGCGGCAACGAGTTCTACACCAGAACGGTAAACATGGGTGATGTTGGCTCCAAAGAGAGAGCGTATGCGGAGTTGGGCCAATGTCTTTCCATTGATTTCGGGACGCGTGATAAGAATACGGCGTGAGATGTGGCCTTTGTCACACTTCTCCCAGTCTACAGTAGTGGGCTCGCCAAGGCAGGCGATGATAGCTTCAATGTCACGTGGGGCAGCTGTAATGAGCAGTTTGTCATTGAGATTCAGCACAGTCGAGCCGTTAATGACATCGGTGGGGGAGGCGGCTCCATCTACAAGCATACGAGAGATGACAAAATCTCGTTGCGAGATTTCAGCTATCTGGCGCACGGTTCTTCCGACAATCTGCTCATTCTTCACGCATACGGAGAATGGACGGACGGTCAGTTCTTCAGTAGCGCCGAGACCTCGCTTGGCTGCCTCTTCTTCCTTACCGGTATGGATGCAAAGGATATACTTCAAGAGAAGGAAGATAAGTATGGCGCCGATAACACCGATAGGATAAGCAGCGGCATAGCTGGCGGCAATGCTGGGGTCGTCTATTCCATTGAGGTCGCTATTGGCTTGCTGGGCAGCTCCCAGTCCAGGCGTATTGGTCACGGCACCAGACAAGATACCTGCCATGGTGGTGATAGGAGTGCCTGTGGTATAGAATAGAATGATGGTGACAACAATGCTTATCGCGATGGTCGATATGGCAAGCATATTGAGCCTGAGACCACCTTTGCCAAACGAGGAGAAGAAACTTGGACCTACCTGGAGGCCGAGAGAATAGACGAAGAGAATCAAGCCAAACTCCTTGAGGAAGTGGAGCAGATGCTCATCAAGATTAAAACAGAAATAACCAAAGGTAATTCCGACAAACAATACCCAGGTCAGCCCCAAAGAAATGTTGGCGACCTTGATCTTGCCCAATAATAATCCCAAGGATATTACAAGCGAAAGAATCATTACTGAGTGAGCTACACCGCCGCCCCAAAGATTGGGGAAACCCATGAAAAGGTTGTGAAGTAGTTCCATTTTTATTATGTTTATTATTTGCTATCTATTGCAGATGGAAACCTATAATGGAAAGTTGTCCCATTTTGGCTGCGAAGGTACGGAGATTTGGCGTATTGGCGTCTTTATATTTATGAAATCTCACGAACACAAGAATAGAAAAAATCTCGATAATTGCTATCGGTCGTGACAATAATGAATAAAATGGCTGCCTCTACAAGGGTAGAGACAGCCGGTAAGGTGTGAGTTAGGAAAAAATATGTGTTATTTAACAATTACTTTCTTGCCGTTCTTGATATACAAGCCAGCGGGAAGGGTCTGACCCTCGCTCATCTTAACACCATTGATGTTGTAGATGCCCTGCTTCTTGCTCTCAACCACGATAGTGTTGTTGATACCCAGGGTGATGTCGCCAACCTTTACAGGCTTAATCTGGACATTGTTAGAATAGATACTATTGCAAAGAGCATAAATATCCAAAGACTTGCCTACGCCTGCAGCACTAAGATTCTGGTTACCCCAGAGTTGAATCTTTTTGGCACCACTCATGATGAAATACTTGGCATCCTTGCCTGTGCCTTCTGCGGTTACGGTGACATTCTTAAGAAGTACCAGGTCGCAGAGGTTCTTCTTGGCGAGGAGGTCTTCTACGGTAGTTACAGTAGCGTCCAATTCCAGAGAAGAGCCAGCAGTAATGGAAAGGTCACCGGCATTGGTGAACTCATTTTTCATCATTTCGGGGATGCCATTGTAGGATTTGAAGTTCATCTTGATGCTTCCGCTTACCGTTGAGTTGAGGGTGAGGGCGAGGATGCCTACATTGTAAAGCATAAGGCACTTGCCGTTTTCGCGCAGATGGACTGTGTTGCCATCAGCGTATATCACCTTGGCGTTGTTGAGGGCGAGCTTCACATAAGTCTTGTCGGCAGTCCATCCAACTACTTCCTCTAAGGTAGCGTCAGTGCAAGTAATCTTGCTAAAGTCCTTGCTGGCAACTGTGCTCGACTTGCCACCCTTAACGGCGATAGCATTTACGGTGGTGCTCTCTGTCAAAGAGAAAGGTGCAGTGTACTTCTGCGAACTTGTTGTAGGAGTGCTTTCGTCAGTAGTATAATATATGTCAGCTCCCTCTGGGCCTGTAATAGTTACAGTGGTAGAGGTTTCAAAAGTGGCGTTACCGGTAATTGTTGGCATGGCAACTGTACCCGGAGCAGCAGGCTCCCATTCAATTGATATCTCAGTTGCATAAACCGCACCATTATTGGAACGCAATCCTACATGAGTATAGGTTCCTTCAACAGAAAGCTCAGTACTCTTACCATTTTCTATTGTGCCGATTTTCGTACCCTGAGTTTTTGCATCATATAAGTCCTTAGGGCTGCCATATGCAGAAGTACTTCCATATACATCCAACTTTTGACCAGCCTTGGTGGCTTCATTCCATACAACTGTAATTTTTTTTACAGTACCACCAGATGTCGTTGTAACAATTCCAGAATTACTATTCTTTGAACGAAGCTGAACGCAGGTCGCTTTATTTGTTGCTGCGTTAAGCGAATACTTTGCTGTAGAGGATAATTGGAAATCAGTCAAGTCGGCATACGAAGTCCCCGTGATACCTAAAGCCGAGGCTGTGAACTTGTCTGTTACGTTTGCTGCATTAGCTATGCCACATGCGCAAACTGCTAATAACAAAAGTGATAAGCGTAAAAGTTTAGTCATAATGTTTATTGTTAAAGGATTAAGTTATATTACTGCAAAGTTAGTGGTTATCTATGACACAAACAAGGAAAAAGCACATTATTTTAATTTCATGCGTTTTTTTATTGATTTGTATGAGGATAATTGAAAAGGGAGGCTTGCCAATTGGCAAACCTCCCTTCATCAGTATCCCTATATATTATATAAGGTGTATCAATTCAAGATTAGATAATCTCGCTCCAGTCTTCCTGAGTCTTGCGGACATAGCTGCGATAACGGAGCTTAGCCATACGCTCAGCCTGAGAGAAGAGTTCCTCTGCTTCATTAGGATAAGCCTTCTGAACACTCAGATAACGTACCTCTCCAAGGAGGAAGTCACGGAAGTCAGCCCAGTTAGGCTCCTTAGAATCAAGCGTGAATGGGTTCTTGCCCTCGTCGGCCAACAGTGGGTTGTAGCGCCACAGGTGCCAGTAACCACAATCAACAGCGAGTTTCTCCTCATTCTGGCTTCTACCCATACCGCCCTTACGCTTCAGACCGTGGTTGATACAAGGAGCGTATGCGATAACGAGTGATGGACCTGGATAAGCCTCTGCCTCGCGGATAGCCTTCAATGTCTGTGCATTGTCGGCACCCATAGCAACCTGGGCAACATAGATATAGCCATAGGTGGTCTGCATAAGACCGAGATCCTTCTTGCGGATGCGCTTACCCTGGGCTGCGAACTGAGCAATAGCACCGAGTGGAGTAGACTTAGAGCTCTGGCCACCAGTGTTTGAATAAACCTCAGTATCGAGAACCAAGATATTGATATCCTCACCAGATGCGAGTACGTGGTCAAGACCTCCGTAGCCAATATCGTAAGAAGCACCGTCGCCACCGATAATCCACTGGCTGCGCTTTACAAGATAGTGGTCGAGAGTCTTCAACTCCTGACATACAGGGCAACCCTGCTCAGCACCAGCGGCAATCAGAGGCTTCAGCTCTGCAGCTGCTTCCTTAGAGCCGTCAGCATCGTCCTTAGCAGCAATCCACTTGTCAGCTGCAGCAACAAACTGGGCAGGTACATGCTCATCAGCCTTTGCCTCCTCGAGAAGGTGGCAGATGCGCTCCTTCATCTTCTTGTTACCCAAAGCCATACCCAGACCGAATTCGCAGAAGTCCTCGAACAGAGAGTTGTCGAATGCAGGACCCTGGCCCTTAGCATTGGTAGTGTAAGGAGTAGAAGGAATAGAAGCAGAGTAAATAGAAGAACAACCAGTAGCGTTAGCAATCATCTGGCGGTCACCAAAGAGCTGAGAAATGAGCTTTACATAAGGTGTCTCACCACATCCGGAGCAAGCGCCTGAGAACTCAAACAGAGGCTGAGCGAACTGAGAGTTCTTGGGGCTCTGCTTGATATCTACCAAATCCTGCTTAGAGGCAACATTGTGTACGAGGTAATCCCATGTCTTAGCTTCCTCAACCATAGCGGGAGCGTCAACATTGAATGGAACCATCTTGAGAGCCTTCTCGAGTTCTCCGGTTTCCTTGTTTTTCTTGCCAGGACACACATCGGCACAGTTACCGCAACCGAGACAGTCGAGAACAGAAGTCTCGATACGGAAGTGCATTCCCTTGAGTGCAGCGGGAGCCTTAATCTCCTGAGTAGCCAGGCCAGGAACACCTGCCAGCTCTTCGTCGGTAAGAACGAATGGACGGATAGCAGCGTGAGGACAAACGAATGAACACTTGTTACACTGGATACAATTCTCTACATTCCATACGGGAACGAAAGCCTCTACGCCACGCTTCTCAAATGCAGCGGTACCATTGGCCCATGTTCCGTCAACAGTGTTATGCTTAACGAAGTCAGAAACCTTGAGCAGGTCACCAGCCTGACCATTGATAGGGCGAACCAGCTCCTTAACGAATGCAGGTGCATTGTCTTCCTTGCCTTCTTCGTCAGCAAGAGAAGCCCATGCTGGGTCTACTGTCAGTTCCTTATACTCGCCTCCGCGCTCAACTGCAGCGAAGTTGAGGTCAACAACATCCTGACCCTTTTTAGAGTATGACTTCACGATGAACGCCTTCATCTGCTCTACAGCCAGGTCCAAAGGAATAACCTCAGTGATACGGAAGAAAGCAGACTGGAGAATGGTGTTGGTACGGTTTCCAAGACCAATTTCCTGAGCTATCTTAGTGGCATTGATATAGTAAACCTTGATATTGTTCTTGGCAAAGCAACGCTTAACCTTGTTAGGAATGAAGTTAACCAACTCCTCGCCGTCGAAGATAGTGTTGAGCAGGAATGTGCCATTCTTGCGCAGACCGCGGGTAACGTCATACATGTGGAGGTAAGCCTGAACGTGACAAGCTACAAAGTTAGGAGTATTTACCTGATAAGCGCTGTGGATTGGGCTGTCGCCGAAACGCAGGTGAGAGCAGGTAAAACCACCAGACTTCTTAGAGTCATAAGAGAAATAAGCCTGACAATACTTGTTGGTATTGTTACCAATAATCTGTACAGAGTTCTTGTTGGCACCTACAGTACCATCGGCACCGAGACCATAGAACTTAGCCTCAAACAGGTCGTCACCACCCATTGGGATTTCCTCCTCTTCGGGAAGAGATGTAAATGTAACGTCATCAACGATACCTACGGTGAAGTGATTCTTGGGCTGTGGCAATTCCAGGTTCTTGAATACTGCTACAATCTTAGCAGGTGTAGTATCGGATGAACCAAGACCATAGCGGCCGCCAACGATGAGAGGCTTGCGCTCGTCGTCATAGAGAGCAGACTTAACGTCAAGATACAGTGGTTCGCCCTCTGCACCGGGTTCCTTAGTACGGTCGAGCACGGCAATGCGCTTAACAGTAGCGGGAAGAGCCTTCTTCAAGAAGTCTACAGAGAAAGGACGATAGAGGTGAACTGCAACCATACCCACCTTCTTGCCCTGCTTGTTCAGGTAGTCGATGGCTTCACGGGCAGGCTCTGTAGCAGAACCCATCAGGATGATAACATTCTCGGCATCCTCTGCACCATAATAGTTGAAGAGGTGATACTCACGGCCAGTAATCTTAGAGATTTCGCCGCAGTACTTCTCAACTACTTCAGGAATTCTGTCATAATACTCATTGCAAGCCTCACGATGGGTGAAGAATGTCTCGGGGTTTTCAGCGGTACCACGAGTTACGGGACGCTCTGGAGACAATGCGCGGTCGCGGAATTTTTTGATATACTCAGGGTTAACCAGAGGACGGATATCTTCCATATCAATTTCTTCAACTTTGTGGTACTCATGAGAAGTACGGAAACCATCAAAGAAGTTGATGAAAGGAACAGATGTCTCAAGTGTGGCAAGGTGAGGAACTGCAGAAAGATCCATAACCTCCTGTACAGAACCAGAGCAGAACATGGCAAAGCCAGTCTGACGGCAGGCCATAACATCCTGGTGGTCGCCGAAGATACAGAGTGAGTGAGAAGCCAGAGTACGTGCAGATACGTTGAATACGCAAGGCAACAGCTCACCGGCAATCTTATACATATTAGGTATCATCAACAACAGACCCTGCGAAGCTGTATAGGTAGAAGTTAATGCACCAGCCTGAAGAGAACCATGGACAGCTCCAGCGGCTCCGCCTTCAGATTCCATTTCCTGAATAGAAACTCTTTGACCGAAGAGGTTCTTACGGCCTTTAGCAGCCCATTCGTCCACATGTTCTGCCATAGGAGAAGATGGGGTAATGGGGTAGATGGCTGCCACCTCGGTAAACATGTAGCTTACATGAGCCGCTGCGGTGTTACCATCACATGTGATAAACTTTTTTTCTTTAGCCATTTTTCTAAATTTTAATGAAAGTTTGTATGTTCGTTTTTATATTTACACCTTATTATATTAATATAGGAAGCCGAATAGCCATAGTGGTATCTGGTTTTCCTTACCCACCTCAGTATTATAACGCGCATAGATGGTGTCGGGAGAGAATCTGATTTTCTGCTCACCATGGGCATCGCAAATTCTGAAGTGCTTTTCGCCGTCTACGATGTAGAAGTGGTCTTTGTTGGCCTGATTTACGATATGGTCCTTCCACAACGAGTTCACGAAGAATGTCTCCATCAGTTCCTGGTCATCGATGGTGATGGGGTAGATGGCATACATGAGATTGCTATTGTGCATCATCACCTTGGTAGGCTTCTTGGGGAATTCCTCTCCTACGGGATAGATGATATTGATAAGACGCGCATCGGCCAGATACTTGATATAGTTCATCACCGTGGCACGGCTGGTCTGTATTTCATCAGCCAGATTGCTGATATTGGGTGCCTTGGGACCTTCGACAGCCAAGAGATAAAACAGCTTCTTGATTTTGTGAAGATACTTCAGCTCTATCTGCTTGATAAGGAGGATGTCGACCTCGGTCATCATGTTCATGGTCTTCAGGAGATTCTCGGAGAAATTGCGATGTTCCAAGAAGAATGGGTAAAAACCATGATGGATATAGTCGTGAAAGTACTTGAGAGGACTTACCTTGGGCAGAATGGTCTTGATGATATGCTCATGGTTGTTCAGAATCTCGCCCAACGAATAGGGACGAAAGTCGTTGCCCGTCTGCAGGTTGAGAAACTCTCTGAATGAAAAGCCTCTCAGATTGTAGCTCTTTACGATGCCGTTGAGTTCAGGGTTCTCCTCTTTCAAGCGCATCACGCTCGAGCCGGTGAAGACTATCTTGAGATTGGGGAAAAGGTCATGACATTTTCTGAGCTCGCTGCTCCAATTGGGCTGCTTGAAAACCTGGTCAATCAACAGTACACGACCACCGTTTTTAACGAAGTCTTCGGCAAATTCAGCAATACCCAAGCCCTGGAAGTAGAAGTTGTTCATATTGACATACAGACAACTGCGGTCGGCTGCTCCAAACTTCTCTTTAGCGTATTGCAGGAGAAAGGTGGTCTTGCCGACGCCCCTTGTACCCTTGATACCTATCAAGCGGTCGCTCCAGTCAATCTCATCCATAAGATTACGACGGACTGCAGCATTTGTGTTGTCTACCAAATTGGCATGGGTGCGGAAAAAGGCCTCTTCCATAAATCGATTTACTTATATAGATGCAAAGGTAATACTAATTTTCAAAATTGCAAACTCAACTTTACAAAATATTTCCAATTTCGTATTTTTTGTCACTTCTTTGCGTTGCTAAAGAATAAACTTTGTAATTTTGTGGACAATTTACAAAACAGTTATGAAGCTACATATATTTAACCCCGAGCACGATATAGCACTTGCATCTGACATGTTCAATTTCGTGGCCCCGCATGCAGGTCGCGAGATGCGCTCCGACCTGGGTTTTCTGCCTGCGCTGTGGGCCGAGGATGGCGATATGGTCCTTGTCGATGATATCGCATCGGCACTGAGCAGGGTCAGACACCTGGGTCGCTATGCCCATGATGTGGCTTTTGTGACTTACCAGGACCTGAAGCACCTTCCGCCACTTGAAGAGATATGTCCGTGGGGATGGGATAGGTCTTTGCGCTTTCAGTTGGAGCGCAATGGAATCGCTAAGGAACTGTTGCCAACCGACGCATATCTTGACAGCATCCGCGCGATGAGCCACCGCTGGTGGGCTGGCCAGAATCTGCTGAAAAAACTCACTGAAGCAAATGACGAGCGAGTTGGCAGTTCTCGACTGATTGACAATATAAGCCAACTTGAGAACATCGGCTATACTTATGTAATGAAAGCGCCGTGGAGCAGTAGCGGGCGTGGGCTCAGATATGTCGACCAACTCACTTCCCACCAACGCGGTTGGGCCAAGAATGTGATTGCGCGCCAGGGAGCATTGACCCTCGAACCCTACTATCGCAAGATAAAAGATTTTGCAGTAGAGCTGTACGCCTATCCCGATAGAATCGAGTATTTGGGATTGTCTGTGTTCCAGTCTTCCAATGGTTCGTATGTAGGGAACATCCTTGCGAGCGAAGAGGAGAAGGTGGAAATTATCTCCAAATATATCCCGTTTCATCGGGTGCAGTCGGCCATAGATGAACTATGTGCCATCCTGACCGATGAAATGGTCGGAAAATACACCGGACCGCTTGGCGTAGACATGATGATAGTCGATGAAAACGGCATAAAGCTGCACCCGTGCGTGGAGCTCAACCTCAGGCGCACCATGGGCCATGTGGCTTTGTCATTTAACCAAACCCAGACCGCCCCGCGCAAACTTATGCAGATTTCATATAGCAGAGGGTATCATTTCAGAGTGCTCACAACTGCCGAAAACTGCTATCCGTCAGTGTGGTAATGAACACAGGACGCCTTCAGTCACCTACAATTGCACACGATTGTAAGACATCCGCTCGTAGGTTGTCTTAAACTTGTGTTCAAACCACGAAATGGCAAATTGGAATTCTGAAAAGATTAATGCGAAGTCTGAAATAACAGTTTCCTACCTTAATTTCATTCCATAGACCATCTGTAGGCTCTAAGTTCTGGGGACTCACATTATGCGCAGACGTCCATCAATTATCAAATGACTTGTGGTACTCGTCGGCACAATGACACGAACTCTTTATCCACGTTCAATTATCTCATCATCGCACTGTGTTCGTGGCTCAGCACACTCGATTATCCATTAAATAATACGAAAAAACACATTTGTTGATGCTAATAATGTTATAATTCATCAACGATGCGCTATTTTTTGCATAATTTGTTTTCACGGAAAGATATTTTTTTGTACTTTTGAACTCTGATAAAATATAGGAAAATCGCTTAGAACGCAAATAAATGCCCTTAAATGCGATTTCGACCATTTTAAGTCAGCAAAACAATTAGAATAAATATAAGTAAGTAAATGGACGAAAATCAGACAATCGATCATGATAGAATAATCAAGATCAACATTGAGGAAGAGATGAAGTCATCCTACATTGACTATTCAATGTCGGTAATCGTAGCTCGTGCCCTTCCAGATGTGCGCGATGGTTTCAAACCCGTACATCGCCGTATTCTCTATGGTATGCTTGGCATCGGCAATACCAGCGACAAGCCCTACAAGAAGTGTGCGCGTGTTGTTGGTGAGGTGTTGGGTAAGTACCACCCTCATGGAGACAGCTCGGTCTATGGCGCCCTCGTCAGAATGGGCCAGGAATGGAATATGCGCTATAAGCTCATTGATGGTCAGGGTAACTTTGGTAGCGTAGACGGCGACTCTCCTGCAGCTATGCGTTATACCGAGTGCCGCCTTGCCAAAATGGGTGAGCACGTGATGGATGACCTGAACAAGGACACGGTAGACATGACCAACAACTTTGACGACACCCTCGTCGAACCTTCGGTTATGCCCACCAAGATACCCAATCTGCTCGTCAATGGCGGTAACGGTATTGCCGTAGGTATGGCAACCAATATCCCCACACATAATCTGGGCGAAGTCATCGACGGCTGCTGTGCATACATCGACAATCCAGATATAGACACCGAGGGTCTGATGAAGTATATCCCTGCTCCCGATTTCCCCACAGGTGCCTATATATATGGTTTGGAGGGCGTCAAGCAGGCTTATGAGACCGGCCGTGGCCGCATCGTGATGCGCGCCAAAGCTGAAATAGAGACCTATGACAGTCATGACAAGATTGTAGTAACCGAAATTCCTTACGGTGTCAACAAGCAGCAGCTGATAGAGTATATCGCTGACCTCGTAAAGGAGGGCAAGATAGATGGCATCTCTAATGTGAACGACGAAACCGGTCGTCAGGGTATGCGTATCGTTGTCGATGTAAAGCGCGACGCCAATGCCAAAGTCATCTTGAACAAACTCTTTAAGATGACAGCCCTGCAGAGTTCATTCTCAGTCAACTGCATCGCTTTGGTCAACGGACGTCCCCGCCTGCTTACGCTGCGCGAGTGCGTACATTACTTTGTTGAACACCGCCACGATGTTACCATCCGCCGTACCAAGTTTGAGCTGAAGAAAGCCCAGGACCGTGCACATATATTAAAAGGACTTATCATCGCGTGCGACAACATTGACGAAGTCGTACACATCATCCGTGCCAGCAAGACTCCCAGCGAAGCCAGAGTCAACCTGGAGAAGCGCTTTGAGATTGATGAGCTGCAGTCTCAGGCCATCGTAGACATGCGCTTGTCACAGTTGACCGGCCTCCGCGTCGACCAGCTGCACGATGAATACAACGAGCTGATGAAGCAGATAGACTACCTCAACCGCATTCTCACCGACGACTCGCTGTGCAGACAGGTGATGAAGGACGAGCTGCAGGAGGTCAAGGAGAAGTATGGCGACAATCGCCGTACCGAGATTATTCCTGCCGAGCACGAATTCAATGCCGAGGATTTCTATCCCAATGACCCCGTGGTTATCACCGTGAGCCACCTGGGCTACATCAAGCGTACTCCGCTCAGTGACTTCCGCGAGCAGGCTCGTGGTGGAGTAGGAGCCAAGGGCGCACAGACACGCGACAAGGACTTCATCGAATATATCTATCCTGCCACTATGCACCAGACCATGCTCTTCTTCACCAAGAAGGGCCGTTGCTACTGGCTGAAGTGTTATGAGATACCCGAGTATGACAAGAGCTCCAAGGGTCGTGCCATCCAGAACCTGCTCAACATTGAGCCCGATGACGCTGTGAACGCCTTCCTGCGTCTGCGCGGTCGTGGTCTGGAGGATGCCGAGTTTGTGAACAGCCATTACGTTGTCTTTGCCACCGCAAACGGTACAGTCAAGAAAACTTGTCTGGAAGCCTACAGCCGTCCTCGTGCAAATGGTGTAAACGCCATCCACATCACTGAGGGCGACGAGGTGGTTGATGTTCGCCTGACCAATGGCCATAACGAGCTCATTCTGGCCAATCGCAATGGTAGAGCCGTAAGATTCAACGAGAATGCAATCCGCACTATGGGTCGTGTATCGACCGGCGTACGCGGCATGCGTCTCGACGGTGATGACGATGCAGTAATCGGAATGATTGTGGTCAACGATGCCGACAAGGAGTCTGTAATGGTAGTAAGCGAGAATGGTTACGGCAAGCGTTCGCAGGTGGCCGACTATCGCATCACCAACCGCGGTGGTAAGGGAGTCAAGACCCTCGCCATCACTGAGAAGACCGGCCGTCTGGTTGCCATCAAGAATGTAACCGATGAAAACGACCTGATGATTATCAACAAGAGCGGCATTACCATACGTCTGGCTGTGGCTGATGTACGCATAATGGGCCGTGCCACACAGGGCGTGAGACTTATCAACCTGGCCAAGAAGAACGACATCATTGCAAGCGTTTGCAAGGTAATGAGTTCTGAACTTGAGGCAACTGTCGAGGAAGAAAGCCGCGCTGCCTGGTCGCAGAAGAACGATGAAATCATGAGCGACAACACCTCTATGCCGGTCGATGAAATCGAAAATGGTGAACCTACAGAAGAATAAAACAAATACAAACTAAAAATTAAATTTTATGAAGAAACTATTGATCGCTGTGTTGATGATGCTGGGCACATCCACAGTATTTGCAGGCGACAGTGAGGCTTTGAAGGCAATCTTGAAGGCCAAGACCTACGACGAGGCACAAAGCCTGGTAAAGTCAAGCGTGAACTCTCTCGCCAACGCAGCAGAGAAGGCCAAGGCTTACAATTACCTGGTAGACCTCGCCATGAAGAAAGTGAATCACGAGCAGGAAATCATCGCAGCCAATCAGTTGCAGCAGCAGTTGAATACAGGCAAGTATGAGGCTTATGACACACTGGGTTACTACAAAGCTCTTGAGCAGGCTTTTACCAACGCCATGGAGTGTGACAAGTGGGACAATATGCCTAACGAGAAGGGTAAAATCAAGCCCAAGTTCCATCAGGCCAACCAGAACAAGCTGGTCAACATGCGTACTGAGCTGATCAACGCCGGCCAGCTGCAGCCCGCAGACAACAAGAAGGCTGCTTTTGACTTCTTCTCTCTCTATGTAGACAGCTACTCTCATCCTCTCTTCAAGGAGGTTGACCGCACTGCCAACCCCGATAAGTATCTCGGTGAGGTTGCACGTGTTGCTGCCGTCTTTGCATTCCAGAACAAGGATATGGACAATGCCAACAAATATGTTGACATCGCTCTCAACGACACCGCTTCTTATAAGGAAGCCCTCAATCTCAAGATTTATCTCTCATCGCAGGACCTGAAGACCAAGGAGGACTCTGTCAAGTTTGCCAACACTCTGAAGACTCTCAACGAGAAGGATCCCAAGAATGATATGGTATTCAGCCAGCTCGCTGCTGTACTGCAGGCTTTGGGCGACAAGGACGGTGCAAGCAAGCTCATCGAGTCTCGCCTTGCTCTGAACCCCAATGACTATTCAGCTTTGGCTCTCAAGGCTCAGAACGCCATGAATGCTGCCACACAGGATCCTGCATTGTATGATGTAGCCATTGAGAACTTCAAGAAGGCCATCGCTATCAAGCCCAATGACGACGCGCTGATTTATACCTATCTTGCATTCAGCATCAATGCCAAGGCTGCTGCATGCCAGAACGCCAATGAGCAGAAGGTTCTTTGCCAGGAGAGTGTAACTTACCTGGAGAAGGCTCGTGAGTTGGACCCCAACCGTGAGCGCGCCAACTGGACCTATCCTCTCTACCAGTGTTATTATACGCTCTATGGAGCCGATGACGCTCGTACAAAGGAAATTGAGGCACTGACTAAGTAAAGGTTTAATCACTGATAAATACCGGGGTTGGTCGCCTAATCAATAGGTTGCCAACCCTTTTATTGTTTGAAGATATGATTAGAGATAATAGGACAAATGCGTATATAATGATTATGATGTTCCTTTCTTGCTGCGTCGGCAGCATCTGGGGAGATAACGTAAATCATGCAGCACAGGCAGACAAGGCAAACAGAGAGTTGCAGTTGCTTGTAGCCAAGTTGCCCGTATGCCGCGACAGTACCTATTATTATAGTCTTATCGAGAAGATAGTAGAAAAAAGTATAGAGTGCGACAGTCTGGACTGTCAACCCAATGCCAAGGGAAAGGTGAAGCCGCGTTATCGTCACACAAATTCATCCGTTGTGGGTAAACTCAGACGCAAATTGGTTGATGGTGGTATATATTATCAGGGGAAGGACCCGGTCAGAGGTCTGGCTTTGCTGCAGTTGTACATTGATACACAGCATCATCCCTTATTCGATAAGTCAAAGCAAGAGATTGGTCTGGCGGCATTGTGTGCCGGCAAGATGGCTTATGGTATAAAGGATTACAGCAAAGCGGAACGTATGGCAGATTTGGCTCTACAGCATATAGAGACCGCCAAGGACGCTGCCCAACTGAAAATATACTGCATGAAGATGCTGATGAAGACGGAAAAGGATGCGGTAATCTACATCAATTCTCTCTTGGCGCTTCACGAGAAAGACAGATCTAATCAAAACTATGTGGAATTGATTATACAGTATTATTCCGACAAGGGTCTTGCCGATGAATTGGCTCATTTTGTTGACCACGAACTGGAAAACTCTCCGCGCAACAAGATGCTTTGGGCTCTGAAAGGCGAAAGACACATGCAACTCCATCAGTGGGATACTGCAATAGATGCGTTCAAATGCGCAATTGCCCAAGATTCGCTGTTTCTCCCTGCTATTTATAACGTAGGTATCTGCTATACATCCAAAGCCATTCAGTTGAGCGACAAGCACAAAGAGGATAAAGACAAAGTGCAGATAGACTCAATAAACTCCCTGCTTGAAGAGGGCAAGGTATATCTCGAGCGCGCCAAAGAATTGGACCCGGCAAGGCATACGGTGGACTGGGCTCCGCCTTTGTATCAGCTTTATTATGCGCTCAACGATAAACGCGCCGAAAATATAAAGAAATTGATTAAATACTAAACATAAGCACGATGAAAAGGATAACATTACTATTATGCATAATATGTATCTGTCTGCAAATCAATGCGCAGAAGAAAGAAATATCTTTGGCCAAAGACAATATCAAAAAAGGAACCAACCTGGAGCAGGCCGAGAGTAGCATGGCTAATCTCCTGAAAGATTCGGCCAATAGAAACAATGAGAAGATATGGCTCACACTCTATGAGGCCCAGAAGAAACAATATGAACAAGGCAATGAGAAGTTGTATCTGAAGCAAGATTACGATACAGCCAAGTTATTCTTGTCGGTCAAAAAGATGTTCCAGACTCTTGAAGGGCTCGACTCTGTGGACGGCCTGACCGACAAGAAGGGTAGAGTGAAACTCGTCTATCGCAAAAAGCATGCCGCTATGCTCGACGTACATCGCAGAAATCTCTACAATGGTGGCGCCTACTTTGTAAACAAGCAGAATTTCAAGGAGGCATACAATTTCTTTGATATGTACCTCAACTGTAGTATCCAGCCGTTGTTCACCGGTTACAAATACGATGAAACCGACAAAAATATGCCTTCGGCTGCTTATTGGGCAGTATATTGCGGTTACAAGCTCCAAGACCCTAAAGCTACGCTTCATTATGCTTATTGGGCATTAAAGGATACTGTACATTATCAATATATGCTACAGTATCTTGCCGAGACTTATAAAATGGAGAAAGACACGATGAGATATGTAAGTGTACTGGAAGAAGGCTTCAAAAAGTATCCCCGCTTCCCGTTCTTTTTCCCGCGTCTGATTGAATATTATACCAAAAATGAACAATATGACTCTGCGCTTTCTCTTTGTGATAAGGCTTTGCAAGTAAATGATAGCAGCAATCTATTCAAGTTCACCAAAAGTTCGGTGTTGCTTAGCTTGAAACGCTATAAAGAGTGCATCGACCTCTGCGATAGCGTCATTGCAAAAGACAGTACTATCCTTGGTGCATATCTCAATGCAGGTTTGTCCTACTTCAACCAAGCAGTAGAAGCAGACAAAGCTCTGAAACAAACTGACAAACAAAAGAAAGAAATCATACAGTTATATAAAAAGGCGTTGCCATACCTGGAAAAATACAGGAAGATGGTTCCGGACGAAAAGAGTCTATGGGGGCTTCCTCTATATACCATTTACTTGAACCTGAATATGGGCAAAGAATTTGATGAAATAGACAAACTCTTAAAATGAAAACAATCAATGAACTTACCGAAAAAATCGGTATAAATCATCTCAATGAGATGCAGGGTGCTGTAGTCAAGGCTATACAGCATACAAATGACAACATTATGGTTTTGTCACCAACTGGCTCAGGCAAGACATTGGCCTATATTTTGCCATTGGTATGCATGGTAGACTCGGCTTCGGATGACTTGCAAGCGATAGTCATTGTCCCTGGACGCGAATTGGCTTTGCAGTCTTTGAATGTGTTGCGCAGTCTCGGCAACGATGTTCGCGGCTATGCATGCTATGGTGGTAGACCTACGATGGATGAACATCGTCAGCTCCGTCAGCTCAAGCCCCATATCATATTTGCTACTCCAGGAAGAATGAACGACCACATCGACAAAGACAATGTGGACGTCGACAGCGTCAAGTGGATAATAATAGATGAGTTTGACAAATGCCTCGAAATGGGCTTCCATGAGGAAATGTCTTATCTTATCAATCGTCTGCCCTTCAAAGCACGGCAGATACTTCTATCAGCAACCCCAGCTGAAGAAATGCGCCACCAGACCATCTTGAAAAGCAATTTCAAGGTGATGGACTTCATTCCCAAAGACGAACAGATTTCCGACAGAGTAAGTATATACCAAGTGCGTAGTCCTCAAAAGGACAAATTGGAAGCCTTGGGGAAACTTCTTTGTCAATTAGGCTCAGACAGTACTATCGTCTTCCTCAACTACAGGGATGGCGTGGAGCGTACTGCTAACTACTTGAAGGATTGCGGCTTTGTTGTCAGTTATTATCATGGTGGCTTGGAGCAGAAAGAGCGCGAAGCAGCAATCTACCGTTTCTCTAACGGTTCTTCCAATATACTCGTAAGTACTGACCTGGCATCTCGCGGTCTGGATATTCCCAATATCAAGAATATAATTCATTATCATCTTCCCGATACTGAAGATGCCTTTGTGCATAGGGTAGGGCGCACGGCTCGCTGGAATGCTATGGGTGACAGTTACTTCGTTCTGGGACCAGAAGAAAGCATCCCGGAATATGTGGAAGCTGAGATAAAGGAATTTACCCTGCAAGACGACATCACCACCATACCTCTGCCGACAATGGCCACGATTTATATCGGCAAGGGTAAAAAAGACAAGATATCCAAAGGTGATATTGTCGGTCTGTTGTGCAAAAAGGCAGAGCTTGAAAACAATGAGATAGGTCGTATTGATGTCAAGGATTATTATTCCTACGTTGCCGTTCCTTCGCAGAAATTATCGAGAGTTCTACAACGCTTGGCTGGAGAGAAAATCAAAGGCGTCAAGACGCGTTTTGAGCCCCTAAAATGAGAAAATGAACAAAAATTAAAGGTTTATCAAAAATTGTTAGGTATTTATTTGTTCATACCGAATAAATCTCGTATTTTCGCAATATAAATCAACTTAACTATTTAATCAATATTGATTCGTATGGAAAAATACAACTTTAATGCAGGTCCCTCTATGTTGCCACGAGAGGTGATTGAGAACACAGCCAAGCAAATGTTGGATTTCAATGGTTGTGGTTTGTCTTTGATGGAGATTAGCCACCGCGCTAAGTACTTCCAGCCTGTAGTAGATGAGAGTGTTGCTCTTATCAAGGAATTACTTGATATACCAAGCGGATATTCGGTTATTTTCCTTGGAGGCGGCGCTTCTCTGCAGTTCATGCAGATTCCAGCCAACTTCTTGCTCAAGAAAGCAGCTTATGTGAACACTGGAACATGGGCAAAGAAGGCAGAGAAAGAAGCAAAACTTTTTGGTGAAGTTGTAGAAGTCGCCTCGTCTGCAGATGCAGGTTACACCTACTATCCTAAGGATTTTGAGGTTCCTGCTGACGTTGATTATCTGCACGTTACCACCAACAATACGATTTATGGAACGGAATACCGCAAGGACTTCGATGTAGACGTTCCACTTATCGCGGATATGAGTTCAGATATTATGAGCCGCCCGATAGACGTGTCTAAATATACGGCTATTTATGCTGGCGCCCAGAAGAATATGGCCATGGCCGGCGTTACCGTGGTTATTGTTAAAGACGATATGCTTGGTAAAGCTCCCCGCGAATTGCCCACAATGATAGATTATCGTACACATGTAGACAAGGGCTCTATGTTCAACACTCCTCCAGTTGTCCCCATTTATTCATTGATGGAAACTATGCGTTGGGTGAAAGCCCAGGGTGGTGTCGCAGAAATGGATCGCCGTGCAAAAGAGCGTGCTGATATGCTGTACTCAGAAATCGATCGCAACAAGCTGTTCCATGGCACAGTTAAGGAGGAAGACCGCTCATTGATGAACATTTGCTTCGTCATGAACGAAGAATACAAAGAGTTGGAGAAGGACTTCTTTGATTTCGCTACTGAGCGCGGCATGGTGGGCATTAAGGGCCACCGTTCTGTTGGAGGTTTCAGAGCGTCATGCTATAACGCACAGACCATCGAAGGTGTTAAGGCCATGATTAAGGCCATGCAGGATTTTGAGAATCAACATTAATATATTGGATATGAAAGTATTAGTTGCAACAGAAAAACCATTTGCAGCACCTGCGGTTGTAGGTATCAAGAATGAGTTGGAAGCCGCTGGAAACGAGGTTGTTTTTCTTGAGAAATATACAGAAAAGAGCCAGCTGTTAGAGGCCGTTGCTGACATAGATGCAATGATTGTCCGTTCAGACAAGGTTACTTCCGAAATTCTCGATGCAGCCAAGAACCTCAAGATTGTAGTTCGTGCTGGTGCCGGATATGATAATGTTGATTGCGCCTATGCCAAGGAGAAAGGCGTAGTTGTAGAAAACACTCCAGGCCAGAACTCCAACGCAGTAGCAGAACTCGTCTTTGGTCTGTTGGTTTACGCTGTACGTAATTTTTATAACGGCAAAAGCGGTTCAGAACTTAAAGACAAGCGATTAGGTATCTTGGCTTTTGGTAATGTCGGCCGTAATGTTGCCCGCATTGCAAAGGGATTTGGTATGACTGTATCTGCATATGATGCGTATTGTCCTGCAGAAGCAATAGAAGCAGCGGGCGTGCATGCATGTAGCAGCGTGGATGAGTTGTTCCAGAACAATGATGTGGTTTCATTGCATATTCCTGCTACCCCTGAGACCATCAATAGCATCGACTATCGCACGGTCAACCAGATGCCTAAGGGAGGAATCCTCATCAATACTGCCCGTAAGGAGGTTATCAATGAGGCCGAACTGCTGAAGCTCATGGCAGAGCGTACTGACATGAAATACATATCAGACATCAAGCCCGATGCCGACGAGGATTTCGCAAAGTTCGAAGGACGCTATTATGCCACTCCCAAGAAGATGGGCGCTCAAACTGCTGAGGCAAATATCAATGCAGGTATCGCCGCAGCGAGTCAGATTAACTCTTTCTTTGAAAAGGGTGACACCAAGTATCAAGTGAACAAATAATCTATAAAAGATCATCTCCTCCGCCATTGGTGGAGGGGATGTTTTTTCTTAACAAACCTAAACTTAATTATGGCAATCATCAAACCCTTTAAAGGTGTTCGTCCTCCTCAGCAATATGTCGAGGATGTAGAATCTCGTCCTTATGATGTTCTTGATTCAGAAGAGGCAAGAATAGAAGCAGGGGATAACGAGAAGAGTCTTTATCATATCATCAAACCGGAAATTAATTTTGAGCCAGGCACTTCCGAATACGACCCACGTGTTTATGAAAGTGCCAAAGAGAATTTTGAACTTTTCCAGAAGAATGGATGGCTGGTTCAGGATTCCGAGGAACATTATTATATATACGCCCAGACAATGAATGGCAAAACCCAATATGGTATTGTTGTTGGAGCATATGTAGATGACTATCTTAATGGCGTTATCAAGAAGCATGAATTGACACGTAGAGACAAAGAAGAAGACCGCATGAAGCATGTCAGAATCTGTGATGCCAATATGGAGCCTGTCTTCTTTGCATATCCTGACAATCAGACGCTTGACGCATTGCTGACAAGATATGCTGCGACCAAACCTGAATATGATTTCATAGCCCCCATTGACGGCTTCAGACATCAGTTGTGGGTTGTGTCTGACGCTGCAGACATCCAGACCATCACGGCCGAGTTTGCCAAGATGCCGAGCCTTTACATTGCCGATGGGCACCATCGTTCAGCAGCAGCTGCGCTTGTAGGTGCCGAAAAGGCAGGCAAGCATCCCAATCATACAGGAAGCGAGGAATACAACTACTTTATGGCAGTTTGCTTCCAGGCATCCCAGCTTACCATTCTCGATTACAATAGAGTCGTCAAGGATTTGAACGGTATGTCGTCAGCGGAATTCTTGGAAGCGCTAACAGCCGATTTCATCGTAGAGAAGAAGGGAGAGCAGGAATATCATCCCGCCCGTTTGCACGAGTTCTCGCTCTATCTTGATGGACTTTGGTATAGCCTTGTTGCCAAAGAAGGAACCTACGATGACAATGACCCCATCGGCGTCTTGGATGTTGACATCTCTTCTCGATTGATACTGGATAAACTTCTCAATATTACTGACTTGCGCAGCGACAAGCGCATCGACTTCGTTGGCGGTCTTCGTGGATTGGGCGAACTCAAACGTCGTGTTGACTCTGGAGAAATGCGCATGGCATTAGCCCTCTATCCAGTGACCATGCAACAGATTATGGATATTGCCGACAGCGGCAAAATCATGCCTCCCAAGGCCACTTGGTTTGAACCCAAATTGAGAAGCGGATTGGTTATACACAAACTTGATGACTGACGAATATAAGACAATAACAGAAGTAATAGGCGAGGGATTCTACTCGGAGAAACGGAGTAAATTTCTCGCCTTTGCTCATCATGTAGAGACCATCGATGAGATTAAGGACATTCTGGCGTCATACCGTAAAAAGTATTATGTCGCCAGACACGTATGCTATGCCTATGTGCTTGGTGCCGACAAGGCCGATTTCCGAGCCAATGATGATGGCGAGCCCTCATCCACGGCAGGCAAGCCCATATTGGGACAGATTAATTCTTATGACTTGACCAATGTGCTGGTAATTGTGGTCAGGTATTATGGCGGTGTCAACTTGGGAACCGGCGGCCTGATTGTCGCATACCGCACCGCAGCCGCCGATGCCTTGGACCACGCGACCATCGAAACCCGCCTGGTTGAGGAAGTCATAACCTATTCATTCCCATACCCTATGATGAATGCAGTGATGCGTGTCATCAAAGAGATGCAGCCGCGCATTGTATCGCAGACTTTTGACAACACTTGTTCCATTTCTATGTCGATACGGCAAGAAATGGCCCCGGTTCTGCGCGACAGACTTGAGAAATTATCTTTCGAATAACCACTAATTGTCGGTATTAAGAAAGATAATTCTCTCACATTGCGTTGCGCTGGATTTGGTTTTAGGAGTCATCAGATACCACTTGTATGGCTCTATATACAGCGACTGAACATTTTTACAGCTGCGCAGCTGATCTTTATAGAGTACATAGTTCCCCGTTTTACCCATTTGCGCCTTTTGGAAGACGCTATGCAGGGTTTGGTTGCCCACAGTCGTCTTGAGTCTCGTGCCAACAGAATTGTAGGTAAGAGTGACATTTTTGATATAATAAGGAGCCTCCTTCCAAGTGCCACCAATGAGATATGGCTTGTAACCTGTCATTTTGTCACCCTTTTTCAGCTTCTTGAAACCCACTTCGTTTGCAGTTCCAGAGACACCCTCATAAACTTCAACTCCTTCACCAAAAACTTCCCATGGGTCATCAATGGTAAAGGGGAGCACCAACGTGTTATAATAACCCACTTCAAATTTTCTATCGAACTTGATGGTACCCGTAAACTTTGTATTCGTCAAGTCGGTATTACCGTTGAGCTCCAGCACAGGGTCCTCGCCCTTCTCTTGGACTACATAAAATTTGATAGGAAGATAATCAGTAGAGCTTTTGTTAATCAGGCGATAGGTATATGCAGTACGATGAAAGCGCATGAACTTGCTCCCCACCTTGACATCAGTCACGCCATTGGCGGTTTCAAAGGTAATGGGGCTACGCGCGTCGGCAGTAAGGGCAAACATGAACTGCAAAACATTGTTAGATGAAATACTATTATCGACTATAGATACAAATGCATTTGACTCAGGCAAATATAGGTAGAACTTATCTTCGACCAGTTTTACCTTAAACATTTGAGTATTTGCAGCTAACTTATCAATTTCCTTATACGTAGCTGTGCCTTTGAAGTCATAGACAACATCACTTCTATCATCTCTACTAAGAACCAAATCATACAATTTAGTCTGTCTTTCACCAGTAACAAAGCAGTCTTGCCCGTCTTTCAATCCGCTGGCAGCCTTGATTTGTTTGTATTCAAGGTTTTGTCCGCATATTGTCATAGCTACCAATAAGGCAGCTTGTAATAGATATAGTCGTTTTAGCATTGCTTATTTTTATAGCAAAGATAGTGCTTTTTATTGTTATACCAAAAGGGAACTGAGCATTTTTATCTTGGTTATTCATTAAAATATAGTTTTTCCATCCAAAACCAAATGTCCGAAACAGCAATTATTTATCATTTCAAAGTTGAATTTATTCAAATCATGACTTGAAATTGTCAGATAAAATCTCGCATTGAGCATTTCCCACTTGTAATTTTAGTATTTTTCGGTTTCGGGCAAAATAGGCTCGAATTTGCTGTTTATATAATATAATAAGGTGGCTTTGTCGTATATGAGCAGAAGAATAGAAAAAATCGATGTTTTTATGAAAAAAATCTTGGAAAGACTTGCAGGTATAACAAAAAAGCACTACCTTTGCATCGCATTTAGAGAAATGCTCCTTACAAAAGGATTTATGCGGCAATAGCTCAGTTGGTAGAGCACGACCTTGCCAAGGTCGGGGTCGCGAGTTCGAGTCTCGTTTGCCGCTCACATTTTGGATAAAGCCAATAGAGAATTTTCTCAATGCCCAGGTGGCGGAATTGGTAGACGCGCACGTTTCAGGTGCGTGTGCCGCAAGGCGTGCAGGTTCGAGTCCTGTTCTGGGCACGGTTTTTATCTGAGATATTTATTTGTTGGAGGGGTGGCGGAATTGGTAGACGCGCTACTTTGAGGGGGTAGTGACAATTATGTCGTGGGAGTTCGAGTCTCCTCCTCTTCACAAATAAAAAATTATTTCTTGTGCGGCAATAGCTCAGTTGGTAGAGCACGACCTTGCCAAGGTCGGGGTCGCGAGTTCGAGTCTCGTTTGCCGCTCTTTTCTTGTCCTTTTTATTTATAGAGAAACATCAAAATTAAATGAATTTATACATTAGATATTTCGATAAGGAAATTCTTGTTTATAGCGTTGAAGAAGCATTGGATTTTCTTCGTTCTATTCCAGAAGTTGATATCACGCCCAGTATGGAGAAAGACATACGTGAGTTTGCAAGCAACGATATGTTTTTCCCGAAGAGATATAAGGTTCGTCCACGCGTATATTTTATAATGATAAAGACGACCGCTCAAAACATGGATGATTTCAAGCAGAAGAAAGCTGTACGCCCAATGGTTCCAGGTATGAATGACCGCCGCGACTTGATAGCCTCTGTCACCACTAAACTTACTGAGATTCGCGAAGGATGGTATGAGGGTAGTTTGGATTTCAAGCGCGTTGTAATGGTTCCCAATACCGGCAAGCACGAATATAGAGATACCCATTTTGAGGTAAGGTGCAAAGCCGTGTCAGGCATGGACTGCTATAACCGGATGGTAGAATATCTGCGCCAGCGCGTCGACGCTCGCAGCCAATTCCCTTCTGCCAAGGGTAAAAACTTTAAGTTCTCTTATTTAGGAAGATGGAAGGAGGAATGTGACTTATGAATAAAGTAATGTTGATAGGCAATGTGGGCAAAGATCCTGATGTGCGCTACTATGAGGCTGACCAGGCCGTAGCCCAAGTATCACTTGCAACCACCGAGCGCGGTTACACACTTCAGAATGGTACACAGGTGCCAGACCATACAGACTGGCACAATCTTGTCTTCTATCGCAACTTAGCCAAAATTGTCGAAAAATACGTCAAGAAGGGTGACAAGTTGTATATAGAAGGACGCATACGTTACCGTTCGTATGATGACAAGCAGGGCAACCGACGATATTTAACGGAGATTTTAGTGGAGAATATGGAAATGCTTACCCCGAAAGCTACATCTCAGCCCACGCCCACAACCGAACAGGGCAAGACTGATGGTGGCACTGCCTCTGCCGAAAACAACAAGGTACTTCCGTTTTAATTAAGGTTATACTAACATTGGACATTACATTTCTATCTGAAACATTAAGCGATGTACACTTGAATGCGCCATCCTTTGGCGTACTCTTTGCCTTCTTCATGGCAATAGTGCTGTTGTTTGTATCTGGGTTTGCCAGTGCTTCCGAGATAGCATTCTTCAGTTTGTCTCCTTCTGATGTATCTGAACTCGAGCAGTCAAAGACCAAGAAGGACAAGCATATAAGTATGTTGCGCGAAGACAATGAGCGCACACTGGCAACCATCCTTATCGGTAACAATTTCGTCAATGTTACCATCATCATGCTATGCAACTATGCTTTTGGCAACTTAATCAGTTTTGGCGCCAAGGCTTATTGGCTGCAGTTTCTGAGCCTTACTGTCATCCTTACATTCCTGTTGCTCCTTTTCGGCGAGATTATACCCAAGGTCTACAGTCGGCAGAATCCTTTAGCATATTGCCGAGTATCAGTTGGAGGAATAATGTTCATGCGCCGGCTCTTTTGGCCGCTCGAAACGATACTGATCAAGAGCGGCATTTTCTTGGAGAAGATGGTGCACAAGGAAAACCAGCATCTGAGCATGGATGACCTGGAACAGGCATTGGAGTTGACTGACAAGAATGAAATCAAGGACGAAAAGAGCATCCTGCAAGGCATCATCCGCTTTGGCGATGAGACGGCGAAGGAAATTATGACCAGCCGACAGGACATTGTCGATATAGACATTCGTAGCTCGTTTTCTGAAGTGATGTCATGTATCCTGGAAAACAACTATAGTCGCATTCCTGTCTATCAGGACAATGATGACAACATACGCGGTATTTTGTATATCAAGGATCTGCTGCCTCACGTCTCCAAGCCGGCCAATTTCAGATGGCAGAGTCTGATTCGCTCGGGTTATTTTGTTCCCGAAACCAAAAAGATAGACGACTTGTTGCGCGAATTCCAAGAAAACAAAATCCATATTGCCATTGTGGTAGATGAATTTGGCGGCACCTGCGGCTTGGTTACACTTGAGGATATTCTGGAAGAAATAGTAGGCGAAATCAATGACGAATACGATGATGACGAAAAAACGTATTCCAAGATTAATTATAATACCTATCTCTTTGAGGGTAAAACACTGCTAAGTGATTTGAGCCGAATTCTTAATGTCGATGACGACGCCTTCAGCGATGTGGAAGGCGATGCTGATACTCTGGCAGGAATGTTGCTCGAAATCAAGGGAGACTTCCTTAGCCTGCATGAACGCATAGACTACAAGAATTACACCTTTGAGGTAATGGAGCTGGAGGGCAGACGCATCAGTAGGGTAAAGGTTATCGTACACGATTTGCACAATAATTGACCATGCCACTTATAAGTATTGACGCAATCGCACCTCAATGCCATTTGGGATTGTGGCGGATAGAAGAAACCATAGACGATATAATAGCAACTGACAATCGGTTGGCTGGCGTGGTTGATAAGATTGAGCATTTCCATTCAGAATCAAGACGCAAAGAAGTGCTGGCCGTCTATGGATTATTGTTTGCCATGACAGACAATCCCTATTTACGTATTGAGCATGACGATTTGTCACGACCAGTAATCGACGGCTATCATGTCAGCATAAGCCATACCCGTGGCTATGCGGCACTGCTGCTCTCAACTCGGCACAAGGTGGCTATAGACATCGAATTCATCAGCAATAGAGTAGAGCGTGTCGCTTCCAAGTTCATCAGAAATGATGAGGTGGCAGACTCTCTCTATGCGAAACTCATCCATTGGAGCGCAAAGGAAACGATTTATAAGCTATTTGCTAACGAAAACTTGGACTTCTTTGATATGCGAATCGCCCCATTTGATCAGCGGGAAGAAGGAGATATCGAGGTAGATGACCTGAAAATAGAAAAGAAACAGTCGGTGCATTATCTTTGCAATGACAAATATGTGCTTACCTATGCAGCGATTTAGAAAACTCTGTCTGGCTATTTACCTTCTTCTGACATCAATAGCCACTCATGCGGAAAGCCGGGATACTATACAAATAATCCGTATAAATCCGCAACATTCCTTCCCCTTATCTGTCAAAGCAGGTAACTATAGTGGCATAACCTATTTGGGCAACAATGAATATCTCGTTGTCGATGACAAATCAGCATCAGATGGTTTCCATCTGTTTACTATAGAGATAGATAGCTTGACCGGAAATATTCTGTATGTATCCAATCATGGTTTTGTGTCATCGGGCATGGCCAACCGAGACGGTGAGGGGATAGCTTATATCAAGTCGTTCAATTCGGTACTGATAAGCGGAGAGGCTGTTAATAGAATCTTGGAATATAGTCTGGATGGAACACCTACCGGACGAGAGGCCGAAATACCAGAAATCTTCAAGAATTCTGCTGCAAACATGGGGTTTGAAGCCTTGGGATATTCCGAGTCTATGCATCGCTTATGGACCTGTAATGAAAGCCCATTGAATGGAGATGGGGGTAGGGCTGAAGTCAACAACCCGATTGAAAACCGATTACGTTTTCAATCTTTCAGTGACTCTCTTAAGGCTATGGAGCAATACGTTTACAAAATGGACAAACCTATTGCCAGAAAACCTTCCAAGTATTATGCCATGGGCGTCTCGGCCATAACACCTCTTGCCGACGGGTCACTGCTTGTTTTGGAACGAGAATTCTACGTTCCCCCAATGCTTATGGGTAGTTTTGTAAACTGCAAGATTTATCAAGCCTGGCCCTCAATGCCTATAACGCATGATAAAGAAATCACAGCAGACGAAACACCTGTTATGGATAAATTCCTTTTGGCGGAATGGAAAACTAACATAGGACTTTTCAAACGAAATATTGCCAATTATGAAGGCATGTGCTTGGGCCCACAACTTGCCGATGGCTCGCAAGTTGTAGTCTTGGTGTCAGACTCACAGGGGCAATATGCGAATACACTAAAGGACTGGTTCAAAACCATTGTCATAAAATAGACAGTAAAATAAAAAAGTGCCAATGCAAAGCAATGGCACTTTAATATTAGTTGTAATTTACTTAATCCTGAACAGGAATCTTCTTGACACGGCGCTCATGACGACCACCTTCAAATGTGGTTGCAAAGAACTTGTTCATTATGGCTTCAGCCGTCTTGTTGTCTATAAAGCGACCAGGAAGAACCAATACATTTGCATCGTTGTGCTGACGAATAAGGCCGGCAATCTCAATACACCATGCCAATCCTGCGCGAACTGCCTGATGCTTGTTCAAGCAAATCGCCATACCTTCTCCACTGCCGCATATAGCAATGCCTGGATAAACTTCACCACTTTCTATACCTTTAGCCAACTCGTGAGCGAAATCAGGATAGTCAACACTTGAGTCACTATATGTACCATAATCTTTGTAAGAATAACCTTTCTTCTCAAGATAATCGATAACAAACTGCTTTAATGGATAGCCTGCGTGATCGCAAGCGACTCCGACTGTCTTTACGTCCATAGTTTTAATTGTTTAGAAGTTCTTTAACTTGGTTATATACATTCTGGGCTGTGAAGCCTAACTTTTCATCCAATACCTTATAAGGAGCAGAGAATCCGAAGCTGTTAAGACCGAATACCTTGCCATTCTCACCTACAAGACCTTCAAGAGTGACAGGAAGTCCGGCTGTGAGACCAAAGCGCTTGACACCTGCGGGCAGAACCATCTGCTGGTATTCTTTGCTCTGTCGACGGAACAATCCTTCTGATGGCACGCTCACGATACGAACCTTAATGCCATCTTGGCGCAGAAGTTCTGCACCGGCCTGCAATGTTGACACTTCAGAACCGCTTGCAAGCAGCACCACATCAAACGCATCATCTGAGCCAGCCACGATATATGCGCCCTTGCGAGCTTGCTGATAATCGTTGCCTTCGGGCAAATTCTTGATTCCTTGACGTGAGAATATCAATGCTGTCGGCGTATCCATATTCTCCATTGCCATCTGCCAACATACTGTAGCCTCATTGGCATCAGCAGGACGGAATACGCGAACAGAATCCTTGCCGTGATGATTTTTCAGTTTCTCCATGAGTCTGATTTGAGCCTCTTGCTCTACTGGTTCATGGGTAGGTCCATCTTCACCGACACGGAACGCATCATGAGTCCAGATAAACTTGATTGGCACTTCCATCAATGCCGCCAATCTGACAGCAGGCTTCATATAGTCAGAGAATACGAAGAATGTTCCACATGCAGGAATGACTCCGCCATGGAGATACATACCTATACACATGCAAGCCATAGTAAGCTCGCTGACGCCTGCCTCAAAGAACGCACCTGTGAAATCGTCCTTGCTAAGATCATGTGTCTTCTTCAAGAAACCATCGGTCTTGTCGGAATTAGACAAATCGGCAGAGGAACAAATCATATTGGGTACCTGTTCGGCAAGAACGCCCAAGCAAGCCGCCGATGCTGCACGAGTAGCGATGTCTGGCTTTTGGATAAGACCACTCCAATCTATCTGAGGAGCATTGCCCGAGAACCAAGTGTCCTTAAGCTGAGCCTTATCTGGATTTTCTTCTGCCCACTTCTTTTCTGCCTTTCTACGCTCGGCAACGATTGTTCTCAATTCATTGGCACGATTGGCATAGAGAGCTTTTACTTCGTCGAAAATAACAAATGGATCATCAGGATTTCCCCCAAGAGCAGTCACCGTATTGCGGTAAGCATTCCCGCCAAGGGGTGCGCCATGAGTCTTAATCGTATTTTCATAGCTTGAGCCATCTTCTTTGAGGGCGCCTTTACCCATAATGGTTTTGCCGATAATAAGAGTCGGGCGGTGTTGCTCAAGATTGGCCATGTCAAGTGCATGGCGAATTTCGTCGACATCATTTCCATTGATAGTAATAACATTCCAACCCCATGCTTCGTATTTTGCTTTGGTATCTTCCTGCATTACGACTTTACATTCGGTAGAAAGCTGAATATCATTAGAATCATAGAACATGATAAGATTGTTGAGCCCGAGAAGTCCGGCCAATCTACCAGCACCTTGGGAAATCTCCTCTTCTATGCCACCATCTGAAATATAGGCATAAATCTTATGCTGCATAACGGTTTTCCCGAGACGTGCCTCCAAGAACTTTTCGGCAACTGCAGCACCCGCTGCAAATGTGTGTCCCTGACCTAACGGACCTGATGTATTCTCAATACCACGGCAGATGTCACGTTCTGGATGACCTGGAGTAGGAGAGTCCCACTGGCGGAACTGCTTCAACTCGTCTATTGTAAATTTTCCCTGTAAGGCAAGTGCAGAATATAACATGGGCGACATGTGCCCGGGATCAAGGAAGAAGCGGTCACGTCCTGTCCACGTTGCATCATCTGGATCATAAACCATATACTCGGAAAAAAGCACATTAATAAAATCTGCTCCGCCCATAGCACCTCCAGGATGGCCTGAATTAGCTTTCTCTACCATAGAAACAGCCAAAATGCGGATATTGTCGGCTGCACGGTTCATAACTTTCGTTTCGTTCATTATATAATAAAATTATATGGTCCTCATTATATCTGTCGGCACACTACTTGACTCTAAATCTGTATGCTGTATGGCTAATGTATGTCTCGCCAGGTTTGATATATGAAGATGGGAAATTAGGATTGTTCGGTGAATCGGGGTATTTCTGGCTTTCCAGGCATACCGACGCATGCTTGGGATAAGCAATGCCATGCTTTCCTTTAACTTTACCATCAAGGAAATTGCCTGTATATACTTGTACGCCAGGCTCGGTAGTGAACATTTCAAGACAAATTCCTGTATTGGGAGCATAAAGGCTTGCTGCAACTATTTTGTCGTTACCTTTGCCTTTGGTATATGTGTTCAGGCACCAATTGTGGTCATATCCTCTGGCATACTTGATTTGCTCAAAACTTGTATCACCAATCGTTTCATAAAGCGCATGGCGTTTGGTAAAATCCAATGGGGTACCATAGACAGACTTGACCTTGCCATTGGGTATAAAAGTCGAATCAATTGGGGTATAATTGTCTGCATTAATATAAAGAACCATATTTGTACCTGCCTGGCTCATATCGCCAGTCAGATTAAAATAAGAATGGTTGGTCATATTGATTACAGTCTCTCTATCAGTAGTAGCTTCGTACTTGATATCCAATACATTATCGCTTGTTAATGTATAAATGACTTTAGCGGTTACCGTTCCAGGAAAATTGTTGTCTCCATCGGGAGATACAATTGATAATTGCAGAGTACTGTCATTCGGTTGAACCGCATCATATACTTGATACTGCCATCCAGACGGACCGCCATGCAGACAGTGATCAAAGTTATTGGTCGGTAGCTGAATTGTTTTTCCGCCAACTTTAAGCTGTCCCTTATTGATTCTATTGGCATAACGGCCAATAGATGCTCCGAAATCACTGGGTGTATTGACCGTATCAGCATATTGATGAATATTGTCAAAACCCAAGACCACATCTGTCAATTGTCCAGCTTTGTTGGGTACACACAATGAAACGAGTCTTCCACCATAATTGGTGATACAGGCTTCCATACCACTTTCATTGGTCAAGGTAAACAGCTTTACGGCTTTGTTGTTGATTATGGTATCAAAATCAGCAGGGTTAAGTCCAGAGATAGTACGCTGTCCACCACCTGAGCAAGCGCAGAGGAAAACGGTTATAATTCCAATGCATAATGTTAGATTTCTGACTCTTTTCATTATTTCGTTGTTTTTAGTATTATTTCCTTTTTGGGTGTAAATATACATCTTTTTTTTTAGATAAACGGCCATTTGCAATGATTATTTTCTAATGGATACAAAAAAAGCCACTGTCCGTATAGAACAATGGCTTTTTTATAATTATTAGATGATATTATTTGCCGTAAGAACCTATGCTAAATTAGCATACTTTGTGAGCACCGTCATTGATAACGACGTTGTATACAGCTGGCTCATGACCATATTTCTCGGCAAATTTCTGCTTTGCATTAGCAATGAATGAGTCATAGATGCTGTCCTTTACCAGATTGATGGTACAGCCTCCGAAGCCACCGCCCATGATGCGACTTCCAGTGACACCATTTTCCTTAGCCAACTCATTGAGATAGTCAAGCTCCTCGCAAGAAACTTCATACTCCTTGCTAAGGCCGTCATGGGTCTCATACATCTTTTGGCCTACGGTCTCATAATCGCCTTTCTGCAAAGCATCACATACAGCAAGTACACGATCCTTTTCTCCAAGAACGAAGTGTGCGCGAGTGTA
The DNA here is from genome assembly GCF_002251385.1 of Prevotella sp. P5-108. GTDB lineage: Bacteria > Bacteroidota > Bacteroidia > Bacteroidales > Bacteroidaceae > Prevotella. The sequence continues at coordinate 181,593 of NZ_NPJJ01000043.1, forward strand.
GTCTTCCATTCCTACCTCATCCTTAACCTCTTCCAATTGCTCCCAAGAACAATCACGAAGTGTCTCAAAATGAGACTCTGGATGTTTGGCGGCTATGTGTTTTACTACATTCTCGCAACTATTGCGGCGGTCGTTATATGGTGAGCCCTTGAGTTCGTGCTTAACTTTGGAATCAAGCAGCACCAATTTGTAGCCTTCTGGGTTGAAAGGGAAGTACTCGAATTCTCGAGAACGGCAATCCAAACGCATAAGTTTGCCTTCCTTACCAAATACACTTGCAAACTGGTCCATAATACCACAGTTTACACCGACATATTTATGCTCCGTAGCTTGTCCGGCGAGAGCCAAATCCCATTTGGAAACTTTATTGTCACCAAAAAGGTCATTAAGCGCAAATGCGAAACAACTCTCCAAAGCAGCAGAAGAAGACATGCCTGCACCAAGTGGTACATCTCCGTAGAAAGCAGTATTGAAACCCTTAACATCCACACCGAGGGCCTTCATTTCTTGCACGATTCCATAAATGTATCTTGCCCAAGTAGTGCGAGGACCTACGGGGTCGTTAACCTTAAATTCTACGCGATCCTTAAGGTCAATAGAGTAGCACATAACTGTATCAGTACCATTAGGGCGTACCTCCGCCATAATACCTTTATCTACAGCTCCTGGGAAGACGAAACCTCCGTTATAGTCAGTATGCTCACCAATAAGATTGATACGACCTGGAGACATATAAATGTTACCAGTTTTGCCATCAAAATGCTTGATGAAGCGGCTTCTTACTTTTTCAATATCCATAGTTTGTAAATTCAAAAAGGTTAGACAATATAATAATTGTAATGTTATTCTACAGGAATGTCTTTATTCACATTCTTTGAGCCGAGAAGTGCATAATATAAAATGTATACAGCACTCAGCAGTACTACAATAAAGCTGGAGATGTAGTTGTGAGTAAAGTCGATAACCTTAGCCTGGATAAAGATCATAACAGCAAAACCTGCAACCATCATCATGAAGGCTCCGGAAGCAGCAGCTGTATATTTTCCGAGTCCCTCTGTGGCAAGATTGAAGATACCACCCCACATAACAGAAGCACAAAGGCCAACCAACAGGAATGCAAAGATGCCGACGGGTATCTCACCCCATACCAAAGTAAGATGGGTATAATCGATACCAGGACATTTTACCATCATGGTCTCGGGCAAAAGCATACCTGCTGCTGTAAGGATGATAGCTGCAATGCTGACGGTAGAAATCATGGACTTGGCAGAAATCTTACCACCAATCATACCTCCAACGAAACGACCAATCAGCATAAAGATAAAGTAAACAGCACCCAGTGTACCGCAATAACCGGCATCCATTCCTAATCCAGGATTAGTAGCATCTTTTGCAGCGGTAAGATAAGAGAAGATGTAAGTAGGAGGACATACCTCTACTGCACCATAAACAGCAATAGCCAACATACCGAGTTTGAAATGGCGGAAAGAATAGCAACTGTGCTCGTCCTTTGCTTCTTTAGCTTTCGCTGCTTGCTGTGGTTCTTGGATTTTAGTAAAGAATATTACGACAAAGGCAAATATGAAGATTGCCAAGGCTATAAACAATGCAGGTTGGGCGTCTGAAACCTTTGCTGTAGCAGCATCGCCGATAAGGCTACCCATAAGGATGTAAACGCATACGGCTGCGGCAGAATTGAAGACTCCACCAATCTGAACCAATTGATTTCCTCTGTTACCGCCTCCGCCAAGCAGATTAAGCATTGGATTAACTACAGCGTTAAGCATACACATGCAAAGTCCTGATACAAAGGCACCAATAAGATAAACAATAAATCCAATTGTACCACTAGACCAACCGACAGAGCCGCTAAGCCACTGTACAAGTAAGCCAACGATACCCACAACCAAAGCAGCCAATGCAGTAGTCTTATAACCAAACTTCTGAATAAGCAATCCTGCAGGGATACCCATAAGGAGGTAGGCACCAAAGTTGCCATAGTTACCAACTTGGGCAAGCGATTCGCTTACTGAGAAATTGTTTTTCAGAATAACTGCCATCGGCGAACAGAGATTAGTCACAAACGCAATCATCGCAAAAAGGAAGACCATTGCCAAAATGGCAATAATACTACCTTGTTTCTTTTCTAATTTTTCCATTTTACTTGTTATTAATGATGTTATTATGATTATTCTATTGTTCTACGCCAAATTTGTATATGGTCTTCTGCGTATATTTACCTTCGGGTTTAAGCACTACAGATGGGAAATATGGGTGATTGGGGGAATCGGGGAAGTGCTGAGCTTCAAAACAGATTGCGCTACGACAGGGGAATGTAGCTCCATTCTGTCCCTTGTAGCCATCAGCCCAATTGTCTGTATAGACCTGTACACCTGGCTCTGTTGTATAGACCTCCATAGTACGGCCACTCACTGGTTCAACGATTTTTGCAGCAAAACTAAGCTCTCCCTCTTCTTTCTTATTAAGAACAAAGCAATGGTCGTAGCCAGCTCCATTCCTTATTTGCTCATCATCGGCGTCTATGTCCTTGCCAACAGCTTTAGGTGAGGTAAAGTCAAATGGAGTATTTTTTACAAAACGAATTTCTCCGGTAGGAATACTCGTTTCATCAATTGGAAGATAGTAATCAGCATTTATTTGACAAATAAGGTTCTCTATACTTGCAGTTGGATTAGCAATACCCGACAAAGAGAAAAAACCGTGGCTTGTAAGGTTAATGATGGTTTTCTTATTTGTAGTAGCCATATAATCGATAACAAGTTCGTTATCATCAGTAAAACTATAAACAACAGTAGTTTTAACTTCACCTGAGAAGCCCTCTTCGCCATAAGGGCTGGTATATTCAAGAACCAAAGAGTGTTCATTCATTTGTCTGGCATCCCATACTTTGGCGTTAAATCCTTTCTTTCCGCCATGCAAGCTGTTGGGACCATTGTTTATGGGTAATTGATACTCTTTGCCATGCAACTGGAATTTGCCTTTACAAATTCTATTTCCGTAGCGACCAATGAGGGTCGAAAGATAGGGTTCCGGGCTGTTGATGACATCTTGTACATTGTCATGTCCTTGTATGACATTGGCCTTTACACCATTTCTATCAGGAACCATAATTGCAACCAATGCGCCACCATAATTGGTAATAGCCACCACGTTGCCACGATTATTTTTCAGGAAGTATAAGTCTGTCTTCTTTCCATTGATTGTGGCCTGAAAGTCTTCTCGTCTCAGGCCACAGATGTGTTCTGTTTCTGTTGTGCTCATCATAAAAAGTTTTTAGTTACTTTATGTACTTGCAAAGTAAATAAAAAAAAGTGAATACCACAAAAGTCACGCCATTTATTATCGCGTTTGTTGCGTTAAAAACAATTAACAAAGCACTATGGCAATAGACGATTGGCGAAATGTACCGCTATATATAAAGAAAACGACACCAAAAGACAATTATTCTTTTGGTGTCGCGAGACAGGCAAGCAGATCAGACACAATATAACTGCTTCCACCTATAAAAACGAAATCATTGGGGACGGCAATTGCAAGCGCAGCCATATAGGCGCTCTCAACGCTATCGTAAACACGACCAACAAGTCCGTGAGCAAGCCCTTTTTGAGCAACAACCTGACTTGGAATAGCTCGATGCGTAGTTGCCTGTGACCAATAATAAATAGCATCTTTGGGCAACAACTCCATAACAGAATCAATATCCTTGTCATCAACCATTCCGAATACAATGTGCTTTTGATGACATTCTTGGTGGATAATTTGCTTTGACAAATACTTCCAACCGCCAACATTATGTCCTGTATCACATACTATCAATGGCTGGTTGCACAATATTTGCCATCTTCCCATGAGGCCAGTCAGCTGAACAACATTGAGGAATCCTTTCTTCACAGCCTCAACATCCGTTATGCCTAATTCTCGGATAGCACATAGGATTGTATTTGTGTTTTTTATTTGATATTCTCCTATCAGAGCACCCGTAACGACGCCATAGTTAACCGTTTGATAGGAGATACCACCACCCTGAGATTTATCAACCGAGACAACTTCGCAAGCGTCTTCTGCAAAAATAATCTTGGAGTGTGTTTCGATTGCTTTGTGTTCAAAAACATGACGCGTTTCAGGGATTGCTTCCCCTATGACGACAGGCGTATTGGGCTTGATTATCCCCGCTTTCTCCGCTGCAATCTGAGGCAATGTTTCACCAAGGAATTGGGTATGGTCTTTGCTTATATTAGTAATGATTGACAATATTGGAGTTACTATATTTGTACAATCAAGACGCCCACCAAGGCCTACCTCGACAACGGCGTAATCAACATGCTTCTCCGCAAAGTACTTGAAGGCCATTGCTGTGGTTAGCTCGAAAAACGAAGGATGAAGGGGTGTGAAGAAATTCTTTTCCTTGTCGACAAAGTCCACCACATACTCTTCGGGTATCATTTCGCCATTTACCCGGATACGTTCTCTGAAATCTACCAAATGCGGAGATGTATATAGTCCGACATTATATCCCATAGCTTGCAATATTGCAGCAAGCGTATGAGAACAAGAACCTTTACCGTTAGTTCCCGCAATATGAATAATCTTATAGTGCTGATGCGGGTGACCAAAGTGTTTGTCAAGCGCATGAGTATTATCCAGACCTTCTTTATATGCAGATGCACCCACATGTTCGAAAACAGGGGTGCATTCATATAGATAATTAACAGTTTCCCGATAGTTCATAACACCTTAACTGAAATAGTTTTTGAACTTGTCAAAAATCGATTTCTTAGTACTTGCGTCTCCTTTGAAATTATCACTGTCACGCATACTTTCAATTGCAGCGCGTTCCTGCTTACTCAAGGCTTTCGGAACATAAACACTGATATTGACAACCAAGTCGCCATGACCTGTTCCATATCCTTGTACATGAGGCAGTCCCTTCCCGCGCAAGCGCAGTGTCTTACCTGGCTGGGTACCAGGCTCAATCTTGATTTTTACTTTACTTCCTTCAATAGTAGGGATTGAGACTTCACCACCAAGTGCAGCTGTAGGAAAATCGAGCAGAAGGTTATAGATGACATCTTGACCGTCACGGACGAATGTATCGTTTTCCTCTTCTTTGATGTAGACTTGAATATCGCCGTTTATTCCATTATGTGGACCGGCATTTCCTTTACCAGAGACATTTACGACCATTCCTTCTGCGACTCCTGCAGGGATGTTGATTTCAACGACTTCTTCGCCTTTTTCGACGCCGGTGCCGTTACATGCCTTACATTTATTCTTGATAACAGAACCCTCGCCATGACATGTTGGGCAGTCCGTTTGGGTCTGCATCATGCCCAGCATCGTACGAACTGTTTTTACGACATAGCCTCGACCTTGACAAGTCGGACAAGTCGTATTGCCACTTCCATCCGCGGCGCCTGTTCCATGGCAATGGCTGCATGTAATGTCCTTCTTTACCTTGAACTTCTTTGTTACGCCTGTCGATATCTCCAGAAGCGAAAGCCTTACAGTGAGTCTCAAGTCAGTACCCCTGTATTGCGGACGACCTCCACCGAATCCACCAAAGCCGCCGGCATGTCCTCCAAACACATCGCCAAACATAGAGAAGATATCATCCATAGAGAATCCTCCACCGAATCCTCCGGCACTTCCGAATCCGCCACCAGGTGCGTTAAATCCGAACTGGTCGTATTGTTGTCTCTTCTGTGAATCGTGAAGAACATCATAAGCCTCTGCCGCTTCTTTGAATTTTTCTTCAGCTTCAGCATTATCTGGATTTCTGTCGGGGTGATACTTTATAGCCAACTTACGATAAGCGGCTTTAATCTCGCTTTCAGTTGCGTTTTTGCTAACGCCCAGCACCTCATAATAGTCGCGCTTTGCCATACGTTAATATAATAATGTATTAATCGCCAACAGCAACTTTGGCATGTCGTATCACTTTATCGTTCAGCATATAGCCAGTCTGGGTACAGTCAACGACCTTACCCTTCTTGTCATCGCCCATACCAGGGACTTTGGCTATAGCTTCATGGAAATCCACATCAAAATCAGAGTTTTCCGTTTCAATGCGCTTAAGACCAAGCCCTTCGAGAGTCTTATGCAGCTTCTGGTCGATAAGTTCCCAGCCTTCTTCAAGAGCCTCTTTAGTTTCTATTTTGGTAGCATTGGTTATAGCTCTTTCCATATCATCAAGAACAGGAAGAATTGCAGTGATAACCTTTTCTCCACCATTAAGAATCAATTCAGCTTTCTCTCTGATGGTACGTTTCTTATAATTCTCGAATTCGGCCAAGGTACGCAGATATTTGTCTTTAGTTTCGGCCAGTTCCTTATTAAGAGCATCTAAAGATTCTTTTGCATCTTCTTCAGAACTCTCTGTTGAGGTATTCTTAGAGTCATCAGCAGCCTGAGAAGAGATGGTATCTTTAGCCTCTGATGACGTTTCTTCGTTAACTTTGTTTTCTTTTACTTCACTCATAATACTTATCTTTTATTACTTTTGGAATAACAAAAAGCATGCCAAACACTACTCTGCGTAGAGTTTTGCCTTGAGTTCTTTGATTTGCTCATCATGAATATATTCATCATAGCTCATCAGTTTGTCTATTATTCCATTAGGTGTAAGTTCAATGATGCGATCAGCTACAGTTTCAATAAACTCGTGGTCATGTGAACTGAAAATGATATTTCCCTTGAACGAAGTAAGATTATTGTTAAATGCCTGAATACTCTCAAGGTCCAAATGGTTGGTAGGTGTGTCAAGTATGAGACAGTTGGCATTACGCAACTGCATGCGTGCAATCATACATCTCATCTTTTCGCCTCCCGAAAGAACATTTACCTTCTTCATTACTTCTTCACCAGAGAACAGCATTCTTCCCAAATAGGCCTTCATCTGAACCTCATTGCCAGGTCCGTACTGCGACAGCCAGTCCACCAAATTCATATCGCTCTGGAAGTATTCGGTATTGTCCAAGGGCAAGTAGGCTGTTGTTATCGTGATGCCCCATTTGAAAGTACCTGCATCAGCCTCTTTATTACCGTTTACAATCTCAAAGAGCGCAGTCATTGCCTTCGGATTGCGTGACAAGAACACAACTTTCTGGCCCTTTTCTATATTGAAGCTGACATTGTCAAACAACACGTTACCATCGTTGTCTGTAGCTTTCAGTCCCTCGACTTCGAGTATCTGATTTCCGGGTTCACGTTCCATCTGGAAAATGATACCTGGGTATTTACGGCTTGAAGGACGGATTTCCTCCACATTAAGTTTTTCAAGCATCTTTTTACGTGATGTAGTCTGCTTGCTTTTGGCCACGTTCGCGGAGAAACGACGGATGAACTCCTCCAACTGCTTCTTTTTCTCTTCAGCCTTCATGCGCTGGTTCTGGGCTTGGCGAAGAGCCAACTGTGAACTCATATACCAGAAACTATAGTTACCAGAGAAAACGGTAACCTTACCGAAGTCAATGTCTATAGTCTGAGTTGAGACAGAGTCAAGGAAGTGACGGTCGTGCGATACGACTAAGACTGTCTGACGTTCGTCGATTTCGCTCAAATAGTCTTCCAACCATTCTACAGTATCCAAATCGAGGTCATTGGTAGGCTCATCAAGAAGAAGATTCTCAGGATGGCCAAACAAGGCCTTAGCCAACATAACTCTTACCTTTTCATTATTGGCAAGTTCGGCCATCTGCTTTTGGTGCAAGTTTTCCTTGATGCCCAAGTTCTGGAGCAATTGAGCCGCATCAGATTCAGCCTCCCAACCATTCATTTCAGCAAACTTCAATTCCAGATCAGCTGCTTTATTGCCATCTTCCTCTGTCATTTCCGGCTTAGAGTAGAGACGCTCACGCTCTTTCATGTTTTCCCAAAGGGGCTGATGCCCCATGAGTACAGTGTCCATTACGCTGTAGTCATCATATTTGAAGTGGTCCTGTTCAAGAACGCTGAGGCGTTCACCAGGACCAAGTTCTACAGTTCCCTTATTGGGCTCCAAATCGCCGCTGATGGCGCGCAACAGCGTTGACTTGCCGGCACCATTGGCACCAATAACACCATAAATGTTTCCTGGAGTAAATTTGATATTGACGTCTTTGTACAATACTCGTTTGCCAAACTGAATGGCAAGGTTGGTAAGCGTTATCATCTTTTGTATATACCTTATTTATAATTTAGTGTGCAAAGTTACAAAAACTCTTGGGTAGAACAAAATATATATGCTCGTTTTTTATAACGCCCCACATGCAACGTGTTAAAAACGACCACAAATCCCATTCGGTCAGCACTTGTCATTTTGCCAATGCCAGCTTTAAGTATTTTGAAGTATATCCTAATTTGCAATCTGCCACTTGTTCGGGAGTTCCGGTTACGAGCACCCTGCCTCCGTTTCGACCACCTTCAGGACCCATATCGATTATATAATCAGCCAATTTAATGACATCAAGATTATGCTCGATAATTATAACTGTATTACCCTTGTCGACAAGTTTCTCTATTACATTCATTAATATTCGGATGTCTTCAAAATGCAATCCGGTAGTTGGCTCATCCAATATATACAGAGTTTTTCCAGTATCCCGTTTAGCCAACTCGGTTGCGAGTTTAACACGCTGGCTCTCTCCACCAGAGAGGGTAGTGCTTGACTGTCCCAACTTGATATAATCCAGTCCGACGTCTTGCAGCGTCTTGATTTTAGGCAAAATTGATGGAACGTTCTCAAAGAACTCTACCGCCTGGCCTATGGTCATATCCAAAACATCTGCAATGGACTTGCCCTTATATCTTACCTCTAGAGTTTCACGATTGTACCTCTTGCCATGGCAGGTCTCGCATGGCACCATCACATCTGGCATGAAGTTCATTTCTATTGTTTTATATCCATTTCCTCCACAAGTTTCACATCTGCCGCCTTTGACATTGAATGAGAAGCGACCGGGCTTGTAACCACGAATCTTGGCTTCGGGGAGTCCCACAAACAAGGTGCGGATATCGGAGAATACACCGGTGTAAGTCGCTGGGTTGCTTCGCGGTGTACGACCAATGGGGCTTTGGTCTACGGTTACCACTTTGTCCAGGTATTCCAACCCTTCAATAGAAGAGTAGGGCATAGGCTTCTTTAATGCCCGATAAAAGTGATGCGCCAATATGGGTTGAAGAGTCTCGTTTACCAGTGTAGATTTACCGGAACCACTGACACCGGTAACAACTGTAAGGACACCAAGAGGGAACTCAACATCAACATTTTTCAGATTGTTGCCAGTACATCCGTGCAATACCATCGCCTTGCCATTAGGCCGACGACGTTGAGCAGGTATCTGTATACTCTGGATTCCATTCAGATAATTGGCCGTGATTGTATCGCGGTGAAGCATTTCTTCGGGCGTACCCTGAAACACCACTTGGCCACCCTTTCGCCCAGCTTTGGGACCGATGTCAATTATCCAATCAGCCGCTCTCATCATATCTTCATCATGCTCGACAACGATTACAGTATTCCCCAGATCACGCAGTTCTTTAAGCGAATTGATGAGCCGCTGATTATCACGCTGATGAAGGCCGATACTTGGCTCATCAAGGATATACAGAACATTGACAAGCCTTGTTCCGATTTGCGTGGCCAGCCTTATGCGCTGGCTTTCTCCACCAGAGAGGGTTGCCGACTGACGATTAAGCGACAGATAGTCAAGGCCCACATTTAATAAAAAACCAACACGTGTACGTAGTTCTTTTATTATTTCGCTGGCTATTATTTTTTGATTTGTCGACAGGCCCTCAGCCATATTAGATAGCCACTCTGCCAATTCATTCAAATCCAGATTGGCGACTTCAGAGATATTCCGGTCGCCAATCTTGTATGAGAGGGATTCCCTTTTGAGTCTTAATCCATGACACTCGGGACATACGTTTGTGGCCAGGAACTGTTCAGCCCACTTTTGTCCTGCCGATGTGTCATCATTATCCATGATGTCACGCAGATATTTGATGATACCATCAAAGGTGACAAAGTAATCACTCGATGTATGAACCACTTCTTTAGGAATTTTCAGGTTTTCCATTGTTCCATAGAGAATTTCGTCCATGGCTTCCTGTGGGACATCACATACGGGCGTCTTCAAGTTACAGTCGTATTTTTGCAGGATAGCATCAATCTGCCAAAATACCATTTGGTTCTTATATTTGCCTAAGGGAGATATTGCTCCATCACGGATAGACAGCTTGTCATCGGGTATTACCTTGTTTAAATCTATTTCGTTGACCACACCCAAACCTTTGCATCGCGGGCAGGCGCCTTCAGGAGAATTAAACGAAAAGATATTTGGAGCCGGTTCACCATACGACAACCCGGTTACAGGGTCCATAAGACGCTTGGAGTAATTCTTGATGCTATTATCGTGTTCGTCAAAAATCATTAGCGTGCCGTCGCCTTGGCGCATCGCTATCTGCACACTTTTCTTGAGCCGTTCGTCGTCTTTACCACGTACTTTCAGTTTGTCGACAACCACCTCGATGTTATGATTCTTGTATCGGTCAACCTTCATGCCACGCTCAATCTCCTTTATCTCTCCATCTACGCGTATATAGAGGTATCCTTTACGCCGCATACTTTCAAAGAGTTCGCGATAATGTCCTTTGCGTTGACGGACCAAAGGGGCGAGGATAAAGATACGATGGTCGATATACTGGTCAAGTATCATTTCCAGCACCTGCTCCTCTGTATATTTTACCATCTTCTCTCCCGACAAATAACTATATGCCGTACCAGCCCTTGCATAAAGCAGACGCAGATAATCGTATATTTCGGTAGTAGTTCCGACCGTTGAGCGGGGATTCTTGTTGGTGGTCTTTTGCTCAATGCTGATTACAGGGCTTAAACCGGTAATTTTATCCACGTCGGGGCGTTCTATATTGCCCAAAAAATTGCGTGCGTATGCCGAAAAGGTTTCGATATATCTCCGCTGACCCTCTGCATATATGGTATCAAAGGCCAACGAAGACTTGCCAGAACCCGACAAGCCTGTTATTACTGTGAGTGAGTTGCGGGGAATTGTGACATCCACATCCTTGAGATTGTGCACGCGTGCCCCCCATACATTTATAGTTTCTTTCTTATCTTTCATCGGTCTGAAGATATCTTCTTTAATGTTCGGTTTCGATGTAATCACGCATGAGATTTACATCCTTCTTGATATTGAATACGCGGCCGTCTGCACCACGTGCCTTGACGACGCAGTAGTATGTTCCGGTTTTCATATCCTTTCCTTTGAATGTGCCGTCCCAGCCACCTGCCGGATCATTCCATTCATACAGTTTCTGGCCCCAGCGGTTGATAATAATAGCCTTAAACTCTACAATACTCTGATATCCAGGCTTGGCGCGATAGATATCATTTATACCATCTCCATTGGGAGAGAAAGCGTTTGGAAATTCGAGTTTGCTTTCGTAGACGGTTACCGTGAAGCGGGCCTCACGCCAATAGTCAGCTTCGTATCTGACCGTGTCTGCCCCGAGGGTAAACACTGTGTAGCATACCACATGATTGACTCCCGATTCGGCAAATATGTATTCTGTATCTTCTTCATATCTCACAAGATATGGCTCATTCTCTTTACCTTCTTTGAAGAAGCGCCATTCGTAATGCGCCGTCCATCCATCCGCATCAGAGGGGTTGAGCTTGAAGGTCGCTTTTATAGGCGCCGAACCGGAGAAATAACTATCCGTACTCTCGTTGCCAGCAGCATCTGTAAATACAACCGAAGGGGCGATTGATGGCATTCCTGGTGTAGCATAGACGGGACCAAATATGCCAAGTGTTAGCAATAAAAAAACTAATTTTGCTATCTTCATTGTGTATGAACTTAAAAATAGATAGCAAAGTTAACAAAAAGTTTAGAGTTTTGGGAGTGAAGTAATAGTTTTTTTGTATTTTTGCAAATGGAAATAATCATAAAGATAATGAATAAACGTTTGTTACGCTATATTTTGCTGCCCATGCTCCTTATGGCGTGTGCCGTCTGCGATGCCCAGATAAACAATTGGCAAGACTTGTACAAGGCCAAGAAGAAAGATACCATCTATGGCATTGCCCATAAATACGGCATCACCGTTGACCAGCTGATGGAGGCCAATCCTGACATGAAAAAGGACGGCTATCAGTTGAAGAAGGGCGACATTGTGTTCATCCCCTTTGTATCACAGCCCAAAGAGGTACAGCAACCATCCAAGAAGAGCACCGAGAAAGACATCGATATACGCTCGAGAGCCATTAGAATAGGCATGATGCTGCCTCTGCACAATGTTGATGGCGACGGCAAACGCATGACTGAGTATTACCGAGGTTTCCTTTTGGCATGCGAGCAGATGAAAGCCCAAAATATCTCAGTTGATATCCACGCATGGAATGTACCGATAGATGCGGATATACGCCAGACTTTGCTCGACAAGGGCGCCCAGAATTGTGATATCATCTTTGGCCCGCTGTATTCCAATCAGGTCAAGTATCTTGCCGAATTCTGCAAGACATATAAGATTAAGATGGTTATCCCATTTTCCATCACTGGCGACGAGGTGAAACACAATAGCCAGATTTTCCAAGTTTACCAGTCGCCCGAGCGTCTCAACGAGAAGGCTATCTATGCCTTTATGGAACGTTTCCCCAAGCACCACGCCATTTTTGTAGATTGCAATGACAGCACCAGCAAGAAGGGCATTTTCACATTCGGTTTGAGAAAGCAGCTGGATAGCAAAGGCATCAAGTACAGCATTACCAATATCAAATCATCTGAACAGCAGTTCGGTAAGGCATTCAGCCGTACTCTCCCCAATGTAGTTGTACTTAATTCGGGACGGTCTCCAGAACTTAATGTTGTTTTTGCCAAACTCAATGGTCTGAAGATGACAGCACCCAATGTCCAGATTTCCGTCTTTGGCTATACTGAGTGGCTTATGTACACCAAATACAATCTTGCCAATTATTATCAGTTTGATGCATATATCCCTACCACTTTCTATTACAATCCTTTGTCCGAATCGACCCAGCAGATAGAAGCCCTTTATCGACAGTGGTTCAAGACCGAGACCATCCAGGCACTCCCCAAGTTTGCCTTGACCGGTTACGACCATGCCATATATTTCATCAATGGATTGCACAAATACGGACAGAGCTTTTCCGGAACAAAAAAGCAACAAGTCATGAAACCCGTTCAGACCCAGTTGCACTTTGACAAGAACACTAACGGAGGTATGGAGAATGCCTGTTTCCAGTTAATTCACTATAAAAACGAACAAACGATAGAATCTATAACATATTAATGAAGAAGTTATATTTGATTTTAAGTTTAGCCATGATGCCGTTTCTTTCCGTCATGTCGCAGATAGGCGAACATCGGAACGATTTCACATTGGGCGTCAATGGCGGATATATCCTGAGCAATGTCAGTTTTACCCCTAAGGTGACTCAAGGTTATCATGGCGGCCTTACAGGTGGTTTGTCCATACGCTATGTATGCGAAAAATATTTCAAGACCATTGCTTCAGTATATGCGGAGGTCAACTATTCGCAGTTGGGATGGAAGGAGGATATTCTCGACATCAACAACCAGGCTGTAATCAATCCCGTCACAGGATTGGCAGAAAACTATAGCCGTACGATCAACTATGTACAGGTCCCCATATTGGCCCATTTGGCATGGGGAAAGGAATACAAGGGCGTCAGTTTCTTTGTGAATTTGGGTCCACAATTTGGTTTCTACCTCAGCGAGAAGACCAAAAGCAACTTTAATGTTAAGGATTGCAATATGGATGACCGTGTTTCCACTGTTGTTGCACAAGACACAATGGCCGTAGAAAACAAGTTTGATTATGGCATTGCCGTCGGAGCAGGCATGGAGTACACCGTACCCAAGGTAGGACATTTCCTGGTAGAGGCCCGATACTACTATGGACTCGGCAACATATACGGCGACTCCAAGCGCGATTACTTTGGCAGCTCCAACTTTGGCAATATAATCATCAAGGCTGCTTATCTGTTTGATATAACCAAAACCAAAAAATAATAATTATGTTTGAAGGACAACCTAAAGGTCTTTATGCGTTGGCTCTTGCCAACACTGGCGAGCGATTCGGTTATTACACCATGCTTGCCATCTTTGCCCTGTTTATGCAGGCTAAGTTCGGATGGACAGAGTCACAAGCCGGACAGGTTTATGCCATATTCCTGGCAGTAGTTTATTTTGCTCCGCTCTTTGGCGGTATGATAGCCGACAAGATTGGCTATGGCAAGTGCGTAACCATTGGTTTTGCCACAATGTTCCTCGGCTATCTGGGTCTTGCCATCCCCACAGAGGCCGATACTATCGGACAGATTTCCATGTTTGGCGGACTGGCTTGCGTGTCATTGGGTACCGGCTTGTTCAAAGGCAATCTCCAGGTATTGGTAGGTAACCTCTACGACGACCCCAAGTACTCATCACGTCGTGATTCGGCCTTCAGCCTTTTCTATATGGCTATCAATATCGGTGCAATGTTTGCCCCCTCAATGGCTAAATGGATTACCAACGTATATCTGTCTCACTATGGCTTCCAATATGACGCAGCAAGCACTGACCCCAGTTATCTCCAGGCCCTCTCTGGCGCATACGGTCTTTGCTTTGGTGTAGCCTGTGTATCTCTGATTCTGTCAGCAGTCATCTATTTTGCCTTCCGCGGATGGTTCAAGCATGCCGATGTCACTGCCAAGCAGGCCAAGGAGCAGGCTGTAGCTGTAGAGGAGTTGACTCCCAAGCAGACCAAAGACCGCATCGTGGCATTGCTGCTCGTCTTTGCCGTGGTTATCTTCTTCTGGATGGCATTCCACCAGAACGGTTCGGCTCTTACATTCTTTGCGAAGAAGTATACCGACCTGACTGTTAGCGGCACTATGCGCATCGGATTCAACATCTTCAGTCTGGCTCTTATCGCCATCTCTGTTTATACCGGTTTTGCAACATTCCAATCCAAGTCTACTCGCAGTCGTGCTATCTGTGGTGTCGCTACCGTTCTGCTGCTCTCTGGAGCCTACGCTCTCTATGCAGTAATGGACAATCCTACATACGCACAGCCATCAGACTTCCAGCAGTTCAATCCTTTCTTCGTAGTAGCACTCACCCCATTCAGCATGGCATTCTTCGGCGCTCTTGCCAACAAGGGCAAAGAGGTTAGCGCGCCAACCCGTATCGCATGGGGTATGCTTGTGGCCGCTCTTGGATTTGGCGTCATCACCATGGCATCTACCGACCTTATTTCGCCGATGTCATTGGGCGACAAGACCCAGAGCATACTGTCTCCAGGATGGCTCATCTCTACCTACTTTACCCTTACACTGGCAGAGCTGTTGCTGTCGCCTATGGGCATCTCATTTGTTTCCAAGGTTGCACCTCCTAAGTATAAGGGCCTTATGATGGGTGGATGGTTTGTTGCCACAGCCATTGGTAACTACCTGAGCTCAATCCCATCTATGTTGTGGAACAGAATACCACTGATGTACAACTGGGGTATCCTCATCGCGCTTTGTCTCGTCAGCGCATTGGTAATGTTTGCATTGCTCAAGAAGCTGAAGGAAATGACTGCATAGGCAGATAGATTATTTACTATTAAAGGCTGATTTCTAAACGTATAGAAATCAGCCTTTAATTATATCTACAGGGCAAAGATAGATGCTTGCTTAATGAGTATATACGTAGATGACAAGACAGGTGATGGCGACAGCTATCACGCATAAGACTCTAAACAGAATTTTAGCTAACTTCTTGCGGCGCTGAGCAACACTCAAGTTCTTTCTTTTATAGATCTCGGCTTCATCCAAATGCTCGTGATGATGGATATGATGTCTATTGTTATTCGTAGTCATGTATAAAGTTTTTATGTGTTATTGGTAGTTTTGTCTAAGTCTAAATGTATTAGATTACAAAAGTAGATAATATAATTGATTTAGCAAACAAATCAAAGGCAAAAGTGATTGTTTTGCTATTTTTTAACAATACTAATTCCCGCATTGAGGCCATAAGTGTAACCGTAACCCACAATTATCCAGAGGTCAAATACTAAATGACTTCAAACTACAAAACAGATATTTCAAGTTTGGAATTATCAGAATCACAGTTCGCATTAGCCATTTCATGCCTCGCAATTTGCCCCAGATAGACTACCTGTCACATGTCGACATGAAACGACTGGTATGGCATGGTGCCAGACTAAATGAACCAACCGGGCGTGAGCCTCGACACAAGGAACAACGAGAGGAAGAATAGGGTAGTGGTGAAAGAAAACAAACAGGAGGAAAACAAACGATGCTTTCCTCCTGGTCGGGATGGTAGGAATGATGGCTTTAGAAACGGAAAGCCAGTTCTACATCTACCATATTATAATTATGTTTGGTCAGACTGCGGTCATTGACAAACGCATATTCTCCACTCAACTTGAGATTGCGGCAGAACTCATAGTCCAGGCCCACCTCATAGAATGTCTTCTGCTTGGAGGCATCGCCTGAGGGCTGATACATATCATAACGGGCTTTGGCGTGCATCTTCTTCTTGATGATTGGGGCAATAACCAGAGCATAGACACCTTGCGCCTTGTCACCGTTCTTGCTAAGCTCGAAGTCGGTAGCATTCTCCGGCTTCTGATAGCGTGTCTTGAAAGCCAAGCCTGTACTATGGGCATACTCAGAGCGGAATGTCCAGTCGTTGGTTACATATTCTGCAGAAAAGGCATATCTGCGTTGGGGCAGACTCAAAATCTCTGTGACTTTACCGTGGTCAGTATCAACTGTGCGTTTACGTGCATAAGAGCCAGTCCAACCAAAAGCACCGATTCTCATACCAGCAACAGGCATAACCCAAACTCCACCGATAATGTCTTTGCGCTGGTCTACATCTTTAACGTTGATGCCCTGTCCATTGAATACACCTACCTGGTAATGAAGCAGGTTGCGGCCGTTGGCATTGGGCAGGAAATCGCCCTGCAACTGGACACCGATATCGCGGCCGTTGCTGGCGTGGGCACCAGCACGGTCATTGAAACCTGCGATGGAGGAGGTAATCTGGCTGTAGCTCATGAACCCTTGATCTACTGGGTGCATGGGATTCTCAAAAGAGAATGGACGCTTGAACTGTCCTGCTTTTATCTTGAAGTAACCATATTTCTGCCACTCCGCAAAAAGGTCAACGACACGGGGAGAATTGCCAAGATCCGTGGTGTTGCCATTAAACTGAATTTGGGCTTTCCAATAAAAGTCATCAAGTATACGGCCATCGAGGCTTACACGTGCCAATCTCAAGTTGAAAGAGTTGGACTTGTCATTAACTTTGCTGCTACTTTGGTATTGTACGATGCCATAACCCGATAGCTTTACATTGTTAATCCAAGAAGCAGGTTTGTTCTGCGCATAGCTGGCAAAGGCGGTCATCAAAGCCATAGCCAGCATTATTGATTTCTTCATTTTATATTAAGTATTTTAGTTATTATTCTCAGAAGTGCGCTTGACCAGCAGAACAACATTCTCCACATGAGGCGTATGAGGAAACATGTCTACAGGCTGAACTTTGGCCACTTTGTATTCGGCATCCATCAACGCCAAGTCCCTTGCCTGCGTTGCAGGGTTACAGCTCACATATACAATGCGTTCGGGCGACGCGTTAAGGATCACATTTACCACATCAGGATGCATTCCTGCGCGTGGGGGGTCGGTGATAATCACATCTGGACGTCCATGCTCCTTGACGAAGTCATCGGTAAGGATGTCCTTCATGTCACCGGCATAGAACAATGTATTGTCGATATTGTTGATTTTGCTATTGACCTTTGCATCGGCAATCGCCTCGGGAACATACTCGATGCCGACCACCTTGCGGGCACGTCTGGCTACGAAGTTGGCAATGGTTCCCGTTCCCGTGTACAAGTCGTAAACGAGCTCGTTACCAGACAATTGGGCAAAGTCACGGGCTACACAGTAGAGGTGATAAGCCTGATCGGTATTGGTCTGATAGAAACTCTTGGGGCCTACCTTGAACTTGAGGTCTTCCATGGCTTCATAAATGAAGTCCTTTCCCTTGAACAGCGTCAGTTCCAAATCGTTGAACGTATCGTTGCCTTTCTGGTTGTCTACATAGAATATGGATGTAAGTTGAGGGAACTTGTCTGCAATATGATTGAGCAGTAAGAGGGCTTTCTGCTCGTCGCCCTCCTCATCGTAATGGAACTGCAGAATAAGCATCCATTCGCCGGTATTGGAGTTGCGGAAAACCATGTCGCGCAGCAATCCTACCTGATTACGTATATCATAATAGGTATAACCATGGGCAAGCGTGAAATCGCGTATCTCATTGCGTATCTGATTGTGCAAGTCATCCATCAGATGACACTTGGAGATGGGATAAATCTTATCAAAAGCGCCAGTAATATGAAATCCAATTGCCGGTTCGCTCAAGTTGCTTGGGCCATCTTCGGTCCTTGGAGGCAATGCAGCTACCTCCTCTTTGGTGTACCAACGCTTGTTAGCGCAGCCAAATTCAAGTTTATTGCGATATTCGCATGTTTTTTCTGAACCCAGAATGGTCATAAACTCGGGCAATTCAACTTTCCCGATACGCGAGAGTTGGTCATAGACCTGCTGTTGCTTGGCTTTTAGCTGCTCCGAATACAAAAGATTCTGCCACTTACAACCTCCGCAAATGCCGAAATGGTCGCACATGGGCTGGGTGCGCAATGCACTGTATTTAATAAATCTGACAGCCTCGGCTTCGCAATATTTGTGTTTCTTCTTTTTTACCTGCAAATCAACAATGTCGCCAGGTACTACAAAGGGTACGAATACGGCCATCTCATTGACATGGGCAACACACTTGCCTTCGGCTGCCACAGCTTCGATGGTCACGTTTTCCAATATGGGTAAGGGTTTACGCTTACGGGTCATAATTCTTTTTAAGGGCAAAGTTACAAATAAATTAGGTATTTGTAAATAATTTTTGCAGAAAATATGCTGCCCAAACCAAAAAACATAAAATGTAAACTCCACATGTCAATTTTTCAATAATTTACTTGGAGATATTCTAAAAATGAAGTAACTTTGCAATAATAGAAAAACTAAATAATTTTTGAATAAATTTGATAATATGAGTGAGAAAAGAGTCTATACTTTTGGCAATGGTAAAGCCGAAGGTAACGCAAAAATGAGAGAGGAACTCGGCGGCAAGGGTGCTAACCTTGCCGAGATGAACCTTATCGGAGTTCCAGTTCCTCCCGGTTTCACAATTACCACTGGTTGCTGTAATGAATATTACGAGGTGGGCCAGGAGAAAATCAAGGAAATCCTGAACGATGAAGTAACAGCTGCTGTCAAGCACATCGAAAAGCTGATGAACTCCAAATTTGGTGACGTCCAGAATCCTTTGTTGGTAAGTGTACGTTCTGGCGCCCGCGCATCTATGCCTGGTATGATGGACACCATCCTCAACCTGGGTCTTAATGACGAGGTAGCAGAAGGTTTGGTTCGCAAGACCAACAACCCTCATTTCGTATATGACTCATATCGTCGCTTCGTACAGATGTATGGTGACGTAGTTCTCGAGATGAAGCCCGTAAACAAGGAAGACATCGACCCATTCGAGGAAATTATTGAAAGCGTAAAGGCTGAACGTGGTATCAAGCTCGACAAGGACTTGTCTGTAGAGGAACTGAAGAAACTGGTTGAACTGTTCAAGACCGCCATCAAGGAACGTACTGGCAAAGATTTCCCCGATGATCCTATCGAGCAGCTTTGGGGTGCCATCTGCGCAGTATTCCGCAGCTGGATGAACGAGCGTGCTATCCTGTACCGCAAGATGGAAGGAATTCCAGACGAGTGGGGTACCGCTGTTAGCGTTATGGCCATGGTATTCGGTAATATGGGTGAAACCAGTGCTACTGGTGTTTGCTTCAGCCGCGATGCCGGAAACGGTGAGAATCTCTTCAATGGTGAGTATCTCGTAAACGCACAGGGCGAGGACGTTGTTGCAGGAATCCGTACTCCTCAGCAGATTACCAAGATTGGCTCTCAGCGCTGGGCTGAGCGTGCAGGTATCAGCGAAGAGGAGCGCGTCAGCAAATATCCTTCTATGGAAGAGGCTATGCCTGAGATTTACAACCAGCTGAATGAACTCCAGGATATGCTTGAGCACCACTATCGCGATATGCAGGATATGGAGTTCACTGTTCAGGAGGGCAAGCTGTGGTTCCTTCAGACCCGTAACGGCAAGCGTACCGGTACCGCAATGGTTAAGATTGCCATCGACCTGCTGCACGAGGGTATGATTGACGAGAAGACAGCCATCATGCGCTGCGAGCCTCAGAAGCTGGACGAACTGCTTCACCCCGTATTCGACAAACTTGAGCTTCAGAAGGCTAAGGTTATCACCCAGGGCCTGCCCGCTTCTCCCGGTGCCGCATGTGGCCAGATTGTATTCCATGCTGACGATGCACAGAAGTGGCACGCCGACGGCCATCGCGTAATTATGGTTCGTATCGAGACAAGCCCAGAAGACTTGGCTGGTATGGCATCTGCCGAGGGTATTCTTACCGCTCGTGGAGGTATGACCTCTCATGCTGCCGTAGTTGCCCGTGGTATGGGTAAGTGCTGTGTATCTGGTGCAGGTAGCATCAATGTAGATTATAAGACAAGAACTGTAGAAATCGACGGAGTCGTTTACAAGGAGGGTGATTATATCTCTCTCAATGGTTCAACCGGTCAGGTTTATGCAGGCGAAGTTCCCACCAAGGCTGCTGAGCTCAGCGGAGACTTCAAGGAGCTGATGGACCTCTGCGACAAGTATACCAAGTTGCAGGTTCGCACCAACGCAGACACTCCTCATGACGCAGCCGTAGCCCGCACATTCGGTGCCAAGGGTATCGGTCTTACACGTACTGAGCACATGTTCTTCGAAGACAAGAAGATTGTTGCAATGCGTGAAATGATTTTGGCTGACAGTGCCGAGGGACGCAAGAACGCTCTTGACAAGCTGTTGCCTTATCAGAAGGCAGACTTCAAGGGTATCCTTGAGGCTATGGATGGTTGCCCCGTCAACATACGTCTGCTTGACCCACCTCTCCACGAGTTCGTTCCCCACGATCGTGCTGGTCAGGAAGTTATGGCAAAACAAATGGGCGTGGATGTTTCTGCTATCAAGCGTCGCGTTGAGAGCCTCGCAGAAAACAATCCTATGCTTGGTCACCGTGGTTGCCGTCTGGGAATCACATTCCCAGAGATTACTGCCATGCAGACTCGTGCCATCCTCTCTGCCGCTTGCGAACTGAAGAAGGAAGGCAAGAATCCTATGCCAGAGATTATGGTACCTCTTATCGGTACACTCAACGAGTTTAAGCAGCAGAAGGGTGTTATCCTCAAAGCCGCTGCCGAAGTATTCGAGGAGTATGGTGAGAAGATTGATTTTGAAATCGGTACAATGATTGAGATTCCTCGTGCCGCCCTTATAGCAGACCGCATTGCTGAGGAGGCTGAGTATTTCAGCTTCGGTACTAACGACCTTACTCAGATGACCTTCGGTTACAGCCGCGATGACATCGCCAGCTTCTTGCCCGTATATCTTGAGAAGAAGATTCTGAAGGTCGATCCTTTCCAGGTTCTCGACCAGGCTGGTGTTGGTCAGTTGGTTAAGATGGCTGTAGAAAAGGGTCGTGCCGTACGTCCAAACCTGCTTACCGGTATCTGCGGTGAGCACGGAGGCGAACCCAGCTCAGTTAAGTTCTGTGCCAAGATTGGCCTCAACTACGCCAGCTGTTCACCTTTCCGCGTGCCAATAGCCCGTCTTGCTGCGGCCCAAGCTGCTGTAGAGGAATAATTCATTATTCTTAATTATAAAAGAGGTGGAGATAACATTCTCCACCTCTTTATATTTAATACATTATTATATATATACAAATAAGAGTGAAGATAATCAAGTTTCTTTTGTCCTTTATCTTTTGCGTTCTGCCATTGACAGAAGCATTAGGAGAAGGTTTCGTCACTATAGATTTTGGAACTTCTAAAAAGGAAGCAACTGAACACTTTATTACAATGTGGGGCCAACCCGACATTGTTAATGATGAAGCCATCGTCTTTCTGAATAAAGACTATCGTGGCTTCAGGTTCAACAAGATTATTATCGGTTTTGAAAACAAGAGCGATGACCATCATTTCAATCAGGCCCGCTTCTTCATTGCCCGCCACGCAAGACATCATGCTGTTGTACAGCGTGACTCTATAGCCAGAGTAATGGCCCAGAAGTATGGTTACGGCATCAGCACCGACTACGAGGAAAATGGAAACAAATTCTATAAAGGCGGCGCATCTCCAGAGGGTATCGGCTTCCTGTTTACTATTTATACGCAGCGTAGAGAAGGTCGCTGGATGACCGAACTTCGCTTCGGTGCCTTTCATAAAATAAAGAAATAAATCATAAATCTCATGTTAAAAAGCGCACAGGCAACAGCTGAAAGCGTAAAATTTGTGAATAATATCACCACAATGGCCACATTATGGTTAAAAGATGTTATAACAGAACAAAATTTGCGCAAAAATACTTGCATAAATATATGATAATTATTAAATTTGCAGTGTGTTTTTCATGGTATTAGATTATTAAGGTTTAGAAGGATTGGTTGTCGTGAGACAATCAATCTTTTTTTTGCCCATAACATTCGGGAGATTTTCCATATGCGTTACAAGAACAACCAGAGTAAGGATATCGGTCGGGAGGATAGATGGCGATAGCGTTAAATCTATCTAAAAAGAAACATCTTGTTATGTCAGCTCAAATTCTTTTCGTACATTTGCAATCCCAAATTTTTGATTATGGCAGATAATAATAATTCTACTCGCCGCAAAGCGTCTTCGACAACAATTGATACCTCGTATGGTCACTTGCAGCCCCAAGCCCTGGATGTGGAAAGGTTGGTATTGGGCGCCTTGATGATAGACAAAGATGCATTTTCAGTAGTTTCTGAGTTTTTAAAACCTCAGACGTTTTATGAACCACGCAACCAAAAAATATATCAAGCTATCCAAACGCTTAATGTGGATGAGCATCCTGTTGATATCTCTACAGTTATAGAAGAATTAAAACGCGAAGGCACTCTTGATGACATCGGAGGTCCCTCGTATGTACTCCAGTTAAGCCATGACGTGGCTTCGTCTGCTCATATTGAATACCATGCACATATCCTGGCGCAAAAGTTCTTGGCACGCCAACTTATTTCTTATGCAGGCAACATTGAGACCAAAGCCTTTGACGAGTCCATTGATGTCAACGAACTGATGCAGGAGGCAGAGGGAAGCCTGTTTGAGTTGTCGCAGAATAACATGAAGAAGGACTATGTACAGGTTGATCCGGTTATCAATAAGGCTATCGAAATGCTTCAGAAGGCCGCCGAAACCACAGGAGGTCTTACTGGAGTACCAACAGGCTATACCAAACTTGATGAGAAGACCAGTGGCTGGCAGAAATCAGACCTTGTCATCATAGCCGGACGTCCTGCAATGGGTAAAACTTCTTTCGCTCTGTCACTTGCCAAAAACATTGCTGTAGACTATAAATTCCCCATTGCTTTCTTCTCACTTGAAATGAGCAATGTCCAGCTTGTCAACCGCCTTATTTCCAACGTTTGCTCCATTTCGGGCAGCAAAATGCTTAACGGTCAATTGTCCCATGACGAGTGGGAGCGTCTTGACAAGGACATACGAAAACTCCAGGGTTCACCTATCTATATCGATGACACACCCGGATTGTCTATCTTTGAATTAAGAACCAAAGCTCGGCGATTGGTACGCGAAAAAGGGGTGAAGATTATAATGATTGACTACCTACAGTTGATGAACGCAAATGGTATGCGTTTCGGTAGCCGTCAAGAGGAGGTTGCCAAAATATCGCAGTCACTCAAGGGTCTGGCTAAAGAATTGGACATTCCCATTTTGGCTCTCTCTCAGCTCAACCGTACTGTAGAAGGTCGTGAAGGAGTCGAGGGAAAGCGTCCACAACTTAGCGACTTGCGTGAATCGGGAGCCATTGAGCAGGATGCGGATATGGTAATGTTTGTACATCGTCCTGAATATTATCATATCTTCCAGGATGACAAGGGACGCGACCTGCATGGAATGGCGCAGATTATCATTGCCAAACACCGTAAAGGAGCAACTGGTGATGTGCTTCTTACCTTCAAGGGCGAGTTTACACGCTTTCAAAACCCAGAAAACGAGAATGGTCCTGAACCTCAAGGTCCCAACGGGGAAATTATCGGCAGTCGCATGAATGACCCGTTGAGTGATGACACTTCGTTTCCACCGCCAGACATGCCATTCTAAGATATAAAACTTTAATTATGAAAGTATCAAAACTATTGTTGGCGGCTGCCCTTTGTATAATCTGCGACATGGGTTATGCACAAAAGACCAATCCGCTGCGAGACAGTTTGAAGATTGCCGTCAACGAACTTGCATTCCATCCCGATTCGATAGACTTGCTGCTCAAGAAAGCTGCCTGGAATATCGAGTTGGGTGAGTGGAATTATGCCAAAAATGCTTATGATAAGGTGTTGGCGCTCCAACCCACCAATATCGCAGGCCTGTACTACCGGGCATATGTCAACGAGCAGTTGAGACGTTACAACTTTGCCCGTATGGACTATGAAAACCTACTTCTACTTGTACCCGGAAACTTTGAAGCGCAACTCGGCTTAGCCCTTCTCAATCAAAAGGACAAAAGATACACGCTGGCCCTTGACCAAATTAATCGCCTTGTTAGCCAATATCCCGACAGTGCACTTGCGTATGCTGCCCGAGGCGGTATGGAAATTGAGCGAGGAATGTATGATTTAGCATTAGACGATTACACGATGGCATTGAAGAAATCTCCGGGCAACACTGATTACCGTCTGAATCGTATAGATTTGTATATCCGCTTGGGTAAATTAGATGCTGCCAAAGCCGATCTTGATTGGATGGTAGTCCACGGTGTACCACGTGCAGCTCTGTTGGAACAGTACAAACGGCTAAAGCGTTAGCCTATAACGACATTCTTGATCAAATGCTTTCGGCCAATGCCTTCCACAAAGCATCAGATGGGGTAGGGGCTTCCACCTGTATTGTATCTTTAGATACCGGATGAACAAACTCAATACGCTTGGCCATGAGGGAAATGCTGCCATCAGGGTTAGATCGCGGAAAACCATATTTCAGGTCGCCCTTGATAGGGCAGCCCATATGGCTCAGCTGACATCTTATCTGGTGATGCCTTCCAGTCATAAGATGCACTTCAAGCAAGGTGTATCTGTCTGTTCTTGCCAGCACGGAATACCGCAAACAGGCATTCTTAGAGTTCTTTACTTCGTGATCATAGGCGTAGCTTTTATTTTGTTTCTCGTTACGCACTATCCAATTATTCAGTTCGGCTTCACTCTGTATTGGTGTGTTTTTCACTATTGCCCAATAGGTTTTGTGTACGTCTCCCTTGCGGAACATTTCATTGAGACGTGCAAGAGCCTTAGATGTTTTAGCAAAGACAACTAACCCACTTACAGGTCTATCTAAGCGATGCACCACACCGAGGAATACGTTCCCCGGTTTGTGGTACTTCACCTTAATATATTCTTTCACCGTCTCCGAGAGAGGGCGATCGCCGGTTTTATCTCCCTGAACGATCTCGCCACTCTGCTTGTTGACGATAATGATATGATTGTCTTCGTATACTACTTCCATTACATATTCATGCCGCCGTCAACCTGTATTACCTGGCCACTTACGTATGATGACATGTCTGAAGCGAGGAACAGACATACATTAGCAATGTCGTTGGTCTGTCCGCCACGACGCAGAGGAATCTTCTTCATCCAGTCTTTGCGGATATCCTCAGAAAGCTGAGCTGTCATAGGTGTCTCAATGAAACCTGGTGCTACTGCATTTGCACGAACGCCCTTAGGTCCAAGTTCCTGTGCAATTGACTTTGCCAATCCAATCATACCCGCCTTTGAGGCAGAGTAGTTACACTGGCCAGCATTACCATGAACTCCAACTACAGAAGACATGTTGATGATTGAACCACCACGCTGACGCAACATAATGGGGGCACAAGCATGGATGAAGTTGAATGCAGACTTTAGGTTTACATTGAGTACTGCATCCCACTGAGCTTCCGACATACGGAGCATCAGTCCATCCTTAGTGATACCAGCATTGTTGACCAATACGTCGATGCTGCCGAAATCAGCATGAATCTGCTTTACTACTTTTTCTGTCTCCTCGAAATCAGCGGCATTGCCAGCATATGCACGACATGTTACGCCCAGAGCTTCGATTTCCTTACGTGTTGCTTCGAGTCCAGCGGCCATATCGTCGTTGAGCACGAGGTCGGTAAATGCGATGTTTGCGCCTTCTGTGGCAAATTTCATTGCGACAGCTTTTCCGATGCCGCGTGCTGCTCCTGTGATAAGAGCAGTTTTACCTGTTAATAATCCCATGTTAATCTAATATTAAAGTAAATTTTATAATGTTCCTATAATCTATCGCTTATCCATGAATTCACGACTTTTACCCAAGGCTCCATATACCACCTTTGCCACCTGCGGCTTGCTTGTTTCCACGTTGAGACCGTGGCCTAATCGTCCGTATATGAAAGGCACTTCGAGTCCTTTGATACAATAGTGCGTGATGTCTGCGACCAGATCCACGTTGTCTATATCAAACTCTCCGTCAGCCTTACCATCAGAATAAACCTTACGGAAGAGCTCAATCTCGTATTCGTCAAAATTCTTTCTAACTTTTTCGACCATCCATATATTACGGAAGAATTCTGCACGCAGATTTCCATTGCGTACAACCGTTTCGCGTATCATGCTGAGATGTGTATATATAAGTTCGATGATTTTTTCCTGTGGGGGAATCTTCTTGTTTGCCACTTCATCAAGTTTTTCAGACAAACGCTCCAATTCAGACTCAATGACAGCAGAAAAGATTTCCTCTTTACGATTAAAGTATGTATAGAGGGTTCGGCGACCTTTGCCTGAAGCGACTGCAATGTCGTTCATAGTGGTGTTAGCTATACCTTTCTTGGCAAACAGCTGACGAGCTACGTCTACCAGCATCTGTCTTGTCTTGGATATGGACATAATCTATAACAATCTAAAGGCGTACAAAATTGCACATGCCAATTTTATTGTGCAAAAGTAGGGACTTTTAGGGAATAATACAAACAATTCGCTCCCAATTTTTAGAGAAGTATTAAAAAACTTTAATTCCACGACAGCTATAGTCACAATACCAAGTTAGGAAATTAATTCGAGATGGGCCATATTGATTAATCGAAAAATTCCAGGGGCGTTGATAACATGGAATGATATATTGACATCAAGTTAAACTAACACGACTAAAAGTTTAACCACTAAAAAAGACTACACATTAATAATTACTACGCCCAAAGCAACAAAAATCAGAACTGAAGCGAAACAAACAGAATGTATTAAATGAAAGCACTGTTATTTTCTCCCATTCCGCAGTATTCGAGAAAAGAATAGGACATGCAGTCATAATATTTATTTAACATAATGCCGATTATATTATTTTTCTATCTATTCACATTTGGGTTTATATTTGGTATTTGTGACAAATTTATGAAGATAAAGTGAAGTGCGTGCTTTAATTTATTTTTTTCATGACTTTCCTTTTTCTTTTCAGCATTTTATTTTTTCTTTTCAGCATTTTATTACTATATTTGCAACTGATTAAACAAGATATAGAATATAGACAACAAGATATAGAAATATAGACAATGACTTATATTGAAACAGGCGACGAACAGACCCACCGGCTGAGTTTCTATCTCGCCATGGAAGAATATATAGCACGCCATTTGTTACATCAAGACGATTGCTTCTTCATGTGGCAAGTGGAGCCCTCCGTAATATTCGGACGCAATCAGGTTCCTCAGAACGAGGTAAATATAGAATACTGTATCGAGAATAGCATACAAACTTACCGCCGCAAGAGCGGAGGTGGATGTGTCTATGCTGACCAAAGCAACGTGATGCTCTCCTATATAACTCCTGACGCCAATGTGACCGATACGTTCAGCAGATATATGCGAATGGTAGCCGACACTCTGCAGGAAATAGGTATCGACGCTCATCCCAACGACCACAACGACATCATGATTGGCAACCGCAAGGTGTCGGGCAATGCCATCTACCGGCTGCCAGGCAGCATCATCGCCCATGGCACTCTGCTCTACGATACAGATATGGAACATATGATGCACGCCATTACCCCCTCACGGCAGAAGCTCGACCGTCATGGAGTAGAGAGTGTACGTCAACGCATCTGCCTGCTTAAAGACTATACTCCACTCCCCTTTGCAGATATACGCGCAAAGATACGCCAGCACCTCTGCCAAACGACCTATACGCTGACAGAGCATGACCGCGAAAAGGTGAGAGAGATAGAGCTCGAATACCTTGACCCTCAGTTTATCGGAATTGCAGACTAATAACATTAACAGACAAGATATGGAAAACAAGAAAACGTGTCTCTATGACAAACATGTAGCGCTGGGCGCACTCATCTCTCCCTTCGGCGGTTTTGACATGCCGATACAGTACAGCTCCATCATCGATGAGCATCAGGCAGTAAGACAACACTGCGGTGTATTCGATGTGTCACACATGGGCGAAGTACGCGTAAGCGGTCCAGACGCCGAAAAATATGTAAACCACATATTCACCAACGACATCAAGGACGCCCCACAGAGCAAAATATACTATGGCATGATGTGCTACCCCAACGGTGGCACCGTAGATGACCTGCTCGTCTACAAGATGGGACATCAAGACTATTTCATCGTCATCAATGCTGCCAACATTGACAAAGATGTGGAATGGATGAAAGGCCACGCCGAGGGATTTGACATCACGCTCGACCACTGCTCTGACCGTTATGGCCAGCTGGCCGTGCAAGGTCCTAAATCGCCACAGGTGATGCTCGACATTCTGGGCCTCGACTGCAATGACCTCGTTTTCTACACCGTCAAGACCATTACCCTGGCTGATGGAGAAGAGATTATCGTATCACGTACTGGATATACTGGCGAAGACGGATTTGAGATCTATGGAAGCCACGACTATATACGTCAGGCATGGGACAAACTGATTGAAAGTGGCCAGTGCAAACCTTGCGGACTGGGTTGTCGCGACACACTGCGCTTCGAGGTTGGACTGCCTCTCTACGGTGACGAGCTCAGTCAGGACATCTCTCCCGTCATGGCCGGCCTTTCCATGTTCTGCAAACTCGACAAAGAAGAATTCATTGGTCGCGAAGCCCTGGCACAACAGAAAGCCGAAGGAGTAAGTAAGCGTCTTCGCGGAATAGAACTCGAGGGACACGCCGTGCCCCGACATGGCTACAAGGTGCTCAAAGATGGTGTGGAAGTAGGCGAAGTGACTACAGGCTACCGACTGATTTCCGTTGATAAGAGTTGCGCCGTAGCTCTTGTCGACAGCAGCATCCAGATGGGTGACACCGTAGAAGTTCAGATACGCAAGAAAACCTTCCCTGGTAAGGTTGTCAAGAAGAAGTTCTACGAGAAGCACTACCACAAGGCATAACCACCCCACCCCAACAACACAAAAATCAATAATCACTATTAAAGAATAAAACTATGGCAACAGTAATGGAAGGACTCTATTATGCAGAGTCACACGAGTATGTAAAAGTAGAAGGCGAATTCGGCTACGTAGGCATCACAGACTATGCTCAGCACGAATTGGGCAACGTAGTATATGTAGATATGCCCGAAGTTGACGACGAAGTGACTGCCGGCGAAGAATTTGGTGCTGTAGAAAGCGTCAAAGCTGCTTCTGATTTGCTCTCCCCCGTCAGCGGAACTGTGGTAGAAGTTAACGAAGAGCTCGAAGACCAACCCGAGAAAATCAACGAAGATGCCTTCGGCAACTGGATTATAAAAGTAAAGCTCAGCGACCCATCGGAACTCGACAATCTTATGGACGCCAAGGCCTACGCTGAAATGACCAAATAAAAGGTTTAATCACACTGACACAACCATTCAAGTTATGGCATACAAATATTTTCCACAGACAGAGGAAGACATCCGCGAAATGCTGGCCAAGATAGGCGCGGGCTCGCTGGATGACCTCTATGCGGAAGTGCCCGACGAAATACGCTATAAAGGCGAATACCGACTGCCCGACGCAATGAGCGAGGTAGAAGTACGCCAGTTTATAGGCAAGTTGGCACAGAACAACAAGCAGCTTGTATGCTTTGCCGGAGCCGGAATCTATGACCACTACACCCCGTCGGCCATTCCTTCACTGATAGCACGCTCCGAGTTTCTTACAAGCTACACCCCCTACCAGGCCGAGATTTCACAAGGTACCCTCCACTACATCTTCGAATACCAATCGATGATGAGCGAACTCACCGGAATGGAAATCTCCAACGCATCAATGTATGACGGCACCACTGCTACAGCGGAAGCTGTACTCATGGCCAACGCTTCGAGCAAGAAGTCTAACCGTGTGCTCGTATCTGAGACACTCGACCCCAAAACTCGCAGTGTAGTGGACACCTATGCCCATTACCACGGAGTGGAACTGGTTACGATTCCCGCTCAAGACGGAGTGACCTCACACCAAGCCCTTGCTTCGCTCGTTGACGAAGCTCCCGTGGCAGGAGTTGTAGTACAGCAGCCCAACCGATATGGCATCATCGAAGACTTTACAGGTATGGCAGACCTCTGTCACGACCATAAAGCCCTCTTCATCATCAACAGTATTGCAGCCGACCTGGCCCTCCTCAAGACCCCAGGAGAATGGGGCGCTGACATTGCTGTAGGCGACGGACAGTCACTCGGTATTCCAATGACCTACGGAGGCCCCTCGGTAGGCTACATGTGCTGTACAGAGAAGATGATGCGCAAGATGCCGGGACGCATCGTTGGCAAGACCACCGACCACGACGGACGACGCGCCTTCGTACTCACATTGCAGGCTCGCGAGCAACACATACGCCGTCAGAAAGCCACCAGCAACATTTGCAGCAACGAGTCACTCATGGCTCTCTTTGTGACCATTTACATGAGCTTGATGGGCAAGGAAGGTCTGAAAGAAGCTGCCCAACTCTCCTATGACGCAGCCCACTATCTCTACGACAATCTGCTCAAGAGCGATAGCTTCTCCCCCACTTTCGACCAGCCTTTCTTCAATGAGTTCTGCATCGATTACAAGGGAGATGTAGACCAACTCCTGAACAGACTCGAAGCAAATGGCATTTTGGGAGGTATCAAAATCGGTGACCATACCATCATGATGGCCGTAACGGAGAAACGCACCAAAGAAGAAGTTGACCTTTTAATTAGTTTGTGTCATGAACAGTAGATTATACGGAAACCTCATATTTGAGCTGTCACGCCCCGGCACCCGAGGCTACAGCCTGCCCCGCAACCACTTCGGCCATCATGCACTCCCTGACAGCCAGCGCCGTCAGCACGATGCAGAATTGCCCGAGTGTGACGAACTGACCGTAGTAAGACACTACACAAATCTTAGCGGCAACAACTTTGGCGTCAACAATGGTTTCTATCCTCTCGGCAGTTGTACGATGAAGTACAATCCCTGCATCAATGAGGAAATAGCCAACCTCCCACAGTTTGCCAACCTCCATCCCGCCCAGTCTACAGATAGCTGCCAGGGAGCCCTCGAGGTAGAATACAACCTGCAGCAGTCGCTTGCCGAACTTACCGGATTGGCTGACTTCACTCTGAATCCCTTTGCCGGTGCTCACGGAGAGCTCACCGGACTGATGATTATCAGCAACTATCACCAGCAACGTGGTGATACCAAGCGCAAGAAGGTAATCGTGCCCGACTCAGCCCATGGTACTAACCCTGCATCAGCAGCTGTATGCGGACTGGAGATTGTGGAAGTCAAGAGTACTGCCGAAGGCGTGGTTGACGTGGAAGACCTCAAGCCACTATTGGGAGATGACATTGCTGCAATGATGATGACCAATCCCAACACACTTGGTCTTTTTGAAACAAAGATACCTGAGATTGCGAAACTGGTACACGACTGCGGTGCACTGATGTACTATGATGGAGCCAACCTCAATCCCATGCTCGGTGCATGCCGCCCTGGAGATATGGGATTTGACGTTATGCACATCAATCTCCACAAGACATTCTCTACGCCCCATGGAGGCGGTGGTCCGGGAAGCGGCCCCGTTGGTGTGCGCAGCGGACTGGAGCAATACCTTCCCTCGCCCCACGTGGTTAAGCATGGCGACAAGTTCACTGTTACAAACGATAGCCACAACCATGTAGGAGCATGGCTTGGAAACTTCGGAGTGATTCTGCGCGCCTATACCTATATACTTACTTTGGGTCACGAGAATGTCAAGATGGTTGGTCCTTTGGCCACCCTCAATGCCAACTACATCAAGGAAAGTCTCAAAGACGTCTACGAGCTACCCATTGAGGGACTCTGCAAGCACGAATTCGTATTCGACGGACTCAAGGACAAATCTACCGATGTTACCACGATGGATGTGGCCAAGCGTCTGCTTGATTATGGCTACCACGCTCCCACTATCTACTTCCCACTCCTCTTCCATCAGGCTATGATGATTGAGCCCACAGAGAATGAGAGCAAACAGACTATCGACAGCTTCATCCACGTGATGCGACAGATTGCACAGGAAGCCAAGGAAAACCCAGATGTGGTGAAGACAGCTCCCCACAATGCGCCAATCTCTCGTGTTGACGACGTTCTGGCTGCCAAGCATCCTATACTCACCTATAAACAATTGGTCAATGACAAAGACTGATCTGATTATCATTGGAAGCGGCCCCGGAGGTTACCGGGCCGCCCAATATGCAGCACAGCACGGACTGGAAGTCATCATCTTTGAAGACCGTCAGGCCGGAGGAACGTGCCTTAACGAGGGATGTATACCCACCAAATGCCTGGTTCACGACTCCCTCAAAGGCACCCCATTTGAGCAGGCCATGCTACGAAAGGAGGAAGTTAGCGCACAGCTGCGTCAGGGAGTGGAGATACTCATGTCGCAGCCCCATGTCACAATGGTCAAGGCCCATGCCCGTATCACCGCCCCCGGCACTGTAGAGGCAGGAACAGAGACCTATAGCGCCGACAACATCATCATCGCTACTGGCAGCAGCGCCAAGATGCCACCCATCAGCGACATCGACAGACCAGAAGTGATGACTTCTACCCAACTGCTACAACTAAAGTCGCTCCCCAAGCGCCTTGCCGTAGTAGGAGCAGGCGTGATAGGCATGGAGTTTGCCGCCATCTTTCATCGTATGGGTGTAGAGGTGGAAGTCTATGAATTCCTCAAGGAATGTCTGCCTATGATAGACAAGGACCTCGCTAAGCGCCTCCGCAAGAAGATGGAAAAAGACGGTATCAAATTCAACATGGGTTATAGTGTAGAGAGCATTGCATCTCTTCAAGCCGACGCCGTGTTAGTGGCAACTGGTCGCAAACCCAATCTTGATGAAGACGAATTGCAGACATTGGGCATAGAGTATGACCGCAGAGGTATCGTCACCGACAACAATATGCAGACATCGGTAACAGGTATCTATGCCATCGGCGACGTCAACGGTAAGGCTTTGCTCGCCCACGCTGCCACATTCCAGGGGTTCCGTGCAGTTAACCACATACTTCAACGGGCAGACTCTATCCGTCTTGACATCATGCCATCCGCGGTATTTACAGACCCGGAAGTCGCTACCGTCGGACTTACTGATGATGCCTGCAAGAAGGAGGGTATTACATGCAAAGTGCACAAAGGGTTCTATCGCTCCAACGGTAAGGCTCTGGCAGATGAAGCAACCGAAGGTCTGGCCAAAATTGTAACAGATGACGAGGGCCGCATAATAGGTTGCCACATTCTGGGTGCCCATGCAGCCGATATGGTACAGGAGATAGCCGCCCTCATGAACCAGGATGTCACGCTTGCACAACTTGCTGATATTGTGCACATCCACCCCACTTTTGGCGAAATCATCCAGGACATCGCTATCAACAGTTGATTTAATCTGACACGAAAAAAGTCAGACAATAGTTTTGTAAAATGAGCGATATGTTGTAATTTTGCATGCACAAAACAGGGGTTGCACCGATTCGATCGGGATAGTCATCACATTTAAAACAATTACCGAGAAAGCTCCTCTTGTCAATGGCGGGCCATATAAACTCCCTCAAGGGAACTAAGTCGAAAGACCGATGGATTACAAAGGCGGAGGGCACTCAAATCTTATTTACTCGGACTTATCATCACATCATCGTGCAACCCCTTCTTTATTTTTTTACCCAATAATACGATTACAGCATGTTTAGTGGAATAGTAGAAGAGATGGCCACAGTCACAGCCATCGTCAGAGAACAAGAGAATATACATATCACCCTGAGATGCTCGTTCACCGCTGAGCTCAAGATAGACCAAAGCATAGCCCACAACGGCGTCTGCCTTACAGTAGTGGCTATCGATGGTGATTGTTATACGGTCACCGCGATGAAAGAGACGCTCGACCGTTCTAATTTAGGTATGCTTACCGTTGGCAGCCACGTTAACATAGAACGCTCGATGCTCATGAATGGCCGCCTCGATGGACATATCGTACAAGGACACGTGGACCAAACCGCACTATGCACTGCCGTGACCGATGCCGACGGCAGTACCTATTACGATTTTACCTACCATTACGACAGGGCTATGGCCCATCGTGGCTACTTTACAGTGGACAAAGGCTCAGTAACAGTCAATGGCGTATCACTTACTGTATGTCAGCCCACGGACAACAGTTTCCGCGTTGCCATCATCCCCTACACACGCGAGCACACCAATATTGGTGAAATCACAGTAGGCTCTACGGTCAACATAGAGTTTGATATTCTCGGAAAATACATCGCAAGATTGCAATCTCTCCAATAGATTGCAATCTTTTTATAATAGAATTTCTTCTGGCGTCTCTACCAAGCGTTGGGCACCATGCTCGATGAGGAAATCGCGAGAACGGAATCCCCACAGCACACTGATGCAAGGCATATTACAGTTGCGAGCGGTCTCAATATCCACATCACTGTCGCCAATATACACTGCACCATCCCTACTTGCCCCAAGTTGTCTTAGGGCCTCCTCTACCGTATCAGGAGCAGGTTTCTTACGAATATTCTCGCGTTCACCAATCGCCACCGCTACATATTCGCCAAAAAAATGACGGCATAGCTCTTGTGTGGCGGCATAAAACTTATTGCTCACCACAGCAATGTTCTTTCCACGTTTCTTGAGTTCTTTCAGCATAGGCATCACTCCCTCGTAGGGCGCCGTGGTGTCGAGATTGTGCTTGAGATAATGCTGACGAAAACAGGCATAGGCATCGTCAAAGAGCGGATTATCCGTCCCTTCGGGTATAGCCCGCTCCATAAGTTTCTTCACTCCGTTACCTACAAATCTTCTTACATCATCTTCGCTGTGTTCGGGCATGCCATAAGTACGAAGAGCATAATTGGTACTCGCTGCCAAGTCATGCAATGTATCGAGCAGCGTACCATCAAGGTCAAAAATATATGTCTGATATTCCATTGTATATCCTCCAAACATCGGCAAAGGTAACAATTATTCCCCACTCATCTATCCTGAGCAACTATAAAAAATGCTAATTATTGGCCTTATCCTTATCTTTATGGCAAACCACGGGAAACAGCTACTCTCACGGGCAAAAAATAAATCATTTTATTTTGTTCTCCAATGGCTTTTCGCTAACTTTGCATGAAACTAATTAGTATAAAGATGAAACCACTTACAAAAAGCAATAAGAAGTATATCGTCATGGCATTGACCTGCCTCGCGGTCATGTCGGGATTTGCATATTACTACTTCTTCTCGGCCTTCTCCGTTTCTTCCACAACAGAATATCTGTACATAGACCAGGACGATAACATCGACTCGGTATTCACCAAACTTACCCCGATAGCCTCGCGTCACGGTATGCAAGGATTGAGCACGCTTGTAAGACACAGCGATTACCCAGAAATCATTAAGACCGGACGCTACGAGATAACCACATCAATAGGGGCATTCCAGCTTTTTAGAAGAATCAAAGCAGGCATGCAATCTCCCGTGCACCTCACAGTCCCCTCGGTACGTACGGTGGAAGATTTGGCAGAAGAGCTCACAACCAAGCTCATGCTTGACAGTGCCACACTCCATGCAGCCCTTGTCAACCCAGATACCTGTAAGACTTACGGCTACACACCTGAGACTATCACATGTATGTTTGTACCAAATACATATGAGGTCTACTGGAACATATCTCTCTCCAAACTCCTCAAGCGCATGAAGAAGGAGAGTGATTCATTCTGGAATGAAGACCGTATGGCTAAGGCGCAGCGTCTGAAACTAACACCCATAGAGGTTATCACCCTTGCAAGTATAGTAGACGAAGAGACTGCCAACAATGCCGAGAAGCCCATGGTGGCTGGTATGTATTACAATCGCCTGATGATGCGCGATGGAGAATACCCAAATGGCATGCCGCTGCAGGCCGACCCTACTATCAAATTCGCGCTCAAGCAGTTTGCGTTGAAACGCATTTACCACAATATGCTACAAACGCAAAGTCCATACAACACATACGTCAACACAGGTCTGCCTCCAGGCCCCATCCGCATTCCTACCGTGGCAGGCATAGACGCAGTACTCAATATGGTACACCATAATTATATATATATGTGCGCGAAGGAAGACTTCAGTGGTACTCATAATTTTGCCAGCAACTATAAGGACCATCAGGCCAATGCTGCCAAGTATAGCAAAGCCCTCAATGCAAGAGGCATAAAGTAGAATTCACCTATTTATTAACAATCAATGTGGCCATCCCCTATCCGCATGTTGCATCAGTCTTTATGATTACTTCGTCCGATGGGAATGGCCACTAATACTCTAACTTCATTTAATACCCAATGAAACAGAAATCACTGTTGTTCTTAATCCTGATGGCTCTCGCCATCCAGTATGGTTGGGCTCAGAAGAAGCCCCTTACCCACGATGTGTATGATGCTTGGCAGAGCGTACAATCTGCTTTCCTCTCCTCAAAAGGCAATGTAAGCCTATGGGAAGTTAATCCACAACAAGGCGACGGCACACTCTACATCCGCGACAACCGCAACGGTCGCCTCATCACACTCCCCAGAGGCCACAGAGCAAGAATCACCTCAAACGAGAAATATGTAGTGGCGCAGATTAAGCCATTGTTCTCACAGACACGTGATGCTAAAATCAAGAAGAAGAAAGCAGCTGATATGCCCAAGGACTCTGTGGCTATCATAGACCTCAATGATGGAAGCATTAAGAAAATCGCCAACGTCAGCGGATATAGCATGGGACGAGTAGAGCAGCCTGTAGTTGCCATTGCTCTGACCTATAAGACTCCAGAGCCATCTATGGTAGCCGAAAAGGAGAAGGCTAAAAAGAAGAAAAAGGACAAAAAGACAAAGGATGAGGCTCCCAAGGCCAAGGTGGACAAGGATGCTGCCAATGACATGATTCTCTATACCTTTGCTACAGGAGACACCGTGCGCATGCGCTGTGTAGCTGGTTACGAAATCAATGCCCAAGGTTCACAGATGGCATACGTTGCCCGCGACAAAAAAAACCATAATATCATGAAACTCGCCAATCTGTCGAACCTGGATGCTCAGAGCATCTCGGCAGAAGCCACATTCATGTCATCGCCTAAATTCAATTGGACAGGCGACAGACTTATGTTTATGGCAGCCACAGATACCATACCCTCTGGTAGCCGCCACTGTTCACTCTATGAATACCGTCTTCAGGGAGGACTCCGTACGGTTGTAAGCAGTGATGATTCTTCAAAACTCATTGATGGTTGGGGAATTACGGACAAATCAAATCCATACTACACCCGTAACGGCAATCGCATTATGGTAGGCATTATGCCCTATGTAGCTCCAGACAACAAAACCAAGTATGACTTCGAGACCGCCGAGCCCAGCATTTGGCGCTATGATGCCGACCTTATTCCACCGATGTTCAAATCAGGAGAACTGAAGAACGGCACCTCGCAGGTAATATGCACCATTGACAACGAAGGCAACTTCATCCGTCTTGGGCAGTCTTACTACGACCGACTGCTATTCCCCGACCTCAGTGTTACAAATACGGCCCTTTCCGTGGACAATACCGGACGCATACTCGAGCAGCAATGGGATATTCAGACCAAGAAGCGCATCTCTGTCATAGATACCTATACAGGCAAGCGCACCCAGATTGCCGACTGCAAAACTGCAGGCGAAACCATTTCACCCGATGGCAAACACGCCGCATGGTTTGACTTGGAAAAGCATCACTGGATGCTTGCCAACACCTCTACCCATAAGATTGCCAACATTACAGCATCACTCAAGGTTCCATTCTACAACGAAGACACAGACACCCCCAGCGAAGCGGCTCCCTACGCCGGCGTTGTATGGACTTCGGACAATCGTGGTATGATTCTCACCGACCGTTTCGACCTATGGTATATCCCTCTCGACGGCAACAAACCACTTAACCTCACTCAGGGCAACGGACGCAAAGATAGCATACAATACCGTTTCCGCAACCTTCAGCCTTCTACAGACAAGGTTGGCTTCGACGCCTGCCAGCCTATATATCTTTCGGTATACAACTACCGCACCAAGGAGAACGGCTTCGCAAAGACAGATTTGAATGCCAACCTGCAGCAACTCGAATATGGAAAGTATACCTATACCAGCCTGTGCAAGGCCGATTCTGCCAACACGTTCATGGTATGCAAGGGTAACTTTGAAGTTCCTATGAATCTTTGGCTCGTCAACGACAAGTGGACTCAGTTGAGCAACATCAATCCCCAGCAGGCTGACTATGCTTGGGGTAAGCCAGAGCTCTTCCAGTGGAAGGCATTTGACGGCACCCCACTCGACGGTGTGCTCTATAAGCCAGATAACTTTGATCCCAACAAGAAATATCCGGTCATTGTCTATTTCTATGAGCGCAACAGTGAGTCACTCTACCGTTACTTCAGTCCTGCGCCCAGCCGCAGCATCGTTAACATCCCTTACTTTGTAAGCAACGGATACATTGTTTTTGTTCCCGATGTGGTTTATAAGGTAGGTCATCCTGGCAAATCTGCTTACAATTGTATTGTAGCTGGTGCCAAAGCTCTTGCAGCCAATAAGTGGGTGGACAGTTCCCACATGGCCATCCAGGGTCAAAGTTGGGGTGGCTATCAGGTAGCTTATCTCATAGCCCACACTGATATGTTTGCTGCAGGTGGAGCCGGTGCTCCCGTTTGCAATATGACGAGTGCTTATGGAGGCATCAGATGGGGCACAGGAATAAGCCGCCAATTCCAGTATGAGCAGACACAGAGCCGTATTGGCAAAGACCTCTGGAGCGGCTTCGACCTCTACATAGAGAACTCTCCCCTCTTCGATTACCCCAAGGTAAAGACCCCTGTGCTCATCATGCACAACAATGCCGATGGTGCTGTTCCCTATTATCAGGGAATTGAGATGTTTATGGCGCTCCGTCGTTTGGGCAAACCCGCCTGGTTGCTTGAATATAACCGAGAGGCCCATAATCTCTCCAATCGTAAGAATGCCAAAGACCTGAGCAAGCGTCTGTCTGATTTCTTCGACCACTATCTCAAGGGAGCTCCTCTCCCCGACTGGATGAAGCCCGACACACCTTATATCATCAACGGCCAGGCCAAGAGGCTCTATTAACAGCGACAAAGATTTTGCTAAATTGCTCGTTTTTATTGTCTTTTCAAGAACATTTCTTTGATATGTCAGAAATAATACGTTATTTTGCATAGCAAAAGGTAGACGAGCAATGGATACAATACTGACTATTACAGGTTCAGACAATACAGGAGGCTCTGGTGTTCAGGCGGACATCAGAGCCATTACTGAACTTGGAGGCCGTATGGTTTCTGTAGTCACTTGTATCACCATCCAGAATACGCTTGGTATTCAGGAGTTTTATGACATACCCGCCCAAGTAGTTGCAGACCAGATTGAAGCCATTGGGAATGATATGCAGCCCCCCATCGTCAAGGTTGGAATGGTGCGCAATCTCCAGACCTTATCGGTCATCATCAATTACCTCCGCCGATACAAGCCTTCATACGTTATCTATGACCCCGTCGTCTTTTCCAGTAACGGCGACCTGCTGATGGAAAGCCATCTCATAGGTATGATACGCCAGCATCTCCTGCCCCTTTGTTCGCTGATACTTCTCAGAAGGAAGGAGTCTACGCTGGTATTAGGCAATACATCCCCAGACAATGTCTCACTGCTCGACGACACCCCTGTTCACGGATATTCCAACTTGCTTTCCACCGCCATTACTTATTATCTCTCGCAAGGCAACTCGATAAACGAGGCCATGCAGAAAGCATCCGAGTATCTGCGCATCCACGTTTCTCCCGATGACAGTTCGCATAACCGCAGCACCGAACTCTACCGCGATTTCACCAAGGCCATAACCGCCTACCTCAAGCAGCGGAGCGATGTTGCCTATTATGCCGACTTCCTGAATGTCACCCCGCGCTATCTGGCCCAGGTTACAAACCGCATCAGCGGCATGACACCCAAAGCCATCATAGAGCAGCATTTGGAAGACGCAATCTGCAACGAACTTTTTAACACAGGGAAGACTATTCAGGAAATAGCCTATGAATACCAGTTCTCTTCACAGGCTCACTTTACCAAGTTCTTCAAACGTATCACTGGATATACTCCAAGTAATTATCGTAAAAATCATATACAATGACAACAGAAAGACAAATTTTGAACCGCAACTTGGCTCAGATGCTCAAAGGCGGTGTAATCATGGACGTAACAACCCCCGAGCAGGCACGTATCGCCGAAGCAGCTGGTGCCTGTGCCGTAATGGCATTGGAGCGAATCCCTGCGGACATCCGCGCAGCCGGAGGTGTATCACGTATGAGTGACCCCAAGATGATAAAGGGAATCCAGGAGGCTGTCAGCATTCCTGTAATGGCTAAATGCCGTATCGGCCATATTGCCGAGGCACAGATTCTGCAGGCTATCGAGATTGACTATATCGACGAGAGCGAGGTACTCTCTCCTGCCGACAATATCTATCACATCGACAAGACCCAGTTTGACGTGCCCTTCGTATGTGGTGCCAAGAATCTGGGAGAAGCCCTCCGTCGTATTGCCGAAGGCGCTACCATGATACGTACCAAGGGCGAGCCCGGTACAGGCGATGTCGTTCAGGCCGTTAGTCACATGCGCATGATGCAGAGCGAAATCCGTCGCATTACCAGCATGAGCAAGGATGAACTCTATGAAGCTGCCAAGCAACTCCAGGTACCTTACGACCTCATAGTCTATGTTCACGAGAATGGCAAGCTCCCTGTAGTAAACTTCGCCGCTGGTGGTGTTGCCACACCTGCCGATGCCGCCCTCATGATGCAGTTGGGTGCTGAAGGCGTATTTGTTGGAAGCGGAATCTTCAAGAGTGGCAACCCTGCAAAGCGCGCAGCCGCCATCGTACAGGCTGTTACCAATTACAATGACCCCGTCAAACTGGCAGAACTGAGCGAAGACTTAGGCGAAGCTATGGTTGGTATCAACGAGCAGGAGATTGAACTGCTTATGGCAGAACGTGGCAAATGAGAGTAGGTGTATTAGCTCTCCAAGGAGCCTTCATCGAGCACGAACAGATGCTTCAGCACATAGGTGTTGAAGCATTTGAAATCAGACAGTTAAAAGATTTCCAACAACCCATCAACCGTCTGATTATCCCGGGCGGAGAAAGCACCACATTGCGCAAGTTGCTCAAGGATACAGGGCTC
Source organism: Prevotella sp. P5-108 (assembly GCF_002251385.1). Lineage (GTDB taxonomy): Bacteria > Bacteroidota > Bacteroidia > Bacteroidales > Bacteroidaceae > Prevotella. The sequence continues at coordinate 223,574 of NZ_NPJJ01000043.1, forward strand.
TTTACACCTATCCGCGAGCGCATCCTTGACGGAATGCCAGTCTTTGGAACATGCGCAGGAATGATACTTCTCGCCCAACACATCGAGAACGAGACCGACACCGGACTTGCCACCATGGATATTACCGTGCGTCGCAACGCCTACGGACGTCAGTTGGGCAGCTTTTATACCGAGTCTGAGTTCAAGGGCATCGACCATCCGATACCTATGACATTCATCCGTGCTCCATACATCCAGTCTGTGGGCGAGGGAGTAGAAGTATTAGCAACAGTCGATGGCAATATCGTGGCCGCACGCCAAGGTAGCCAGCTTGTTACCTCATTCCATCCCGAGCTCAATGACTCGGAAGAGATACACAGACTGTTCCTCAGCCTCTAAGATAATCATAATATTCTAACACAATCATCTTGGGCATTACAAATGGTAATCTTTAGCATACCCAAGGTGATTGTTTTTTTCCCAATCACCATTACTTAAGCATTACCAATTATTCTTCTTATGGACTATATAGAACTGAAAGGCGTAAGGGTCAACAACCTGAAAAATATCAATATATCAATCCCCCGCAACAAGTTTGTTGTCATAGCGGGAGTCAGTGGTTCGGGCAAGAGTTCATTGGCTTTCGATACGCTCTATGCCGAAGGACAGCGCCGTTATGTAGAGTCTCTCTCCAGTTATGCCCGTCAGTTCTTGGGAAGAATGAGCAAGCCCGAGTATGACTTCGTCAAGGGACTTCCTCCTGCAATTGCCATTGAGCAGCGTGTAATTTCGCGCAACCCGCGTTCTACCGTAGGTACATCTACAGAGATTTACGAATATCTTCGATTGCTCTTCGCACGTATAGGCAAGACCTTCTCTCCGATTAGCGGCCAGGAGGTAAAGCGTCATTCTACAGAAGACATCATAGCGTGCACCCACCAGTTTGCCGAGGGTACCCGCTTTCTGATATTGGCCCCTGTCCATGTGGCCGAAAACCGCACTCTGGCTCAGCAGTTGGAAATGTACCGACAGGGAGGCTACCAGCGCCTGTATGTCAATAAGGAGGTGCAGCGTCTGGACGACCTTCTCGCAAGCACCGAGCCCCTACCCGATGCCAAAGATGTATATATAGTGGTCGACCGCCTTACCGTTTCGGCAGAGAATGACCAGGTGTCACGCCTGGTCGATTCGGCAGAGACCGCCATGTACGAAGGCAACGGCACCTGCGTATTGGTATTCATACCGTCCAACTTGTCCTACGAGTTCTCCACAAGATTCGAGGCCGACGGCATAACCTTTGAAGAGCCCAATGACAATATGTTCTCCTTCAACTCTCCTGTAGGGGCCTGCCCTACCTGCGAGGGCTTTGGAAGCATCATCGGCATTGACGAGAAACTGGTTATCCCCAATTCTACGCTGAGTGTCTATGAGGGATGCGTCAAATGCTGGCATGGAGAGAAGATGAAGGCTTGGAAGGAAGAGTTCTGCCGACGCGCACAGAAAGACAACTTCCCCATCTTCACCCCCTATAATGCCCTGACCCAAGCCGAGAAGGATATGCTGTGGCATGGGCTGCCATCCGAGCAACACATGAACATTCATGACAAGGTTTGCATCGACTCTTTCTTCCAGATGGTCAAAGACAACCAGTATAAAATACAATATCGTGTGATGCTGAGTTGCTATCGTGGACGCACCACGTGTCCTGATTGTCGTGGCGGACGTCTTAAGAAGGAGGCCAACTGGGTAAAGATTAATGGGCGAAGCATAACCGACCTCGTACAGATGCCCATAGGCAACCTGCTGGAATGGTTCAGGAATCTGCAACTATCTGAGTACGAGCAGAAAGTAAGCAAACGTCTGTTGACAGAGATTACCAATCGTCTGGATTACCTGTGTCAGGTTGGGCTGCAATACCTCACGCTGAACCGCCAGTCCAACAGTCTGTCTGGAGGCGAATCTCAACGCATCAGCCTTACCACCGCCATCGGCAGTTCGCTTGTGGGTTCTCTTTATATCCTTGACGAACCGTCCATAGGACTTCACAGTCGCGACACCCAACGGTTGATAAAAGTTCTGAGAGAACTGCAGCAGTTGGGCAATACCGTGATAGTGGTAGAACACGACGAAGAAATCATGCGTGCCGCCGACTACCTGATAGATGTCGGTCCCGATGCAGGCCAGCATGGAGGAAGCATCGTCTTCGAAGGCGATATGGCCCAGCTGTCTAAGGCTACCGTCAAGGACTATCCGCAGTCTTATACCGTGAAATATCTTACCGGTGAAGAGACAATAGCCATACCCGCATCGCGCCGTCCATGGAATCGCTCCCTGACGGTCAAGGGCGCCCGCATGAACAACCTCAGAGGCATAGACGTACAGATACCGCTCAATGTCATGACCGTCGTCACCGGTGTGTCGGGTTCGGGCAAGAGTTCTCTCATCAAGGGTATACTCTATCCCGCACTGAAGCGCAGACTCGATGAGGTTGCCGATTTGCCAGGAGAGTATCTGTCCCTCGAGGGCGACGTGGATTCCATCAAGCACGTCGAGTTTGTCGACCAGAATCCTATTGGCAAATCCACCAGGTCCAATCCGGCCACCTACGTCAAGGCATACGATGCCATCCGGCAGTTGTTTGCCGACCAGCCCCTTTCGCGCCAGATGGGGTATACTGCCCAATACTTCTCGTTCAACGCCGAGGGTGGACGATGCGAGGAATGTAAAGGAGCAGGCGTCATCACGGTAGAGATGCAGTTCATGGCCGACTTGGTGCTCGAGTGTGAAGCCTGCCACGGCCGGCGGTTCCAAAAAGACATCCTCGATGTTACCTTCCACGACAAGAACATCTACGATGTGCTCTGCATGACCATATCCGAAGCCATCGACTTCTTTACCCAGTACAACCAACCAGTCATTGTCAACCGCCTGAAGCCTCTTCAGGATGTCGGACTTGGCTATATAAAGTTGGGACAGAGCTCTTCTACGCTGTCGGGAGGCGAAAACCAGCGTGTCAAATTGGCTTACTTTATTGGGCAAGAGAAAGCCGACCCCACCCTGTTTATCTTTGACGAGCCTACGACGGGCTTGCATTTCCACGACATCCAGAAACTGCTCCACTCGTTTGACTCGCTTATCAAGCGAGGTCATTCCATACTGATTATCGAGCACAATATGGAGGTCATCAAGTGTGCCGACTGGGTCATCGACCTCGGACCCGATGGCGGAGACAAAGGTGGCGGCCTGGTATTTGAGGGAACGCCAGAAAATCTGGCGACATGCAAGGAAAGCATTACCGGCAAGTATCTGGCAGACAAACTCAAAGAAGCATAAAGATATGAAAGGACTGTCCATACTGATACCTGAATACAATTGCGACTGCACCCAGCTTGTGCGCGATTTGCACCGCCAATGCGCCTCGGCCCAGTTGCCTTCTTGGGAGATTGTCGTTGCAGACGATGGTTCTATCGATGAGACTGCCGTCAATCAGAATCGCATCATCGGCACCTGGGACAATTGCACCTTCATCCGCAACGAGCAGAATATGGGTCGTGCGGCTATCCGCAACTTCCTTGCCGAGAAAGCGCAATACGACCGCCTGCTCTTCATCGACTCAGATATGTGCATCGTGTCCGAAGACTTTGTGAAAACCTACCTTGCATCTTCAGCCCCTGTAATATATGGCGGCTATAGTATCGTGGGAAATCATGCGGGCAATCTGCGCTATGAGTATGAACGCCAAGCCGAGCACAGTCATCGGGCCTCGGTGAGACAACGGAACTGCTATAAAGACTTTCACACCTCCAACTTCTGCATAGACCGAAGCATCTTTATCGCCCACCCATTAGACGTTTCCTACGAAGGCTACGGATATGAAGACGTGGCGTATGGCGACCAGTTGTGCCGAGCAGGCATTCCCATTCAGCATATTGACAATCCCGTGGGTTATTATGATTTTGAGACCAACGAATCATATATGCTAAAAGTAGAAGAGAGCCTGTTGACCCTGTACCGGCACCGCTCCCAACTGAAAGACTATTCCCGCATCATCGCCGTAACGGCAGTTGTCGAACGCATACACCTGCATCATCTGGCTGGAGCATTGTTCCGATTGGTACAAAACAAAATGCGGAGACAGATTGTGACCTGCCCCCGCTTGATGTTGTTCACGTTATATAAGATTGGGTACTATATTAATCTTGCTCGTTGTCAGAAGTAAGTTTGAATACACCTGTCGGTATCTTGCGTTTCAGTACATCCAGTTTCAAACTGCCTCCTATCGGTTTTCCGGCTTCTGCCAATGTCTGTTCTATGGTTATGCGTGCAAGTTCCGGATGATTGTTTTCTTCAGACAAATGGCACAACCATATATGTTTCAGCTTCTCTGAAGCCTCTTCGGCTATTACTTTGGCACAATTCTTATTGCTGAGATGTCCGTTGGGACCACTCACTCGCTGTTTGAGATAGGCCGAATAGGGGCCGCTCATCAGCATGGCTTCATCGTGATTGGCCTCAATTATCAGGTAATCAGCGACGCTGATAGCCTTTCTGATTTCATCGGTAATTTCACCCACATCGGTTGCCAGAACTATAGTCATACCCTCATGCTCTATCTGGTAGCCCACGCAGTCCATACTGTCATGAGGCACATGGAATGAGGTAATGTTGAAATTGCCCAACTTCTGCATGACGCCATTTTCTATCACATGCTTGTTGCCAACCGGAACCTTGGCCCTTACACAGTAATTTCGCTCAATGCCATGATGGACCGTGGCCGTGGCGTAGACCGGGATATGGAAGTCCTTGCTGATACAGCCCACAGACTTGATATGGTCAGCATGGTCATGGGTGACGATGATATTCTGTATCTGCGACAGAGAAAGACCATAATTAGAGAAGTGTTTCTTCAGCGTTCGTATGCCGACACCGACATCAACCATCAGATTGTCAGTGTCATTATAAAAAAAATAGCAGTTACCACTGCTACCGCTTCCGAAAGATATAAAATTGAGCATTGTCGTTTTGTCTTTTTTGAAATGCAAAACTACTCAAAAATGGCGAGATTACAAAACTTACCTACACTTTTTTCAAGCCGCTCCTTAATTCCGCCAAGCCCCAGTCTGATTCATTCTACCCCATGACCACCTACAAAGTGATTGCGAACTACGAGTTGCAGAAATCAGACCGTGAAAAATCTATTGCCAACCACGAAACCGTCATTTCAAACCTTGAAATTATCTTCAACATGGTTGGGAAAGAAAACAACATAATCACTGACGAAATTCAAGCACATAAAAAAGGTGTCTGATTGGTCAACATGACGACAATCAGACACCTAAATCTATTTACTGGCTATAGGAGCGTTGGGTTAGAGACCCAGCTGCTTCTTGATTTCCTCTATCTTGGCCATACCTTCCTCCTTGCAACGGGTATAGCATCCTGCGCACTTCATAGTGCCCTTGACCTCAAAGTAGAACTTAATCTTAGGCTCAGTTCCAGACGGTCTTACGCTAAGTTTGGTGCCATCCTCGCAGAACCACTGCAGCACATTGCTGGTAGCAGGCATATCAAGTTTGGTGACATTGCCCTCGCTATCGGTCTGGGTCAGGCTCTGGAAGTCCTTAGAACATACTATCTTGCTTCCTGCGAGGTCCTTGGGAGGATTGTTGCGGAAGTTGGTCATCATCTGCTTGATTTCGTCGGCACCAGTCTTGCCAGGCTTAACCACATTGATGGTATATTCCTCTGAGAAACCATACTCAAGATAGATTTCCATCAACAGTTCGTAGAGAGTCTTGCCCTTGTCCTTGGCATAAGCACAAATCTCAGCCAAGAGAGAACATGCAGAAACGGCGTCCTTGTCACGAACAAAGTCTTCGGCCATAAAGCCGTAGCTCTCTTCGCCACCACCGATAAACTGCTGCTTGCCTTCAGAGATGGCAATCTCACGTGCAATCCACTTGAAGCCTGTGTAGCAATCGCGCATTTCGATATGGTTCTTCTCAGCAATCTTGCGGATAACCTCGGTGGTAACAATAGTCTTGACGATAAAGTCGGTGTCCTTCATCTTGCCCATTGCCTTGCGGTTGGTAATGATGTAATAGAGGAAGAGCAGACAGGTCTGGTTGCCATTGATAAGTATCCACTCGCCCTTGTCGTTCTTGCAGGCCATACCTACGCGGTCGGCATCGGGGTCGCTGGCCATAACGATGTCGGCGTCAATCTCCTTGGCGTCTCTGAGAGCCAGAGTCAGCGCCTCGCCATTCTCGGGGTTAGGAGAAACCACTGTTGGGAAATCGCCACTACGCTGCATCTGCTCCTTGACACAATGTACATTCTCAAAGCCCCATAACTTGAGTGACTGGGGAATCAGCATCATACCAGTGCCATGCAGAGGAGTGTAAACTATCTTCAGGTCTTTCTGACGCTTAATCACTTCAGGGTCGATGCATACAGTACGTATCTTCTCGAGGTATGCCTTGTCAATCTCTTCGCCGATAATCTGGATAAGGTCCTTGTTGGCAGCAAACTTCACGTCGGCTACAGTAACCTTGTTGACTTCGTCGATGATGCCAGTATCGTGGGGTGACAGCACCTGGGCTCCATCCTCCCAGTAAGCCTTATAGCCATTGTACTCCTTGGGGTTGTGGCTGGCAGTAATGTTAACACCTGCCTGGCATCCGAGATGGCGGATTGCGAAAGAGCACTCTGGAGTAGGACGCATATCGTCAAAGAGATATACCTTGATACCATTAGCAGAGAAGATAGCTGCTACATTCTCGGCAAAGAGGCGGCTGTTGTTGCGGCAGTCATGACATACTACAACAGAGATTTGCTCCTTGTCCTTGAAGTTCAGTTTAAGATAGTTGGCAAATCCTTGTGTTGCCATGCCAACTGTATAGATATTCATACGATTGCTACCTGCACCCATGATACCACGAAGACCACCGGTACCAAATTCAAGGTCCTTATAGAAACATTCGATGAGATTGGTCTTGTCTTCCGAAGCGATGAGCGCTTCTACCTCCTTGCGAGTAGCCTCGTCAAAAGCAGGAGTTAACCATTGCTGTGCCTTTTCTGTGCACTGAGCAATCAATTGTGCATTATTTTCCATATTACGTTAAATAAATTGTTATAGTCTGATGCAAAGATAACAAATTATATCCGTGATAATCGCCAATTAGACGATTTTTTTTTGTATTTTTGCAAGCAATAATCAATAAACGTGTATTTATTATGTTTTTCACCGGCTTGATAATCGCTTTCGGCACTTTTCTTATTATCGGAGTATTCCATCCGATAGTAATCAAGACCGAATATTATTTTGGTACCGGCCCATGGTGGGTATTCCTGGTGTTGGGGATTGGCGCCATAATAGCCTCGCTTTGCATAGCCCAGGTTATCCTCTCCAGTCTTCTGGGAGTGATTGGGGCGAGTTGCCTATGGTCAATAGGCGAACTGTTTGAACAGAAAAAACGTGTAGACAAAGGTTGGTTTCCTAAAAACAAGAATCGCCAATGAAGTCAATATTAATTCTGGTTGGCAAAACCACGAACAAGCATTTTGCGGCAGGCATCAAGGACTATACCGAGCGCATCGGCCACTACATGCCCTTTGAGATAATCACCATACCAGAAATCAAGAACACCAAGAGCCTCTCTGAAGAGCAGCAGAAAGAGCGTGAAGGCGAGCTGATACTAAAACAGCTGCAAGCCTCAGATACGCTGGTGCTCCTGGACGAACATGGAGCAGAGTTGCGAAGCATAGAACTGGCCCAATGGCTCGAAAAGCGACAGCAGACATCACGCCGTTTGGTGTTTGTGATAGGTGGCCCCTACGGTTTCTCTCCCGATGTCTATCAACGAGCCAACGACAAGTTGAGCCTCTCGCGGCTTACCTTCTCGCACCAGATGGTGCGTCTGGTATTTACCGAACAGCTCTATCGTGCTTGCACTATAATAAAAGGTGAGCCATACCACCATGAATAATAGACAACAAGAATAATAACTAATATCAGTAATATAATCATGAAGAAGAAAGTACTGCTTTTATCAGCTATCACAATGATGGCCATGTGTGCATTAGCCCAAGCGCAGCAACGCACAAGGTCGAGTTATGTTAACCCGATGATTGGTACAGCCGGTATGGGCCATACCTTTCCAGGTGCCTGTTCACCATTCGGTATCGTGCAGCTTAGTCCCGAGACCGACACCATTCCACAGAATGTGGATGGCAAGTATCAAACGGAGGTTTATTCCTATTGCGCCGGATACCAATATGACGACCCGACAATCGTAGGTTTCAGCCACACCCATCTGAGCGGCACTGGCCACAGTGACCTGGGCGACATTCTCATCATGCCACAGACTGGCAAATTGCAGCTCAACCCCGGTACTGCAAAGGACCCCGACTCGGGCTACCGTTCACGCTATTCACATGAGACAGAAAAGGCATCGGTAGGCTATTACGAGGTGACTCTTGCCGACAACAATGTACGTGCGCAGTTTACCACCACTCCCCGCGTGGGCGTACATAAATATACATTCCCCGATGTAAGCGAGGCCCGCCTGATAATTGACCTCATGCACGGCATCTACAATTACGACGGCAAGGTGCTGTGGAGCACGCTGCGCGTGGAGAATGACACGCTGCTCACTGGTTATCGCATCACCAATGGATGGTCAAGAGCCAACTATACCTATTTTGCCATCAGTCTGAGCAAGCCTATCAAGACCTATGGCTATCGCGACATGAAGCAACTGAAGTACCGTGGCTTCTGGCGCAAGTTTGACATATACAACAATTTCCCCGAGATTGCCGGCCAGGGCGTTGTCACCTATTTCAACTTTGACAATACCGACCGCAAACCTATCACCGTAAAGGTTGCGCTTTCTGCTGTCAGCACCGAGGGCGCACTCAAGAACCTCAAAGCCGAAGCTGAAGGTTTGACATTCGAACAGGCCCGTGCCAAGAATGAGGCTCTGTGGGAAAAGGAACTTGCATGTATTGATGTAGAAGGAAGCGAAGACCAAAAGGCTATGATATATACATCTTTATATCATACGCTGATTAACCCTTCCATCTACATGGACGTGGATAGAAAATACCGTGGCGTAGATGGCAACATCCATGAAGCCAAGGACTTTGACAATTACACTATCTTCTCGGTTTGGGATACTTATCGTGCAGAACATCCATTCCTCCAGTTGGTAAAGCCAAAGCACAACCTGAACATGGTAAAGTCTATGATAGCCCACCAGCAGCAGAATCGCCTGCACATGCTGCCGGTTTGGAGCCTCATGGGCAATGAAGGCTGGTGCATGACGGGATACCATGCTGTTACGGTTGTAGCCGACGCTCTCGTCAAGGGCGCCGCTCTCAATGCCGACGAAGCTCTCCGCGCTATGGACGAGACCGCAAACTGCTCTTACTTCCCAAGCGTTGACAAATACAAGGAATTGGGATATGCTCCATACGACAAAGACAAGACAGCAGCATCCAACACACTCGAGTACTCATACGATGACTGGACCATCTATGCCGCCGCTCTCAAAATGGGACGCAAAGACATTGCGGACAAATATGCCAAGCGTGCCTTGTTCTATCGCAATACTTTTGACAAGAAGATAGGCTTTGCCTCTCCACGTTATGCCAACGGCGAGTTCAAGAAAGACCTGGATCCATACCAGACTTATGACGAGGGATTCATTGAGGGCAACTCGTGGAACTTCTCCTTCCAAGCTCCTCAGGATGTCAATGGTCTCATGAAATTGTATGGAGGCGACAAGGCTTTCCAAAAACGTATTGACGAATTGTTCCAGATGCACTTGCCAGAGAAGTACTATGTGGACAACGAAGACATTACCGAAGAGGGACTGGTTGGCGGCTATGTACATGGCAATGAGCCCAGCCACCACATTCCCTATCTCTACGCCTGGACTTCAGCTCCATGGAAATCTCAAGAGCGTCTGCGTACCATTATGGATCAGATGTATAAGAACAATATCCGTGGTTTGAGCGGTAATGATGACTGCGGCCAGATGTCGGCATGGTATCTGTTCTCTGCCATGGGTTTCTATCCCGTCTGCCCTGGTAGCGACCAGTATGTCATTGGCGCTCCTTTCCTGCCTTATATGCAGATTAATCTTCCCAATGGAAAGACCGTCACTATCAAGGCTCCTGGAGTAAGCGATCGCAATCGCTATATCCGCAACGTCCGCATAAATGGCCGTCCTTACACCAAACTCTATTTTACACATGACCAGCTGGTCAATGGAGCTACTATCGAGTTTGACATGACCTCCAAGCCCAACAAGAGCAGAGGATTGAAGGCTACGGACAAGCCATATTCTATGACCAAATAATAATAACAAGAGGGGGCACGGTCATCGTGTCCCCTCATTTTTAATATACAAAAGATGAATTTATTACTATCAACCATTATCAGTATCCTTACCTTTGGCGCCGTGGCAGACAATGCTAAAACCAACAACGCGCAGGCAATCAATAAGGCAATAGAAGCTGCGGCCGAAAAGGGAGGCGGAAAGGTCGTGGTTCCTGCAGGTACATTTGTGACTGGCACCATTTACCTCAAAAGCAATGTCATGCTTGTTCTGGAACAGGGGGCAGTATTGAAAGGCTCCCCACGCCTTGAAGACTATCAATCGCTAAAGACAACACTTGATTTGTCTAAATATGAAAGCGGTGAAGGAACGGTAAACTATAACAGCGCTACAGACCCGGAATGGTCGCGCTCGCTTATATTTGCCATAGGTGTACATAATGCAGGAATATGTGGCGAAGGAACCATAGACGGCGACAATGTACGCAATCCAAAAGGTGAAGAACACATGCGTGGTCCTCACACTGTCCTATTGGCGGGCTGTAAGGACATGAGTTTCTGCGATTTCACAGTTAATCATTCGGCCAATTATGCATTCTTGGCCTATCAGATAGAAAGCACCCGCTACGAACGAATCAAAATCAATGGCGGATGGGATGGAATCCATGTGCGCGGAGCCAAGCGTCTCCATATTAGCAACTGTAACATTCATTCCGGCGACGATGCTTTGGCTGGTGGCTATTGGGAAAAAGCACAGATAACCAATTGCACGCTCAACTCATCTTGCAATGGTATACGCATGATAATGCCATCGACCAATGTACATGTATCTCATTGCCGATTTGAAGGTCCAGGTGTCTATCCACACATTACATCGGGCCGCACAGCGACAGAGTCTGCAATCAACATTCAACCCGGAGGATGGGGTAAAGCTCCCGGACGATTGGATGGTATATATATAAAGCATTGTATTATAAATAATGTACTGACTCCTATCTCTGTCACTTTAAGTGAAGACAACACAGCTGGTACAATCGTCATTGATGACGTCAAGGCCACCAATGTCAACCATATGGCATTATCAGTAAAAAGTTGGGGAAGCGCTCTCACTGATTTAGTCTGCATGCGCAATGTGCATATGGAGTTCGTGGGAAAAGATGACCCTACCCTTCCCTCATGGTTTGACGGGAAAGATTTCAGCGAATGGCCAGTATTCCCCTGTTGGGGCATGTATTTTAGAAATATTGGGCAAGTAAAACTAAAGAACGTTACCCTCCAGCTGAAAGGAAAGGATTATCGCACACCCATCATCTATGACAACGTACATAAAAAGCCATCAACATCAGCTTGCAACATCATCACAAAAACCGCCAAGTAAATGATTGGCAATGTATATGGTATTAAAATAAAAAAAGCGGTCAGCTTCACAGCGACCACTTTCACTCTTCAATAGGTATTAGCTATTCTAAGGTAAAAAGATTGTTTTCAGGATAACATTTGCAAAGATACGCCTTTTTTTTTAACTGCCAAATAATTCTTTTAACTTTTTCAAAAAAAAGTTGCGAAAGAACAAAATCTTTCAAAAAAACAGCTCAAAATTGCAAACAACTGTAAATAAAGAGCATACGAAAGACACTAAAAAAATGTTGAAATAATTAATAATATTTATTTGGTATATCGGTCAATTATCCGTAACTTTGCAAATAATGATTGAACTCGAAAGACATATTGAAATCCTACTTTTGAGCAACGACTGTGTGATAGTCCCTGGTTTTGGGGGCTTCATGGCTCATCATGTAGATGCACGTTACGACGAACAGGAAAATCTCTTCTTGCCACCGCAGCGCACTATTGGCTTCAACCCTCAGTTGACGCTGAATGATTCTTTGTTGGCTCAATCATACATCGAAGCATACGACATCAGTTATCCAGAAGCCTTGCGCCGTATAGAGGACGAGGTAAGAGAACTGCGTCAGCATATTGAGTGTAATGGCAGTTACGAGCTATATGATTTAGGTATTATTCGCCTGAACGAGTATGGAAAATATGAATTTGAGCCATGTGAAGCAGGAATTCTTACTCCTGAATTGTATGGGTTAAGTTCATTCATAATGAAGCCGACAGCATCTTCATCTGTCCAAACCATTCCGGCAGCTATTGACAAACCCGATAAAGAGGTAAGCCCATTTGACATTTTGATGGATAGCGACGAAAAAGAAGAGGAACAGGAGCGTACCATCAAATTGAGCACCTTGCGCAATATTGCCGTAGCATGCATAACCATCATCGCATTTTTCTTTATCTCATCACCTATAAATAATTCTGATTTGAATTCTAACGAAGCACGTATCAATACTGATATGCTCCTAAGAATTATGCCACGATGCGAGAATATAGAAAAGGCTCAACTAAAGTTAGACGTCGAGAATAAAGATTCCGTTGAGGCCGTTAAGAACAACATGGCAGAATCATCAGACACAATTAGCCACAGTCCTTATTATACTATTGTATTATGTAGCCGTGTAACAGTTAAAAATGCGAACACATATGTTGAGCAGCTACACAGGCAAGGACTCATGGAGGCTCGAGTGACAACGCAAGGAAACTATACCAAAGTGGTTTTAGGTCGCTTTTTATCTGAAAGAGAAGCCTCTTTAGAGGCAATTCGCATCCAGAAGAATACTGGCATCTCTGATTGTTGGGTAACTAAAATGAAAGACTGATGAAAAGAGTAAGATGCCCAAAATGCGATCAATATATACTATTTGACGAAACCAAATATACAGAAGGTCAATCACTTGTTTTTGTATGTGACAGGTGTGGAAAACAGTTTGGAATACGTATGGGAGTTTCCAAATTACGACGACTTCAACGTGATGAGAATCCCGAAGAAGAGGTAGAGGATACCACCTTCGGTTCGATTGTGGTAATCGAGAATATTTTCCATTATAAGCAGATTATCCCTCTCCATATGGGAGAAAACATAATAGGCAGATACATGAAAGGGTCTGGCATAAACTGTCCTATTGAAACTGTCGACCCGAGCATAGATATGCACCATTGTATTATTACTGTACAACGTGACAAAAATGGAGCATTAAAATATATACTCCGTGATGGACCAAGTTATACGGGCACATTTGTTGACAACGTAATCCTTGGCGACCGCGAACGTCGAGTCATACAGAACGGTACACTTTTCACCATTGGAGCCACAAGTATCATTCTCAAGACTCCTGATGGCGATGATGCGTAAAAAATATAACTAAACCTCCCATATTTCAAAAGAAAATTGTATCTTTGCACTTGCAGAAATTGCTAAAGTGTAACGATATTGAAAATTGCGATAGTTAAATATAACGCCGGCAACATATTCTCTGTAGAAAACGCACTGAAACGATTAGGTGTTAACCCTATACTCACAGATGACGTTGAAGAATTAGCATCTGCCGACAAAGTTCTTTTCCCAGGACAGGGAAAAGCAAGTGTTACGATGTCCTATCTCCGAGCACATCGCCTGGACGAAGTTCTTGTCCATCTTACCCAGCCAGTTTTGGGGATATGTATAGGCCAGCAGCTTATGTGTCGCCGTTCGGCTGAAGGTGACGTAGATTGCTTGGGCATATTTCCTATTGATGTAGAGAGGTTCCACCCTGAAAATAAAGAAGACAAAGTTCCTGCAATGGGTTGGAATCAACTTAATATTGTTAGCGACAACCCTCTGCTCAAAGGTCTCGGCGAACAATCTTATGCATATTTCGTACATAGCTATTACGTGCCAACATGTAAATGGACTACGGCAGAGGCATATCATATACTTCCATTTAGCGCATGCCTTTGCAAAGACAATTTCTATGCCACTCAATTCCACCCGGAAAAGAGTGGGAAAACAGGTGAAATCATTCTTAATAATTTCTTGAACCTATGATAGAACTTATACCTGCCATAGACATTATCAATGGTCAATGCGTAAGACTCACTTGTGGTGATTACGATGCTCAAACCGTATATAGCAAAAATCCAACTGATGTGGCGAAACATATTGAAAGTCTCGGATTTAAGCGTCTTCATGTCGTAGACCTGGATGGAGCGAAGTCACACCACATTGTCAATGAACACGTGCTCAAAGATATCACAAGCCAGACTCGATTAAAAGTAGATTTTGGCGGAGGGATAAAAACGCAGGAGGATATAGAAAAGGCTTTTGCAGCTGGTGCTTCTATGGTAACCATTGGCAGTGTAGCCGTTACCCAGCCTGAGCTTTTTGTTGAGTGGCTCAACCATTACGGAGCACATAGAATAATCCTCGGCGCAGACGTACGTTATGGAAAAATATCTGTCAACGGTTGGAAACAAGACTCAGAGATAGACCTCTTTGCTTTCTTGGAACAATACATCAACCAAGGTGTAACACAAGTGTTGTGTACGGATATCAGCAAAGATGGAACCCTTTCCGGACCTGCCATCGAGCTATATGCAGATATCATGAAACGCCATCCCACCCTGCACCTTATAGCCAGCGGTGGTGTTTCGTCGACTGCAGACATCCATAACCTTGCCAAAGCGGGCATTCCTTCCGTGGTATTCGGAAAAGCTTTTTATGAAGGGCGTATAGACACTCATAGTCTGTTTATTCCAAAGGGTATCACAAAGCGTATCATACCATGCCTTGATGTAAAAGATGGCAAGACTGTCAAAGGTACAAATTTCGTTAACCTGCGCGATGCTGGCGATCCAGTTGAACTGGGCAAGTCTTATAGCCTGGCGGGGGCGGACGAATTGGTATTTTTGGACATAACCGCCAGTGCAGAAGGACGTAACACTTTCACAGAAATGGTAACTCGGGTAGCATCAGAAATCAATATTCCTTTCACTGTAGGAGGAGGCATCAATACCATTGATGATGTTGAACGCTTGCTCTATGCCGGTGCTGATAAGGTGAGTGTTAATTCTGCAGCAATTAAAAATCCCCAACTCATCAATGACATTACTGGAAAGTTCGGTTCTCAAGTATGCGTTTGTGCAATCGACGCAAAATATGAAGAAGGCCAATGGAATTGTTATATCAAAGGAGGTAGAGAACGTACATCTATTACCCTGTATGACTGGGCACGTGAAGTAGAATATAGAGGGGCAGGAGAAATACTTTTCACCAGCATGAACCATGATGGGGTTAAAGATGGTTTTGCCATTAATGCACTTTCACATCTCTCTGAGATACTTTCGATTCCAATAATTGCCAGTGGTGGCGCTGGAAGACCAGAGCATTTTAGTGATGTGTTTAAGAGAGGAAAAGCTGATGCTGCTCTGGCTGCAAGTGTTTTTCATTTTGGAGAAATATGCATACCTGAACTTAAACAATATCTTAATGGTCAACATATAAACGTGAGATTGTAAACAATGACAAATATTGACTTCGACAAGATGGGCGGACTGGTTCCTGCCATAATACAAGATGCAACGACTCGTAAAGTGCTTATGCTTGGCTTTATGAACAACGAAGCATATGAGAAGACCATCAACACCGGGAAGGTAACATTTTGGAGCCGTTCCCGCCAATGCTTGTGGACAAAAGGAGAGACTTCTGGCAACTTCCTTGAGCTGGTAAGCATGCAACTCGATTGCGATTGCGACACACTGTTAGTCAAAGCCAACCCATTGGGACCTACATGCCACAAAGGTACTGACACATGTTGGGGCGAAGACAATATAGCCGACCCAATCTTGTTTCTCTCCGAGTTGCAAGATTTTATTACAAACAGGTTTAAGCAGATGCCTGAAGGGAGCTATACCACAAGCCTTTTCAAGAAAGGCATAAACAAGATGGCGCAAAAGGTCGGCGAAGAGGCATGCGAAACCATAATTGAAGCAACCAACGGGACTAACGAGCATCTTGTTTATGAATCTGCAGACTTGCTATATCACCTTATAGTACTTCTCACCAGCAAAGGGTTAAGTTTGAATGATGTGGCCATAGAACTGAAGAAACGACATGACCCCGAATGGGACCGGCAACGTCGCATAGACAAGGCTAACAAATAAAACATATTAAGATATCATGCTAATAGAATATAATCACGTAAACATCTACCAACAAGATACTGTCATTCTTAAAGATGTCAATTTTGGCATCGACAAAGGTGAATTTGCCTATATCATCGGTAAGGTAGGTTCGGGCAAAAGTTCTTTGCTCAAGTCTCTCTATTGCGAACTCGACCTCTACAGTGAAGATTGCGAAAAAGCAGAAATACTTGGCCGCAACCTGTTAACATTACGCCGCAAGGATGTTCCGGAACTACGACGCCATTTGGGCATTATCTTCCAGGATTTCCAATTGCTTCATGACCGCTCTGTATATCAGAACCTTTTATTCGTTCTGAAAGCAACTGGTTGGAAAGACAAGGCGAAAGTAGAAGCACGTATAGATGAAGTTCTGGAAACTGTTGGTTTATCTGACAAAAAGAACAGCATGCCACACGAACTGTCTGGAGGAGAACAACAGCGCATCGTTGTTGCACGTGCGATGCTCAATCATCCCGACATCATCATCGCAGATGAACCGACGGGCAATCTGGATCCCGAGACAGCAGAATACATAGTACGTTTACTCAAGGATATCACCTTAACCGGAACGGCAGTGATTATGTCAACTCACAATATACAAATGCTCGACAAATTCCCCGGCATAGTATATCGTTGCCACGATGGAAGCGTCAAGGACGTAACAAGCGAATATAATAGTATGGATCTCAGTGAAGATGCCCAGACAACAGATTAAGTAATAGAAGTATAAACATATTTTTCAATTCAATACACAGTATTATGAAAGTAATGAAATTTGGAGGCACATCAGTAGGCTCTCCTGAAAGAATGAAGAATGTTGCACAACTTGTCACAAAGTCAAATGATCAGACATTTGTAGTTCTCTCAGCAATGAGTGGGACCACCAATAGCTTAGTCGAAATCAGCGACTACCTCTATAAGAAAAATCCTGAAGGGGCCAACGAGCATATTAATGCTCTCGAAAATACATATATGCGCCATGTGGAAACCCTTTATTCTACAGAAGAGTATAAAGAGAAAACACGTTCATTCCTTCGTGAAGAGTTTAACTATCTGCGTTCTTTCACCAAAGACCTGTTTACTTCATTTGAAGAGAAGTCCATCGTCGCTCAAGGTGAAATCATCAGCACCAATATGGTTGCCAACTATATGCAGGAGCAAGGATTCAACGTATGCCTGCTTAACGCCTTGGACTTTATGCGTACCGACAAAAATGTGGAGCCAGACCCACATTATATCAAGGAGAAGCTAACGGATATCATGAATGACCATCAAGGTCATCAAGTATATATCACACAGGGTTTTATCTGCCGTAACGCATACGGAGAAATAGATAATCTCCAAAGAGGAGGTAGTGATTACACTGCTTCACTGATAGGTGTATCACTTAACGCAGAAGAGATTCAGATATGGACCGACATTGATGGCATGCATAATAATGATCCACGTATCGTTGAGCACACGGAAGCCATCCCTCAGCTCAACTTTGAAGAAGCCGCAGAGTTGGCTTATTTCGGCGCAAAGATACTCCACCCTACCTGTGTGCAACCAGCCAAATACGCAAGTATTCCTGTTCGTCTGAAGAACACATTGGATCCAGATGCTCCCGGAACCATCATTGACAATGTAATCATGCATGGCAAGATAAAGGCGGTGGCAGCAAAAGATAACATTACAGCCATAAAAATCAAATCATCGAGAATGTTACTTGCTACAGGTTTCCTCCGCAAAGTGTTCGAAATATTTGAAAGCTACCAGACTCCTATTGACATGATTGCCACCAGTGAGGTAGGCGTGTCAATGAGCATTGATAATGCCGCGCATCTTATGGAAATTGTAGATGAGCTTAAGAAATACGGTACCGTAACCGTTGATTCAGACATGTGTATCATATGTGTCGTTGGTGATTTGGACTGGAACAACTTGGGATTCGAGTCGTTAGCAACTCATGCAATGAAGGATATTCCTGTACGCATGATTTCATATGGCGGTAGCAATTACAACATTTCATTCCTCATCAAGGAAGCTGACAAGAAGAGAGCTCTGCAGAACCTTAGCAAAGAACTCTTCAAACAAGCATAAGTAGTTAAAGGACATATTGAAAAAAATCAGGATAAGTGAAAGGAACATTTCCAATAGACAAGTTTCAAAGCATTGAGACACCATTCTATTATTATGATACAGAACTGCTCTGGCGCACCTTGAATGTAATACACAAAGAGGTTGAACGTTATGAGCGGTTTGAAGTACACTATGCGATAAAAGCCAATGCCAATCCCAAGTTGCTCAACATCATTTGTCAGGCAGGATTAGGAGCAGACTGTGTAAGCGGCGGTGAAATAGAGGCAGCAAGTAAAGCGGGCTTTCCTGCAAACAAGATTGTTTATGCGGGAGTCGGCAAGAGCGATTGGGAAATTCGTTTGGGCTTGGAGAAAGGCATATTTTGCTTTAATGTTGAGAGCTTGGCCGAACTTGAAATTATCCAGCAGCTTGCTGCGGAGATGAACACGAAGGCAAATATTTGTCTTCGCATCAACCCCGATGTAGGCGCACATACCCACGCCAACATCACCACAGGACTTGCTGAAAACAAATTTGGTATTGCCTTAGGCGATATGATGGACGTGATTGAGAAGGCGCATCTTATGTCCCATATACATATAATGGGATTACATTTCCATATCGGCTCCCAGATACTTGACATGGGCGATTTTGAAGCCTTGTGTAATCGCATCAACGACATCCAGAAGCAAATGGAGCAGCATAATATACGCATAGACGTAATTAACGTTGGAGGTGGATTGGGCATTGACTATGCCCACCCCAACCGCGTATCTATCCCTGATTTCAAGGCCTATTTTGAATGTTACGCCCGACATCTCAAGCTACGGCCATATCAGCATCTTCATTTTGAATTGGGACGTGCGGTCGTGGGGCAATGTGGAACTCTCATAGCTCGAACCCTTTATGTGAAGCAAGGGACACACAAACAGTTTGCAATAGTAGACGCAGGAATGACCGATTTAATCCGCCCTGCGCTCTATCAGGCTTATCACAAGATAGAAAACATCAGTAGCGAAGCTCCTCTTGCCACCTATGATGTTGTTGGCCCCATCTGCGAATCAAGCGACGTTTTTGCGAAATCCATTGATATCAATAGTGCTCATCGTGGTGACTTCATCGCCATCCGTAGCGCGGGAGCTTATGGGGAAGCTATGGCAAGCCATTATAATTGCCGACAACTACCTAAAGGATATATCTCTGAAGAATTATGATATTCGACACATTTTCTATAGTATGTAGTTTGGTCGCGTTGTTCATTCTGCTTCTCGCATGGCTTTTCAACCCATTCCGCCGAAGAATTTTCAATGCGGAAGCTAATGAAGACGCTACTGACAATCCCCCATTGTCGCTTGTCATCATAACTCAAGGCAATGCCCAAGCATTGGAGGAAAATCTCCCATTATGGTTAACTCAACGGTATAACGCAGATTTGCAAATAATCGTTGTTACCGACGAGGGTGACCATTATGCTGACGATGTATTAAAACGCATTGCTACAACGCATGATATTCACAGAACCTTCGTACCCCAAACGTCACGTTACATGAGCAGAACCAAACTGGCTGTAACTTTAGGTGTAAAAGCAGCACATCATCAAATGGTAATGCTTGTCAATGCAGATTGTAGTCCTGCTTCGGATTTAACCCTGGCACTATTGGTACAGGCCAACAACCCATCTTCCTGCACCATGGTCATGCCTCTATCCCATTACCAAGAGCCATGCAAAGGCTTTTATCAGTTTGAGCATCTACATCGTTCACTTTACTATATGCATTCTGCCGTAAGTGGTGCCGCTTATGGTTCCAATTCTAACAGCCTGCTATTCTGTAAAGACATGTTCATGCAAGGTCAAGGCTTCTTAGGAAGCCTACACCTTATAGGTGGAGAATATGAGATTCTCACGAATCGATATGCCACAAGAGAAGAGACAAGCGTATTTGTTAATCCTAAAGCGCAGCTCATCCAGCAAACGCCATCGCGCCATATTTGGCGTAACCGTGCAGTTGCTGCATGGGAAATTCGCCGTCATCTTAAGCATGGTTTTATTACTCGCTTGACCTATATCACTGATCAGATTGTACTCCATCTTTCCTATATCGCCCTCATAGGTTTGGCAGTTGCAAGCGGAATTACACAGCATTGGATTTCATTAGGAGTTGCAGCCTTTCTGTTTTTGTGTTTACTCTTTACACGCATTATCCAGGCCCGAAAAGTTATTAGGCAATTGGATATCAAGATAAATACTTTTCTTATTCCCATCTATGAACTTCGTATCATCTGGCACAATGCGATGACTGCCCTTTTGCACAAGTTTACTGATAAAATTGAATTTACTTGTCACAAATTATGAAGATTGGTCTTTATATTTCCTCCAGCTGTGCAAAGGATCCTTTGGCCTATGCATTTGCCAACCTGTTGAGTGAAGGTTTGGGCAACAGAGTCCAGACACTGACCCGTCATGACAAGTTGGACCCCACCTTAGACCTTGTTCATATTTTGGGAGGAAATGACCTTTATTCTTGTAGACTCATTTCTACGACAGCCAGCAAACACATTCCATCTCTATATTCCCCTTTGGGCGAAATCCTTCCTTGGACCAACACTCAATCATCTATGCGGTTTGTATTACAAAAAAGCATGATGAAATCATCTCAAGCCATCCATGCTTGGAGCAGAACAGAGCAGAATTACTTGGAACGTATCCTTCAATGCGTTGACTTGGTATTTATTCCCAATGCAGTTGTAACACGAACCATTAGCAAAGAAGACATGTGTGACAAGTTTATTAAACTTTACCAGAAGATAATAGACACACATGTTGAAATGGCTATAGACCGCGGTTTGCGCCAAGACGTCTATTCATTGCTTCAGATTGGCCTTGACTATAATTTACTACAAGACAAACCATTCATTGGAGGTGTCACTTCAAGAATACAGACATTTTCAGAAGAGCAATGGCGCCATATTATGCTTTATTCCTATGACCAAGGTATAATAGATTACATACACAACGCCTTGGAGAGGCTACAGATACGCATACCCCTAATGGACATCAGACAGATAAAAACATTTGACAATAGCATTAGGCAGGCAGATTGCAATGAGGAAACAATCCAAACTGGAAATGCTACTGACATTGTCTATGCCACAATATCTAAAATTATAGAAGACAAGAAAAGGGGCTGCCCTCTCCTATCCCGTTATGCTTCATGTTATAAATTATTACATAACGCAGATTATGATGAGGACAAATTGGTAGAGATGCTTAAACGCAATCACCTCTTTCAAAAGGCCAAAAAACTTATGACCGATATGCAAGAGATAACCGGTCTTAGCGAAGGTTTTATCCCTGCGCTTCTCTACTCTGTACCCAATAACTAATTACTTGTTGTGCTGTGGCACTATGGCCAAATACACCAAATCGTGATCGGTTAGGTTCTCCATATAGTGCGAATGTCCCTCTGGACAATAATGACATTGCCCTACTCTTACCACCTCCGTTGTATCATCATAGTGGAAAGTAGCCTCACCACTTAAAATATAGATTACCTCGCTGTTGCCATTGTGGGTATGCAAACCAGTAGACGAGCCAGGACGAAGAGTAGAATACATTATTTTTACATTATCATCTGAAAAACTTCGAGAATCCAAAGGCCCCTTACCGCCCTTGAAATTCATCGTACGACATTCTTTAATGTCATCAAAGTCAATTACCATACTGCAACTATTAATAAGATTTTGATGCAAAGTTATAAAAATGTATGTAGTCAACACAATGGTTGACCATATTTTTTGGAATTGCACCGAAGAAATAGCATAAATCATTTTCGGTTTTCAGAATAAATAAGTATTTTTGTAATGAAAGTTTACTTATTACCGAAACCAACATCATTTGTATGAGCACCAATACTGCCAAAAGACAGATTCGCGTTTTCTTGTCATCCACCTTTGCAGATATGCAGGACGAACGCAACTACCTTGTAAAAAAAGTATTCCCCATGATAAAGGCCGAATGTCATCGCCGTAACGTCAATTTCTCTGTTATTGATTTGAGATGGGGCGTTACTGAAGAAGATTCAAAAAGCGGCAAAGTAATAGAAATATGTATTGATGAGATAGAGCATACACGCCCATTCTTTATCGGAATGATTGGCGGAAGATATGGATGGATTCCAGGTGCCAACGGATATGGAGACAACAACCGTCTCTTGCAGAAATACCCATGGATAGAGAAGTATCTCAATAGCAATATGTCGATTACCGAAATAGAGATGCAATATGGGGCTCTGAAGAGCAAGACGCCCGTCAATGCAATGTTCTTCATCAGACAAGACAACTATATACCAGAGCAAAAACGAGAAACCGATAAAGTAAAGATCGAGAAGCTCAAAAGACTAAAGACCTGCATTGCAGAAGCCGAAAGTAAAGGACTCTGCAGTGCTACATCATATACTACTCCAAAGGATTTGGGGCGCAGAATATACAATCAGCTAATGGCCAAAATCAATGACCTCTACCCTGACGAGAATCTGGATTTCTATTCGATTGCCGATAAGCTACAGCGAGCTAAGGAAAATGAGTTAAGACAGGTCTATATTAATGGGCGTATTCCTGCTTTGTTTACAACTGCAGCTGATTTCGACACACATCGTCTTGTTATCGGTAAAAACGGAATGGGAAAAAGTGCATTTGTTGCGAATTATTATGCGGATACTACCAACGAGGGTGGAGTTGAAGGAATTTATTTGGCAGAAGATGAATATGGCTTTGGTTATGTAAATGACGAAAGAACACACGAAGAAGGATACACCGAACGATTTGTACCCATTATTCGCACCTATATAGATAACGACATCAACACCGTTGATAAGTGCTATCGCATGTTCTTGAAGAAACTTGGGCAGACTTGTCCAACTTTTGCCGACATTGACTTGTATGATGAGACACCCATTTCGCTTAAAGACATCTTTGAAAATGCACACTATAACGAGCGTATCCTTTGGATGCTTGATGGAGTTGACCGTCTTATTGGAGATGACGACCTCTCTATGGCATGGGTTAACCAACTGCCCAACCAAATCAGTCTTGTGGTCACGGCTACTGACGAAAAAATAAAACAAGCCTGTCGTTCAATGCAGCACTATGAACTATGCGATTTATCTTCTACGGATATCATAGAGATAACCAAACGTTATCTTGCCATCAAAGCCAAACATCTCGTAGACAATCAGTATCTGCACATTGCCCGATGCAACATACTAAGAAATCCCTCATTACTGATAATGTTTCTAAATGAACTTCAAGAATTTGGCATTTACGAAAGAGTTGACGAATACATTGACCATTACCTGTCTGCACGTGATGAAAACGACTTTTATAACCTTATTATTGAAGGAGTTGAAGAAGAGCACGGACGCGATTTGACTGCGCAAATTTTATGTCTTCTTGCCGTTACCCAAACTGGTCTGGCCGAAAATCTGTTGGCCAGCCATTTGTCATTGCCTCCTATAGAATGGGCAAGTCTTTATGGCGCGCTGCGGTTGCTTACCATTGACATCGACGGGCATATTATGCTCGCCAATCAATCTTTGCAGAAAGCTGTCATTCAACGTTACATCGACGATAGAGCTAAGAAAGAATCATTTATGCGCCAAGCCATAAAACTATTGGAGAAAGAAACCAACAACTTGGATAGGCAAAGTCGCCAACTGACAAAACGCCACAATGGCTTCTTGGGATTCATTCTCATCAATCTGTTGTTTGCCAACACTATCGAAGAACATTTCCAGAACTCCATTCGCCGCAATAACACTGAACTGGTAAAGCTCTACGCTGAGACCCAGGAATGGGGGAAATTATATCAACGCATCCGTTCGATAACCGCTTTATCTGATTTGAACATTCCTCCTACCGAACTCTATGGCCTTTATCCTGAATTGTACAAAGCTGGCTATCATGTCATATCCAGCCAGCTTTCGTGTTGGTCATTATACCGTCTGATACTTTTATCGTTTTTTGTTTCCCCAGAGAATTACCGATCTCAATTTATGACATTAATATCAGCTATCACGTTACCCTCAATGCTTCTGCCAGAAGACATACGCACCCGTGAAATCAACCGGATTGTTCGTAATGTCAATTGGGTACTTCTGCTCCCATGGGGAATGAAGAGAGAAATAAAGAATAACCTACGAAATTATGCTGTTGGACAACACTTCAACGACGATATTAATATTGAAGACACATGGAGTCCAGGACGCACAATAGATTATGTACAGACGCCGCTTCTGCTCAATAGTATAGAGACAATATTGGATACGAACCGCGTTGAGCATATACTACAACAGGCCAACATGATGTTAGACCATTATGAAGACGGCGATATGGAAAAAACTCTCTTTCAACTTATAGCAGCCCAATGCTATATACGATTGGAGAATAGAAAGGAAGCAGAAGACATGCTTGACACAGTGGCATATATTGATAAGTATGCCTTTATTATAACCAGAATTGAAATACTATTTGATTTGACCTTTAACGATTTGACAAATGCCCAAGAGATAGAGGATAAGATTATGAGTATGCGTGATGGCACCATCGAACAGTCAACACAAAAAGTAGATAGTGAGCGCTATATGTTCATCCTTCAAGTCAAATTAGGCAAGAGCCCAGATGTCCATCAATGTATGGAGCGGATGTGGAATCTTTTATCATCATGCACCTACGCCAACGAAATCGGCACACTCCAGCAATTGGCAGAACAGTTATTGATATTCAGGGAATATTACCTTGCGGCTACAGCTTACCTTGAACTTAACAATTACATCTCCCCCTCTTCTCCAGAGCTGAATGCATATTTCTATTCGCAGGCTGCAGATTGTTTCGATTCCGACAAAGAATATTACGAGGCATATAAGTCTTATACAAATGCTGCTGACGCATATAAGGCAGTTCATAATAACTCCAAATACCACCATTGCTCCTATCAGGCAGTCAGGCAATTATATCTTGGAGCCCATTATGTAGATTGTATCAATCTCTGTGAACAATCACTGGAAGCCAAGACAGTGAATGCATCTCACTACGCTGAAGACTTTTATAATATTATTGGCCTCTGCTCTTATAACATGATAAACAAGGTGAGTGGTGATAAGTCCAAAGCATATTACGACAAGGCCTTTGAAGCTTTTCTTAAAAGTTACGAATTGGCTGCTCTTGATGATGAGGCTGCAAAAACCATTGCTTTCAATCTGGTCAATTGCCTGATAGAATATCCCGATTATGCTACTGCTTCCCAACTTGACACATTGGAAGCATACAATGAGAAGATAAAAGATAAAGACGCAGAGAGTTACTATACAAACAAGTGCCAACTATTGACATTGAAGGGAAATAATCAGGAAGCCATCTTGACAGGAACCAAGGCAATGCAGGAAGGAGCATTTGATGAAACCAGATTGGCCCAGCTCAAAACCAAGAGTACAGACAAGAGAGTCAAGAAGGAGGGCATTGAGTATCTTTTGGATAGATTTATCCACTTGGTTAACAACAACTATACCAAGCCAGTTGATACAAAACTGTTAGAACACTACACCCGCCACTATTTTCAATTCATCACCAAAGAAGATTTCTATACAGCCTTACCTCTCATCGAAGACAATGATATCTCTTTGGCAGGTCTGCTTTATATGCAGTGTGTTGACCACTATATTCTTAGCGACCCTGAACCTACAGAGACATACGATGAAGTTTGGGTAAAATATCTGTCCTCCGTTCAAGCGTTTGATGAAAGACAGACTACCGACTATATAAAGCTGCATATCAAGATTAGATGCATAATACTAAATGGCAGGTACAATATAGACGAATGTGTTACTCAATACTTGTCTGAGATAAGGCAGATTCTGCCTGATTATCCCATAAGCAAGGCTATATTCCGTTTGTGTAGATACGAAGAATGGACTGAGACCATTGTCCGTGCCGTCATCGAAGCCATTACCCAATCTCCTCATTGTGAGGAAGAACTTGCCAAAGTCATCAGGAAGATTGATGAAGTAAGGCACTCATCGTCAGCGGATATCTTCATACTATTTATTGAAAAGACGGCAAAACTAATTCGCCAATATTCCGACACAACAGTTAAAGACAAGCGAACCGTTGGTCAGGTCATCATGCAACTGATATACAATATGGATATCAATGACATGAAGATGTTGACCCACCTTTACAATCTATGCGGGCTGCCTATAGTGCTACCTATACGCGATGAGGACTATAATGACATAGACGCCGTTATAGGCAAATATAACCAGTTGAAAAAGTCTCATCTTGAATATTATGTGCAACGAGAAGTTGCCGAAAAGCTACGGAAAGAATTGATATATCGTGGGCACTATCAAGAAGCATTGTCGGTTTGTAATGATTATGGAGCCAACGAACATCATGCCGACTTCATTACCAGCTACATCACCGATGCCGAATATGACAAGGCACAATGCCTCTTCCAGCAGGCAAAATACCAAGAGGCATTAAACATCTATCAGTATATACACAAGATAGCAGAAGAAAATGATGGCGAAAATGACCTTAGTGATTGGGATCATACTATTCGAGACGAAGCATTATGCCTCATTTATTGCAATAAAGAGCAAGAGGCTATCAAATTAATAAACAATCCTACTACGTCATATCCCTCTGATGATGGTCTCGCATGTATAAAGATTGTTGAGGCCATCGCCTATGTACACCGCCATCTGATGGCTGATGCGCAATCACTCTTTGAACAGGCTGCCAAAGAAGCAAACATCGAAGACGGTAAGGAGAACAATGAATGTCAAGACGATGCCGTGCTTCAATACTGCGCTCTATATTATATTGAAACAGCCCTTGCGTTGATTGAAAACAACGAGCACAGACTTGCGAAACAAGCCAAAGCTAAGGCTCTTAAATTCATGAGCAATTGCAATAGTGGGATATGCCAGAACAGAATGAGACTCATTGATGGCATCTGATTACAGATTATGCGAAGCCAATTTTAGGCTTCGCATAATTGTTACCGATAGTCAATTCATTATAGGCGGCTTCAATGTCTTCTGAGGTAATGGTTACCAGATAGTCTTGAGTAAACAGGTGAGAAGCCAGGACTCTGTTTGCAGTGTGGCAGATGGCCTTATCGGCAAACTGCTCAACCCATCGCGCATTGGCAAATCCATTGGTTTTATCCCTCAGGGTTTTGCCAATAGCGTCAGCCAAGGTTTCATTGGCACTGAGAGACAGTTTCAATCCTCTTGAAGCAATTCTCATTTGAGCAATCTCCTGCAGTTCCTCTGAACAGTAATCCTCAAAATGCAGATAGTGGGTAAATCGTCCTCTCAGTCCAGGATTGCTATCAAGCATCTTGTCCATTTCGTTCTGATAGCCAGCCATAATAATTATCATATCAGGGTTGGGCTGTGCCAAGACTGTTAGCAGACACTCTATCACTCTATTGCCGAAATCCGCTTTATCGCCTGCTCCGGTATTCAGAGAATAGGCTTCATCTATAAACAAGACATTGCCCTTTGCTTGCGCAAACAGATTTTGCATGTTATTTTCGGTGTCCCCCAAATATCTTCCAACTATGGTTCCGCGTTCTGCTGTTATGACATCACCTTTGGACAGCACGCCAAGAGAGTGGAATAGTTGACCTATTTTCTTGGCCACAGTGGTTTTGCCAGTACCTGGATTACCCGTAAATATCATGTGGTGATTGGAAACACAGGAAATATTGATTCCTTGTTGTTGACAAAGACGGGCATAACGTTCGAGAGAGGCCATATCTGCGACAACCTTCTTGACAGAAGTCAATCCGACCATACTGGACAGAGAATGCATGACGTCATCAACACTCAGGCTGGCTGTCTCGAACATACTCCAGTCAATATCGCGGCTATCTATCATCTGCAGTTGCATAGCCGATTGTGGCTCAACAACGCTATCTGTATTTGCTACACGCTTGACAAAACGCTCCGCCAGTCCCTTTGTGACAAAGCGCGAAAGCATAGATAGCGACAACTTGGGTAGAGTGTTCTGTAATGACCGAAGCAGCAGCCCTATATTCAATTCATTCAATGCATCTGAAGACAAACGCAAGTCCATTTTCCTCAGTTCGCATTGCACTCCCGACAGGAATTCTTTAACGTTCATGGGCTGCAATTCCAAGTGGTTTTGCTCATCGATTTTGGCAATCAACGTAGGATACTTTTCACCAAGCAGGGTAATTTCTGCCTTCGTTCCAACGAAGATAAAGCCAATGTCGCCATTCACTTTCATACGCGACTCTATCATTTTGGCTAAAGACGCTCCTGCTCCCCAGAGCAGACTGCCGATGTGGTGCAGAATATAGAAAGTCTGATTAGATTCAAAATACTTATCAGCGGTTTGAAATAAATTGGAGCCATTGCCCTCTTCAATGACAGAAGACAAATCGACATCGCTTACATTCCATGTCATGTCTACAATCTTAGCAAAGTTCTGCAAAGGATTTGTCAGATACTGAGCATCATCGCTGCTCACTGTAAAGTTAAGGCAAGGGCGCACATCCTTCAGATTCATGATATAACGACGCTCATTGAACATTTTCCATCGAAACAGTTCTATGGCACGCTGCTTGATTGGAGTTATCCCAGGATAATCTCCAAGTTTATCCCATTCCAACTGGTAAAACTCTTTGCGCGAGAGCTGCTCTACGACTATACTTTCCATCATGGCATGGGTAAGCGTAGTGGTCGTAAGATTGCTTACGCTGTCATCGGCAGACAGGTTGTAGGATATTTTGGCCACAGCCCGGTCATTGCATGTCAAGATTGCAAAATAATCGTTTGATAGCATGGCATATCGCGACTCACATCGGATGAGCAGACGGTTACGCTTTATACCAATGCGCTGAGGCTGGAAGTCGTTGACATAACACATAAGTGTATGGTCATAATTAGAGATTGAATACTTGTCGCCTCTATTGAGATGAGAGGCAAACGTAATGTCATAATAAACATGGAAGGAGTCGGATAATACGACTCTAACAGATACAATATCAGTCATAATAACAAATGATTAAATGAATAAAGTGAAATTTATAAAATATGAAACGGCCTTCCGTTTCATGGTGTATCAATAAACCAATGAACGCGTACAACAATCCCTTTCAGTTATCTGGACCTATATGAATTTTACTTCATATTCATGGCCACGAGAAACCGAATAGAATGTTTGCTTGCATTGATTTATCTTTAATCTTTGTTATTGTGTTTTTTGACTTTACCGTCAATATTCGTTGCAAAGGTAATGATTTTTGTTTAACTGCCAAATATTTTCAGTATATTTTTGCACAGAACACAGGATGAGCCCCCTAATAATAAATAATGTGGGTGTGCCCAAACAATGGACATGCCCACATTATGTATGATAATCTATAAACCTACAATTAGGCACCTATGACCTGAAGTAGGCAAAATAGATATAAGCCAGAATGCCTACGATTATTGCCAGAATGGCTGTCTTGATTAGGCAACCTGTTATCTTTTTGATTACTATCACGCCCACGACTACAGCAATGAGAATGAAGATAAAATAGGTGAAATTAATATCCATATCGTTTATTTGAAGAGTTTTCTAAATTGTGTGGGTATCATTGTTTCAAACTCCATCCGCTCGTGTGTCACGGGATGATAGAAGCACAGTACGTAAGCGTGAAGACACAATCGGCCGAGCGGGTCGTCGCCATTACCGTATTTGACATCACCACATACCGGATGTCCCATGTCTGCAGAGTGAACACGTATCTGATTCTTGCGCCCTGTCTCCAATTGGTACTCTACCAAAGAATGTTCAGTAGTACGGTTCAATACATAGAAATGGGTAACAGCATATTTGCCACCATTGTCGGTAGGCGATGAATAGGTCACGTAGTTCTTGTTGTCCTTCAGCCAATTGGCAATAGTACCCTCGTTGTCTTCCATCTCACCAGAAACAACGGCAACATAGCGACGGTCATATACGATATTATGCCAATCATGTTCCAGTATCTGCTCCGTCTGCATATCTTTGGCATAAATCATCAGACCAGATGTTTCACGGTCCAGTCGATGGACGACATGAGCAGTGCAGCGTTGGCGTGTACGACGGAAATAATCATCCAATATTGTTTTGACATTGAGCGAAGAATGACCAGCTGCCATACTCAGTATGCCCACGTTTTTCTCTATCACGACAAGGTACTTGTCTTCATAGACGATACTGAGATAGCGGCTTTTGAACTGGTCGTTCTTTTTTGAACGGCTGATTGAAATCTTATCTCCTTTATGGATGGGGAAGTCAAATTGGGTTACTTGCTTGCCATTGACTTTTATGCCACGCCCCTGCAGAGTCGCCTTGACTTTAGAGCGGCTCTCTTTAAGGTTGGCAAGGAGCCATGAGAGCAACGTATCATCTTCTTGCGCCACATATTGGGCATAATCGTTCTTCTTGTTATAATTGTTTATCATCTGTTTGCTTTTGAACAGTTAATGTCTCAATATTCGGTGCGCTTATGATGGCTGCGCGGTATCTGCATTGTTTTCGGTTTCGACCGTAAACGAGAGCTCATCTTTATCCGTAATCTTGTCTATGACTATCGTCTGACCGGGGGTGAACTCTTCTGAAATCAACGCTTCCGACAGTTTGTCCTCTATATAGGTCTGTATGGCTCGTCTCAATGGGCGTGCGCCAAACTGCACATCATATCCATGGTTGGCGACAAACGACTTGGCTGCATCGGTTATGCTAAGACGATAGCCCATTGACAGGAGGCGTTCAGACAAGTCGGCAAGCTGAATGTCAACGATTTTCTCGAGAGCTTCAATGCTTAACTGGTCGAAGGTGATGACATCATCAAGACGATTGAGGAACTCGGGGGCAAACTGCTTGCTCAAGCTCTTCATGATGATATCGCGCGCATACCTCTTATCATCCTCGTCAAGGTCAGCGCCCAAGATATTACGCTTGGAGAAGCCAATGCCACGACCAAAGTCTTTCAGTTGGCGCGTTCCGGCATTTGAGGTCATAATAATAATGGTATTGCGAAAATCTACGAGACGACCATTGCCATCGGTAAGACGACCCTCGTCGAGCACCTGTAACAACATGTTGAAAACATTGGAATGGGCCTTTTCAATCTCATCGAGCAAAACGACTGAATAGGGATGACGACGCACTTTCTCGGACAACTGGCCGCCCTCATTATAACCTACATATCCGGGAGGAGCTCCAACCAGTCTGGAAGTGGTGAAGCTCTCGGCATATTCGCTCATATCTATGCGTATGAGAGAGTCGGTAGAACCAAACAAGTGCTCAGCTATCTTCTTGGCCAAATGGGTCTTGCCGACACCGGTTGGACCGAGGAACATAAAGACGCCAATAGGCTGGTTGGGCGACTTCAGCCCCACCCTATTGCGCATGATGGCTTTGGAAACCTTTTCCACA
Organism: Prevotella sp. P5-108; assembly: GCF_002251385.1. Classification (GTDB taxonomy): domain Bacteria; phylum Bacteroidota; class Bacteroidia; order Bacteroidales; family Bacteroidaceae; genus Prevotella. The sequence continues at coordinate 255,519 of NZ_NPJJ01000043.1, forward strand.
GCTTCATCCTGCGCTATTACGGTCTGCTTGAGTGTGGCAGCCAGCGTCTTCAACTGTGCGGTCTCGCCTTCAGAGATGCGCCGAACGGGCACACCGGTCATCGTGGCGACAACCTCTGCGATGTCTGCTTCGCTTACCTTTTCCCTTTGTTCGCTTTCTCCAGACATCCACTTGCTGCGCATATCCGCCAATTCCTTTTCCAAGACCAATTCCCGGTCACGATAGCTTATTGCCAACTCAAAGTTCTGCTTCTTAGCAGCACTCTGCTTCTTGTCCTTAATCTCGGCCAGCTCCTTTTGAGCCTGTCGGATTTCGGCAGGGATGGTGGCATGAGACAAATGCACATGGGAGCCGGCCTCGTCCAAGACATCGATTGCCTTGTCGGGGAAACTACGGTCACTTATATATCTATCGGCAAGACGGACACACGCTTTGAGGGCCTCGTCGGTATATTCGACATGGTGATGCTCCTCGTAGCGAGACTTGATATTCTGCAGGATACACAGGGTGTCTTCTGCAGATGTCGGCTCGACCAGAACCTTTTGGAACCTGCGCTCCAAGGCTCCGTCCTTCTCTATGGAGTTGCGATATTCGTCAAAGGTGGTGGCGCCGATACACTGTATGGTGCCGCGCGCCAAAGCCGGCTTCATGATGTTGGCGGCATCCATGCTACCCGGTGTGCTGCCCGCGCCAATCATCGTGTGTATCTCATCGATGAAGACGATTATGTCTGGATTGTTCTCCAGTTCCTTCAGCAATGCACGGATGCGTTCTTCAAACTGACCTCTGTATTTGGTTCCGGCTACGATTGCAGTCAAGTCAAGATTAATCAGACGCTTGTTGAACAACAGCGGCGAAGTCTTCTGCTCGACTATCATCTGTGCCAAGCCTTCTACGATGGCACTTTTACCTACGCCTGGCTCTCCGATGAGTATGGGATTGTTCTTTTTACGCCGACAGAGAATTTCGGTGACGCGCAGAATTTGCTCATCGCGCCCTACCACGGGGTCAAGTTTGCCCTCGGCTGCAGCGCGGGTCAGGTCTACAGAGAAGTTGTCTATGACGGGAGTGCCTCCCATAGCGTCCTTGCCCTTGGTGGCAGCAGCCGTGTCACGGTCAGAACGATTGTCGTATTCAGGAGTTTCTCCTTCATCGTCATCAGACATGAAAAGTCCGTCTACAGGACCACTATTGGTTTTTTGAGCCAAATAGTTCTGCATATCTTCGTATTTTATATTGTTGTCATTGAGAATTTCCTTAGCAGCGGTGTGAGCCTTGTCATGCAGGATAGCAAGCAGCACATGGTGGACATCCACCATCTGGCTATGCTGCAAACGGGCTTCCAAGACAGCCAACCTCAATATATTACTGGCCTGCTCGGTGAGCGATATCTCGCTGTCTGAGGCTGACTCGTAGCGATACTCGTCAATGATGCGATGCTCAACAGTCTCTTTCAAAGATGTATAGTTTATATTGAGATGTTTCAGAAATTCTGCAGCTTTACCACTATCGTCATGCAAAACGCCCAACAGTATATGCTCCGGACAGATGGCCTGGCTGGAAAGCCTGTCAGCCTCCTTGCGAGCAAATACCAATAAATCAGATACTTTTTGTGAAAACAGATTATTCATATATGCGTTTCGATTCCCTTTTTATTAATTGTTATGCAAAATTACACATTCATTATTGAATATGCAAAAAGCGTACCAAAAAAAAGAGATAATCTTTGTCAGATTATCTCTTTTGTACACCCTTAGGGGTTCGAACCCTAGACCCACTGATTAAGAGTCAGTTGCTCTACCAACTGAGCTAAGGGTGCAAGTGGAAAGTGCAAAATGATTTGTCTTGTGGTACACCCTTAGGGATTCGAACCCTAGACCCACTGATTAAGAGTCAGTTGCTCTACCAACTGAGCTAAGGGTGCTCATGTTTTGACTTTCCTTATTTGCGAGTGCAAAGGTACGACTTATTTTGGTAACCACAAAATTTTTCAGAACATATTTTTGAAAAAATATCAGTATTCGTGAGGCTTGGGCATCATTATACCATTGTGCGTTTGGCATACATGGATGCCATTATCATGCGAACATATTAATAATTAATTTGTTAGACACCACCAAACCTCATCTGCAGGCACAATGCTTACCATAGGCTGCATAAAAGTCACATTCGGCACTGCTAAGAAGACATAGACAATATCCTGGCCATACCCCCCGGCTCCCCTATCCTACGACATCTCTCCCAAATGCATGTTTTTCTTGGTTTCAAAGTTTGAAACTAACAAATCAAGGTGCGAAATGATAAAATCGAACTTTGATTTTATGGTTTCATACCTCGAACATGGAGATTATATCATCACGGCACTTTTCCAACCGTTCCGGCACAAGTCGCTACCGACCGGCAGAGACATACTATGGAACAAGGGCGAAGGAGAAACCAGGCGCAAGCAGTCCTTTTACCGCGACGCGACGGTGGAATTGCTCGGCGTTGCAATCATCAAAACTGATGTGACGAATCACGATGACAACGGTCGGCCTGACAATAACCCAGAAAACGACCTTGCCCGATATAAAATTATCAACTATATATTCAGGCATACTGATGTATGGCCTAAAATATATAGTTGATAGTCACGATGCCGATGAAATCGGCGAAACAGCTGCCAGCCGTATTATAATAAGGTAACCTTGCCATCCTTTACAGCCTCAAAGTACGGAGGCTCTTCGCGGAGGGTAATGTCATCGTAGATGAAGTCGGCATAAATGGTATCTTTACGGTCTGGAAGCACCAAACCCATCTTGCCGTCTTTCTGGGCTATAATAGGCATTGTGCGCAAATCATCTACATAGACGTAAGGAGTACGCAAGAAATCATATTGAGCCTTCAATATCACCTTACCCGTATGGTCAAGAATGCCATATTTGCCATTCTCTTCATATATCTGATGATACTGGATATATTTGCTTTTGATACGGGCGAGATAGAAGTTCACCCTTTGTTTGTCGTTGATAAATTCGAGCATATAGCTGAACGTGTCGCAATAGTTGGCAATGGCTCTTGCCAGCACGACCTTGAGATCGAGGCCGTCAAGCACCTTGCGGTTCAGGTCTATATATCGGGCTATAGCCTGTTCGCGTTGTTCGGTATTGAGGTGGGCCAGCTGCTCTTCAAAGCGATGCATCATGGCAAGCGTGCCAGACATACCTTTGATGTAACGGTGTATCTGGCGTCCCATCTCGACACAGACGAACTTGTCTATCTGCTGCTGCTCAATGGGGTCGCTATATTGCTTTTCAAAATTCTCTTGAGTTATCATATTCTATACACTAAGTTTCATCAAAATTACCAATAATTCTTGTAAGGAGCAAACTATCTCCGCTTTATTTTAAGTTCGGGAATCTTAATCATCTGTCCTTCCTTGACTTCACGCGTGCCATTTATCGCCTCTACATAACACTCCATGCCCGGACCAAGATAATACTTGCTAATCGATGCGAGGGTCTGCCCGGCACGAACTTTTACGGTCGTTTTTACACCTATTATATTATAGGCTCCAGTGCGCACTCGGGCATCATTGTTATACTCGGTCATGGGCTGAGACTCGGCTGCAGGCTTGTCTTCTTTTTTTGCTGCCACATGCTTGGTGCTGTCCTTATGCTGCTGCTCGACCGCTGGCTGCTGCTCGTCAACCTTGACGGGAACCGTATCTTTGGCAGTGGATTGTGGATTGGCTACAACGGCAACCTGAGGCGTCGTGGCCGTATTGGCGAGACGAGCAAAAGAACTGAAGTTGGTAAATATATAATAACCACCGCCAATGACCAAAATCAATACAACCACGACGGCGATGCCTATCAGAAGCATAAGGTGATGGGAACGCTCCAACTGTTCACGCAGGAGGTCGTTAGCTTCAGACAGTTGTTCGTTCTGCTTGCGCAAGACTTCGCTAAGCATTTTGGCACTGTCATCAACCACAGTGACGGGCATGGGCGTAGGCTCGACCGCTTCAACGGCGGGTACCTCTACAGGTTCGGGAACAGTTTCTATATTTTCTGCCTTGGCATCTTCCTTTTCCGGTTGACAAGCAGGGGCTGCCTCCTGGGACTCAGAGGTATCTTCTCCCACTTCCTCTGCCTCTTCCACCGCTTGCGCGGCGCCTTCTATCGCTTCGTCAATCTGCGGCGTTTGCGGTTCTGCGACGGTCTTTGGTTCTTCGACCTCGGGATTTACCTGTGATTGAGTCTCAACAGGCAAAGGTTCAACGCTATGTGCAGCAGTTTCAGGCTCTTCCACATCAGTCTCGCTTTGTGACAGATTAGCGGCTTCGTCTATAGCGGTAAAGTCAACTCCTTCATTGACCATCACGGTTTCAAACTGCGCAAATGGGCGGTTAACCAAATCTCGAAGGGTTGTATCTGGGGTAAAGGAAATCTTGTCACGGCCGGAAATCTCGATAGATTCGCCAGTATTGACATCAACGCTCTTGCGGGCACTGACTGACACCACCTTGAATGTGCCAAGCCCTTTGACCTTTACCATCTTTTCATCACGGAGGCTGTCGCAGAGGACGTCAAAGAAACTCTCGACAAACGCAAGAGCTGCCTCGGAATCAAGTTTGCGCTTCTTGGCAAGAATGGTTGCCAGCTCCTTTATGCCAACTTTACTCATCGCTTCCTCCTCCGTATTTTAATTGTTCCTTAACCGATGCTGCGGGCTTGAATCCCAAAACAAGTTTAGGGGGAACCAGCATGCGCACACCCGACGAAGGGTTGACAACAACGCGCTCCAAACGTTTCTTTACCTCAAACGACCCGAAAGACGGAATGGAAACGACTTCACCTTCGCCAAAACAGTTGGCCATCTCGTCAATAAGCGAATTAACCAACCGCTGTGTATCGGTCTGGGTATATCCGCTGCGTTGTGACAGAGCTGCAATAAATTCCTTGTTGTTCATACTACTTCACCATACAAATCAAACTCGTCGGAGTCTGTAATCCTTACTTGATAGAAACGGCCTACACGCAATGGGCGTAACGCACGAATGAGAACTTCGGGGTCAACTTCGGGCGAACAGAACTCTGTGCGGCCTATATAATAGCCACCCTCCTTGCGGTCAATAATCACTTGCATGACACGTCCAACCTTGGCGGCCTCAATCTCTTCACTTATATCCTGCTGCACGGCCATAAGCTGGGCAAGTCGCTGCTCCTTGACCTCGGGTGCAACATCGTCGGCATAGTGCTGGGCACTATATGTCCCCTCTTCTTCTGAATAAGCAAAGGCGCCCATCCTTTCAAAGCGTGCCAAACGCACAAACTCGACAAGTTCATTGAAATCTTCATCGGTTTCACCTGGAAATCCGACCATGAGCGTGGTACGCAAATGAATACCAGGCACGCGCTGGCGGATGGCCTTTACGAGGTCGATGGTTTCCTGCTTGGAGACATTGCGGTGCATGCGCTCAAGCATGTGGTCGGATATATGCTGTAGGGCGATATCGAGATATTTGCAGACGTTGTCGTGTCGGGCCATCACATCAAGCAGCTCCATTGGGAACTGATTGGGATAGGCATAATGGAGACGAATCCATTTGACGCCATTGATATTGGCAATGTCCTCTATCAAATCTGCAATATGACGCTTGCCATCGATATCTACGCCATAGTAAGTCAATTCCTGCTCAATAATCTGAAACTCGCAGGTGCCACCGGCAACAAGCGAACGTATCTCATCCAAGATTTCCTGCTTAGGACGCGAATGATGCTTGCCGGTAATAAGCGGGATAGCACAATAGGCACAACGACGGTCGCATCCTTCAGCTATTTTGACATAAGCATAATGGTGAGGGGTGGTAAGATGGCGAACCGGAAGCGAATCGGGACCAGCCAGAACGGAACCCTCAGCCGGACCTAAGTCGGCAATCAACTGATTGAAATTGAATTTGCCATAATACTTGTCCACTTCAGGAATTTCGGCCTCAAGGTCATCCAGATATCGCTGCGAAAGGCAGCCCATAACATAGAGGCGTGACAACTTGCCCTGCTGCTTACGCTGGGCATATTCCAATATCATATTGACGCTCTCTTCCTTGGCATCGCCAATAAAGCCGCAAGTATTGATTACGGCAATCTCGCCCGAAGGATGCTTAGGGTCGTGCGTACAATGATAGCCGTTGGACTCCAGCCGACGCATCAGGCTCTCTGAATCCACCAGATTCTTGGAGCATCCCATGGTGATGAAGTCGATATGATTCTTTTTCATGTTACTCCTGACTGTTTTACTTAAACAAAGAATCAACGAAATCCTTACGGTCAAAAAGTTGCAGGTCTTCCATCTTCTCACCAAGTCCGATGAACTTCACAGGCACTTTGAGCTGGTCTGAGATTCCTATAACAACGCCACCTTTGGCTGTGCCGTCAAGTTTGGTAATGGCAAGGCTGGTAATCTGGGTGACCGCACTGAACTGCTTAGCCTGCTCAAAGGCATTCTGACCGGTACTTCCGTCAAGGACAAGCATTACCTCGTCGGGTGCCTGGGGAAGAATCTTTTTCATTACGTCCTTGATTTTCTTGAGTTCGTTCATCAAGCCCACCTTATTGTGAAGGCGGCCTGCCGTATCAATAAGCACCACATCGGCATCGTTGGCCTTGGCACTCTGAAGAGTGTCGAAAGCAACGGAAGCGGGGTCTGCACCCATCTGCTGCTTGATAACAGGAACTCCTACCCGGTCGCCCCATATCTGCAACTGCTCAACAGCAGCGGCACGGAACGTATCGGCAGCACCGAGATAAACTTTCTTGCCAGCATGCTTGAATTGGTAGGCCAACTTGCCTATGGTAGTGGTCTTGCCCACACCATTGACTCCGACAACCAAAATAACATAGGGCTTATGGTCGCCAGGAAGATCCCAATTTGCAAAACTATCCTTATCATTCTCAGCAAGCAGAGTTGCGATTTCGTCACGAAGGATGGCATTCAGTTCGGAGGTAGAGACATACTTGTCGCGTGCTACACGCTGCTGGATGCGGTCAATAATCTTAATGGTCGTATCGACACCCACATCAGAGGTTATCAGCACTTCCTCCAAATCATCGAGAACCTCGTCGTCAACTTTGGATTTTCCGGCAACGGCGCGCGAAATCTTCTCAAAGACACTCTGCTTGGTTTTCTCTAATCCCTGATCCAGTGTTTCCTTCTTCTTCTTGCTAAAAAAATCAAAAATACCCATGAGTAACTTGTTTATTATTATATATTTGCAAAGTTACGGTATTTTTTCCAATTAGGCGAAGCAATGTTTTCATTTCTTTAACAGCTGATAAAAAAATAAACATGGAAGAAATGAATATGAACATAATGAAATAAAAAACCTTGCAATCTGTAACAATTGCAAGGTTATATGATTTTTTTATCAGACTACTCTGGAGACTGGAACTTCGTCCCTGTAGTCTTGACAAACTGGCGGGCAAACTGTTCAGGATAACCCTCTCGCTTTACACGGGCTCCCAATCCTGTCTTGGTACGCAGGAAAGTACGTCCTTCGGTGGGCTTGACAACCATATCATTGTATTTAACAATGAGGAAAGTAGCAAGTTCACGCCATGTAGCAAGCATGTTCTGAGCCTGAGTGTTGCTATAATCGTTGAGATATTTGAGAGCAGCAGCCTTATCCTTATTATATAAGGTGAGGGCTTCGTCTTCAACACTCTTTTGCTGAGCAAAATAACTATTCTCCAAACTGTCACGCACCTCACGCAAAGTGGGGAACATCTGGCTATAACGGGGATAAACCATATTGCTTACCCAGTTGCAAACCCAATAAGCATTGCGGTCTGAGAATGTAACAGCATCAGCTCCAGGCGTATTATAACACTCGGGCTGCACGGTATTGCCACAATATATGGGAGTATAGGCTATCATATTGCCATCATCGTTACCCCACCATATAACGCCTCCAATCTCACGAGGCAACCACGAGCGCATCTGGCTGACATAACTGAAAGCAGACTGCTGGGTACTGGTCGGGCGCTCATTGAAATACTTGACGCCATCAACCGTATATGACAACGGAGTGGGACGATAAGGCATCTGCCAGATACCGCCACCCATATCAAGAGTATCGGTGGCAAGAGGAGTGCCTTCGTAATGGTCTCGCATACATGCCTGCACCTCCTGGACAGAGACCTTGTGGTCGGGAACAATCCACAAAGGCATATCTTCGGCATCTTTATCTTTACCCAATGCCCATGGGAGATAACGGTCGAAGCCCTTGTCAAAATGACGGAAGAAACTCCAAACGCGTGCGTCGCAGAATCGGCGCCCGCCGAAATCGGGAGCTGCATATACCCACTTCCAAGAGAAATCGGCGTCCTTGCCAGTAAACCATCCCTTAGAACGAGCAAAGCTGATTACATCCTTGGAATAAAGGACATTCTTCTTGTCCTTCATATTGAATTTGCCTATGCGGCTCTGGTTGGCATGGGCACAAATGGCATTGTCGGGAATACGCATAGCCACCCAAACCACGCTCTTGGAACCAGGTCCCTTGCCCATCATCTCCATAATCCAGGCCTCGTTGGGGTCACAGATGGTAAATGTCTCGCCACTACTATTGAAGCCGTAAGTCTCTGCCAGCGTGGTCATCACCTCAATGGCTTCGCGGGCCGTACGGCTACGCTGAAGCGCGATGTATATAAGGCTACCATAATCAAGAATACCGGTAGGGTCTATCATCTCTTCACGTCCACCATAGGTGGTTTCGCCAATAGTAACCTGATATTCGTTGATATTGCCAATCACATTATATGTAACAGGTGCCTCGGGGATGGCTCCATGATATTCACCATTATCCCAATCATAAATCTGGCGCATAGTTCCCTTGGGATGAATTCCCGCAGGATAGTGGGCAAGATTGATGAACATGCCATAATCATCGGCATTATAAGTGCAGATGACCGAACCATCGGTAGAAGCCTGTTTTCCCACAATAAAATTGGTACAGGCCATACTGCTTGCACTCACCAATGAGAAGATAAATGCTATGATATAACGATACATAGGCGAAAGATTAACAGGCTTTGAAACTCATATCAAGGCCCTTTACAGAATGAGTAAGAGCACCGACAGAAACATAATCTACACCTTGCTCGGCATAGCTGCGAATGGTATCAAGGGTTATATTGCCACTCGACTCAACCTCATAACGATGATTGATGAGATCTACAGCCTTCTTGGTATCTGCCACAGTAAAGTTGTCAAGCATGATACGATTTACACCGCCACATTCAAGAACCTGATTGAGCTCATCGAAATTACGAACCTCAATCTCAATCTTCAGGTCAAGGTTGCGTTCCTTAAGATAAGCATGACAACGGTTGATAGCGTTGGATATACCACCAGCGAAATCAATATGATTGTCTTTGAGTAATATCATATCAAAAAGACCGATACGATGGTTTACGCCACCGCCAATCTTGACTGCCATCTTTTCAAGCATTCGCATACCAGGAGTGGTTTTACGTGTGTCGAGAACATGTGCACCAGTACCTTCTATACGCTCTACATAACGATGGGTCATTGTGGCAATACCGCTCATACGCTGCATGATATTGAGCATAAGACGCTCGGTCTGCAGCAAAGACCTTACCTTGCCAGTTACAACCATTGCGATATCGCCACGATGAACCTTGGCTCCATCATTAATGAGTACCTCTACAACCATAGTTGGGTCGAAGCGGGCAAAAACTTCCTTGGCAATTTCTACACCGGCAAGGATTCCATCTTCCTTGATGAGGAGATGAGACTTACCCATAGCATCTTCAGGGATGCAACATAGTGTGGTGTGGTCACCATCACCAATATCTTCTGCAAAAGACAAATCAATCAGTCTGTCTATTAATTCGTTAACACTCTGCATGACTTGAATAATTTTATTTGACACTAAATTAATGAGTTATTTCAACTTTGTGGGCTCTACCTTCAACGTCCTATCAATTTGCTGCACTTGCCCAGAAGCGCTTTGTGGGAGGGACAAAGGTTTGCGGGGGATTGGGGGCACATTAACCGGACGTATTTCCGATGTGTCTGCATCATTCGGTAATGTAGCCGGCTGTGGCTTGGAGTGCATTCTTACCAATTGTATGTTATTGATAAACATAAGCTGCAAAGTAGTAGCCGACTCCAGTTGGCTTTGGCTCTTGCTCAAAATAAAGTAGCCACGAATCTCCTTAATGCCTACCCGCCCATAATCAGACAAGTTTACCGTCTGATGACATGGTATAGAAACTTGAGTGAAAGAAGAAACGATGCTGTCATTTGCCAATGTGATAGCAAGAAGCACACAAGCATTGCGCATTCCGTCTTGATAGATGAAATTACAATTAAATGCCAATGCAAAGGCATCGCCAGCATGATATGAGGTATCACACTTTATAACAAAGCTCTTCTGATTGAATGGAGCTTGGGGAATAAGTGTAAGAGAACGCGTTTCGCTCCATACATTGGCAGTATCTCCTGTCGCACCCAATGTGCCAAGACTGCCCAACTCTGATGTCGACACTCCCAAAGAGCCTGCCTCAGCGCGCAGGCGGTCCTCAAGTTTGTCATATATCTTAGAAAGCTCGTCGGTATGACGCATATAATAGGTCAGCGAACGGTCAAACTGCTCCTGTGTAATCCCATGTTTGCGAAGAACCGCATCCTCATAAATACGCTCCCATTCTCCAGGATTCCCCTGCTGAGAAGCCAAACTCTTAGAAAGATGATAGTCGTACATAACATCCTCCATTTCTCCACGTGACAGAATGTCTGAAGGCAAGGATGGCTTACATCCTTGCATAAATATAAGCAGAAATGAAACGGATATAAAGGAGAGTACCTCACCTAACATCCTTTTATTTTTGTTCTGAATTATCAACATCCTTCTTGTTAGATTGGGAAAAAAGAGATAAGGTCTCAAGCTCTTTGCGACAAACTAAGAGCAACATAACCACACCTACGCTAATGCAAGCATCAGCAAAGTTGAATACGGGTGAGAAGAAAATGAATTCAGAGCCACCAACCATTGGAACCCATGAAGGCCACGTCGTTACGATGATTGGGAAATAGAACATGTCTACCACCTTTCCCATCAGGAATGGAGCATAGCCAGTGCCAAAGGGAACAACAGAGGAAACGTCAAATGGGGTTGAAGCATCAAAGACAAGCCCATAGAACATAGAGTCAAATATATTTCCTGCAGCCCCGGCAAATACCATAGACAACAAAATGATATAACAATAGCGGGCACGTACTTTTATCTGGCGATGAATATACCAACCTATAATGCAGATAGCAGCTATACGCAATAGGCTAAGCAGGAACTTGTTGATAAACGTCATGCCATACGCCATACCATTGTTTTCCACGAAATCGATATAAAACCAATCAGTTATATGGATGGCATCACCCAAGCACATATTAGTCTTGACCAGAATCTTGATAATCTGGTCAATAACCAATAGCACCACAATAAGCAGAACCGAGAGACGTCCTCGGGTCACAACATTTCTAATATCCTTCATTTTATTGCTTGCGAGCATTTTTTGACGCCACGCTCAGAGTGGCATGGGGCACCGCGCGTAAACGCTCCTTTGGTATAAGCTCACCTGTCATACGGTCTATACCATAGGTTTTGTTGTCTATACGAATCAATGCCGCCTCCAAACCTTGGATAAACTTCTGATGCCGTGCCGCCATCTCCACCAACTGTTCCTTGGATTGGGTAAGACTACCCTCCTCCAATGCTTTATATGTAGGAGATGTATCATCAACATCATTGGTATCCTGATTCATCAGCCTACGCATTACCTTGCTATAACTCTCACGTGCAACTGCCAGTTTGTCATTAATAATAGCGCGGAACTCCTGGAGTTCTTCATCGCTGTAACGTACCTTAGTTTCCATGCATCGGTGATTTAGGTTAACCATGACGCAGACATCGCTTGACAACTGCGCCATGGTTGGATTATTATTATTAAATTTTAGTTACTTGTATGCGAACGACAAAATTATCGAACTCTACATCTGTCCCAGCATTGTCCTCCACAGAGATACTATCGGCCAAAACTTGAGTTTTCACATAATCCTCGTAGTTGGCAATAGCCTTGGCAATACTGTCATTAGGACTGACCTTTATTGCTATGCGGTCAGTAATTTCAAGACCAGCGTCCTTTCGCATGTTCTGAATGCGATTAATGAGTTCACGTGCCATACCTTCATTGAGCAAATCTTCGGTCAGTTCAACCTCCAATGCCACAGTGAGATTTCCATCATTGGAAACGAGCCATCCAGGGATATCCTCGCTGATGATTTCGACATCTGCTACATCAACGGTGACAGGAGCACCATCGATATCAAACGAAATGCTACCATTCTGTTCCAACAATGCTATCGCGTCTTGATCCAAGCCATCCATATGGGCAGCAACACTCTTCATCAGCTTGCCGAACTTTTTGCCCATCACGCGGAAGTTGCACTTTACCTTCTTCACGAGGAATCCAGAATTCTCTACAAAGTTGACCTCCTTGACATTCACCTCATTCTTAATAAGGTCTTTGACAGCGCAGATACGCTGCTTCTGCTTGTCGTCGATGGCGGGAATCATCAGTTGGGCCAAAGGCTGACGAACCTTGATGTTAACTTTACGACGGAGAGCCAAAGTCATGGATGTTATCTTCTGAGCGATATCCATGCGGGCTTCAAGTTCGGCATCAATGGCCTCGGTATCAGCCACAGGATAACTCTCCAGATGCACACTCTCCATCTTTCCACCAAGGTCGTGATAGAGACGATCAGCATAGAACGGAGCAAACGGTGCAACGAGCTTGGCTACAGTCATCAGACATGAATAAAGTGTCTGATAGGCATTGAGCTTATCGCTGTCCATTTCTTTGCCCCAGAAGCGTTTACGGTTGAGGCGTACATACCAGTTGCTCAAATCATCGTTGACGAAATTGTCTATCAAACGGCCTGCTCTTGTTGGATCATAATCATTCAACTGCTTGCAGACATTAATAATCAAAGAATTGGCCTTGGAAATAATCCAACGGTCAATCTCTGGGCGTTCTGCCAGATTGCCTTGATTAAGCATGGTCTCTGGGTCAAAACCATCAACGTTGGCATAAAGAGCCAAGAAGCTATATGTATTATATAATGTACCGAAGAACTTGCGACGAACTTCATCCACGCCTTCAGGATCAAACTTGAGATTATCCCATGGCTCACTGTTGGTCATCATATAGAAGCGTACAGGGTCAGCACCATACTTCTCCATCATTTCAAATGGATTGGTCACATTGCCCACATGCTTACTCATCTTATTGCCTTTGGCATCAAGAACCAAGCCGGTAGAAATAACATTCTTGAATGCTACACTATCGAATATCATTGTAGCAATAGCATGAAGCGTGAAGAACCATCCTCGAGTCTGGTCGACTCCTTCGTTGATAAAGTCGGCTGGGAAATAGGCTGGAGGTATTGGCGTTCCATCGTAATCAGAGTGTATCATAGCCTGACGATCGGCTTCTGTACCGCGTGCCATCTCTCCCTCGAATGGATAGTGCAGCTGTGCATAGGGCATAGAGCCACTATCAAACCAAACATCTATCAGGTCGGTTTCACGATACATTGGTTTACCTGCGGCATTGACAAGCACGATATTGTCCACATAAGGGCGGTGGAGGTCTATACGGTCATAATTCTCCTGAGAATAATCTCCAGGAACGAATCCATTGTCTTTCAGAGGATTGCTCTTCATCACGCCAGCCTCTACCGAGCGCTCAATTTCATTGTAGAGTTCTTCGACACTACCGATACACTTCTCGTTACGATTGGAATCGCGCCAAATAGGGAGCGGCGTACCCCAGAAACGAGAACGCGAAAGGTTCCAGACGTTGAGGTTCTCCAGCCAGTTGCCAAAGCGTCCACTTCCTGTTGACTCGGGCTGCCAATTGATGGTCTTGTTGAGTTCCACCATTCTCTCTTTAGCAGCGGTATCTTTGATAAACCAAGAATCAAGAGGATAGTACAAAATTGGCTTGTCCGTACGCCAGCAGTGAGGATAATTGTGCACATGCTTCTCTGTACGGAGAGCCTTACCCTCCATCTTGAGTTCCATACACAATACCACGTTCAAGTCTTCGGCCTTGTCGGATGCAGCCTTGTCCCATACTCCGTTCTCGTTGAAGCGTGGATCATAAGCATTCTTGACATAATCACCCGCATGGTTAGCATACAAATCTTTGTCCACACAAGCATTGACAAAGTTAGTATCCAGGTCTTCAATGAGATAGAACTTACCCTGCAAATCTACCATCGGACGAGTCTCGCCCTTTTTATTAATAAGGTATAGAGCCGGAATATTGGCATCTTTGGCTACCTTGGCGTCGTCGGCACCGAACGTAGGAGCAATGTGAACAATGCCAGTACCGTCGTCTGTAGTCACATAATCGCCCAAGATTACGCGGAAAGCCTGGTCATTCATTTCAACAAAACAATCACGACCATCCTCGCTGGCAAAAACCTTTTCCGGATGAGCCTCGGCATAATCGCTTACAAAGGCGGGTGACAGATCATTAAGTTTCTCGCAAGGCTTGACCCACGGCATGAGCTGGCGATAGTGGTATCCTTCAAGTTCAGTACCCTTCATGCGGTCCACGATGCGCCAAGGGCATATCTTCTTGTCTTTGTCAAATGCAGGCAGATCTCCCTCTTTGGCTTCATGATCGGCCTTGAGGTATGAAGTCACGAGGTTTTCGGCCATAATCATGGTCATTGGCTCGCCCGAATAGGGATTATATGTCTCCACAGCCACATAGTCAATCTTGGGGCCTACGCAGAGCGCCACATTGGAGGGCAATGTCCATGGAGTGGTAGTCCATGCCACAAAGTATGGAGTTCCCCACTTGGTCCACTCCTCTTTGGGATTGACGATTTCAAACTGAGCTGTTACGGTAAGGTCCTTGACATCGCGGTAGCATCCCGGCTGATTGAGCTCATGACTCGAAAGACCGGTTCCGGCACCGGGGCTGTAAGGCTGGATAGTATAACCCTTATAGAGCAGTCCCTTATTATAAAGCTGCTTGAGAAGCCACCAAAGGGTCTCAATGTATTTGTTGTCGTAAGTGATGTAGGGATGGTCAAGATCTACGAAATATCCCATCTCCTCGGTAAGTTGACGCCACTCAGCGGTAAACTTCATTACGTTTTCACGACACTTATGGTTGTACTCTTCCGTTGAGATATACTTGTCAGAAGCCTTGTTATCAATATCTTTTTTGGTAATGCCAAGTTCTTTCTCCACGCCCAATTCTACAGGAAGTCCATGAGTGTCCCATCCTGCCTTGCGGTGTACCTGCATTCCCTGCATGGTCTTATAGCGATTGAATGTATCCTTGATGGCACGTGCCAGAACATGATGGATACCAGGGTGACCATTGGCTGAAGGAGGACCTTCAAAAAATATAAATTGGGGATTTCCATCACGCTCATCAATACTTTTGTGGAAGATATCATTCTTCTTCCACTCTTCCAATACGCTCTTGTTAACCTCAACAAGATTCAAGCCATTGTGTTCGGCAAATTTCTTAGCCATATTACCTATGTTTGCGTTTAATACCTATTATACCTGTTTTTTTTAATTTGGCAAAGTTACACAAAAAAATCGATGATATGCACAATTTAAGAGGTTTTTTATGTATGGCGCTATCACAAACAAGCATTTAGTGCAGGTTCGGCAATAGGGAACGGCACCAATTGTCTATCAATAGTCCTTTGTACAATAAGCGTAAGTTGTATTAGACGGAAAAAGACAATCTGCCAAAGTTCCAAGTATATTTACAAAGAATTTGTTTTAAGGTTTCCTTCATTCTGAATGATAGCAAGCAGAATGGCAGTGATTCTCAGAAACCGCGCGAAACGTTTGAAAGCTACCTCATAGGGACACAAAGACCGAAACAGGACCCACGAATAATCCTGATACTGTTTCTTTTAGCAATTAAATCACGAATTGAAAAAATACATATTGGCAACCACTATTTCAGACTTGGATATTTTCGATTCACGATGCTATTTGCATTTGAAAATGTCCTTAACGATGATTCCTCCATTTGGACGTCATAAACAATGCGTCAAATTCGAGTTTTCTGCAAAAGGCAATTGGGCAAAATGCATGTCTCAATGCACTTTGCCCAATACTAATTTCTGCCGACCACAGTTCGGCAATTCCATACTTTTCAGCAGGCCTATACAGACTTATAGCCCTTTGTGCTAATGGTTTCAATTACTTCCTTGATACCCATCTCCTTGCCGTCTGGGCTACGGTGAGCTGCCTCATGATGGGCGGCTTCGATTTCTTCTTCAGACACGGTGTATCCAAAGAACTTGCCCTTAAACTCGGCTACAGCCCAACCAATGAGGGCCACAACGAACAATGCTAATACGCAAAAAAATACATTCATATTTGTCTATCTGTTTTTAATAGGTGCAAAATTAACAAATAATACTGAAACTAAAGGCGTTTTGACCTTAATTTTTATCATCACTCAAACATTTGCCATTTATAGGTCGAATACGTAGCCTATCGTAGAGCAAAGCAGCACGATGAGCACGTAGAAAACAAAAAGATGTCCACCACTTCTAAATCCTGCTACCAGCGAATTGTAGGCGCCCGCCAGTCCATCTATTTTTCCCGCCCCTACTCCAAATGTGAGCCCTGATATAATCAATGTCACGCAAGTGACCGGCACGAGACAATGAAGGAAACTACTATGATTGACAGTACCCGTAGCCGTAAGCAGCAAGGGCTGAGGCAAAAGGGTAAGAAGGGCCATTATCACTACGACAATGGTCAATTCGAGCATTACCACGCGCAGGGCAAACCGTTCTTTTACTCCAAGCGGACGGCGGAGCCTGAACAGTTGGCTCTCTGTCAAAGGGCCATATGCCATAACACCCAACACGAGCCAGATAAGCAAAGGCGACGAGAGGGTGTATACAAACCTGCCGAACAACCAGCGTATGCCTTCTGCGCTCAGGAGCGAGCGTAGGTCTGCCGTGGGATTTAGTGCTGTAAGTATCCATGAGAGCAGCACAAGCATTATCCAAGCCACCAACAAAGTCAACGCCGTCTGAGGGAGTCTATTCTTCATCGGGATGCAGGTTATCAATGTCAAGTATGCGCAGCTCGAGAGCCCTTACCACCAGTCTCGTGGCATTTACTCCCATACGGTTTCCGTCGGGGAAGAGTTTTTGTACCAGCTCATTCTGACGCTTTTCCAAACTCTTCACGCCAAAAGGCATACCGCGCAGATTGGTAATTTGCTCTTTGGTATACCCCAGGGCAAGATGTCGCAGAAAACGCTCATCGTACTCATCAATCTCATAGTCAATCAGCGACTCGGTACGCATAAGGCTACTCCCGACACTATGTTTGAATCGCTCTACTATCTTCTCGAGTATGGGCTGATTGAAAACCAGACGTTTACCGCTCATACAGCTGGCAACATCACCTCGGGTGAGCAATTCGCCACTCTTCAGAATAATTCCGTCGCAACCAGCATCGAGCACATCCACCCAGAGTTTCTCATTAAGTATCTCTCCTGTAAAGATAAGGACCTTAACCCCTGGATAATTCTCTTTGGTATATCTGCACAACTCAACGCCCACAGTGGTAGAGCCACCAAGGCCCAGGTCGAGCAACACCAAATCGGGCTGATGCTGCTTCATGAGCTTAAAATAGTTCTGCTCATTGTCTGCTGTTCCAATAATTACGGCTTCGGGAATCTCATTTTTGAAGATACCTTCGGTTCCTTTGAGTTCGAGAGGAACATCCTCTACTATGACTACTTGAAATTTTTCCATATCTGTAAGTTGTTACGTTTCTGGTTGAGATTGTACGCCTTGCTGTTTGGCAAAGAATGAGGTGTTTCGCGGAATCACAAGCATCACCACAATGCCTGTCTCTGCGGGGCTTGCCTTGATACCACACGCGCGAGCCTGGCTTACTTCGCCGAGCTCCCTTATTATCTGTCGACACATCAAATATCTCACATCTTTGGTAGATGGTGTAAAGAGCTGCCGACACTCTTGCTCTGTCAGCTTGACGTTAGGCATGGGTATCCGCACTGTCTGATATTGTCCGTCACTTGTATGGGCAGTCCATGTTACGCGAGCCTGATTAATGCTGGACAATATATCCAACAACATTTCCCACATTTCACCATCTATGCGCATAGGCGTCTCTGTCTGTCGCAATGCTTGCTGGCTCAATATGTCATAAAGCGACTTATAGTATCCGGTCACCTCATCGAGAGCATCACAGTCTATAGGACTGGTATCCACTATTTGCCTGATACGCGAGGGATAGTACATCGTCTCATGCTTAAGAGTGGAAAGGCAGTTGTCGAGCACACTGTTGCTTACGTGCAGACGCGCCACTTCATATTGGCGTCGATTGAGCTCATCCGTTTCCATTTCAATGGCATCCCGCTGCTTTTCATTATAGACCACCTGCTGCCGAAGGTCATTGCAAATCTGTGCCACAAGACGGTCAAGCTGTCGGACATCATTATCAAATGAAACTTTAGGCATCACCCAGATTTTACTGATTTTTAGCAACTTATTCTCCGGCCGATCATCTTCCATCAGCAGGTTGTTTATGAGTTTCAGTCTATCCAGACAAAGCCTATACATCAGCCTATAACGATAATAGAATATGTAGTATGCTGGAAAAAGGACAAGCAGCAAGAGTATCAGAATGATAATAGCAACATTCTTGTTTGTTTCTGCCTTCTGCATAACCTGCACATAATTGCTCAGCGACTGGTCGGCACTGCGCAGGCGGAACAGCTGGGTATATGCCTGGTTATTGTATTCATAGAGCTTCCATCTGTGCAGCGCCAAGGCAGCTACCGCTATCTCATTGCGCATATTTAGAATAGTAGTATAGTCGGCCTCCACCCCACTCCGGAACCACTTTAATTCAGCCGCCTCTTTGCCAGTACTGTCATAAATAGCCATCAAATCGACAGAAGTCCGGTGCTTATGTGTATAACCCCGTCTGCCGTTAAGTGCTTGCATACAGCTATCGGCCATAACGAGTGCTTGGTGGTAGCGTCCGTCAACATTGCATTGATAGATGGAGTCAGCATATTTACGAACTTTATCAGACATATCGTACCCGAATGTGGTAGATACTGTCAAAGACATAAAGAGTCCTATAAACAATCTCACAACACCCACCGGAAGTCTGAACCAGAATCTGCTACCCGTGCCGGTATTCTCAGCTCCGATTGCACATTGGGCGAAGATAGGACTTACCTTCTTGTATTTTTCAATAATTCCCTTGCAATTCATCAGTCCAAACCCATGCCCTTTTCCGTCTTGCACCGCGCCGGAGGTATCTACTATCGGCTTATGGTCAAAGAGATGCTTCAACTGAGTATCACTCATCCCGGGCCCGGTGTCGCAAATACTGATTTCGGCACAAGTGTCATGGCGTATTGCATAGATTTCCACATGCCCATCTTCGGGAGTGAATTTACGTGCATTGTCCGCCATCGTATTTATCATAAAAAGCGTGAGGGTCTTGTCTGCCTTGACCGTCAGGTCGGTCTTTTGTATATCGAGAGAGATTCCTTTAAGCTGAAATCCCATCTTGCTTTTGGCCACGATATCAAACAATGATTGTAGAGCAAAACTTTCGATATGTAGATTGAGTTGACCTTGGCGTAGTCTTATCCAATCGGTCAACACTTCGTTATACTTGTTGATTTGGTCTGTGAGTTCAGCGATATACTCTATTCGTTCGTTGTTGGTATCACCTACCTTGCGTAGCATTCTTACTTCATGAAGCATGCGGTCGATAAAGGGTGTTATGCTGGTTACCAAAGATAACTTGGCCCTCTGCTCGAGGTTGCGGCGGCGGTTCTGCGTCAGGTGCAGCTTTTCTATCTCTATCATTTCGCATATCTCGTCGCTCTTCTCCATCTGCCGACTCATTTGTCGGTCATTGAGTTCTTTCCACTTACGCAGAGACATGAGCAACGATTCAATATCACTGCTTCGGTCGGTTTTTTTTCTCTTCAGGTAAAGGACTATGAGCAGGGTTACCAATACTACAAGCACTACAAGTATAGCTGCTATCATCGAGTTGAGCAGTTTGGCCGACTTGTCCAACTGCTCGGCACGCGCCTCAAGCTGCCGGTCTTGTCGCGTTTTCTCCTGCATGTCGAGATAGATATTGCGGTTATAATCACTGTTGGGTTTGTCATCGATGGCAGAATAAGCCAGTGACAGTTGTTCCCGAATAGAGGCTACCAGGTCAGGGGCACGCTCTATAACTGTGTCTTCCTCAAGAGCGTTATGCAGACAAATGAGTGACGAGCGGTAATCATTGAGTGCCCAATAACATTTTGCAAGAGTACGATAAGCACCAGCTGTCTGATAGACGTCACCATAATGCTGGAAAATATGCAGCGCACGCTGTGCGAGATTTCCAGCAAAGAGCGAATCGGGCATATCATCATTGTTGATATAACTCATCGCAGGCTGGTTATTATCTAAAAGTCTGGAGAGTGCACGGGTATCTACGAGGTGCTCACTCATGCCCTGCAGAGCCTGAGCTTCAAAGAATGGGATGCCCTCTTGGCGGGCAAGGACATAACACTTGATAAGGCTTTCGAATTCAAGTTGTTCGACTTTCTCCTGAGTCCGCGCACGAATGATACCTCCCGAACCTACATTATATAAATAATTGAGAAGTTGTAGGGTGTCTTCTTTAAGATAGTCGCTCTGGGAAAGGTGGGCCAGTTCGTCGTGCGACTGGTTGGGCAATCCCATGTAATAAAAATAGACCGAAGCAACGATGTAAAACTCTGAACAGGCATAAGCAAAACGATGTTGCTGGTGTAAGTTAAGCAGACGGCTTTCCTCCTCTATCCGGTGCAGCCGACCAAGAGCCCTCTCCCTATAAACATAGAAATCCTTGTTATAGGATTTACGTTGGCAGAGGCGCATCATCTGCACGTCAGCAACGAGCAATTCCACCTGATTGTTAGTTATCCTGTCGAGGTTTCCAATGAGCGTTTTCACACTGTCATAGTCCATCTTTGCCATACTGACAAAGGCAAGATGATTAAGGGCTTCCGCTTTTCCGTCCGGGTAGTCAGACGACAGCTGCAGGGCCTGGCGTGCATAGTAGGCCGTGCTGTCCAGGTTACGGTAATGGTAGGCATAGGCTTGCGAGTTGAGACCGTCTATGCGTTCCGCCGTAGGGTTTGTGCACGACATAAGCCATGAAAGGCTCCATATACCGACAAGCGATATAATAAAGCCTTTCAGGAAACGAGCATACTTTGGGTTTGCCTTTATGTCGTCATTGCTATTCATTGCGTAAGCCTATAGTGGCTGAATATTTGGTTATTGGCGCGCCTTGGCGACATAACCTAATGCCTCAACACATTTGTCTGTAATAGCCTGCCAATTGCCTTGGGCTATCACATCCTTTGGAAAGAGCTTGCTGCCCATGCCGACACAGAGCACCCCACTCTTAATCCATGCGGTGAGGTTGTCTTCTTCGGGACTTACGGCTCCTGTCACCATGATATTACTCCAGCGCAAAGGCGCCATGACATTCTTAACGAACGACGGTCCGCCCACATTTCCTGCGGGGAAGACCTTAGTCACATCACAGCCAGCAGCCTGGGCGTTGCTGATTTCACTTACCGATCCGCACCCGGGGCTGTAAGGGACAAGGCGACGGTTGCAGACAGTAGCTATCTCAGCGTTGAAATTGGGGCCGACAATGAAATTGGCGCCAAGTTGCATATACAGGGCTGCAGTGGGGGCATCTATTACAGTGCCAGCTCCCAAAATCATTTCCGGGCAGGCTGCAGCAGCCCATTTTGCGAGTTCTCCAAATATCTCATGGGCAAAATCACCACGATTGGTAAACTCGAATACTCTTACACCTCCCTTGTAGCAGGCACTGATTACCTGCTTACATATCTCTGGGTCGCTATTGTAAAAAACAGGCACCATACCGGTATCATGCATGGCCTGTATCACTTGAACTTTATTAAATCTTGCCATAATTGTATGTCTTTTGTTTTTATCGCTGCACTCTTCCAGAAGCGTCGCCACCAGCAAGGTTCTCCACCTCTTCTCGGCTTACCATATTAAAATCGCCTGGTATCGTGTGCTTCAGGGCTGATGCAGCTACAGCGAACTCCAAAGCACGCGCTTGGTCTCCGTCATATGCAATGAGGCCATGTATCAATCCACCAGAGAACGAGTCTCCTCCACCCACGCGGTCAATTATGGGAAGTATGTCATAGTGCTTGCTTTCATAGAACTGCTGCCCATCATAACTCAGCGCCTTCCATCCATTGTGCGATGCCGATTTGCTTTCCCTCAATGTACTCACTACGTACTTGAATCCGAATTCTTGCATCATTCCCTTGAATATGCCATAATATCCATGAGCATCAGTCTGACCCTTTTCCACATCTGCTTCGGGAGTAAAGCCCAAACAGAGCTTTGCATCTTCCTCATTACCTATACACACATCTACATACTGCATGAGTGGACGCATCACTTGCTGTGCCTTGGCAGATGTCCACAGCTTCTTGCGGAAATTGAGGTCGCAACTTACGGTCACACCATGACGCTTGGCAGCCTGACATGCCATAAGGGTAAGCGTGGCAGCCTTGTCGCTGATGGCGGGCGTAATGCCACTCCAGTGAAACCAGTCGGCGTCTTTCATAATCGCATCAAAATCGAAGTCCTCGGCAGTAGCTTCGGCCATTGAGCTTCCGGCACGGTCATAGATTACCTTGGAGGGACGCATCGATGCACCGCTTTCCAGATAGTAGATGCCCAATCTATTACCGCCACGGGCTATATAATCGCAGTGTACCCCATAGCGTCGGAGGGCGTTAAGGGCACACTG
The DNA here is from genome assembly GCF_002251385.1 of Prevotella sp. P5-108. Lineage (GTDB taxonomy): Bacteria > Bacteroidota > Bacteroidia > Bacteroidales > Bacteroidaceae > Prevotella. The sequence goes on from NZ_NPJJ01000043.1 coordinate 278,503, forward strand.
TCCAATTTCATGTTCGGGAAGTTTGCTAACGAAATAAGCCTCATGTCCATAGTTGGCGCAACTTACTGCCACATTGGCCTCGCCGCCTCCATATACTACATCAAAGGAATCACTCTGAACAAAACGTTTCTGTCCTGGTGACGAGAGACGAAGCATGATTTCGCCCATTGTTACGATTTTTGCCATTTTTCTTATTTTAGATTATCTGTTTATTGTCATCAAGCAAAAGTACACATAATTTATATAATAAGGAAAGAATTGAAGAAAAAAAAACTAATGATGCCATTTTTTAGAGCTGTGTGTTTACACAATTCGGTTATTATTGTTATTTTTGCAATGATTAATCGTTATAACATGTCAGAGAAGATTAGAATCAAGGATATTGCCGAGCGTGCCGGTGTGTCGGTTGGTACGGTTGACAGGGTGTTGCACGGTCGTCCCAACGTGTCGCCATCTGCAAAAGCCAAAGTTGACGCAGTACTCAAGGAGTTGGACTACAAAGCCAATGTCTATGCCAGTGCTCTGGCGCGCAACCGCTCCTATCGTTTTATCCTGCTCATGCCAGAGTATGAGTCCGAGGCTTATTGGGAAGAAATTGAGCTGGGAGCCGTGAAGGCCAATGATGCCCGTCGCGATTTTCACATAAGTCTCGAGATAGTTTATTTTGACCGTTTCTCCAGTGAGTCTTATGTCAAGCAGTGCCGCTATTGCCTCTCTGCCCGCCCCGATGGACTCATCATCGTCCCAATGGACGAGGAAACAACACGAGCGTTTACCGATAGTCTTCATTCGATGGACATCCCATTTGTTTTGCTCGACTCTTTCATTCCCGACCTCAAACCCCTCGCCTTCTTTGGCCAGGATTCTTTCTGCAGTGGCTATTTTGCCGCCAAGATGCTTATGCTTATAGCGCGTGAAGAGAAGGAGGTGATGCTTATGCGACTGCTGAAAGACGGGCGCGCAGTAAGCCGTCAGCAGGAAAACCGCGCCGTAGGATTTATGAGCTATATGCAAAAACGGTTTCCCAATGTGCGCGTGAGTTACCTCGACCTTCCCATTGAGCACCGCAACGACCATGAGCTCTATACGGCCATGATAGATTCATTCTTTGCCCTGCATCCAGACATCCATCACTGCATCACATTCAACTCCAAGGCATATATAGTAGCCGATTACCTATTGGCGACGCATCGCAAGGATGTCCAGATTATGGGATACGACATGGTCAACCGCAATGCGATGTGCCTGAGGGAAGGCACTATCTCTTTCCTTATCGCCCAACATGCCTTTATGCAAGGCAGTCTCTGCGTAGAAACGCTGTTCCAATCGGTAGTGCTCCACAAGGAGGTAACAACTGTCAACTATATGCCGATAGAGTTGATTACACGCGAGAATATGGATTTTTACCGACGCAGCCTTTAGTATCATGACAAGTAATAAAAAAGGCCTGCTGGCACTTTCGCCTCTTGTAGTGTTTATCACGTTCTACCTCTCGCTATCTCTTCTGGCGGGCGATTTTAACCGCGTGCCTGTTACGGTGGCGTTTATGGTGGCGAGCGTCTATGCCGTATGTATTTCGGGCGGCCATACGCTACAGAGACGCATTGACATCTATAGCCGTGGAGCAGGTTCCGGACGTTTGCTGCTCATGCTATGGATATATGTATTAGCCGGTGCTTTTGCCTCGTCTGCCAAGGCCATGGGCAGCATCGATGCCACTGTGGCTATGGCGCTCCATGTACTTCCTTCCGACTTGCTGCTTCCGGGACTATTTGTTGCGGCATGTTTCATCTCACTCTCTATTGGCACGAGTGTTGGTACTGTCGTGGCACTTGTACCAGTGGCGGCGGGAATAGCTCTCGATACGGGGGCTTCCGTACCGCTTATGGTGGCAGTCATCGTTGGAGGTTCTTATTTCGGCGACAATCTCTCGTTCATTTCTGACACTACAGTTGTAGCCACACAGACCCAAGGCTGTAGGATGAGCGACAAGTTCAGAGTCAACCTGCGTATTGTGGCGCCTGCGGCAATTGTACTGCTGGCCGTCTATGGTTTTATGGGACGTGGCATAGCGTCTCCATCAGCCATTGAACCCATCGATTGGATACGCATAGTACCCTATGTAGCCGTATTGGTTATGGCCTTGCTTGGAATGAATGTTATGGCTGTACTAAGCCTGGGCATAGCCCTTTGTGCTATCATCGGAATCGCAGTGGGAGCCTACGACTTCTTCGGACTCCTTGATGCTATGGGCAGCGGTATCACATCTATGGGCGAACTGGTCATTATTGCTATGATGGCGGGTGGATTGCTCGAAATCATAAGTGAAATGGGCGGAGTCTCCTATCTTATAGACCGACTTACTGCCAAGGTGCACACCAAGCGTGGCGCCGAACTGTCAATTGCGGCCATGGTGAGCATGGTCAATCTCTGTACCGCCAACAATACTATAGCCATACTCACCGTAGGTGATATCTCCCGTCGTATAGGTGACAGATTTGGAGTGGACAATCGCAAGGCAGCATCCATACTCGACACGTTCTCGTGTATGGTACAGGGCATGCTTCCTTATGGCGTGCAGATGCTGCTCGCAGCAGGACTGGCTCATATCAGCCCGATGTCCATTATACCTTATTTATATTATCCCATGGCTATAGGAGTGGTAGCTCTCGGAGCCATCATCTTCCGATATCCTCGAAAATACAGTTGATATGGATATAGTAAAACGAAATCTCTTTGCGCTCATACGCTCTGGTGCATTAGGTGAATATACCAGACTTGAACCAATGACTCCTTGCAAGTGGAGGAAGTTGGGCGATATGGCACTTAGCCGTGGTGTGGCTTCTACCGTCTCCCTCGGACTGAGACACCACCAGTATGATCAGGGGTTGGGAATTCCTTCACTACAATTGGGCGATGGCGAAGTGACTTCGGCGCAGACTGCCATTCCCATGCGACAAGCCTCCATGGCAAACCTATGGCTTAACCACCAACTTAAAAGAATACGCAACACAGAGCGACATGCTATAGACACATCAGTAGATACCTTGCAGATACTTGATATTCTACTCTCATCCATTACAGCAATGATGGGACAGGATGCGTCACTCAGACATCTCGTGCAACTTGCCGTCTATCTTCGTACAAGGGGAGACAAGGTCGATTTTGTCAAACTTGACCGCTGGTTGCAGAAACTTCATGTGACAAGGGCAGCAGCATTACAAGGCAGTTTTCTTATCACGGCAATGGGCTTTGAGCCCGATGAGCTGCCATTTGTTCACTCTTCGGAGCCCCGGGCAGAATTCTTGCTTGACTACGCCCTATCCCATGGACAGCACGAGTACGAAGCCTGGCATCTCAGCGACACCAAACCTCTCTTCATACGCAACAACCCCAAAGCACTTTGGCGCAGGGTGCGTCGGTGTGCAAGATATATGAGTTATGCGCCATTAGAGACCATTAGCTATCTATTTCTATCAATGGCGCGTTCTATTGCCGAAGTTGAGGAGTAGAACAAGTTCGTAAATAGCACCCCATATTAAAGGACAATCTTAACAAATGGGCAAACATCACGCTCAACCGCAATGTTTGTTGGCACATATAGCGCAACAGAAATCGAAGCCGATGACAAATACAGATTGTTAGGCGGTAATGACGGTACTGTGATTGCAAATGTCAGTGAAGCCGGCACACTCAAAGGTACCCGCTGCTACTTTTTGTTCCCATCTGGTTCGCAGCAGGTTAACAAAAGCATAGGCTTGGACTTACCTACAGCCATCCACCCCAACACCTATACCGAGAAACAAGCCAATGGAGTGTATACATTGCAAGGCATAAAGATAAACGATACCACCAACCTACCTTCTGGCATCTACGTAAGAAACGGCAAAAAGTTCATTATCAAATAAATTCACATCTATGAAAAAAGAATATATACATCCGGAGATAATTCGCATTACATTGCCATCCGATTTATTGGGCCAAAATTTTGCCACTTCGTCTGGAGTAAGCGCAAGCCCAGGAAATGCACGCGCTCCACTCCATCACCATTCGGAAGACAACAATGACCCAGAGTGGGATTGACAAGTTAACAATAAGCACTACCTTCAAGCACGCCTCGCATACCAAGGCGTGCTTTCTTGTTATTGCCACGCAATAGGATTGGACGTTTCAGCTCTGTTTGACCATATATATTAACAACAATAGTTATGAATTGTGTAAAAAAAATGGACCGAAGTTAGCATATTGTCTATTTTTATCTTTACCTTTGCATAGATATCGCAACTATCACACGATAGCAATAATTTGCGATGAAAGAAAAAAGAACAATAAGCAACAAACAGACTATGGAATATATAGAAACCGAAATTCAAGGTGTATATATTATTAAGCCCAAGGTGTTTTTTGACGCTCGAGGATATTTCTACGAGGCTTGGAAGCAAGATGAATTTGAGCAGAATGTCGGAAAAATCAATTTTGTACAGGACAATGAGTCCAAATCGGGATACGGCATTCTCCGTGGTTTACATTACCAGGAGGGCGAGTATTCGCAAGCCAAGCTGGTAAGAGTAATTAAGGGCAAAGTGATAGATGTTGCCGTTGACTTGCGTAAGAATTCACCGACATTCGGCCATCATGTGATGGTGGAACTAAGCGAAGAAAACAAACAACAGCTCTTTATTCCCCGCGGATTTGCACATGGTTTCCTTGTGCTTAGCGAAGAGGCAATCTTTACCTATAAGGTGGACAACATCTATGCCCCCCAACACGAGGCGAGCATAAGATGGAATGATGAAACATTAGGAATAGAATGGCCCATTGACCCTGACAAGGTGATAACAAGCGCCAAGGACTTGGCGGGCAAATCATTTAAGGAAGCTAAATTATTTGAATAATGAATATAGCAATAGTTGGAACAGGTTATGTAGGTCTTGTGTCAGGCACATGCTTTGCAGACACGGGCGCTACAGTTACATGTGTCGATGTAGATGCCAAGAAGATTGAACGCCTGAAGAGCGGACAGATTCCTATCTACGAACCCGGATTGGATGAACTGGTAACAAAGAATATCAAAGCAGGCAGATTGAAGTTTTCGACATCATTGGCAGATATTATCAATGACCAGCAGATTATTTTTTCTGCTGTAGGCACCCCACCCGACGAGGACGGCAGCGCCGATTTGAAGTACGTGCTTCAAGTGGCCAAGACCATTGGCGAAAACCTCAATAAATATATGGTAGTGGTGACCAAGAGCACAGTGCCCGTGGGCACTGCCAAGAAAGTCAGAGCCACCATCCAGCAAGAACTTGACCGCCGAGGCGTAGACATTACCTTTGATGTGGCCAGCAACCCTGAGTTTCTCAAGGAGGGCAATGCCATCAAAGACTTCATGAGCCCCGACCGTGTAGTGGTAGGCGTAGAAAGCGACCGGGCCAAGGAACTCCTGACAAGATTGTACAAGCCCTTCCTGCTCAACAATTTCCGCGTCATATTTATGGATATTCCCAGCGCCGAAATGACCAAGTATGCCGCCAATTCGATGCTTGCTACACGTATTTCTTTTATGAATGACATCGCCAATCTCTGCGAGAAAGTTGGAGCCGATGTCAATATGGTCAGAGCGGGCATAGGAAGCGACACGCGTATCGGTCGTAAATTCCTCTACGCAGGCTGCGGATACGGCGGAAGCTGTTTCCCAAAAGATGTCAAAGCCCTTATCAAGACCGCCGACGACAACGGATATTCCATGGAAGTACTCAAAGCCGTAGAACGTGTCAACGAGCAACAGAAGCGTGTCTTGTTTGACAAGCTCACATCTGTCTTTTCCGGCGAATCCCTCAAGGGCATAACTGTTGCCCTGTGGGGCCTTTCGTTCAAGCCCGAGACCGATGATATGCGAGAGTCTACCTCACTGGTAATCATCAAGAAACTGCAGGAAGCCGGCTGCCGCATCAAGGTGTATGACCCTGTGGCTATGGATGAATGTCAGCGAAGAATTGGCGACAGCGTTGAATACGCTACAGATATGTATGACGCCGCCAATGGTGCTGACGCGTTACTGTTACTTACCGAATGGAAGGAATTCCGTCTGCCTAATTGGGACGTTATAGGCAAGATTATGAACCGCCGCATACTGCTTGATGGTCGTAACATCTTCGAACCCAGCGAACTTGAAGCAGCTGGCTTTGTTTATCACTGCATTGGACGATGAAGAAGTTTACAATCTTTGCAGCTACCTTGCTGCTAATCTTGTCGTGCAGCCAACAGCCGCACACCAAAAAGATTATACAGGAAGACAGGGCTGCCAAAAGGATGCTACAGGGAATCTGGATAAACGAAGACGGAGAAGACGTTGCCTTCCGGGTTAAGGGTGATACCATTTTCTACCCCGACACAACAAGTCTGCCTGTCTATTTCCAGATTATCGACGACACGCTGGTACTGCATGGCGCCAAGGAGGCCAAATATCACATCCAGAAACAAGCGGAGCATCTGTTTGTCTTCGAGAACCAGTCTGGAGAGCACATCACCCTGACCAAGAGCGAGGATGCCTCGGACATCTACTATTTCGGCAGCCGCAAAACCATTGCGCTCAACCAGCGACAGCTTATCAAGCGCGACAGTGTCATCAAGGCTGGCGAACTCCAGTACCATTACTATGTGCAGGTAAACCCTACAACGTATAAAGTGGTCAAGACTACTTATAATGACGAAGGTGTAGGTGTCGACAATGTGTATTACGACAACATTGTCCACCTGAGCATTTACCAAGGAGCCAAGCGCATCTATTCAAGCAACTTTGCTAAGGGTGATTTCACCGATTTGGTTCCCAAGGAGTATCTTTCGCAGAGTATTCTGAGCGACATCACATTCTACAAGTCCACCGCGGACAGTATGATATTCATCGCTTCGCTGGCCATCCCCGACGCTTCGACGTCGTTCCAAATAAAAGTGATTATATACAATAATGGAAAAAGAAAAATGCAGGTTTTCGATTGAAACCTGCATTTTTCTTTTTGCTATCTATCAGAGACCTCCACAACAGAACAGCACGATAATCTGGGCTGTGAAAATTCTCAAGAACATACTTAACGGATAAACGGTCGAATAGCCTACCGAGGGTTCCTCCTTCGAACACACCGAGTTGGCATAAGCCAATGCAGGTGGGTCAGTATACGTACCAGCCAGCATACCCATAATGGTAAAGTAGTTGAACTTATACTTCAGGCGTGCTATAGTACCTATAATAAGAATAGGGATGATAGTAATCAGGAAGCCGGTATAAACATATTTGAGACCGTCGCCCTGGACTACAGTATCCCAGAAGTGGGCACCAGCCTTGACGCCAACGGCTGCAAGGAACAATGCCAATCCTATCTCTCTCAACATCATATTTGCCGATGTCGTGGTATATGTAACCAGTCGCATGCGATAACCGAAACGACCGATAAGAATAGCTATGATAAGAGGTCCGCCGGCAATACCCAGCTTGAGAGGCACGGGCATACCTGGTATGGCGAATGGGAGGCTACCGAAGACGATACCTACAATGATACCGATAAAGATGGTCGCAATATTTGGTGCATCAAGACGCTTGATAGAGTTACCCATCAGCTCAGCCACACGATTGACATTGTCCTCGGGACCGACAACCATGATGCGGTCGCCTACATGGAAGTGGTGACGACGACTGGCAAAGAGGTCGATACCCTGGCGGGTGATACGGGTAACGTTGACGCCATGTACACTGGAGAAGTGCATCTTGCCCAGGGTCTTACCGTTCATCGAGGGATTGGTAATTACAATACGCTTAGACACCAGAGGCTGCTTCTCATTATCCTCAGGGAACGGATTGTCGATAGCAGGGCCGATAAACGCGCGGATAGCTTCAGCGTCGTGCTCGGCACACACGATATTCATCTCATCATCCAAATCGAGAATAGTATTCTTGTTAGGAATCACGACCTCGCCATTGTGAAGCAGACGCGAGCACACGATATCACGATTGAGGAACTCGGAAATCTGCTGCAGTTTCTTGCCAGCAAGATAAGAGTTGCTCACCTTCAGGTGCATAGAAAACGGCTTCTCGTGAGGGTTCTCATTTTCCAACGCCTGCAGCTGCTCATTCTCATCCTCCAGACGTATCTTGCAGATGTAGCGGATGGCAATGGTAGCACCGATAATGCCAAGTACACCCAAGGGGTAAGCACAGGCATATCCCGAAGCGATGGAAGGCACCTTGTCTGCAGGGAAGACCGAAGTAAGGGCCTCATTGGCTGCACCCAAACCAGGTGTATTGGTTACCGCGCCATACAACGTTCCGACCATCATCGGCAGATTGTTGACATCCGTAGTATCGAAAAAGAGATAATAGCAGGCAAACATCACGCCAATATTAAGCAGGACAGCTGCCGTGGACAAGAGGTTGAGAGTAACGCCGCCCTTCTTGAAACTCTCAAAAAAGCCAGGGCCAACCTGCAGACCAATCATAAACACAAAGAGGATGAGACCGAAGTCCTGAATAAACGTCAAGATATCGACGGGAGCCGTAAAGCCGACATGTCCAGCAATGATACCTGCGAACAAAACAAAGGTTACACCCAAAGAAATGCCGCAAATCTTGATTTTACCCAACAACACGCCTACTGCAATCACTATCGAAAACAGAAGGACTATGTGGGCAACCGAATTTTGCTGTGTAAAAAGGTTAATGAGCCAATCCATAAATTATATCATTTGTTATTTTCCTACAAAGTTACTGCATTTTTTTCATTTTCATTGTATCATAATTGTTTTTTTTTAACTTTCACTGCTCCGCAGATCCATTCCAGACTGTTGTTTCCTGCATTTATATTCACTTTAATCAAATATATCCCAAAAGCGAAGCGCGAATTGATAAAATCATGGTTTGATATTATCAATTCATGTTTTGAATAGTTTATTTCAGACTTTGAAACTATCGCCAGCGCCATCGCAACTGGTTTTGCCTTGCCGCCACTCTTGATGGAGACATCGCCTCTATACATCAGAAAGGCCGTAACACTCACACTGGAATGTTACGGCCCTCCCCTATCTTCTACCGCCGCGGTCATCTACACAGCGACAAACGTGCTGCTACTTATTAGGCGCAAACAACAGCATCGGAATGTTGGTAGTAGAAAGATATTTTTCCTTATAGGTTCCATCCTCGTAGATACCACCACCGACGAGGTGTATCTCCATCCTTTGGGTTGGCACATCATATACTCCGCACGAATTGGCATTACCATAAAACGCCAGTTGAACCTTGTGACTTTGGCCGCCATAGGTGATATTGTATGCAGGCGCATCAACACCGACGTAGAAAAGGACTGGTGACAAGCCAACGAAATGGATTTTGCACTTCACATCCTGGTAAGGCTGCTGCAACAGGGCTTCCTTGAGTTCGTTGTCGGTAATAAACTCGGCAAATGGCTCCACGGCAAAGTTATGTATGGTCAGCGTGCTGTCGGTATCAATCGTCCAGCTGATATCTACAGTATCGGTTTTGGTCTGATAGTTTCCGATATTCTTCAGATATACCATCTTGCCTGTATGATATCCTCTCACGGTCAAGAAAGCACTTTGGATTTCCTGCTTTGTAAGTTCACGGTACGAGTTGCTTTCATTGCATGATACCATCATCAAGGCCATCATGATAAAACCCGCCAAGACGGCGGCTGTCTTTCTGTTTCTTTTCATTTTCTTGTTATGTTGATAATTATAAATATAGCTTTTTCGCTTTGTAAATGCGACTTTAGGGAAATCTTGCACGGCAAACAGTTAAACAACGTTAACCGCGCCATTCCTCGCACTATCGGCGGATTACGAAATAGCCACAGCGATGTCTCACGCCCCTACTTGTCAAGACATAGAGGTGGTACACGCCAGGAGCAATCTTGCTCACATCCAGAGTCTGCCCCTTCCAGGCGCTTGTCAGGACAGGATTGCCCAGAACATCGGTCACCAGCAACACTACATTGCGCTCCCAAACTTCCTGTGAATGTGGCAAAATCAATTTGCGCCCATCACAGCTGAGTGCCGCAGAAGGATTGGCAAAGGACAAATCGCCCCGAGGCTCCATTTGCAGAGCGCCACTCTCTACACCATATCGATTCATAGCCGTCACAGCATAATACAACCGGTCCGAGTTGCCCACCTTTACCGCATTGCCGCTAACGCGGGCAGCTATAAGATTGCGTCCGTCTGTGATATCTACAGGATGGGAGGGAGACGAATACACATTATAATATATATCCCCACCTGTTACCGTCTTCTGCCAGGTCAGGACATGATTGCGGCCAAGAGCCAAGCATGTAGGGGCAGCGGGTGCAGTGCTGCTGGCCCATGTCATTGGCGGCACAAGGGCCGGTGAGGCGTTATGCTTTAATGTAAAATCGTAAATGCCCTTGGTATTGTCTGTAAAGAACTTGCTCCTGAAGAAGGCGTGCCCCAAACCATACTGGCGCAGCACATGCATCTCGCGCGAGATAATCTCCAGTGGCCAATCTTTCTCCTTGGGTGACAGAAAATAGATGCCCAAGCCAGGAGTGACGATGCGCCCATAACTGTTTTCGCTCCAATCGATGGCAAATGGAAAGAACTGGCGTCCCTGAAAGTACATCATCGGAAACAGCTGGTCCATCAACCCATCCCGCAGCCATCCTTGTGCATCCTGGCACACGCGCCTATAGGCATTCCATCCATAACTCTGATACCGGGTCAGGTCATCATGCTTGCCAATGGGCGCACTGCTCAGTTTGACATAAGGTTTGATGGTCTTTATACGGTCATGTATCGCCTTGACGATACGAGTAATGAAACTGCGGCCCTGAGTAGACGTGACTTTGATATTCCAATTCTCAGGATAGCGGATATAATCGAGATGGATTCCATCAACATCATAATTTCTGACTATCTCCTCGCAAATGTCTGCAATATAGCCGGCCGTCTGTGGCATCTCGGGATTGAGAAAACCCTCATCCCCTATCCTCTTCAGCATCTTCAGATTTCGCTTGCGCAAATTGCGGCAACCGGCTCCATTCCATTTGCCAACAGGAATGGCCACCACCCAGGCATGCAGTTCCATGCCACGACGATGACACTCATCGATTGCAAAGGCAAGAGCATCATAACCGGGACTCTTGCCAGGCCGACCGCTCAGACAACCATCCCAAGGCTCGTAGACTGAAGGATAAATAGTGGTGGCACGAATACGCGTCTGCAACAACACCTGATTGATACCCGCCTTCTGCAACTTGTCTAAGATGGCAACCAGTTCCCGCTTCTGCCTGTCTATCGAAGATGGAGTCTGGGCATAAGAGTGCGGCCAGTCTATCCCTCCGATAGTGGTAAGCCAGACTGCCCGCGCCTCATACTTGGGCGAAGGCTGATTGAACTGGGCTAATAACGGCGTATATATGGATATCAGGAGATATAAAAGAAGTAATCTAACTTTCATTGTTCAATTTTTCCGCAAAGATACTTAACTTTTTTGTATTTAGTTTGCGATTAGAACAAAATCTATTAACTTTGCAACAAATATAAGCTAAATTAGCGGAAAGATGATTTCTTTTATAATGGCCTTGATAGCCCTCATACTCGGCTATTGTATTTATGGGCGTATCGTCGAGCGCGTGGCCGGTCCCACCGACAACCCAACCCCAGCCATCAGCCACGCTGACGGCATTGACTATATCGCCATGCCTTCATGGCGGGTTTTTATGATACAATTTCTAAACATCGCCGGAACAGGTCCCATCTTTGGTGCCATTATGGGTGCATGGTATGGTCCAGCCGCCTATCTCTGGATAGTATTTGGCTGTATTTTTGCAGGCGCCACGCACGATTACTTTGTGGGAATGTTAAGCATACGCCACGGCGGTGCCAACATGCCAGCACTGGTGGGCACCTATCTGGGAGCAACAGCCAGAAGGATAATGCTCGTCTTCTCTGTCTTCCTGTTGCTCATGGTCGGCGTTGTATTTGTATATAGCCCGGCTCTACTTCTGAAGAATTACTGCCTCACCACCACATGGTGGGTCATCATCATCTTCGGTTACTACATCCTGGCGACAATCCTTCCCATTGACAAGGTAATAGGAAAGATTTATCCATTATTTGCCATTTCGCTCATATTCATGGCATTTGCACTTATGGTCATGCTATTTGTCAAGATGCCGGCTTTACCCGAGATATGGAGCGATCTGGAAGCCTCTAACAGGAACACCCCTACCTCGCTGTTAGGCACAGATACATTCTTCAGCAACAACCCCTTGTTTCCTTGCCTATTCCTAACTATTGCCTGTGGAGCTATAAGCGGCTTCCATGCCACACAAAGTCCGCTCATGGCGCGCTGCATCACATCTGAGCGTTTGGCACGCCCCATATTTTACGGTGCTATGATAACCGAAGGCATCGTGGCCTTGATTTGGGCAGCAGTATCTTCATACTTCTTCTACTATGGCGGCTGGCGCGAGGTGGTTGACCCGCAGACTATCTGTGATTTCCTGGCACAGGCAAACGATGCTGACAGCAAATCACTGATACAATACTTCACCGCTCCCGACGTAGTCAACAATATCTGTACGGGCTGGCTGGGAGTAATAGGAGGACTGCTGGCCCTGCTGGGAGTGGTCGCCGCTCCAATCACCAGTGGAGACACCGCTTTTAGATCAGCCAGACTCATCATAGCAGAGGCAATGAATGCCAGCCAGAAGCAATTGGGCAAGCGGTTTATGATTGCTTTGCCATTATTTGCCGTCGGACTGGGCTTGCTCGTATGGCAGATAGAAAACAAAGACGGTTTCAACACCATCTGGCAATGGTTCGGATGGTCAAATCAGACTCTGGCAGTCTTTGCCTTATGGACTATCACGGTATATCTGGCCAAACAGCATAAGTGTCACTGGTTCACATTTGTGCCAGCGGCATTCATGACAATGGTATGTACGACTTACATCCTCATCAGCGACAAAGCCCTGCATCTTCCAGCTGGCTTGAGCTACACATTAGGAGGACTGCTTACCGCTGCATTGACGATTATATATATAATATGGTATAAGAAACAAACAACAAAAAGATAACATTTGCATTATGAAGAAAATAGTATTATCATTAACGATGCTTGTTGTCGCACTGACAGCCAGCGCACAGTTTCAACAAGGTAAAGGATATATAGGCGCTTCGCTTAGCGGACTCAACCTATCATACAACAGCGAGAACGGATTGAACCTCGGCGTACAGGCCAAGGCAGGTTACCTGTTTGCAGACAATTGGATGCTCTTGGGCGAGGTAGGCTATGACCACTATGGCAAAGACAAGATAGCTGACCAGGCAGCAATAGGCGTGGGATTCCGTTATTACATCATCCAGAACGGTCTCTTCCTCGGCGCAAATTGTAATTTTGTGCACAGCAATCATAGTTACAACGACATTATGCCCAGTGCTGAAGTTGGTTATGCCTTCTTCATCAACCGCTCGGTAACCATCGAGCCTTCAGTGTATTACAAACATTCATTCAAGGATAGCGACCACTCCACAATCGGACTTAAGGTGGGTATCGGCGTTTACCTGTTTGACGATTAATCGCGGTGGAACAGCAATATCCATCGACCCTATTGGAAAAAGCCGTCTCCGAGTTCTCCAAACTACCAGGTATCGGGCGCAAGACAGCACTAAGACTTGTACTGCACCTCTTACGGCAGAGCGAAGAAAGCGTTGACGGTTTCACCAGCGCCATCGGCACTTTGCGTCATAATGTAAAGTATTGCAAGGTGTGTCACAACATCAGCGATACTGACATCTGTCCGATATGCTCTGATGCACATCGCGACACAAGGACAATATGTGTAGTGGAAAACATCCGCGACGTGATGGCGATAGAGAACACTCAGCAATATCGGGGACTATACCATGTCTTAGGTGGCATAATATCCCCGATGGACGGCATCGGCCCTGGAGATATAGAGATAGCTTCGCTCGTAGAACGCGTGGAGCGTGACGATATAGGCGAAATCATCCTGGCACTCAGCCCCACAATGGAGGGCGACACAACCAACTTTTATATATCCAGAAAATTGGCACACACAAATGTGAATATCAGCGTCATCGCACGAGGCATTTCTATCGGCGACGAATTGGAATATACCGACGAAGTGACACTGGGCCGTTCTATACTCAATCGTATTCCTTTCAGCAAATAAAAATGGAAACTATTCAGAAGAAATTACAACTCATATTTTGGATTCCAATCGCACTTTCGGCAATCATAATTGTATCAGGCGAGTTGGACATCATACCCAATGGCATCCTGGCCAATGACAAGCAAGTGGAGTTTGTCATCATGTCAATGATGGAGATTCTCACGATTATTGCGATTCCTGTAGCCTTGAAACTCTTCAAGTTCAAAGCCATCGCCAACAAACTGGCATCTGACACCTTGCTTCATTTCGAGCGTTGGGGAATTGTACGACTATGCCTGCTCAACGTGCCCATGGTAATCAATCTGGTATGCTACTACCTTTTTGTCGGTGCCGGCTTCGGGTATCTTGCCATCATCCTGTTCCTGAGCCTTTTCTTCGTATATCCATCATTGTCGCGCTGTTACAATGAAACTGACGGTCATAATAGTTAACTACAACGTAAAGTTTTATGTGGAGCAGTGCCTATACTCGTTGCGCAAAGCGCTAACGGGAATAGACGCCGAAATATGTGTTGTCGACAATTGTTCGAATGACGGCAGCATAGACTACCTCAAGCCGCGTTTTGATGACGTTGTTTTCATCCAAAACCAAGAGAACCTGGGGTTCTCACGCGCCAACAACATAGCCATAAGGCGTTCCCAAAGCAAGTACGTGCTCCTGCTGAATCCGGACACAATGGTAGGCGAAGACACCATTCGCCAAACTATCGCGTTTATGGACAGTCATGAGCGAGCTGGTGCTTTAGGAGTCAAGATGCTAAACACAGACGGCAGCGTGGCCAAAGAATCGCGTAGAGGCATACCCTCGCCTGCCACTGCCTTCTACAAGATGTGCGGATTGTGCGAACGCTTTCCAGCCAACCGGACATTTGCCCACTATTATATGAGCTACCTCCCATGGAACGAGGCTTCCAAAATAGAGATTGTAAGCGGTGCGTTTTGCCTGCTGCGCAAATCCACGCTGGAAGAGGTAGGCCTACTCGATGAAGACTTCTTCATGTATGGAGAAGACATAGACTTGTCGTATCGCATACATAACAAAGGATGGGATGTATGGTATTACCCGACAGAAATACTCCACTACAAAGGGGAAAGCACGCAAAAAACATCGTTTCGCTATGTGCACGTGTTTTATGAGGCAATGCTTATATTCTTCAACAAGCATTATTCCCACCTGAGTTTTCTTTTCTCTCTTCCCATACAAATGGCAATTTACTCGAAGGCACTATCTACTCTGATTAGTGTCAAAATGAGCAAATTCTATTCAACCTTCAAAAACGAGAAGCTCAAAGTGGCTGCCCCCATAAGCTACATTTGTGTCGTACCCATGGAGAATAGAGAACTATGTAATAAAATCGCATCTGCAAACGGCTTAGACCCAAAGTACATTACAGATTTAGGTGACATAGAGTATAACGAACTCAACGAGACAGCCCTTACATATATTATATATGATGTGTCTGCCTTTGCCCTTCAGCAGATATTCAAGAGTGCAACATCGTCTGCCCACCCAAGAGTGAAGATGGGCTTTTTCAACCCATTGTCGCATACGATTATCACCGAAAAAAATGTATTCAATGACCAATAGCCTGCCAACAGTCAAGCTAAGAGCTTTAGAGCCAGAAGACTTGGAGTTCTTCTATAGTATAGAAAATGATCCCGAGTTATGGGATGTGAGCGACTATACGACCCCGTATTCACGATATGTCCTGCATGACTTTATTGCCAACAGTACATGCGACATATATAAAGACGGCCAAGTAAGGTGGGCCATCGAAAACGAAGAAGGCGAGGTTGTGGGCATGATAGACCTAACCAATTTTGACCCACATCACTCAAGAGCCGAGACGGGAATCGTCATTGCTAAAAAATACAGAAGAAACAAGTATGCCTTATCAGCCTTGCTACAGCTGATCAGTTATGCTGGCAGTGTGCTACACCTTCGCCAACTTTATGCACTCATAAATACTGACAATGAACGTTCTGTGTCTTTGCATGAATATGTCGGCTTTGTCAAAGGGACAATACTTAAAGATTGGTTCCGCACTTCAAACGGTTTTGCAGACGCATATGCCATGCAATTATTTTTATAAAAATATGCGCAAGTATTTGGTGGATTAGAAAAATATTACTACCTTTGCACTCGCAAATAAGGAACAGGTAACTGGTGCGTTAGTTCAGTTGGTTAGAATACATGCCTGTCACGCATGGGGTCACGGGTTCGAGTCCCGTACGCACCGCAAGTTCTTCAGATGCAAAAAACTAACAAGGTGTGTTAGTTCAGTTGGTTAGAATACATGCCTGTCACGCATGGGGTCACGGGTTCGAGTCCCGTACACACCGCAGAAGAGTCTTAAGTTCTTACTTAAGACTCTTTTCGTTTATAGCAAACAAACACTAAGTTAATTAATAAATTATAAATAACCGCCGAAAACTGCCTATATTCATAATTTATCCCTAACTTTGCACAATATTAAATAATGATTGATATGAAAAAGATATTTTTATTGTTAATGATGCTGGCAAGCCTTGTCGCCTACGCGCAGCAGGAACAGCCAGAAATAAAGTTTGACAAGACCGTACATAACTTCGGCACGTTCAGTGAAAAGACACCTGTCCAGACTGCCGTTTTTGCATTCACTAATATCGGCAAAGCCCCTCTCATCATCAACCAGGCCATAGCCAGTTGCGGATGCACCATCCCCTCATATACAAAAGAGCCTATCATGCCCGGCGAAAAGGGAACTGTAAAAGTTACCTATAACGGGAAAGGCAAATTCCCTGGACATTTCAAGAAATCGATTACCATTAGGACTAACGGAAAAGTAGAAATGGTCCGTCTATATATAGAAGGAGATATGAAAGAAGAGTAACAAACAGTCCTATACGATAAGCAAAAAACTCATTCAAGCAGGTCTTGAATGAGTTTTTTGCTTATTACCTATTCTTGTGTTTCATAAACCAACGATGCAAGTAGAATACATATAGCATACATGCCATAATACTAATGGCAAGCGCAATCCATAAGGTGAGATACATCTCTCCGTGACATACCGCCAAGCCACCGACTACACCAAGTCCAATTCCCGTCTCCCAAGACAGAAAGTAACTACTCTGAGAAGTGCCACGTTGGCAATGAGTACTAAGTTTGATAAAGAACAAGAGAAAACGCGTACCTATCACCCCTACTCCCAACCCAAGCAATGTGGCTGAAATAGATATGACCTCATGACAACCAGAACGCTCAATGAGTAAAAACAATGCTATAATCATGGCAAGAAGAGCTGTTACCGCTTGACTCTTTAACTCGGCATTGACAAACGCAATCCTCTCTACAAGGACTGCCACAAACAATCCCAACAACATCCAAGCAAAAAAAGCAGCAGGCAACCGCAAGGTGTAAAGCATACCTACAACTACCATAATCAGTGCCAAACACACAAAGAGCATAACTCCGCCTGGCAAGAGAAAACGGTCCAAGCTACATCTTTCTATATTATCTGGAGGGGTCTTGAAAGGAAAGCGTATAACCGAAATAAGCAAGAGGGCCAATACTGACAACAGCACAGATAAAAGAAACGCGCGCTCAAGACTTACATGAGAAACCACCACAAGAGAGATCAGCGGGCCCAAAGCAACAGCAAGCCGACCGAACCAGTTGATATGATAATTAGCCTCTGTACGGAAATAAGACTGAACAGAATCAACGACCAGAGTAGAAAGCAAGACCATCTGTGCCAACCCGTAAACGGCACCTAATATGAATCGTAAGGCCACTACAAGTTCAAATCGAGCAGCCATTGGAGACGTGCGCAAATACAACATCATAAGGATATCGCCAATTAACAGCAAAATCGCATATTGACACACCCTTTTGCGACGATAACGCTCTACCAAATAACTTACAAATGGCCCAAAAGCATATAGACCCAGCACATACGCCCCCATTACAAGAGCCTGTGCCTGATAAGAGAAACCATTGATTCGCATATATGTCAACATTTCAGGTATCAACATATATACGCCTATTGAAAGTAAAGAATTGGCTATAGCCAAAAACCAGAATTCTTTATGCCAATGGCTCAGATGAATGGAGGTATTCTGTGTGTCCAATTTGAGAAATCATTGATTACTAAATCACAATAATCTGATATGGCTGAAGCACTATTTGTGGTAGCCAGTCCTACAACATACAAATTGGCAGCACGCGCCGCCTTCAGACCATTAAAACTATCTTCGAAGCCAATACATTCGTCAGGAAGTACACCCAAGACTTCGGCACCCTTAAGGTAACATTCGGGATGGGGCTTGCTATGGGAGAAGTCTTCAGAAGTAAGAATGGCGTCAAAATAATCCCGAAACTCAGGATGAGCCGCGTAGATACTTCTCATCTTTTCATTATTACTGCTTGTGACAATTGCCGTTTTGATATTTTTCTCTTTCAATGCCAAAACAAATTGCTGAAATCCGGGAACATAATCAAAATGCATATTCCGCTCAAATTCATTAAGACGACTTACAATCTGCGATTGTTCAGACTGAAGATGAGAAAAATACGCCGAAAATATCTGAGTCAAGGTTTGTCCCTTGATTCTCTTTGCAAAATCAGGAATATCAGAATGATACTGCCTGCCAATCTCTCCCCAAAAGAGCGTATATTGTGGCTCGGTATCAAATACGACACCATCCAAGTCAAAAAGCGCTGCTTTAATCATTATTCACTAAATAATTACTATTATTATGCAAAGTTACGACATTTTTATCGTAACTTTGCAAGGAACAAAAAGAAATTGATAATTAGCCGTTTAATTGTCATCAGACTATATGCAGATTATAACCAAATACTTCAACAAACTGAGTGAGGAACAAATTCAACAGTTTGCCAAACTCAAGGATTTATACAGAGATTGGAATGCAAAGATAAATGTAATATCACGCAAAGATATTGACAATCTCTACGAACACCACGTTCTTCACTCTCTCGCAATTGGAAAGTTTATTCATTTCAAGCCCGGTACTACCCTTCTTGACTTTGGTACTGGTGGCGGCTTTCCAGGTATTCCTCTTGCTATACTATTTCCCGAATGTAAGTTCAGGCTCATCGATGGAACTGGAAAGAAAATCATGGTGGCAACAGAAGTAGCCAAAGCAATAGGGCTGAAGAACGTCAACGCAGTCCATCTCCGCGGCGAGGAAGAAAAAGGAAAATTCGACTTTGTCGTGAGCAGAGCGGTCATGCCTCTACCTGACCTCGCCAAGATTGTGGCCAAAAATATTTCCAAGAAACAAAGCAATGCCCTCCCCAATGGTATTATCTGCCTCAAAGGAGGTGACTTGCAAGCAGAGATAAAGCCCTACTCCAATATTGCTGAAATTGCCCCCATCAGTAATTGGTTTGAAGAAGAATGGTTCAAAGAAAAAAACATATTATACATTCCATGCTGACAATAAAACGATTTACATGCAACATGTTGCAAGAGAATTGCTATGTGATAAGCGATGACACAAAGGAGTGTGTTATCTGTGATTGCGGAGCATACTCACAACATGAACGCCAAAGCATAATAGACTATATCAAAGAGCAGCAGCTCAAACCGGTGCACCTCATTGCCACACATGGCCATATTGATCATAATTTCGGTAATAATACTATTTATGAGCAATACGGTTTAATGCCAGAAGTGCACAAGGAAGACGAACAACTGATGGAAATGCTCGACAAGCAAGCGGAAGGTTTGGTCAATGTGACCCTTGACTACCAGATGCCCAATCCCGTGTATTTTGACGAGAATCATGTCATCAGATTTGGAACACATGAGTTTACAATTATTGAAACACCCGGCCATTCTCCTGGTAGCGTGTTCTTCTATTGCAAAGAAGAAAACGTTGCTTTCTCTGGCGACACATTGTTTAGACATGCCATTGGTCGCACGGATTTTATAGGAGGCTCAATGTTCCAGATAATACAAAGCCTTCGAATGATTTGCCAGCTTCCAGATACTACGAAAATATATCCTGGTCATGGCGAAACGACTACTATAGGCAATGAATTGGCCAGCAACCCGTATCTTGATAGATGACAGATAATGAACGCATCATTCTTGGTATAGACCCTGGCACAAATGTAATGGGTTATGGCGTCTTGAAAGCCGTCGGCAATAAAGCCCAACTTATGGCTTTAGGAGTAATAGATTTACGAAAAATGCACGACCCTTACATAAGATTAGGCAAGATTTTCGAAAGGATTACGGGAATTATCGACGAATATCTGCCCGACGAGATGGCTATAGAAGCTCCGTTCTTTGGGAAAAATGTCCAATCTATGCTGAAATTGGGAAGAGCTCAAGGAGTGGCAATTGCCGCAGCTATAAGGCGCGAAATCCCTATCCATGAATATGCTCCTCTTAAAATAAAGATGGCCATAACCGGACAAGGTCAGGCAAGCAAAGAGCAGGTGGCAGGAATGCTACAACGACTTCTCAAAATGGACGAGAAGGAAATGCCCAAGTTTATGGATGCAACTGACGCATTAGGTGTCGCTTATTGTCATTTTTTGCAACAGAATGCGCCACAAAGCGAGCATAAATACGGGAGTTGGAAAGATTTCGCGACAAGAAACCAAGACAGAATAAACAATATATCAAAGTTGAAGTAAACAGCAGAAGAAAATATGAGAACATTTTTAGTATCAATGTTGTTGCTATTGACAATGGCAACAAACGCAAGCGCTCAGGAAATCTACAAAGAGATTAAGCGCATCATGCAAAATCAAGAAGTCATCAAGTCGGATCCCAAGAAGACGCTTGACGAAAGGAAAATCGCAACATTCAAGTATGATGCCATATATTATATGATGGTGAAGGCTGGCGACAACCATGTAACAGCCTACGAATTAGGCAACCAGACGAGCGCAATGATAGACTTTGTCAATCTGTACATAAAGAGACTGTCAATGGAAAAGAAAAAGAATCAACGAAACATCATTATGAGCAGATTTAAAAAAGTCACTATCGAAAACGCATTGTTCAACGACATGGACAAAGACATTATTTATGCCTATGTTGACAACGACAACTTCATTACCCAATTCTCCTTGGACACAAACTGGGTTAAGGCACTTGAAGAAGTTCGCCGCAACAACTAAGCCAATACACGACTGGGCTTAATCTCAGTCATGAAATAAAAAAGAATGGCATTGTGGAAAAACACAGTGCCATTCTTTTTATAGGAAGGTATTACTCTTTTCGTCTTAATACGACCGCAGAGCGGGCTGGAATATAAAGCATCAACCACCCCTTATGGTCTTTAGCATACAACTTGTCGGAGTTGGTGAAATGGGTAATGGTATCATCAGCCAATCCATTTCCTCCATACAATTTAGAATCAGTGTTTAGCATCACTTCATACGCTCCCTCGGGCACGAGAAAGCCATAATCAGAATATGAGCGGGATGGAGAGAAATTGAATACAAATACCAGATCCCCACGCATATATGCGAGAATCTGATCACCATCATTATGCCATATTTCTTGCACAGCTGTCTTGTTGATGTTCTTTTCTGACTTCAATACACTAAGCATATCATGGTCAAAGTCGCCAAGATAGTGATAATCCAATTCCTTATTGTCTACAAGGTTCCACTGTCGGCGAGCATACTTATGGCTCCATCCGTTACCTTCACGCGGGAAATCAATCCATTCAGGATGTCCAAACTCATTTCCCATGAAATTCAGGTACCCTCCATTAATGGTAGAGGCCGTAACCAAGCGAATCATCTTATGAAGAGCGATACCACGTTGGGCGCACATATTCTCATCACCTTTCTTAAAATGCCAATACATATCGGCATCAACAAGACGGAATATTATGGTCTTGTCTCCGACAAGCGCCTGGTCATGGGATTCACAATAGGATATCGTCTTCTCATCAGACCTGCGATTGGTAACCTCCCAAAGAATGGAGCTTGGTTTCCAGTCCTCATCGCGTAACTCCTTGATGGTCTTAATCCAATAATCAGGGATATTCATTGCCATGCGATAGTCAAAGCCATAACCACCGTCAGCGAATTTGGCCGCTAAGCCAGGCATGCCACTTACTTCTTCAGCAATAGTAATCGCATGCTTGTTTACCTCATGAATAAGAATGTTAGCCAATGTAAGATAACAAATTGCATTGTCATCCTGATGCCCATTGAAATAATCTCCATAATTGGTGAATGCCTCACCTAACCCATGGCTATAATACAACATGGACGTTACTCCGTCAAAACGGAAGCCATCAAAATGGAATTCCGTCAACCAATACTTACAATTGGAAAGCAGGAAATGAACGACCTCGTCTTTGCCATAATCAAAGCACAAGCTGTCCCAAGCGGGATGCTCGTGACGCTCTCCCGGATAGAAGTACTGATTGGGGTCACCTGCAAGATTTCCAAGACCTTCTACCTCATTCTTGACAGCATGGGAATGAACAATATCCATGATTACAGCCACTCCGTGCTGATGGGCCTCGTCAATGAGCTGCTTCAGTTGCTCCGGAGTACCGAAACGCGACGATGAAGCAAAGAACGAACTGACATGATAACCGAAACTTCCATAATAAGGATGTTCCTGTATCGCCATAATCTGAATGCAATTATAGCCATCCTTGATTATACGAGGCAGAACATTGAGTCTAAACTCATCATAGGTTCCAACCTTCTCTGCATCCTGGGACATGCCGATATGACACTCGTAAATAAAGAGAGGATTGGTTTTAGGTACAAACGATTTCTTTTTCCATTTATAAGGCTGTTCCGGATTCCAGACTTGGGCGGAGAAAATCTTCGTTTCTTCATCCTGAACGACACGACGAGTCCATGCCGGGATACGCTCTCCCTCGCCACCTTCCCAATAGACATGCATCTTATAGAGGTCGCCATGATTTATGCTGTTTTCCGACAATTTCAACTCCCAATTGCCGGTACCTTTGATGCGCTTGCATCTATACTTGGGACTTTCCTTCCATTTATTAAAGTCACCTATCAGATAAATGTCAGTAGCATTGGGAGCCCATTCGCGGAACACCCAGCCTTTTTCAAGTTTATGCAATCCGTAATATTCATGTCCATTAGCAAAGTCTGATAATGTGGACTTGCCATTATCGGTATATTGAGAATATTTCCACTGAGCATGTTCATGCCTGCCACGAATAGCATCCTCAAAAGGAGCAAGATAGCCATCGCGCTTGACGATTCCTAAATGTTTAACTTGCTGACTCTTGGCCTGCTTTGCTGGAGAGTCAACTTTCAAGCCTTTTCTACAAGTTTTACTTGAAGTCACCATAACTTTAGATTTTTACTTTAAAAATTGCTTTCTTTATCTTTCGGGCGGTATCACCTATCATAGGTGCATGACCATCTTGAGGGAAAAAGATGGCAAACATACCAACTTGACACACAGGATAACACAAAGGCGTCAAGTCTGGGAAAAAGCCTATATCAGTAACGGCATCAAAACCTTTAACATCTCTGTGGGTAATATCTATGTATCCGTATGTCTCCACTTCGGTCAAAGGAATCTGTATGTCTATCATTTCATGATGACACTCTACCTTGGCCTCATCTTTTGTTTTTCCAAAGCCCTCTTGGATGTTCACAAATATATTGTCACCATCAATTGGATAATGACCAGGCTCCATTGATTTCAAATCATTGGCTTTAAGATAATCAATGACTGTTTGAAAAGAACGGTTGAGAGCGACATACTTGGTAAGATTAGTCAAATTGTCAATTATCATAATTTCGTTTATTAAATTAATCTACTATTCTTCGTCCATGTTCATATTTGCCTTGAGCGACAATTTTTCCGTTGCGGTCTTTTTCCAAAAAACGGCCATTCCGCAGACCATCTGCATAAACACCCTCAAAGCGTTTTCCATCTTTATCTTCTTCAATTGCAGGACCATTACGAAGTCCTTTCTTGTACATTCCTTTAAAGCGCGAACCATTTGCGAAATGGATTATCACTTCCCCATCAAACAAACCTTCTTTGAAATTGGCCTCAAATACATCGCCATTTTTCTTGACTAGCTTACCTTTGCCATGCTGACGGTCATTGCTCCAATATCCTATATAGGTGTCTCCATTGGACCAATAGAATGAGCCATATCCATTTTTCTCTCCATTCTGAAAGTTTCCAACATACTTGTCACCATTAGAGTACTTGAATATTCCTTCCCCTGTTCGTTCTCCTTGAACATATTTTCCTTCATAGTAATCACCATTCTGGAATTTGTAGATACCCAAGCCGTCCTGTATATCGTCTTTCCATTCTCCTATATATACATCCCCATCGGCATATCTGAAAGTTCCCTTTCCAGATCTCTGATTGTCAAGCCACATACCATCATACGTGGTGCCATTTCCCCAATCAAAGAATCCCTTACCCGATTTTTTATCATTATCCCAATTGCCATTATAATATGCACCACTTGCAAAAGTATATTTTCCCTTGCCATGGCGCTTATCCTTCTGCCAATTGCCTTCATATTTGTCACCATTATAATAATACATAACTCCATGGCCTTGCTGTTCATCGCGAAACCAAAGCCCGACATACTTATTGTTGGTAAGGAAATAATAAGTTCCGCGTCCGTGTTGCTGATTTTGAAACCACGAACCTTCATATCTCTCACCATCGGAGAAAGAGTATACGCCATAACCATTGCGCTTTCCTTTTACATATTCCCCTTCATAAGTGTCTCCGTTTGTATATACTGCAGAACCTTTACCATTGGGCTTCCCCCCCACCATTTCTCCTTTATATTGACCTCCATCAGAAGTTGTACACGAACCTAAATAAACTTTCTGCGCAGAAAGGAATAAAGGAAATAATAGAAGTATATATATAACAATTGCTTTCTTAGTCATAAATTAATAGAATTTATTGCCAAAATTAGCAAAAAACGATGATACGGCAAAATATATTCTTAAAAATCACTACCTTTGCATCTATAAAAAACCAAATTATGACAAAGTTTATTGCAATCATTCCCGCCCGATACGCCTCTACCCGTTTTCCGGGCAAACCATTGGCAATTCTCGGTGGAAAACCAGTTATTCAAAGAGTTTACGAACAGGTTACATCTGTATTGCCCCATGCATACGTGGCAACAGACGACCAGCGCATTTTTGATACGGTAGTTAAATTTGGTGGAAATGCCATTATGACACGGAGTGACCATAAGAGTGGCACCGACCGCATACAGGAAGCTCTCACCAAAATCAATATTGATGCCGATGTCGTTGTTAACATCCAGGGTGACGAACCATTCATCCAGCAAAGTCAAATTGAAACTCTATGCAAATGCTTTGACGATGAAGATACCCAAATAGCCACCCTTGGCAAACCATTTACAACAATAGAAGCCGTCGAGAACCCTAATTCTCCCAAAATCGTTGTAAGCAATAGTGGTTATGCCATGTATTTCTCACGAAGCATTATACCCTTTGTCCGTGGAGTAGAGAAACAGGAATGGATTAACCGCTATCCCTTCTTAAAACACCTGGGCATCTATGCATATAGAAAAGAGGTACTTTCGCAAATAACCAAACTTCCACAATCATCATTGGAAATCGCAGAGAGTCTGGAACAATTAAGATGGCTTCAAAACGGATATAAGATTAAGGTTGGAACAACCTCTATTGAGACTGTCGGCATAGACACACCCGAAGACCTCGAACGTGCAGAAGCATTCCTTGCCCAACACGAGAAAGACAACAGATAATTATTACATAAACGGCCATCTGAAGTTAATGCAGATGGCCGTTTATTCTAAGATAATTGCTTATTTGTTTTTGTTTATAATTTTTTGAACATACGCGTCAATCACCGCCACCGCAGTAACATTCACTATGTCTCGCACCGAACTCTCAAAATCTGTAAAGTGAATCGGTTTGTTCAATCCCATCTGAATCGGACCTATAATTTCCGCATCAGGATCAAGGGCCTGGAGTAGTTTGTAACTACCATTGGCGCTGCTCATATTTGGGAAGACAAGCGTATTGACATCCTTTCCTTTCAGACGGGTAAATGGATATTTGTCATCTCTTAATTCCTTATTCAGAGCAAAATTCACTTGCATTTCTCCATCCACTTTCAAGTTGGGGAAATCTTTCTGGAGTTGCTCCACTGCAGCATGAACTTTCTGGGGACTACCTGCGTCATCCGTTCCAAAATTAGAGTAACTGATCATGGCAATGACGGGTTCTACATTAAAGAACTTAACAGCATTAGCGCTCAACTTAGCAATATCATAAAGCACATTCTGGTCCGGATGTCGATTAATCAGCGTATCAGCTATAAAATACGTACCTTTCTTAGTATTCAGAATATGCATAGTGGCAAATGTGTTGTACTCGGGACGTATTCCAATAACCTCTTTCGCCACCTTGATAGTATTGGAATACTTGGTGTAAAGTCCGGTTATAAATGCATCGGCATCCCCCTGCTCCACCATAGACATTCCAAAGTAATTACGCTCATACATCTTGTCGTATGCCTCTTCAAAAGTATATCCTTGACGTGCACGTTTCTCTGCCAAATGCTTGGCATAAGTAGCTCTGCGGCCCTGCTCTTTATCGGCGCGCATATCCACAATCTCTATATTTGCAAGGTCGAGCTTCAAGCGATTGGCCAGGCGATTCAGGCGGTCAGGGTTACCAAGCAAGATTGGCTGGCAGATTCCTTCTTGACGGGCCTGCACTGCCGCCTTCATCATCGTTGGGTGTCCACCTTCCGCAAATACCACACGTTGAGGATGCAAAGCTGCAGTGGCATGCAGATTACGAGTGAGCTTGGTCTCCTGACCTAACATCTGCCGCAAATGATCCTTATATGCATCCCAATCCTTTATCTCCAGACGGGCCACACCACTTTCTATAGCGGCTTTAGCTACAGCGGCACTAACATCCGTAATCAATCTGGGGTCAACGGGCTTCGGTATGAAGTAATCAGGACCGAATTCCAATTCGTTTACGTGATATACCTCGTTGACGACATCAGGAACAGGCTGCTTGGCCAAATCAGCTATTGCGTGTACAGCAGCCATTTTCATTTCTTCATTTATGGCGCGCGCATGCACATCAAGCGCACCTCTGAATATATATGGGAAACCTATTACATTGTTTATCTGATTAGGATAATCACTTCTACCTGTTGACATCAACACATCTGGACGACTTGCCATGGCATCTTCGTAGCTGATTTCAGGCACAGGATTTGCCAGAGCAAAAACAATAGGACTTTTCGCCATCGAACGTATCATGTCCTGAGTAAGCACATTGCCCTTGGACAGTCCCACGAAGACATCGGCACCCTTTATAGCTTCTTCCAGAGTATGTACATCTCTGCGCTCGGTTGCAAACAATGCTTTCTGCGGAGTCAGTTTTTCTCTATCGGTAGTAATCACGCCCTTTGAATCAAGCATTACTATATTCTCACGGCGTGCGCCAAGTGCAACATATAGTTTTGTACAGCTGATTGCTGCTGCTCCCGCACCATTGACAACGATTTTTACCTTGGCAATATCCTTGCCAGCAACCTCCAAGGCATTTTTCAGTCCCGCAGCACTGATAATTGCAGTACCATGCTGGTCGTCATGCATTACTGGGATATCAAGATTTTTCTTCAAACGCTCTTCTATATAGAAACACTCGGGAGCCTTGATGTCCTCAAGATTGATACCACCAAATGAAGGGGCTATGCGCTCAACTGCCTCACAGAACTTTTCCGGGTCTTTCTCGTCAACTTCGATATCAAAGACATCAATACCTCCGTAGATTTTGAATAGCAATCCCTTACCTTCCATAACTGGCTTTCCACTAAGGGCGCCGATATCTCCTAATCCAAGAACTGCCGTACCATTAGAGATAACAGCCACCAAATTACCTTTGTCGGTATATTTGTATGCATCGTCCGGATTGTTCTGGATTTCCAAACACGGGAATGCTACACCTGGCGAATAAGCCAAGCTCAAATCAGTTTGAGTATGAAATGGTTTGGTTGGTTTAACCTCAATCTTTCCAGGTCTGCCATTTTGGTGATACTCCAAAGCGGCCTCTTTCGTAATCTTTACCATCTTTATCTTAGAGTTTATTTATGTTACCATCTGAAATAATAATGTGACAAAGTTAACAAAAAACCCACAAACAAGGACAAGTTTTTATCTTTTTTTTATACTTTTGCATTTAGAAAATATATAATGTCATCATGGCAAACGAAACGATTTACAGAAAGGAACTTAAAGGCAAGATTCTCAAGACCGCAATGGAGCAGTTTCTCCTGCATGGTATCAAGAAAATCAAGATGGATGACATTGCCAAGATACTTGGTATTTCAAAGCGCACGCTATATGAAATCTACCAGGATAAAGAGCAATTGTTATACGAAGGTCTATTAGAGACCGAAGAACACATCGACGCCTACCTGCTTAACTATGCCCAAGGAGGAAAGCGCAATGCCGTCGAAATCCTGATGGAATCGTATTACATACAAGTTGACGCATTCTCCCACATTAATCCACAGTTTTTCATAGACATACCCAAATATAAGACAGTAATGGAGATGCACGCCAAACGACGTAAGGAGCGCGAAAAGACCATTAGTGATTTTTTCCAATGGGGCATTGAAGACGGGTACTTCAGGCAAGGAACCAACTTTGCCATTATCACTGAAGTTGTACAAAACGCCATGACATATATTATCGAAACGGGCATGTACAACAAATACTCCTTTCAGAGTATCTTCGACAATACCATTCTTGTATTTATCCGCGGTATGTGTACGGAAAAAGGCATACAAATTGTGGATGAGAAATCAAGCCGAAGGCGTTAAAGTCGGGCCACCGACTTAACGCCTTTTACTGTTTGCAACTTCTTAATCAGGCTTGCCATGCGCGATGTGTCATCTATCATTACGACCAGATTGCCGCTGAACAACCCGTCATGACTGTCTATATTGATACTCCGCATGACAATGCGTTCTTCCTTTGATATAATATTAGTAATATTGCTTACTATACCTATATCGTCATTGCCGATAATACGTAAAGTCACGCTATATTGGGAGTTGCCCTTTCCACTCCAACGCGCCTTTACAAATCTATAACCGAAACGCCTCCTCAATTCAGGGGCATTAGGACAGTCTGTGCGGTGAATCTTTATACCACCATTAATGGTGACAAAACCGAAAATATCATCACCATAAATAGGACTACAGCATCTTGCCAGACTATATTCTATGCCTTTCAGATTGCGGTCAATTACCAAGACATCGTCATCATTCCCTTTAGACTTGAAATCAGTACTATCATAATTGAACTCTTCCGCAGACTGAATCTGGCGTTGCTGCGCCATAGCAGACTGATGGTCGCGCAGCTCTACATATTTCTCAATAATGGTGTTGATGTCAAGTTTCCCATCGGCCACATTTCTATAGAAATCAGAGCGCTCCTTAAATCCCATCTTTTTGATAAGGATATTAACAAGCGTTTCATCTATCTCAATCTTACGATTCTTGAACCTACGCTCAAGCATTTCTCTGGCGAGAAGTCCCTCTTTAGCCTGAGTCTCCTTGAGCGCCAACTTGACCTTGGCTTTTGCCTTTGGCGTCTTTACAATACCCAACCAACTGGGCTTGGGCCTCTGATTGTTTTGCGTCAGAATCTCTATCGTATCACCGGAATGCAATGTCTCGCGTATAGACACGATGCGCCCATTAAGACGGGCACCTATGCAAGAATTACCGACAGCGGTATGTACATAATAAGCGAAATCAAGTACGGTGGCACCTTGTGAGAACTTGAACAGATCGCCCTTGGGCGTAAAGACATAGACTTCCTCATCCTGCAAGTTCATCTTGAACTGATCCATAACCTGCAGGTCATCACCGGCTTCAAGCGCCGAACGGATACTGGCAAGCCAGGTATCCATATTGCCCTCGCTCTTAACGCCTTTATAGCGCCAATGGGCGGCAAGACCATGCTCGGCAATATCGTCCATGCGTTGAGTACGTATCTGCACTTCCACCCACTTGCCTTCTGGGCCCAACACCGTGATATGAAGACATTCATATCCATTGGACTTTGGCATACTCAGCCAGTCTCTCAATCGTTTGGGATTGGGCTGATACATATCGGTAACGATAGAGAATGTCTGCCAGCAGAGCATCTTTTCCTTGTCTAAAGGCGAGTCAAGGATGATGCGAATGGCAAAGAGGTCATATATTTTATCAAAGCCACATTGCTGCTTCTTCATCTTTTGCCAGATGGAATGTATACTCTTGGTACGACCTTTCATATGATAGACGAGACCTGCCTCGTCCAGTTTAGCCTTGAGAGGGGAGATAAAGCGCTCAATATAAGCATCGCGTGAACGCTTGGTGGCATTAAGGTTCTCCTTAATAATATAATAGGCATCGGTCTCAAGATATTTCAGACTCAGGTCCTCAAGTTCACTTTTCAGCTTATACAGACCTAACTTATGAGCCAATGGCGCATATAGATAACTGGCCTCCTCGCTTACTTGGCGTTTGGCTTCAAGATTAGAATTGTCACGAATCTGCCTCATCAACGTCACGCGATCGGCAATCATGATGAGAATCACGCGCATATCTTCAGCAAAAGACAGCAGCAGATTACGGAAATTTTCGCTTTCTATTACAGGATTTTTCTTATACAAGTCATGTATGCGGCACAGACCATGCAGGATGCGTCCTACATTATCACCGAAGAGCGAGGTAAGGTGGTCAATGTCCTCGTTACCCCCAATCACTTCCTCATAGAGCAGAATGGCAAATACGCCATCACGCTTAAGCCCTATCTCTGTTACGGCCAGCCAAGCCGTCTGTAGGGCATGCAGAATGGGGTTGAGACCGAACATATCACGCTGGATACGTTGGCTGTTGATGGCTTGCTCTATATGCTGGCGCATCAGCTGTTCGTCACCGGGAGCCAGCGAGTCGGCTATGGCCTCCCGTATCTGAAATATCAGTTTTATCGCTGCGCTGCGCTCGTTATCCGAAAATGCAAATACATCGTTCATACGTATGTCTTCTCTATATAATTAGTAATCCTTTATGGTGTCCATATCTGCTGTCAATGCACCTGTAACACACCAAAGTATAGGGTGCAAAGGTACGTCTTTTAGCAGAAACGGCAAAGCAAAACCGTAGGCTTTTTACGGCTGTTTGACATAAGTTAATGATTAAGGGAAAAAACTTAATATAATTCGTCTGTTTCTCCCGACAAACAGTTAACTTTGCAGCACACGTCAGAAATCATCGCTATCCTAATATAAATGCAGAAATACGAATGCAATATAGCAGGAATACATTGGAAGATAAAACAAGTAGACAAAAACATGAAGAAAGGAAAAGATTACAGGAAGACCAAACGGGCTTGCTACCTTGGTTTTGTAACACAGGCCATCGTGGCCAATTTCACCCCTCTACTATTCATGGCCTTCCACCATGAGTACAAGATACCTATAGCCAGTCTGGCGTTGATTCCTGCTGTATTCTACATCATCCAACTGATTACAGACTTGCTGTGCGCCAAGTTCAAGAACATCAACTACCGCAAAAGTATCATCATCTCTGGGATAACATCAGCCACAGGCTTGATGGGGCTGGCATTTCTGCCAGAACTATTCCCCAATCCGCTGGTGGGAATACTCCTCTGTGTATGCGTGTATGCCATAGGTAGCGGGTTGATAGAGGTGTTGTGCAGCCCCATTATCGAGGCTTGCCCTTTCCCAAACAAGGAGGGCATGATGAGCCTGCTCCATTCCTTCTACTGTTGGGGAGCCGTGGGAGTGATAGTCGGCTCTACGCTTTTCTTTTCCCTATTCGGATTGGACCACTGGAGGTTTCTGGCCTGCCTATGGGCATTGATACCGCTCTACAACATCATCAATTTCGCGACATGCCCTATTGAACCCATTGTGCCCGATGCCGAGAGTATGAGCATGGGTCAACTGCTGCGCAATGGAATGTTCTGGATATTCCTACTGCTGATGGTAGCTGCCGGAGCCTCAGAAGCCACTATGGCACAGTGGACATCGGCCTTTGCCGAAGCCTCTCTGGGAGTAGAAAAGGCGATTGGTGATCTGGCTGGTCCCTGTGGATTTGCCTTTTGTATGGGTCTCGGCCGTCTATGGTATAGCAAGAAGGGACAGAATCTGGACCTGTCCGCCTATATGACATGGGCCGGGCTTCTGAGTCTGGTCGCTTACCTGACAGCTTCTTTAGCCTCTGTTCCGCTACTGAGTCTGGCCGGCTGCATGGTCAGCGGTCTGGCTGTAGGCATCATGTGGCCGGGTTCCATCAGTCTTACATCGGCACGGATACCCAACGGCGGTACTGCTCTTTTTGCCCTTCTGGCCCTTGCCGGCGATGCCGGCGGCACTTTTGGGCCATCTCTTGTGGGGCTTTGTACCCATTTTACAGGCGACGATATACATGGTGGCATTTTGGCCGCAACATTCTTCCCCGCTCTTCTGGTCGTATGCCTGCTCATTCTTCGCAGAAAAAGCGCCAGGTTATAACTCCAGCCCATGAAGATACCACCCGCCAGAGAAATAGTTTTTACGACATAAGCCGTCAATATACTGAAAAAAAACGCCCAAAACACTTGGGCATATCAGATAAAGTACCTAAATTTGTCATATAATTATCCTAAAATCCGCAACTATCATCCAATACACGATTAAGGGTAGATTTATGAGTCGTTAGTAGCAGCTTTCAGTAAAAAGCAACAGCACAACATCAATATGTAGCCACCATCCCCTTACCCCACGATGCGACTTGAGGTAATACGCAGATTCAAACCGGAAAGAAAGGATTCTTATCCGAATTCTGTTTTGAAGGGTTTTGCATAAGCTCGGTTCTCTGTGTAGATATTCAGCACGTATTGCCTTGCAGTCATGATCCACTTGGCAGGTACGGAGATGAATCTGAAGACAAAAGCCTTTATGCGACTCGTTTTCTTGAGCCCAAAAGCCTTGGTGTCAAGCCTGCTCATGATGGTCTTGTAGAAATTGTGTATCAATGCAGTAAGCAGAAGAAAGACAGTATTCTCCGCCATGAATGACTTGGGGAGCCTGCTCCAACCGAATCCGTTGTTCATGTCGTCAAAGATACGTTCCTTGCCGCCACGCAGATTGTAGAATTCAACAATGTCCCTTGTCGATGACTTGTAATCGTTGGTCAGAATACAACGGTAAGTGTATTCGCCTTCCCACAGGTCAAGGTCGCCACTGTTGCGTCTTTGTCTCTGGATGACAAGACGATAGCACTTGCCTTCCCATTTCTCAACGAGAATGGAATTGAGTTCGAACTGGATGCCGTTAATCTCCTCCGTCTTCCATCCTCTCAGAGCAAAGATGTCATTGTAGAGCGAACTGCATCGGTTGGCACGGATGTAGAAATGTTTGCAATGCTTCTCTATCTCACTGACGATTTCCTTCGAGCAGGAACCGCAGTCTGCCCTGAAGCGATTTACAC
>NZ_NPJJ01000044.1 GCF_002251385.1 Prevotella sp. P5-108
CTACCCATACCCATTCATACTGACCTGTCGCTTCATTTAGGACACGATCTCTTTCACGTTTTACTTTTGTTCTCATACACTTTTGTTTTAGGCATCCAAAAGTGTCAAGTTTTTTTAGGGTAAGTCACACCGCTGCGATATGGCCCTTGGGCGGCATGGCCATAGTCCGCGCCGCCACCGTAGGCCCACCACTCAGCAGGGTGGATAGGCAGCCTCGGCAGATGATGCCATTCGCTGTAAGGGAAAATGGGGGTGGAGGAAGTTTTGTGGCGTGCGCGCGAAAAGAAATGGGAGGAAGCGTGGGTTTCTTCGTATTTTTATATAACTTTGCCTGCATGAAATATGTTGAGGCTATACTTCCGCTGCCGTTAGACGGCCTTTTCACTTACAGCGTGCCCGCTGCTCTGGAGTCAAGGGTAGTGCCAGGCGTACGTATACTGGTGCCGCTCGGACGGAGCAAGACCTACACGGCGGTGGCGCTCAACATCCATGACATCCAACCCGACTTTGAGGTAAAGGACATCGTCGACGTGCTCGACGACCATCCCATGCTGCTGCCACATCAGCTCTCGCTGTGGCAGTGGATATCCTACTACTATCTGGCGCCTATCGGTGATGTATATACCGCCGCGATGCCGTCGGGGCTGAAGGCCGAGGACGGGTTCAGACCCAAGACAGAGGACTATATAGCCCTCAGCCCTCAGTTGCACGACCAGCGCGCGCTGCACGTGGCTATGGAGTCGCTCGCCCGGGCCCGCAAGCAGCAGCAGGTGTTTGCCACCTATCTGCAGATGAGCCACTGGGACATGAGGGCCGATGGCGAGAAGGTAGACGTGCGCGAGATTACCCGTGAAGAGCTGCGCAACGAGTCCAACGCTACCGAAGCCATCATCAAGGCGCTCGTAGACCGCCACCTATTATATATATATAAGGTGGAAGTGGGCAGGCTCAACGACGGAGTGGGCGAGCCCCTGGCCCAGCCCAAGACACTGAGCCCCGCGCAAGCCCATGCCTATGACGCCGTGGTGGCGAGCATGAAGGAGCGCGAGGTGACGCTGCTGCACGGAGTGACCTCGAGCGGCAAGACCGAAGTGTATATCCATCTGATAGCCCGCGCGCTGGAAGAGAAGAAGCAGGTGCTCTACCTGGTGCCCGAGATTGCGCTCACGGTGCAGATGATGGAGCGTCTGCGCCGCGTCTTCGGTTCGCGGTTGGGCATCTACCACTCCAAGTACAGCGACGCCGAGCGCGTGGAGATATGGCGCAAGCAGCTCTCCGACCATCCCTACGATGTAATCCTCGGCGCGCGCAGTGCCGTCTTCCTGCCCTTCACCCGGCTGGGCATGGTCATCATCGACGAGGAACACGAGACCAGCTTCAAGCAGCAGGACCCGTCGCCGCGATACCATGCGCGGTCGGTGGCGATTATGCTCGCCCGTGCCACTGGAGCCCGTGTGGTGCTGGGCACCGCCACGCCGTCGGCAGAGTCGTATCACAACGCGCAGAGCGGCAAGTATGGGCTGGTAACCCTCACCACCCGCTATCAGGACATCCAGCTCCCCGAGATACGGGTGGTCGATGTCAAGGACCTGCGTCGTCGCAAGATGATGAAAGGTCTCTTCTCGCCCGACCTGCTGGCTGCCGTGCGCGACCAGCTCAGTCGCGGCAAGCAGGCCATACTCTTCCAGAACCGTCGCGGCTTTGCGCCGATGATAGAGTGTCACGACTGCGGATGGGTGCCGCGCTGCGAGAACTGCGACGTGTCGCTCACGCTCCACAAGGTGACCAACAGGCTCACCTGCCACTACTGCGGCTACACCTATACCGTGCCCACAGAGTGCCCCAACTGTGGTGGGCGCGACCTGAGAGGGCAAGGCTATGGCACAGAGAAGATAGAGGACGCCGTGCGCACCGAGTTTCCCGATGCCAGGGTGGCTCGCATGGACCTCGACACCACCCGCACGCGCAACGCCTATGAGCGCCTTATCGCCGACTTCTCTCAGGGCAAGACCAATGTGCTCATCGGTACGCAGATGGTGACCAAGGGACTCGACTTCGACAATGTGGGCGTGGTGGGCATACTCGATGCCGACTCGATGCTCAACTATCCCGACTTCCGCGCCTACGAACACGCCTTCATGATGATGGGCCAGGTGAGCGGAAGGGCTGGCCGCAAGGGCGAACGCGGTCTGGTGATACTCCAGACTAAAGCTCCCGAGCTGCCGGTGATACACCAGATCGTGGGGCATGACTTCAAGGGCTTCTTCGGCGACCTGATGGACGAGCGGCGACTGTTCCGCTATCCGCCGTTTGCCCGTCTGATATACGTGTACATCAAGCACAGGCAGGAGCATGTGGCTGAGAGTGCCGCCCTGCTCATGGCGGGGTGGCTCAGGCAAGGCTTGGGCGAGCGGGTGCTGGGCCCCGACAAACCGTCGATAGCCCGCGTCAAGACGATGAGCATCCGCAAGATTGTGCTCAAGCTCGAGAACAGTCTCGACGGGCGTCAGGTGAGACAATACCTGCGTCAGGTGCAGCAAAAAATAATGCAGGACAAGCAATATGCTACCCTGCAGATATACTATGATGTGGACCCGCTATGACAGCAAGCCCACATCACACACAGATTATTGATATATTTACTTATAATTAAAGTCTCTCTTAGAGAGTGAGGTCTACACCGAGGCCGAAGACACGGTTGGTACGTGTGAACGAGTTGGTAACGGTGGCCTGACCGACGGCCTCTTTCTTGTCGTAGTCGCTGTAGATGGTCTGGAAGTAAGCGGCATTGATCTTTACCTTCTCGCTTACCTGGACACCGACTCCGAAGCCGATAGAGTAGGAGTTGACATTGAAACTGATGTCATTCATACCCGCATCCTTGAATCCGTACTGGGTCTTCTGCGCTCCGGCGCTTACCTGCCAGCACTTGTTGATGTCGTATTCGGCACCGACGAGATACTCATTGGTGTCGCTCAACATATCCTTGGTGTACTGCTTGGTGTCGACATCGAAGTAGTGGTGCCAACCGGCTGAAATGCGGAGCGAGGGGAGCAGCGAGTACTGTGCGCCTACGGTGAGCAAGCCGGGAGTGTCTTCTGCCACCTCGTTACCGTCCTTGAATTTGCTGAGCATGGGGATGCCCTCGGCGCTGAGGCTGTTGGCCGACTTGTTCTTCAGACGCATACGGGTCTTGAACTCATACTTGGCGGCGAGGTTCAGGCGTCCTGTCTTGTAGTCGATACCGATGATGGGAGCCACGCCCCATCCAGTCTGGTCGCAGTTGAGCTCGATGTCCTGGGTGGACTGGCTCAGCATGTTGGCTTTGGCTGCTGCTGCCTCCAGAGCCTGTGCTGCCTGCATGTTGCCAGCCTGCTCCATAGCACCGGCATATCGGTTGAGCTGGTCTCCCAACTCGCTGAAGTGGGCGGCGGCACCTACCATAGATGACTGGCCGTTGTCGAGATGCTCGATGGAGATGTTCTTGACATAACCATAGTAGTTGGCCGAACCGTAGAGCATCTTCAGACCGCCATAGACAGAGAGGTGGTCGTTGATGCGGTAAGCGGTACCGAAGGTGAAGCCATAATAATACTGGCGGCCACGCATAAATGAGTCGTAGCTATACTTGGTGCCCATTTTGTGCTTGTCCATGCCGGGGATGCCCAGCTGGCCGAGTTTCTGGTAAAGTTCGTTTATATTACCGGCTTTAGTTGTAACGCCGGCAACTACCTGCTCGAAAGAGCCGAGGCCGTTGGGGAATTCACATTTGCCACCGCCGCCGGTAAGGGCAAATCCGAACTGGAAGCTCCAGTTGCCCTTGTTGTAGGCAGCTTGCAGGGTGGGGAGAACGGGCGCGTCGGCCTTGCCCTCAAACTCGTGTACGCTGCCACTCATGTTCACGTTGTTGGGGAAGAGTGGGAAGCCCGTCTTGATAGTACGGGTCTGGTGTACATTCTGCAAACCTATAGACAGGTGCATGCCCTCGCCCAGGAAGACTACACCGGCGGGGTTGCTGTAGACGCCATCGATGGCAATGGCAGCATCGCGCGCGGGATTGCGGAGGAAATTAATGTTCTGGTTGGTGTTGGTGAGTAATCCACCGGCCTGTGCGGTGGTCGAAAAAATAACGATTGCTAACGCTGTGCAAATCAGTTTTGTCTTATTCATCTTAAAAAAACTAAAAATATTGGATGCAAAGGTATTAATATTGTTCTATATATCCACTACGTTCATCGTTATTTTATCTCTTGTTAACATTTAGAAGCCCAAAAACCGCACAAATCGGGCTTTTTGTGCGGTTTTTGGGCCTTAAGTTGGACTCTGTGGGCGCCCAGATTGGTCTCGAGGGTACCCAGGTTGTTCTCGGTTTCCTATTTCTTCAGTTCCGGATATTGTATACGTGTATGGTAAATGGCCTTGAGGCGCTCGATGAGCACCAGTTTGGCCTGGGCGATGTCGCGGAAGGTGATGGGGCACTCCTTGAAGAAGCCGTCGGCCACCTGCTGGTCGATGAGGCGGTTGACGAGGTCGCAGATGCTGTCTTCGGTATATTCGGGCAGCGAGCGAGAAGCCGCCTCGACGGTATCGGCCATCATGAGGATGGCCTGTTCGCGGGTGAAAGGATTGGGGCCGGGATAGGCAAATTCCTGGATGTCGACATCCTCGTCGGGATGCTCATTCTTATATTTAATATAGAAGTACTTGGTGATGCCCTTGCCGTGGTGGGTGAGGATGAAGTCCTTGATGAAGGCGGGCAGATTGGCGCGCTCGGCCTCTTTGACGCCCTTGGTGACATGGCTGATGATGATGCGCGCGCTCTCGCGGCAGGAAATCTCGCTGTGAGGGTTCACGCCCGACTGGTTCTCGGTGAAGAAGACGGGGTCGTCCTTCTTTCCGATGTCATGATAGAGCGCTCCGGTACGCACAAGCAGACTCTTGGCGCCTATCTTGTTGGCTATCTCGGCTGCCAGGTTGGCCACGGTAATGGAGTGCTGGAAGGTACCGGGAGCCACCTCGCTCAGCTCGCGCAGCAGTCCCTTGTTGGTGTCAGAAAGTTCGATGAGCGTCACATCGGAGATGAATCCGAAGGTCTTCTCGATGAGATACATGAGCGGGTAGGCAAGCAGCAGAAATACGCCGTTGACGATGAAGTAGGAGTACATGCTGTGGTCGAGGTCGGTGAAGTCGCTGTCCTGCATGAGTTGCAGGGCGAAGTAGACCACGCAACTCGACAGCGTCACCAGCAGAGCGGTGCGGAACACCTGGGCACGGCGCGACAGTTCGCGCAGCGAGTAGATGGCCACCATGCCGCCCACTATCTGGACGATGATGAACTCGTACTGGTATTTTACGGCGGCGGCACAGATGATGACCATCGTGACGTGGGTGGCAAAGGCGGTGCGCGAGTCAAGGAAGACGCGCACGAAGATGGGCGCCATCACCAGCGGCAGGATGTAGACGCTGAACACGTTGTGGGTCATCATGAACGACACCAGCACGGGGAAGAGCGTCACCATCACGTAGAGCATCAGTATGTTGCGGGGCTTGGCAAAGTAGTCCTTGCGGAAGAGCGCCAGGTAGGTCGAGAAGAGCGAGATGAGGATGATCACAAACAGCAGCTGGCCCATGATGGTCGAGGTAATCTCGGTAGAGTCTGAGCTGCGTCGCTGCATCTCCCGCTCAAACGAAGAGAGCACGCGGTAGTCGTAGTCGTCGACTATCTCGCCACGGTCTATAATCTTCTGACCCGTAAGCACCATGCCGCTGGCTGGCGAGATGCCGCTGAGCAGGTCGTTGAGCTCAGCCTGGCTGCGGTCCTTGTCGTAGATGAGGTTGGGCTCGATGTATTCATTGAGGTTGAGCTTCTGCAGGGTCGACTTCTGGTCGGCCAGACGCTCATCGGCGAGCAGCTGTTCGTAGGCACTCATGGTCGAGTAGACCTGCCCCACCTCCAGAGGCACAGCCTCTTTCTCGTTGACTATGCGTATGGTCGTGGCAGAGTCTCTTGCCATGTCCTGATATTCTGCCATGCCCATGATACCTGTGGCATAGAGGCGGTGCAGGCGCTTTATGACGGCCGCCTCCAGGTCGTGGGAGATAGGGTGGCTATTGGCGGCGAGGTCCTGGCGCAAGTGCTCTATCTGCTGCTGCTCCACCTGAGTGTCGTAGCGGTAGTAGGGCTGAAAGGACTCCATCAGCGAGTCCTGCTCCAACTTGATGGCTTCGTCGGTCTTATAGATGGGGAAGTCAAACTTGGCGATGAACGAGCCGTACATCCATGGCTTGCCGATATCGTATCTTATGCGCTGGCTCTCGTTGTGGGGCAGAAACCACACGATGATGGCCGTGCTGGCAATGATAAGTGTCAGACGCGTGAGCGCTCTGTTGATTCGGTTGTTGGTAAACCCTATTTTCATGTTTATTGTATCTGTAATGCTTTTATTTTGCGAAAATACGAAAAATAATGGTCAATACTCAGAAAAATACCGTAATTTTGCAAAAAAATAATAATTTCTATAATAATAATGACCGAAAGAAGAGTCAGAGTGCGCTTTGCGCCGAGTCCTACAGGACCTTTGCACATCGGTGGTGTACGTACCGCCCTTTTCAATTACCTCTTTGCCCGCCAGCATGGTGGCGATTTCGTGTTCCGTATCGAAGATACAGACTCCCATCGTTTTGTTCCAGGAGCAGAGGAATACATTATAGAGTCATTCAAGTGGCTCGGCATCAAGTTTGACGAGGGCGTCAGCTTCGGTGGCGACCATGGTCCCTACCGCCAGAGTGAGCGTCGCGACATCTACAAGAAGTATGTAGACCAGCTCTTGGCCGACGGCAAGGCTTATTATGCCTTCGACACGCCCGAGGAGCTTGACGCCAAGCGCGCCGAGATACAGAATTTCCAGTATGATGCACGCACCCGCATGCAGATGCGCAACTCGCTGTCTCTCCCCGAGGCAGAGTGGCGCCAGATGATAGCCGACGGCGAGCAGTATG
The DNA here is from genome assembly GCF_002251385.1 of Prevotella sp. P5-108. Lineage (GTDB taxonomy): Bacteria > Bacteroidota > Bacteroidia > Bacteroidales > Bacteroidaceae > Prevotella. Next base: position 7,000 of record NZ_NPJJ01000044.1, read on the forward strand.
TGGTGCGCTTCCTCATCACCCCCGGTATCGAGGTGCATGTCAACGATATGATACGCGGCGACGTGGTCATCAAGAGCGACATCCTCGACGACAAGGTGCTCTATAAGAGTGCTGACGAGCTGCCCACTTACCATCTTGCCAACATTGTAGACGATCATCTGATGGAGATAAGCCACGTTATCCGTGGCGAGGAGTGGTTGCCATCGGCACCGCTGCACGTGTTGCTCTACCGCGCGTTCGGTTGGGAAGACACCATGCCCCGCTTTGCCCACCTGCCATTGCTCCTCAAGCCCGAGGGCAAGGGCAAACTGTCCAAGCGCGATGGCGACCGTCTGGGCTTCCCCGTATTCCCGCTCGAATGGCATGACCCCAAGACCGGCGAAGTGTCAAGCGGATACCGCGAGAGCGGCTATTTCCCCGAGGCAGTGGTCAACTTCCTGGCGCTGCTGGGCTGGAACCCAGGCACCGAGCAGGAGCTCTTCAGTCTCGAAGAGCTGGTTGAGGCCTTCGACATCAGCAAATGCTCGAAGAGCGGTGCCAAGTTCGACTACCAGAAGGGCATCTGGTTCAACCATGAGTACATTCTGCGCAAGAGCAACGAAGAGATAGCCGACCTCTTTGCACCCATCGTGGCCAACAATGGCGTGGATGAGTCGATGGAGCGTATCCGCACGGTAGTCAGCCTGATGAAAGACCGCGTCAGCTTTGTACGCGAGCTCTGGGATTTGTGCTCTTTCTTCTTCCTGCCACCCACGGAGTACGACGAGAAGACAGTGCGCAAGCGCTGGAAGGAATATTCAGCCCAGCAGATGACCGAGTTGGCCGAGGTGCTCGAGGGCATCGACGACTTCAGCATCGAGGGCCAGGAGCCTGTGGTCATGAAGTGGGTCGAGGACAAGGGCTACAAGCTGGGCGACATCATGAACGCCTTCCGTCTGGCCCTCGTGGGCATAGGCAAGGGTCCCGGCATGTTCGACATCTCTGCCTTCCTGGGCAAGGAGGAGACTCTGCGCCGTCTGCGCCGTGCCGTTGAGGTTCTGAAATAACTATATATATAATAAGGTGTCGTGCCCACGGGGGCGGCACCCTTTTTTCGTTAGATTATGTACAATGTCATTATCTACCTGATACAGGTGGGCGTAGCCATAGCCAGCCTGTTTTCAGACAAGGTGCGCAAGATGTGGCGCGGAGAGCAGGAGTCGTTCCGTATATTGCGTGAGAAGATTAACCCAGCCGACCGCTACATCTGGTTTCATGCTGCGTCGTTGGGCGAGTTTGAACAGGGCCGCCCGCTGATGGAAGAGGTGCGCCGCCAGCACCCCAAGTACAAGATACTGCTTACCTTCTTCTCGCCCTCGGGCTATGAGGTGCGCAAGGACTACAAGGGAGCCGACGTCATCTGCTATCTGCCCATCGACACCATAGGCAATGCGCGCAAGTTTCTGCGCATCGTGCGCCCCGTGATGGCATTCTTCATCAAGTACGAGTTCTGGTACAACTTCCTGCATGTGCTCAAGCACCGCGGCATACCCACTTACAGCGTGTCGAGCATCTTCCGTCCCGAGCAAATCTTCTTCAAGTGGTACGGATGGCGCTACAGCCGTGTGCTTACTTGCTTCACCCGCTTCTTCGTGCAGAACGAGGAGTCGCAGCGCCTGCTTGCCTCTATCGGCATCACCGATGTCGACGTGGTGGGCGACACCCGCTTCGACCGCGTGCTCCAGATTAAGGAGGCAGCCCGTCGTCTGCCCATTATCGACGCCTTTGTGGGTGGCGATGCCGATGTCAAGGCGCCCGTCTTTGTGGCTGGCTCTTCCTGGCAGCCCGACGAGGAGATTTTCATTCCCTATTTCAACGAGCATAGACAGTGGAAACTCATCATCGCGCCCCACGTGATAGGCGAGGACCATCTGCGCCAGATTACCGACATGCTCCAGATGAAGACCGTGCGCTACACCCAGACCAACGAGCAGGAAGCCGCAGAGGCCGACTGTCTCATCATCGACTGTTTCGGTCTGCTGTCGAGCGCCTACCACTACGGCGACGTGGCCTATGTCGGTGGCGGCTTCGGCGTGGGCATCCACAATGTGCTCGAGGCAGCCGTGTGGGATATGCCCGTCATCTTCGGTCCCAACAACCAGCGTTTCAGTGAGGCGCAGGGCTTGAAGCGTGCCGAGGGAGGCTTTGAGATACACACCCCGGAAGACTTTGAAGAGCTGATAACCCGCTTTACCGACGACGCCGAATACCGCAAGTGCTGCGGCGATAGGGCTGGCGCTTTTGTGGCCCAGATGACTGGCGCCACCACCAAGATACTCGGCAAGGTGAAGTTCTGAGCAGCGCTTTCCATCCCGCTTGGCTCGCTGCCCGACTCTTGTGGCCCGCTACCAGACCTTCAAGGCTCCACCGTCGGGCGCCATAGGCCGACAACCATGACCATAGTAATAGAAAATCAGTATATTCCCCTGTTTCCCGTCATCGTGGAGGCAGGGGAGTTTTGTTTGGCGGCGGGCTGGGGGAGCGTGGGCATGGCTGTGGGGGCAGCGACGGCCGGGCTGTTGCTGATTATGAGGCGGCTGGCCACGTATGATGGGACGGCTGATGACCTTGGGCAGCTCGTGTCGTAAGTCACGAGCCTACGTATCGTAAGTCACGAGCTTTCGTATCATATGTTACGTGGCCTCGTGCCTTACGATACGAGCCAGCCAGGTTGGTCAGCAGCTTCGCAGAGTTGGTCAGCAGCTTCGCAGAGTCGGTCAGCAGCTTCGCAGAGTTGGTCAGCAGCTTCGCAGAGTTGGTCAGCAGCTTCGCAGAGTTGGTCAGCAGAGTTGTGGAGATGGTCACGGTGGCTCGCTCGTGGGTCAGGGTGCTTGAAAAAAGGATAAAAGTGACGCGATAGGGGGATAAATTGGCAGAAAAAGTTTACCTTTGCAGTGGCCTTCGTGGCTATATGTGCGAGCATACGAGGCTATAAATATAATATACGAGGCTATAAATATAACAAGGTGTAAGATGAACAACGTGACAGAATGGTTGCAGACCGTGGGAGTATGGCTTAGCCGCATCGCCTATTGCAGGGGATTTGGCATCCAGTCGCCATCGGCTTACCGCTTTGTGCGCTATGTCATCAACGAGCATTACCCCTATTATGCCTACGCCGACCTGCAGAAGCGGGTGCCCGTGGAGAGCCGTGTGGCGCTGCGCCTGCTGCGTCTCTGTCTGCGCGTGGCCAACGAGGTTCAGCCCCGCTATATCCTCGACTTCATAGACGGCTTGAGCGCTGAGCGCCAGGAGTATTTCTCTGCCGGCGCGCGCCGTGCCCGCATCCTCTCGGTGGCTGAGGGCGACGAGGTGCCCGCTGTCATTGACGGCGAGCGCGTGGTGATACGCACCGATGTGCAGCATGCCGATGCTCTGCTCAGCCTGTTGCCGCGCATAGACAGCGCCAGCTTGGTCATGGTCGACGGCATACACCGCGACGCCCGCTCGCGCGAGACTTGGCAACGCATCGTCGGCAACAACCATGCCGCCGTCTGTTATGATTTATACTACACCGGCATCGTGATGCTGGACCAGAGCAAGCACAAGCGTTGCTACACAATCAATTTTTAATCCAATCGTCCCTATATTTTTGCTTTTTTTTATTATTAATGATAATTTAACAGCAAAAATGGTCGTAAACAGTCGTATAATTGAATATAAAGTGCTACTTTTGCATTCAATAAAATTAACGACCAAAACTAAAGACTATGTATTGGACTCTTGAATTAGCTTCAAAATTGGAAGATGCACCTTGGCCCGCAACCAAGGACGAACTTATAGACTATGCCACCCGTTCAGGTGCTCCTCTCGAGGTGCTCGAGAACTTGCAGGAAATAGAGGATGAAGGTGAAGTGTATGAAAGCATTGAAGACATTTGGCCCGACTATCCCTCCAAGGAAGATTTCCTCTGGAACGATGATGAATACTAATCGCTGACGGGCTGACTTTCTCAGCCGTAGGCGTAGAATATAAGCGGTATAGGAATTCCACAACAGGGTTCCTATGCCGCTTTTTTCTGTCTTTTCCCGCCAGTGGGCCAAAATAACCCTCCGAAAACTTGTTCCTTTCCTCTTTATATCGTATATTTGCACACGACAAGTTCGGAAAAATGTCAAAAATGACACAAATCGGAAGTTGTTAGTGTAATTATGAAGATAAAAAGAGACATAGTCAACAAATTCAAGGAGTGGAAAGATGCGGCAAAGCACAAGCCAATCCTATTGAAAGGCGCCCGCCAGATTGGCAAGACGTGGGCCATGGAAGAGTTTGGAAAGGAATGCTTTGACTACACGGCGAAATTTGACTTTGACCGCCAGAAGGAGTTATTGTCAGCCTTCACGGTGTCAAAGGAACCCGCCCGCATCATAAAGGAACTGTCTCTTTATAGCCCAGTTCCCCTTGTGCCGGGCAAGACGCTGCTCATATTTGATGAGATACAGGAGTGCGAGGAAGCGCTCAACTCGTTAAAGTATTTTTGTGAGGAAGCCCCCGAATGGCACATCATAGCGGCTGGCTCGCTGTTGGGTGTGGCTGTTAAGAGGCGGAGGATGACCGTACCTGTTGGTAAGGTACAGGTTATGCGCATGTATCCTATTACGTTCAAGGAGTATCTGCGGGCCAGCGACATCCAGATCTTCAATTATGTTGAGCAGATAGAGGAACCGGAGAAGCTACCGCTTATTATTCTTGACAAGTTGAAGTCGGAGTATCGCAGATATATGGTCTCTGGCGGTATGCCTGAAGCCGCTGTCAGCATGCTTGAAAACCAGGGAATGCAGGCAGTCGACGACATACTGCAAGGCATATTGGACTTGTATGAACTTGACTTCGCCAAGTATGCAGACCCTCGCGAGATACCTCGCATACATGCCCTTTGGCGCTCACTTCCGTCCCAGCTTGCCAAGGAGAACAGGAAGTTCATCTATAAGGTTGTAAAAAAGGGCGCAAGGAGCCGTGACTACGAGGATGCTTTGCTCTGGCTTGAAGATGTAGGCATGATATATCGTGTGAACGCCGTCTCGAAACCTGGAATGCCATTGAGCGCCTACGAAGAACCAGACATATTCAAGGTATATGCCAGTGACTGTGGCCTGTTGAGGCGCTTGGCCGACCTGCCGGGAAGCATAGTCATTGACCCGACAGCCAACTACACCGAATTCAAAGGCGCCATGGCAGAGAATGCGGTGTTGCAAAGTCTGTTGCCATCCTATGGCTCTGTGCCTTACTATTGGTCTTCGGAGGGGAAAGCAGAAATAGAGTTCCTGTTGCAGCGGGAGGACGAGATAATACCTGTAGAGGTAAAGGCAGAGAACTGCATCAGTGGCAGAAGTATCGTTGTGTACAACGAACGTTACCACCCCAAGAACCGCATACGTTTCTCTTTCCTCAACTTGCAGCGTAACAGTGGTATGCTCGCGTGCCCTTCGCCTCTGACTGAATGGGCTATGAAATGGCTGGACAAGTAAATGTCCTATAGCGATGGTATGCCGCGCTCTTTTCGGATAGGGCAAGTAGCAGACAGGCATAGACAAAACAATTATTAACCATACAACATGACAATGAAACAAAAACATCTAATTTGGGGAGCTGCGGCAGCGTTGATCTTCCTTTTCAGCGCATCGGCTCTGGCTCACCCCCGTCCCGCCAAGAAGAAAAAGGTGGTGGAGACGAAGGCCGACGTATGCCCCTTTATGGATAAATGGGTAGAAGACGAGACCAAGTTTGAGGACCGCAAGGAGAAGGCCCACGCCACGTTTGTGCCCTATGCCTCTACAGCCTCGATGCAGCAGGACGACTGCTACAAGTATCCATGGCTCACGCCTAAGCGTGCCAACTACCAGCTGCTCAACGGCAAATGGAAGTTCCGCTACACCGCCGACTGGAAGCAGGGCAAGCCCGAGAAGGACGATTTCTGGGCCGATAATGCCGATGTTTCTTCTTGGAAAGAGCTCCAGGTCCCCCTCAACTGGGAGATGGCCGGATATGATGTGCCCGTATATAATAATGTGGGCTATCCCTTCGAGAACAAGCCCCCTTTCATCACGGCGTTCAACGACAATTTCGACAAGAACCCCGTAGGTTCCTATCGCCGCAATTTCAATCTGCCTGACGGTTGGGACCAGGACAAGCGCGTCTTTCTCCACTTCGACGGAGCCTGCAGCGCCATTGTGGTGTGGGTAAACGGCAAGTATGCTGGCTATTCGCAGGGCGCCAATACCGACGCCGAATTTGATGTGACCCACCTTGTGCGCAAGGGCGACAATAACGTGTCGGTGCGCGTCTACCGCTGGTGCGACGGTTCTTACCTTGAGGGTCAGGACATGTGGCACCTCGGAGGCATCCACCGCGATGTCTATCTCGTGGCCACGCCCAAGACCTTCGTGGCCGACCATTACATCACATCGGCCCTCAAGGACGACTATGCTTCGGGTAACCTCAATGTAGACCTCACCCTCGACAACGCCGCCAAGGAGCGCTCGGAGAAGACGCTCGAAATAGAGCTCCTCGACCCCCAGGGCAAACTGGTGGGCAAGCAGGAGACGCAGGTGGCTATGACCGCCAACGACGCGCAGAAGCACATTCGCCTCACTCTCGACAACCTCACCGGCCTGAAGGCCTGGTCGGCCGAGCAGCCCAATCTCTATACCGTCATCGTGCGCCAGAAGGTAGGTGGCAAGGAGGAGATGGTGTTCTCTACCAAATACGGTTTCAGAGATGTGGCCATCAAGGGCCACCTGGTGTATGTAAACGGCAAGCGCGTGTTCTTCAAGGGTGTCAACACACAGGATATCCACCCGCTCTATGGCCACGCCATCGATGTGGAGACCATGCTCCACGATGTGGTGCTGATGAAGCAGGCCAATGTAAACACCGTCCGCACCAGCCACTATCCCCGTCAGGCCAAGATGTATGCCATGTTCGACTATTACGGACTCTACTGCATGAACGAGGCCGATGTGGAGTGCCACAACAACCATTCGCTCTCCAATAACCCCACCTGGCGCGACGCTTACGTAGACCGCACGGAGCGCATGGTGCTGAGAGACCGCAACCATCCCAGCGTGGTGTTCTGGTCGCTCGGTAACGAGTCGGGCGGTGGCGACAACTTCCAGGCTACCTACGACAAGGTGAAGGAACTGCTCCCCGGCCGCGACGCATGGGTGCACTATGAGGGCTATAAGAACGGCGCCAAATACTCCGACTTCGGCTCCGACATGTATCCTAAAATCGAGGTGATGAAGACGCATATGGACGGTCTCAACAACAAGCCCTACTTCATCTGCGAGTATGCTCACGCCATGGGTCAGGCTGTGGGAAATCTGCAAGAATACTGGAATCTCATCGAAACAAGCACTGGCATTATTGGCGGCTGCATCTGGGACTGGGTGGACCAGGGCATCTACGACACGCGCCGCATACGCGAGGGTCTTCCGCTGAAGGATGCCAAGACCGGGCTCCACTATTACACATCGGGTTACGACTACACCAAGATGAACCGTGGCGACAGAGGCTTCCAGGGCGACTTCATGAGCAACGGCATCATCACCCCGGGCCGTGAGTGGACCGCCAAGCTCACCGAGGTGAAGTATGTTTATAGAGACGTCGACTTCGAGTCGTTCGCCAACCACGTGCTCACCCTGAAGAACAAGCGCGCGTTCACCGACCTGGCCGACAGCTACGACCTCGGCTATGAGGTGCTCCGCAATGGCGTTTCGGTGGAGAAGAACCAGGTGGCCGTCCCATCGGTGCAGCCCGGAAACACCTGCCAAATCAACATTCCTTACACCACCGTAGTGGACGCCAAGGCCGAGTATGTCATTACCTTCAACCTCGTACTGAAGAAAGCCACCTCTTGGGGTAAGCAGGGCTACGCCATGGCCCAGCAGCAGTTTAAGCTCTCCGCCGACAACGCCGCTGGTGTATCGGTTGCCGACCCCACCTTCGTGCAGCAAAGCCACGGTCAGCTGCCCGCCATCCAGGAGAAGGGTAAGCTCAAGGTGAAGGGCAACACCGTCACCGGCAACAATTTCAGTATTGCTTTCGCAGAGGATGGAACCATCGCCCAGTGGACCTATGGCGACACGCAGCTCGTGCAGCCCAACGCCGGACCTGACTTCAACGGCTTCCGCCGCATAGCCAACGATAACATCAACCTCGGCGCCCCAGGTGGCGTGGCCGAGAACGAGAACAAGGAGGAAGGTGTCCTCACTGGCAAGAAGACAATGGTGAGTGCGCCCAAGAAGCAGGGTAAGAACGTGATGGTGGAAACGGCCGTAACCAATGGTACCGACACCCACCAGATAGTTTACACCATCTATCCCAACGGAACTTTGGACATGAAGGTCATCACCAACAACTCGTCGGCAGAAACCCGACGCATCGGCATCACCATGCAGTTTGCGCCCGGCTTCGAGAACGTAGAATATTATGCCAAGGGCCCGTGGAGCAACTACATCGACCGCCAGCGCGGTTCGCTCCTCGGCCGCTACACCACCACCGTGGATGGCATGTTTGAAGAGCAGAGCGCGCCACAAACCATGGGTGACCGCCAGGGCCTGCGCCAGCTCACGCTCGACAACAACGCCACCCAGTTGCAAATCACCACTGAGGGCATGGTGGCCTTCTCGCTGTCGCATTTCGACGACGCCCAGTTCAACTACGATGTGTTCTATGGCGGCAAGCACCCCTACGACCTGGTGCGCTCCCCCCAGATTTTCGCCCACTTCGACTTCTGGCAGCGAGGCATCGGAAACCATAGTTGCGGAGGCGACTCGTGTCTGCCACAATACATGGCGCCAACGGGAATCCATGAGTTTACCTTGCGCTTTACGCCAATGGCCAAATAAAGATGGAATAACCCTATACCGGAGGGTGGATATTACGCACGTTTGTCGTAATATCCACCCTTTTCCTTTGCCGCCCACCATTCTTACTTATAAATCCCAAACGGGCTAATGACCATTTTTGGGGTTTATGGCATTGAAAAGCATCCCATGACCGTCGTTTATGAGCAGGAGATAACGAAAAAAGAGCTATTGATGAGAAAAATGCAACTTATAAGTTGTGTGCTTCGTCCCAAATCTATATCTTTGCATCAAGGAGATACTGTAAATGAGATGCAAGATAAACTGCATGCTCAGATAGAGTAGGATAAACTCAATGTCTGCCGCAACTGTTTGCCGCAGAAGTATCTTGGAATTTTATGAAGATGAAGGATGATGAATGTCTTACCTCTAACACTTGATATGATGAAAGCTATACGGACTATCTTAGTGCTGGCGCTGCTGCTCATGGTGACTACGGCGCAGGCACAGCGCGGCTCGTGGAAGGGCGAGCTCGACGTGCAGGGCATCAAGCTGCCCCTTGTGTTTCACTTCACCGACAAGGGATGCACCATGGACTCTCCGGCGCAGAACGTCAGGGGAATACCTACGCAGACTGTGGTCAAAGGCGACAGCGTGACGGTGGAAATCGCCATGATTGGCGCCCGCTTTGAGGGCGTGAACAAGGGCACGGAGATAGTAGGCACCTTCACCCAGCAGGGCATGGCCTTCCCGCTCACGCTCACGCCGGGCGAGGTCACCCTTAACCGTCCGCAGACGCCCAAGCCCCCCTTCGATTATCTCACCGAGGAGGTGTCGTTTACCAACGGCAGCTTCACCCTGCGCGGCACCCTCACCAAGCCCCGTGGCTGTAGCCGCCAGACTCCTGTGGTGCTGATGGTGAGTGGCAGCGGACAGCAGAACCGCGATGAAGAGCTATTCGGACACAAGCCCTTTGCCGTTCTTGCCGACGCCTTGGCACGCCAGGGCATCGCCTCGTTGCGCTACGACGACCGAGGATGGGGCGACGCCTCTGTGAGGTTCTATGAATTTACCACCGCCGACTTCTACGCCGACGCACTCAGCGGCCTTGCCCTCCTGCGCAAGCAGTTTGACCGCGTGGGTATGCTCGGCCACAGCGAGGGTGGCACCATAGCCCTGATGGCGGCTGCCGAGGGCAAGACAGACTTCATCGTGACGCTGGCTGCCATGGCTGTGTCGGGCAAGGAGACGATGATAGCGCAAAACCGCTCGGTACTTACCGCCGCCGGAACGACTCCCGAGATGACCGAAGCCTACTGTATGGCCATCGGATGCGCTCTGGACCAGTTGGCTCAGGGCAAGAAGACCGCTGACATCAAGCCCACGGGCGTCCCCGTGCTCTTCCGCAGCGTCTTCGACAAAGCCCTGAAGCAGGGCGACAGTCCCTATATCCGCCATCTGCTCAATGTCGATGTGAGAGGCGTGCTCGGCGAAATCGTCTGTCCCGTGCTGGCACTCAACGGCAACCGCGACACCCAGGTGGACTGTGTCGCCAATCTCGGAGCGCTGGAGAAGGGGCTCGTCAACAGTCGCCATACCCTCAAAACCTTCGACGGACTGAACCATCTCTTCCAGACTTGCCACACAGGACTGGTCGTGGAGTATCAGCAGATAGAGGAGACCATCGACCCGACGGTGATGGAAACCATAACGTCGTGGATAAAAAACCTGTAGAAAGACAATAAAAGCTACGCTTATCCGTTATGTAAGTGTGTTGAAAAGATATTTATTTACCCTCGTCATCTCTGTCGTCGGGGCGCTGGCCGCCTCTGCGCAATATGATATGTCGCTCAGCCACTACTTTGCCCAGGAGCCGGTGTTCAACCCCGCCGCCGTGGGCAAAGAGTCCAAGCTGAATGTCACAGGCAGTTACGCCCTCGACTTTGCCGGTTTCGAGCACAACCCCCGTACCATGATTGTCGCTGCCGATATGCCCCTGTTCATGCTCAAGCATTACCATGGTGTGGGCGTGCAAATGACGAGCGACAAACTGGGTCTCTTTGACCACCAGCGTTTTGCCGTGCAGTATGCACTCAAAACCAAGCTGCTGGGAGGTATGCTCGGCATCGGCGTCCAAGTGGGTATGCTGAGTGAGAAGTTCAATGGCTCGCAGACCGATACCGAGGAAGGCAACGACCCCGCCATCCCCACGACCGATGTGAGCGGCTCGGGTCTCGATGTGGGCGTCGGTCTCTACTACGTCCACGGCGACTGGTATGCCGGCGCGTCGGTAGCCCACGCCACCGCACCCCAAGTTACGCTGGGCGACAGTTACCTGCTCGACATCGACCGTACATATTATTTGACCGGTGGATACAATATTAAACTAAGAAATCCGTTTATTACAATAAAGCCCACGGTGTTGCTGCGCTCGGATGGCTCGGCGTTCAGGGCCGACATCACGTCGCGCGTGGTCTATACCCACGACAAGCGCATGCTCTATGGCGGCGTGACCTACAGTCCGTCCAACTCGGTGACCGTCCTCGTCGGCGGCAGTTTCCATGGCGTCGTGCTGGGCTATAGTTACGAGCTGTATACCTCGGCCTCCATCCCAGGCAACGGCAGTCATGGTCTCTTTGTGGGATACCAGCACGATATCAACCTGACCAAGAAAGGTAGAAACCTGCATAAAAGCGTGAGAATATTATAATATAAAGATGAAGAATAAAAGCATTATAACCCTCGGCCTTGTGGTGCTCTCTGTGGCGCTGACAGGCTGTTTCGGTAGCAAGAGTGCCATCTCGGGCGGCCGCGGCGGCGAGGTGGTTGGCGTTGGTGGCCGCTCCTTTGCCGAGCCCACGCCTTACGGTATGACCAAGGTAGAGCGTGGCTCGCTGCACATGGGCCTCGACCGTCAGGACTCGCTCTGGGGTATGAAGACTCCCGTCAAGGATATCTCTGTCGACGGGTTCTGGATGGACGAAACCGAGGTTACCAACTCCAAGTACAAGCAGTTTGTGCAGTATGTCAAGGACTCTATCCTCCGTACGCGTCTTGCCGACCCCGCCTATGCCGGCGACGAGACCTACATGATTACCGAGGACAAGTATGGCGAGCCTGTCACTCCCCATATCAACTGGCGCAAGCCTCTGCCGCGCAAGCCCAATGAGGACGAGCAGCGCGCCATCGAGAGCATGTACGTCACCAACCCCGTGACCGGCGAGAAGCTGCTCGACTACCGCCAGCTCAACTATAAGTATGAGATTTACGACTATACCACTGCCGCCCTGCGCCGTAACCGCCTCATGCCCAACGAGCGCAACCTGAACACCGATGTCACCGTCAATCCCGACGAGGTGGTGATGATTTCCAAGGACACGGCGTATATCGATGACAACGGCAATATCGTGCGCGAGACCATCAACCGCCCACTCAGCGGTCCTTGGGATTTCCTCAACACCTACATCGTCAACGTCTATCCCGACACCACCGTCTGGGTCAACGACTTCCAGAACTCTGACAACGAGATGTATCTCCGCAACTACTTCAGCAATCCCGCCTACAACGATTACCCCGTCGTTGGCGTCACCTGGGAGCAGGCCAACGCCTTCTGTGCCTGGCGCACTGACTATCTGCTCAAGGGCCTGGGCGGTGAAGCCCGCTTCATCCAGCGTTACCGCCTGCCCACCGAAGCCGAGTGGGAGTATGCCGCACGCGGCAAGGCCGGCAACGAATTCCCCTGGGAGAACAAGGATGTCAAGAACGGCGATGGCTGCTTCTATGCCAACTTCAAGCCCGACCGTGGCAACTATACCAAGGATGGCAACCTCATCACCAGCCGTGTGGGTATCTATACCGCCAACAGCAATGGCCTCTACGACATGGCTGGTAATGTAGCCGAGTGGACCAGTACCATCTATACCGAAGCAGGTGTTGAGGCCATGAACGACCTTAACCCCCAGCTCGAGTACAAGGCTGCCAAGGAAGACCCCTACCGTCTTAAGAAGAAGAGTGTGCGTGGCGGTTCGTGGAAAGACCCCGAATCCTTTGTCCGTTCGGCGTGGCGTACATGGGAATATCAAAACCAGCCACGCTCCTATATCGGTTTCCGATGCGTGAGAAGCCTCGCCAACTCGACCAGCACCAAACAGAAAAAGAACAAGAAATAACACACATTCATTATGGCTGAATATAGCAAATACAATATCGTCTACCGTCTGCAGAAGTGGATGGATAGCGTTCCCGGACAGACCTTCCTCAACTATGCCTATAGCTGGGGAGCGTCTATCGTTATCTTTGGTACCCTCTGTAAGCTCACCCACCTTCCTGGAGCCAACTTCTGGCTGTTCTTGGGTATGGGTACCGAGGTGTTCGTGTTCTTCATCTCTGCTTTTGACCGTCCCTTTGACAAGACCGCCGATGGCCGCGACCTCCCCACCCATGTCGAAGACGCCGAGGAGGATGAGGATGGCGCCGAGGCGACCGACCATGTGACGATGCAGGCTCCCCAGGCCGTGATTATCGGTGGCTCGGGAGTGATTCATGCGGGCGGAGGCGTGGCTGTGGGTCAACCCGGTGGCGCTGCCTGCCAACCCGCCGCAGCTGCTGACGGTCTGCAACCCTCGGGCAGCGTACAGATAGTGGGCGGCTCGGCTGCAGGCGTAGTAGGGCAGAGCGTGGTGACACCGGTAGTCACCGGCACCGCCGAAAACGAAGAGATGGTTCAGGCCCAGAGCGACTATGTAGCCGAGCTCAAGCGCCTCGTTGAGACCCTGGGCAAGGTCAATGAGCAGAGTTCCCGCCTTGCCACCGACAGCCTGGAGATGGAGAACCTCAACCGCACCCTCACTGGCATCAGCCGAGTCTATGAGATGCAGCTCAAGAGCGCCAGCCAGCAGATTAGCACCATCGACCAGATTAATGAGCAAAGCAAGAAGATGGCCCAGCAGATAGAGCAGCTCAACCAGATTTACAGCCGCATGATAGAGGCCATGACCCTAAATATGCAGACCCGCAACCCCGGTCAGTAATCTAACGATACACCACTGATGGCAATCAAGAAGAAACAGATAACCCCGCGCCAGAAGATGATCAATCTGATGTATGTCATCCTCATGGCCATGCTGGCACTCAATATCTCCACCGAGGTGCTCAACGGTTTCTCTATCGTCGAGGAGAGCATCAACCGCACCACCGCCAATTCGGCCGAGGAAAACAGTGCCCTCTATGCGCGCTTTGAACAGCAGATGAAGACCAACCCGGAGAAGGTGAGCCAGTGGTTTGCCAAAGCCATGGCGGTCAAGCAGATGAGCGACTCTCTCTATGCTTTCTCCCAGCAGCTCAAGGAGCAGATTGTGGCCGAGGCCGACGGCAAGGACGCCGACCTGGCTAACATCAAGAACAAGGACAATCTCGAGGCTGCAAGCCATGTGATGCTTGCGCCCATCACCGGTAAGGGCGGTGCCCTGTTTGCTGCCATCAACCATTACCGGGAGCGCATCCTTACGATGGTGACCGACGAGCGCCAGCGCAAGATTATCAGCAGCAACCTTACTACCCAGCTCCCCCGTGGCGCCCACGCTATGGGCAAGAACTGGCAGCAGTATATGTTTGAGAATATGCCTGTGGCGGCAGCCGTCACCATGCTCTCCAAGTTGCAGAGCGACGTGCGCTACGCCGAGGGAGAGGTGCTTCATACGCTCGTTTCCAACATCGACCTCAAGGATATCCGCGTCAACAGGCTTGAGGCTTTTGTCATCCCCGAGTCCAAGACCGTCATCAGCGGCGACGCCTTCGATGCCCGCATCGTGATGGCGGCGGTAGATACCACCATGACACCCGAGATATATGTGGGCGGCCGCCGCATTACTGGCAACAACTACCGCTTCACAGCCAGCGGCGTGGGTGAGCACTCCTTCGCCGGATACATCACCATGCGCAATGGCAACGGCGGCCTTATCCGCCGCGACTTTACGCAGAAGTACAACGTGGTGGCGCCCAGTGCCACCGTCTCTGCCGACCTCATGAACGTGCTCTATGCCGGCTATGAAAACCCCATCAGTATCAGCATCCCCGGCGTAGCCCTCAACGAGGTCCAGGCATCCATGACTGGCGGTGCCTTCCATTCCGTGGGCATGGGTCGATATATCGCCAAACCCTCAGCCGTGGGCAGCGATGTGACCATCACCGTCAGTGCGCGCAAGGGCAATGCCATCCGCCAGATGGGCAAGTTCACCTTCCACGTGCGCAAGCTCCCCGACCCGATGGCCTACCTCGTCATCGGCACCGACCGCTACAAGGGTGGCGGCCTGTCCAAGTCTGCGCTGATGGGCATCGACCGCATCCATGCCGCCATCGACGACGGACTGCTCGACATCCCCTTCCGCGTGGTAAGTTTCGAGACCGTCTTCTTCGACAATATGGGCAACGCCGTGCCAATAGCCTCCAACGGAGCCCGGTTCTCCGAGCGTCAGCGCGAAACCTTCCGCCGCCTCTCCCGCAACCGCCGCTTCTACATCCGAGGCGTCAAGGCCGTGGGCCCCGATGGCATCACGCGCACGCTGTCTTACCCCATGGAGGTCATCGTCAAATAAGAAAACAATGCAACAATGAAGAAAATATTATTTATCCTTCTCGTCGGAATGATGGCTGTCCATGCGACCGCCCAGCCCGCCAAACGCAAAGCCGAGCAGAAGGCTGCTGCCACCACCAGCGGCGCCATCTCTACCCGAGCCCAGATTTCCTTCCCTGTGCAGACTCGCATGGCAGAAGATGTCGTGTGGCGCCGCGATATCTATCGCGAGCTCGACCTCCACGACGACGCCAACGCCAGCCTCTACTACCCTGTAGAGCCTATGGGCAACCAGGTCAACCTCTTCACCTACATCTTCAAGCTCATGATGACCGGCAACATCAAGGCCTACGAGTACCGGCTTGACGGAAACGAGGTCTTCAACGAGGCTGCCCAGGTCAAGCTCAAGGCATTCCTCGACAATTACCATATATTCTACGAGAAGACCAACCGGGGCATCTATATCGACAACAGCGATATCCCCTCGCGCGAGGTCACCGCTTACTATCTCAAGGAGTGCGTCTACTACGACCAGACCACAGCCTCCTTCCACACCCAAGTGCTGGCGCTGTGCCCCATCATGAAGCGTGAAGACGATTTCGGCGACAATGCCACGTCCTATCCCCTCTTCTGGGTCAAGTACGACGACCTGGCACCTTTCCTGGTCAAGCAGACCGTGATGACGAGCAATCTCAACAACGCCGCCGTGATGAGCATGGACGATTACTTTGCCAAAAACATGTACCGCGGCAAGATTTACAAGACCAACAATATGCTCGGCAAGACTCTGGCTCAGTACTGTCCCACCGACTCAGCCCTCTCCAAGGAGCAGAAGCGTATAGAGAAGGAGATCGTGGACTTCGAGCAGAACCTCTGGGGCGACAAGGCCCGCAAAGACTCGCTCGACAGCATCGCCAAGGCCAACAAGGATGTCAAGCCCGTCAAGAAGGGCCGCCGCGCATCGTCTTCGACTTCCGTGCGCAACAAGACCGTAAAGTCCAAGACCCGCTCCACCTCTTCGCGTTCGTCATCCTCGGCAGCGCGTGTCACCGTGCGTCGTCAGCGTCACTGATTGTAGCCAGCACTTGTTATTGGACGAAGAAGGACATTCGTCCCTCTCTGCTCCGATAATGATAGCCACGCCATCTATTTGTGCGCAATTGGAACGTGATTAAATATCATCCCGATTGCAGTCACTACGGAAACGGTATATATAATAAGTTGTAAGCCCCAGGCGCATAAAACGGCAGAACAGATGACTGCCGAAGATAGGGAAGTGATAGGTTCGCGCCGCAAGGGATATTCCTTTCGTGATGTGGCGAAACAGGGTTGTACATACAGTGCAGCGAGCGAAGCGATTACTACACGGGCAATTACCGCAATAGACTTGACTTTACGTTCTTTTCAAAGTAAAGGTTTTGTGATAGTCGTTTAAGGGGTAAAAGCTATGCTTGCACTATTAAGCACTACGTTTGAGATCACAAATTGTGATTTTGAAGATATGACAGATATAAAAGAAAAGATAGAGGACGGCGAACTGGTCACAAATTGTGACCAGATGGTTGTCGTGGATAATATAGAGTCTCTAATAAAGGTGATTAGAGGACAACAGGTTATGCTTGACAAAGATATAGCAATGCTATATGGTGTGGAGACAAGAACTTTGAACCAAGCAGTCAAACGTAATATTCAGAGGTTCCCTTCTGATTTTAGGTTTCAGTTGTCAATGGAGGAATGTTCAAAATCACAAATTGTGACTTTGAACGCTGGACGAGGACAGAATATAAAGAAATTACCTTTTGCCTTTACAGAGCAGGGCGTGGCGATGCTTAGCAGTGTTCTCCGTTCCAAAACAGCCATTGAGGTCAATATCCAAATCATGCGGGCCTTTGTCTCCATGCGCCATTTCATGACAACCAACGCTTCTGTGTTCAGTCGCTTGGAAACGATTGAGTACCATCAATTGGAAATGCAGCAACATCAGCAAGAAGCGGACAAACGCATAGACGAGGTATTTCGCCGATTGGATGAGGGCAATGCGAAGCCGAAGCAAGGAGTGTTCTACAACGGACAGATTTATGATGCCTATACATTCGTGTCCGACTTGATTAAGAGTGCGAAGAAGCGTATAGTCCTTGTCGACAACTATGTTGACGAGACTGTACTTACATTGCTCGATAAAAGAGATGAAGGTGTATCTGCGGTCATCTATACCCAGCAGATTAGTCGTCAGTTCCAGCTTGACATAGACCGTCATAATGCTCAATATGTACCGATTGATGTTGAAGTGTTCCGTTTATCGCACGACTGCTTCCTTTGTATAGACGATGATGTATATCATATAGGAGCCTCTATCAAGGACTTGGGCAAAAAGTGGTTTGGTTTCTCTAAAATGGAGATACTTACACCAGATGAATTGGTAGAAAAAATCAATAGAGAGTAAGACTCTGCTATGTGTAAAGCCAAATCTATGATATGATAGATTTGAGGATTAAAAGTTTATTGCTTGCGTGGTTGTACACTTGAGTTATCCGTAATGCAGTTTAATAAGAGATACAATAACCAATTAAATACAAACGACAATGAAAAAGAAACTATTTGCAACCCTGATGCTCTTGGCCTTTGTGGCTATAGGCAGCGCCAATGCACAGATTAAGTTCGGTGTCAAGGGCGGTATCAATATGTCCGAGTTCTCCGTCAAGGGCAATGTACTCGACAAGTCCAACAATATCGGCTTCTATCTTGGCCCCACCGCTAAGGTCTCTCTGCCCCTCACGGGCCTCGGCATCGACGTCTCAGCCCTCTACAACCAGTATTCTGCCGATGTTACCGTAGAACGTGGCAACGAGCAGATTGTCCGCGACCAGGCTACGCTCACTGTCAAGCAGATTGCCATCCCTATCAACCTGCGTTATGGAATAGGCTTGGGCAGTCTGGCCAGCATCTATGCCTTTGCAGGTCCACAGTTTGCCTTCAATATGGCCGACGACATCCAGAGTATCGACTGGAAGTGGAAGAATACGTACATGAGCTTCAACATCGGAGCCGGCGTGTCGCTGATGAGCCATCTCGCGTTCAACCTCAACTACAACTTCGGTTGCGGCAAGTCGGGTGAGACCGGTGCCGGCGATGTGGTGCGCAGCGCCTTCAACGCCAAGAGCAGCGCCTGGCAGCTGGGCATGACTTATTACTTCTAAGTCCACGCCCGCACGACAGCCCCTTTGTCCTCTGCTCCTGCCGAGGTTTGCCTCGGGGCGTCCGCGCTGTCGGTTACGACAAATGATATAGCCCGAAGTCCGTCATCTACGGTCTTCGGGCTTTCTGTTTCTATTTCTGCGCGATTAGTCTATCGCTGCCGTAGCCTCTGCGAGCCACTGGCGCTCGTCGTCGGCCAGATGCGGTGCCAGCTCTTCATACACGCGGCGGTGGTAGTCGTTGAGCCATTCCACCTCATTGTCGTCGAGCAGCCAGCGGTCTATCACCGTGGTGTCGATGGGGCAGAGCGTGAGCGATTCCATACGTAGGAAATTGCCACACTCGGTGCTGTCGCCACCGACGATGAGCAGCACGTTCTCGATGCGCACTCCAAAGCGGCCGGCGAGATAGACGCCCGGTTCGTCGGTGATGGTCATGCCCGCCTTGAGCGCCGTGGGCACATACTCCATACGTATCTGCTGCGGGCCTTCATGCACACAGAGATGCGCACCCACGCCGTGGCCCGTACCATGCAGGTAGTTGTAGCCGCGGCTCCACAGCACGCTGCGCGCTATGGCGTCTATCTGCGTGCCGTTGGCACCTGCCGGAAACTGAGCCATCTCCAGTCGTATGTGAGCCTTGAGTACCAGCGTGTACACCAGTCTCTGCTCCTCGCTCACGGGTCCCAGCGGTATGGTGCGGGTAATGTCGGTGGTACCGCAGTCGTATTGGGCGCCACAGTCGAGTAGCAGCAGCCCCTCGGGACGCAGTTCGACGTCGCTGTCGGCTGTCGGCTCATAGTGTACGATGGCGCCGTGACTCTCATAGGCAGCTATGGTCTCAAAGCTCTTCTCCACATACGCAGGGTCTTCGCTGCGCAGCGCCGTGAGCTTGTCGTCCACGCCCATTTCGGTCACTCCGCCCTTTGCCACTGCCGGCTTTATCCACTTGAGCAGCCTCACCATCGCCACGCCGTCGCTCACCATAGCCTGGCGGAAGCCCGCTGTCTCAGCCTCGTTCTTCACCGCCTTCATCAGCGGAATGGGCGATGGCGCATAGATTACCTGTGTGCGGCTGGGCACGTAGCGCGGCATGAGCGCAGTCGTCTCGTTGCCGTCCATCAGTATCGAGTATTCGAAATATTGTGCCAGTCCTTCACCTATCTTATTATATGGGCGCAGCTCCACGCCATTGTCGTTGAGATACTCCTTGACCTCGTCGCTCACGCGGCTGCACTCCGTAAACAGGGTGGCGCCCCTCGATGCGATGAGCAGATAGGCTATGAACACTGGGTTGCACTCTATATCGGCCCCGCGCAGATTGAGCGTCCAGGCTATGTCGTCGAGCGCCGATACCAACATGCCGTCGGCGTGTACCGCTGCCAGCCTGCGCCTTATCGCCGTCAACTTGTCAGCAGCCGTTGTCCCTGCCCATTCCATCGGGTGCTTCCTTATCGGTTTCTGTGGCAGCGCGGGTCGGTCTGTCCATATCCGGCTCATCGGGTCGAGGTTGGTGCGCAGTGTGATGCCACCCTGCTTGCGCAGCGCCATCGTCATCGCCTGCACCGTGTTGTATGTGCTTGTCGAGCCGTCTATGGCCACCGTGGCACCGCTCTTCTCAGCCAGTTCGGCGCCCAGCCACTCGGTTATCGACGGAGTTCCCTCCATGCGCAGCCGCATCAGCTGGTACTCGGTGCCATCGAGCTGCTCTTCGGCTTGCAGGAAGTAGCGCGAGTCGGTCCATAGCGCGGCACTCTTCATGGTGACCACGGCGGTGCCTGCCGACCCCGTAAACCCGCTTATCCACTCGCGGCTTTTCCAGTGGTCTGCTATATATTCTCCGTTGTGCGCGTCGCTGCTCGGGATGATGAATGCGTCTATCTTTTCTCGCTCCATCAGCTCGCGCAGCCGCTCTATTCTGTTTTCTATCATCTCTTTCATCTCTATTTTGCTAATTGGACATGACAAAGGTAAAAGTTTTAAGAATTAATCACAAAAGAAATTGCGATTAAATGACATTTGTCATTCTTTTTTTCGTAATTTTGCAGATGATAGCAGCTCGAGGCGACCGCTGCCCTTACTCCGATGCATCTCCAGATTGCATTTGGGTAGCCGGGAGTGACGATTGGCTCCGTCAAGCTGCAGGATAAAAGACAGAACGAATCACTTATAATTAATATTATAGTTATGGAATTTTTAACTAATGACAAACTCGTCATCGTCGGCGCAGCCGGCATGATTGGCTCCAACATGGTGCAGACAGCACTCATGCTCAGACTTACTCCCAACATTTGTCTTTACGACGTATTCTCAGCTGAAGGCGTAGCCGAGGAAATGCGTCAGTGCGGATTTGACGATGCCAACATCGTATCTACCACTGACCCCAAGGAAGCCTTCACTGGCGCTAAGTATATCATCTCTTCAGGTGGCGCACCCCGTAAGGAGGGCATGACACGTGAAGACCTGCTCGTAGGCAACTCTAAGGCTGCCGAGGAGCTTGGCCAGAACATCAAGAAGTTCTGCCCCGACGCCAAGTTCTGCGTGGTTATCTTCAACCCCGCCGACATCACCGGCCTCGTAACTCTCGTTCACTCTGGTCTGAAGCCCAACCAGGTTGCTACACTTGCTGCCCTCGACTCTACTCGTCTCAAGGGTGCGCTGGCCAAGCACTTCGGCGTAAGCCAGGCTGTCATCGAGAACGCCTACACCTATGGTGGCCACGGCGAGAAGATGGCTGTCTTCGCTTCTCCTACCACTGTCGACGGCGTCAAGCTGCTCGACGTGATTGCTGGCAAGGCTACTGTCAACGGTAAGGGTCTTACCGCTGAGGAGTGGGCTACCATGCAGAAGGAAGTTACCCAGGGTGGTGCCAAGATTATCGAGCTCCGTCGCCGCAGCTCATTCCAGAGCCCCTCTTACCTCGCTGTCAAGATGATCGAGGCTGCTATGGGTGGCGAAGAGTTCACTTATCCCGCCGGTACTTATGCCGACACAGCCCGTTACAACCACGTGATGATGGCTATGCCTACCCGCATCACCAGCGACGGTGTCTACACCAAGCCAGTTATGGGTACAGCCGACGAGATTGCTGCTCTCGACGCTTCTTACAACCACCTCGCCGGTATGCGCGACCAGGTGATTGCTCTCGGTGCTCTGCCTCCAGTAGAGAAGTGGTCTGAGATCAACCCCAACCTTTAATACGGTTTTATAGTTATTAATACATGGCTCCAGTCCGGGTTTGTTCCCGAGGCTGGAGCCTTTATTTTGCCCCTGCGTGCGGTCGCCACGGTGGCTGTCTGCCCGAGCGCCCGCCAGAGGCTAATCGGCATCGGCGTGAGCGCTGTGAAGAGTATGGCGATGACCTCCTGTGCCGAGGCTGCGCGCGCTGGTGGTGTGGAGCGTATCGATAGCTGTTGTGTATCAGGTGTCTGTGGCGGTAGAGAACGCCCTTGCTGGCTCGTATCAATAGTTACGAGCCCTCGTGCCTATTGATACGAAGGCTCGTTTCGTAAGTCACGAGCCCACGTGCCTGTTGATACGAGCCGGCAGAGGTGGTCAGGGGCACCGCGGCAGCTATTTCGGGAGTAGCGGTAACAAGTTCCGTATTCGGGGTAGGGCACAGGACGATGATTGTGCGTACCTTTGTCGCTGTCCGACAGGTCGGTGCCAGCGTCTGGCCGATGCCTGTCCGCGCGAGAGTGGCGGGCGTGGCTCCGCCGCTGAAGGCGGTGCCGCCGGGGTGTCTTCTCTAATATTTATTAAAACCGATGAAGAAACTCCCGACAATCGTGGCATAAGTGTACGAAAGTTAGTATTTTTGTAGGTAAATAATAATATCCACTATGAATCTGATTAAGGATAAAGAATTTGGCGGCGAGCGTCCGCTGTTTGGTCTGAGCGACACGCGGCTCGAGCATATCACCATCACCGATGGCGAGTCGGGCATCAAGTTCTGTCGCAATATCGAGTGCGATGACTCCCGCTTCTATGGCAAATACCCCTGGTGGCACGTCGACGGCAGCCATATCACCAACTGCTATTTCGCGCCCGAGAGCCGCAGTGCCATCTGGTACTCCGACAACATGGTGATGGAAGACACGGTCATCGACGCGCCCAAGTTCTTCCGCGAGATGAGCAACCTCACCCTGCGCAACGTCATCCTCACCGATGCCGACGAGACCTTTTGGCGCGTGCGCGGTCTGAAGCTCTACAATGTCGAGCTCCACGATGGTACCTATCCCTTCATGTTCTCCGAAGACATCTACGTCGACGGCCTGAAGAGCGACTCCAAGTATGTCTTCCAGTACTGCCACAACGTGGAGATACACCATGCCCGCATTACGACCAAGGACAGTTTCTGGGAATGCGACAATGTGACCGTCTACGACTCCGAGCTCGACGGCGAGTATCTGGGTTGGCACAGCAGCAATGTGCGTCTGGTGCGCTGCCACATCAGTGGCGAGCAGCCCCTCTGCTACATGGACCACGTGACCCTCGAAGACTGTACTTTCGACGCCGCCTGCGACCGTGCCTTTGAAGACAGCTCCCACATCGACGCCCGCATCAGCGGCGCCATCACCGAGGTCAAGAACCCCGTGAGCGGACACATCGTCGCCGACCGCATAGACCGCATCACCTACGACGACTATGCCCGTGGCCACGACTGCCGTATAGAAACAACCAAACAATAAAGATACAATGGCAACATTTGATTTTGACCATGCCCCCGAGCGTCTCGGTACCCGCTGTGTGAAGTGGGACAGCATAGGCGAGGGCGAGCTGCCCATGTGGGTGGCCGATATGGACTTCGAGGTGGCTCCCGCCATACGCCAGGCTGTGGAGCGCCGCGCCGCCCATCCCGTCTATGGCTACACCTTCACCGACGACAGCTACTACGACGCCGTCATCAACTGGTTTGACCGCCGCCACCAGTGGCACATCGACCGTAGCTGGATACTCCACACCCCCGGTGTGGTGGCAGCCATGAGCTGTGCTATCAAGGCGCTCACCCTGCCCGGTCAGCAGGTGGTTATCCTCACCCCCGTCTACAACTGCTTCTTCTCGTCGATACGCAACTGCGGCTGCGAGGCTTCAGAGTGTGAGCTCAAGCGCGAGGGCGACAGCTATGTCATCGACTACGACGACCTGGAGCGTCGCTGTGCCGACGAGCGCGCCGCCGTGCTGCTCTTCTGCAACCCCCACAACCCCGCCGGCCGCGTGTGGCGCCGCGACGAGCTTGAGCGCGTGAGCGACATCTGTCGCCGCCATCATGTGCGCGTCATCGCCGACGAGATACACTGCGAGCTCGTGATGCCCGGCTATGAGTATACGCCCTTTGCGTCGCTCTCTGACGAGACATCGGCCATCACCGTGACCCTCAACTCGCCCTCCAAGTCGTTCAACACCGCCGGACTGATGCAGTCCAACGTCATCTGCAGCGACATAGAGATGCGCCGTCGCGTAGACCGCGTCATCAACATCTTCGAGGTGTGCGAGGTCAACCCCTTCGGTCCCGACGCGCTCGTGGCAGCCTACAACGAGAGCGAGGAGTGGCTCGACGAGCTCAACCGCTACCTCTACGACAACTACCTGGAGCTGAAGCGCTTCTTTGCCGAGTATATGCCCAAGATAGAAGTGCTCAAGCTCGAAGGCACCTACCTCGTGTGGGTAGATATCTCTGCCCTCGAGTTTACTTCAGATGAACTCGAAGCCAAACTCCGCGACGAGGGCAAGGTCTATCTCAACAGCGGCACCATGTACGGCCGTCGCGCCGGTCAGGGCTATATGCGTATCAACATTGCCTGTCCGCGCAGCCGCATGATAGACGGTCTCACGCGTATGGCCAAGGTGCTCGCGCCCTATATGGAAGACGACTGCGACATGGGGTGCCCCTCCTGAGCCGCGGCGCACGCCCTCTCTGGGGTGCGGCAGTCGTCATAGGCTGCCGCAACCTATACCTTATTATATATAGTACAATAAACAATCTGCAACACTATTATGAACATAAGCAAAACTGCTAAGGCGGCAGCGGCAGTGATAGCCGCCCTCATCGCCTTGCCCGCCACCGCCCAGAAGAACGTGGCTTACCAGGACAGCCATGTACGCATATCGCTCGTCACCGACGGCATGGCACGTATGGAGTACTCGCCCGACGGCCGATTTGAGGACGGACAGTCGCTCATGGCCATCAACCGCGACTACCCCGCCGTAGACTATACCACCCGTGACCGTGGCAAGACCGTCGAGATAACCACCCGCTGCATGGTCATCAAGTATACCAAGAGCCAGGGCCCGCTCGGCGACGGCAACCTGCTCATAACCTCGCCCAAACGCAAGGGAGTCAAGCCCTTTGCCTGGCGCCCCGGGCAGAAAGACACCCTCAATCTCAAGGGTACCTATCGCACCCTCGACGGATATGACGGCAATATGCGCGGCGACCAGCCCATGCCCATCGAGGACGGTCTGCTCTCGCGCAGCGGATGGACCTTCATCGACGACTCGCAGAACTATCTCTTCGACCATAGCGACTGGCAGTGGGTAAGCCACCGCCGCGAGGAAGGCAAAGCCCAGGACTGGTACTTCATGGCCTACGGCCACGACTATCGCAAGGCTCTGCGCGACTTTACCGTGGTCTCGGGCAAGATGGCGCTGCCTCCGCGCTATGCCTTCGGTTACTGGTGGTCGCGCTACTGGTGCTACACCGACAACGAACTGCGCCAGCTGGTAGACAACTTTGATACCTACAGCATCCCCCTCGATGTGCTGGTGGTCGACATGGACTGGCACTACACCGAGAAGGGCAAGGGCGCATGGACAGGCTATACCTGGAACCGCCGCCTCTTCCCCGACCCCAAGGGCTTCCTGCAGTGGGCTGGCTCGAAGCAGCTCAACGTGACCCTCAACCTGCATCCCGCCGACGGCATCAAACCCTACGAGGAACAATATCCCGCTATGGCGCGCTGGATGGGCATGAACCCCGACGAGAAGAAGGACATAGACTGGGCAGCGTCGGATAAACGGTTTATGGAGGGATGGTACAACACCGTGTTGCGCCCTATGGAGCGCGACGGAGTGAGCTTCTGGTGGTTAGACTGGCAGCAGGGACTCAACGACAAGGAGTTCCCACGGCTCGGCAACACCTGGTGGATAAACTATACCACCTTCACCGACATGGAGCGCCATCGCCAGGAGCGCCCGATGCTCTACCACCGCTGGGGCGGGCTGGGTAACCACCGCTACCAGATAGGCTTCTCGGGCGACGCCGTCATCAGCTGGAAATCGCTCGACTTCCAGCCCTACTTCAACGCCACCGCCTCCAACGTGCTCTATGGCTACTGGAGCCACGACATCGGCGGCCACATGAACGCCAACCGCATAGACCCCGAACTCTATATACGCTGGCTCCAGTTTGGTGCGCTGAGTCCCATCCTGCGTACCCACTCGACCAAGAGCTCCGCGCTCGACAAGGAACCGTGGGCCTTTGACCACCAGCACTTCAGCATCATCCGCAACACCATCCTCGAGCGCTACCGCATGGCTCCCTACATCTACACCATGGCACGCCGTGCCTACGACGAGGGTCTCTCGCTCTGCCGTCCGCTCTACTATGAGTGGCCCGAGAACGAGGAAGCCTACCAGGAGCGCAACAGCTATATGTTTGGCGACCAAATCCTGGTCAGCCCCATCACCCAGCCTATGGCAGACGGTGTGTCCCGCCACAAGGTGTGGCTCCCCGGCGGCAACGACTGGTATGAGGTGGCTACGGGCACGCTGCTCAAGGGCGGACAGCGCGTGGAGCGCAACTTCCACCTCGACGAGTACCCCATGTATGTCAAGGCGGGCGCCGTCATCCCCATGTATGACAAGGTGAAGAACCTGAAATCCAACGACGAGCCCATCGTGGTGACCGTCTACCCCGGCGGCAACGGCGAGTTCTCGATGTATGAGGACAACGGCAACGACAAGGCTTATGCCACCGCCTTTGCCCGCACCCGCATGACCCAGGAGGTCGAGGGCAACAAGCTCACCGTGAAGATAGGTCGTCGCGAGGGCAGCTATGAGGGCATGCCCGAGGCACGCAAGTACAGTGTGAAGATAGTGGCACGGGCTGTGCCAGAGCTGGTTGTGGTCAACGGCAAGCCCGCGGCGTTCGACTATGACGGCAACACGCTTACCGCCACCATAGCCATAGCCGACAGCGACCCCAACATCGAGAAGACAGTAGAGGTGACCTATGCCCCCGACGCCATCGATGTGGCCGACGGACTGATGGGCCAGATGCGCCGTATAGGGCAGAACAACTACAGGCTGAAGCGCCAGAAGGCCGGCATCGTCTTCGGCGAGGGACTCGGCACGATGGAGTCGACCGGTCGAGCCATCAGTTACTATCCCGACAGGATGAAAGAACTCGTGGCTGCCTTCCGTGCCAACTATCAGCGGCTGCCCCAGCTGCTCGACGCCAATGGTGTGACTGAGAAACAACGTGAAATCTATCTTCGCGCCACTTATTAGGAGTGAGCGTTTGATTTATCATAATTTTCAAGGTGGAAACTACAATTTCCACCTTGTTTATTTAAGTAATAGAGGATATTTTCGTAATTTTGCACGTAGTATCTAAAGCAACAAACAATTATGGCAGAAACAAGACAAATCAAGACAGCCCTCATCTCAGTGTTCCACAAAGACGGCCTGGATGAACTGTTGAAGAAACTCAATGAAGAAGGTGTGAAATTCTTGTCGACTGGCGGCACTCAGCAGTTCATCGAATCGCTGGGTTACGAGTGTGAGAAGGTAGAGAACGTGACCTCCTATCCCTCTATCCTCGGTGGCCGTGTGAAGACCCTCCATCCCAAGGTGTTCGGAGGTATACTGGCCCGTCGCGCCAATGAGGGCGACCAGGCACAGATGAAGGAATATGACATCCCCGCCATAGACCTGGTTGTAGTAGACCTCTATCCCTTTGAGCAGACCGTGGCAAGCGGCGCATCGGATGCCGACATCATCGAGAAGATAGACATCGGCGGCATCTCGCTCATCCGTGCCGGAGCCAAGAACTTCAATGACGTGGTCATCGTGCCCAGCAAGGCCGAGTATAGCGTGCTGCTCGATATCCTCAACAAGAAGGGTGCCCAGACCGACATCGAAGACCGCAAGATGCTGGCAGCCCGCGCCTTCGGCGTAAGCAGCCACTACGACACCGCCATCCATGAGTGGTTTGTCAAGTAACAACAACGATTATTTATAGCTATAAACGATTTTTATAAATGGGATTTTTTTCATTCATTCAGGAGATTGCGATGGACCTGGGAACGGCCAACACCATCATTATCAGTGATGATAAGATTGTGGTGGACGAACCATCGGTAGTCGCTCTCAACCGCATTGACGGCAAGATGATTGCCGTGGGCCAGAAGGCCAAGATGATGTACGAGAAGACTCACGACAACATCCGTACGGTGCGCCCCCTGCGCGACGGTGTGATTGCCGACTTCTCTGCCTGTGAGCAGATGATGCGTGGTCTTATCAAGATGGTACACTCTGGCAGCCGCCTCTTCTCGCCCTCACTGCGTATGGTAATCGGTGTGCCTTCGGGCTCTACCGAGGTTGAACTCCGTGCTGTCCGCGACAGTGCCGAGCATGCCGATGGCCGCGATGTCTATCTTATCTTTGAGCCTATGGCAGCCGCCATCGGTATCGGTATCGACGTTGAGGCTCCCGAGGGCAACATGATTGTCGACATCGGCGGTGGTAGCACCGAGATTGCCGTTATCTCTCTCGGTGGCATCGTCTCCAACAACTCTATCCGCGTGGCTGGCGATGACCTTACTTCCGACATTCAGGAGTACATGAGCCGTCAGCACAATGTGAAGGTGTCGGAACGTATGGCAGAGCGCATCAAGATACATGTGGGCTCGGCATTGACCGACCTGGGCGACGAGGCTCCGGAAGACTATGTGGTACATGGTCCTAACCGCATCACCGCACTGCCTATGGAGGTGCCTGTATGCTATCAGGAGATTGCCCACTGTCTCGACAAGACCGTGGCAAAGATTGAGAACGCCGTGCTCTCGGCTCTTGAGAACACTCCCCCCGAGCTCTATGCCGATATCGTGAAGAACGGTATCTATCTGAGCGGTGGCGGCGCCCTGCTGCGTGGTCTCGACCGTCGTCTTCAGGAGAAAATCAACATTCCTTTCCATATCGCCGAAGACCCGTTGCACAGTGTGGCACGCGGAGCTGGCATCGCGCTGAAGAATGTTGACAAGTTCTCGTTCCTGATGAGATAGTGCCAATGCGAAACCTGTTAGAGTTTCTCGGCAAGCATAACCATTGGTTTCTCTTCGTCCTATTCGAGATTATCGGACTGGTATGGCTTTTCCGCGGTCACACTTACCAGGGGAGCGTGTGGTTCTCCTCGGCCAATGTGGTGGCGGGAAAGCTCTATGAATGGGACTCTAAGGTGACGGCTTATTTCTCCCTGGGGGATATCAATGAGCAGCTCACTGCCCGCAACGTATATCTGGAGAGCCAGGTCAAGGTGCTCTCCGACCGGCTGGAACAGACTTCGGCCGACAGTACGCTGTTGGCTCAGGTCAAGGCTCAGTCGCTGGAGGGCTACAGACTCATTCCGGCCAAGGTAATCTCGAACACCATCTCAGAGAAAGACAATCTCATCACCATCGACAAGGGTGAGGCCGACGGGGTGAAGAAGGATATGGGCGTGGTAAGCGGCCACGGCGTGGTAGGCATCGTCTATCTCGCATCGGCCCACTACGCCGTCATCATCCCCGTGCTCAACCGCCAGTCAAACATCAGTTGTACCATCAAGGACCGCGGCTACTTCGGCTACCTCCACTGGGATGGCGGCTATACCGATATGGCGTATGTCGACGACGTGCCTCGCCACGCCCGTTTCCGCAAGGGCGACTACGTGGTAACCAGCGGTTACTCAGAGGTATTCCCTGCCGGTATCATGGTGGGGCAGGTCAAGTACGTGTTCAACTCGGCCGACGGACTTTCCTTCCGCTTGAAGGTAAAGCTCGCCACCGACTTTGGCAAGCTGCGCGACGTGTGTGTGGTCGACAACACTGAGCTTAGTGAGCGCATGCAGCTGCTCAACGCAGCCAAAGACTCCATCTTGCTCAAACAGAAAGATTAAAATGAAA
This sequence comes from Prevotella sp. P5-108, assembly GCF_002251385.1. Classification (GTDB taxonomy): domain Bacteria; phylum Bacteroidota; class Bacteroidia; order Bacteroidales; family Bacteroidaceae; genus Prevotella. Next base: position 36,776 of record NZ_NPJJ01000044.1, read on the forward strand.
TACGGGATAGTCAAAGACATAATCTTATACGCGGTGATACTGCTGGTGCAGATATTGATACTTAATCATATCCATCTCTTCGGTGTCGCCACGCCCTTGCTCTATGTCTATCTTATCATGCTCCTTAAGCGTAACTGCCCCCGATGGGCACTGCTGCTCATTGCTTTTGTCATGGGCGTCATCGTAGACATATTCTCCGACACGTCGGGAATAGCCACCGTCAGCATGACGCTGATTGGCTTTGTCCGCCCCTACATCCTCATGCCGCTGTTGAGCCGTGAGGCTGAGGAGGATATGGCTCCGACGATGGAAAACCTGGGCACGGCGCGCTTCTTCTATTACACTCTGATAGTGGTGACCATCTACTGCCTCGTATTCTTTACTCTGGAGGCGTTCTGCTTCTACAACTGGCCCCAATGGCTGGCCTGCGCGTTGTCGAGCACCATCCTCACCACAATGCTGATACTGGTAATCGAAAACGCAAGGAAGCTGTAAATGAAAGACTTCAACCTGGAGAACCGGCGCTTCGTCATCGGAGGCGTGGCCGTCGTCATTGTCGTGGTTTACATCATCCGCCTATTCACGCTGCAGCTGATGAGCGATGACTACAAGCGCAATGCCGACAGTAACGCTTTCCTCAAGAAGATAGACTATCCCTCGCGTGGTGTCATCTACGACCGCAACGGCAATCTGCTGGTCTACAACCAGCCTGCCTATGACATCATGGTGGTGATGAACGAAGAGAAGGGCCATATCGATACCCTCGAGTTCTGTCAGGCGCTGGGTATCACCAAGGAGTTTTTCATCCGTCGTATGAACGACATCAAGGACCGCAGCAAGAACCCCGGCTATTCGCGGTTTACCCAGCAACTGTTCTTGTCGCAGCTCTCTGACCAGGAGTTCAGTATGTTCCGGGAGAAGATGTTCCGCTTCCCCGGTTTCTATGTGCAGAAGCGCAGCATCCGTCAGTACCAGTATCCCAATGCAGCCCACGTCCTGGGCGATGTGGCAGAGGTCTCTGAGGCCAATATTGAGGACGATGACTACTATCAGGCTGGCGACTACATCGGCAAGCAGGGTGTGGAGAAATCGTATGAGAAACAGCTGCGTGGCGAGAAGGGTATACAGATTCTCCTGCGCGATGCCCACGGCCGCATCCAGGGTAGCTATCAGCATGGCCAGCTCGACCGCCGGCCTGTGGCTGGTAAAGACCTTACGCTCAGTATCGATATCAAGCTCCAAGCCTTGGGCGAGCGGTTGCTCGAGGGCAAGATAGGCTCTATCGTGGCCATCGAGCCTTCCACAGGCGAGGTGCTGTGCATGGTCTCTTCCCCCACTTACGACCCGCGCATCATGGTGGGTCGCCAGCGTGGCAAGAATCATCTCGCGCTGGCCCGCAACCCGTGGAAACCTCTGCTCAACCGTTCTACGATGGGCCAGTATCCTCCCGGCTCTACCTTCAAGACATCCCAGGCTCTTACCTATATGTCTGAGGGTATCATCACTCCCGCCACCTCTTTCCCCTGCCATCGCGGCTTCTATTACCGAGGTCTCCACGTTGGCTGCCACTCCCATGCGTCGCCCATCGCCATGATTAATGCTATCGGTACCTCCTGCAATGCTTACTTCTGCTGGGGCCTCTACCACATGGTGGGCAACCGGCGTAAGTACGCCAACAGTGCTGCTGCCCTTGACGTGTGGCGCGATTACATGAAGAGTATGGGATTTGGTTATCGGCTCGGTATTGACTTGCCCGGCGAGAAGCGAGGGTTCATCCCCAACGGTATGTTCTATGACAAGGCTTACCATGGTGCATGGAACGGCCTTACAGTTATCAGTATTTCCATTGGGCAGGGTGAAGTCAACCTTACACCGCTCCAAATCGCCAACCTCGGTGCCACTATCGCCAACAGAGGTTATTACTATACCCCCCACGTGGTGCGCAAGGTGGCTGGAGAGCCCCTCGACACCGCCTTCACTCGTCGCCATTACACCAAAGCAAGTCGCCGCGCTTACGAATATGTCGTTGCCGGCATGCGAGCTTCGGTCCTCCGAGGTACGAGCCGTTCGATGAACCGTGCCGACTATGAAGCCTGCGGTAAGACGGGTACTGCGCAGAACAGAGGTCATGACCACTCCGTTTTCATGGGCTTCGCGCCGATGAACGACCCGCGTATAGCCATTGCCGTGTATGTCGAGAACGGTGGATGGGGTGCCGACTATGGTGTGCCCATTGGCGACCTGATGATGGAACAATATATTAAGGGAAAACTGTCGCCTGCGTCGGAAGCCAAGGCCGCAGTATTCCAGAAGAAACGTATAGCTTATGGTTCAAGCAATAGATAACAATCAGGGCGTGTTTCGCTCTCTGGACAAGTGGACGGTGTTCATCTACGTGGCGCTGCTCGTCTTCGGATGGATAAGTGTCTGCGGAGCCAGCTATACCTATGGCTCGACCGATATATTCAGCATGGGCTCGCGCTCGGGTATGCAGATCGTGTGGATAGGTACCTCCTTAGCGTTGGGATTTGTCATCCTGATGACCGACTCGCGCATGTACGACACCTTTGCCTACGTCATCTATGGTGTGCTGCTCTTGCTGCTGTTTGTGACTATCTTCAACCCTCACGAAATCAAGGGCTCGCGCTCGTGGCTTGTCCTTGGACCGCTGCGATTGCAGCCGGCCGAGTTTGCCAAGTTCGCCACGGCGCTCGCGGTGTCCAAGCTCATGAGCAGTTATGGCTTTGACATCCACCGATGGCGCCACTTCGCGATGGCGATTGGCGTGGTGGTGCTACCGATGCTCTTCATCGTCGGGCAGAAGGAGACTGGCTCGGCGCTGGTTTACCTCTCGTTTTTCCTGATGTTCTACCGCGAAGGCATGCAGGGCAGCATCCTCTTTTCGGGTGTGGCGATGGTCATCTATTTTGTCGTCGGCATCAAGTACGAGAACGTGATGCTCATGGACACCCCCACCTCGGTGGGCAAGTATGTCGTCCTGCTGTTGGCGCAGATTTTCACTACCGGCATGGTCGCCTCCTACTGCAAGTCGCCCAAGACCGTGCGCATCATGGCCATAGCCGTGGCTTCCACCACCCTCATAGCCACCCTCGCAGCCCGCTTCATCGTAGCCTTCGACATCGTGTGGATACAGCTTGCCACCATCGTCGCCATGGCGATTTTCCTCATCTATCAGGGGCTTTCCACCCGCATCCGCAGCTTCTTCTACATCTCGCTGTTCTGTATCGGCTCGGTGCTTTTCTTCTACTCTGCCGACTATATGCTCAACGATGTGATGAAGCCCCACCAGCGTGTGCGCATCAATGTGCTCTTGGGACTCGAGGAAGACCTCTCCGGAGCCGGTTACAATGTCCATCAGAGTGAGATAGCGATAGGTTCAGGCGGACTCAAGGGCAAAGGCTTCCTCAACGGAACCCAGACCAAGCTCAAGTACGTGCCCGAGCAAGACACCGACTTCATCTTCTGCACCGTGGGCGAGGAAGAGGGCTTTGTAGGGTCGGCAGGTGTGCTGCTGCTCTTTCTCGCGCTCATCCTGCGGCTTATCCACTTGGCCGAGCGGCAGACCTTCAAGTTCGGACGCATCTATGGCTACTGTGTGCTGAGTGTCTTCCTCTTCCATGTGTTTATCAATGTGGGCATGGTGCTTGGCCTTACCCCCGTCATCGGCATCCCCTTGCCCTTCTTCAGTTACGGCGGTTCGTCGTTGTGGGGCTTTACCATCCTCCTGTTTATCTTCCTCCGCATCGATGCCGCCCGCAACCAGCGTGTTTAGGCTTACAAAATAAAAACCAACGGTCCCCCTCTCCGGTTACCGTTGGTTTTGTCTTATCTGTTGTCGGCTTTCTTTCCGCCGCTTTGGTCTTCCCGAGCCGGGGACTTGTGCCCCTGCCAGCCGGCACTCACTCCCGTCCCCTATATATAATAAGGTGTAGCCCCGATTGCTTGTCCATCCGATGGAATTGCTTGTCCATCCGATGGAATTGCTTATCCATTCGGCAGAATTGCCCAACCGTCCTGACGGAACTGCTTATCCGCCTGACAGAACTGCTTCCGCCGCCAGAGGATTTACTCCATCCGTCTGACGGAGATACCCACGTCGCTCACACCCGGCAGAATGTCGCGCTTCATGTCGTGGCGCACGGTGATGTGCATGCTGTCGTTGGCGTTGAGCCTCAGTCTGCGCACCTCGGTGTTGTATTCAAAGCAACTTATGCCGCCCGTCTTCTGCGTGCTGTTGGTCTTCACCAGTCGGCAGTCGAGCGTATCTCTCAGCGTGGTGCCTTCGGGCAGAATGGTCTGGTCTACGATGAGCGTGATGGCGACGAAGGGGAAGTCGTAGTCGGTGCGCAGCCCCAGTTCTACGAGGTAGTCGCCCGCCTGAGCCATCTTTGCCACGTCGTAGCACAGGGTGTCGTTGCGCTCCCATCCCTCCAGCGACGTGTGGCGGTAGGTGTCATACACCTTGCCGTCGCATGCCGTGAGTATCATCATCACGATGCCTGTCAGAAGCCCCAGATTTCTCATTCCTCCTTATTGTTCTTAGGCGCGTTCTGCTGTCTGTCCCTGTTGCCTTGACGACGCTGACCCTGTTGGCGGCGATTGTCCTGGCGGTTGCGCTTCTGGCCGTCGCGACCTTGCTTCTGGCCGTCGCGGTTCTGGTTCTGGCCCTCGCGCCCCTTGTTGTGCTCGTCGCGGTTCTGGTTCTGGGCGTCCCCCTGTTTGGGTTCCTGACCCTGCTGTTGCTTTCCGCCCTGCTGCTGTTTCTGGTTGCCGTTGCCCTTGGGCTTGTTGCCGCCTTTGCGCTTGCGCTTGCTGCGGTCAAATCGGCTGATGTCGGCGTCTTCGAGCAGGTCGAGCGACTTCTTTTCCACCTTTGCGGTGCCGTCTTCGAGCAGACTCAGCGGCTTTTCGCCCTGCTTGTTCATCTCGATGATAGCGTGAGCCCTCTCGGCGCTGATGGCCTCCAGATTGGCTGCCAGGTTCTTGTCGGTCGAGTAGGTGATGAGCCCCGCCAGCACGTCGGTCTTGAACTGATAGTAGTCGTTGTCCTTGGTCTGCAGCACAGCGTCCTTGGCGGGCATCTTGCGGTTGGCCTCTACATAGTCGTCTATCTCGTAGTTCATGCAGCACTTGAGCTTGGCACACATACCCGCCAGCTTCTGCGGGTTGAGCGAGATGCCTTGGTATCGGGCAGCGTTGGTGCTCACGCTTACGAAGTTCTTCATCCATGTGGCGCAGCAGAGCTCCCTTCCGCAGGGACCCGTTCCGCCGATGCGTCCAGCCTCCTGACGCGCACCTATCTGCTTCATCTCGATGCGCACGTGGAAGGTCTCTGCCAGCACCTTGATGAGCTGGCGGAAGTCTACGCGCTCGTCGGCGATGTAGTAGAATATGGCCTTGTTGCCGTCGCCTTGATATTCCACGTCGCCTATCTTCATCTGGAGCCCCAGGTCTTTGGCTATCTGTCGGCTCTGTATCATGGTGCCGTGCTCGCGGCTCTTTGCCTCGCGATACTTGTCCATGTCGATGGGCTTGGCGATGCGGTAGATGCGGCGTATGTCATCTGCCGACTTCAGGTTGGCCTTCTTCAGCTGCAGCTTTACCAGTCTGCCGGTGAGGGTCACCACTCCGATGTCGTGGCCGGGGTTTGCCTCTACCGCCACGGTGTCGCCCTTCTTCAGTTCCAGGTTGTTCACGTTGTGGTAGTAGCCCTTGCGGGTGTTCTTGAACTGTACTTCCACCAGGTCAGTCTCCTCGTCGTTGCCGGGGATGTCTGCCAGCCAGTCATAGGTATTGAGCTGGTTGTCCTGGCGGCCGCAGCCACAGCAACTCAGACCTCTATCGGTGTCGCAGCAGAGTTTATATTTGTTACTCATTGTCTCGTTTTTGCTTTTTATGGGTTTATATATGGTGTCACTTACGACTTATTTCTGTTTCAACAGCATAATCATGTTGAGGGCCAGGTCAAACATCACGATTTTGGGCGTGACGTTCTGGCCTATCTCTTTCATCGATTTCTCCAGCTCTTCGGCTATCCCTATCACGTTGTGCTCGTTGACGAAGGGCGCGAAGTTGCGGGCGAACGCCTCTTCCTGCGCCGTCATATAGCAGAGGTCGGCGTTGTGGAAGTTGTACATGAAGTTCTCTCTCGTCATGCGGCTGAAGTATGCCAGCATGCGGCGCTGCTTTTCGCGTCCCAGCTGCGCCACATCCTCGCTCCAGGTCTTCAGGTCCTTGATGTTGCGCATATAGGCCAGTCGCATGAGCGTCTTGAAGAGTTCCAGCATCTCGGCGTTTTCGTTGTCGGCGTCCAGCGCCTCGAGGGCTCTGAGCCAGCTGCCACTGGCCAAGTGGGCTATGCGCTTGGCGTCGTCGTCGGCTATGCCCCTCTTCTCGGTGAGCGCCTGCTCGATGTCGTGGTCTTCGATGCGCTTCATGTCTATGCGCTGCACGCGGCTGCGAATGGTCTCGAGCAGCTTGTCGGGCTCGTCGCTCACGAGCAGGAACACCGTCTGCATGGGCGGTTCCTCGAGCAGCTTGAGTATCTTGTTGGCGCAGACCACGTTCATGCGTTCGGGCAGCCAGATGATGACCACCTTGTAGCCGCCTTGGCTCGACTTGAGGCTCAGCTTGCGTATCAGCGCCTCGCTCTCTGCCTCAAATATCACCGCCTGCTGGTTGGCCACCTTGATGCGCTTCAGCCAGCGGTCCATGGTGAAGTAGGGGCTCGCCAGGAGCATGTCGCGCCATTCCCTCACAAAGTCGTCGCACACCACCTTGGTCTCGCTGGTGGCGCCGGCGGGCTTGACGATGGGGAAGCTGAAGTGCAGGTCGGGGTGCTCCCACTTCTTGAGCATGGCGCTTTCGCCCAGCAGATAGGAGGCCAGCGCCAGCGCCATAGCCATCTTGCCGCAGCCGTCGGGGCCGCAGAACATGAGCGCGTGGGGCAGCCTGTGCTCCTCTGCCATCTGCATGAGACGCTTCTTGGTCTCCTTCTGTCCTATTACCTCGTCAAATGTCATATCAGTCGTCTCGTTACCTCAGCCACGCTGTCCACTGCCGACACCGTGTAGAAGTGTATATTGTTGATACCATGGGCGTAGAGCTCCTGGCACTGGTGTGTGGCCCACTCTATGCCCAGCTGCTTGGCGTCGTCGTCGGTCTTGCAGCGCTTCACTTCGGCTGCCAGCTCCTGGGGCAGGTCGCAGTGGAAGGTCTTGGGCACCACGGTGAGCTGCGAGAGCTTGGCGAGGGGCTTGATGCCGGGGATGATGGGGATGGTGATTCCCATGGCGCGCGCCTTGTCTACGTAGTCGAAGTACTTGCTGTTGCCGTAGAAGAGCTGGGTCACGGCATACTCGGCACCCATGTCCTGCTTCATCTTCAGATAGCCCATGTCCATCTCTATATTGGGTGCCTCTTCGTGCTTCTCGGGGTAGCACGCCACGCCATAGCCGAAGGGCGTGCCCGGCACCTTGATGGCGCTGCCGTCGGCAAAGTAGCCGCTGTTGAAGCGGTTTACCTGCTCTATCAGGTCGGTGGTGTGGGCGTGGCCGCCAGCCACGGGGGTAAACACGCGGTCGTCCTTGGCCTTGTCGCCACGCAGCAACAGCAGGTTTTCGATGCCCAGAAACTGGAGGTCCAGCAGCTCATACTCGATGTGCTCGATGGTGGCGCCGCTGCATATCACGTGGGGGATGACGGGGATGCCATACTTCTGCTGGATGGCGGCGGCTATCGCCACGGTACCGGGGCGGCGGCGTATGCGCATGCGCTCAAACTGGCCATTGTCCAGCTCGCGATACACATACTCGCTGTGGTGGGTGGTGATGTTGATATAGAGAGGGTCAAACTCTTTCAGCTTGTCGATAGTGGCAAAGAGCTTGCCCGTTCCCGTGCCCTTGAGTGGGGGCAGAACCTCGAACGAGAAGTTCTTCTTGTCTTTATGGATGTTGATGAGTTCTACAACTTTCATGATGATTTCTTGCAGTTAGATGGGGCGTGGTTATATATTTTGCAAAGTTAGTAAAAAAAAACAGCATACTCTTCGTTTTTAGCGGTTTTTCTCATACACTTCTTCCAATGATTTCCCTGCTCTCTGCCACTGCCGCCGCCTCCATCGCCGCTGCCGGTGGGGTAGGGCCCGTCGCCAGTGGCTCACCCGTGGCGTCGCCGGGGGACTCTGCTGCCGCCCTTGTCGCCGCCGGAGCCGCATTGGCTGGCTCGTATCATACGATACGTGGGCTCGTGCCTATTGTTACGTGCCCTCGTGTCATACGATACGTGCGCTCGTGTCTTCCGTTACGAGCCGGCAGCGTTGGTCTCCACGTGGCAGCACGTGGTGGCGGCGCCAGCATCTGGCTCCGCTCCTTTTCTTGTGTGCCCCTGGCCTCTTCGTGAGCGACATAATTGCCTCTGCCGGGGCAAAAAGTCGGCGTTTTGTTTGGTGCTTTCTCCGACTTGGACTACCTTTGCACCATACTAATATCATCAACGACAATGAAGAAACTCGCTATTATCAGTTTGTGCATGCTCCTGGCGCTAAGCGTCAAGGCAGGCAAGGTAGATACGGTGCTGGTACACAGCACGGTGATGAACAAGGATGTCAAGACGGTGGTCATCACACCCACCGAGACCAAGAAAAACCGCGACCAGCGCTATCCGGTGCTCTATCTGCTCCACGGCGCCACGGGCAACTGCAAGTATTATCTCGAGAAGGTCAAGGCCACGCTCCCCGAGATAGCCGACGAGAAGGGTATGATATTCGTCACCCCCGACGCGCTCAACTCGTGGTATATAGACAGCCCCATCAACAAGAACCTGCAGTACGAAACCTTCACCTCCAAGGAACTGGTCGAGTATATCGACAGCCACTATCGCACCATCGCCGACCGCAAGGGTCGCGCAGTGACGGGGCTGAGCATGGGTGGTCATGGCGCGCTCTATCTGGCGTTCCGCCACAAGGATGTCTATGGCGCCTGTGGCAGCATGAGTGGTGGTGTAGACTTCCGTGGCTTCCCGCAGAACTGGGAAATCAAGCGGTCGCTCGGCGAGATGGCTCACAACCGCAAGCGCTGGGATGCCCATGTGGTGGTCAATCAGATTGGCCGCATCCAGAACCATGACCTCGACATCATCATCGACTGTGGCGAGGGCGACTTCTTCCTCGAGTGCAACAAGTCGCTCCACGAGCGTCTGCTCGGCCGTGGCATCGACCACGATTTCATCCTGCGTCCCGGTGCCCACAATGCGCAGTATTGGCACAACAGCATAGACTATCAGCTCCTCTTCTTCCAGAAGTTCTTTGCGAAGAAGTAGGGGGATGAGAGGCTTTTCTGCCTTGGCAACTCTGTAGGAGTTGCCAAGGCTTGTGGCCTTTCCACCGTGGTTTTTTATCTGCTTGCCTCCACATGGGGCTGAAATAAACACAAAAAGCCGTGGGCACTGCTGGCGGCTTCGCCTTGGTGGTGCCGGTGGTGCCGACCGTCGGAAAACAAGTTTTCCTCCGTGTCGTCACCGCCATCACCACCGTCATGCGGTGCATGACGCCAGCAATGACCACGGTAAAAAAAGCCGCCGTTGGCGGTAAAAAAAGTCCGGCTGGCGCCGGTACAAAAACAACTGCTTGTAGAAGCCCCTCCCCGGCCCTCCCCAAGGGGCGGGAGCCCATTCTTGCTGTGTTTGAGGCGGTTTGGTGGGGCGCCCCCCCTTGGGGGGGGGTGGGGGGGGCTCTTTTTACCATCTGGAGCCGCCCAGGGAGGGTTAGG
>NZ_NPJJ01000045.1 GCF_002251385.1 Prevotella sp. P5-108
CTATCTCGCTGAACTGATATCCGAAGATACTGCTGCATCTCTGACCCAGTGTTGAGTCGATAACGGGTGAAAGCATGGAGTCAAATTTCTCCATGATTGAAAAAATTCCTCCAAAAGGTGTGAGTTTCTCAGATTTAATTTGTATTTTTGCCATGTCATATTAGAGTTTTGCTTGTTTTCTTTTTGCAACACTAAGATAAGTGAAAATTCTGACATGGCAAAATCCTGGGCAACTTTTTGTTGCTCAGGAACTTATAAATAAAGTTAAATTATAGTGTTGCGGAATTAAGGGTGTTAAAATATACGCTGATACAAATAAGAATTTAGGAGATAATATAAATGGAAAAATACAACAATTGGAAACTTAAGTTTTATACAATATGGGCAGGGCAGGCAGTATCATTAATCACTAGTGCCATCCTGCAAATGGCGATTATTTTTTACCTTACAGAAAAAACAGGATCTGCGATGGTCTTGTCTATGGCTTCACTTGTAGGTTTTTTACCCTATGCGGTCTTTGGACCAGCCATTGGTGTATTAGTGGATCGTCATGATAGGAAGAAGATAATGATTGGTGCTGATTTAATTATCGCAGCAGCTGGGGCCGTGCTAGCTATTGTTGCATTGTATATGGAGTTACCTATCTGGATGGTTATGGTAGTATTGTTCATCCGTAGCATTGGAACAGCTTTTCATACCCCGGCTCTCAATGCGGTTACTCCACTTTTAGTACCAGAAGAACAGCTTACGAAATGTGCAGGCTATAGTCAGTCTTTGCAGTCTATAAGCTATATTGTTAGTCCGGCGGTTGCAGCACTCTTATACTCCGTTTGGGAACTAAATGCTATTATTGCCATCGATGTATTGGGTGCTGTGATTGCATCTATTACGGTAGCAATTGTACGTATTCCTAAGCTAGGTGATCAAGTGCAAAGTTTGAAACCAAATTTCATAAGAGAAATGAAAGAAGGAATGGCTGTACTACGGCAAAATAAAGGATTATTTGCTTTATTACTCGTTGGAACATTATATATGTTTGTTTATATGCCCATAAATGCATTATATCCTTTAATCACTATGGAATATTTTAATGGTACACCGATGCATATTTCTATTACGGAGATTGCTTATGCCTCTGGTATGTTGATAGGGGGTCTATTATTAGGGTTATTTGGGAATTACCAAAAGCGAATCTTATTAATAACGGCATCAATTTTTATGATGGGGATAAGCTTAACCATTTCAGGATTACTTCCTCAAAGTGGATTTTTCATATTTGTAGTCTGCTGTGCAATAATGGGGCTTTCGGGTCCGTTTTACAGCGGTGTGCAAACAGCTCTTTTTCAGGAGAAAATTAAGCCTGAATATTTAGGACGTGTATTTTCTTTAACTGGAAGTATCATGTCTCTTGCTATGCCAATTGGGTTAATTCTTTCTGGATTCTTTGCTGATAGAATCGATGTAAATCATTGGTTTTTACTATCAGGTATTTTAATTATTTGCATTGCAATAGTTTGCCCAATGATAACTGAGATTAGAAAATTAGATGCAAAATAAAATAAAGGGCGTGTTCGTATGATAGATAATATTATTCAATCAGTGACAGAAAAATTATCCTCTTTGCCTTATATAGAAACATAAATGCTATTAGACCACTTGAAGTTACGGTCATAAATCAAAAGGATGTTGTCCCTTGGAAATTTCCTCCTAAACATGAATTTATGTATGGTGAGTGGCTAAGGGAGCAGTTTGATAAGGGAGCAATTCCTGAGCCAACTTATGATCCCGATTTAGCAATTCTTTTATCTCAATTAAGAGAAAATAGTATTAACCTTTTCGGACCAGAGGCAACAGAAGTGATTGAGCCTGTACCAATGACAGATATTCGAAGGGCGATTAAAGAATCCTTACCCGGGTTGATAGCTAGCATTGAAGGTGACGAACGCAATGTGATTTTAACTTTAGCCAGAATGTGGCTGACATCCTCTTCCGGTAGAATTTGCTCAAAAGATCAGGCTGCTGAATGGGCGATACCTAAATTAGCCAAAGAGCATGCTACTTTACTTGAAAAAGCAAAAAAGGCTTATTTGGGAGATTATGATGACAAGTGGGAAGGAATGGAGACTGAGATAATTGAACTCGTTAATTATTTGAAAAGATCTATAGAGTCTTCCCTTAATATTTAAATCCTTTTCGAATAGTTTAAATACAACAGTGATTAGTTTTTAATGCGTATTATTGGTGTTTATTACTTCGATATGTTCCCTCATACCTCGTTTTCTCAAAAAACAGTAAAAAATTGATAGATATGTTTCCGCATACGTCGGGCTCTAAAATTAGCCAAAGACATCAATTCCATCAACTCGAGCCACGTGGAGTGCGTAGTTTTGATGTCAAGGGTAAGCAAATAAAGGGCGAAAAGAAAGCTATAAAACTGCTTGAAACTTTTGAATATAAACCTGAAAAATATGCCGAAAGAGTTAATCATATTTTTGAAGTACTCGGTCTTTCACTTTTTGAATGCTACGATATGACCGAGAAGCTTTATAAAGAAGTGAAAAAAATTGCAACGGAGATAAATAACTTTTTAAACGAGGAGAATTCAGATGAAAGAAAACAAATATGATGATAATATATTTTTTCAAAAATACAGTCAAATGAGTCGCTCACAGCAGGGACTAGCCGGTGCAGGAGAATGGGAAACATTGAGAAAGCTGCTGCCGGATTTTAAAGATAAGCGTGTGCTTGATTTAGGATGCGGCTATGGATGGCACTGTATTTATGCGATGGAACACGGTGCTTCTTCTGTTGTAGGTGTTGATATTTCTCATAAAATGTCTATGGTAAAAAGTTAAAAAATCCTCCCACTTTTGTTAGATATATTTTTTTGTGTAATTTTGTAATCGTTATGCGGCAGTAATAATATACATATTAATACGAGTTAGTAATCCTGTAGTTCTCATATGCTACGAGGAGGTATTAAAAGGTGCGTTTCGACAATGCATCTACTGTAGTATATTATTGCTTAATCCAAATGAATATTATAAATTTAGGAATTCTTGCTCACATTGATGCAGGAAAAACTTCCGTAACCGAGAATCTGCTGTTTGCCAGTGGAGCAACGGAAAAGTGCGGCCGTGTGGATAATGGTGACACCATAACGGACTCTATGGATATAGAGAAACGTAGAGGAATTACTGTCCGGGCTTCTACGACATCTATTATCTGGAATGGAGTGAAATGCAATATCATTGACACTCCGGGACACATGGATTTTATTGCGGAAGTGGAGCGGACATTCAAAATGCTTGATGGAGCAGTCCTCATCTTATCCGCAAAGGAAGGCATACAAGCGCAGACAAAGTTGCTGTTCAGTACTTTACAAAAGCTGCAAATCCCGACAATTATATTTATCAATAAGATTGACCGTGCCGGTGTGAATTTGGAGCGTTTGTATATGGATATAAAAACAAATCTGTCGCAAGATGTCCTGTTTATGCAAACTGTTGTCGATGGATCGGTTTATCCGGTTTGCTCCCAAACATATATAAAGGAAGAATACAAAGAATTTGTATGCAACCATGACGACGATATATTAGAACGATATTTGGCGGATAGCGAAATTTCACCGGCTGATTATTGGAATACGATAATCGCTCTTGTGGCAAAAGCCAAAGTCTATCCGGTGCTACATGGATCAGCAATGTTCAATATCGGTATCAATGAGTTGTTGGACGCCATTTCTTCTTTTATACTTCCTCCGGCATCAGTCTCAAACAGACTTTCAGCTTATCTCTATAAGATAGAGCATGACCCAAAAGGGCATAAAAGAAGTTTTCTTAAAATAATTGACGGAAGTCTGAGACTTCGAGACGTTGTAAGAATCAACGATTCGGAAAAATTCATCAAGATTAAAAATCTAAAGACTATTTATCAGGGCAGAGAGATAAATGTTGATGAAGTGGGTGCCAATGATATCGCGATTGTAGAAGATATAGAAGATTTTCGAATCGGAGATTATTTAGGTGCTAAACCTTGTTTGATTCAAGGATTATCTCATCAGCATCCCGCTCTCAAATCCTCCGTCCGGCCAAATAAGCCCGAAGAGAGAAGCAAGGTGATATCCGCTCTGAATACATTGTGGATTGAAGACCCGTCTTTGTCCTTTTCCATAAACTCATATAGTGATGAATTGGAAATCTCGTTATATGGTTTGACCCAAAAGGAAATCATACAGACATTGCTGGAAGAACGATTTTCCGTAAAGGTCCATTTTGATGAGATCAAGACTATCTACAAAGAACGACCTATAAAAAAGGTCAATAAGATTATTCAGATCGAAGTACCCCCCAACCCTTACTGGGCCACAATAGGGCTGACTCTTGAACCCTTACCGTTAGGGGCAGGGTTGCAAATCGAAAGTGACATCTCCTATGGTTATCTGAACCATTCTTTTCAAAATGCCGTTTTTGAAGGGATTCGTATGTCTTGCCAATCTGGTTTACATGGATGGGAAGTGACAGATCTGAAAGTAACTTTTACTCAAGCCGAGTATTATAGCCCGGTAAGTACACCTGCTGATTTCAGACAGCTGACCCCTTATGTCTTCAGGCTGGCTTTGCAACAGTCAGGTGTGGACATTCTCGAACCGATGCTCTATTTTGAGTTGCAGATACCCCAAGCGGCAAGTTCCAAAGCTATTACAGATTTGCAAAAAATGATGTCTGAGATTGAAGACATCAGTTGCAATAATGAGTGGTGTCATATTAAAGGGAAAGTTCCATTAAATACAAGTAAAGACTACGCCTCAGAAGTAAGTTCATACACTAAGGGCTTAGGCGTTTTTATGGTCAAGCCATGTGGGTATCAAATAACAAAAGACGGTTATTCTGATAATATCCGCATGAACGAAAAAGATAAACTTTTATTCATGTTCCAAAAATCAATGTCATTAAAATAATGGAGCGGTCAGGAAATTTCTATAAGGCAATACGGTTGGGATATATACTTATCTCCATTCTTATCGGATGTATGGCATATAATAGCCTCTATGAATGGCAGGAGATAGAAGCATTAGAACTTGGCAATAAAAAAATAGACGAGCTCCGAAAAGAAATAAACAATATCAATATTCAAATGATAAAATTTTCTCTATTGGGTGAAACAATACTGGAATGGAACGATAAAGATATCGAGCATTACCATGCACGGCGTATGGCAATGGACAGTATGCTCTGCCGTTTCAAGGCCACCTATCCAGCAGAGCGCATCGATAGTGTGCGCAGTCTTTTAGAGGATAAGGAACGACAGATGTTCCAGATAGTCCGGTTAATGGATGAACAACAATCTATTAACAAGAAGATAGCCAATCAAATTCCGGTTATTGTACAGAAAAGTGTGCAGGAACAGTCCAAAAAGCCAAAACGAAAAGGTTTCTTAGGCATATTCGGCAAAAAAAAGGAAGTAACTCCAGCAGTATCAACCACTATCCTTCATTCGGTCAATAGAAACGTAATCAGCGAACAGAAAGTGCAGGATCGCCAATTGTCGGAACAAGCCGACAGCCTTGCAGCTCGTAATGCAGAACTTAACAGACAACTGCAAGAATTGATTTGCCAAATAGAAGAAAAGGTACAAACCGAACTGCAAAGCCGGGAAAACGAAATAGTTGCCATGCGTGAAAAGTCATTTATGCAAGTAGGCGGTTTAATGGGATTCGTTCTTCTATTGTTGTTAATTTCCTACATCATCATACATCGTGATGCAAAAAGCATTAAACAATACAAGCACAAGACAACTGATTTGATAAGGCAACTGGAACAATCCGTACAACGGAACGAGGCACTGATAACGTCAAGGAAGAAGGCGGTACATACTATCACCCATGAACTGCGCACACCGCTGACAGCAATAACAGGCTATGCCGGACTGATACGGAAAGAACAGTGTGAGGATAAGTCCGGGCAGTATATCCAAAACATACTGCAATCCTCCGACCGTATGCGGGATATGCTTAACACTTTGCTTGACTTCTTCCGCCTGGACAACGGCAAGGAACAGCCCCGTCTGTCACCCTGCCGGATTTCAGCAATCACGCACACACTTGAAACGGAGTTCATGCCTGTTGCCGTGAACAAAGGGCTGTCCTTGTCCGTGAAGACTGGACACGATGCCATTGTATTGACCGACAAAGAGCGAATAATACAAATCGGGAATAACCTGCTGTCAAACGCTGTCAAGTTCACAGAAGAAGGCGGTGTTTCTTTGATTACTGAATATGATAATGGAGTTCTGACACTGGTCGTTGAAGATACAGGTACAGGCATGACAGAAGAGGAACAGAAACAAGCGTTCGGTGCGTTTGAACGTCTATCAAATGCCGCCGCAAAGGAGGGTTTCGGGCTTGGGCTTGCCATAATGCGTAATATTGTGTCGATGCTTGGCGGAACAATCCGTTTAGACAGCAAGAAAGGGAAAGGCAGTCGTTTCACAGTTGAAATTTCTATGCAGGAAGCTGAAGAACAGCTTGGATATACAAGCAATACACCTGTTTATCATAACAATAAAACAATATCAAATAACTCTAAATATGGTAATCTGTTTTCCATTTGTAACTAATAGCTTGTAGCCGAATAGTAAAAGAAAGCAATTGCAAGCGTGTAAAAAAAGAGTATCACGACATAGTTTCAATATAATGCCGTGACACTCTTTTTTTACTTGTCTATGCATGATGCGACAAAATAGACAATCGAAATGACCGTATAAAGGAAACACGGCAAGAATATCCAAAGCAAAGTCTTTACCCAACCGTTTGACAACCACACACCTTCATTCCTTGACATCATATTAGACATATCATAGAAATGGCGAGTGAGGATTTCTTTGTTTTTCTTTCGGTGGTCTTCAAGAAGTTTGGACTCGTTTTCAATGAGTTTCTTCCTGTTGTTGATTGCCTGTTCCATATCGGCATCATCAATCTTTGCTTTGACAGTTATGTCTTTTACTTTGCCGATGTAGGCTTCAATAGCTTTGGTGACAGTATTCGCTTTATCTGAGGCTTCACTTAATTTGTCTTTTGCTTCATGCATGGAAGCAGTAGCCATTTCAAGGCCACTTTTTGCCGAAGTCAAACTATTGCCAGCATCCTTGTAGGCTTGAAGCTGTTGGTCAAACTTGTCCGAGGTCTTGTCCGTTTCGATATTCTTGTCTATCGTGTTCTCGAAAGATCCGAAATCCATATCTGAGATTTTACTTTTACCTATTGGCATAGTATCAATGTTGTTGGTTGAATATTCGGTTATCTGCCATATCCTTGCTTCTTGCGAGGTCTGCACAGGCGATTAGCCATCATAGCGCAACGATACGCCCAAGACAGTTCATCCTCGTCCTTGTCACGTCCCCAACCTGAGGTTGCACCACCTCCGCCACCGCCAGACTGGGCGGCAATGGTTGTGGCAGCATCAATGTACTCAGCAAAGAGAAGAATGGCGGTCTTCTGCACATCACCTATCTTGGCAAATACTTTGTCGGCATCCAAAGCTATATTCTTATCGATGATATCCAGACAATTCTGAGGAATATCAACAGGGTAATGATGAAACTCGTCCGTATAGAAGTCGAAGTGACGTATCTTTGGAGAGTCGTCCGCAGTAGGCATGGGTTTGGGTACAGTCATAATCTTTGGCTGTTGGGTATTCTTTGTTGGAGTTGAAACTGGTTTCTCCAATTCTTGATGATGCAGTTTTGCCCAAGTACCTTCAATCTTTGAGGGCATCAGACAACGACCTTTGCCAAGTTCCGAGGACTTATAAATGGAGTTACCACGCTTGATGGCATAGCCACGCACTTGTCCTTTATTGTCAGATTGTAGTTTGACATCATATCCCATTTGCGTGAGGCATTTTGTGTATAGTCCCCAATCAAAGTACGACATCTTAGCCAAAACGGAAAGGCAATCATTGATTATCGCTTCCTTATTTTGGCGGCTCACTTCTTGTGCATCTTTCCAATCACGCTGTTGCCCAACCTTGGCGGCAGCAGCCATCGCTCTTTCGTAGATATAATGGGCATCATTCACGTTGCCCCTTATGTCTATGCGGTTCGCATCAATGTGAAGGTGCATAATGCCACTCTTGCTGTCACGATGGAGCGCAACTACATATTGGCTGTCTTTGAGGTTGGTTGCCTTTGCACTCTTGCGCTTCGACTTGGCTGAAAGGTCAACCGCATCAAACGCACGGATAAAGTCATCCGCCAACCTCTGCCATTCCTCCATCGTCCAACCTTGCGTTTCCTCCGAGGTTGGGGAAACCTCAATACGTATCATGTTCCTTTTGAGCGGATGATAACGGTTCAATTTGTCCTCAAACTTCTTCTGCAAGGCAAGCATTCTTGCCCACATTGCCGTTGGGGAAATATCATCGGGCAAGAGATTGGCCTTTACTATCTCTGCCTTGTCCTTATCTACTGAGTAACGTATGGCATTTGCGCCATGACTTATTACCTTTGCTTTTGCTATCATATATGTCGTATGTTCTATTGGGTTAAGTATTTCTCTATCTCAATCATGCGGTTCAAGATAACTTCTGCACTTGTTCTCCATCGTTTCATGAAGATTTCACTGCGGAGAATGTTCTCACGTTCCGTAAGCGGACGTCCTTTGAGAAAGCCGAACAATTTCTGTATATCGCCCCTGGCATCCGAAAGGCTGTTCAAAGCCTTCATTTCTTTGTCAGTCAAGCGTTGTTTGGGATATTTGCCTTCCAACAGCTTGCGTGCGTATGCGCTTGTGGTCAGTCCGCAAATAGCAGCATATTCCGCTATCTCCTTATGAAGCTGTGGCGTAAGCCTTATTATCAGACGACTCGTGTATTTCGGTGCCTCCTTTTCTGTATTTTTCTTATTCATACCAAGTATGCTTCTATAAATGTGTGCAACCCAATGCGAGCTTGCGAGCGTTCAAGAAGTCCATTGGCATACGGACAAACGAAGTGCGTTTGTATGACATTGGTATTTCTTGCATAGCACCGCTATCAGAGTTTACGCACAAGCACGCTACGCACTGCGGTTGCACTTGTTCACAGACTTGTTGTATAACGATTCTCAAATTACCCAAGCAACAGCAATTGTGGAGCATCCTCCGCTTCCATCTGTTCTTTGACGAATTGCCTTCTGGCTTCTGCCTCCAGTTCCATGTCAGAGACGCTTGGCGGTGGAACATCTTCCTCCTCTCCATTATTGCCATTTCCTGAAGTTAGGGAAGAAAAGGAACTGTTGGCAAGTTGTGTTGGAGAAGTACCGCCATTTTTGATTGGTGGATCCTCCTTGTTAGGGAATGCGGTTGTGGAAGTCATAATATTAGACTTGCCGGAATAGTCTCTTTGGTTGATGGGAACATAGTGAGGATTGACATATTTCTTGCCGTCAACAATCCATGCAGAAATGCATAGCAATGTGTGAACACTTCCTCGTCTTGTCTGTACAGAAGAAAGGATGCCCAATTTGTTCATGTGGTCAAGCATCTTGGAGACGGTTTTTCGGTCACACTTCCATAGTTTGGATAGAGCCACCTCTGACATGTTCACCTCCCATAATGCGGTTGTGGACTCCCCAACCTCATTTGAGGTTTCAATCTGTCGTGTCACAATCTGAATGAGTTGATAAAGGCATGAAAGGCGGTTGATGCCAGCCGTGCCACCCATCAGATAGTTTACTTGTTCATTACTCAGGATAATGCTGTTGAAAATATTACTGTTCATCGTTGTTTTATTTTTGTTATGTAAATCTGTTCATGCTGTTATGCGGAAAACTCTCTGACGTCAAAAGAGGAACTATCGCCTCATGCCGAAGCCTCTCTCTGGCATATAATACTCCTTGTCGTATGCGATATGGTCAAGCACACGTTGCAGTCGGTCAAGTTGGTGGCTGTCAAGCACTTGTATGGCATTGATGGTAATTTTCTGTGATGCAATTCTTCGATGCTCACAATTTCTTTCCGACATGGTTCCGTCACCGTCAGCATAGACCGAATGAAGATAGGTATTGACTGCTTCCGTCTGTTCCTTGCTTGGGTAAGCAGCAGGAAAGCGGTCGGAAATGTAGTCTACCATATTGCTGACCGCATTAGCCAACAGAGGGTCGCGTTTTTGCAGACTGTTTACAAGTTCATCTTTCGTCATAATGCTATGGTCTATTGTTCATTTCATTCAGACGGTTTGCAGCCTCCAGTCTTATCTCCTCCTCCGACATGGCTCTTGCTCCTCGTACCCAGTCAAGCAAGGCTTTCTTCTCAAAGAAGATGAGCTTGCCAGCAGGCTTGAAGTACGGCAACTGGTTAAGATGCGTCATCTTGTAGAGCGTGCTCTTGGCAATGCCGAGAAAGGCGGAAGCCTCTTCAAGGTTCAACACTTCCTTTGTCATATAGCAAAGGTTCTCCAACTTGTTCACTCTCGACTGAAGCTCCACTATCTTGCGCTCATGGTCGAGGTTCATCTTTAATGCGTTCTTTTCTGTCATAAATC
The DNA here is from genome assembly GCF_002251385.1 of Prevotella sp. P5-108. Lineage (GTDB taxonomy): Bacteria > Bacteroidota > Bacteroidia > Bacteroidales > Bacteroidaceae > Prevotella. The sequence goes on from NZ_NPJJ01000045.1 coordinate 10,521, forward strand.
TGATATTTTGTTTATTTCGTTATCGATTTCGGCTGCAAAGGTATATTGTTGACAATGATATTCAAGCAGCCGTTATGGTTTATTAAAAGTGCTGATTTTCAATTCTTTGGTTCTATTTTACCATGCTGCAATGTGGTAGATTGGTCGGACACTCACTTGAAATTCAGCATCTTCAAATGTCTATCGTTCAAACAATCACAAAACCAAAGATTGGACAATAAGGGTGGCAAATATTTGGTTCTATTGCCAGTTCGCGTTTTTGAAAATGTCCATCAGAGTGCAAAACAAAATTTAACACCCGATTTTCGCAAGTCATGCTGTTTGAGGTCAAAACCGTTTGCAATAACCACATTTGGGGTACAATGGTAGGAAAATGAGTTGTGAATGAGAGAAATAGGGATTTCCCCTCGTTTTTCAAGGGACAAATTTGTACCTTTGCAAACGAAACAGAGGTATTCCACAAGGGATATTTCGGGCGAAGTGTCCTTGACTTTATTTTTCCGTGGTTTTGTCCCGTTTTTGTCCCTCGCTGATTTTGTGTCACGAAACAAAAATCTGCAAGTGGCTGATTTACAGCGATTAAAATCGTGTTTTGGAGAATTGGTAACGGCAACCACCAGAATGGACCTTGTGAGCCTGTGAATGTGGCATCACATAGGAACTCGTTGGTCTGGAATATCACATCATCAATCTCCTGTTCGAGGATATTGATACCGAAATCCGAGAGGATATTTGAATCTGCCATATATCGTTATCTTTCTACTATGTTTTCTGAATCATCATTGTCTCCTTCGCCAGTGTTGCCTCCTGCGTTTCTGCGTCCGGCATCACGCCACCTTTCCTGTGCTGCCAAGGCGTGGGCTGCCACGTTGCTGCGTCTGTCAAGCCGTGCTGCCAGGAGGGACGATGTCTTACTCTTGTTGCTCAACTGTACCAGGAAGGAGACAAGGGTCTCGTTCTGCTGGGATATGTCGGCATAGATGGCGAGGTACTGTCTCTTCCTCTGTGCATTGGGCATATAGGCATCCTGCGTCACCTTGATGGCAGTTTTGTACATATTGCAGTATTCCTCCCATCGGGACTTGTCTGCCAACGAACCTCCTGCACCAACGATGCGGTTGATGTTTGCCTCGAAGGCTGTGAGTTTGTCCGTTATCTTGTTCCCCTCGGCAAGCCAGGCGATGTCTATCTGGCGGTCTGCCACATTGAGGGCTTCAATTTCTGCTCTCTGGGTAAGGTAAGTCTTGATGCTGTCTGCAACATCTACCTGCTGATAGGACGACACTCCTGCCAGCGACCTGAAGCCCAGCTTGTTCTTCCGAGCTGCGCTCTTCTGATAGCTGTTGTGGAACACATCATAGTAGAAGGCTGGAGTCAGTCCTCCTACACCAATCTCCTGAACCGTAATCTGGTTCATCTTGGTGGCATCGTGGTTGTAGGTCACATAACTCTGTGCTGATGAGTTAAAGCATAACATCATCATACCTACAAAAGACGCTGACCGTAAAAGTGTTATCTCAAACATATTCTTCTTTTGTTTAACGTTATCCTAATATCCCAAATAGCCTGCCCCTTTCCATCTGCCGAAAGCATCGTTGATGATTTCCAGCTTTGTCTTGGCTCGATAGACCTGCCGTTTCCAATAGCCGATGCGCACCTGTATGTACCTCCATGTGTCAAAGTACGCCTTGTTCAGATGCTTGCGGATATTGTCAAGCGAGTTGTTGATGTTCGTCAGGACAAGGAGCAGGTCTGAGGTGGTGCAGGCGGCTGCTCCTGTGGCATAGAGCACCAAGTCACTGACGGAGTTGTACAGGTTGTCGCCTTCCTCTGCTATCTTGGCAAGTGCCCTCATGTTGATGGTGACAATCATAGTGTCCGTACTCACGATATTGCCTCGCTCCAGACATTTTTCCTTGAAGTCGCTGAGCATGTCCTTATAGTCTCCAATACGGTCACTGATGTTCTCGTAGGTGTTGTACACATTCAGACTGGTGCGCAGAGACTGGTAAAGCACGTCTATGACATCAAAGGCTCTTGTGTATTTGTCCAGCTCTTTGTTGATGTCGCGGAATCCTTTGTTGGCATCACCGCTATAGTCATGCAGCAGCTTGTTGCTTGCCTCCAGCGTGGAGCGGACCAGCAGCAGGCTTCTCTGCTCCTTGTGGTCGTTGATGTAGGCTTCCACAGAAGTGACATCGAAGCTGAACTGGGCATACATGGAGGAAGGCAACAGGGCCAGCAGGCATACAATGAGAGCCAGAATCTTTTTATTCTTCGTCGTCTTCATCTTCTTCGTCATATTTGCCGTTATACGTATCTGAATGTGCGCTGTTGGCAGCATTGCGCAACCAACGCTTCCTGCATCTCTCTATGAGCGTTAGCCTTCTGCCCTGGTCTGTGTCGAGAGGGGCTATACTGCGGAGGATGTCTATGATGGAATGCTTGTAGTGCATCATCTTCTCCAACGACACAAGGTCGGCATAGATCTTGGTGAGGCGGCTGTCTATCTGACGTGCGATGTCCAGGCGGTCGCTTGTCCATAACAGATGGTAGGTGTCTTCTGTGTCATCTGATTCCACAGGACTGCTTTTGGCATATTCGACCGTTGGCTCACAGGATGGGTATTCCCGGGCTATCTCTGACAGCTTGGCATTGACCTCATCGGCTTTCTCCTGGTCTGTCTTCGAGGGATCGAGGTTGATGACTGCCACCACCTGCGTGTCGCTGTACTCTGTGGTAAGCGTCCATGAAATCTGGACGATGGCACGGTGTATCTTGATGCCAAGGAAGTATTTCGGCTTTCTTGCAATGGAGATGGTGGCCTTGAACGTGATAGTGCCGTTGATATTGGGCATGGAGGCGGTGCGAACGAAAGTATTGCCTTCCCATGCTCCTGCTCCGTTCCAGCTGAGGTTATAGGCATTCTTGCAGTCCTGCATGATGGCTGGGATGCGGTAGTAGTCATCAGTGGCGGCGTTCTCTCCATCAATAGCCTCTTGCTTGGCTTGGTTGTAGTCTGCAAGTTCTTTTTCTGCTGCACTTTTCTCTGACTTCAACACAGATATGCGGTCTTTGTTGGCGTTATATTGCTGACGATACCTTGCAGCATCTTCAACGCTGGAAGTCTGTATCAGCTTCAGGAGGTTAGAGTTCTCCGCTTCCAATCGGGCTATTTCTGTATCAATGGATGCTATCCGGCTCTCTGTCTCGGCAATCTTTGCATCAATCTCGGAGGTATTGACACTCTCCGAAGTGATACTGGTAGCCATGGAGCACTGCTTGGTGTGGGCATTGACGCTGCCTCCGCACTGAGAGCATTTGTATTGGGTGGATCCTTCACCCAGTTTGGTTCCGTCATGGCAGGTGACGCTGATGGTTGCCGTCTCGCATCCTGCCATCTTCTCCGCATTGGTGGCCTGGTAGTATCGCTTGCTGTCACTGCCAATGTAGTAACGGATGCCGTCTTCGTTGTCATTGTAGTCGGCAAGACGGGCGTTCAAGCCTGCTCTGAAAGTGGCCATGTCCATGGAATAGGAATCGAAGACATCCTCATATTTGACTTCCTGCCTGTACCATGACTTGGTCACATGTATCTCGTAGGCATATGCCTTGGCATACTGACCGCTTTTCTTTTTGCTGAGAATGTATGCTGACGAATAGTAGCTGATGTTGTAGTTGTAGCCGTCATTAGAGTTATTGAGCTGTTGCACACGGCTACGGCTCCAACCTGCATGATTCTCTGAGTTCTGGAGTGCTGCCTCCCGTTGTGAGGAGGATGGATAGAAATCGGGATCTGTTGTACTGATACGATACCAATGGTCGCCATACAGGATAGCATCATCATCTGTCGGAGGATAGTAGTCGCAGAGCTTCTCGCTTCCTTGGTCAACACTGTAGATATACCATCGCTGAGTATAGTATTGTCCCATACCTTCCCTGGCATAGTCTGTTATCCATGCTGTGGTATTGTAATTCGACAAAGAGAAAAGGTTGGCAATGCCCTCCTGTCCACCAACAAACTGCAACAGGGTATTGCCGGCATTGGTGGATAGGTCGTTGTAGAGGTCGTATGTATTCTCTGCTATTTCGATGACGCTGCTGGTCTTGTCCATCAGCGTGCCGTTGAAATTGCTGTTGCCGACAATGGAGCTGACTGCATTGCCAGCACCTGCAGAGGCAAGGCTGACTCCCATCGCATAGAGGTTGTCGATGTCAGCTTTGAGATTGTCCTTGGTGAAGTTGGAGCCTATGTCGGAGAAATTGTCGAGCAGGTTCTTCCAATCCACATCCCCCAGTTCGGACAGTTTGAGGATGGCGGCAAGTTCCTGATTGATTTCCAGGAATGCGATGTCCCTGAAGGAAAGCCGACTGTTGGTGACAATGGACTCAAACTGATAGCAGAGTGTCTTTGTCTCTTCGCACACCTTATACAGATAGCTGCCCCAATAGAGGGCGTTCTGCGGACTACGCAACATCATGCCTGCCACAGTCCAGATCTTGGGCATAATCTTGGCGGAGACCATGTTGTAGATGCGTCGGTAATAATAGTTCTCTGTGGAGCTTGTCCATAGACCTAAGTCTGTAAGGGCACGGCGGTCGAGGAACTTGGACGTGAAGATACCAGCAGCAGCCACTTCCGCAGCTTGGTAGTATTCACGTATCTTGGCTACCTGTTCGGCATAATACGCCTCGGTGGCAGCCTCCGACGCGAAGGCGGCTGTCATCTCTGCTACAGTGCGCTTGTCATAGTTGACACTGTAGTACTGTGCCGTCATTGGTATAGCAGCACAGACGAAGAGGATGATTATGGACAGATAGCGTTTCATTGTTGGGATGAATGTTTCGTTGTTTCTACTTTCAATATCTTATTCAGATTGGTTGTGGGGAGTGAGATGAAGCACATGGCCTGTCTGGTTGACCTTTTGGGCGAATGGCAATGACTTGGAGATTCCTGAAAGTTCCCAGTCACGGCAGTAGGCTTCTATGGCGTGCTGATGGTCACACTGCAGCTCTTTCTTGTAGAGCTTCAGGGCTTCCTTCTCGGCTCGCTCGGTGGTGTAGGTCATATAGCACTCATGGGGCTCTTCCACTCCAAAGACCGCACCGACAGAACCACGACGGATGAAGACTTCACGGAAGAAGCTACGCCCCTCCTTGTTCTCCAGACGGTTGATGGTGAAGATTTTCTTGCAATCGACATCGGTCAAGCCAAGGATGGCTTTGATCTCGTCGAATCTCTCGCGGAACTTTGCCTGGTCGAGCAGCATCACGACATCGGAGTTGTTGATGATAGCTTCCTTGACAATTGGACTTCCTACAATGTCCTGAATCTCCTGTGTCACCACACCTACGCTCGCCCAGAACTTTCGGGCTGTCTTGTAGAGGTACTTGATATACTCTGCCATCATAGGGGAGGCAATGGCTTTCCATGCCTCTTCGATGACCAGCACCTTGCGGTTCTTCTTGATGCGCATCTTCTGGATGAAGACATCCATGATGATAAGGGTGACAAGAGGAAACAGAAGCGGGTCATCCTTTATGGAGTCAATCTCGAAGACAATGAAGGTCTCGTCAAACAGCTTCGTGTCCAGGTTCTCATTGAGGGTCAGCTCATGGCTGCCTCCCTTGTAGAAGTCCTTCAGCAGGTAGTTGTAGGCTGCCAGGTCGATGCCGGCAAGGTTGTTCTCCTTGATGATGTCCGGGATGCGGACAGTGCTGTACTCATAGAAAGTGTTGAACGAGAGGTTGTCAATGCGTTTCTTCACAAAGTATTCATCGAAATACTCTGTGATGACTTGCTCTACCAGGCGGTCTTCCGTCTTGGTGACTTCTCCCTGGGTTCCCTTCCAGATAAGCATGATGAGATTCTTCAGGAAGCCAATCTTCTCGATATTCAACTCCTCTCGCTTGATGGCAAAGGGGTTCATCGTGATAGGATGCTCATCGGTATAGCTGATATACTTGCCTCCGACATATTCACAGAGTCCCTCATACGAGTTACCCGTATCGACCATGACCACATCGGTGTTCTGCTCCCACATCTGGCGCACTACGCTGTTCATGTGGAAGCCTTTTTGTATTTCCTAACACGCTGAGTCACAGCACTCTCTTGAAAACAACAAATTTAAAACGGTACAAATTTTGAACAGACGAAAATCTATAGTTCAAGGCACTCGGCAAAGGGGAAAAACTATGACAGGGGCAAAAAACAGTTTTAAGATTATTTATGAAAATATTTTGAGCAATTTTGGCTGGTTGCTATCCAAAGAGCGCATTTCTGATGAAAAGTCCCACTTTCATCAGCCATAAAGAGTGAGACGGTCGAAAAAGAAAAAGAGGGATGAGAGAGCCTTCTTGGTGGCTTCAACATAGGGCGAAAATGGATGTCTTGTACCTCAGTTGTATCTCTGTTGGCATATATTGCTGATAGACAATGCAGGTTAATGATTCGGCGGCAATAGAATAGCGTTTGAAAGACGTATTCATTGTTTAGTAGTTTTCCTGATAAAATGTTAAATTTAGGGTAGTTAGATTAGTTTTTCTTCCAATTGTTTGGTTTTTTGGAATTGAATGCCTACCTTTGCATTGACAAATCCCGCTCGCTTCCCATAAGAACAGCGTACCCAGCGGGACATTTTTTAAATTGTAGGTATATGAAAGTTATAAAGAACAAGACAATAGATTTTGCAACCGCAGTTCAGGCTCCCGTCATTAACGGAAATAGAGCTGCACGGACAGGTTATGTCCGTTTGGTTCGCCTTATCACTGACGAGCCTGTTCCTCAACAAACTTCATATACGGGAAAAATTGAGTTGAGGTAGGAATGGCTGTATATACAAAAGAATACGAATCCCAGCCAGAGGCTATTCTTACAAACGTCATTATCTGTCCAGCCGTAGATTTGTCGGCAAACGTGGCTGTTCCTGTTCATTGCCAAGTTGAAAATGTATTGTGGGACACAGGAGCGACCAATACATTGATTTCACAGGAAGTTGTAAATGCTTTAGGGTTACAACCGAAGAACAAGGCTCTTATTTCGAGTGCAGGAGGTGATGTCGAATCCTGGACTTACCTTGTTCATGTTATCCTTCCAACAGGAACAGCAGAGTTGAATGTTCAGGCTCTGCTTAACGACAATTCAGACTATGATGTGGTGATTGGCATGGATATTATAAATTCATGCGACTTCTGCTATACAAACAAAGACGGCAAAAGTACATTCTCCTTATGTCATCCAGCAAAGGAGAAAATCATTCTGAAATAAACCAGCCATAGGCTTTCTTTCAAGAAAGACATGTGCGACAACAATAATGACAGATGTGACATTCGCATCTGTCTTTTGCTTTTTACGCCAATAAGAGGCCATTTCCTTACACAAAATATACGAGATTTGAGCAAGACTTAGTTAATTATGGTTAAATTTAAGGTTTATACATACTTTTCCATAACAAAATGAGGTTGTATTGAGATTTTCTTTGTACTTTTGCAGCGGACTATTATCGCCATGTTTATAGCCATTGAGGTTAGACGTGTTCTTTCGTGATGGCATACAAGGCAGCCTACGCCGTGCTGAGTATGGCGGAGTCATAATGACAAAGCGGTACAAAGCGGGCATTGGGTGGGAAAGATAGTCCAGACATAATGAAGGCGTTTACTAACGCTCTGTTTAAGACAGTCTGTAATCTAGCAAATTAACAGTTATCATAGTCTTGAGCAAAGCCAACGGTAGATGTCCCGGGTGTGATAATATCGCTCCTGCGGAGACCTGTAAGCACGGATTGTACCTTTTCGGGCACAACAATTGTTTATTATGGTCTCCTAATGGAAATGATTATTCATATCGGCGTGGGCTCTGACGTTGTCTGTTCAACTATGATAGGCAATTGCTAGAGCCTCAGACTGTGGAATAGACAACAGACGTTTCCACGCTCTTTTTATGTCTATATTGCTATTAACGAGCAACGACATATAAGCCGATATGAACGCATTGCTTAATGCGCATACCAAACGAGGTTGCGATTCACCTCCTCACATTGGATTTGCCTCCAATGTCTCCCCCGAAGCCCAAAGCTCACAAACAGGGGTGTCCTCGGAATATGTCCAGCAGGAAGGTTACAACTGGTTTGTTCTTCGTGCTACTTATAACAGGGTAAATGCAGCCGTAGAGAAAGCAAAGAAGAATGATATTAAGACATACGTGCCGATGCACTATGTACTAAAAGTGATTGCTGGGAAGAAGAAGCGAATACAACAGCCTCTTCTTCCCAACTTTCTTTTTATATACGCCACAAGGGAACAATCAGACAGTTTTGTGAAAAAGACAGTTGATGCCCCAATCTCTTTTATAAAATATTATTTGGATAAGACGCTTCCTCCAGAGGCAAACGGTAAAAATCCTCCGCTTATTATACCATACAATGCAATGATAAATTTTATCAAAGCAACAAGTACTGATAGTGAGCATGTACGCATTGTTACAGCGGAACAGTGTCACTATAAAAGTGGAGATAAAGTACGAGTAATAGCTGGTGACTTCAAGGGAGTGGTTGGAAAAGTTGCCAGAATAGCAGGACAACAAAGAATTGTTGTTGAGATCTCGGGATTGTGCCTTGTCGCTACTGCGTATATTCCTACTGATTTTATTGAGATTGTCAAATAATGCCGAAAGGCATATTGTTTAATTTAAATTTTTTATTTTATGAAGAAAAATGGTAAGAATGAAGAACTTCAGTCTCGTCGTGAGTTCTTTAAGAGAGCCGCTAAAGGTGCTCTGCCTATTTTGGCTGGTGCAGCTCTCCTGTCAAGTCCTATCTTGTCAGAAACTGCAAATGCAATGTCATGCGCAGGATGTAACAACCGTTGTATGAACAGTTGCTTCAACACATGTCATGGTACTTGTAGCAGAACTTGCTCCGGTACAAACAACAGAAACTAATCCTTCCCTCCACGGAGGTTATAGAATTCGACAATCTCTTTCTCGGAAGACTCGTAGTCATTTGTAAGGATGCAGCGGTAGGTGTATTCTCCTTCCCACAGGTCGAGTTCGCCGTCTATCCGCTTCTGTCTTTGAATCACAAGACGGTATGCCTTCCCTTTCCATTTCTCGATGAGAATGGAGGCCAGCTCAAACTCAATACCGCCCAATTTCACTTTCTTCCAACCTCTGAGGGCAAAGATGTCATTGTAGAGCGAACTGCATCGGTTGGCACGGATGTAGAAATGTTTGCAATGCTTCTCTATCTCACTGACGATTTCCTTCGAGCAGGAACCGCAGTCTGCCCTGAAGCGATTTACAC
>NZ_NPJJ01000046.1 GCF_002251385.1 Prevotella sp. P5-108
TGACTATTCCTAAAATTAGTTGACAGAATTGGATGCGATTAACTAATTAGGTTTACTACTTTTATTCAGTTCTCTGTTTTACTTTACAAGTTCTGTTAGTTGAACTGATTTGTTTTACAAGATTTCATCAGTAAACTGATTTGCTTTACTACCTTCTCGCATTCCAATTGCAAAGTTAATGATTATTCCTTTGATTAGTGCAAGAAATAAAAATATTTCGTAATTTTGCTGTCAGAAGCCGAAGAGGAAGCGAGCTCTGCTGAGGAGCAACTCGCCAGCAATAGGTTTCTGCATCACACTGAAATAGTGGTATGGGCGTTGTCTTTCGGGGCAGCGCCCATTATTTTAGGAGATGCTGTATGGCTAAGAAAAACCTATCAGCTGCCTGTGGTAGCAGGTCTGTTCCATGGATTGCACCAACACCTTTTTTGTTCTCCAACTTCTGTATGTACCGTTTCGGGAGTCTTGTATCCAATGCTCATATGCGGACGTTCTGTATTATAGAAACGTATGATACGAGTCAGTTCTTCCTTACAATTCTCTATTGACGGTATGCTCATCTTGTAGAGCCATTCTGTTTTGATGATGCCATTGGCGCGTTCTGCAATGGCATTTTCGAGAGGATCACCGCTTTGGGTCATGCTTATCATTATATTATGTGCCTTTAGCTCCTTAACGTATGCAGCACTACAGTACTGGCTTCCTCTATCAGAATGATGGATGAGACGGGATGCTGTTTCATCGTCAATTGTTGCCAGTGCCATACGCAGTGCCTCCAATGGGTATATGGTTTCCAAGGTCGGTCCTACTGCCCATCCCACAATCTTATGAGAATAGGCATCCGTGATAAGCGACAAGTAACACACACCCTCAGTTGTTTCTATGTACGTTATGTCACTGACCCATATTTCGTTAGGTCGCATGGGAACCACATCCTTTATC
>NZ_NPJJ01000047.1 GCF_002251385.1 Prevotella sp. P5-108
GCGGGGCGGGCGGCAGGCTCGACCACACGGGCGGGGAGCGGCTCAGCTACGGGGATGGCAGTGGGGATGGCTTGGGCAGTGGTGGAGGCGGTGTCGGAAGGAGCTAAACGGCACACGGCGATGACCACGGCTGCCACGACTGAGGCTGCTGCCATCCAGGGCATCATCCGGCGCAGGGTAAGCGCACGAGACTTGGGGCTGGGGGCGGCATAGGCGGTAAACATGAGTCTGAAGGTGGCCCACTCGACAGGAATATCAGTGGCGGTGCGGAAAAAACGCTCCAGCGTCTGCTCTTCGCTGAGCGACGTGGTGCCCTGCATGTAGCGCTCAAGGAGCCGGGCTATGGTGGCATAATCGGGATTTCTCATAAGGCTTTATCTACGTTTGTCCAATTCTTCATAAATCGCTTTGCGGGCTCTCGCCAAGAGGGTGCTGACCGACTTGGGGGCTATGCCCACGATGCGGGCTATCTCGTCGTGGCTGCGGTGCTCGACCTGACGCATGTAGAAAACCTGCTGCTGTACTGAGGGCAGGCGCCGCATCTGACTGTCGAGCCACTCGAGGTTCTCGTGGTGCTGAAGGCTGACATCGGGCTGGGCGTAAACCGAAGCGGCAAGCTGGCGGAGGGCGTCGGCAAGAGGGAGGCGGGATGACTGGCGACGGCAGGCATTGAGAGCCAGGCGACGGGCGATGGTGGCAGTGAGGGCTTCGGGCGACTCGACACGCTCCAACGCGGCAAGGAGTTGCCACAGGCGTATCATCGTGTCTTGGGCGACATCCTCGGCGCCTTCGGCATCACTTGGGTCAGCGGATTTTTCCGGTTGGTAACACCGTATGTTAGGAATAAAGTGTTGCCAGCCTGTACATGAAGAACCTGATATCCCCTACACCTCTGAACTGTGTTCTAAAAGCCTTGATTTTAGCATTG
>NZ_NPJJ01000048.1 GCF_002251385.1 Prevotella sp. P5-108
GGGTCTGCGGATTTTTCCGGTTGGTAACACCGTATGTTAGGAATAAAGTCGTACCTTTGCCATATGGAACAGACCAAGCTACTACGCGCCATTCTTCCGGATGTGCTTATAGACAACTTCGATGTTGTAAGTTTTGATAAGACCGATAGCCGCTTTGACATTTATCTTGACGAGAAGAAGGTTCAGATGCGTGAGGACAAGAAGTACGGCAATGTGATATCCCACGGCTTTGGTGACTATCACGTCATCCAGGATTTTCCCATCCGTGGCCGTGCTACGTATCTTCATGTACGCAAACGCAAATGGTTGGACAAGGACACCGGCGAGATCTTCAGCTACGAATGGGACTTGTCCGAGTTTGACGAAACTCGATTGAATGCAGAGTTCGTTTCTTTTTTAAAAGAGGGAGATTGAGTCTACTCCCGTAAGCATCTCGACGCTTGCGGCCCGCAACGGTCTCAACGGTCAGACGCTGCGCAAACAGTACAAGGAGAAAATCAGTGACTATCGCAACTGGGAACAATTGGACCATGCAGAGGAGTACATGCTGTTTCCAGACAATTTCGGTGAGGACATGAGTCTTGACGAGACCTGTCTTTCCAACGGTGAGGTCTACACTATCCTGACGGACAAGGCAGCCCACGGCGGCAAGGGAGCGCTGGCTGCAATGGTTCGTGGTGTAGCTTCGGATACAGTGTCGGCAATATTGAAGAAAGTCCCACGTGAACTGCGCTGCCGTGTAAGGACCGTGACCACAGATTTGTCTTCTGCCATGATGCTGACAGTGAGGACTGCGTTCCCTAATGCCAAGCTGATAAATGACCGTTTCCATGTGCAACGACTTATGACCGAGGCCATTGACCAGATGAGAATAGCCTTACGATGGGATGTGCTTGCGGAGGAGAACAAGGCCATAAAAGAGCATAGGGCAAAACGTAAGGCGGCACATACGAGGGCCGAGAAGGAACTTATAGGGGAATGGGTACCAGAACGTATGGCCAACGGTGAAACCAGGCCGCAGATTATGGCACGCAGCCGACATATGATTCTCATGCACAAATCGAAATGGAATGCCCAACAGCAGACAAGGGCCGAAATTCTCTTTCAGATGTTTCCCAAACTCAAGAAGGCGTATGGTCTCTACCTCAGTCTTGTGGACATTTTCAACAAGAAAACCCAGCCAGGAGTGGCAAGGCTTAACCTTGCCAGATGGTACAATGATGTCGAAGATTTCGGGTATGAAGGTTTCAACAAGGTTATTGAAACCTTTGAGAACCACAACGATACCATCATCAACTATTTTGAGGAAAGGCTTACCAATGCATCGGCAGAATCGTTCAATGCTAAAATCAAGGCTTTTAGAACACAGTTCAGAGGTGTAGGGGATATCAGGTTCTTCATGTACAGGCTGGCAACACTTTATTCCTAACATACGGTGTTACCAACCGGAAAAATCCGCTGACCC
>NZ_NPJJ01000049.1 GCF_002251385.1 Prevotella sp. P5-108
CTACCCATACCCATTCATACTGACCTGTCGCTTCATTTAGGACACGATCTCTTTCACGTTTTACTTTTGTTCTCATACACTTTTGTTTTAGGCATCCAAAAGTGTCAAGTTTTTTTAGGGTAAGTCAATCCTCTCTACTCAACTGCTTTACGCGTTGCTGCTCACTCTCGTAATAACCAATTTCGGCATTGCCGCGTTCTACGAGTATCTTGACGATTTCCTTAAGATAATCGTCAAACCTACTTTGCGGCATATTGATAATATCGGCGATATTCACGTTCTGCTGCTGCAAGAAGTTGGCTTTGGCATTGACCACTGTTGTCGCATTGGCTATTATCGCACTTTGGTTGAACAATTCTCTAAGATTGCAGGAAGGGCTTTCTGTTACACCCTCCTTTAGCAACATATAAAGGTATTCCCAGCTGAACAAAGAGACATTGTGGTCGAGAGCTTCCTTATAAATCGTACTTACGCTTTTGGGATATTGGTAGTAAGGGCAAACCAAAACAGAGTAATCGCAATCACCCTTCCACTGAGCCATAGAAACTACCTTGAAGTCCTTGGCATTTTTGGCGGTCCTGCTGAGCCTGAAGGTTTTAGCATCACCAACCAGGCTATAGCCATGATAACGACTTTGCGCTATAATATCAGCACTGTCACTCCGTTGCGTCAATACAGCGACCTCGAGATTCATCTCACTGAGCGACTTGGCCAAAAGGATGTCAGACACTTTGGTATATAACTACTCCTCTGTTGAGTCGTGCTTTATATCCTCTGGTATGATGCCGATTTCTACTACAAGCGGTAATATGTCGGTCCTGTCAAGACCGAATATTGTAGTCTGGAGTCGACTGCTGGCTACCTGAAAGTCCAGGTCAATACTGTTCTTTATCGCTGACCTTAATTCTGCAAAGTTCATAATTCACCATCATTAAATCATCTACAAAGATACAGTATTAAAAGCATAATTCCAGATTTTTGAGCTGGTTTTTTGGATATTTATGACAAGAGCCTGTCCTAATATTGATTTCAGTTGTAAATAAGAAAGGAGGTTAAAGTAGTTTTCTACATATAGATGAAACTCCATAACATTGGACCATGAGTAATTTCATTGGACCTTATCCCACGCAGACGCCGTCTGTCGCCGCCGAGATGCACGTTGGCAGCTCGTATCAATTGACACGTGGGCTCGTGACATACGATACGGAAGCACGTGGCAATAGGTACGAGGGCTCGTTCCTTCCGTTACGAGCCGGCGACGGGCTGCTGCAAGGGGACAAAGGCAATGGCGGAGAGGGGGAAACGCAATCTCCCTTTCAGCAGCGACCGCCAGGGGCAGAAGGGGGGAATGGATAAAGGTGAGGGGGTTAATGCATGTACTGATGGGCGGGGCACAGGCCGTAGACGAAGGGCTTGCCTTTATGCGCCTGGTAATCGCACATGATGCAAGTGGAGTCGATGCAGTGTGGGGCTTTGTAGTAGCCATGGCCAAACTCGTGGACTATGACGGCAAGGAAGTTGTCGCCCTTGGCACGATAGTCTGACACGATGGTCTTGAAGTGGCCACGGGTGGTAAGGCCCATAATGCCGTAGTTCTTGGTGTTGTGGATGTTGAAGGAGATGTCTTTGTGGGTGAGTCCTATAACAAAAGCGTCGGGACCGGCAACGGTGAGGTCGCAAAGCAAGGCACTGGCGAGATAGCGCTGGCGTGGCTTGTAATAGGCGTGGGGCGGCTGGGGGCGGCTGGGCAGCACCTCGACATGCGACCAGTCGCCGCGATAGACTCTGCCAAGTGCCTGGGTGATGGAGGCTCGCAGCGCCTCTGCCTCGCGTTGAGGAAAATCTTCATAGGGCTGCAGGTAGATGGTAAAGGGCTTTTTGTCGGCAGGGAGCGAAGGCTCGGAGGCAGACCGGCGCCTGGTGCACGCTGCGCAGCACAGGGCGAGGAAGACAAGAAATAGGTAACGCCTCATAGGAAACCAAATGAATAGTGGCGTCAGCCCGTGCGACTGTGACGAAGCGGGCGCGGTCATCGTTTGGACTTAAAGAAATCTTGCATCAGCTGCCGACACTCATCTTCCATCACTCCGGCAGTGACGCGGGTCTTGGGATGGAAGGCATGGGGAGCATAGAGGGCATAGCCGCGCTTGGCATCGGGGGCGCCATAGACGACTCGGTCTATCTGGGACCAGCCGAGGGCTCCAGCGCACATCACGCAAGGTTCGACGGTGACATAGAGGGTGCAGCCCTTGAGATATTTTCCACCGAGAAGGTTGGCGGCAGAGGTGATGGCCTGCATCTCGGCATGGGCGGTGACATCGTTGAGGGCTTCGGTGAGGTTGGAGGCGCGGGCGATGATGCGGTCGCCACACACGATGACAGCTCCGATGGGTATCTCGTCGGCATCGAGGGCTATGCGGGCCTGCTCGAGGGCCTTTGACATATAGAAGAGGTCTTTCTTCTGCTGTTCTTCTGCACTCATTGGGGATAGGAATGGGATAAAGGGGATAAAGAAACGGGTAAAAAAAGAGAGCGGGAATAGTGTGAACTTATTCCCGCTCTGCTATTATGGTTGAATTGTTGTCTTACTCCTTGATACCGAGAGCGGCCTTGGCGGCAGCATTCTCCGGGTCGAGCTCGAGCACCTTGTGCCAGTAGTCGGCTGCCTTGTCGTTCTCTTTGGCGAGAGTGTAATAGTAGCCAAGGTATCTGTAAGCCTCGAGGAGGTTGGCCTTGTCGTGGTCATCCATGGTCTCGTGACCCTTGATAATCTCTACGAGCTTCTCGTAGTGGGGCTTGGCAGCACCGGTCTTGGTCTCGGGGTCGAGCTGGAAGCCGATGTGAGCACGCTGGAGAGTAGCGTAGTCAGCAAAGGTTGAGAACTGCTCGGCGATGGTAGCATATACCTTGTCGGCCTCGAGCAGATACTTCTCCATTTCGGCTCCCTCTACCTTGGCAGCCTGGTTTTTGTAGAGAGCAGCGAGCTGACCATACATAGAAGCGGTGCGCTTGGAAGAGATTTCGATGTACTTGTTGAAGTTTTCAACAGCCTTGTCGATGTCGCCCTTCTGGCCATAAACCTCGGCGAGGTCTCTGTAAACAGAAATCTGCAGGTCCTTGTCCTCGGGAGCCACCTCTGCAGCCTTGATGTACTGCTCGATAGCGCTGTCAAGCTCCTTGTTACCCTTAAGCGCAGTAGCGTAATAGAGGTGGTCGTTGCCAGAAATCTTGGCACCCTCGCAAGCGAAGAGAGCCTTGCCGGCAGCCACTGCCTCGGGGAATTTCTTCAACTCGGTGTTGTTGAACATGCACAGACGGTTGAGGGCAGAGTTGGAAGGGAATTTGCCAGCACCCATCTGGGCTATCTCAAGACTCTTCTCGTACTTGCCGAGCAGGAAGCAGTCGGTGGCATAGGCTGCCAGCTGATAGTCTTCCATCTGGCTGCGGTCAACCTTGTCATAATACTCGACAGCTTTCTCGAGGCGACCAGCCTTGTCGAAAATCTCGGCAGAAATGATGTCAACGGGATAGTCGGGGCGAACCTTGCGGAGTTCCTCGAGTTTCATCACAGCCATAGTGGGGTTGGCCTTGCTGTTGACCTGGGCATAACGACGGTAGCCCTCAATGTTCTGGGGGTCCATCATAGTGGCCTGCTCAAACCAAGCGGATGCGCTACCACCATTGTCCTTGGCAACTTCGATATCGCCCATGAGCACGTAGCCAGGACCATACTTGCTGTTGACCTTCAAGGCATTCTCGGCCAAAGCCACGGCATTGGCGGTATCCTTGACATCAAGATAAGCGCGGCCGAGGGCTGTCAGTGCCTCAGCGTTCTTCTTGTAGTTCTTGCGGAAAGCCTTAATCTCATCCTTGATAGCAGCAGGATTGGACTTGTTTTCCTTAACCAGTTTACTAATGTTCTCGATGTCACTCTTCATATCCTGTGACATTGCGGGAGCGCTGAAACCCATCAGCAGAGCTCCGATAAAGAAATATTTAATCGACTTCATAATTCTAAGTTTTAGGGTTACTTAATTATAGGACGTTTTACCAATTCTCAATGTTACGGCTATTTGGTTATATTAACATCACGAATGGTAATATTACCCTGAACAGGGAGCAGGCCGGACTTGAAAATGATGAGCTGACCCTTGGGGGAGTGCATGAAGTTGGCAAAGCCCCACGGCAGACCGCGCAACGGGTCGTTGAGAAGCGCATAGATGGTGCGCGAAAGGGGATAGTTGCCATTATAAATATAGTATTGATAGGGCTTCCAGCTGTTCTCGGGCGTAGCCTTGTCAAGCCGGGAAACCGACATCGTACGGATATTCTTCTTGAATGTGAGGTTGGTGGTGTCGCGCTTGTCATTGAGCCAGTTGCTGCCGATAATGCCAATGGCATTGACATTCTCTTCAACATACTTGATGACGTCGGCGGTGTTGTTGGTGGCTGCCATATTGGGGTTGGTAATGGGCTTGCCGCCAAGGATACTGTCTTCCACAAAGTGGACGGTACTGGATTTCTTATTGTCAAAGACTATGAGCACCTCGCCTTTGTCTGACTTGGGATTGAGTTGCTTCCACTGGGTAATCTTACCCGACATGATGGCAGCAAAATCCTTGACAGATATACAGGTGTCATTGTTGGCCTTGTTGACAATAAGCGCCAAGCCATCGTAAGCGATAGGTATGGCACGGGGATTGAAACTCTTGTCACGCAAGCTCTGACGCTCCATATCCCTATAATCGCGGGCTGTCACGGCAAGACAAATCTTTCCTTGCAGCAACATCGTGATAGCGTCTGACTCGTTGGTGTAGATAGGCTTGAGCGTAGCCTGGGGGTAAGTGAATTGGAAGAGCTCAACTTCCTCATCAATAATGGGGCTAAAACTTTCGTCAGAGGCGAAACTGGCCACCCCTGACGAATATGTATCTGTTCGTCCGCTTTTGTTTTTCTTACCGGAGCAAGAAAGACAAAAGCAGGCGAAAAGTGTTAATCCTACAATACTGTAGAATACGGTCTTCTTCATTATTCAAACGTTTACTATTGCAATCTGAACAATACAGGAACGCGGTAGTTCACACGAACGGTAATACCATTCTGCTTACCAGGAGTCCAACGTGGCATTGACTTAACCACGCGTACGGCTTCCTTGTCGAGTGATGGGTCTACACCTCTCAAAACGTGTACGTCTGAGATAGAACCATCCTTCTCAACCACGAACTGTACAGTTACACGGCCCTGAACACCATTCTCCTGGGCTACAACGGGATACTTAGTATTCTCAGAGAGATACTTCATAAGCGCCGCAGGACCACCGGGGAACAAAGGCTGCTGCTCTACGATATCGAATACCTTGTTTTCCTCCTCATGCTTAGGTGGCTCGGGCTCGGCAATAACTTCCTTGGCCTTGAGAATCTCACCATTGGCATCATCGTTACCCTTTACATCAAAGGTACCGATGGCGGTCTTGGTACTCATCAATTCGTCCTGAGTCTTAAGCTCTTCATCGGGCTTCACCTCTTCATCCTTCTTGATGACAGGAGCGGTAAACTTGATAGAGCTCTTTACGCGCTCTACAACACGCTCGGGTTCAACCTCGACTTTCTTCTGCTTAACCTCAGCCTTCTTCTTGGGCTGGTCATAGTTAGTAAGCTCAGCCACCTGGGTCATTGCGACCTTGGCACGCTGCTCGTCTACAAAATTCTTGACTGTGAGAATGATAAAGGCAACAATCAACAGTATTACAACTGCAACCATAGCGAGGATGTTACGCTTGGTAGTGCTCTTACGGAGTCTATAGGCACCGTAGGCCTTATTGCGCCCTTCAAATACCAAATCAACCCAGTCTGAAGAAATCAAATCAATTTTTGACATAGTCTTCTTAATTTTAATAATTCAACAATAACGACTACTTAACGCCTGCCTTATCAAGCAGCTTTTGGTCGTCTGGGTTAACTTTATCAATCACATACTTACCGATGCTGCACAACTGCATTTCATCGAGAGCATCTATCAAGTTCTTGTAGCTGGCCTTGTCAGTAGCCTTGATGATGATGGTCATGGTCGAAATCTTCTGGCCATTACCGAGGTCACCGGCCTTAATCTTAGACAGCTCGCTGTTGTAGAGCGTGTCGGGGAAGTTGGGCTCGTTGAGCTTCTTTTCATCAAGTTTAGCCTTGGCCAACATCACTTGCTGTACAGGCTGAGTGCCATCTTCAGTAACGTGGGTAATGAGCACCTTACGAATACCGTCCTTACCCCAAGTTGTCTTCTTCAGGCAGGTAGGGTCATCGTATTTGGGCAAACCAGCGATGTAGTAAATCTGGTCATCGGCACCTACATATATTGTAATGGTGTAAGAAGCCTTGGTCACAGACTTGTCTTCATCTTTCGTGTTCTTGTCATTACTTGGCATACTCAATTCCATAGTCTGAGGTTTGGCCAAAGACGTACAGAGCATAAAGAACGTGATAAGAAGCATCATCATATCCACCATAGGCGTAAAGTCTACGCGGACATTCATTTTCTTTTGTTTACTTGCTTTCTGCTTTGCCATTCTTTAGTCCTCCTCTTTCTTTAAAGAAGTGATAAGATAATAGCGGTTCTGGTTCATATCCTGAAGCTCAGACATTACAGTCTTCACTGTCTTGTAAGGAGTGTCAGAGTCTGCCTTGATGGCAATCTTCATATCCTCATTGACTAAGACAGCTTCAGCAACCCACAACTGGAACTCGCTCATACCCTTCTTGCCATCGCCATTGTCGATACTGTCGGTAGGAATACCTTCTTTCTGTATGGCGTCAGCCATCTGGTCTTCGGGAAGACTCAGATATGCGGGCAATTTTTCTACGCTCACACCAAGCATTGAATGCTTCTTGAGAGCTTCACGCTGTGCTCCATTCAAAGTCACACCAAATCGGCTGGTCATGGCATCAACAACACTAACGAGGTCGTTGGCATTTTCGATGCTCATGAATACCTTGCCATCCTTGGCTACACTGATGGTCAGCACGTCCTTCTCGGGCACTTTAATCTCCGAAACCGATCCAGGGGTGTTCACCTTTACTGGCTCATTCTTCACGAATGTTGATGTCAACATGAAGAATGTCAGCAGGAGCACCATGACATCGGACATAGGAGTCATGTCGATCCAGACATCTTTCTTCTCAATTTTTACTTTACCCATAGCGATAAATTTTTAAAGGGTTAGCAAAAATTAAGCTTCTTCTCCGTGGTTGGCTTCGTATGTCTGAGCAATAGTGTAACCAACTTCATCAAGAGCGTAAGTCAGCTTATCAATCTTGTTTGTGAAGAAGTTGTAGATAACAACGGCGAACCAAGATGTCAAGATACCTGATGCGGTATTAACCAAGGCCTCAGAAATACCAGTAGAAAGTGCCTGTGAGTCAGCACCACCACCTGCTGCCAGAGCGGCGAATGAACGGATCATACCAACAACGGTACCGAACAGAGCGGTAAGAGTACCGAGAGTAACGATAGTTGCTACGATGGGGAGGTTCATCTGGAGAGTAGGCATCTCAAGCTGAGTTGCTTCCTCGTGAGCCTGCTGAATCTTAGCGATCTTCTGGCTCTTCTTAACGCCAGTAGTCTTCTCCATCTCCTCATAAGTATTCAGAGAAGCGTTAACTACGTTAGCTACAGTACCCTGCATCTTGTCGCAGAGCTGGTGAGCCTTAGCGAAATCGCCAGCCTTGATAGCTACCTTAACCTCAGCAGTGAACTTAGCGAGAGACATCTTACCGAAAGCAGAGCGGAGGGCGAAGAAACGCTCAACACCGAGTGCGATAACGGTGAACAACAAAGTGAAGATTACAGGTACTACGATACCACCTTTGTAGATTGTACCGAGCAGGTTAGCGGGCTCACCGCTGTTGTCTCCACCATGGAAGTTAGCTCCGTTACCGAGGAATCCCTCGTAGAAAGCTACGGCCAGACCGAAACAAACAACGATGATCCAAATTGCATCTCTAACTCCCTGAAAGCCCTTCTTGGGGGCTGCTTTTTTTGTAGTTGCCATAATGTTACAATTAATTTTTGGTTATTAATAAAATGTTATAAGTTAATCTATTTCTTCTTGTTTTCTTTCCCTTGTTTTGCACAATTGAACTGATTGTATCTTTTGACAAGCAAAGATAGCAAATTAATATATATCCGCCACTTAATTAAGAAGTTTTAACAAGATATTTGTGACTTTTTTAGATGGCGTATATCATTTGAGTTTGCCAAGCGCAGCCTTAATGCGTCCCATGGCCGTGCGAATATTTTCATCGCTGGTGGCGTAACTCATTCTGAAGCAATCGGAATCACCGAAAGCATCGCCACCGACAGTAGCTACATGGGCTTCTTCGAGCAGATACATGGCCAGGTCGGTAGAACTGTTGATGACGCGCGTGCCGTCGCTCTTTCCGAAGAAGCTGCTGCACTTGGGGAAGAGGTAGAAAGCGCCTTGCGGACAGTTGACCTCGAGGCCAGGGATATCTTTGGCCAGGTCGACGATAAGGTTGCGACGACGCTCAAACGCCTTCCGCATTTCCTCTACGCAACTCTGAGGCGAATCATAGGCAGCTTCAGCCGCTTTCTGGCTTACCGAACATGGGCCGCTGGTGTATTGGCCCTGCAACTTGTTGCATCCCTTGACTATCCATTCGGGGGCAGCGATGTAACCGATACGCCAGCCGGTCATGGCATAGGCTTTGGACACGCCGTTGACGATGATGCAACGCTCCTGCATGCCTTCAAACTGAGCAATGCTCTCATGATGTCCGGTATAGTTGATATGCTCGTAGATTTCATCAGCCAGAACATAGACGCCGTCGTGGCGCAGTATCACTTCTGCCAATTCCCGCAGTTCTTCACGCGAATAGACGCTTCCTGTAGGATTGCTTGGCGAGCAGAGTATGAGCAGGCGGGTCTTGGGAGTGATGGCCTGCTCGAGTTGCTGGGCAGTCATTTTGAAGTCCTGTTCAAATCCAGTGTTCACGATGACCGGTTCGCCGTCGGCCATCTTGACCATCTGCGGATAACTTACCCAGTAGGGAGCCGGGATGATGACCTCGTCTCCCTTGTTGACGAGCGCCATGACCGTATTGCACACACCCTGCTTGGCGCCGTTTGACACCGATATCTGGGCAGGCGTGTAGTCAAGTCCGTTCTCGCGCTTGAGCTTTCGCACAATGGCTTCCCTGAGCGAGGCATAGCCCGCCACAGGCGAATAGCGCGAATAGTTGTCATCGATAGCCTTCTTGGCAGCTTCCTTGATGTGGTCGGGAGTGTTAAAGTCTGGTTCTCCGACACTGAGATTGATGACATCAATGCCTTGGGCCTTCATCTCGCTACTTTTCTGCGACATCGCCAGCGTAGCCGATGGAGCCAGGCGATTGATACAATCTGACAAATTAATCATAATATACTTTTTAACGTTCTTATATAGGCTGTTCTATATTATTGCAAACAACCCGGCCGCGGCCTACCCTATCCCATCTACGGTGATTTAACCTATATTATTTGAGATGCAGGGTGTGACCCATGCGGTCGCGCTTGGTCTTGAGATAACGCTCGTTGTAAATATTGGGGGTAATCTCGATGGGCACATTCTCCACGATTTCGAGTCCGTAGGCCTCCAGACCCACACGCTTCACGGGATTGTTGGTGAGCAGACGCATCTTGTGGACATTGAGATGACGCAGCATCTGCGCGCCGCAACCATAGTCGCGCTCGTCGGGCTTGAAACCGAGATGCACATTGGCATCCACCGTGTCATACCCCTCCTCCTGCAGTTTGTAGGCAGCTATCTTATTCATCAGTCCGATACCGCGACCTTCCTGCTGCATGTAGATGAGCACGCCTTTACCTTCACGATCTATCATCTGCATGGCCTTGTGCAGCTGTTCGCCGCAGTCGCAGCGCTTGCTGCCCAGGATATCGCCGGTGGCGCACGATGAGTGCACTCTCACCAGTATGGGCTCGTCCGGACGCCACTCTCCCTTGACGAGAGCCATGTGTTCCAGACCGTTACTCTGCTGACGGAAGGGGATGAGTTTGAAGTCGCCATACTCGGTAGGCATCTCCACCTCGTCGCCCACCTCGATAATCGACTCCTTGGTGAGTCTGTAGGCGATAAGGTCCTTGATAGACACGATGCGCATGCCCCACTCTTCTGCCATCTTGCACAACTCGGGCATGCGAGCCATCGTTCCGTCTTCGTTCATGATTTCCATGAGTGCGCCGGCGGGATAGAGACCTGCCAGTTTGCACAAATCGATGGCCGCTTCGGTATGGCCACTACGGCGCAGCACGCCGTTGTCCTGGGCGTAGAGGGGATTGATATGGCCGGGACGGCCAAAGGTCTGCGGAGTCGATGCGGGGTCAGCCAGAGCCTGTATGGTGGCGGCTCGATCATGTGCCGACACGCCTGTGCTACAGCCCTCCAGCTTGTCTATCGTTACCGTAAACGGCGTGCCAAGCATCGAGGTATTGTCAGAGACCTGATGGGGCAGGTCCAGTTCTTCACAACGGCTGATGGTGATGGGGGCACAGAGCACGCCGCGGGCATGCTTGAGCATGAAGTTCACCTTCTCGGGTGTTATCTTTTCGGCGGCGATAATCAGGTCGCCTTCATTCTCGCGGTCTTCATCGTCGACCACAATCACAAATTTACCTTCGGCAAAGTCCTTGACGGCTGCCTCTATATTATCTATGTTGAAATCAGTCATAATCTTGGTTCTTGTCTGAGTGATTACACCTTATTATATATATTATACTATCTTCTCTATTCTCGATATGATGTTGGCATTGGCCTGCTGGATGTCGCGCAGATCATTGAACAGACGGATGCGGAACTGCCACATGCGAATGTACAGAAACAGGCCCAGGGGCAGACACAGCGCAGCCAGAATGTTGAGCCATCGGCGCTCGAAGGGGCGCGTATGGGCCTTGGTGGCGATGTAGGGATAGAAGTTCATCTCGTTGATGATTACCACATCGCGCGTGTTGGACAGGTCTTCGATTACCTCTTCCAGTCGGGCATTGATTTTCTCTATGGCGTGGTCGGGCGAGTACTTGAAGAACACCTTTATCACGTTGGGCGCCGAGCGCAGACGGTGACGACGCGAGTATTCCAGTATCTCCCGGCTTATCTGCGCCAGTTTCTCGGCATCGCCGCGATAGTCGGGCTCGTCTACGATAACCTCCTTCATGGGCACATGGCGCTTCAGGCGCAGACCCAGCACGCGCATGGCCAGACTGCGCCACAGGTCGAGGTTGAACACCATTGAGTCGTGCGAAGCCTTGTAGGTGACAAATGCCGCCGTGGGGATGAGCACCACCGGCGCAAGTGCCGTGCCATACCATATTGACCATATTCCCGAACGTGCCATCTTATATCCCGTGCTGTCCAGGATGTAGTAGATGATATACACAAACACCGACACGATGATGGGGATACCCAGACCACCCTTGCGGATGATGGTGCCGAGCGGCGCACCGATGAAGAAGAATATCAGACACGACAGGGCGAGGGCAAACTTCTTGATAGACTCGAGCTTGTGCTCGCGTATCAGTCGGTCACCGTCATTGGTTATCAGTTTCTTGAAGTCCAAGTCCACCTTGGCGCTCTGCACATCAGAGAGAGCGCTGTTCACCATATTCTTGCGAGCGTCGGGCGAGAGTTTGGCACACACGGAGTCAAAGTCCACCGACTGGCTCTTGATAATCTTTGCCACAGCCAGCCGCTGGTGGGGTGTGATGCTGTCCTGGCGGTAGTAGGTCATGCGGGCATAGTCCATATAGTCGGCGCCCACACTGTCGTAGTGCAGCGTGAGCGAGTCCTTGCCGCGCTGAAGCTCGGCCAGACTCTTGCCCTTGGCATTGTTGGACAGACTGGAGGCATCCATCAGACTGAAGTCGCCGTCAAAGTCGAGCACGATGCGCTTGGCGGTAAACGTCTCGCGGCGGTAAGGCACCGAGGCGGCATCGCCGAAGCTCTGGGTCTGCATATTCTCAAACCACTCACCGCTCCACAACGTGAGCAGCAGGTGTTTCTTCTCTGCCGTTGACTGCAGCATACCCGAGTCGGCCAGGATGATGGCATGGTCTTCATAGCTGGCCGTCATGCGGTAAATCATGATGCCATAGAGCTTACCGGTCTTCATGTCCTTCTTCTGCACATAGAGGTTGCAGTTGGGGATGCCGCTATAGAAGATGCCTTCGGGTATCTCCAGTTCAGGGCTCTTCTGCTTTACCGAGATAAACAGCTGGGCCATCTTCTGGTTGGCTATAGGGCCTATTTGGTTCTGGAATATGAAGCTCACGCCGGTGGTGACCACTGCAAAGACGATGAGCGACCTGAAGGTCTGCATCAGCGAGATTCCCGCAGCCTTGATGGCCGTGAGCTCACTGCTCTCGCCCAAGTTGCCAAAAGTGATAAGCGAAGAAAGCAACAGTGCCAGCGGAAGCGCCTGGGGTACGAACATCAGGCCCATATACCAGAACAGCTGACCCATAATGTCGAGAGTCAGACCCTTGCCTATCAGTTCGTCTACAAACTTCCACAGAAACTGCATCATCAGAACAAAGAGGCTGATGCAGAACGTACCGCAGAAGAGCAGGCTGAATTGCCTGAGGATGAATATATCTAATTTCTTTATTCGCAGCATAATGTACGTGGTGACTATATACGCGTGTACATAATTTTGAGTGCAAAGTTAGCATAAATTATTCATATTCTCCTTATTTTTTCACTTTTTATTACTGCCGCCGCCGCTTTTGCGTCCATCCGAGGAGGCGCCGGAAGGCGTCGCAACAAAAAAAACATAGGAAAAGAGACAAAAAGTGTCCGAAAATTTTGCAAGCACGAAAATTTTCACTACCTTTGCACCCGCAATCGCACAAATGGCGGGATAGCTCAGCTGGTTAGAGCGTCGGATTCATAATCCGGAGGTCGTGGGTTCGGGTCCCACCCCCGCTACTGCAAAAGGAGTTACGAAGACTATCGTAACTCCTTTTGCTTTATGTGGGAAAACGATGGAAATTAATAAGATTTTCAGGATTTCCCTTGCTAATCCCAACGAATATCCTTATTTTTGCACAAAAGACTGGATATGAATTCAGAAACATTGGACTTTGTAATATTCTGCGTCTCAAGCGTAGCGGAGAGGATGAAGATGAGCGCACGCGATGTTTATCGCAAGATGAGCGAATCGGGGATTATCAGCAATTACATAATCCCATGTTATGACGTGCTCCACACGTTCTCGAAGCAGTATATCACCGACGATCTCATATCCGTGATGAAGGAGAAAGGGGTTGTCGCATGATTACGTTGTACCATTCCTCCCGGGTAGTTGTCGATAAGCCCGACATCCTTCACTCCCGTGAGAGCCTTGACTTCGGAAAAGGCTTTTACCTTACTCGCTTACGGTCTCAGGCTGACAAATACGCCGAGAGATTCATAAGACTCTATAATTCTGCCGTTCTCAACATTTATCATTTTGACGAGAACCTGGAAGGCTTTACATCCCATGTCTTTGAAAAGTATGACGGCGACTGGATTGATTACATTGTTGCATGCCGGAGGCTTCAAGGCCATACACTGTATGACATAATCGAAGGTGGTATAGCCGACGATAAGGTTTACAACACCGTTGACCTGTACATGCAGGGTATATATACCAAAGAGCAGGCTCTTGACATGCTGATTTACAAGAAACCGAACAACCAAATATGCATTACGAGCCAAGAACTTCTTGACAGAAACCTGCATTATGTCAAATCTATAATACTATAATGTTATGGAAACAAACAAGACTATCCTCCAGATGAAATATGGACGCATCGTCAAGGCATTCGCCAAGGAAGCTGGAATTTCCCTTGATGAGGCTCTTGACAAGTTCTACAACTCAAATACCTTTATCCTTATGGATGAGGGCATCGCCGATATGCAGACCATGAGCGACATCTACCTCACCGATGAACTTCTCATAGAATACGGCTACAAGAAACAGCCCGGAACGGAAAAGACTGTGGCGTAAATACATTTCCATAGGCTACACCTTAAACGCAGTTGACTTTGCCCAAATTGGGGCAAAACACTCTCCCAACAAGTTGTTGGTCAATTCTATTTTGATTTGTGCCACAGATTGTGGAACTATTGAAATTTGATGAGAATATAAAACGGGAGAAGGAGACCACATCCCCCTCTCCCTAAATCTTACAAGCATATTGCCTCAAAGATTTAATCCAAGACAAAGGCAATGCCTCCATCCATCATCTTGTCAACCTTATATCAACCGCCTAAACCATTCAGGATTACCAGTTTGACGTCTGGATTTACTTCAACCCTGCCGGCAACACCGTGAGCGACGAGTATTTTCGCACGGAGAACATCAGACTGTGGCGGACGCAGACCCGTACGACCGTTTCCGACCGCGAGATAGAGGACTATATCTACATCTACTCCGCTGACGGACTCAAAACGCACAAGTCATCCTGCTTCAAGGATATGGGAGACGACGCCTACCAGTTCCTCCTTTTCGCAAAGCTGTGGGAGAAGGCGCGCGACGAGATGAACGCCCCGTGACACTACCCTACTAAGAACGACCAACAAGTAAAGGCCCTGCAGAAGATTTCTGACCAGGGTTGACCCCTTGCGAAACCACACGCGTAGATAACCACAACGCTGCCAACGCAAACCGCAATTATATACTTTTTGGCATTGAGAATTCTAAGGATAGATTACCGGCCGTGCCAAGAGGTATATAACCGACATAAATTGCGACTAACACGATTTTTCCAGAACTTAAGAACTATATAAAGCAAATCATTACCTTTTGGCAAAAAAAGGAATGAGGCCTCCCTCCAGACGCAGCAATGGGGATTAATACCGAACACCTACAAAAAAGCATGCTACGAGTTATTCCGCAGCATGCTTTATTTATAAGTTTTTATCAGAGATTACTTGACCATCACTTTCTTTCCGTTTATAATGTATAGGCCCTGTAAAGGTTTGTCCACCTTACGACCTTGCAAGTCGTATACTTTCTCATCAGAAGAGTCTACTGCAAGACCATTAATGCCCGTTTCAGTTGAGACCGTAACTGTCGATTGATTGTCAGCAGGATAAAATTCCTTTTCATCTGAAGTAGCCAAAACTATGCGCTCCATCTTAAGCACATAATCTCCGCTTGTTACATTTTTTTCTGCCTTCAACTTAATATTTACCACCGGACCGTTTGCTCCTTCTACATCTGTATTTGACAATGAGAACACTATCACGCGATAACGACTTCCTTTGATTAGATTAGAGGTCAGTGAATGATCTACACATCTCGATGTAACCAAGGAAGCTGAATAGCGGACGGATCCGTTCTTATTCACTGTACTGTCTATGGTAATACCCTTAGGAAGTACTATATCAAACTGGAAGCTACAGTAATTACCACTATTATCAAGATTGACTGGCAATGTTACTGAGTTTCCTGGAGCGACTGTAACGTTGTCACAATACATCCTGTCATCTGTAGTGCCGTCATTGGCAGCAGCCAAGACATTATAAGGCATCTTAACCAATGCAGGAGTTTTTACCTCTGCGAGCACATTTACGATGGCATTAACATCAGAAACATTAACTACTCCATTATTGTTCATATCTGCTGCCTCGAAACAAAAATTCTCTGATGGTTTCTCCACAATATAGTTTACTGTGCTATTCACATCAGCAAGAGAGACCTTCCCATCACTGTTAGCATCGCCCATTATAACTTCTTTGACATGGATAACGCCATTAGCATCCTGGCAGTAATATTCTTTTTCTGCTGCATCTGCCAAAACGATATTGCGGATACAGATATCGTAATCACCCTTCGTCACATCTCCTATGGTAATTGGGAGATAGACAAGAGCTCCACTCTTGCCAGAGAAATTATCATTGGCTATGGAGAACGCAATGATGCGGACAGCACCAGTACTTACCTTATTCGATGTAATGGAGTGTGTATCTTCCTGCCTTCCTGCAAACTGAATATCATATTTGCCTTTGCTGTTCTTGGCAATATCCATACCTTCCGGCAAATAAACATCAAACTGGAAACTGCAGACAGGGTCTTCATTATTGAGATAGACCGGATACATAATTGTCTTGTTCTTCTGTGCAGTCGTATCTTTCAACAGAATTGTGTCATTAACAGGAGCACAAACCGTAACAAGGGCTGAGTCAGAAAGATTTGTTCCGTCAGAAGAGGTTGCAAAGATGGTTGCCTTACCATTGCCCACACCTCTCACAATACCATCCCTTACGGTAGCAACGCCCGTGTCAGAGGAAGACCAAGTCACCGTCTTGTCTGTTGCATCATCTGGCTTAACTATTGCTTTTAGTGTTACCATCTGACCTTTCTTTAGAGTGAGGGACTTCTGATCCAAAGTAACACTCGAAACAAGACCATAAACCGTCATGTCAAGGGTTGGCCAACCCTCGTTTTCATCTATTTTCCAAACACGACTAAAGGACCATCCGAGTTTTTCGTATGTAGCTTTAGACTTCAGTTCCTCCTCTGTCTTGGCATATCCGTCAAGAATATTGTCAGTAACTTTTTTTGGAACGCCATTGACCGAAAGTATCATCGTGCTTAAAGCATAATTGTTCTGACCAGGTTCAACACCGCCTTCTGCAAAACCGCCAAGCACACGAATGCTCCAGCCGCTCTTGTCGGTCACTTCAACCTTAGGATTACCAGCCACAATACCATTAATCGAAGCCGTCCATGAATTATACCCCACAGCACCAGCACCATATAACTTACTGTTTATGCGACCTTTGCAATAGCAATTGCTTACTTTTCCCATATTAAAAGCCACAAGGCCTGCAGCATAGCGGATTGATGTAGCATCGGCTGAAGAATAACAATTGACTATTTCCGCACCACTCTCATTCTCGCCAACAAGTCCACTGCCACAAGAACCATCCCCTGTCAGTGAAACAGCACCACTTGCAAAAGAGCAATCAACACGCCCATAGTTTTTTCCCACCAGTGCACCCGCGATAGTACTTTGACCGCTTGCTTTGATATCTGAGTTCGCTTGCGACTTGACAATTTCACCACTCTGTATTTCACCGGCAATACCTCCTAAAACAGCAGAAGCAGAATCCGACATTAAGATTCCGTCAAATTTCGAACTACTGATTTTCAGTTTGTCGGCCACACCTACTATACCACCGCTTCTCCTGGTACCATTGACAGTGCCCGAAGCAGTAACATTGTCGATTGTACCATTCGCAAAACGCCCGATGACAACCCCGGTATAATCACCGCCCTTCACTTCTTTACCTTCTGCCACTCTTACTGTAAGATTCTTGATATATCCATCCGGGAAGTTGGAGAATAAACCGTTATAATCTGCAGTAGTATTACACCAAAGGCCAGACACGGTATGACCACCGCCATCAAAATATACAGCACTCAATCCATTCTTACCGATAGCAGGCCATCCTTCATCAGGATTATTCTGATTGATCCACTCAGTCAAGTCTACATCATTTTTCAATTTATAATAGCCTTTCTTGTAAACGCCTTGAAGGTCTGCCGCGGTATAAATCAGATATGGATCGGCCAAGGTACCGTTGCCCGGGTAACCGACAAATGTGTCGGTATATGGAGATTGCCATTTGCCGTCTACAACTGCATATACCCTAACGGGATCGCCTGCTTGAAGAGCGGGGACAGAGAATGACCACGTATTACCACTGCAAACAACAGACGATTTATATACATCACCTATTTCTATATAGACGGTTCCACCATCAATACTCTTTCCTTTTACAGTCGTTTCTTTTGAAACAAATTCTGATGTGATTCGAGGCGGCGCAGCCTGCCAAGGCTTGTATGGGAGGGTCTCTGTCTCCTGCATAGTCCAGTCGTTGTTGAAGTCCCAACCATGAGCCACATAGTTGGCTTTGAGTTTTAATCCAGAAATACCCTTGCTAACGCCATGTCCGCCGCCATCCTTTACTTCATACACAACGCCTTGACTTGAAACTATCATTGTTGACAATGCGATATTCTCATCAGATGTACCATCTGTGCCAAGTGACACATTATAACTCGAACCACATATCCTTCCAACTATACCTGCTGTGGCACTTACAACATTCAAATTGGATGCACAAGAAGTAATATTTACATTTCCCCGAGAGTTCTCACTACAAGTCTTTTTTCCTAGGACACCTCCGACACATTCACGACCATATACAAAACCAGATACAAAACACTTGGAAATTTTACTAACATCATCTCTATCATCTGTACTCTCATGCATTCTACCCACTATTCCCCCAACATCAGTTCCTCCATTAATGGTTCCGCTGAAATAAGAGTTTGCGATATCAAACGTAGCTCTAGAACCTACATATACGCTCCCTATAAGTCCTCCTACTTTATTATCCGAATCGATATTACATATTGCAACACTATTTGATATTGACAAATGTTTGTAGTTATTATAGTAATCATTACGAGTGCCAATTAGTCCGCCTACATTATCCTTTCCCACAAGTGTACCATTGAAAAGACATTTACATAAAACAGACTCGGAAACAGTACTCGAACTTTCTCCAACCAAGCCGCCAATATTATCTCCGTTTCCTTTAACATGAGAATAGACTTGACACTCATTTAATGTTGTTTCTCCATTATCGCATCCGATAATTCCACCCATTTTTTCGGTGCCGACTATATCTGCCTCAACGATACATTTAGTGAACTTTAGTCCACCTGAATTACACCCTACAATGCCACCTATGTTATTAGGAAGAGTTTCATCATACTGAGAAATACTAACACCTTTCAACTTCGTAGATGCAACCACACACTCTGCAAACTGTCCGCCTTTATTGCTACCAGACAAAGAACCTATATTAGAAACACCTTGTATATCTACTACAACATTACAATCACTAAACGTCGTGTTTGTCGATTTTCCACAAATACCTCCAATGCAGCTACGTCCCTTAAGTTTTCCTTGCACTGTAAGTTTTTTGATTGTGGCACCATCAACAACGCCAAAAAGACCAATGTTATCAGTTCTTCCACGTTCAACATTGATGGAGCTGATTTGATGGCCATTTCCGTCGAATACGCCTTTAAACGGTGAAGATTCAACACCAATAGGCTGCCATCCCTCCTTTGGTGCATTCTCAGAAATCCAATCTGCCAAATCAATATCTGACATAAGTTTGAAGCACACTCCATCCTTATTAAGGAAGTTGCGTACTTGACTCAATTGCTCTGCATAGAAAATTCGATATGGGTCGCCAAAAGTTCCTGACCCAGACCCACTAAATTGAGCAAATACCGTCGATAGCGAACACAGGAACAATGTCCAAATGAGTAAAAAACGTTTCATAAAAAGCGCTTTAGAAGTTCCAATTAATTGTAAAACAAGAAAGATCTTCGCATAAAACACGTTTAATTTCTTTCTTTTCATCATCAGTAAATGCGTCTGTCTTTTCCAGAGATTCAATTGCCAATCTAAGTTGTTTCTTAGCTGTTTCCTCCACATCCGCTTTAATTCCATTAAGGAAAGAATTTCTTGTTACCATAATCTTGAGGTTAGTTTCTTTGACTCCCGGAAAGAATTGTTTATTTAGACTATGTTTGTAAGTATACGAAAAAAGCGTGGGAGTCTTTACCATCACTCGTCCCACACTCTGAGGCTCTCGCATTGCCCATCGTAAGTTGAACGAGCAACGCAGAAGCCCACGCCGATATGTATACGCCAATATGTATACCCACAAAAAACGAAGGTATACAATATGGGCACAGAATACACACCCATGGACATCTACCGTTACCTCATTCCTGACTTACGATTGAAACTTGCGAGATTTCAGAGTGTCAAGAACAAAGCGTCAAGAAAACGCCTTCATCATATATATGGTCCCCACTATCAAGACGCCCCTCATAGGCATCTCTTTTCCCACCCTTTGCGGACTTCTGCGTTGCGATGCAAACAACAAGTCTGTATAACGCATTTGACCTGATGGTACAGAAATGGTTCTCGCCGGCAAATGTACAAAGAAATATAGAATAAACAAAATTTTAGAAATGTTTTTTTTTAGACAATTAGAAAAAAGGAGCATATCAACATTATTTCCCTATTGACACCCACACTCAACGAGACACCAAAGAGCCTCACGCTCACGCCATTCAGCAGCGCGGAGATGACTGTTGCTGACGCGTATCGGCCGATACGGAAGCACGTGCCGTCCGATACGGATGCACGTACCGTCCGATGCGGATGCGCGTATCGTCCGATACGAACCAACAATGATGGTCCCGGCGTTGCCAGTGATGTCTGACGCTCCACCAATGGCATCTCCGACGACATTGGCGCGGGAAAGAGACACTGCCGAGGATGACATCTCTACTATAGAGTCTCTCCCTATCATCCTCAAGGGAAAAGCGACATTGCCCGTCAGCCAATGCTCGTGCCGAGCGTATACCAAAAGCCCCCCGATGGGCTCGGAGGGCAATATATCCTTCAGTTGCAGGCAGCCTTATTTAAGGACGCTGTCAGGCGATATGCCAAATTTCTTGCAAATACGAATAACCCCTTCTCTGAAACGAGACTCCGCCTCTTCTTTTGTTATGTTTAGCTTCTTCTTCAACTCCACTATTTCCTTTTCGAGCTTTTCAACTTCTATGTTGAATTGTTCGGTCAGTCTATTGGCAGTCTCTTCGTCATGCTTGTCTAACAATTCTTTATGGACGTTGTCTTTATATCTTGACGTAAGCCATATTGTAATGAGGTAAGATATCATAAGAGCCATAATCTTACCAGCAATTCCAGCACCTTTTTTCACACATTCTTTAGACACCACCTCTGCACATTTGGCAGCGGGTTCCATTATCTTTTCAATCATTGTTTTGTAGTTTTATGTAGTCAATACTTTTAGACAGCAAATACTCATGTTTTATCTGCGCAATCGGATATTTCCAAAGATTCCAATAATTCTTGCAGAAAATATTCGTAGACGAAAAAAGCCCTCCACTCGTGATGAGGGAGGGCCTGGGCGTGGGTGGATGGGGTTACTTGACGAGCACCACCAGATACTTGCTGGTAGACCAGAAGAGTTGTGGATTGGTGATGCGCAGCACATACTGCTTGTTGACATCGGGAGTGAGGGTGTAACTGCCCGAGGGGTGCATGGTGAGGATGCGTGCCGACTTGGAGTAGAACTTGATTTCCTTGTCGATGCGGATGTCAATCTTGGCAAAGTAGTTCTTGTTGAAGTTGGACTGCAGCACCTTGCCATTCTCCATGATATGCTGTTCCTTGAGTTCCTTCTTGGTGCCGAAGACAAACCATGCGGTGTTGAGCTGCTTGTCCTGGTTGCTGATGGTCTGGGCCTTCTGCTGGGCGTCGGTCTGCAGGTTCTCGACATTGTCGTTGAGGTTGTCTATCTTCTCGTCGAGCTCGGCGATGTGTATATCTTTGGCGTCGAGTTCGGCCTTGAGTCGCTGCAGCTCCTGCGCCTTGTCGTCGAGCTGTTGGGTGAGGTTGCTGATGGTCTTGCGCAGCTCGTCGCCGTTGAAGCGGCTCTCGCGCAACTGCTGCTGCAGACGCTTCATGAGCTCACGGTTGCGGGCCATGGTATTGGCTATAAACTTGATGTTCTCCTTAATCTGCGCCGTCTTGTTGGCGCCTTCGCCCTCGCGGGCTATGCTCAGTCGGTTTTCAGCCTGATTGATGGCGCTCAACCCTTCCTGGATTTCATTGAGCGTGCTCATCATGTCATTGATTTCACTGTCGCGCTGGGCGATGATGCGCTGCAGCGAGTCGTTTTGTTCCATATTTGCCAGGTCAGGCGATGACTTCTTGCCCGTACAAGCGCCAAGCAACAGGAGTGCCAGGCATGCGAATAACTTCAATTGCTTCATAGTTTTTCCTTTTTAGATTTCTTATTATTACCAGCCACTACTATAACAAACTCTCCTCGTGGCGAATTCTCGGTGAAATGGGCGATGACCTCGGCCAGAGTACCGCGCACGTGCTGCTCGTGGAGCTTGGATATCTCGCGCGCCACGCTCACCTGGCGGTCTTCGCCGAAGACTTCGGCAAACTGCCGGAGCGTCTTGAGCACTCGGTAGGGCGACTCGTAGAATATCATCGTGCGTGTCTCTTCGCGCAGCGACTCGAGCATCGTCTGCCGCCCTTTCTTCTGTGGCAGAAAACCTTCGAAACAGAACCTGTCGCAGGGCAGACCTGACGCCACGATGGCGGGGATGCAGGCTGTGGCGCCGGGCAGACACACTACCTCGACACCGGCGTTGGCTGCCTCGCGCGCCAGATAGAATCCGGGGTCGCTGATGCCGGGAGTGCCGGCGTCGCTCACCAATGCCACGGTCTGGCCTGCCTTGAGCCGCTCGACGATGCCGGCGGTGGTGCCGTGCTCGTTGAACTTGTGATGGGCCAGCAGATGGTTCTTGATGTCGAAGTGGCGGAGCAGATTGCCCGATGTGCGCGTGTCTTCGGCAAGCACTACATCGGCCTCTTTCAATATGCGTATGGCGCGGAGCGTCATGTCCTCCATATTGCCCACAGGTGTCGGTATAATATATAATGTACCCATATATGGTTGCAAACTTACACAAAAATATCGGTATCGATAACCATTAGGTCAAAAAAAATAATTAGGAAAAAGGAAAAAACGTTAAAACGTGGTGATTGAGACAAAAAAGCGGCGTTTCTCTTGCTCCACTAAAAAGCTCTTCGTAATTTTGTAGCATTATGATGGAGAATATATACAGAGAAACCCATCGTCCCGGAAGAATCGAGGTGATTTGCGGTTCGATGTTCTCGGGCAAGACCGAAGAACTGATAAGGAGAATGAAGCGCGCGAAGTTTGCCAAGCAGAAGGTGGAAATCTTCAAGCCGGCGATAGACACCCGCTACTCAGACGAAGACGTGGTAAGCCATGACCATAACGCCATCCCCAGCACGCCCATCGACGCCTCGGCATCGATACTGCTGCTGTCGTCAGACATCGACGTAGTGGGCATCGACGAGGCCCAGTTCCTCGACGAGAGCCTGGTCGATGTGTGCAACCAGCTGGCCAACCGCGGCGTGCGCGTCATCATCGCCGGACTGGACATGGACTTCCAGGGAGTGCCCTTCGGCCCAATCCCTGCGCTGTGTGCCGTGGCCGACGAGGTGACCAAGGTGCATGCCATCTGTGTGAAGTGTGGCGCGCTGGCCTACGTGAGTCACCGACTGGTCAAGAACGACCGCCGGGTAATGCTGGGTGAGGCCCAGGAGTACGAGCCTCTCTGCCGCACCTGCTATCAGCAAGCCGTCAAGGAGGAAGGACAAGACAACCAAGAAGAATGACAAGAATATGAGCAAGGAGATAACCTTTGACCTGTTTATACGCCGTGCCGGACTGGTGGCACTCACCCTGGGTGTGTTCTGTCTGGTCAACTATCTCAGCGGAGTGCTGCTGCCCTTCTGTGTGGCATGGCTCTTCGCCTATCTGCTCTACCCCATCGTCAAGTTTGTGCAGCACAAGATGGGCGTAAGGGTACGTGCGCTCGCCATCGTCATCACCATGGTCATGGTGCTGGCGGTCATCGGCGGAGTGGTCTACCTTATCATCCCGCCTATGATTGAGCAGTTTCAGAAGCTCGGCGACATCCTCGCCCGCTGGGTGAGACAGACCACCCACACCAATGACCTCACGGCATATATCTCGTCATGGGTCGAGGAAAACCATACCGAGGTGGAGCGCTTCTTCCGCAGCGACGACTTCAACAATGCCGTCAAGAGCGCCATGCCCAAGCTGTTCAGCTTTGTGGGTCAGACCGCCAACGTCATCATCAGCATCATCGCCTCGATGATTACGCTGCTCTATATGTTCTTCATCCTGCTCGACTACGAATACCTCACCACCAACTGGATACGCATATTCCCGAAGAAGAACCGCCCCTTCTGGAGCGTGCTGGCCAAAGACGTGGAGCGCGAACTCAACAACTATATCCGCGGACAGGGTCTCGTGGCACTGTGTATGGGCGTGATGTTCTGCATAGGTTTCTCTATCATGGACTTCCCCATGGCTATAGGCTTGGGTATCCTCATCGGCATTATGGACCTTGTGCCCTATCTCCACACCTTCGCCCTTATCCCCACCGCATTCCTTGCCATGCTCAAAGCCGCCGACACGGGGCAGAACTTCTGGTTCATCTTCGGACTGGCCGTGGGCCTCTTTGCTGTGGTACAGCTGATTACCGACATGATAGTGACGCCCAAGATTATGGGCAAGGCCATGGGCCTCAACCCAGCCATACTGCTGCTGTCGCTGTCGGTATGGGGTGCGCTGCTGGGCTTCATCGGACTGATTATCGCCCTGCCCCTCACCACCCTCATCATCGCCTACTGGCAACGCTATGTGACCAAGGAGAAGGTTGGTGAGCCCGCCAGCCAGGCTGAGAGTCAACAGCCTCAGCAGCAATAGGCCCCCCGCCATTACCGCCATGACACCCTCCAGCGATGCCACGACACTGGCAGCTTCGGTCAGGCCCACCGCCCTACCACCGCCACCACCCACAGCGAGCCAAATGACCAGAACAAGAATAGGCATAAACTCCCTGTTACCCATCACAATACGAAACGGGTAAAAAAGTAAGGAAATTATTTGCACAGTAAAATAAATATTAGTAACTTTGCACTCGCTTTCAGAAATGATAGCTGTGAGCGACTCGCTAGCTCAGCTGGTAGAGCACAACACTTTTAATGTTGGGGTCATGGGTTCGAGCCCCATGCGAGTCACGAAGAGGAGAACGATAAGTTCTCCTCTTTTTTTGTTAATCATACACTTTGGGCTTTCAGAAGTACGCTCTACATCTGTACAGGACACGGCTCGGCTCACCCGATAAACCAGGGGATAATTCAGGACAATGATGAAATGCGGGGGCGGGGCGGACAATTTTGGGGTCTACACCAGCTACCACCTCGTTTCCCGTCAAACATAACGATGCTGCTTCTCACACCCAATAGAAGGCTGGACACTACATAATACAAAAGCAGTAGAATTGCGAAGCCATAATATGAATAACTTTCCCATATGGTTGGACCATAAGTAAAACAAAAGAACACATGCTCATGCGAGTCACACAATAAAGAGGAAACTGAAAACTACTATTTATTCTTTGTTGTTTATATACAGATGATAACCAACATCATCTTTCGCCGCAGCGATAGTCCGATGACTTCTGATAAGCCGCATTATGAGAATGTACCGTTTGAAGTGCCCAGTTCTTGGGTGTGGACGACATTGGGGGAAATATGCATCTTTCTTTCAAGAGGAAAGTCACCCAAATATAAGGATGATGACAGAACCTACCCTGTATTTGCACAAAAATGCAATTTGAAAGAGGGAGGTATATCTTTGGAACAGGCACGGTTCATTGATCCAAATACTATTGACAAGTGGGCAGAAGAATACAAGCTAAAGACCGGAGATATTCTCATTAACTCAACAGGTACGGGGACTGTGGGAAGAACAAGGCTTTTTAATGAATCATGTTTGGGCGATTACCCTTTTGTTGTTCCAGATTCTCACGTTTCAGTTGTAAGGACCCACGATGAAATTCTATCGGAATTTATCTATGCATATATTTCTTCAAACTTTGTCCAACAATATCTTGAAGAAAATCTTGCTGGTAGTACCAATCAAAAAGAACTGTATATAGGTGTACTTGATAACTTAAATATACCTCTACCTCCTTATAAAGAACAGAAAAGAATTGCAGATGAAATCGAAAGATGGAGTAGACAGATATACAAAATAGATGATGATAGAGACAACTTAACACATACAATTAAACAGGTAAAAAATAAGGTCCTCGACCTCGCCATTCACGGCAAACTCGTACCCCAAGACCCTACGGACGAACCTGCCAGCGAACTGCTCAAGCGCATCAATCCCAAAGCAGAGATTACTTCTGATAACGGGCATTATCAGAAGTTGCCTAAAGGATGGGGGATTACACCCATGCAAACACTATGTGCTTTGGTAGATGGAGAGAAGCAAAATGGCATAGAAAGAATAAATCTTGATGTGAAGTATCTGCGTGGAGAACGAGAAGCTAAAGTATTAACGTCAGGCAAATATACAGCTGCAAACACTTTACTGATTTTAGTGGATGGTGAAAACTCTGGAGAAGTTTTTCGTGCGCCAGTAGATGGCTATCAAGGTAGCACGTTCAAGCAACTTTCCATTCATGAAGAAATGTACACCGACTATGTTCTACAAGTAATAAACCTGCATCGAAAGACGCTAAGAGAGAATAAAGTCGGTTCAGCCATTCCGCACCTGAACAAGAAGTTATTCAAGGCTATCAATGTGCCTATACCTCCATACGAAGAACAAAAAAGGATTGTAAATGCCATAAACCAAACATTTACAATCCTCGATACAATAATGGAGAATCTATAGATTTTCAACGATACTATCCAGCTTTTCAAAAACTTGCTGTAAATACTGTACAATTCGATATTGTTCTGCGAGAGGAGGTAACCATAGAGTTATCTCCTCAAATTGTTTTCTTGTAATATGAATCATTCCAGAACCATGCGATTTTCGATAGAATTCAGTTATCATTGCATGGAAAGCATAGTACAGATATTTTTTATCCATAAAAGGATAAGGTACAACTTTAAATATATGCTGATTTAGCCAAGCATCCTCACCTTTCCAAATATATGTACCCAATGATGCTGCCCATGCAAACAGTAAATCACCTTTTTTAATTAAATATTTTTCTTCGTATTCATTTTTTGTGCGATTGTAATATGCATTTGGATCATTCAGATTCTGAATTCTAATAATAGGCAGACCTGTCTGTTCCCATTCTTCTGGTTTGAAAGCACGTCCATTGATATATTCGGCAACATCTCCGACTTTTAAAATAGCCCATCCTTCAGGCAACTTCTGATAATGCCCGTTATCACTAGTGATTTCGGCCTTAGGATTGATGCGCTTGAGCAGTTCGCTGGCAGGTTCGTCCGTAGGGTCTTGGGGTACGAGTTTGCCGTGAATGGCGAGGTCGAGGATTTTAGACTTTGCTTGTTTAATGGTCTCTTGTAAGTTTTCTTTTCCACTTTCAATTATATCTATCAATACGAACCAATACTTGATAGCCTCTACAATTCTTATCTGCTCATTTAATGGTGGTAATGGTATCATTCCATTGCAAGCATCAGTAGTACTCAATCGTGGCATCTTTACTCCATATCCACATTGTAAGGTATAGTCAAGAAAGAATGGTGAACGCAAAACATGACAGATGTATTCATTAGATATAATGCCGTATGTATCGAATGGCATTATTTCTGTTGTGCAATAACCCTCACTCGGTGCTACTAAAACCTTATTCAAGTAAGTGCGCAATTTAGAATATAATATACTTCCAGCACTAAACTTATGGCGTGTTCCCTTGACAGACCTTTCACTGGCAGAAAGCCGTTGAATTATATTAGCAGTTTCTTTTTCAATATCCTCCAACTCTAATATCCACTCGTTTTTATCAATATCATCAACTTGGATATTGATAGTAGTACCATAGTTGCTAATTTCTCCCAATGTTGTCCACACCCATCCTTCAGGCAACTCGTACGGATAATGCGGCTTATCAGAAGTAGCCTTCGTCTTTTTAGGACGTTTGATTTTACCTTCCTTGATAAGGCGTTCTTTCTCGGCACGGATGCGTTCGAGGAGCACGGATGCTGGCTCATCGTTGGGGTCTTGCGGTACAAGTTTACCATGTATCGCAAGGTCAAGTATCTTTTGGCGTAATGCTTTAGTATTCATTTGTTATTTCTTTTTCGGGTTGTCTTCAGTTAAAAAGAATTGGCAAAACTCTCTTAACTGCTGTTGCATTTGTTCCTGTGGTATCAAGATGCGTTTATACTCTGCTATCATTGTCGGACTCATGCTACGACTCATAGCATACTCAACAACCACCTTGTCGGCATCGGGACATAGAATGATACCAATAGAAGGGTTTTCGTTTGAGCGTTTTACATCACGGTCAAGAGCCTCAAGATAGAATTCCAACTGACCGAGGTCGCGCGGATGGAACTTCGTTTTCTTTAATTCTACAGCAACGAGAGCTTGTAGTCCGCGATGGAAGAACAGCAAGTCAGCCTTGAACGAAGAAGCACCAACATTCAAACGATATTCTTGATCCATAAATATGAAGTCCTTCCCCAACTCAAGGATAAATTGCTTCATATGTTCTATCAGTCCATGCTTAAGGTTCGACTCATTATGTTTCTTTGGCAAGTTGAGGAAATCCACAAAGTAAGTATCTTTGAACATTATTGGTGAGTCGGGGTATGTTTCAAGCAATCCTTTCGACAGATTAATTTTTCTTCGCAATAATGTTTCATATGTTTGCGTAGAAATAGCACGTTGCAACTCCTTGTTCTTCAGATTTTCTTTATGTGCATAAAGTATATAGAATAAACGTTCCTCAGAGCTACGACATCGACACAAGATGTCATAATGATTAGATAAAGTCGTCAAACACAACACATCAGGAAATTGTCCAGACGGCATCTGGACAATTTCCGTTGCTTGATTGTTGCGTTCGGAATCTTGCAAGTTTGAATAATTCCAATACCCAATATCATTGTTTGATGATGAATTTGCAGAAAGATACATGCCGATGACTTTTTGAAATGCGTCAGAGGAGTACTCTTCATAAAACATCACCATATTATAAATACTGCTTCGACTAAAGCCTTTTACATCTGGACGTTTTGCACGAATATATTCCGATAATTGAGAAACGACCTTACTTCCCCATTCTTCGTTTTTGAGTTTATCAGACACATACTTACCAACAGACCATGCCGTGAATAATGTTTCATTGTTCACGGCTACAGAAGCACGGCATTTATGCTGTATAATTAATTCTACAACCTCTGCGAACTGCTTTTCTTGCAAAGAACTTATATTATTATCTATAATGTTGTTTGTCATTTTATCAATCCTCGTCAATATCTCCCAACAAATTCTCTAACTCACTCACCGCCTTGCTGATACTCTGGCTCTGCTCCTTTATGGTAGCCATCAACTCTTTCAAGGTATGTTCCTCTTCCTCGCCACCTTGCTTAATCCAGGTGATATCGAGTGAAGTTTTGTCACGGGCTACTATCTCGTCAATGCTGTATTTGCGCCAACGGCCCGATGGATTACTATCTGCATCGTAAGTCTCGGTGCGATTGTTGATGTCAGCGGGATTGTAGCACTTCACGAAGTCGTCGAGATGACGACGCTCCAACTTGTTGGTGGCAAGGGTATGCTTGACATCCGTACGGTAATCGTAGAACCAGACATCCTTGGTGGGCTGCCCTTTGGTGAAGAACAGCACATTGGCCTTCACTCCCTGTGCATAGAAAATTCCCGTAGGCAGACGGAGAATGGTATGAAGATTGAAGTCAGAGAGAAGGCGTTTGCGGATAGTCTCGCCGGCGCCACCCTCAAAGAGCACATTGTCAGGAAGCACCACTGCGGCACGGCCGCCATTCTTCAGCATCAGCATCATGTGCTGGAGGAAGTTAAGCTGGTTGTTCTTGGTCTCTACATAGAAGTCCTGTCGGTTCAAGTCCACCGAACCTGCTGGACGCTGACCGAAAGGCGGATTGGCAAGAATCACATCCACCAACGACTTAGGCTCTCGTTCCAACGAGTCCT
This sequence comes from Prevotella sp. P5-108, assembly GCF_002251385.1. Classification (GTDB taxonomy): domain Bacteria; phylum Bacteroidota; class Bacteroidia; order Bacteroidales; family Bacteroidaceae; genus Prevotella. Next base: position 29,771 of record NZ_NPJJ01000049.1, read on the forward strand.
CGCAAGTGATGGGGCTACGGTCTGTGCCCACACCATGCAGATAGAGGTTCATAGAGGCGAGCGTGACCACAAGAGGTGTGATATCCATGCCACGTAAAGCCTTGTTACGCAGGAAGTCGCGTTTCTCCTTGCTTGCCGATTGATTTTTCATATAATCGTAGGCCGAAAGGAGGAAGCCACCCGTACCACAAGCAGGGTCGCATACGGTCTCGCCAATCTGCGGATTGACACAGTCGACCATAGCCGTGATGAGCGGACGCGGCGTGAAGTACTGTCCAGCGCCGCTCTTCTTGTCCTGGCCGTTGCGCTCCAATATGCTCTCATAGATGGCACCCTTCACGTCGCCATCCATAACGAGCCATTGCTCCTCATCTATCATCGTTATGACTTTCTTCAGATACACGGGTTTGTCTATCTTGTTCTGCGCCTTGGTGTAGATGGTACCGATAAGATTGCCTTGGGCGCTAAGAATCTTCAACGTTTCCTCGTACTGCGTGATAAGGTCCAGACCATCCAGACTGGTAAGGTCGTGCCACTGGTAGCCGTCAGGAATAGCCGAGTTCTCACCAAACATTTCCACATTCTCTGCATCCATCTTCAGGAAAAGCAGATAGGTAAGTTGGGTGATATAGTCAGTAAAGCCAATTCCTACTCCGGCAAGAGTGGTGGCAAGAGTCCATACTTTCTTGGTGAGCGACTGCTCGGTAGATGTATTGTTTGTCATACTTAAATGGTTATGCTGTTTTACCTAAAACTACAAAATTAAACAAAGAGAGAAGAGCGTCATCAGCTTTCTGCTTGGAACCGAACGCTGCTATCATCTGTGCAGCCTGCGTGCGGTCGTCGTCGCGAATATCATCGATGGTGCAAGCGCCATTGCTTGCCACATAGTCCACAATCTGGCTCATCAGTTCTTTCTGCCTATCCGTTATCTCTCGGTGCCACTGTCCGCACCAAAGATTGAAATACTGCCGGGCTGTAGTGCAAACACTTTCAAGCCGTTCTATCTGGTGGAAGGCAAAGCGCACCAACTGTATGATATTGGTAATTGCCTCGCTCTCTTCCTTCTTGGTGGCACGGCGCACACAATGAGGACTAACGATGGCGTAAGAGTTCCACAACTGCCTCGTACTGAAGCGAGAGTTCTCCATCTTCAGTTTGTTCTCCAGGTCTTTCATCATGCTATAAGTGATAGGCTCGCCACTCTGGTTATAGATGATGCGCAATGCCTCAATCTCGTCTGCATGTTCATTGCAGTACTGCTCAAAAGCCTCTGTTGTCTCTTCGGCTTCTTCCAATGAGAAGCCTTTAGAGATAAGCGTATCTTCGCCAGGCATGAGCGTATTGACAAAGCCAGCCGCAAGAATAAGAATGTATCGGCGCACATCGGCATGATTGGCGACAGGTGCGACAAGACCTTTGCGCTCGTTGTTGGGGGCGTTGACATCATAGTAAGGCGGCAGCGTGTCGCCCTCCAATGCCTCGTATATACGCTGTGCAATAGCGTTCATAGAGTCGCTTGCCAACCGTTCGAACTCTGCACGCTGAGAGTCGTCGGACTTATTGTGCAATCGGGACAAAGTGGAAGCCAGACGTTTCAGATACTCATCAGACAGATTGCCATGAGCGATGCGCTCAAGCAATTGCTTCAGTGTCAACCTGACGATATCGGGACTATCGCTTGGTCTGGCAACAGACTTCGCGTGCTCGGAGACACCCACAGCATCGACAAGGAAAAAGTAATCCTTGCTGAAGGCATTGGGAGTCACTGCTCTAAGCTGTTCGTCACCAATGGTGCGCACGCCGCGTCCCTTCATCTGAATGTAAAGCGGTTCGGACTCCACGTCACGCATGAACATTACCACTTCGAGTGGTTTCACGTCGGTACCCGTAGCCACCAGCGTGCAAGTGACGGCGATACGGAAGTCGCGGTCGTTGCGGAACTGGCGGATGAGTTCATTGCTGTCGCCCGACGAATAGGTAATCTTCTGTACATATCGGTCCATATCGGCATCGGGACACTTCTCTCCAAATACCTCTTTGGCTATGTTCACGATATTGGTGGCATGCATCTCGTTGAGCGCAAAAATAAGCGTCTTGGGAAGATAGGCAAAGTTTGGCTCACGCTGTGGGTCATTGAACATTTCCGTATACACGGCATCGCGATATGTGGTAAGAATGAGTTTTATCTGAGAGGGATTGATTATAGAGCGGTTTAGCTCTGCCTTGGAATAATTCTTAGTCTCGCGCGTACTTATCTCCACCGTCTGGCCCGTATAACGAGTCTCCACACGCACTCGGTCGCCCCTCAAGATTGCGCCGCCATTCTCCGTCACCTCTGTCATGATGCGATACACGCGGTTGTCCACATTCACACCATCCACGATACTCTTCTCAAGCGTATAGTTTACGATGCGGTTGTTGTTGAAGAAAGCCATAGTTTCGGGAATAGGCGTTGCGGTAAGACCTATCAGTCGGGCGGTGTCAAAGTATTCAAGCACCTTGCGCCAGTTGCCGTAAATACTGCGGTGACACTCGTCGATGATAATCAAGTCGAAGAAATCATGGGGCAGCTTGGGAGTGGCAGGGATCCTCACTTCGGCTGTCGCCTCGTCATTGTCATCCTCGTCATTGTCCACGATGTCCTCACCTTTCAGCAGTGAGAACAGACGCTGAATGGTTGAAATCAGCACATTGCAGTCGGATGGTATTTTTGCCGACTTCAAGCGCTCCACTCCATAGATATTGTTGAACGCCTCACCATTGCCTGTAAGGCGGAACGTACCAAACTCATTCTCGGCCTGCCGTCCGAGATTGTTGCGGTCGACGAGGAATAGCACTCGACGCATCGGGGTGTACGTCAGCATGCGATAGGCTGCAAGGCACGCCGTATAAGTCTTTCCCGCACCAGTTGCCAACACCATAAGGGCACGCTTTTGCCCACTACGGAAACTCTTTTCCAACTCGGTGACAGCCTCATACTGACAGTCACGTAATCCCTTCTTGCTCAACGTAGGCAAACCGGCAAACGGGTCGTCGATGCCAAGCATACTTACGACCTCTTTGGGCGTATGGATACGGTTGATTGTATCCCATTCCGTGTTTGTCTTGCGAAAATCTTGGAATAAGACAACCTTGCCATTAGACTTAAATAAAAGGGGCGTAGGTTTCTGCCAAGTCTGGTAGCAGCCAGGAACACTCTTGGCGTAAGTGGCCACCTGGTCGCTCACTATATCCGAAGCGACATCGACATCCTCACGCTTGGCTTCCAGCACACCACAAACCTTGCCGTTGACAAACATAAGATAGTCGGCCTCGAGATTACCTTCGAGCAATCCCTCACGCACAGCCACAGCAGACATCGTAGGTTCAAACTCGTCACGGTTGACTACCTGCCAACCTGCTTCTGTGAACCAACGGTCTATCTTTATTCTCGCTTTTTTCTCTGGCGTCATAGGTTATTCCTCCTCTTTTTCTGATAATAGCATATTATCGGAAGTTATCAACGGCAGCATATCATGCCCTTTTCCACTACGAATCATGTCCCCTGCCTTTCCCTTGCAAGAAATCGGCTTGGCACATTGGCTTCATACGCCATCATCGATGACCACTTCAGTATTTAACAATCTTGCCACATCTACACTCAATGCTTTCGCAATGCGCAGAAGGTTTTTAAGGTATGGCAGACTTGCATTTGTCATCCGCTTGGATGTCTTGCCAAGTCCTTACCCAACTGTTCGACAAGCCACTTATTGAATCTCTGCTTCTCGGCAAGAACTATCTTCAATCTAATGACCAGTTCTTTTGGCATACCTTTTAATATATGTATGGCAAAGATACACAAAGTATGTGAGAACGCTTTGTAAATCTATTGAAAATTTACATTATCAGAAAGAAAATTGTCGAATGGGTCAATTATCCTACACTCCATAAAGCCTCCAGAACTTTCGCCACAAACCGGCATACACGATAGAAGACACGCAACTTCAACAGACTTCTGCTGCATCATCAGTCTTATACCTGTCGTTATAGGCATATTCAAGAGGACGGGCTACTTACATGTGGCACTTATGTTATACATGGTAGCAAACTATGATTTAGATAATTAGCATATCGAAACCGAGAAATACAAGAATGATTTAGAGAAACAGGACAAGGAATTACAAACAGACATCATCTCTATTCATTTCGGCATAGTGAAAGCGGAAATGATGCGGGTGGTATATGATTCCGAGAAGATACCTGTCTCCACCCTATCGGTTATCGCCCTCACCGTGTATCGTTCCGGCATTTTTGCGGGCTGCTATCTTGTCGCAATTGATTTGGGCTATCTGGTCAAAGGTGTAGCCGAGGTCGTGGGCGAGCATGGCACAATACCAGAGTACGTCGCCTATCTCTTTGGCTATCTCGAGGCGGCGCTCGTCGCCGAACTCTCCCTGATTGTCGCGTATCACTTTCTTTACCTTGTCGGCCACCTCGCCGGCTTCTCCGGTCAATCCCAATGTGGGGTAGACGATGGGATGGGGATAGATGGCGGTGGCGAGTGCCTTCTGCTGATATTCATCAAAATCCATAAGCAGTATTTGTTGTATAGTTCTATTATAATAGTAACGCGCGAACCTCGCAAATGTTGTATGGATAACGGGAAAAAGAATGGGAGCGGTTTCCAGAGCCTGCCACCTGGCTTGGCGACCGACGACAAGGGAAAAGAAAGAGAGCAAAGGGCACGAGGGCGCAGCGGAGGCTACACGTAAGGGCATAAAAAAACCGCCTGAAAGCCCATGTCTCTCGACATCATACTCTTCGGCAGGACAAAAACTTGTTTTGTTTAAGGAAAAAGACTTTTTAATATCAACAACGAGCGGTTGTAAGTAACCACCTTAACACCCGACACAATGTTATCACAACATCTGTGGGCATTGCCCGTCGCCTTGACTTACCCTAAAAAAACTTGACACTTTTGGATGCCTAAAACAAAAGTGTATGAGAACAAAAGTAAAACGTGAAAGAGATCGTGTCCTAAATGAAGCGACAGGTCAGTATGAATGGGTATGGGTAG
>NZ_NPJJ01000005.1 GCF_002251385.1 Prevotella sp. P5-108
CCCACCTCTTCCCATTCCGAACAGAGAAGTTAAGCCCACTTGCGCCGATGGTACTGCAATGCAATGCGGGAGAGTAGGTAGCCGCCCTTTTTCACGAAGAGCCTTGGTCACGACAGTGACTGAGGCTTTTTTCGTTGGTACATGTGTCATATTTGGGCAAAGAAGAAGAGTAACGTAACCATCCGAAACAAGCGTAACCATCCGAAGCAAGCAGCCTTTTCCATTTCTTCAATTCTGTTTACCTTTGTCCTCAAAAATAGTTATGTTCAATTTGAATGAGGACAACCGTATAGTTATGGTGCAGCATCTGACTGGTATGCGCATGGGAGTGATGTAACCATCCGAAACAAGCCGTATTGCTTTGAATAAAAAAACTCGCGAAGTTCTATTCGCGAGTTTTTCTGTAGTTCTAAGGAAGCATTTGTGTTATCTGTTCGGCCGTGGTGTCGTCGTGGAGCGACTGCAACACATGGGTGAGCCATTGAAGTGAATTGACACCTACGATTTCGCAGCTCTCTATCAGCGAATAGATGATGGCGTTGTCAACGGTTCCGCTATCGCTTTTGCTTAACAGGTAGTTCTTGCAGCCCATCACTGACGGACGCTGGTTGCGCTCCACGGAATTGTTGTCAATATGGTAACGGCTATCAAGAGCATAGCGACGCAGGCGGGGCCATAACTTATAGGCGTAGTCGAGTGCCTTGCTCACGGGGTCGGATGGGGTTCATTTCGTATGTTCGCTCTCCATCCATTTTTCTATGGCATCCATTATCGGCAATGCCTTGGCCTGACGCTCGGCGGCTATTTCCTCATACGTGGCTCCTTTCGCCTTCAGGTTTGCCTCGAGGTCATAGAGCAGCTCCAACCATTTTATTGCCCGCGCGGCCAGTTCGGGATGTGATGCCTGGGCGTCGGTGAATTTACGGCGCACGTGAGACATGCAACCCAGAAGGGTCACATTGTCCAGTAACTCAAAATAATCATATACGCCGTATCCGTCGGTCTGTATTGCACCACGGAAATCGCGCAGCTCAGCACGTGGGACTGTCCCCGCACGCGAACCGTTCACATAAAGGAAATAGAGGCCGTGGCTCTGCGGGCGGTTGTCGAGAAACTGCCACGCATATCCCTTCCGGCTCTTTCCTGGAGAGCCGGCTACGCGCCACGGGACCTCGTCTATCTGTAGATAATCGCTGTTACGGATGTCGTCGCGCAAAGCCTCGTAAACAAGTTCCTGTCTGTAGGCCTCGGCATACCCCCAGCCGTTCAGCGTGGAGGTGGGGAGTTTCAGTCCGAGGTCGGCATACTGCCTGACCTGGCGGTATTCGGGCAGATGGTATCGGTATTTGTTTATCACTATCTGCGCGAGCATGTCGGCGCCGAAATGGTTGCCGCCGATGACCGCATGAGGGGCCTTGCCTGGTATATGCGCGGATTTGGCGAATCCTTGTCGGGTTTCATGCGCAATAAGGGACGCTTTATGATTTCAACCCATACCTTGGCCGGTTCGCGATGGAGTATGCGGGAAACATCCTTGCCCATGGTATCGCACTCGCCTGCAGCCACACCTTCGGGCATCATGACGGTTGTGTGTTCCTCAAGTCCTGCGTAACGGTAGCTCAAGGGACGCGACGGAGTTCTCTTTGCGCGTGCCCAGCGTTTGCGGTTTTCGGCCTCTATCTCTTTGGCCATTGCCTCTATCTTGGCCGCCTTTTCGTCCATCGCCTCTATGATATGCGAGGATGGAAACGGCCCTGCTCCAAACGTTTGTAGTACATCACATAACCTCCACGTTCCCAATGGAGCTACTTCATGATCGTGCGAGACTTTACCACAAATATTTACACGTCACCATTAGCCGGTTCCAGACCCACTTTCCGGACCTGTCCACACATACCATTCACTTCGATGCGTTAGATATGCGTAACCATTCAAAGCAATACGGCTTGTTTCGGCTTGTTACCATATATATATCTGAAAACCTTTGTTTTAGTCAAAAAAAGAAAGTAATTTTGCAGTGATACGATATTTATTGTATATAGATTATGATTTATGATAGTAAGCGAGAATAGAATTGACGAAATAATAACAAGCGGCATTCATGAAGAGCTACGTAAAGTTATAGATGAATCTATAGTTCATTCAAATTGTTATGGTGTACCAAAAGATTTGCTTGAGTATAGATAACAGAAATAGTCTTATTAATATGAAGGGAATATATTGGAAAGGCATTAAGCAACGGATAGGGAGATTCCTGGATAAGGTGTACGACTGTATACTTATCTTTACAGACTGGCTGGGGTAGGCTCGCGAAATAATGATTACGGTTTGTTGGTGTGTAGGAAAATGGTCGCGTATGCCTATAATCTGTTCAATACATTATCCACATCCTTGACTTTATTCTTACGTGACGTTTTGTAGATATTGTATTTCAAGTAGATAGAACAGAATCGCGAGTCCACATTGTTCTTTTGTTTGTTGTTGATGTTGTAGTACCTGACTTCCCAATCAGAGTACTCTTTACGGAACAAGTCATGACAAGCTATATTCAGCTGTAATGTCTTGTCCGGGAAACAGAAAGTAATGCCAGCGCTGGCGCACAATGACGGGTATTGTCTGCAACCCGCATCTTCAGTCTTGCTTGTATAATTCATCTTCAGGTAGAAGTTTACATTCTCCTCTATGCGATAGTTGTAATTTGCTGATACATAGATAGACATTATAATTTCCGTCGTATTGAATATGAAACTTATTTGCTTCATCTTTATTAGAGGATTTGACAGCCTGGTCATCATTCGAAGACTTGTAAATGTAGTCAAGATTTAGTTCCAAATGACCATCTTTCGTCAGAGGGAGATTGTAGAATAGATTCAACTGATTGTTCTTTATAGTATGATGCTATCTATTATGCCCATACCATTGTATGATCCTTTGCAGCATGCCTGTTTGGGATGTTTTAGCAACCAATGATGCAGGTTGTTTGATGTCGGCCTGGCCGATTTTCCTCATGCTGTTTGCCCGTCCATATCCCTGTGGATAGTTGTTGTCAGGAGCGTGATTATTTCTGCATTTGCGGTTATCTCTGATGTGCTGTTTTTTCCTTCTGAGCATCAAAAAGTATGCAGAAGTTGTGTGTAATATTCAAAAAAGCCGTATCTTTGCCCTTGGTGATTATCACCAGCAATCTGGTGTCTCATCGTGCGTCGCTCTGCATATCTTATTCAGGCGGCAGGGTGGGGGATGCGTCCATTAACTTAATAACTAAAATAAATAGGAATATGAAAACGCTTGCTAACATTGTATGGTTGTTGTGTGGCGGCCTTGAGGCAGCCTTTGGCTATTTTACGGGTAGTCTGGCTTTGGCCATTACTATCATTGGCATCCCTTTCGCGATGCAGACGTACAAACTTGGGCTGCTCTGCCTTTGGCCGTTTGGTGCCAGAGTCATTCCCACGGAAAGCCCCACTGGTTGCCTCCGCGTTTTTATGAATTTCATTTGGTTCATGTGTGGAGGTATCTTTGCCTGGCTCATGCACGCAATTTTCGGATTGTTCCTTTATATTACCATTATTGGCATCCCCTGGGGCAAGCAGCATTTCAAGATGGCTGGGCTGGCGCTTGCGCCGTTTGGCAAAGACGTTGAACTTGATTATTAAGGGTTTGTTGCCCGTCAAATACCGTTTAGGGCTGAATTCCATACGTGGAATCCAGCCCTAAACGGTTTTCATCCCCATCGCCTTACCCGGCATCAGCCCCTTCATCCACGCCTCATATACCGCAACCGTAGTTGTGTGCCATAATAGCCAACTCGAAGAGCAGGATGAGCGAGATGACGAGTCGCTTGTGCAGCAGATGCTCTATTTTCTGATATGTTTGATGCAGACAGGCAGTGCCTCTCGCCATGTCGGCAACCAGCAGGATGGGGAATATGATGATGCCTACCATGCATATTACCACATTGGGATTCATCTTGATGGCGTCTGCCCAGTGGCCGTGTATCACCAGCAGCGTGGCACGGGTCATGCCGCAGCCCGGGCACGGGATGTGGTAGATTAATTTTGAGGGGCAAACGACCAAGCCGCTTTGCCCCTCAGTGCAGTATGCCACCATCACCCATGCACATGCGATGGCGTAGATGATGGTCGACAGGATATAGAATTTCTTATAAGAGCAGAGGTTCGAACTTTTTGAGGTTTTCATTACGAGTAGCCCCTAAAATAAAAAACCAATTGAGGAGATACCAGATTCCGACTCCGCTGCAAGTAAGCAGCTTGGCAACTCCCAAGCCGATATGACCGATATAGAAGCGGTCAATGCCGTAACATCCCAGGAAGATGGACAAGACGAGGGCGACCGTGGGACTCTTGAATTGCAGGCTGCTGATTGGCACCCACCTGGAGTCGTCCAGCTCGAGCAGCCTGGTACGAATAAAGGAAATCTTCTCTTCGGAAAAATACTTGCCATTGGCCATGATAAACATGTCTACTTTTTGTGCATCCATAATGGTTTGTGTTATTTATAATTCATTTGTTATTTTCTGCCGTAAAGTTAATACTTCTTTAGCAATCAGAGAGCGATTTGTTCAAAAAGTGACGCTCTTGGTGGGAAAAAACCACTTTTTCGGAGCCGTCTGCATCGATTCCGTAACTGAACTCCATCCCTTGATGACCGCCGTGGGTAGTCCTGTCATAGACTCCGTTTACTCCACGGTCACACTCTTTGCCAGGTTTCTTGGCATATCCACATCCAGACCTTTGTCCACCGCCACGTAGTAGGCGAGGAGCTGCAGCGGAACCACGCTCAGCAGCGGTATCAGTGCATTCTGGGTCTTGGGGATTTCTATCTCGTTGTCGGCGATGTTCTTCACCAGCTCGTCGCCTTCGGTGACAATTGCGAGGATGCGGCCGTTTCTTGATTTCACTTCCTGCATGTTAGAGATTATCTTCTCATAGAGCTGGTGGTGGGTGGCGATGAAGACGATGGGCATATCTTGGTCTACCAGGGCGATAGGGCCGTGTTTCATCTCGGCGGCGGGGTAACCTTCCGCATGGATATAGCTGATTTCCTTCAGCTTCAATGCGCCCTCCAGAGCCACCGGGAAGTTCATGCCACGTCCCAGGTAGAGGAAGTTGTGGGCGTAGGTAAACATCAGAGCCAGCGACTTTATCATCGGCGCCTGCTCCAGCACCTTCTCCATCTTCTGCGGTATCTCCGAGAGTTCCTCTATCATCTCATGGTAGTCGGCGTCGTCGAGCGTGCCTTGCTCGTGTCCCAGAGCCAGTGCGAGCAGCGTGAGCACGGTCACCTGCCCCGTAAAAGCCTTGGTGCTTGCCACGCCTATCTCCGGGCCCACATGGATGTAGACGCCGGTGTCGGTCTCGCGGGCTATAGACGAGCCCACTGCATTGACGATGCCGAAAATCAGCGCCCCCTTCTCCTTGGCCAGTTTTATGGCTGCCAGCGTGTCGGCGGTCTCGCCGCTCTGGCTGATGGCTATCACTACATCTTCGGGCTCTATCACGGGGTCCATGTATCTGAACTCGCTGGCGTAAGCCACCTCCACGCGCTTGCGACACATCTTCTCGATGAGTTGCTTGCCTATGAGTCCGGCATGCCAGCTCGTTCCGCAGGCTACGATGATGATGTGCTTGGCGTTTACCAGCCGGTCGCGATAGTCTCTGAGTGCCGAGAGCACGATATGGTTGTTTTCCGGATGCTCCTTGTCCACGATGAGCCTTCCGCTCATACAGTCCTTCAGGCAGTTGGGCTGGTCATAGATTTCCTTCAGCATGTAGTGGTCAAAGCCGCCCTTGCTGAGTTTGCTGATGTCCAGGTCCACGGTCTTGATGGTATAGCTGCACGAGGCATGTTCGAGGTTGATGATGTTCAGTTCCTCTCCCACTCTGATGTCGGCTATCTCTCCATCTTCGAGATACACCACCTTGTTGGTGTGCTCCACGATGGGGGTGGCGTCACTGGCGATATAGAAGTCCTTGTTGTCCTTGCCCACGCCCACCACCAGCGGACTTGACTGTCGGGCAGCCACGATATGCCCCGGGTCCTTCTTTTCCATCACGGTTATGGCGTAGGCGCCGATGGCATCGTTCAGCGCCTGACATACGGCAGAGACCAAATCCTTGCCGTTCTGCTGGTAGTAATGGTCGATGAGTTGCACCAGCACCTCGGTATCTGTAGAGCTCTTGAACGTATAGCCCTTGTCTGCGAGTTGCTCTTTCAGCACCTGGTAGTTCTCGATGATGCCGTTATGCACCAACGCCAGCTCTCCACTCATGCTCACATGAGGGTGGGCATTGGCTGCCGACGGCTCTCCATGGGTTGCCCAGCGCGTGTGGGCTATACCTATGTGGCCGCTGCAGTCCTTGTCAGCTGCCAATGCTTCCAGATTACTTACTTTTCCTTTAGTCTTATACACATTGAGGTTATCCTGATTGCCAATCAGCGCCACTCCCGCGCTGTCGTATCCACGATACTCCAGTCTCTTCAAGCCCTCGATGAGGACGGGGTAGGCGTCAGACTGACCTATATATCCTACTATTCCACACATGTTTCTACTTTGTTATAATTATTTTTGGTTCTTCTATGGTCTTCATTCTCGTTGTCACCCGTTAAGCCAAGTGACACTCACGTCGAGATGTCAACTTGCCCTAATCTCATTATCTTCTGCTGTCTGCTTGTTCATATTGGATAAAAGTTTATTTGGTCTACGAATACTGGTTGTATGCAGATTATTGTACCCTGTATCATCTGCTTTGCCACGGCCTTTTGCCACGGCTCAGCCGATGTCTTCACTTTTTTCGGCTGTAAAGGTAATACTTTTTTGACAATAATGAATAGATTCGTAGGAAAAATGAAGAAAAAACAGAAAATAGTTAGCGTTTTGCTGACAATGCTTACAAACTGGTAGTATATGAACAATGGTTGACAAGGCCACTATGGCGACCTTGCCAACCATTGATATAAGTGTTTTCACCGTCATTGTCGGCTCGTATCATTTGATGCGGGAGCGCGTGCCTTACGATGCGTGCTTCCGTGTCGTTTGATACGTGTCCACGTGCCTATTGATACGAGCCGGCGATGATGGTTGCAGGCTCGGCAGATGCGGTCATTTCCATCAGCCGATGTCACTGGCACACTCCGCTTCGCGGTCAGCGCTTTTGTAGAGGTACCCTCCACGCTTGCAGAGGTATGCTCCATGCTTGCAGAGGTATGCTCCACGTTTGCAGAGGTATGCTCCATGCTTGCAGAGGTATGCTCCACGTTTGCAGAGGTACCCTCCACGCTTGTAGAGGTACCCTCCATGCTTGTGGAGGTGGTCAGCAGCCTGGCTGTTGCCCGTTGCTATTCCGAGCACATGGTCACCTCTATGCGGTGGTTCTGCTTCAGTAGCGTCTGTGCCATCTGCTGCACATCGTGGGCCGTGATGCTGTCTACCATCTGGCAGTAGCCCGTGTCAAAGTCGGCCTCGTCGTCTATCTGGTGCCAGATGATGTAGCTCCAGTAGTCGTTGGTCATGGCGTTCTGCGCATACTGCTTCTTCAGATACTGCTTTACCTTGTCCATCGACGATGCTATGGGTCCGTCGGTGGCCATGTGCTGCAGCTGTCGGTACACGATAGGGTTGAGTTCGTCATAGCGGGTGGGGTCGGTCTTATAGCTTATGCGCAGCAGGGCATTGGGCTCTTCGTCCTTGTCCAGCTCAAAGCTCACGCCGATACCATAGGTGCCTCCCTTGTCCTCGCGCACCGAGTCGGTATAGGCTATCTGCAGACAGCGCTGCATGATGTCGAGCGTCAGGTCGGCACGGGGCGAGAAGTCTATGTCTGCCGTGTACATGATGTTTACCTGGGTCACTGGCGTAGCCATCTTGCGGCCAAACTTCACCACCTTGTTTTCCTTCACCATACGTGGCAGACGGCTCTTGTCGGCCTTCTCGCCCTTGTGGGTGGCGGGCAGCGCTGCCAGATAGCGGCAGAGCAGCGGGCGCAGACTGTCTATGCTCACATTGCCTATGATGACCGTCTTGAACGCCGATGCGTCGGCAAACCGCTCACGATATATCTCCATGATGCGGCCATAGTCGGCGCGGTCTACCATCTGCCGTGTGGCGGGCGCCGTGCGCGGGTTGTTGCCATAGAGCACCGCGCTCAGACTGTCGTTGTATACCACCTTCGGACTGGCACTGCGATTGGTCAGAAACGACCGCGTGCGGTTTCTCAGTCCTTCAAATGCCACCGAGTCGCGCCTTGGGGCTGTGAAGTAGAGATAGGTGAGTTGCAGCATCGTCTCCAGGTCTTTCACCGACGATGTCGCCGTGATGCGCTGTGACGACTGGCCTATCGCGGGTGCCACCTTCACCGACTTGCCCGTAAGCGCCTTGCGCAGTTGGGTGCTTGTCATGCTGCCCACGCCACCCTCGGTGATGGCACTTGCCAGGAGCGCGAAGTTGGGGATGTCGGCATCGGGGTAGAGCGAGGTTCCGCCTTCGCCCTTGACGGTCATGGTCACCACGTCGGCCTGATAGTCGGTGGGCTTGACATACACCTCCATCCCGTTGCTCAGCGTGAGCCGCGTCATGCCCCACTTGCCCGTAGCTTCTTCCTTCACTATTGTGCCCGGAGTGGGCATCTTGTCCATGATGGCTGTCGCGGTGTGGGTGTCTACGTGGGCGTCATACTGCCGGCGCTGCGCCTCGACGATGGTCTCTTCTATCTCTGCCTCGGAGGGCAGCAGCACCTCCTTGCGGTCGGGGCCGTAGAGCACGAAGACCTGGTTGCGGTCGGTGATGATGGTGCCGATATGGCTGTTTATGTCCTTGAGGGTCACCTCTTGGTCCATCTTCTGCATCAACTCATAACTGTAGGCGGGCGAGAGTATCGGTTCGCCGTCGAGAAAGTTGTTTACACACTGCTTGACCAGACTGCTGTTGCGGCGGTCGCCCTCCATCTTCATGCGTCGTTGGGCTGCGTTGAGATAGATGGCCTTTGCCCTTGCCAGTTCGTCGGCAGTAAATCCGTGCTGGCGCACTCTCTCCACCTCAGCCACAGCCGCAGCGATGCCGCCCAGTATGTTGTCCTGCTTGCAGCTTATGCTGAGGCTGAAGGCGTCGCTGGTGCCCGATACGAAGAACATCCCGTCGCGCACCGTGCTGCTCATATAGGGCGGGTTGGCGGTCTCCTTGCCCTTGTCTGCCAGTCGGCTGTTGAGCATGTTGACGATGAGCCCCTCCATATATCCGTCGCGCTGATAGTCCATGGTGGTCTTCTCTGCGCGGGGCGTCGCTGTGCGCTTCATGTAGAGATGTCCCAGCGCGATGGGCTGCTCGCGGTCTTTCTCTATCGCCACTATCATGCGGTCGCTGCTGTTTACGGGGTAGTAGATGCGCTCTGCCGGGTTCTTGGCGGCGGGAATTTTGCCAAAGAGCCGTTTGATTTTGGCTTCCATGCGATCTACATCTATGTCGCCCACCACAATCACCGCCTGGAGGTCGGGCCTGTACCACTTGTCATAATAGTCGCGCAGGTCCTGATAGGGAAAATTGCTGACGATATCCATATTGCCTATAGGCATGCAGTCCTCGTACTTGGAGCCGCGGTATATCTTGGGCATCACGCGCTCCATGAGCCGCTGCATCGCCATGCCCGAGCGCCGGTTGCGCCATTCTTCGCGTATCACGCCACGCTCCTTGTCTATCTCTTTGTCCTCGAGCAGTATGTAGTGGCTCCAGTCGTTGAGCACCAGCAGACAAGAGTCTACGATGCCCTCACGGCCGATGGGGGCAGCCCCTATGTGGTAGACGGTCTGGTCTACCGAGGTGTAGGCATTGAGATTGGCTCCGAATTTCACACCTATAGACTCGCACCATGGCACTATGCCCAGCCGTTTGCCCTTGCCGGGGAAGTGCTTGGTACCATTAAACGCCATGTGCTCCAGAAAATGAGCCAGACCACGCTGGCGGGGTTCCTCGAGAATGCTGCCCACCCGCTGGGCGATATAGAAATCGGCCAGTCCAGGCTCCTTGGCGTTGTGGCGTATGTAGTAGGTGAGTCCGTTCTTCAACTTACCCGTGCGCACGGCATCGTCCTGCTTCACCGTCTGTGCCGACAGCGCGGCAGGGAGCATGAGGGTGATGGCCAGGAGTGATAACAGTTGTCTCTTCATGGCGGGTCGTGGTTAGCGGATGGTCACTTTCTTGTTGCCGATGACATAGACGCCCTGGGCGAGTCCGCCTACCGCCTTGTCATAACTCTGGGCACTCTTTACCAGCCGTCCGTCGAGGGTGTAGACATCTGTCTTGCCCTTCTGGCTCTCGGCGGTGGTCGTGCCGATGCCTACCGATGTGCCAGCCAGCTTGTAGCTGTAGTATATCATCGCCCAGTTCTTGTTGCCGGTGTATGAGTAATCGGTGCCATAGAGCGTCGCGGTGTTTCTGCCTCGGTTGGCCACTACCATGTTCTCACCATCTATGATTGGAGTGCAGCCGGCAGCCACTACACCATACTTACACAGCGTGATGGCGGTACCCAGTGAGAGTGTGGCGGCATCTACAGGCACCAGCAGAGCACCACCGGTCATGTCATAGCCGAAGGCATACATCGTGGAGCCGTTGAGATAGACGCCATAGAACTTGCCTATGCCGCCATCCAGGCGTATGGCGCTCTTGACCACCTCGCCTGTGGCTGGGTCCATCTTGAGGACGAAGCCCTTGTGCTGTCCCTTGCTGTTCTCGTAGAGTCCGGTGAGTCCGCCCATAGACGAACCGGTGAAGTAGACATATCCGTCTATCCATTGGCAACCGTTGTTATGTATGGTCTTCTTGCTGCCCACGGGGGTGATGGTCTTGACATAGCCCACGCTGAGGTCGGCAGCGCTGACCGATGCCAGCAGGAGGTTCTCGCAGTCGTTGGTGACGCTTACAGCCTTGCCGCCCAGTGTCAGTTCGTTGCCTGCCTTACCCTTTATGCGTCCGTTGAAGTAGAGGTTGCCGTTGGCATAGACCACCTTGTCCAGGAACGCGCTGGCGGCGATGCCCTCTGCGGTAAGGCTCTTGACGAAGTAGCCGTCCTTGTCTAACTTGGCAAGGAAAAGGTCGCCCACCACACCCTGAGAGTCACCATCCCATTCGGTAGTGTTCTTTGCGGTGAGTGTCTCTACGGTTCCGTCGGTCTTCTTCAGATACATCTCGGTGCGGAAGTTACCGGTGAGATAGATGCCACCATCCTCGTCGACAGCCACGCCATAGACCGACATGTTGTCCTTGGTGAATCCCCTCTTGCGCTTCTCTACCTTGCCCGCGATGAGGCGCGACCACTCCAGGCTGCCGTTCTCGGCTATCTTGAGCACCAGGTAGCGGTACTCGCCGCTGACATTGCCCATGTCCTTGATGGTGGTCACATGGCCCGTGGGGTCTACATATTCTACCAGGTTGTCATAGCCAGCCTCTGCCACCCATGCGCGGGTCTTGAGTACAGCCAGCAGTCCACCGTCCTTGGTAGAGACGATGTGCGACTTGTCGTGCGCGATGTCGCCTTTGCGCGTATAGGCGTTCCAGACGATAGATCCGGCGTTGCTCACCTTCTGCAGAAACATGTTGCCATTTTTGCTGGTGCCCGTGTAAGGACTACCCACGATGGCGGCGCCGTCGGCGCCAGTGACCTGTTCGCCGTCAAACCAGAGGTTGACCTGTGAGGCCCCGGAGTTGGTGCCCCATGTGGTAGCCACATAGTAGTCGCCGCCCGAGGCTTTGACCATACCGATGATGTTGTCGCCAGCCGATGTGGCGCCGTCTACGGTGTGTGCCCAGTTGAAGGTCACTGCAGGCAGGGTCTCTGCCAGCGATGCGGTGGCGAGCATGAAACATGCTGCCAGAAAGAGTGTAATTTTCTTCATACTTGTTTGTGATTTGGTTATTATTGTCTTCATTGTCATTGTCATTCCGTTAGAAATATATGCCCGCAGCCAGGGTCAGGCCCATGCCGTGAGCGGTCAGCGCATAGCGGCTGTAGCGCCAGTCGGCGCGCACAAAGGGGTGGAAGCGCGGGCTGGCCTTGTAGGAGGTCTCGATGGCGGCGCCGGTAGACCAGGCGGGGTGGGCGAGGGTCTCATAGGCGTGCATCACTGGCGTAGCCATGGTGCCCTCGATGTGGTCGGCGCGGGCGTCGGTATGCCATGTCCGCGAGGCGGTGGCCTGAAGGCGGGTGAGCATGTGGCGAGACTCTACCGCGGCAGTGAGCGTCAGTGCCGACTGCCATGACCTAACCCGCAACTGCCGATAAGGTTCGGCATATTCCTCATGGTAGTCGCAGTAGGCGGTACCCGCCTGCAGCGCCCAGTAGCCCCGGCGGCAGGCTATGGGCAGCGCGTGCTGCCAGAGCGCGTCGGCACCTATGCGCAGGGTGGTAAGGCGGTACATCTCGGCAATGGCTATCTGCGGGTAGATATTATCCTGAGCCGTGCCGAAGATGTGCTCGAAGCCCTGGCGCCGCTGCCACTCCTCGCTGAGCCGCAAGCCCAACGTGTGGCGCCCCACTGTCGACAGCCATCCCGCCGTGGCGTCCTGCCGATGCAGCCGCAGCGTGGCGAGAGGCAGCTGGTTGAGCGAAGAGATAATCTTCTCAATCTCTGTAAACTCATATCCCGCCTGGGCGAAGGCACCACGCTGGCTGTCGCGTCGCTGGCGGTAGCTGAGCATGCCCCCTAAAGAGTGGCCTTGGTAGTAGGTAGAGGTGTTGGCTCCCCTGAAGCGGTAGTAGTCGTTGCCCATGCCCGTGAGGTGATAGATGGTGGGCATGCTCACCTCGTTGTAGAGCTTCACCTCGTTGGTCTGCTTGTAGCGTCGGGCGCTCACAGCCATGCCCATGACGCCGGTGCCCACCTGGGTCGAGACGCCCACCCGAGCCATCAGGTTGCCCGAGAGGTTCTTGGGGCGTGGGTCGCGGGTGCGGAACTCCATCCGGGCGGTGTATTCGCCCTCGGCAGCGATGTTCCATCGGCCCAAAGGATAGGAGAAGCCACCCATAAAGTGGTAATACTCACCATGCGTGTTGCCCCCCACGGTGTCGGCCATCAGGTAGGGGTAGAGCAGCT
Organism: Prevotella sp. P5-108; assembly: GCF_002251385.1. Classification (GTDB taxonomy): domain Bacteria; phylum Bacteroidota; class Bacteroidia; order Bacteroidales; family Bacteroidaceae; genus Prevotella. The sequence continues at coordinate 13,105 of NZ_NPJJ01000005.1, forward strand.
GGTAGTCTGTGGTCTCGCTGAAGCGTACGTTGCGCGTGGTGCCGTTGCGGTAAGCCGCATTGCCCCACAGCGTGGCTTTGCCCTTGTGCAGATAGGCGTCGATGCAGCCGTAACCCGTGCTGCTGCCCGTGCCGTCTTCGAGTCGCGCGGGGCGTGAAGCCTTGCTGTAGTCCATGCCTGCCTGCAGCCTGTTGATAGAGGCGCTGTAGCGGTAGCTCTGCATGGCTGGGTTGAGGTAGAGCGCGGCACCGAAATCGGCCGACGGCATCTGCGTCTGCCACATACGTGCCGACAGCGAGGTGTGGGAGCTGTCATTCTGCTGCGCCGTGAGGGTGGCGGGCGCTGCCATGAGCATGGCTGTGGCAAGGAGCGCCGTCAGGGAGGTGGTAGAGGTATCGTGTTTCATCTTCTACTGCTTGGGAGTTATGCCATCATAGGTCACAGTGTTCGCCTTGGTACCGGCGGCGTCGATGGCGGTATGCTGCAGCTCGACGATAGAGGGTATGCACTCGGTGTTGAAGTCCTCGGTCGAGTTGTTGGTGTCCTGCAGGTGCATGGTGCCGTCGGCGTTGAGATACTGGAGCTTTCGGCGCACGCTGCGGAAGTATCGGGTCTCGTCCTTGTCAATCTTGCCGCAGTGGGTCCAGCCTGCGTCGACCGACGGGGGCAGAATATTCCACAGGCGCTTGGCCTCGATGCTGCAGTTGACCCCGTCGACAATCCACGCGTTGGGCATCTTGTATGCATCCTGCTGCATGGGGAACGTGCCGGCAGGCAGATACATCGTATAATAATAGGTATACTTGTAGTCCTTAAGGTACTGCGCCTTGTCGATAGGAATACGCGCCAGGGCGTAGGAGGTAAATCCTCGGTTGTGCAACACGTAGAACGACTCGGTATAACAATACCACTTGTCGAGATTGGGCACCGTCTCGCTGTCGATGTCCATGTGTTCGGGGTGGGTGGAAATGTCGTACCATTCAAAGTCGGCGGCGCTCAGGTCAAAGGAGTTGGGGTTGGCGTTGCGGTGGTCTATGCCCGTGTCGCAGAGCAGCAGCGAGTGGCCAGGCTGCACGGGGTGGTCGGTACCGCTGCCGGGTATCACGTAGAGCGACCAGATGGTCATGGTGTCCTTGCGTATGTCGGGGGTATACTCGAAATACTGGGTAGACTTGAACTTCGACTCGCAGAAAGCCAGTCCGTCGGCATAGAGCACGTGGTCGGTGTTGTTGTAAATCTTGATGTAGCTGTCGCCATAATACTGCAGTCCAGAACTGCGCAGCGTGCCGGCGAAGAATATCTCCTCGATGATGAAGTCGTCGTTGTCGGCCGACAGAAACGTCTCTATCTGCACCTGTCGGCTGCTCCCGGTAATCTGTACGTTCTCAGCCTTGCCGTTAAGTCGGCCTTTGGCCTGCGCCGTCTCGTCGTTGGCGTTGTGGGCGGTATAGGTGATGTCGGCAGAGTAGACCATGTCGTAGAGCCCCTCGGCGAGGGTGATGCCCTCGGTCGACGACAGGGTGGTGATGACGCCGGTGGTGAGGTTGGTAATCTTTATCTGCTGGCTGGTGATTTGCATGCCGCTTATCCCCACGGGCGGCGTAACGGCAATCTGCGTGGCGGTGTGGCGGGTGCTGCCTGTCTCCAGGTCGGAGCATGCTGCCAGCACGCTCAGCGCCATGATGTAGAGTATAAGTCTTGTCTTCATATTCCTGTTTGCTGTTAGGGTTGTCTGTTATAGGCTCAAGCCCGCCTCGACTCCGAAGTAGGGCGAGGCATTGCGCCTGATGGTGCGCCCATTGGCGGTGTAGTCGGGCAGATAGTCCAATATCTTGTTGGCGAAGAACGACAGGCGCATCATGCGGCCTATCTCCTTGGTCACCTTCAGATTGACGATGGCCGACATGGGCACCGTGAACGGTCGGAATTGGTCGGCGTTGTAGTTGCGGGTGAGCTGGGAGAGTCGGGGGTCGTTGAGGCTCTCCGTGGTGTAGGGATGCAGTTGGCCGTCGCTGGCTGCGATGTAGGCCGTGGGCGTGCCGTTTTTCCACATCTGGCGGGTGCGTATCATCCACATGCACTGCACCGAGGTGGTGAATATCAGCCGCCACTCGGGTATCTGCGTATCAAAGGTCACATTGGTGTTGACGCGGTCGTTGAGCCTTCCGTCGTTCCAGTCGTAAAGCCCCACATACTGCTCGCGCACTGGCTGGTTGTCTATCACTGTGCTCACGGCGTCGAACATGGGTTGGCTGTTGGTGTAGAGCGTACGAAACCACGCTCCGGTGAGATTGATACGGGTGCGCAGAGCGTGGATGCGCTGCGAGGTGAAGGCCAGTTCTATGCCCTGCTTTACCAGTCGGCTGCCGTTGCCCGCCTTCTGATAGCCGTCGAGCACCTGCCGCTCTGTGTAGGGCAGCGAGTGGTAGTCGCGGCCTGCCTGCATCTGGCTCACATCGTAAGCCCTGTAGGCATAGGAACCATAGACGGCGGCATATCTGAACCCGTCGTTCATCGTCTCCCTGAAATAGTCTATCGACAGCGTATTGTCGTGCCAGTCGAGGTCTACTCTCACCTCCCACTTGTGGTTGCGGGCGGGAGAGAGGTGGTAGTTGGTGGGGTCCTGGATGTAGGTGTGTACCACAAAACAGCTGTTCTGTGCCGGTGAAGACGCGTCGTAATACGCCAGAGATATGAAATTGCTGTAGTAACGGTCGGGGTAAAGATAGTTGAGGGTAGGCATCTTGGTGGTGATGCCATATCCGGCGTTGAGGGAGATGGTCATAGGCTCACCGCCCACCGTCAGCTTGGGCAGATGCCAGCCCATATTGATGCGCGGGTCGGCATATATGCGTCCGCTCATGTCGTATCGGCTGGCCAGCCCAGGCATCATTGCCAGTCGCAGTCCTGCCATGAGGTCTATGGTGCTCCTACCCAGGCTCCAGCGCATCTGCTCTTCGCCGAAGGCAGACAGGTTCTGCAGCGAAGGGATGTCCTTGTATCGGCGCGGGCGTGAACTCCATCCCGTGACGCTCAGCGGGCGGTGCATGTCGTAGACCTGTCCGCGCCCGAAGTTCTTGGCGATGTCCCAGTTGAGGCCCAACTTGAGGGTGTGGGTGGCTCTGCCGGTCTTGAATCCCATCACCCCTTTGGCCTTGACGTACGCGCTGAACGGTTTGCCGTCGCAGAGATAGTGGGCGACATACTCGGCAAAGACCGCTTGGGCTTCGTTCTCACCGTCGGTCCATGACAGCGGCACTATGCCATAACGCTGCGGAGCCACGAGGCGTGTCTGTCGGAGTCGATCGGTCTGAAGGCTCACCATAGAGTTGACTGCCACTTCGCTCCACACCGACTTGCGGGGTTTCAGCATGAAGTTGTTGGTCATCGCGATGCGGTTGTACGATGAGCGGTATTCGTCTATGTGTCCGTAGTTGAGGTCGGGGTCGGCCTTGGCATTGTCAAACGACCCCTGATAGTCCAGCGCCGAGTTCCAGCTCCATGAGTATGCCTTCCTGTCGGCCTTGAGGGTGTATCTCAGTGACGCCGTCAGACGCTTGTAGTTTTCCAGGTTGTCTGTAGGGTCGGTCTTGGAGTCGAGGTAGCCTAAGTCCATGTTGAGAAGCGACGTTCCCCGCTGGTTGAGGTTGACTCCCTTGCCAGCCGAGAAGAGCTTGCTGTAGCCATCGGCCTTGAAGCGCACCGTCAGCGGCATGGCGCGTCGTATCTTGCGTATGCTGACCAGTCCGCTGGTGAGGTTGCCATACTCTGCAGAGGGTATTCCGCGCATCACCTCTACGCTCTCGATGTCGTCGGTGGAGATGGCGCGCATGTCTACGCCACTGTTGGTGATGTTGCGGCTGCCCTCGGCCGATGACGACGAGGTGGAAGACTGCGTGCCGCCCAAGGGCGAGTATTGGAGGTTGGCATCGGTCATCAGCGGTACGCCGTCGATGACAAACTGAGTACCCAGCGAGGTGATGGAGTAGTTGTTGTTTCTCGTCTCCGAACCATAGGCGCCCATCGTGCCGGTCTCGCGGAGCGTGATGAGATTGGCCTGACCCATGTTGGGGTCCTTGGCATATCCGCCGGGCAACAGCTCCATCAGGTCGGCTATGCTGTTGGGTTGGAGATGTCTCATGGCGTCGCGGCCTATAACCGACGACGTGGTCTGGCCCTGTCCGGTGCGCGCCGTCACAACCACCTCGCCCAGGGTGCTTATGTCCTCGGTCATCCTGTAGACTCCCTGTCGGTTGGCGGTCACGGTGAGCGTCTTATACCCTAAAATGGTGATGCGTATCTTCGTGCCCACCATCCGCTGGGGAAGTTCAAACCGTCCGTCGGCGTCGGTGATGGTCTGCCATTTACCCTGCGCCACGGCGCTCACCACCGCCCCCGCCAAGGGGTCGCCCGAGCGGCTGTCGATGACGACCGACGCTACATTCTGCGCCCATGTCAGGGTGGCGCACATCATCCATAATAGCAGCGTGGAGTATATTCTCATACCCCAATTCGGGATAAGATAGCGATTAGTTGCATGTTAAGAGAGATACATGAATTCTCTTCCCATGCCATCAGACATGGGCTATATATAAAGAATCGAAAGAGATTATTCTGTCCTTAGAACAT
>NZ_NPJJ01000050.1 GCF_002251385.1 Prevotella sp. P5-108
ACCCCAGTTCGGGATAAGATTTTGTTCATAAAAAAGTTGGTAGTCTCACAAATATTTTGTACCTTTATAGGTGATTTACAATAAGTTACAAAAATATTTAATATGACTACCGATTACAAAGTTACAGAATTATTTTGTATTATAGACGAGTTTTGCAAACATTTTGATGCAGAAAATGCAGGAAATTTGCTGGAAGACAATAGCGGAGTGAAGCGTAGACGGCGTGCAGCATCGTTGTCCGACAGTGAAATCATGACCATTCTGTTGTATTTTCATTTTGGTACATTCCGCAATTTCAAGCACTACTACCTGTTCTTTATTAAGGGTACGATGAAGTCTTATTTTCCGAAAGCCGTGTCGTACAACCGCTTTGTGGAGTTGGAAAGCCGCGTGTTCTTCCAGCTCATGTTCTTCCTTAATCTGGGAGCTTTCGGAAGATGTACCGGCATAACATTCGTTGATTCCACGATGATACCCGTATGCCATAATCTCAGGAGATATGCCAATAAGGTATTCAAGGGAATTGCCACTGACGGAAAAGGAACTATGGGTTGGTGTCATGGCTTTAAGCTCCACCTTGCGTGCAATGACAGAGGCGAGATAATAGCGTTTGTACTTACTGGTGCAAATGTCAGCGACAAGGACCCGAATGTGTTCAATGTTCTTGCTAAACGTTTGTATGGCAAGCTGTTCGCTGACAAAGGCTATATTTCACAGAAGCTGTTTGACTTCCTCTTTGAGGATGGAATACAGCTGGTGACAGGGTTGCGCGTAAACATGAAAAACAAGCTGATGCCGTTCTATGACAGAATGATGCTGCGCAAGAGATACATTATCGAAACCATTAACGACATGCTGAAGAATACGGCACAGATTGTACATTCACGCCATAGATCTGTAAGCAACTTTATCATGAACCTCATTTCAGCCTTGGGAGCATATTGTTTCTTTGATAACAAGCCAAAGCCATTGCAAGGATACTGCATCGAAGACACGAAGCAACTTACAATGTTCTAAGGACAGAATAATCTCTTTCGATTCTTTATATATAGCCCATGTCTGATGGCATGGGAAGAGAATTCATGTATCTCTCTTAACATGCAACTAATCGCTATCTTATCCCGAATTGGGGT
>NZ_NPJJ01000051.1 GCF_002251385.1 Prevotella sp. P5-108
CTCATGATGCTGATGCACCGCAGAGGTTTACCGTATCATAATCTTCTTGCCGCTGTTGATGTAAACGCCGGGCTGGGTGGGGCGATGGGAGTATTGGCGACCCTGCAGGTCGTACCAGATAGTGGGTCGGCGCTGGATGTCGGTGGTCACGGTGGTTATGGCGGTAGGAGGCTGCGGGGTCACATCGGTCACGTAGTAATGGTTCTGGCTGTCCTTGCTGGTGGCAATTTCGAGGAACGCGTCCTTGTTGATGTCGTACACGTTGACGGTCTGGGGAGAACCGCTGGCGGTGCTGAAGACAAATGAGAGCATGGCATCGCGCTTGGTTATACGGTAGGTGCGGCTGTACCACTTGCGCCCTTCTATAGTCTTAGCGACGGTGACGGCGTCGCCGGGCCACGTGCCAGTGGCAGTGAAGTTGTCGCCGTACTGGTCGTCCCAAGCCCAGAAGTTTACGCGGCTCCATCCCACGTTGTCAGCGTTCACGTTTATGGTGATGTCGTAGGGAGTGAAGGCCTCGGGAGCGCTTACCTCATAGGTGCGCGTGATGACAGCCGATACCGTGGTGCCTACGAGCAGTCCCACACTCAGCGTGGTGGTGCCGGCGGGGATGTCGACGAGCGTGCCACTTGCCGCCTTGCGGCTCTGCGCGGTGGGCGTGGTTCCGTCGGTGGTGTAGACCAGTTGCGCACCCGGCTGGCTGCTCACCGCAGTGAGACGAGCCTTCTGCACATCGTCATAGTGACCGGAGGGAAGGTCGACCCAAGCCACGTTGCTGCTGTTGCTGAGCAAGTAGCGATAGTGATATCCGCGCAGTATCTCGGTATAACCCGCCGGAGCCTGGTAAGCGTTGGCGCGCTGGCCCATCACGGCGTAGAGAGTGCCGTGAGCACCTTCGGTCTTGAGGACATTGCACTGCGTGGCTACATACTCGTTGAAGACGGTGGTGCTGGTATTGGTGATGCCAGCTATGTGGCGGGCATTAATCATCATCTTGATGTCTGTGGGGTATGCCTGCCAATGCTTGTAGAAGACACAGGGCGTGCCGCAGGCAGCGAGGATGTAGGCGTTGGCAGCAAGCGTGTCTTTGCGTATAGGGTCTTGCTGCTCCGTGCTGGATCGATACTCGGTGTCGTGGTTTTCCACAAAACTCACCGCATAGCGGCGGTAGGCAGCATCGCCGACGAGTCCGTTCTTTGCCCTGGCGCTCCAATTGGAAGCGATGAGGTCGCGCACGGCGTAACGCACGGGGAAGTCGAAGGCAGCCGATGTGGGCTCGCCGTTGACCTTGGTGGCATTTATCCAGGCCTTGACGGTATTGGCGTTGCCGTCCCAGTATTCGCCTACGGAGAAGCGAGGCTTGAGGGCGGTGTTGTAGATGCCAGTGAACATTCCGGCGTAGCCCTTGACCATGTCGTAACGCAATCCGGCGTAGCCGAAGTCGTTGAGCAGCATGTCGAGGTAAGCCTTCACCACGCTCTGCACGTTGGAACTGTAGTGGTCGAGGTCGCGCATGCCATCCCAGTCGTCGCCCGAGTCATACTTGTTGCTGAGACTCAGCTTAGGACTCTGGCCGACAGCCCAGTTGTAGGTGCTACCACCATCATCGTCGTGGCAGATGTCGGTAGAATACATGCGGTAGGTCGTGCCCTTGTATGTCTCTACAGGGAAGTCGGTCCAGCTGGTGAGGGTATTGCGGTGGTTGATGACCACATCGGCAATGGTGCCAATGCCCTTGCTCTTGAAGGTCTTGATCATCGAGCGCAGTTGGGTCTCGTTGCCAAACGAGCTGTTGTAATTGCTGAACCAGTAAAGGTCGTCGTAGCCCATGGAACGTCCGCTGCCGCAGTTGGCACTCTGCGGTATCCATACCAGACTGAAGTAGGGTGCGAGGTCATCGGCCTGGGCTTCGAGGTTGAACCACTTTGACGCGCGGTATGAATCCCAATAGAATCCTTGCAGCATCACGCCGTCGTAGTTGGCTGGCCAACCCTGTGCATGGATGCCTAATGTTGCCATAAGGGCAACGAGAGTCATGTAAAATGTCTTCATCTTATTCTGTTTTTAGTTACTATCAGAGCAGAGGGCATACCCATACTATCGTATACCCCAATTATGGTTGTCGGCGAGGTTAGTCCGCTTGCATCGCGCCGCTGGGCAACCCCTTTGGTTTATACTCCAAAGTTATCTCAAATTCCCCTATAAACAAGTGTGACAGAGTGAGAAACGTACAAACCAGTTGCGCAATCGTTTGCACGTTGGCGCGTCGCCAATAAAAAAAGAGACCACTCACGCCAAGTGAGCAGTCTCTTCCAATCTAACTTAAAAAATCTAAAGCCTTAACGAATCTATGTGACAAAATGTATCTATGTCTTAAGGATTTACAATTACTTTGCGATAGGGGTGAACGAGTAGGTGCCATCCTCGAGATTGATGGTTAACAGCAAATCTCCGCTCATCTTCAGGCATCCTGCACCTACATCATTCTTTGCGGTACGTCCAACGAGGCTTCCTTCGGCAGCACCGTCGCCGTTTTCAACCACACCATAGGCTGCATTGTCAGCGTCTACCCAGTTGCCATTTCGGAATGTAGACTCAGGCACAACCTTCCACCACCATCCGGAGGCAGCATCGCTCTCGCTGATGTTCACCTTAAGGGTGAATACGGGGTTGTCGTAGGGGTCGCCACTGTGGTCAAACTTGATGGCATTAGCTACCGACCATCCGTTGATGGTACCCAGCAGGTAGTAGTTGTTCTCGATGACGAGGTCGCTCGGGTAAGGAGTAACCTTCACCTGGGAGGCGCCCAGATAAGTGTTGGGGTCGCCTACGCGGACTACTGAAGTCCCGTCCTTGACGATGTAAGCGGCGTAGCGCAGGTAGAGCTGCTTGGCCTTGGAGCCGCGGCTGATAGCTGCCACATAAGCGTTCTGGAAGTCAGAGGCTTTCACGACAGCTGTGTCGGAATCCATTTCGCATACCAGGGTGCCGTACTTGGCGAAGTCGGCGGTCTTGCTGAACTGCAGCTCGTACATCATCTTGCTGCCAGCGGGGAGGTTCTTCACGCTTTCGGTGAAGAGCTTCACCTTGTTGTCCTTCATATATGCCTCCTGCAGATTGACTGCCTCGGGGACAATGCTCTTGAGCGTGATGTCGTCGACAGCAAAGGCTTGCTCCTGAGGATTAACCTGTGGCAGGGCCTCTGTCCAGTCGTCATCGCACGAGGCGAAGACGAGAGACAGGACTGCTATAAATGCTATTGTTGATTTCTTCATGATTATGTTCACTTTGACGTTACTGAAATGTTAACCTACTTTCTCGAATTTGACGGTCATCTTAGAGTCGTTGCTCATATTGACGGTAATCTTGACTTTTCCGCCAGCCCAGCCGGGCAACTGGTAGCTACCCTTACCCTTGACGATGGCTCCGTCGTAAATGCCGTTGGTCATACTGATGTCCTTGGGTGAGTCTTTCTCCTGGCTACCGTAAGAATCCTTGTCCCATCCAGTCAGAGCTGTGTAGAAACGGAACTGGAACTTATCTGCAGGAATGTCGAATTCTCCGTAATAGACCTTGCTGCCTACAGCATTGTCGTCCTCGAAGAGTTTCCAGGGTTCGTAGTGGGCCTTATTATCTTCGGAAGGACCAGTCCAACCCTCAGGTGCACCTACGAGGTAGATGTAGCCCGGCAGACGCAGAGCGAAGTAGCCCTTAATCTTCTCCATAGCCACAACATTTGAGAGGATGCTGGTGTCCTCGTACTTCAGGATTTGAGACCTTACGCGGAAGTATACCTTGCGGGCAGGCTCGTCGGTGTAGGTTTCCTCACTCGTGATGCCGCGCAGTTTGCAGATGGCTTCTGCTATCTGGCTTGCCTTCACGTTCAGGTTGCATGAAGTGTAGGCGTCGCCAAGTTCAACAAAATTAGCGAAGGTCGCATCGAGTGACACCTGCATGTAGTAATTGGCTGATGCAGCGAAGCCATAGTCGGCCTGCGAGCAAGTGAAGTTTACAGTGCCAGCCTCCTTGTCATAGCCAAGGTCTACGTATTGGTTGGCAGTAGCCGGTGTGTTCAGCACGAGCTTGGTAGGCGTCTGGATGACGGGGTTCTCCTCTTCAGGGCCGCTGCACGAAGCGGTGGCAAGCACCAGGCTGATGAAGCTGAACAGTATATAACTTAATTTTTTCATTGCTTAATCTGTTTATAAAGATTGATTGATGCTTAATAATTGGGGTTCTGCTTGAAGTCGGGCTGAGCAGCGATTACCAATGAAGGAATCGGGAATACGTTCATGTAGTCAGGAATGCTGGCACCCTTGTCTACATTGCCCTTCCATGACCAAGTGTACTTGCTGCCGGTAAAGAGTCCGAAGCGAACGAGGTCGGTACGGCGCACGTTCTCCCAGTACAACTCGCGGCAACGCTCGTCAATCATGTTCTGCTCGTTGAGGTCGGTCTGGGTCCATGCTGAAACGCCTGCACGCTCACGTACATAGTTGGCATATTCCACACCCTTGGCCTTGTCGGCAGCTCCACGCATTGCGCACTCGGCAAACATCAGATAGACATCGGCCAGACGGATGAGGGGAAGGTCGGTGTTGGGGAACTTGGTGATTTCGCCCTTCTTGAGGGTACCGTTGCTGCCGCGCAGCAGATTAGTAAACTTAACCACGCCATAGCCGTCGGTAAACTTAGAGAATGCGGTGTTCGCCTTCTTGAATCCGTCTACATCCTTCTTCCACATAGACCAGCGTACGTCGTTGGGCTCGGAAGCGAACTTGTCGGCAAATTCCTTGGTGGCGTGCATACAGCCCCACTGCTGGTTGAGTCCATAGTCCTCGCAGTTCATATAAGCGCCATCGTTGTCGACGGTCAGGTTGCTGATAGCTGCGCAGCAGAGGAAGGTGGTGCCTCCGTAAGGAGTGAGCTCAACGGCATCGTAGGGAATACCCCAAAGGATTTCGTTGACATCTGAGCCACCTGGCATATATACATCGTTGTCGCCGCAGAACAGATAGAGGTAGTGGTCTGCAAGACCAGAGCCCTTGAAACCTTTGCCCTTATGGCGTGCGATGATGTTCTCGCAGTGCTGAGCGCACTTGTCGTAGGCGGGAGTGCCGCTAAAGACGCCAGCATTGAGATAGAGACGGGCGAGAAGAGCCTCAACGCCGTCCTTGCCTACGCGTCCGTAGTGGGGTGTGGCATCAGACATGTTGGCAACGATGTCTTCCAACTCGCTGGCCAGCCATGTAGAAAGCTCGACGCGTGAAATCTGCTTGGGCTTGCTTCCTACGGGGTCTTCTTCTGTGATGAAGCCACCCATACCGAAGAGGTCTACGATATTATAGTAGCTCATGGCGCGCAGCGCACGGGCTTCGAGAGCCATATCCTTGAACTGGTCCTTGCCCTTGATGAGGCGCAGGAAGTCGTTGCAGATGGCTATCTCTACATACATACGGCTGTATGTACCGAAGATGTTGGCGTTGCCCTTACCCCATGTGTTGGTGTTAAGGTCGATGACGCCCTCGTCTTTCCATATCCACTTTGTCTCGTCGGTGGGGAACTCGTTGAGCATAAAGAGCGCACGTGTGTACTGTCCGGTACCGCCGTCGAGACCAGAGATATCTGAATCTCCGTCGGGACCGCCCTGGCCAGATACAGCCAAGCCAGAGTAACACTTAGCCAACACGGCCTCGTAAGCAGCCTCTGTCATGTTGCCGGCTGTGGTGGTGTTCGGATCATTGGGCTCAAGATCCAAATCGCCGATACAGGATGTGGTAGTCAGGGCCAGACCTGCAAACAATGCTGAAGCTATGATGCTTTTATATGATTTCATATTATTATAGTCTTTATTGTATTGTTAGACGCTTGTTGTATGATTTAGAAACTTGCCACTACACCGATGGTGAAGGTTGTAGCACGTGGGTAGACGTCGCGGTCGATACCGCTTGCCACCTCTGGGTCGAGACCCTTATACTTGGTGATGACAAATGGGTTCTGGACTGCTCCGTAGAGACGCAGACGCATCTTGTTGTCGAGCAGATAGGGCCATGTGTGACCCAGTGTGATGTTGTCGCAGCGCAGGAAGCTGGCATTGCGCAGCCAGTAGTCGCTCTTCATGATGCCTATTGCAGGATTGACGGTACCGTTGAAGTAGTAATCGGTCTGGATGAGGTTGTTTAACTTACCGTTCTTCCAACAGTTGTCAACGACAGCATGGTCTGACATGGCGTCGGCATAAACATAGTTGCCGATGTTGGCGTGCATTGCGATACCGAGGTCCCAGTTCTTCCAGTTGAAAGTAGAAGAGAAGCTCATTGTCACCTTCGGGTCTTTGCTGTGATATATGCGGCGGTCGTCGTCGTTGATTACACCGTTATTATCCTGGTCTACGTATACACCTTCCAGTGGCTTGCCGTCCTTGTCGTACACCTGCTCAAAGAGGTAGAATGAATTGATAGGATGACCAACGGCCTGTACCTGGCAGTTGTTTCCGTTACCCGAAGAGATGCCACCTGTCTCAATATATGAACCATCGTTGTTGAGCTTGGTAATCTTGTTCTTGTTGTAAGCCACGTTGTAGCTGGCAGTCCAAGAGAAGTCTTTGGTCACGATAGGACGTGCTGTGATAGAGAACTCGACACCCTGGTTCTTCAGTGTTCCGATGTTCTGGTTCATCATGTTGGTGGTAGACGAACCGCTGGGTACTGATACGTAGCTCAACAAGTCCTTTGACTTACGCAGATAGAAATCCAAGCTGGCAGAGATGCGGTTGTTGAGGAAGGCAACATCAACACCGGCGTCCCATGTAGTAGTCTCCTCCCACTTCAGTTTGGGGTCGTAACCCGAGGGGTACATGGTAGAGATGAAACCATTGCCGCTGAGTGAAGGATAGTTAGAGCCCTGTACAGACGATACGTATGTGGCGAGGTAAGGATAGTAGTTGTCGCCGATATCCTGCTGACCAGTGACACCCCAACTGAGGCGGAGTTTCAGTTCGTCCATCACCTTCTTGACGCTCTTCATCCAAGGTTCGTCAGTGACTTTCCATGCGAATGCCGCTGCGGGGAATACGCCCCAACGGTTTTCCTTGCTGAAACGTGAAGAAGCATCACCACGTACGGTGAATGTCAAGAGGTAGCGGTCCATCAGAGTATAGTTGATTCGTCCGAAGAATGACAGCAACTGAAGATGCTTAGCCCATGCCGTCTTGGCGGGGTCGGTGTAGGTAGTACCCTCACGCTGTGTACCCCAGTTGAGAGTATAGGTGCCGTCAGCGTTGAGAACAGGAGTGCTGAAACCGTCGGTGGTGAAAACAGTACCGTTGTTGTGGCCGTCGCTATAGAAGCGCTGCCAAGAATAACCAGCTGTAACATCGAAGAACGACTTGATGCAGTCTACCTGCTTCTGGTAGTTCATATAGAAATCGAGCAAGGTATTGCTCTTGAACTGCTCGATGTACTGGTGAGTACCGGCACCGTCGTTGCGCCATCCGTCCCATGCTGTAGGTGAGTTGGCTGCAGTGTAGAGGTTCTCCTTAGACTTGCTCACATCGTAACCGAGGTTGAGGTTGAAGTGCAGGTCGGGCAACCATTTCAGTGCATAGTCAATCTGCAGGTTACCGTTGCTGCGCAGTACTGTGGCCTTGTCGTCCTTGTCGGTAGCAGTGGCAATTGGGTTGTTTGTACCGTTGGTGTTGAAAGCCGCACCATTCATGTGAGAGTAGTAACCGTTCCAGAGCTTGTAGCCATCAATGCCACCCTTCATCTGAGCATTATTATAAATAGGTGCAGATGGGTCCATAGCGATGGCAGCTGCCACTGCACCGCTGTTGGTGAACTGGTTCTTTATCCAGTAGCCCTTGACGTTGGCCTTAATCTTGAGTCGGTGATTGAGGAACTCAGGAGTAAGATTGAAGCCCACGGTGGCACGATCCATGCGAGAGTCCATCAGAATACCATTGTTATTGGTGTAGCTGGCTGACACGCGATAAGGCAGACAGCCGGTAGTTCCACCCACGCTCAGGTTGTAGTCGTGAGAGACGGTGGTACGCAGCACTTCGTCCTGCCAGTTGGTGTTGAGCACGCCATACTTCTGGGCGTTGGCCTGAATATACTTAATGGGGTCGCTGTCAGCGCCAAAATGCTGTGTCAGAACTTCTGTCAATGCATCTGTAGACAAAGACTTGTAGGTCTTGCGGGCAGTGTTGACATACATATTGGCGGAGAAGTTTACCTGAGGCTTGCCCTTCATACCGCGCTTGGTGGTGATGATGATGACACCATTGGAAGCGCGCGAACCGTAAATGGCTGTAGCGGAAGCATCCTTGAGGATGGTCATGTTTTCAATGTTGTCAGGGGCAATCATCGAGAGCGGGTTGCCCATACCCTGTATACCAGAGTTGTCCAATGGCACACCGTCGATGACGATAAGCGGGTCGTTGTTGGCGTTGAGTGAAGAACCACCACGCACACGGATTGTACCGCCGCCTTCAGGTCCACCGGCAGAGGTTACGGTTACACCAGGAGCCTGACCTACCAGAAGGTCCTGAGCCGATGTAGCAAGTCCGGCCTGCACCTCACTTGGCTTTACCGTGTTGATAGAACCTGTAAGGTCGTTTTTCTTTACAGTACCATAACCGATGACCACCACCTCATTGAGGAGCTTGTCATCACTGGAGAGAGTTACGGTCATGTTGCCCGTTGCCTTGATGGTCTGTGGCAACATGCCCAAGAAGGTGAATGTAAGTTCTGTACCAGGGGCTGCATCGATGGTGAAGTTGCCATCAACATCGGTAATGCCTACGGCTTTACCTTTGACAGTGATGGTTGCACCCATGAGAGGTTCGCCCGAAGCATCTTTCACATGTCCCTTGATGGCATTGTTCTGCGCAAAGGAACTTGTTGCAAGGAGAAGACTGCCGGCAAGTACCAACGTCTTCAGAGGCAATTTGATTTTCAACTGCTTCATGTTTTGCTGTTTTTAGTTATAGATATATTATGTAAATGAAGTTCAGTAGTTATTGGGCTCATTTCAATCTGCTTGCAAAGTTAGGGTTAATCTAATCACCTTGTATCTTTTTTTTGCGAAAACTGCTACAATCTCAATGCAAACGATTGCACTACAATTTAATATTTTGTGCAAAGAAAAGCATTACACATTCGGGAATAATGACTAATTTTGCGACATAACTGAAAACCATGGCAGATAAGTCACCTATGACAATGCGAGACATAGCCCGCGACTTGGGCATCTCGGTAGCGACAGTCAGTCGTGCGCTCAACGACAGTCCCCGCATCAGCGCGTCACAAAAAGAACGCATCAAGGCATACGCGAAAGAACATAACTTTTGCCCGAATGTCATTGGTGAGGCGTTGCGCCACACCCATAGCCAGCCAATGAAGGTTATCGGCGTAATCATTCCTGAGTTTGTGCATTACTACTTTTCGTCTATCCTCTCGGGAATAGAAGAGGAAGCGCGTGCGCGCGGTTATCGTGTGATGGTGGCACAGAGCAACGAGCGTTACGACAAGGAGGTGGCAATCTGCGACGACTTCTATAAGAATAAGGTGTGTGGCGTCATCGTGTCGCAAGCCAAGGATACCAGACAGTATGACCACTTCCGCCAGCTTATGGACAATGGGGTGCCACTTGTGTTTTATGACCGTATCTGCACCGGCGTCAACGGTTCGCGAGTGGTGGTGGATGATTATAACGGAGCCTTTACGGCGGTGACCCACCTGATAGATACCGGCTGCAAGCGTATCGCCTTCTATGGCTCGCCGATGAACCTGGAACTGTCGAAGAACCGCTATAACGGCTATCGTGACGCCTTGGCCAAAAACGGATTGAAGATAGACGAAAAACTTGTGCGTATATGTGACAACCGCGCGCAGGCTGAGGCAATTACACCCGAAATACTCTCTCTGCCTGACGACGAGCGCCCCGACGCCTTCTTCGCCATCAACGACGACACCGCCATAGGCATACTCTACACCGCCAAACGCATGGGGTTCGGCATCCCCAACGACATAAGCATCTGCGGATTTACCAACGGCGAACGTGCCATAGCCTGCGACCCGATGCTCACCACGGTGGAACAACGTGGCGTGGTTGTGGGTGAGGAGGCTGCCAATATACTCATCAGCCAGGTGGAAGGTTCGCTGCCGCGTAATGAGGTGGCCATGCGTGTGGTGAGGACGCGACTGGTCGTGAGAGGCACCACCCGCTGAACGGATAAAAAACAGAATAACAGAAAACCAAATAACAATGACCCAAAAGCCTAATCTTTCATTCTGGAAACTCTGGAATTTGAGTTTCGGATTCTTTGGCGTACAGATAGCTTACGCCCTGCAAAGCGCCAACATATCGCGCATCTTTGCCACACTGGGGGCTGACCCCCACAACCTCAGCTATTTCTGGATATTGCCTCCTCTGATGGGCATCCTCGTACAACCCATAGTAGGCACGCTCAGCGACAGGACATGGTGTCGCTTCGGGCGTCGCATCCCGTACCTCTTCGTAGGAGCCACAGTGGCTGTACTGGTAATGTGCCTGCTGCCCAATGCCGGTTCGTTCGGTATGGCTGTCGGCACGGCCATGGTCTTCGGACTTATCTCGCTGATGTTTCTCGACACGAGCATCAATATGGCCATGCAGCCATTCAAGATGCTTGTGGGCGACATGGTGAATGAGGAACAGAAGTCGCTCGCCTACTCCATCCAGTCATTTCTCTGTAATGCCGGTTCGCTTGTAGGCTACGTATTTCCGTTCTTTTTTACGGCTCTCGGCATTTCCAACGAAGCCGCAAAGGGCGTAATACCCGACTCAGTCATCTATTCGTTCTATGTCGGAGCTGCCATACTCATCCTCTGCGTCATCTTCACCACGGCGAAGGTAAAAGAGTGGACCCCCGCGGAATACGCCGAATACAACGAGGCCCAGCCTCAGACAGAAAAGAAGTGCGCAGGCTGGATAACGCTTCTCAAGAATGCGCCGACGATGTTCTGGAAGGTCGGACTCGTACAGTTCTTCTGCTGGGCTGCCTTTATGTATATGTGGACCTACACCAACGGTACCATTGCCGAAACCGTATGGCACACCACCGACGTGGTTTCCAAGGGCTACCAGGAGGCGGGCAACTGGGTTGGCGTGCTGTTCTTCTGGCAAGCCATCGGGTCGGTGCTGTGGGCTATGGCGCTTCCGAAGTTCAAGAACGAGAAGCTGGCTTACGCCCTTAGCCTGATCATCGGCGGAATAGGCTTTGCCCTTGTGCCGTTTATCGGCGACAAGAACATGCTCGTACTGCCCTTCCTGCTCATAGGCTGTGCTTGGGCAGCCATGCTCGCCATGCCGTTTGCCTTTGTCACCAACGCCCTTGAGGGCTACAGCCATAAGGGCGCTTATCTCGGACTCTTCAACGGCACCATCTGTATTCCCCAGATTGTGGCAGCCCTGTGTGGCGGCCACCTCCTTCATCTCGTCGGCTCCCACCAGAGCCACATGATGATTGTGGCTGGCGTATTGCTTGTCTGCGGTGCCTTCTCTGTGGCAGCCATCAGGAGCAACAGGAATAAATAGTTCTCATGGTAATAATCCTATAACCCATATACACAATGACTATACACTTTCATATAGAATACCGTACTGCATTCGGCGAGGAGCTCTCGCTCTGCTTCATGGACAATGACGAGGTGAAGACACTTCGTATGACCACCATAGACGGAGTGGACTGGTGGTGCGACCTTTCGCTGCGTACATCCACCCCTAACCTTATATATTATTATAAGGTGACGACAGATGGCACTTTCGAGCGAAGCGAATGGCTGACGGTGAAGCATGTGCTCGACTTCACGTGTACCGCTGCAACCGAATACCACGTGTACGACCGTTGGAATGATATGCCTGAAGACTCGTATCTCTACAGTTCTGCATTTACCGACTGCATCAACCATCAGGTTCCGCAGCCTCTCAAGTCTACATCCTTTGCCCGCACGCTGCGTCTCATCGTACGGGCACCGCAACTCCGCGACGGAGAGCGTCTGGCAGTGATAGGTGCGCAGAAGGCTTTAGGCGAATGGTGTCCGGACAAGGCCGTGCCCATGACGCTTCACAACTACTGCGAATGGGCTGTCGACATCGACGCCGAGCAGTTTCGTGGCGAGCCGATAGAGCTGAAGTTTGTGGTAACAAACGCTTCCGGACACGTGATGATGTGGGAGTGTAGCAGCAACCGCACCATCGCCCTGCCCGACATGAATAAGGGCGCGATGGTGGTGTACAACTTGGATCAGGCTTTCTTTGAGATATGGAACCGCAAACTGGCAGGTACGCTTGTCCCGGTCTTCTCGCTCCGCACCAAGAAGAGTGCGGGCGTGGGCGACTTCGGCGACCTCAAGATGATGATAGACCTGATGGCGAAGACAGGACAGCGCGTGCTGCAGTTGCTCCCCATCAACGACACCACCATCACCCACACCTGGACCGACTCTTATCCCTACAGTTGCATCAGCATCTTCGCCATACATCCCCAGTATGCCGACCTTCGCGCTTTGCCCGAATTGAAGGACAAGGATGCGCGCAATGAGGCTGAAGCAGAGCGCCGCAGACTCAACGCCTTGCCACAGATAGACTATGAGAAGGTAAACGCCTTCAAGTTGGACTACTTAGGCAAAGTCTATCAGCAGGAAGGCAAGAAGATGATGAAGAGCGCACAGTTTAAGGCGTTCTTCCAGGAAACCCAGAGCTGGCTCGTGCCCTATGCCCAGTATTCATGGCTGAGAAACGAGAACGGTACAGCCGATTTCTCTCAGTGGAAAGACCATAATGTATGGAACGAGGCCGACCGTGCTCTGCTGTCAGACCCTCGCACTAAGGAATACCAGACTGTGGCTTTCTTCTATTTCGTTCAGTACGTGCTGTCGGCGCAGATGAAGGACGCCCACGAGTATGCCAGGCAGAAGGGCGTCATCCTCAAGGGCGACATCCCCATCGGCGTAAACAGATACAGCTGCGACGTATGGATGGAGCCCAAATACTTCAATCTTAACGGACAGGCAGGAGCACCGCCAGACGATTTCTCGGTCAACGGTCAGAACTGGGGGTTCCCCACCTACAACTGGGACGAGATGCTCAAGGACGGCTGCCAATGGTGGGTGCGCCGCTTCCAGAATATGTCGCAGTTCTTTGATGCCTACCGCATTGACCATGTCTTAGGCTTCTTCCGCATTTGGGAGATACCCCTCGACTGTGTATATGGACTGACGGGCCAGTTTGCTCCGTCGCAGGCTATGAGCCGTGAAGAAATCATGCAGTACGGGCTCAACTTCCAGGAGGAGCGCTTCACCCAGCCCTTCATTACCGATTGGGTGCTCGACCGTGTCTTCCACGGACGCGCCGACGAGGTGCGCAGCAAGTACCTGGAGCGCATCGACGGCGAGCGTTACTGCATGAAGCCCGAGTTTGATACGCAACGCAAGATAGAGGCTCACTTTGCCGGCGCAACCCTGCAGGAAGACCTCTGGCTGCGCGACGGACTCTATTCGCTTGTGAGCGACGTGCTTTTTGTGCGCGACCGCAACCGTGCCGATATGTTCCATCCGCGTATCTCAGCCCAGTTTGGCTTTATCTATGAGTCGCTCTACGATAATGACAAGCAGGCGTTCAACCGCCTTTACAACGACTATTATTATCGCCGCAACAACCAGTTCTGGTATCGCGAGGCAATGAAGAAGTTGCCCAAGCTGGTACAGGCCACTCGCATGCTCGTATGCGCCGAAGACCTCGGCATGGTGCCCGACTGTGTATCATGGGTGATGAAGCAGCTCAGAATACTCAGCCTCGAGCTCCAGAGCATGCCCAAGTCGCCCACTACGCGCTTCGGACATCTCAGCCAGAACCCTTACTGTTCGGTATGTACCATATCCAGCCACGATATGCCCACGCTCCGCCAGTGGTGGGACGAGGACTACGAACGTACGCAGGATTACTACAACTCTATGCTCTACCGCGAAGGCCCTGCGCCCCATCCGCTGCCAGGATGGCTCGCCGAGGATATCATTGCCCGTCATCTCGACTCGCCTTCGATGCTCTGCGTATTGAGTCTTCAGGACTGGCTTGCCATGAGCGAGCGCCTGCGTCTGCCCGATGCCGATGCCGAGCGTATCAATATCCCTGCCAATCCAAAGCACTACTGGCGTTACCGCATGCACCTCAACATAGAGGATCTCATGGCCGATGCCAAGTTCACCGACGAGTTGAGCACGCTCATCAGACAGTCTGGCAGATAACATGAAGCAAGCAATAACAACTATCAGCATGATAAAGAAATATATCATATTGTTGGCGCTGCTCCCGATGATGGCTGCAGCCCAGACCGTAAAGTCGCCCAACGGCAATGTGTCGCTCACCTTTTCGCTCTCAGACAAGGGCCAGCCCACATACGAAATGAAGTACAAGGACAAGCAGGTGGTAAACCCTTCCCACCTCGGACTGGAGCTTGCCCGGGACAAGCACGCCTCTAAAGGCATGGAAGAGACCGACCTGATGGACGGCTTCACGGTTAAGTCCACGAAGACCTCTTCCTTCGACGAGACATGGCGACCCGTATGGGGCGAGACCGCAACCATCCGCAACCACTACAACGAGATGGCTGTCTGCCTGCACCAGCCCTCCTCCGACCGCGACATCACCATCCGTTTCCGCGTTTACGACTATGGCATGGGACTGCGCTACGAGTTTCCGCAGCAGCAGACGCTCAACTATTTCGTGATAAAAGAGGAGCACACCCAGTTTGCGATGACCGCCGACCATACCGCCTACTGGATTCCCGGCGACTACGATACGCAGGAGTATGAGTACAACATCACTCCGCTTACCGGCATCCGCGCGGTTATTGCCAAATACCGCGAGGCATACAAGAGCAACTCGTCCACTACGGTCTTCTCCAACACCGGGGTGCAGACATCGCTGCAGCTCAAGACCAAGGACGGACTCTATATCAATATCCACGAGGCAGCCTGCTTGGACTACCCCACGATGCACCTCAACCTTGACGACAAGAACCTTGTCTTCGAGTCGTGGCTTACCCCCGACGCCGTGGGCCGCAAGGGCTTTATCCAGACTCCCTTCAACACCCCGTGGCGCACAGTGATGGTTAGCGACGACGCCCGCGACATGCTTTCCTGCAAGCTCACCCTCAACCTCAACGAGCCTTGCAAGATAGAAGATACCTCTTGGATTCATCCCACCAAGTACTGCGGTGTGTGGTGGAACATGATTGTCGGCACCAAGTCATGGAGCTACACCAACGACCTGCCTTCGGTTCGTCTCGGCTTTACCGACTATACCAAGTGCAAGCCCAACGGCACACATGGCGCAACCAACGAGGAGGTGAAGCGCTATATCGACTTCGCTGCCAAGAATGGCTTGCAGGAAGTGCTGGTCGAGGGTTGGAACGAAGGATGGGAAGACTGGTTCGGCCATCAGAAGCTCGACGTCTTCGACTTCGTCACTCCTTATCCTGACTTTGACATCAAGATGCTCAACGATTATGCCCACGCCAAGGGAGTGAAACTGATGATGCACCACGAGACTTCCTCATCCGCTCTCAACTACGAGCGCCACATGGAGGATGCCTTCAGCCTGATGAACAAGTATGGCTACGACGCTGTCAAGACGGGATATGTCGGCGACATCATCCCTCGCGGCGAATATCACTACAGCCAGCTTATGAACAATCACTATCAGCATGTCATCGAGACTGCCGCCAAGCACCACATCATGGTCAATGCCCACGAGGCTACTCGCCCTACCGGCATCTGCCGCACCTGGCCCAACCTCATAGGCAACGAGAGCGCCCGCGGCACCGAGTATGAGGCTTTCGGCGGAAACGTAGCTTACCATACCGTGATGCTGCCGTTCACCCGTCTGCAGGGTGGCCCGATGGACTATACCCCCGGCATCTTCGAGACCCGACTCTCTGACTGGAGCCAGAACCCGAGCTTCGTCCACACCACCCTCTGCGGACAGCTGTCGCTCTATCTGGTCATGTACAGCCCGTTGCAGATGGCTGCCGACCTGCCCGAACACTACGAGAAGTACGACGACGCCTTCCAGTTCATCCGCGATGTGGCTTGCGACTGGGACGACTCTAAGTATCTTGAGGCCGAGCCTGCCCAATACATCACCGTGGCTCGCAAGGCTAAGGGTACCGACAACTGGTTTGTAGGTGGCAAGACGGGCGAAGAGGCCCGCACGGCTGTAGTGCGCCTCGATTTCCTCGACAAGGGTCGCAAGTACGACTGTGCCATCTATCAGGATGCCAAGGGTGCCGACTACGAGCACAACCCTAAGGCTTACCAGATTATCCACAAGACTGTCAAGAAGGGTGATGTGCTGAAGATTAATGAGGCACGTGGCGGTGGCTTCGCCGTATCACTTATCGCAAAATAACCGCAACTCCACAGCATCTGGCATGAAGAAGAAATATATGTTACCGGCATTTCTTGCCGCAATGATTACGGTCGGAGCCAACGCGCAGGGACGCTTTGACGAGATGACTTACGACAAGACCAAGACCGTGTTCCGCCTCAATGCGCCCTCCCTCCCTAAAGTGCGTATCTATAAGAACGGACAGGGCGGCCGACCCGTCAAGACCGTGAAGATGCGTGCCATCGGCGACAACCGCTGGGAGGCTACGGTAAAGGGCGACCTCGGCGGCATGTTCTATACTTTCGACATCGGCAGAGGCGAGTGCCCAGGCACGTTTGCCAAGGCTGTAGGTGTCAACGGCAGCCGTGGTGCCATCATCAATATGGCTGACACCGACCCCGTGGGCTGGGCCGACGACCAGCGTCCGCCTCTCGCATCGCCTGCCGACCTCGTGATTTACGAGCTCCACATGCGCGACTTCTCCATCAGCCCCACTTCGGGCCTTCAGCACCGTGGCAAGTATCTGGCTCTGACCGAGCCTCGCGCCATCGACTATCTGAAGCGCCTTGGCGTCAACGCCATCCATTTCCAGCCCTTGTTCGACTTCGCATCGATAGATGAGACGCAGCTCTATCGCCCCCAGTTCAACTGGGGCTACGACCCGAAGAATTACAATGTGCCTGAGGGCAGTTATTCCACCGACCCATATCAGCCAGGGGTGCGCATACGCGAGTTCAAGGCGATGGTGCAGGCGCTCCACAAGGCTGGCATCCGTGTCATCTTCGATGCCGTCTACAATCATACGTTCGACATCGCCGGAAGCAACTTCCAGCTTACCTACCCTGACTATTACTATCGCAAGACTGCCGACGGACGCTACTCCGATGGCTCGGGCTGCGGCAACGAGACTGCCTCGGAGCGGCCGTTGATGCGCGAGTTTATGATAGAGAGCGTCAAGTACTGGGTCAATGAGTTCCACATCGACGGATTTCGCTTCGACCTCATGGGCATTCACGACATCGAGACGATGAACCAGATACGTGCCGCCGTAGACCAGATTGACCCCACATTATATATATATGGTGAGGGCTGGAGTGCCGGCGCGTGTGCCTATCCGCAGGACAGACTTGCCATGAAGGCCAACACCCACCGTCTGAATGGCATCGGAGCGTTCAGCGACGACATGCGCGATGCGCTGCGTGGCCCGTTCAGCGACGACACCAAGGGTGCGTTCCTCGCCGGTATCAAGGGCGAGGAGGAGAGCCTCAAGTTCGGCATCGTGGGCGGCATCGCTCATAAGCAGGTCGACATGGCGCGCGTCAACTACGACAAGCAACCGTGGGCAAACGAGCCTACGCAGCAGATTAGCTATGTGAGCTGTCACGACGATATGTGTCTCGTAGACCGACTCAAGGCGAGCATTCCCGGACTCTCCGACGCGACGAGATCCGAAGCCGACCGCATGGCAGAGCTCATCCGTCTCGACTTGCTGGCCCAGACGGCGGTCTTCACCTCGCAGGGTGTGCCTTTCATGTTGGCTGGCGAAGAGATGCTGCGCGACAAGAAGGGTGTGCACAACAGCTTTGCCTCGCCCGACAGTATCAATGAGTTCAACTGGGACAACCTCAAGCAGCACCCACAGGTCTTTGAGTATTACCGCGCCCTGATAGGCCTCCGCAAGCATCATCCTGCCTTCCGCCTCGCCAGTGCCGACGCCGTAAGGAGTCATCTGGAGTTTATCGCCACCGGCGACTGCCTCGTGGCGTTCCGCCTGAAGGACCTCGAGGGCATCGATACGTGGAGAGAGATTGTCGTCATCCTTAACGCCAACCGGGCTGCTGTGCCCGTGACCGTCCCCGAGGGCGAATACACGGTGGCCTGCTGCAACGGCGTCATCTCCGAAGCCGGCATAGGCATGCCCGTCAAGGGCAGCGAGGTGGTGGTGCCCCGCCAGTCGGCAATGATACTCTACAAGAAGTAAAACCATAATAAAAACAAGATGATGAAGAAAAAACTGCTATCATTAGTAATGCTTATGAGTGCTATGAGCTTGCATGCGGGAGTAAAGGTAGACCGCATCGAACCCACCAACTGGTATGTCGGCATGAAGGATGCCTCGCTCCAGCTGATGGTATATGGCAAGGACGTGCGCAATGCCGCCGTTGAGGTCAACTATCCCGGAGTGCGCATCGACTCCATCGCGCGTCTCGACTCGCCCAACTATCTCTTCGTCTACCTCAACCTTGAGGGCGCGAAGGCTGGCGAAATGACGCTCACCTTCAAGCAGGGCAAGCAGACGCAGAAGGTGAAGTACCAGCTGAAGGAGCGCGCTATGGCGGGCGACAAGCGCATGGGCTTCACCAATGAGGATGTGCTCTATATGCTCATGCCCGACCGCTTTGCCAATGGCAATCCCCACAACGACGCCTTCAAGAATATGCGCGACAAGACCTGCGACCGCACGGCTCCGAGCCTGCGCCACGGTGGCGACCTTGAGGGTATACGCCAGCACCTCGACTATTTCACTCAACTTGGCGTCACGGCGCTGTGGTTCACGCCCGTACTCGAGAACGATAGCCCCAGCAATGGCACCAGCTCCTCCTACCACGGCTACGCCACGACCGACTATTATCGCGTCGACCCGCGTTTCGGAACCAATGAGGAGTATAAGCGTCTCATCGACGAGGCCCACAGCAAGGGTCTGAAGGTGGTGATGGACATGATTTTCAATCATTGCGGCTTTGAGCATCCCTGGGTGGCAGATATGCCGTCCAAAGACTGGTTCAACACGCCCGAATGGCTGCTTCCCGAATACCAGACCGCAGCCCACCAAAAGAAGATGGACACCGTAGACGGAAAGGCTAAAGTCAACGACAAGTATCTGCAGACCAGCTATAAGCTCACACCCGTGCTCGATCCCTACGCCAGCAAGGTAGACCTGAAAGAGACGGTCGACGGTTGGTTCGTGCCCACCATGCCCGACCTCAACCAGCGCAATCCGCACGTCATGAAGTATCTTATCCAGAACAGTGAGTGGTGGATTGAGACTGTTGGCATTGACGGCATCCGCATGGACACTTATCCCTATGCCGACCGCGATGGCATGGCTCTCTGGATGCAGACGCTCGACC
Source organism: Prevotella sp. P5-108 (assembly GCF_002251385.1). Taxonomy (GTDB): domain Bacteria; phylum Bacteroidota; class Bacteroidia; order Bacteroidales; family Bacteroidaceae; genus Prevotella. The sequence continues at coordinate 19,563 of NZ_NPJJ01000051.1, forward strand.
GCGAATACCCCAACTTCAACACCGTGGGTGAGACGTGGGTCACCGAGCCTGCCTATACGGCTGCCTGGCAGAAGGACAGCAAGCTCTCCGAGAAGAACAGCTATCTGAAGACCGTCATGGACTTCGCCTTCTACGACCGCATCAATCTGGCTAAGCACGAGGAGACCGACGACTGGTGGAATGGCATGAACCGCATATACAATGTGTTGTGCTATGACTATCTTTATGCCAATCCCAAGAGCGTGATGGCGTTTATTGAGAACCACGACACCGACCGCTTCTTGGGTACGGGCAAAGATACGTTGGCTCTCAAGCAGGCACTGGCTCTGCTGCTGACCATAAACCGTATTCCGCAGCTCTACTACGGCACCGAAGTACTCATGAATGGCACCAAGTCTGTCACCGACGGCAATGTGCGCAAGGACTTCCCCGGTGGATGGGCTGGCGACGCTACCAACGCCTTCACAGCTGAAGGACGCACCAAGGCGCAGAACGATATGTTCAGCTGGACAAGCCGACTGCTCCACTGGCGACAAGGTAACGAGGTGATTACGAAGGGTTCCCAGACCCAGTTCTGCCCCTACCGTGGCATTTATGTGGTGGCGCGTCAGTATAAAGGCAAGACCGTCATGACCGTCATCAATGGCAGAAACGAGGCAGCCGAGCTCGACATCAAGCGTTATGCTGAGATTATCGGCAACGCCGTGAAAGCCACAGATGTGACGACGGGCAGATCCGTAATCATCAACCACAACGTAAAACTCCGTCCCCGCCAGACCATGGTGCTGGACTTCTAAAACAAACAGAAGCCCTTCCCCAACCCTCCCCAAGGGGAGGGCGTCAAACAAAAGCCCCATCCCAACCTTCCCCAAGGGGAAGGAGTTTCTTCTTGCTGTATTTAAGGCAGTTAGAGAACACTCCTTCCTCTTGGTGGAGATGGTTAGGATGGGGCTTATTGTAGCTCTTCCGCTCATGTTGAGAGTTCGGAGAGAGGCCTCCACAAGCAGCGGCAACTCTGTAGGAGTTGCGATTACACAGCCCAGGGATGCCGGCGAAGCACGCTACCCTATATGTAGACAAAGAGCGTGTGGATATGGGAAAGCCCACAAGCAGCGGCAACTCTGTAGGAGTTGCGGTTAGCCGAAGGCGTTACCCACAGCAGGATAGTGGACTGAAATGTAAGGGAGAATGTTATTATACTCACTCTGATAATGCACTCCACCAATTTCCTGTCCATTATCCCGCCAAGGGGGACGCCCTCGGTTGGCTCGTATCAGCCGTTACGAGGGCTCGTGCCATAAGTCACGAGGTCACGTATCAATTGTTACGAGGACACGTATCAACCGTTACGAGCCGCCAATGATAGACGCGGGCGGTTGTAACCATCCCTCCGCGGTATGCAATGTATGGATATAAGAGCCGGAAAGGCGTTGCTCCTTTTCACGGCTTTGCCCTCTGCGTAAAAAGTTGGTGTCGGATATTCCCGAGAACCATCTCAGGGATATCCGACACCAACCTCAGCGCCGCACCTGCGCAAGGCAGGCTGAAAAGGAGCAAAATAAAAAAAGAGAAGCCCAACAGAGGCATCTCCCCAATCCTCTCCAAGGGGCGAAAAGCAACAATAAGCCCCATCTCAACCACCTCCAAGGGCAAGGAGCATCTTCTAACCGCCTTAAACACAGTAAGAAGGGACTCCCTCCCCTTGGGGAGGGTTGGGGTGGGGCTTTAGGAGGGCCTTAGTTGGGGCTTTCAGTTGTATCCTACTTAGGCAGATTGAATGCCACGGTCATCTCCTTGAGCTGCTCTTCGCTCATGCCATCGGGCTCGTAGCCCATGCACTTGGCATTGATGTATATCTTGGCACTCTTGGAGAGTACGTCAATCTGGTCGAAGGCATCCATGGCGTCGAGGCCCTTGGCGAAGACGCCGTGCTTCTCCCACAATACCACGTCGTAGTCTTCGAGCTCGGCGAGAGTTCCCTCTGCCAGTCCGAGGCTGCCGGGCAACTGATAAGGCACTACGCCCAAACCTAACGGACAGAACGCCTTGGTCTCGGGAATCATGCTCCAAAGGATGTTGGTGAGCACATCCTTGCCCATAAACTTCTTGTTGTGACTCATAGCCACCAGCTCGATGGGGTGGGTGTGAACCGTGGCGGTGTAGGGTGAACCCTTCTCTATCATACGGTTGTGCACGGCCAGGTGGCTGGGCAACTCTGATGTAGGCTGGACGAGATTGTCGGCGATGATGACATAGGTCTCGCAGTCGTCGAGGATGCGGATGACGCTGCCGTTGTCCATAGGCCAGCGGGCGAGGTCGCGCATGCGCTTGCCGGTACCCTTGCAGTAGAAGTAGCAACCACGCAGATGGGGGAGCGTGATGCCGATGTGCTTGATTTCGCCGAGGGCAGGCATGTGCCTCATCTCGTCATCCACATACTTGCTGATATTGACAGTGATGTTGCCACCATTGCGCTCAGCCCATCCATTCTGCCACAAATAACCAGCCACTTCGGCTATCTGGTCAATCTCCTTCTTCAGGAGAGGGCGTCCGTCTAAAATACTTTTCATGATTCTTATGATTAATGTATAACTCTATTTTCTATCTATATTCCGGAAGTCGCTCGGCTTGAGTCCCGTCTTCCGCTTGAACTTGGAAGAGAAGTAGTCGGGCGAATCAAAATTGAGCATATAGGCTATCTCCTTGACGAAGAGGTCGGTGGTGGAGAGCAGCTCCTTGGCTCGCTGCAGCTTGAGGTCCTGCTGGTAGAGCGCGGGCGAGATGCCGGTATACTCCTTGAAGAGCTTGCGGAAGCTGGAGTAGCTCACGCCCAGCTGTTCGGCTATCTGCTGCACGGTGAGGTCGCTCTCTACCTCCTTGCGCATGATGAAACGTGCACGGTTGATCATATCGACGTGCTCACTGTTCTTGCTCAGAAGGATATTGCGCTCGAGCGAATACATCAAACCTATAAGGTGGTTGACTATACCTGCCAGCAACTGCTGCGAATAGGCTGCCTCCTGGACGGCGGCATGGTAAGCCTCGTCGTAGAGACGGGTGATGGTATCGGAGAAACCTACATGGTAAATGGGGTGTTGGGGAGTAAGGAAGCCGGCACGGACGCGGTCGTCGACATTGCGGCCGCTGAAACCAATCCAATAACAGTTCCATCCCTGTGGACCAGGATGGTAGGTGTGCCACTCATGGGGGAAAAGCAGGAAGAGGTCGCCCTCGCGCAGACGGGTCGGTCGCTGGTTGGTAGTCTCAAAGACTCCCTCGCCGCGGGTGACATAGAGCAATTGATACTCATGAAGTTCACGACCCTTGTTGACATCAAAATAATAGCCGTCAGCATGGCCGCTGGTGGGATACTCTTCACCATTGCTTATCTCTTCATAACCCACCGTACTGATGGTGAGTCCCCAGAGCTGGTCGCGCTCGTTGGTTACCAAATACTTGCTCTTCTGCATGATGTTGATTAGATTGTTTGTACAAAGTTACTTATTTTCCACCAATCGACCTTCGTTTTTTGGCAATATTTTTATTACGGCTGCTGTTTTCATGCTCGGGGAACGCAAAAAGGGAGAGACCGCCATGGCGACATGCCGTCTGGCGGTCTCTCCCTCGATGATGATTGTCGGCGGAAGAGTGGTTTCAAAACTGCTCGAGTATCGCGATGCGCTTGCGGGTATCGGGGTGGGTGCTGAAGAGCGAGTCGAAGAAGCCCATCATGCCGCTCGTGAGAGCCTGGGGATGGATAATGAAGAGCTGGGCTACATCCTGGCGCTGCACACCCTGCAAACCGGGGGCGCCAGATATCTTGCGCAGTGCCGAAGCCAGTGCGAGCGGATTGCCGCAGAGCTCGGCGCCACCGGCATCGGCCATATACTCGCGCTTGCGGGAGATGGCAAAGCGCGTGATGAGGGTGAAAAAGTAGGCCACGGCACAGCAGACCACGCCCACGAGCATCACAATGATGATGCTCACGCCCGAGCCTTTCTCGTCGCGGCTGCGGCTGTGAGAGCCGTAGAACATGGCGTTGAACATCATGTGCATCACTACGCTCATCACCGTCGAGACGATGCCCACGAAGACGATGCTCGTGATGAGCACACGGGTGTCGCGGTTGCGGATATGGGTGAGCTCGTGGCCCAGCACTCCCGCCAGCTCGTCGTCGTTGAGCACGCGCAGCAGTCCGGTGGTGACGGTCACGGTGTAGCTCTTCTTGTCGATGCCCGAGGCAAAGGCGTTGAGCTGAGGGTCGTTGACGATGTTGATCTGGGGCATATCCATGTTGCAGGTCATGCAGAGGTTCTCCACGATATTGTATACCCTCGGGTTCTCCCTCCGCGTGAGCGGGCGGGCTCCCGTAGCGGCACGCACCATCGAGGAGTTGGCGAAGTAGGCGATGAGGAACCACACACCCACGATGCCCACCACCCAGGGAGCGATGGCCACGAAGGAGCGGTTGACGGCGTCGTAGTCTACCTCGGCAGCCACATTGCCATAGGCGTCAGCGGGTGGCGCGCCCATCGACTGGATGATGGCGAGAAACACCCACACCGTGGCAAGGATAATCAGCGGGAAAGACAGCAGAAGCAGCACGCTGCGCAGGTTGTTGCGCCGTATCTGCGTCATCATACCAACATACTGCATAGGCTCAGAACTTGATTTCGGGGGCCTTGTCCATAGCCTCACGGTCGGTCTGGGGGATTTCAAACATCACCTCCTTGTGGAAACCGAACATCTGGGCGATGATGTTGGAAGGGAACACCTGTACGGCGTTGTTGAGCTCACGCGTAGCCGAATTGAAGAAGCGGCGGGTGGCAGCCAGCTTGTTCTCGATGTCGGCTATCTCGGTCTGGAGCTGCATGAAGTTCTGGTTGGCCTTGAGGTCGGGATAGGCCTCGAGCTGCACCTTCAGTCCGGCGAGCGCACCGGTAAGCTGGTTGTCGGCGGCTATCTTGTCGTTGATATTGGTGGCTCCCATAGCGGCTGTGCGTGCCTCGGTGACGCGCTGCAGCAGCTCTTTCTCATGGGTGGCATATCCCTTGACGGTAGCCACCAGCTGGGGGATGAGGTCATAACGCTGACGGAGCTGCACATCGATGTTGGCGAAAGCATTTTCACGATTGTTGCGCATGCGCACCAGGTTGTTGTACTGGCCTACGAGCCACAACGCGAGTAGTACGACGACTACCAAAACAATAATCCATGTCATATTCTTAATCTTTATAATTATATAGGTCAAAATTACCAAAAAAGCGACAACCGCCCAACTATTCGGGCTTAAAGAATGTAAACAGGTGCAGATTTTCATCGCCGCCACCCTCACCGCCGCCACTCGGGGCAGGGTAGAGGGCAAATTAACTGGAACTTTCCTTTGCATTGTCTTGACTTTGTAGTAACTTTGTCTACTGACAATAATTATACAAGGTATGAAGAAGACTCTATTCTCTCTGTTTCTCCTGTTGTCTGTGGCTCCGATGTGGGCACAGACAGACACCCTGGTGGCCAGCGAACTGACCGACACCAAGCCGCACGACGGCAACGAGGTATGGGCGCGCGTGCCCGATGCAGTGCAAATGGCGTGGGGCTCCACCGATGTCCGCTACGCCAAGATGAACGTGCCCCGTGGGCGCATGGCAAAGACCCTGAGGCTCGACGCATGGGCTGGCGAGCGCGTCATGGCTCAGGCTGTGGTATGGACGCGCCACGACATCGTATCGCCACGCGTAGAGGCTACAGCCCTGACCTGTGGCAGAGAGGTGATAGACGCCAAGGCCGTCAACGCCGGATTTGTGGGATATGTGATGACCGACGAGCTCAACCATAACGGCAAATCCAACTGCGGGCACCGTCCCAACAAGGCCGACTTCGACTCGTCGATGGTCGCCGACATGGTCTATGGTCCCCACATCGACCGTATCCCCCGCTGCACCACCCGCCCGGTTTGGGTCAACGTGTGGGTGCCTGCCATCACGCGCGCGGGTATATATAAAGGTAAGATAGTCCTCACCAGCGACAAGGGAGAGAAGGCCGAAGTGGCACTCGAGGTCAAGGTGGGCAGCCGCCAACTGCCTGCGCCCAAAGACTGGGCTTTCGACCTCGACCTGTGGCAGAACCCCTATGCCGTGGCGCGTGTCATGAACGTGAAACTGTGGAGCCGCGAGCACTTCGACGCCATGCTCCCCGTGATGAAGATGCTTGCCGACGCTGGACAGAAGTCCATCACTGCCAGCATCATGCACCACCCCTGGAACGGACAGACCGAAGACCCCTTCGGCAGCATGATACAGCGCACGCTGACCGTCGACGGACAGTGGAAATACGACTACACCGTGTTTGACCGCTGGGTAGAGTTCATGACCCGCGAGGTGGGCATCACCGGCACCATCGACTGCTACACCATGATACCCTGGGCGCTGCAGTTCGACTACTACGACCAGGCTTCCAATACGGTGAAATTTGTCAACGCCCGTCCGCAAGACGCCGCCTACCGCGACTACTGGCTGCCCTTCCTGCGCGACTTCGCCCGACACCTGCGCCAGCGTGGCTGGTTTGAGCGTGCCGCCATCTCTATGGACGAACGCCAGCTCGAAGATATGCAGTCGGCTATCGCTGTGATACGCGAAGCCGATGCCGACTTCCACATCACCCTCGCCGGCAACTACCACAAGGAGATAGAGCACGAGCTCGCCGACCTGAGCGTTCCCTACGGTAGCCCGCTCGACCGCAGCATCATCGCCGAGCGCCGCAGCCGCGGTCAGTCTACCACCTGCTATATATGCTGTACCGAGAGCTTCCCCAACACCTTCACCTTCTCCGACCCCGCCGAGGGCGCCTTTATCCCCATCCACGCCATGGTGCAGGGATACGACGGTCTGCTGCGTTGGGCTTACAACAGCTGGACTGTCGACCCCATGCGCGACACCCGCTTCCGCTCCTGGCCCGCCGGCGACACCTATATCGTCTATCCCGGTGGCCGCAGCAGCATGAGGTTCGACCGCATGGTCGAAGGCATACAGTGCTGCGAGAAGGTGCGTCTGCTCAGAGCAGAACTGCAGGCCAAGGGCAACCGTCGCGCCCTGAAGCGCATCGACGAAGCCCTGAAGGTATTCGGCTGGGGCGGACTTGAGCACACCCAGATGCCCACCGGCGAGCGTATAAGCCGCCTGCAGCGTGTGCTCAACCAGTAGCGTCTGATCATTATTCACTAAACAAATAACACATTTATCATGAAAAAACTTTTTGTAGTATGGGTCATGCTGTTGCCTCTATGGGGGCAGCTGCATGCGCAGGAGAAAATTTTGCAAGGGAAAGGATTCTGGACACTCTTCGACAGTTTGGGAGACGGGACGCCCTGGCAGCAACAGTTTGCTGACCAAACGGGATGCATTTTCTACCCCAAACTCAACCGCAGGTACATTTCCTATGGTGGTTCAGATTCAGCTCCTGCTACCATGAACGGCACTCTGGGCAGGGCAAAGCTCTTGGTAGCACTCAAGGATAGTCTGCCCATCGACATCATTATGATTTCCAACACCAACGATATGAACTTCACAGACCCTGACACGGGTGTGGAAGGAAGTATTGACGATGAACCCTGGATGCAGGGCAGCAAGCGAACTGCAGCCAAGAGTGTGCTGGAATCGAAAGAAGCTGCCAAGGCCTATTGTGAGAAAAATCTGCGGAAAATTCTGAAGGCTACTCCGAAAGCCCAACGGGCTGCGGGCAACATGCTGGTATTCCCCTATGCCAATCCCAACAGGCATGGCAACCGTATAGAAATCATCGCGCCCTCAAAGCATGGAGGTGAAATTTGTTTTCATGTAGGTAGAAGTCCGAGGGTGAATCTTACATTGCCTGCCGGCATGAGCGTGGCACAAACCAGAGAGTGGTTAGCTTCCAAGTTCTATGGAGCAGGGTGGTCGGCCGTAGACAACGGCGACAACAGTTTCACCATCTCCTATTATTATGACAAGAACAACAAGGTCTGGGTCGACACCAAGGAGAGCGGGTTGCAAGTAGCTGTCACCGATGGGCCTCGTGTGGAAGAGTATGTGGTGTTTTATACAGGAAAGGATGCTTCGGGCTGGACAAAAAGTTGCAACTGGACGGATAAAGTAAGCCTGTGGTCGTGCTATAAAGGACTGATGGAATATCTGAAGAGCAACCTCCCCAACACGGAGATTTATTGGTTCATGCCCTCTTATTTCAATTTTGATTTCAATGCACCGGAAGTGCTGCGCGCCGACGGCTCCTTTGACGAGGAGGCATTCGAGAAAACCGAGCGCAACCGCAAGTGGATGCAACTTTCCGCAGTGCAGCGTGCCATTGCCCAGCGTTATAACTGCCGAGTGCTGGAAGTGGGAAAATACTGTGGTATCAACTTGAAAAACGTGCGTGACTATTATCTCTCGAAAGACCCGCATCTCAAGAAAGAAGGCTATGCGCAATGGTCCAAGGCGCTCTATGAAATCTTCAAGGCCGGCAAATGGGAGTGACAAAAATGGGAGCCGAGAAGCTGTTTTTTTACCTAAATATTTGGTACATAGTGAAAAAAATAGTAATTTTGCACCGCTTTTCGGCCTAACCGCTGGTTGATGGAAGAGTTGTCATGCCATGTTGGGTTGGAACGACAAACAATATTTAATTTAAAAACAACAATGGATTTAATTAAAGTTGCTGAAGAAGCGTTTGCAACCGGCAAGAAGTTCCCTGAGTTCCGTGCAGGAGACACCGTAACTGTCGCTTACAAAATCGTCGAGGGTTCTAAGGAGCGTATCCAGCTCTATCGTGGTGTAGTAATCAAGATTTCAGGCCACGGTGACAAGAAGCGTTTCACCGTTCGCAAGATGTCTGGTACTGTAGGCGTTGAGCGTATCTTCCCCATCGAGTCACCCAACATCGATTCTATCGAGGTGAACAAGGTAGGTAAGGTTCGTCGCGCTAAGCTCTACTATCTGCGCAAGCTCACTGGTAAGGCTGCCCGCATCCGTGAAAAGAGAGTGGTTAACACCAACGCTTAATAACGGCATCCCCAAGGGTAAAACCCAAGAAATAAAGAGAGACATTCCTCATGCGGGGAGTGTCTCTCTTTTTTTTGCGCAATTTTGCGCACATGTTTTGAGCCGAATAACATTTATTAACAACGACATCCGGCGCCCTACCTATTTATATATTTACCTTTGCACCAAATTCTGAAAGTAACATGACTAATATCACCAAGACCTTATGCCTCGGAGCAGCCATGATGCTCGCTCTGTCTGCCTCTGCGCAAAACGAGAAAGTTAAAGACCTGATTTCTCCACTCTCAGACCACAGCATCCAGCTCCATGGATACTTCGACAATGACATCCACAACAGTGTTGAGCATTGGAACAAGGGCGTCGTGCCCTACGACCGCCTCATGGAGTTCTACGATAACAACGTCAACCGACCCAATTTCGCTGTTGGTGAGATGTGGGCCAAGGCTGTTCGCAGTGGAGCCATGCTTTATGCATATAACAAGGACCCCGAACTCAAGAAGATACTGGTCAACACCGTCAACAAGGTGTTCAAGTATGTGCAGAGCAACGGTGCTATAGCCTGCTCGCCCGTAGAAAAGCAGCCCGACGCCAAGGGTGGCGACCTCTGGGAGCGCAAATATATCATGCTCGGACTCTCGCAGTACTATGCACATGTGGAGAAAGACCCACGCGTGCTCAAACTGATGATTGCCGAGGCCAACAGCGTGATAGACCAGATAGGCGACGCTCCTAAGGTAGACATCAATACCCAGGGATGGAGCCGCACTGGCATCGAGAGCTACTCGGTGATGGAGCCCATGATGCGCATCTACAAGCTCACCGGCGACAAGCGCTACCTCGACTTCTGTACCTATCTCATCAAGAAGGGCGGATGCCGTGGCGCCAACATCTTCCAGGAGAGTCTCGACAACGTACGTCCTCGACTCATGGGCAATGGCTACCCCAAGGCTTATGAGATGCTCTCGGTCTATGAAGGCTTGGTAGAGTACTACCGCTGCACCGGCGAGGAGAAGTGGAAGCAGTCTACGCTCAACCTCTTTGAAAACCTGAAGAAATACGAGATTACCATTATCGGTAACGGTGGTGCCGACTATCCCTACTATCCCAAGTGGAGAGGTGAGGCATGGGACGATACTGCCCTCGAGCAGACCAACCCCAAGATAGAACGCATGATGGAGACCTGCGCCGGAGTGACCTGGATGAAGCTCTGCAGCCAAATCCTGCGCATCACTGGCGACGCTTCTGCTGTCGACTTCATCGAGAAGTATGTCTACAACGGACTCATCGGTGCCATGAAGCCCGGTGGCAACGGATTCAGCTACGTCAACCTGCTCAACGGTCAGAAGGTGACCGACAGAGGATGGGGTACCACCATCGACGGCATGGCTGTGACCTGCTGCAACCTGAGCGGACCTATGGGATTGGCATATATACCCTATGTAGCCGTGATGCAGAACGACCGCGGACCCGTCGTAAACCTCTACAATGCAGCTACAGCCACAGCCAAGACCCTCAAGGGCAACGCCGTGACATTCACCATCGACACCAAGTTCCCACTCGCCAACACTGCGACCATCACCATCGGCGAGGCACAGAAGGAGAAGTACGACTTCATGCTCCGCATCCCAGGATGGAGCACCAACACCATCGTCAAGGTCAACGGCAAAGCCATCGACAATGTAGTGGCTGGCAAGTATCTCACCCTGACACGCAAGTGGAAGAAGGGCGACAAGATAGAGTTGACCTTTGACATGCGATGCCGCCTCATCGACGCGCCCCACGGCAGCAACCCCGACGCTTGGAACTACCAGGCTGTCATCTACGGCCCCATGGTGCTGGCGCGCGACGAAAATATTGACGCTGATTACAACAAACCTGTACAGGTAGTGGCAGATGCCAACGGCGAGGTGAAACTCACCCCCGTGAAGCCCACACGCGAAGGCACCCGCATGGAGTTCCTCGTGCCCACCACCGACGGCAACATCCATATGGTTGATTACTCATCGGTAGATGGTTGGAAGGACAAGAAAATCTGTACATGGTTGCCCAAGAAACAATAATCTACTAATATCAGGAATCTCACAATTGAACATGATTTAAAAGGGGGGGAGCTCGCAACGAGCCTCCCCCCTTTTTTTATGCATGCCGATTGCGTGTTTGTCAACATCCTTTAAAAGGGGGGGAGCTCGCAACGAGCCTCCCCCCTTTTTTTATGCATGCCGATTGCGTGTTTGTCAACATCCTCACCGTCAACTCTGAACCGATGGTTACCGGCGTGGCACAGTGCGCCGCTGAAAGGTAATGGAGTTGCGATTACAAAGCCCAGGGCTGCGGGCGAAGCCACCTCCCGGTTTGATAGTACTAATATCATAGCACTCTGTAAGAGTTGCGATTAGCCGCAGGCGTTACCCGCAGCTGGATAATGGCCTGCAATGCGTTGGAAAATACCATTAAACAGAGTATCACGCCTACGGCAAGGCGCGACACCTGCAGCGATGCCAAAGAGAGCCCATTCCCAACCTTCGTCAAGGAGAAAGTGCGCGCCACAATCTCCTTAAACACTGCGCGGGTGAAACCGGCCTCCTCCATGGCATTTCCCCTTGGGGAAGGTTTGGATGTGGCGTGTGGTGGTTTGGATGTGGCCTCTTTGGGGCAATGGATATAGTTAGCCCATCGTGGATGGTACGCACCCCTGGCAACTCTGTAGGAGTTGCGATTTTATAGCCCAGGGTTGAGGTGCACAGCGCCTCTACCCTGGGTACTGACATAATAAAGAGAAGCAACTCTGTAGGAGTTGCGTTTAGCCGAAGGCGTTATACTCAATCTGATAATATCGTCCTATATATTTCCGCCCATCAACCTGGTGCGGTAACGCCTGCGGCTAAACGCAACACTTACAGCGTTGCTATAATGGTCGTACTTGCACCCAGGGTAGCGGTCTTCGTCCGCAACCCTGGGCTGGGGAATCGCAACACTTACAGCGTTGCTGTTGCTTGCGGAAAACTCTGTTTATCTTCACCCGTATAGATGTGGTATGGGAGAGTGGATTATGGGCCGCTTGTGCAGTTCCTTCCCCTTGGGGAAGGTTGGGATGGGGCCTCAGCTGGCACTCCTTCCCCTTGGAAGGCTGAGATGGGGCTTCTTGTGTATTATGTTTTCTCCATTTCTCCTTGGGAATATCGTTACTCGCAGCAGGATATTTATCTGTATTAATACTATTTTCTAATCTCCGTAGCCACCAGGCGAATGGTTACATACCATGCGCCATAACCGTCGCTAATCCACAAGCCTCTTGCCCACGGATAGAGTTCATGCTCGAGCGATTGATAGTGACCGCCTTTGGTCACATGAGTGTGTTCTCCTGGCGGACATTTGTAGTCTTTCTTACCGTTGGGGGTGACCGGTCGGTCGGGCGAATAGGTGTTATAGGGGTCATAGCACATCTCTGCGATTCCGCCAGACATGTCGTAGAGTCCCAGACCGTTGGGTTTCTTGCATCCCATGTGATATGACTTTTTTTCTTCCCCTTCCAAGTTATCTTTATACACCGCCACCTCATTGGCATTGTTGCTGCCGCTGAATCGGTAGCGAGCCTGAGGCTTACCCTCTATGGCAGCATATTCCCATTCGGCCTCGGTGGGCAGACGAAACTCCTGACCGCAGTAGGCATTCAGGCGTTCCAGAAATGTCTGGATTTCTTTGCACGATATGTTGCATTTGGCATAATCCTTCCCCATAGGGTTCTTGGTGTAATACTCATAGTCTCCATCCCACCAGTTGTCTTTCATGAAGGCGTCCCATAGAGCCATGCTCAATTCGTATTTACAGATATAATAGCCATCGAGCGTTATCTCTCTCGCGCGTTCTTTGTTGAATCTTACCGTGTCACATCCGGCGGTGAAGGTGCCGCCCTTGACATACACCATATCCCCCAGCAGCTTGTTGACCAGACGCTTGCGGTGGGCGTCCATGTCAAATCTCTCTTTGGGGCTTGGCGTGCGCTGCGGCTTTTTGTGCCTGACGGTCGTGGCAGGTTTCTTCTTGACAGCTGCGCCCGAAGTCTTTGGTCTTATGATGCCTTGGGCCGAAGCTGCTGTCAGGGCTGCTATAGCAATGATAGTTATAAACAGTCTTCTCATAATCTTATGTATTATAGGGTTTCCAACACGCGCTTGAGCACCACCTCGGCGCTTATCTCGCGGTTGGCGGCTTCGGGGATGACAAGCGAGTGGTCGCTCTCTATCACATCGTCGGTGACGATGAGGCCGCGTCTAACGGGCAGACAGTGCATGAAGTATCCGTCATGAGTCCAGCTCATGTGCTCCGAGTCGATGGTCCACGACATATCCTTGCAGAGTATCTTGCCATAGTCCTCTTTGCAGCTTACGCCGGGGCAGCTCCAGTTCTTGGCATACACGAAGTCGGCACCTTCGAGCGCGCGGCGCTGGTCATACTCCACATGGGCATTGCCCACAAACTTCTCGTCCAGTTCGTAGCCTTCGGGATGGGTCACCACCAGGTCTACATCGGCAGCGTTCATCCATTGGGCAAAGCTGTTGGGCACAGCCTGTGGCAGCGCACGGCAGTGGGGAGCCCAGGTGAGCACCACCTTGGGACGCTCCGTCTTGCGGTGCTCGTCGATGGTGATGAGGTCGGCAAAGGCCTGGAGCGGATGCACCGTGGCAGTCTCCATAGCCACAACGGGGCGGCCGCTGTAGCGCACAAACTGGTTGACGATGGTCTCGGCATAGTCGAAGTCACGGTCTTTGAGCCCGGCAAACGAGCGCACGGCGATGATGTCACAGTAGCTTGCCATCACGGGGATGGCTTCGAGCAGATGCTCGCTCTTGTCGCCGTCCATGATTACGCCACGCTCGGTCTCCAGCTTCCATGCGCCGGCATTGACGTCGAGTACTATCACGTTCATTCCCAGGTTCATGGCTGCCTTCTGGGTAGAGAGGCGTGTACGCAGACTGTTGTTGAAGAATATCATCAGCAGAGTCTTGTTCTTGCCCAATTCCTGAAAGGCAAAGCGGTCGCGCTTTACCTCCTGTGCCTCGGCGAGCGCCTGACGGAGGTCGCCCAGGTCTTCTACATTGAAAAATGTCTTCATCTCTTTCTTCCTTTATTTGATTTGTCAGCGCCGGACAAATAGCCGATGCCGGCATCGATTGTGTGCGGGATACTGTTGATGTCACAAAAATACGCAAAAAACCTGACATGCACCGCTATTTTCCCCATTTTTTTGCCTGCCGTTTTTTTTAGACGCACCCCATCCAACGCCAACGGCGGAGCCAGACATCCGGTGATGTCCTGCTCCGCCGTGGAAATTGTTTATGGGTCGTCTGTGCGGTTAGCGTGCCATAACCTTGTAGGCGCGGCCACCGGCCTTGACGATGTATACCTGTCCGGCAGCGAGGGTCAGCGTGTTGGCGCCAGCCTTGCCGCTCAGAGTCTGCTTGTTGCATCCGTCGAGGGTGAAGACATAGATGGGAGCAGCCTGCGCCAGCGTCACGGTCACGGTGTTGTCGCTTACGCTTACCTTGGGGTCGCCGTTGGCTACCACGTTGTCATCGATGCCTGCAGCGATGCTCAGGTCGGCATATACAATGGGTGATGTGCCTGAGATTACCTCGCCACCCACGTCGTTGTGACGCCATCCTGTCACCTGGTAACCATACTTCTTGTTCTCCTCGAGACCAGAGAAGTCGTAAGAGGTGGTCTTGCCGTCGGTGAGTTTCACCAGGTCATACTTCACGGTGATGATGTCGCCCTTGTAGAGACCCTGGCTTACAGTAATCTCATCGATGAAGAACTTCTTGAGTCTTTTATCCTCAAATGAGAGCATGGTCTCAGAGTCGCCGTCGTTCATCTCCCACTCTTCATCGATATTGCCATTTTTGTCGAAGGTTGCCGTGTGCATGTTCAGTTTGCCGTCTACCATATATCCCACGTGGTATACGTTGAGGGCGTCGCCGGCAGTACCATGGGCCTTGAGGTGTATTTTGTACTTGCCGCCGTTGGCCGACAGGTTCATAATGGGCGAGTGCAGATAAGACATGTTCATGGGGAAGCGGCCTGCATCGGCACCTATCATGCCTTTGGCCATCAGCACATTGCGTCCGCTCCAACCTGTGCAGTCTGTATACTTGTCCAGGTCTTCCGAGTTGATGCTGATGGGAAGCATCGTGGTGCCCTCGGTAGCCTTGGAGAACTGGTCGTCAAGGCGCTTGTCTATCTTGGTGTCCTCGACCACGTCGAAGCGGTATGGCTGCACATAGTAGCCCAGCGCCTTGGGCAGATACTCCCAGTTGGCGGTGTACGAGGTACTCTTGATGTTGCTGGCGGGCAGGGTGTTGACACTCAGGAAACCATCGACATACATGATGGCCGACATGTCAGAAACCTCGCTGCCATTCTTTGCCTTTACATAGTAGTAATAGACCTTCTCGGCATCCAGGTCGGTGGGAACGATCCATGTACCCTCGACCTCCTTGTCGCGCATCACGTATACGGGGGCCTTGTATTCATACTGTATAGAGTTGATGGCGATGTCGCCCACGTTGTGGCTGTCGTCCTTGACAATCTCAAAGACCACCTTGCCGATGTTGGAGCGGATTCCGCCGAAAGCATCCTCCAGGTCAAAATCTTCCTTGATGTAGAAATAGTAAGCCTCTACCTGACCCGAACTGATCATGTCGCCGGCCTTGTCGTAGAGAGTCACCTTGAAACGGCTCGAGTTTTCCTTGGTGATGCCCTGCGCATTGATAAGGTTGGCGTTGAAGATACATCTGGAGAGGTTGCCGCCCACCATGAGGGAGGTAGACACCTTGTCGTCGTTGGCGTCCAGCACGATGTGGTCGCGGTCGTTGTAGTAGACCACGTCGGTGGTGCCGTTCTTGGAGATGTCAACGCTGAAACCAACAGGAATGTTGGGGTTGGCTGTGTTGATTTTGCCGCCACTGTGGTTCACATTGGCAAAGGTCTCGTCGAATTTCATCATGTTGTCGCCCAGAGTGTAGAGGCTGAACAGATAGGAGTCGGCGCCGGCGTCTTCCCACGTAGCTTTGAATTGGGTACCCAGATAGTTGTCGGGGAAACCGATGGTGGGTGGGTTTACGGCAGCATACGCCGATGCCACTGTTGTGGCCAACAGTGATAGGATGAAGTAGATTTTCTTCATTTTGTAGGTTTATTTATATAGCTCCCGTATGAATAAAACTGCGCCCCGAGCCGGGAGGAATAACCACAGGGCGAAGCCGAATCTCTCTTTCCGAGCGAAAAATTATAAAAAAAATGATGAAATCCGACACAAAAACTATGTTTTTTGTACTTTTCGTAGCGAAAAATGGCAAAATGATAATCCCGTCCACACACCCCGCCATGCCTCCTGGGGCCCCTCCCCAGCCCTCCCCAAGGGGCGTGAGTTCCTTCCTGCTGTGTTTGAGGCGGTTTGATGACGTTTTTTCCCCTTGGGAAAGGTTGGGATGGGGCTTGTAGTGGTTTGGATGGACCTTTGGTGGAACTCCTTCCCCTTGGGGAAGGTTGGGATGGGGCTTCCCCTGGCAACTCTGTAGGAGTTGCGTTTAGCCGAAGGCGTTATACTCAATCTGATAATACCGTCCTATATAGTTCCGCCCATTGTCCTGGTGCGGGTAACGCCTGCGGCTAATCGCAACACTTACAGCGTTGCTATAATGGTCGTACTTGCACCCAAGGTAGCGGTCTTCGCCCTCAACCCTGGGCTGGGGGGAGGGGCTTTTAGGCTGAGCAGACCCTCAGCCAGACTGCCGCCCCATGGCGCCAGCCCCGATGATGGCTATCGTTATAACTTGGCAAGTGTGCGTCCGAGGCGACCGATGAAGTCGTCGACCTCGGCACGGGTGAGGCATAGCGGAGGGAGGATGCGTAGGATATTGGTGCCGGCGCAACCGGTAAAGCAATGCTCTTCGTGCACGAGTCGCGAGCGCACCTCGCTATGGGGGATGTCGAGCACGGCACCCGCCATGAGTCCGCGGCCACGCACCTCGACGATATGCTGCGACTCCTGCTGCAGCTCGCGCAGTCTGGCGAGCAGATATTCGCCCACCTCATGGGCATTGTCCACCAGATGCTCCTGCTCGAAGACGTCGAGCACAGCCAGGGCGGCGGTACATGCCAGGTGGTTGCCTCCGAAGGTGGTGCCGAGCTGGCCCTTCACCGCCTCGAAGCTCGGCGCGATGAGCACGCCCGACATGGGGAAGCCGTTGCCTATGCCCTTGGCCACGGTGATGAGGTCGGGGCGTATGCCGAGCCACTGGTGGGCAAAGAACTTGCCGCTGCGGCCGTAGCCACACTGTATCTCGTCGCAGATGAGGATGGTGCCGTTGCGGTGGCAAGCCTCGAGCAGACCCTGGGCAAACTCGGCTGTAGCCATATTCAGTCCGCCCACGCCCTGGATGCACTCGATGATGCAGGCAGCCACGTCGCCCTTGGCGAGTTCGGTTTCCCATGCCTCCAGGTCGTTGAGGGGCAGGAAGGTGGTATGTCCGTTGGCATTGATGGGGGCATTGTATTTGGCGATGTCGGTCACCTCGACGGCGAGCGAGGTGCGGCCGTGGAAGGCCTTGCCGGCAGCGAGCACGCGGGTGCGTCCGGTCTTGAACGATGCCAGCTTGAGCGCGTTCTCATTGGCTTCGGCGCCCGAGTTGACCAGGAAGAGGCTGTAGTCGTCATACCCGCAGGCTTTGCCGAGACGCTCGGCGAGTTGCTCCTGCAGTCGGTTGATGACCGAGTTGCTGTAGAACCCCAGCCTGTTGAGCTGGGCTGTCATCATCTCCACGTAGTGTGGGTGGCAGTGGCCGATGCTGATGACGGCATGGCCACCATAGAGGTCGAGATATTGCTGTCCCTTGTCGTCCCAGACATGACAGCCACGGCCTTTGACGATGTTCACGTCCGAGAGGGAATATACATCAAACAGATTCATAGTCGCTATATATATAATAAGGTATAATCAGAATGCAGAGGGCTTCAGCCGCAGTCCGGTGCGCTCGTCGAGCCCGAACATGAGGTTCATGTTCTGCACCGCCTGTCCCACGGCACCCTTGAGCAGATTGTCGATGCAGCAGGTGATGAGCAGCTTGTCGCCATACTTGTCGCAGTGTACAAGCGCCTTGTTGGTATTGACCACCTGCTTCAGGTCTATCGCCTTGTCTACATAGTGAGTGAAGGCGGCATCGCGGTAGAAGTCGCGGTAGGCAGCCTCGATGGTCTCGATGTCGGCATCGGTGTGCACCACCTCGGTGGCAAAGATGCCACGGGCGAAGTCGCCGCGGTAGGGGATGAAGTCGATGGCAGCCTCGAGATGGCCCTGTGCCTGGGCGAGGCTCTGGCGTATCTCGGCGATATGCTGGTGGCTGAACGCCTTGTATATACTCAGGTTGTTGTTGCGCCAGGAGAAGTGGGTGGTGGCTGTGGGCTTCTGGCCGGCACCGGTAGAGCCGGTGATGGCATTGACGCTCACATCGCTGGTGATGAGACCCAGCTTGGCGGCAGGTAGCAGACCCAGCTGGATGCATGTGGCAAAGCAGCCGGGGTTGGCGATGTGGCGCGCGGTGGTGATGGCTTCGCGGTTGAGCTCGGGCAGACCGTAGACATAGTCGTGGTCGGGCGCGGCGATACGGAAGTCTTGCGCCAGGTCGATGATGCGCACGTGGTCGGGGATGGTATGCTCCTGCAGGAAGGCTTGGCTCTTGCCGTGGCCGAAGCAGAAGAACACCACGTCGACCTCGTCGAAGGGCATCGCGTCGGTGAAGCGCATGGAGGTCTCGCCGTAGAGTCCCTCATGGACATCGGTGAGCAGATTGCCGGCATTGCTGCTGCTGTTGACAAAGACCAGCTCGGCGTCGGGGTGGTTGATGAGCAGACGGATGAGTTCGCCGGCGGTATAGCCGGCTCCTCCCAGTATTCCTATTCGTATCATGTTGCTAATTGGCTTTGGGTGGAATGATAATCCACATGATGATATAGGCCAATACTCCGCTGAAGCAGGTGAAGACGGTGAGCAGCGTGTAGGCCACTCTCATGGCGGTAGGGTCGATGCCGAAAAATTCGGCAAGTCCTGCACATACGCCCGCAATCATGCGGTTGTTGCTTCTTTCCAGTTTCTTGTTGTTCATTGTCATGTCTGTTTAGATGGTTTGTATCATTATAGACGGATTGGGTACAACAATGGTTGCAGCCATTGGCCTTTTTCTCGTTCTCTGTGGAGCTTGCAGCCCGTTCAGAGCTATCGTTTCTCGTCGGGGTGGATGCCGTAGAAGACACGCAGCGGCGTCGAGGTGACCTTGATGAAGCCCTTGGCGTCATCGGCGGTCCATCCGTGCTGCATCTCGCCATACTCGCCGAGCTTGCTCTTGAGCAGGTCGTCGGGTGAGTCCACGCCCACAGTCTCAAATCCCAATGGGCGCAGTTTGAGGATAGCGGTGCCGTTGACGTGGCGCTGCGAAGAGGTAAGCATGGCCTCGATGTCGGGCATTACGGGCTCCAGATACTGGCTCTCGTGGAGGAACATGCCATACCAGTTGGCCACCTGCTCCTTCCAGTACTGCTGCCACTTGCTCAGCGTGTACTTCTCCAGCAGTCGGTGGGCCTCGATGATGAGCTTGGGGGCGGCTGCCTCAAAGCCTACACGACCCTTGATGCCGATGATGGTGTCGCCCACGTTGAAGTCGCGGCCGATGGCGTAGGCGGCGCCTATCTCCTCAATCTTCTGGATGGCGGCAATCTTGTCGTCAAACTTCTCGCCGTTGACGGCGGCTATCTCGCCCTTCTCAAAGGTAATCTTCAGTTCGCTCTCGTCGGTGCGGGTCACGTGCTTGAGGAACGCCTCTTCGGGCAAGCCCTGCGCAGAGTCGAGCAGTTCACCTCCGCAGATGCTGGTTCCCCATATACCCACGTTGTAAGAGTACTTGAGCTTGGTGAAGTCGGCATAGTAGCCGTGGGCGTTGAGGTAGTCCACCTCTTCCTGGCGTGAGAGCGCCTTGTCGCGGGTCAGGGTGATAATCTCCACGCCCGGTGCCATGACGAGGAAGGTCATGTCGAAGCGTATCTGGTCGTTGCCGGCGCCGGTAGAGCCGTGGGCTATGGCGTGGGCACCTATCTCGTTGGCGTAGCGGGCTATGGCGATGGCCTGGAAGATGCGCTCCGACGATACGCTGATGGGGTAGCAGTTGTTGCGCATCACGTTGCCGTAAATCATGTACTTCAGACTCTTCTCGTAGTACTCCTGAGTCACGTCGAGGGTCACATATTTTACAGCGCCCAACTTGTAGGCGTTGGCTTCATTCTCCTTGAGCTGTGCGGCACTGAATCCGCCGGTGTTGGCACAGGCGGCATACACGTCATAACCTTCTTCAGTAAGTTTCATGACGGTGTACGAGGTGTCGAGACCGCCCGAAAAGGCTACTACTACTTTCTTCTTGCTCATAATGATTGGTGTTTTATTAGTTCTGTTCTTGGTTTCTCTTGTCTATCTTGTTGATTCTCTCGATTACCTCCTGCGGCAGCTTGGCGGGCAGGTGCTCCTCGGGGTCGTAGAGCATGGCGGTGCAGATGCAGTATTTGCGCCCGGTGCGCTTGAGCACGTCTACGTTGATGCAGCCTTCGCATCCGCGCCAGAAGGCTTCGTCGTCGGTGAGGTCGGCAAAGGTCACAGGCTGGTAGCCCAACTGCGTGTTCATCGTCATCACGGCGGCTCCGCTCGTAAGGCTGAATATCTTGGCGTGGGGCCAGCGGGTGCGGGCGAGGGTGAAGGTGAGGTCCTTGATGCGCTTGGCCACGCCGTGCTTGCGGAAGTCGGGGTGTACTATCAGTCCCGACGTGGTCACATACTGCTTGTTGCCCCATGTCTCTATATAACTGAAGCCGGCAAAGCGGTCGCCCGAGAGGGCTATGACGGCTTTGGCCTCCTTCATCTTGGTGGTAAGATACTCGTGCGTACGCTTGGCGATGCCCGTTCCTCTTACCTTGGCGGCGTCGGCAATGGTCTGTAAGATGGTGTCCACGTATTTCTCGTGCGAGGCGTCGGCCACCATTACCTTGATTTCTTCCATTCTTCTCTTCTTGGTTTATATCAGATTGGGGATTACCTGCATCAGCTTGCGCTCCAGCCTGCCGCGGTCGGCGCCCTCGGCGAGGATGGTGACGATGGTGTCGTCGCCGGCAATGGTTCCCAATATCTCTATGATGTTACTGTTGTCTATGTTGTAGGCTATCGCGCTGGCGTAGCCAGGCCGTGTCTTGATGACGGCGATGTTGTTGGAGTATTGTATCGACACGAAACCAGGCGCCTGGAGCATCTGCTTGGCGGTCTTGGGACGGGTGACGCGCTTGTACATGGTCTCGTTGGGCAATACGTAGACATACTTGCCGTTCATGCTCGATGCCTTGGCTATCTTGAGCAGTTTCATGTCGCGGCTCAGCGTGGCTTGGGTCACCTCGAAGCCCTCTCTAATCAGTTCGGTGAGGATGTCTTCCTGGCTGCAGAACTCCTTGCTGGAGATGAGCATCTTGAGAGCCTCGATACGGTCTTTCTTTCCTTTCATGATGTGTATATTTATACATTTACGGGTGCAAAATTACACAAAAGATGCATATTCGCCAAAGAAAAATGTATAAAAATACGCCTGTGCTGTATATTTATACAACAATTTGCATTATATACACACTCCCATTCATGACCGTCGGGCTGTAGGCATTGACGGATGCGATGCGGGTGGTAAGGGACGCAAGTGTTGGTAAATCAGATGGTTTGCTTGGTGGTGATGACGGGGGTCGTGGGCTGCGGCGATGGGCGATGGGTGGGTCGCCAGGCTTGCGCAAAGTTGTGCAATATACAGTAAATGATGTATATTGCCTCGTTCCCCACCGCTTCCTTGTCGTTATACCGCCATCAGCACTACATATATTATATTGATGATGCCGGCAGCCATCAGCAGCTTGTTGTAGGTGGCGCCCTTGGCGCGGAGGGTGGCGGCGAAGAGGGCTGCGGCAGGGACGACTACCAGCATGGCGAGGCTCCAGCCCAGAGCCAGATAGGCGAGCACGGGCATCAGAGCCACCACGGTGCCCATCAGGCACAGGGCTGCGCGGCGCCCGAACCTCACGGGGAAAGTGCGCTTGCCCACGAGTCGGTCGCTGTCCATGTCGCGCAGATTGTTGATGAGCAGCACACACATCGAGATGAGTCCGCTCACGCCTCCAGCACACCATACCGACCACGCAAACTGTCCCGTCTGCAGATAGTATGTGCCTGACGAGGCTATCACGCCGTAGTAGAGAAATACGAATATGTCTGCCACGCCCAGATACGACAGCGAGTGGCTCGTGGCAGTATAGAGCCAGGCGAAGAGCAGGGCCGAGACGCCGATGGCGAGGATTACCCAACCGCCGTGGACGACCAGGAAGAGACCGCAGCCCACGCTCACCGCGAGCGCAGTAAGACAGGCCCACTCCATCTGCCGCTTGCTCACTTCGCCTTCAGCCAGCGCGCGCTTGAAGCCCGCACGGCCTTTCTGGTCGGTACCCCGCACGAAGTCGTAGTAGTCGTTGATAAGGTTGGACAGTATCTGCAGCGCCAGCGCGCAGACGATGGTCACCGCAGCCACGGTGGCAGAGGTGACGGGCGACGGCATGGCTATCAGCGCCGCCATAACCGGACAGAGCGAGGCTGCAAGCGTCTGCGGCCGCACTATCCTGAACCAGAGTCCTATAGTCTTCATCATAGTCATAGTCGTTGTCGGTGGTAAAACAAAGAGCCACACCCTTACCCTTCTTGGGGCGAGCGTGGCTATAGTTATGGTCGTCTACATAGCTGTATTACTTGTGGGTGTCCAGACCGATGCGCACACCGTCGTAGTTCTTGCTCAGGTCGCCCATAGTCTGCAGGGTGCTGTTGCCGCTCATCGCTGCCAGAGTCTGGAAGAGGTTGAGCAACTTCTTCGACTCCATCAGGAAGCTCATGCCGCCCGTGGTCTTCTTGGCATATACGTTGAGGCTGAAGAGCAGGGTCTTCAGCACCAGTTTCTGGTCTTCCTGTGTGTAGGTCCACTGGCCGCTGATGGGCTTGCCGTCTATCTTGCCGCTGAAGGTCTTGTCGCTGTTGATGGTGAGATAGGTGTTCTTGCTGTTGATGCCCACCTTGGTGTAGGTATCGCTCAGTTTTCCCTTGATTTCGGTGGCGATGGTCTCGCCTCCCGCCTTGGCGAGCAGATTTTCGGTGGTGAATGCCACGCCGGGCTGTCTGTAGTGCCATGTACCGATGAGGTCGCGCTCGCGGGGCTTGTCGGTTCCCAGGATGCTCTTGATGGTGTTGCCCAGCGTCTGTCCGTTGGTGGCAGCGCTGATGATAGACCCCAGCACGCTCTGGTGACTGGTGGTCTGGGTGTTGGTCTGTGTGTTGGTGTTACCTGAAGTGCCGCAGCTGCTGAGCATGACGCTGCATGCCAGGACGGCAATGATGATTGATTTGTTCATTTTCTCTAAAATTATAACGATAATCTATGTCTCTGACGCAATAAAAAGGCCAAGGTTTAATATCCTTGGCCTGTATTTTCACGATGAAGCCTGTCCTCGCATCAGTCGCGGTTGCCGCCGAAGAAGCGCAGCAGGTAGAGGAACAGGTTGATAAAGTCGAGGTATAGGCTCAGCGCGCCTGTCACTGCCAACTTCTGGCTGGTCTCTCCCAAGTCGGGAGCCATGGCAAGGCTCATCTTGATTTGCTGGCTGTCCCATGCGGTGAGGCCCACGAAGACCAGCACGCCGATGATGCTTACCACCAGGTCCAGACCTGAACTGTGCAGGAACATGTTGACCACGCTGGCGATGATGACGCCTATCAGCGCCATGAAGAGCAGTCCGCCTATCTTGGTCAGGTCGCGGCTGGTGAAGTAGCCGTAGGCTGCCATGACGCCGAATGTGCCGGCGGTGACGGCAAAGGTCTTGATGATGGCTGCGGGGGCAAAGAGTACGAAGATGGATGAGAGGGTAAGTCCGTTGAGTGCCGAGAAGATGATAAACATCAGTGTGGTGGTAGCCAGAGAGCGGTTTTCCTTGTTCACGCTGTTGGATATCTTCCATACCAGCACCAGTTCGGCGATGATGATGGCCCATATGCCCAGCTGGCTGCTGTATATCAGCTGTATCAGTCCTGGCGACATCGCTACGCTGTAGGCGGTGAGGCCGCTGATGGCAAGCGCCATCGCCATCCATAGGTATACCTTGCGCATCAGTATCGGGAACGCTGCCGAGAGTGACATGCTCTCACTCTGTCTGATCTTTTCTTCTAAATCGTTAATGTTCATAATCGTCTGTTTTATGGTTTATACTATGGTGACTGCAAAGAGCATGCCACCACATTGCAAATATAAGAAGATTTATTCGTCTGCACTACTTTTTTTGTTATTATTTGCGACCCCGCCCTTATTTTTATCATTTATTACGAAAGTCGCGCCTACTGCCAAGGGGCTTTTGCCGGTTTCGGCGATTGTCGTGCTGTCCACCTCGGCCCTCGCGCCAGCCCTCGCAGCCATCCCCGCAAGGCGGGAGCATGGCGCAGAGAGCAGAATGTCAAAAAAAAGCGGCGCCGAGAGCCCGGTTTGGTATCAATTTTGCACCCTCTGCCCGTAGAGACACCAACTATACATATATATATTATGAGTATAAAGCAAATACCCGTTCTGCTGCTCACGGGCTATCTTGGTAGCGGCAAGACCACATTGGTCAACAAAATTCTCGCCAATAAGAAGGGCATCAAGTTTGCCGTCATCGTCAACGATATCGGTGAGGTAAACATCGACGCCGACCTCATACAGCAGGGCGGAGTGGTCAACAAGAAGGACGACAGCCTCGTGGCTCTGCAGAATGGCTGCATCTGCTGCACGCTCAAGATGGACCTGGTCGAGCAGATACGCGAAATCATAGAGATGGGGCGCTTCGACTACATCGTCATCGAGGCAAGCGGCATCTGCGAGCCCGCCCCAATCGCACAGACCATCTGCTCCATCCCCTCGATGGGACCGCAGTATATCAAGGGTGGCATAGCCCGGCTCGACTGCATCGTGACGGTGGTCGACGCCCTGCGCATGAAAGACGAGTTTGGCAATGGCGACAATCTGCAGCGCCACAATCTCGACGAAGACGACCTCGAGAACCTGGTCATCCAGCAGCTCGAGTTCTGCAATATCATTCTGCTCAACAAGGCTTCAGAGGTGACTCCCTCGGAGCTCGACCACGTCACCCAGATTATCCGCGCCATCCAGCCCAAGGCCGAAATCATACCTTGCGACTATGGCGACATCGAGCTTGAGCGCATCCTCGACACCCGCCGCTTCAATTTCGACGACGTAGCGACCTCTGCCGCGTGGATAGACCAGATAGAGCACCACCACGGTGAGCCTGACGATGACGAAGAGGCAGAAGAAGAGCACCATCATCACGATGACGAGCACGAGCACCACGACCACGATGAGCATCATCATGATGACGAGCATGAGCACTGCGACCACGACCATCATGACCACGACGACCACGGCCACTGCCATCACCACCATCACGACCATGAGCATGGCGAGGTCGAGGAGTACGGTATAGGTACCTTTGTCTATTACCGCCGCCGTCCGCTCGACCTGGCGCGCTTCGACGAGTTTGTCGCCCGCTTCTGGCCCAAGGGGGTCATCCGCTGCAAGGGCATGTGCTGGTTTGCCGACGAGCCCGACGTGTGCTATCTCTTCGAGCAGGCAGGCCGCCAGATGGGTCTCAAGAATGCCGGACAGTGGTATGCCACCATGCCCGAAGACCAGCTGAGCGAAATGATGGACCGCGAGCCTGGGCTGCGCCGCGACTGGGACGAGCAGTATGGCGACCGCATGCAGAAGCTCGTCTTCATCGGTCAGAAGATGGATAAGCGCTCCATCATCGCCCGCCTCGACAAGTGCCTGGCTGACTAAGCGTTAGCACCGACTGTCTCCGCCAAAGCGCCGACCATCCCCGCAGTCGCACCGACCATCCCCGCCAAAGCGCCGACCATCCTTGCAGTCGCGCCGACAGTCCCCTCCATCACCCCAATACACCGAGCCCCGCCCTACACCGTTCCCATGCCGGGAACAGATAGGGTGGGGCTCGCTGCGTCTATATCTGTCTACAGGGTGATGACCTCGACGCCAACCGTGATGACCTCCACAATCGCCGAGATGACCTTCGCAATCGCCGAGATGACCTCCATCGGCTCGTATCATAAGGCACGAGCTCACGTGCCTTATGTTACGTGCCCTCGTACCTTATGTTACGCGGCTTCGTGACTTATGTTACGAGCCAGCCGCAGCCCCCTCTGTGTCGCTGCGGGTGCCTCCGGCTTGCGGTATGTCAATAATTGGCTCGACAATGCTATGAAACTTCGTGCGGGAGATGATGGATTGGCCGCCTTTTTGTAATTTTGCAGCCGCAAAGGATAACACCTATTTAATATATATCATGCCCAAGGAGAAAACGATAGCCCGGTGGTTGCCCCTGGTGGGGTTGACCTTCGCCGTCTTTGTGTTCAATACATCAGAGTTTATGCCCATAGGTCTGCTCAGCGACATTGCCGCCGACCTGCACATCAGCGAGGTGCGGGCAGGACTGCTGGTGTCGGTCTATGCGTGGGTGGTGGCGCTCATGTCGCTGCCCCTCATGGTGATGGTGTCTACGGTGGAGCTCAAGCGGCTGCTGCTCGCCATCATCGCCCTCTTTGTGGTGAGCCATGTGGCATCGGCGCTCGCCGAGGGCTATTACACGCTGATGCTCTCGCGCATAGGCGTGGCGTGTGCCCACTCGATCTTCTGGTCGATAGCCCCTCCGCTGGCTGTGCGCACGGTGCCCGATGGCCGAAGCGCACTGGGGCTGAGCACGATGGCCACGGGCTCGTCGGTGGCTATGGTTGTGGGTCTGCCCATAGGCCGCGTGGTGGGACTGTACGTGGGCTGGCGCATGACGTTTCTGAGTATCGCTGTCATCTCGGCTCTGATATTCGTCTTCATCGCCGCCGTATTTCCCCGGTTGCAGAGCCGCGGCAAGTTCTCGTTTGCCAAGATTCCGGCGTTGCTCCACAACCGCGTGCTGCTGGGCGTCTTTGTGCTGGCGCTGCTCTTTGCCACCACTCACTATACGGGCTACAGCTACATCGAGCCCTTCCTGGATCAGGTGGCAGGCCTGTCGCCCGACGTGGTGACGATGGTGCTCATCGTCTTTGGCGCCTCGGGCATGCTGGGCAGCATCGCCTTCTCCAAGTATTATATGTCGGGCAGACGGAGGTTCATGGCTGTGGTCACGCTGGGCCCGGCGCTGTGTCTGCTGTTGATGCAGGCGGCAGCCATGAACATCATTGCCATCTTCGCCGTGTGCATCGTGTGGGGCGCCATGGCCACGGCGTTCAACATAGCCTGCCAGGACAACACCATCCGCTTTGCGCCCAAGGAGGCGACGTCGATTGCCATGTCTATCTTCTCGGGTATCTTCAATCTGGGCATCGGCTGTGGCGCCTATCTTGGTGGCGTGGTCGTAGACCATACCTCGCTCTGCGGCATAGGGTATGCCGGTGCGCTGATAGGACTCGTAGCCACGCTCTATCTGGTGCTGCGGTTCTTCCCGAATATGCGGCGCCGGGAGGCGGCACAGCAGTAACGGCGCTGCAGCGGGCAGGGCTGAGTCTGCAGATGGCTGGGTTGAGGCTGCTGAGCCTATACCCAGTCTCCGGGGACAGCCCCGTCAGGGCCGAGAGGATGATCAGGCGGGCAGAGTGGGTCGCTGCGGAATTATAGTTTGTAAGCAAAACCATAGAAACGGTAATAAAACCATAGAAAATCACTGATAAAAGTAACAAAAACGAAGAAAAACACGCAAATAACTTATATTTTTGATATTTAGTTGCAGATTATTGGCAAGGAGGGCAGTTGTAGCCGCATCTTTTCCTATATTTGTGACGAGAAATGTGGTTGGAGAATCTGTCTAAAGCAAAGTACGCTACGCCTTAGTAATTGCTGCGTTTGCGCAAGCGGATAAGAACACCGCAAATTGTTTTACTAATCAACAAAACAACGCTTATGAGAAAAAGCTACTTTATCACCGCTCTGGCGGTGTGCCTCGCCTTGGTAACGGCGCAGGCACAGGAGGCTGTTGTCAAACGCACCACAGCACGCAAGGCTGCCAAGATGGCGCCATCGGAGAGATTTGTCCGTGTGGCCAAGGCTCGGGGAGGCGAGGGGACGGTCGTGCAGAAGGCTGCGACCCTGCCGATTACGCCCGACTGGGAGTGCAAGTTTGACAAGGAGGCTGATTTCAGCCAGTTTACCGTCATCGACAGCAACAATGACCGTTTTTCGTCGAGTTATTTTGACTGGGGCACATGGAACTATCTCTTCAAGACAGGTGAAGGCCCCTATGGCCCTGATTACCCTGACCACTGTGCGGGCTACACCAGTGACGAAGACCACGATGCCGACGACTGGCTCATCACGCCGGCGCTGGCACTGAAGGCAGGCAATACTTACAAGGTGACATACAAGGTGCGCGCGCACCGCTCGGCGATGCCTGAGCGCTTGGAGGTGAAGTATGGCACCGCCGCCACGGCTGCGGGTATGACCCAGACGCTGATGGCAAGAACAGACATTACCAATGCCGAGTATATAGAGTACAGCCAGGAGCTCACTCCCGTGGCCGACGGCACCTATTATATAGGTTTCCACGCTGTGAGCGATGCCGACAACATGATACTCTATCTCGACGACATCTCGGTGAAGAAGTCGGCGGATACTTTCAAAGGCTGGGAGTGCAACTTTGACAAGGAGGCAGATTTCAACCAGTTTACCGTCGTCGACAGCAATGGCGACCGCGCACAATCAAGTTATCTCGACTGGGGAGTGTGGAACTACCTCTTCAAGAGTGGCGACAGTCCTTACGGACCCGATTTCCCCGACCACTGTGCGGGCTACGGCTGTGATGAAGACCACGATGCCGACGACTGGCTCATTACTCCCGTGCTCAAGTTGACCGGTGGCGATACGTATATAGTTAAATATAAGGTACGCGCGCACCGCTCGACGATGCCTGAGCGCTTAGAGGTGAAATACGGCACCGCTACCACGGCTGCGGGCATGACCCAGACGCTGATGGCAAGGACCGATATCAGCAATACCGAATATCAGGAATACACGCAGACGCTGACCCCAGCTGCCGACGGCGACTACTATATCGGTTTCCATGCCGTGAGCGATGCCGACAACATGATACTCTACCTCGACGACATCTCGGTGAAGAAGCAGGGCGCGCTGCCTCCTGCCGCTGTGACCGAGGCGGTGCTCACTCCCGATGCTACGGGCGCAGTCAAGGCAACCCTGAGTTTCAAGGCTCCCGACAAAGCCACCGACGGCAGTGCGCTGACCAAGCTCAGCGGCGTGAAGGTGATGGAGGCCGACGCCGAACTGGCAGATATCACCAGTGTGCAGGTGGGCAAGACCGCTACCTACACCATCGAGAATGCGGGCACCAAGCCTGCCAATCACACCTATACGCTGATACCCTACAACGCCGACGGCAATGGCGAGAAGACTGTGGTGAGCGGCTGGATAGGTCTTGACGGCCCCACGGCTCCTGCCGGAGTAACCGCCGAACCGGTGGGCAAGAACCTCAAGGTGGCATGGGAATCCTCCAAGGCCGAGCACGGCGGAGTGTTCTTCGCCGACAAGGTGAAATACAATCTCTATGAGATGAAGGATGCCGCCACGGCAAGTCGCATGGTAGCTACGACAACGGGTGCTACCGAGGTGTCTGTGGCTGTCGACGTCAACAGCGGCGACCAGCAGTTGCTGCAGCTCGCTGTGTCGGCAAGCAACGCCACCGGCGTGAGCGGCTATAGTTTTGCAGCGCCTCTCGTGGTGGGCGCTCCCTACACGCTGCCCCTCAAGGAGACCTTTGCCAAGGCGGGCAATGCCTATGGCTTCTGGGCTGCTGAAGGAGAAGGCTGGGGATATCAGAACCAGTATGCCGGTGTGACTTACTCTACCGACGAAGACGCCAACGGTGACGGCGGATGTGCCGACATTATGACTTATTATGAGGATGTCATCGCTCTGGTATCAGGAAAGATAACTCTGGGCACGGCAGAGAAACCGATGTTCATGTATAGTCAGAAGACCGACTCGAAGGAGGGTAGTGTGCGTCCGCTGGTCATCAAGGCCGACGGCACCAGAGAGTATCTCGCCACCGAGAGCCTTGACGGCTATGCCGATGCAGGCAAATGGGTGTCGCGCTCTTATGACCTGAGTGCCTACAAGGGTCAGAAGTGGATACGCGTGGGTGTGGCTTTCGACCAGTCGAAGCGCTGTTACAGGAAACAGCATCTGTATATCGACAACTTCGTGGTGGCCGACGAGACACCGACGAGCATCACCGTAAGCGTGTCGGCTCCTGCCAAGATGCGCAAGGGCAAAGCGGGCACGGTCAAGGTGGCTGTGACCAATTACGGCAACGCCATAGGAGCTTATACGCTGACTCTCACCGCGGGCGACACCGAGGTGAAGACCGTCGGGGGCGAGTCGCTGGCGCTGATGCAGACTGCCACGTATGACATCGCCTATACGCCGAGTGTGCTCGTCAAGGGCAACGCCGTCACGCTGACCGCTACGCTCAAGGCGGGTGAGGGCAAGGATGCCGTCACCGCAGATGGTAGCGTGGAACTGACGGCAGTCGATGCGCATCAGCCTGCTCCGACCGGGCTCAAGGCTCTGGTGGACGCACAGGGCAAGGTGTCGCTGTCGTGGACTGCCGTGGCTAAGGTAGACCGCATGACCGATGACTTTGAGGACTACAACTCATGGAGCGTAGACAACGCCGGCGACTGGAGTTTCCATGACGGCGACAAGGGAGTCACCTATGGTTACTTCGACGACCAAGGTCTTTACTATGACAATGAAAAGACGCCGTTTGCCTATATCGTATGGATGCCTGCCAACTATGGCGGCGAGGACATTACGGTGGCAAATCCCACGGCAAAGCCTTATAGCGGAAACAACGCTATGGCCTCGGTGTACAGCTATAATCGCAAGGCGACGGGCGAGCTTACTCCGCTGGCAGCAGACAACTGGATGATTAGTCCGGAGCTCACGGGTAAGGCTCAGACCGTCATGTTCAGAGTCAACAACATCAGTGCCTCCAACCCGGAGACCTACCAGGTGCTCTATAGTACGACTACAGCGGCGCACGACCAGTTCCAGCTCGTGGCAGAGAAGACTGTAAGCAACAGCAAGTGGGACGAGGTGAGCTTCGAGCTGCCTGAGGGTGCGCGCTACTTCGCCATCCGTCACAATACCAAGCTCGAGGTGAGCCCATCGGGCATCGGCTATTCGTCGGCGCCTTACCTCTTCCTGGTCGACGATGCTACCTTCGCCTCCAAGGGCTGCACGTTTGTGGAGTATGTCATCTACCGCGACGGCAAGCCATTGGCTACGGCTGCCACCACGGCAAGTGAGGACCGTGAGGCTCAGTGCGATGGTGCCGACCATGTCTACCAGGTTACGGCACGTTATGGCGACGGTTCCGAGTCGGCTCCCGTTGAGGCTGTGGTCTCAATGCCTACCGGTATCGACATCATCGAAACCACGGTCGATGCACCCCAGGGCGTCTATTCGCTCGACGGCGTCAAGCAAGATGCCAACGCCCGTCTCCAGCGTGGCGTCTACATCAAGAATGGTAAGAAAGTGGTAGTAAGATAAGCCGTCCGAAGGCTGTTCATCTCAAGCAACTCTGGACTGGAGGTCACCAAAGGTAAAGGAGTTGCGTCAACAAACCCAGGATAGAGGCATGCAGCGCCTCTGTCCTGGGTTTGTCGTTAGGAGGAGTGTATGGGGAATATCTTAGGGCAGGCGATGCGTTGCCCCAGTCATGGTGCGAGCATGATGCGGTCGTAGTCGCGCTCGCCGCGGATGATGCGCTTGCGGCTGTTGTCATAGTCGTTGTGCAGTATGTCGTATTGGGGATAGTACCAGGGGCTGTGTATGCCGGCGAGGTGTAGCAGTAGCTGCGCTATCGTGTCGGTCATTCCCCGTCTGTTGCGGCACGAGCGTATCTGCTCCCACTGCTGCTTGCGGCTGGATCGATAGGACGGCGACGCCCATATCCAGAAGGGGATGTCAAACTGCTGTCTGATGTCGTTGCGGTCCCATGTAAGGTTGCGTCCCCATTCTGTAGAGTTGTCGAAGATGCGCTCACCGTGGTCGGCGGCGAATATGGCGATGGCGTCTTCATCTTCGTAGAGCTTCAGGATGGAGTCGACGACCAGGTCGTTGTAGACGATGGCGTTGTCGTAGTGGGCAAGTATCTCGCGCTGTTGCTCCGTGAGGTCGTCGCGGTCGTAGTCTTTGGCGTCGAAGACGCCGAAGTTGGCGGGATAACGCTTCTTGAAGTCGGCGTGAAGTCCTAAGAAGTGGAAGATGTCCAGCGTGTAGGGATGTCTCGTCTGGCATCGCTTGTAGTCATCGGTCAGTGCCATGTCGTAGTCGTGGGTAGACTCGTTGCGCGTGTCAAACAGGCGGCGGCTGATGGGAGGATTGTTGAAGAAGGCGTCTTCGATGAAGTCGCTGAATCCGCTGCGCTTCACCATATATTGGTTGCTGAAGAACGAGGTGTGATAGCCAGCCATCCTGAACAGCAGCGGGAAGGGTGGGGCTGATGCCCATGTCCCCGGTTGGCCTGCACATTGGGTGGATAGCATCTCCTTGAGCGACTCGCAGGTGGTATTCCAAGCACTTGTCATGTCGCCAAACACGATGAGCTCGCCGGCGTTCTTCCGTGCCGTCTGCCGGGGCGTGGTGGGCTTGTCGTAGCCGTAGAGTTGGCTGTGGTGGCGGTTGTAGCTTTCTCCGATAATCAGGATGATATGTGGGGAGAGGTGTGTGACCGAGTCTATCCGCGCCTTGTTCAGACTCTCTTCAAAGAGTCTTATCTCGTCGCGCAGCCGGTGGGTCTCGCTGACGGCAAACGCCATGCGGTATATGGGCAGATAGTAATTGGTTTTCTGCCTGAAGTCTTTCCGCTGCTGCGTTTCCAGTTCGCTATACTGGCAGATGATGCGGCAATACATATACTCCTTGTTCTCCAGACTGAATATGAACCCGATGGCAAACATGACGATAATGGCTGTCTGAGCGGCGTAAGTCATGTGCCGGTTGCGCCATATCCCTGTGCGCATGGCTTTGCCCATGATGGTCTGCTCTCGGGCAAGCAGCGCCATGCCCACCATCATCTGGATGATGACCAGCCCTAATGGCGACCACAGCATTGCCGCGTCGAGATACGACGACAGCGCTTCGCCAGCCTCTCTGGTATTGCTTTGCAGTGCCAGCTGCAGCAGCATCGGGGTGATGGGCATGCCCAGTCTTACGTAGCATGCCATGTCTACAGCAGACAGTAGGTAGAAGAATGTGGCTGTGGCGAGGCGCAGGCAGTGTCTGTATCTTTCGGGCATCAGTCGTAGCAGGGCGCAGAATAGGTAAAGGTCGGAAAACAGTTCGAAACTCATCCAGAAGCGGCTGCCGTTCCACGGCTCGCAGACGATACCTGTCAGTCCCAGCAGGTACATCAGCAGAAAATAGAGCTGGTTGCCTCCGGTCAGCGGCTTGCTCAGGGTATGGATGATGCGTGATAACATAAGAATCATAATACTTATGGCGGCAAAGGTAAAGATAATTCGCCATATAGACAATCATTTGCGATGGATATTTGACTTTTTCGGTCATCGGAACTCAATCGGATGTCAATTTATGTGGGTCTCGGCTTTGGGCAGATTGCTTCCGGGTGTGTTCGGGATATGGCAGGCAATGGTCAAGTGCGGGCGGGGAGCAAGATGCCAAAAGAAATGGTGGTACGAGTTGGAAAGAATTTACAAGACAACTTATTCCTGTTTGATGGCAGATAGGCGTTACTTCCCCCAGACGGTCATTTTTTCTGTTTCCAAGTTTGAATTGCTGGTAGCAGAACTTGCAATTACGGTTTCATGCCTCCAAATATCTAATGCGCGCCGCAAATTCCCCAAAAACACGCATCCTGCCAACATGCAGCGAAAGACTCCAGCGAAAAGCGCCAACGAAATTTC
The DNA here is from genome assembly GCF_002251385.1 of Prevotella sp. P5-108. GTDB lineage: Bacteria > Bacteroidota > Bacteroidia > Bacteroidales > Bacteroidaceae > Prevotella. Next base: position 53,757 of record NZ_NPJJ01000051.1, read on the forward strand.
CCACAAAGGTGGCCCCGTTTCAACCCTATCCAAGTGGAAGAAACAGGGGGCATCTGGCAATCGGGCTGGAAATCGTCATGATGCGAAAGGAGTCTTCATGGGTATAATATATAATAAGGTATATAGTCCTCAGGGTCATCATTTTGGTTGATATAAATCAATAGGTGGAAAATATTTTCAACTTTTTTGTCGAAATGTTTGGTTTGTGTTGAAAAAAGCTATACCTTTGCATCCGCTTTCGAGAATGAAACACTTCTCCTGAGCGCTGAAGAAAGAGTTCTTTGAAAGATTTAAGATAAACAGAAGAGTAGTAGTACA
>NZ_NPJJ01000052.1 GCF_002251385.1 Prevotella sp. P5-108
AAAGAAACTGGGCGCAGTTAAGCCCACAGGTTAATTGAACGCCGAGTCAGACAGTCCTATAGCTCAGTTGGTTAGAGCGCCACACTGATAATGTGGAGGTCGGCAGTTCAAGTCTGCCTGGGACTACGCATCGACAAGATGACCGATAGAATGCTACTCTCAATTATGGGGGATTAGCTCAGCTGGCTAGAGCACCTGCTTTGCAAGCAGGGGGTCAACGGTTCGAATCCGTTATTCTCCACTCCGGGGCATGTCCCCGAAAAGATCTTTGACATATTGACACAAGCAAGACTGTAGAACAGAAGTTCAAGACTTCTAACAACAAACAGAAAGCTGAAAGTATGAGCGAAAGACAGGCGAATATATTTATTTGTCCTATCTACG
>NZ_NPJJ01000053.1 GCF_002251385.1 Prevotella sp. P5-108
GGGCCGGGGAGGGGCCTCCCTTCACAAAAAAACCGGAGAGCCGACCGTCACGGTTGGCATCCCCGGTTGAGGTTATAGATGTTGTGATTGAGAATATCAATCCTGTCGCATCGCTATTCCTTCTGTCGCAGATAGTCCTCGTATTCGGCTATCTCGCGCTCACCGATATGCGACAGGCCATAGTGTTCCTCGTGCTGGGAGAAGTCGAGGCCCACGCGCTCGCTCTGTGCACTCACGCGCATGGGGATGACCTTGTCGATAAGCCAGTAGCCCAGATAACTCATGGCAAACGTATAGACGATGACGATGGCTACGGCAAGCAGATGGTAAAGGAAGACCACCACGCCAGCCCACGTGCCCGAGATGAGGCCTTCCTGGATGAAGATGCCAGTGAGCACTGTGCCGAAGATACCGCCCGTGCCGTGGGTAGGGAATACGTCGAGGGCATCGTCGATGCGGCTGTGGCTGCGCCAGTAGACAGCGATATTGCATATCAGTGTGATGACAAAGGCGATGAAGATACTCTGTCCTACGGTGACGTAGCCTGCCGACGGGGTGATGGCCACCAGACCTACCACGCAACCCACGGCGGCGCCCATGGCCGAAGGCTTGCGCCCACGCAGACAGTCAAAGAATATCCAGGTCATCATCGCCGTTGCCGAGGCTGTATTGGTATTGAGAAACGCCTTGACTGCCTGGCCGTCAGCATGCAGCGAACTGCCTGCATTGAAGCCGAACCATCCCAGCCACAGCATGGCTGCTCCCAACAGTACAAAGGGGATGTTGGCAGGCTGCGACTGGCGCGTCTGGGCAGCCCTTCTGCCCAGGAAGATGGCTCCCGCGAGGGCTGCCACTCCCGATGAGGCGTGGACCACGATACCTCCGGCAAAGTCGACGACGCCCCATTTGAGAAAGAGGCCGTCGGGGTGCCACGTCATGTGGGCCAGCGGACAGTAGATGAACACCATAAACCACATCATGAAGAACAGGTAGGCCGAGAAGCGCACACGCTCGGCAAACGAACCCGTGATAAGCGATGGGGTGATGATGGCAAACTTCATCTGGAACAGCGCGTAGAGGGCGAGGGGTATTGTGGCGCCGCCCAGCAGCCTTCCCGTAGGCGTGATGTAGGTGTCGGCGCCCACGTGCTGGAACATCAGAAAGGTGGTGGGGTCGCCCAGCACTCCGCCGATGTCGTCGCCAAACGCCAGGCTGAAGCCGAAGACCACCCATAGCACGCTCACCAGGCCCATGGCGATGAAGCTCTGCAGCATGGTAGAGATGACATTCTTGGCTCCCACCATGCCGCCGTAGAAGAACGACAGACCTGGCGTCATCATCAGCACGAAGATGGTGGCGGTGATGAGCCATGCCACATCGGCGCCATTGATTTTGTTGAAGTCGCAGACGAACGAGGGTTCGGTGGCAAACAGTCCGGCGAAGGCTATGACCGTCATGCCCGCCATGAGGATAATCCATTTCTTGTGTACTTTCATTTTCTTTTCTCTTTATAGGATGATTATTTATGTGAAGTCTGTCGGTGACGGGCTGAGCCCCGTCTTCGGGACGGCAGTGTCAATAAGCCTGGGCATGAACGTCGTGGACGGCACGGCCGCTGGGGTCGTTCTTGCCGCTGAAAGTGGCATCCCAAGCCAGCGCTTCGGGGGTGGAGCAAGCCACGCTGGGCACGCTGGGCACACTCAGAGCCGCGCTGTCGCTCGGGAAATGTTCCTCGAAGATGCTGCGGTAGAAGTATTCCTCCTTGTTCTGCGGCGTATGTATAGGGAAACGCTCGTGGGCATGTGCCATCTCGTCGTCGCTCACCGCCTCGGCAGTAATCTGCTTGAGGGTGTCTATCCACGAATAGCCCACGCCGTCGCTGAACTGCTCCTTCTGCCGCCACGCCACCTCGTGGGGCAGCATGTCGGCAAAGGCCTCGCGCAGAATGTATTTCTCTATCTTGTCGCCGGGACACATCTTGGCAGCGGGGTTGAGGCGCATCGCCACATCGAGAAACTCGCGGTCGAGGAAGGGCACGCGTCCCTCCACGCCCCATGCCGCCAGACTCTTGTTGGCACGCAGACAGTCGTAGAGGTAGAGCTTGGACAGCTTGCGCACCGTCTCCTGATGGAAGGCGCGGGCAGAGGGAGCCTTGTGGAAATAGAGGTAGCCGCCGAAGATTTCGTCGGCGCCCTCGCCCGAGAGTACCATCTTGATACCCATCGACCTGATGACGCGGGCGAGCAGATACATGGGCGTCGAGGCACGCACGGTGGTGACATCGTAGGTCTCGATGAAGTAAATCACGTCGCGCAGGGCGTCAAGTCCTTCCTGTATGGTGTAGTTGACCTCATGGTGCACGGTGCCGATATGGTCGGCCATCATGCGGGCCTTGACCAGGTCGGGCGCCCCTTTGAGTCCTACCGCAAAGGAGTGCAGCCGGGGCCACCAGGCTCTCTGCCGTCCGCCGTCTTCGATGCGGCGCTCGGCATACTGTGAGGCTACGGCCGAGACGATGGAACTGTCCAGTCCGCCGCTGAGCAGCACGCCGTAGGGCACATCACTCATGAGCTGGCGGCGCACCGCGCCCATCAGCGACTGGCGCACGGCGTCGGCGCTGGCATCGTTGTCGTTTACGTTGTCATACTGCATCCAGTCTCTACGGTAATAGCGCTTCATGCCAAGGTTACGGCTCCAGTAGTAGTGGCCTGGGAGAAAAGGCTCGTAATGGTCACACTGACCCTCGAGGGCCTTGAGCTCGCTGGCCACGTAGACACGACCCTCGCCGTCATAACCTATATAAAGAGGTATCACGCCGATAGGGTCGCGGGCGATGAGAAACTCTTCGCGCTGTTCGTCGTAGAGGGCAAAGGCGAAGATGCCCGAGAGACGCTCGAGCATGGCAACGATGTCTTTATTGCTGGGGTCGCGGCCGTCGGCAAAGAGGTCGCGGTAGAGGGGGAGGATAGACTCGCAGTCGCTACCTGTGGCGAAGGTGTAGGAGTTGGCATACTGGGCGCGTAGGTCCTGGTGGTTGTATATCTCACCATTGACGGCGAGTATCTGCTTGCGGTCGCAGCTGAACAGAGGTTGGCGACCGGATTGGGGGTCGACGATAGACAGGCGTTCATGGGCGAGGATGGCGGTGTGACCTGTATAGATACCGCTCCAGTCAGGGCCACGGTGTCTTATCTTCTGACTCATACGCAGTGCTTTGTCACGGAGCTGGCCCATAGGGCCGCTAATGTTGAAAATGGCTACAATTCCACACATATTATATATATTTATAAGGTTGGCTGTCTCTGGACGATAGCCGGTGTGTCGTCGTCTGATGCTGTCATCCTGTAGTGTAGCATCCATAACGGGCGAAAAGCCGGAAATAAGTAAGTTTACCCCTGCAAAAGTAATCACTTTTGTCATGATAACCGCCAGAAATAGAGCAATATGATTTAATAAAATCGCAATAATCTGCAAAGTGTAAGATATAAACTCCATAAACCTTACACTTTCTCACATAATCACCGTGATTTGGTTACAGATTGTTACCATCGTCCCGATGGATGGGGAAAGTATAAGGAGGTTTGCCCAGGTCTTCCTCTCCAGTCCCGAATACAATGCAATAGGCGTGAGGATAATATAGCCCAATGTGGAAGGCTTGCTCCCACCGACCATGTATAGTTAGCCCAATGTGGAAGGTACGCACCCCTGGCAACTCCTACAGAGTTGCCGCTGCTTACGGCTATCCTATTGACTATCTCTTTTGTTCCGGCGCGAGCCGGGCTTTTTTTACCGCCAACGGCGGCTTGTTGCTCCTTGGTATCTTCTGACGTCATGCTGCGCATAACGGTGGTGATGACGGTGATGGCACGATGGAAAACTTGTTTTCCGGCTGCCATTGCTGTCATTGCCACCAAGGCGGAGCCGTCAGAAGACGCCAAGGTTTTTTGTATTCTCTTCATCCACGTAGGGATAGCAGATGCGCGCATGGAGATGACCTCTGCAATGCTCCTGGCCATCTCCACGGTATTTTTGATGACCTCTGTGACAAAAGTGTAAGTCTTGGCAACTTCCGTGCTTACATTTTTATGCAAAAATGGCGCCTCGGCGTTGCAAATCGTAACTTTCTCATAAATAAAAGATAAAAAAACAATATTTTAGGGCATGGTTTGTGACAAACTATGTACTTTTGCAATCGTAAGATTGAGAGAAACGATGCACAACAGGATACACTTTACCAAGATGGACGGTGCCGGCAACGACTACATCTATGTCGACACCACCCGCTACCCCATTTCCGACCCGCAGACGGCGTCGGTGAAGTGGAGCAACCGCCACACAGGCATCGGGAGCGATGGTCTGGTGCTTATCGGGAAGCCCTCGATACTGAGCGGAGCCGACTTCTCGATGCGTATCTTCAATGCCGACGGCTCCGAAGCCAAGATGTGCGGCAACGCAAGCCGATGTATCGGCAAATATCTCTATGAACGACATCTTACGGATAGCAGCGAGATAAAACTTGAGACCCTCTCGGGGGTGAAAACACTCTCGCTGACCCTCTCGCCCGACCGGCTTACGGTCACCGGCGTCACCGTCGATATGCTCCAACCCGCTTTCCACCAAGCCAGTCAGTATGACGAGCAGGTGGGTCTTGATGCCCTGCGAGAGTATGGGCATCCTTTGTTTGTGTCGATGGGCAATCCCCACTGTGTGGTCTTCGTCGACGACATCGCCGCCATCGATGTGGCGCGCGTGGGGGCTATGGGCGAGCATCTGCCAGCCTTCCCCGAGCGCTGCAATATAGAGTTTGCCCAGCTGACGGGCACCGACGAACTGCGCACCCGTGTCTGGGAGCGCGGGTCGGGCATCACCATGGCTTGCGGAACCGGAGCCTGCGCCACCGCCGTGGCTGCCGCCCACGTGGGGCTGACCTCACGCGAGAGCGATGTGGTGATGGACGGCGGCAGGCTCCACGTGAGATGGGCCGAGGACGACCACGTGATGCTCTCGGGCCCTGCCGAGTTTGTCTACGACGGCGAGATAACCCTGTAATTCCACTTTAACAACATCAAGAAGAATATGGCTTTAGTAAACGAACACTTCCTGAAACTCTCGGACAATTACCTCTTCGCCGATGTGGCCAAGAAGGTCAACGCCTACCGCGTGTCCCATCCCAATGCCCACGTCATCAGTCTGGGAATAGGCGATGTCACCCAGCCCCTGTGTCCAGCGGTGATTGAAGCCATGCACCGCGCCGTAGACGACCTGGCTGTCAAGCAGTCGTTCCACGGCTATGGCCCCGAGCATGGCTACGACTTTCTGCGCGAAGCCATCCTGAAGAACGACTTTGCCCCTCGCGGCATACACCTTGACCCCTCGGAGATTTTCATCAACGACGGCGCCAAGAGTGATACGGGTAACATCCAGGAGATAGTGCGTTGGGACAACTCGGTGGCTGTCACCGACCCCGTCTATCCTGTCTATATCGACTCCAATGCCATGATAGGCCGCGCCGGAACCTTCGCCAACGGCCGCTGGAGCAACGTGACCTATCTGCCCTGTACTGCCGAGAACGATTTCGTGCCCGCGCTGCCCGACCACCGTGTCGATATGATATACCTGTGCTATCCCAACAACCCCACGGGTACCGTGTTGTCTAAGGCAGAACTGAAGAAATGGGTCAACTACGCCCTCGCCAACGACGCCATCATCTTCTACGATGCTGCCTATGAAGCCTACATCCAGGACAAGTCCATTCCCCACTCGATATACGAGATACGGGGCGCACGCAAGTGTGCCATAGAGTTCCACAGCTACTCCAAGACGGCAGGCTTTACCGGTGTACGCTGCGGATACACCGTCATCCCGCGCGACCTGAAAGCTGTGACCACCGACGGACGCCAGCAGGTGGAGCTCAACCATCTCTGGGAGCGCCGCCAGTGTACCAAGTTCAACGGCGCCAGCTACATCTCACAGCGCGCAGCCGAAGCTATCTACACCCCCGACGGCAAGGCACAGACCCGAGCCACCATCGACTACTATATGGGCAACGCCCGACTCATGACCGACGCCCTGCGCGCCATGGGCTTCAGCGTCTATGGCGGCGAGAACGCTCCCTATCTCTGGGTGCGCACTCCCGAGGGTCAGGAGAGCTGGCGCTTCTTCGAGCAGATGCTCTACGGCGCCTCGGTAGTCTGCACCCCCGGCGTGGGCTTTGGTCCCAGCGGCGAGGGCTACTTCCGTCTCACCGCCTTTGGCGACCGCGACAGTTGCGAAGAAGCCATGCAGCGACTGCGCCAATGGATGGGATGACGGCAGAGAGGATGAAAATCGTAAAAAAAAGTGACAAACAGTAAAGGAATAGGCAAGATTTTCAGTAACTTTGCACACCGTAACGGTGAGGCCCTCCATGTCGGCACGCGACGGAGCCATCGCCGGCAGCGCTGAAACAAAGAATATTCAAGTTATCAACATATTTACAATTCACGAAGATTATGGCAAATTTGAGATTTGATGCTGTAGAAGAGGCTTTCCACAAGAAACCCGTCGAGGTGGCCACTCCCAAGGACCGTCCGTCCGAGTATTTCGGAAAGCTGGTGTTCAACCGTGCCAAGATGTTCAAGTACCTGCCCGCCGATGTATATCGCAAGCTGGTAGATGTAATGGACAACGGCGCCCAGCTCGACCGCTCCATAGCCGACGCTGTGGCTGCGGGCATGAAGCAATGGGCCGAGGAGAACGGCGTGACCCACTACACTCACTGGTTCCAGCCCCTGACCGAGGGAACGGCCGAAAAGCACGATGCCTTTGTCGAACACGACGGCAAGGGAGGTATGATAGAAGAGTTTTCAGGCAAGTTACTCGTCCAGCAGGAACCCGACGCCTCAAGTTTCCCATCAGGAGGAATACGCAACACGTTTGAGGCACGCGGCTATTCGGCTTGGGACCCCACATCGCCCGTGTTCATCATCGACGACACCCTCTGTATACCCACCATCTTCATCTCCTATACCGGCGAGTCGCTCGACTACAAGGCGCCGTTGCTCCGCACGTTGCGCGCAGTAGGAGAGGCTGCCACCGGAGTGGCACAGTACTTCTACCCCGGTGTCAAGAAGGTGCAGGCCAACCTGGGTTGGGAGCAGGAATACTTCCTCGTAGACGAAGGACTCTACTTCGCGCGTCCCGACTTGATGCTTACCGGCCGTACCCTTATGGGTCACGACTCTGCCAAGAACCAGCAGATGGACGACCACTACTTTGGTACCATCCCTGAGCGCGTTCAGGCCTTTATGAAGGACCTGGAAATCGAGGCTCTTGCCCTTGGCATCCCCTGCAAGACCCGTCACAACGAGGTTGCGCCCAACCAGTTTGAGCTGGCGCCCATCTTCGAGGAGTGCAACTTGGCTGTAGACCACAATATGCTTATCATGTCGGTCATGAAGAAGGTTGCGCGCCGCCACGGGTTCCGTGTGCTGCTCCACGAGAAGCCCTTTGCCGGCATCAATGGTTCGGGTAAGCACAACAACTGGAGCCTCTCGACCGACACGGGCGTGCTGCTCCACGCTCCGGGCAAGACTCCCGAGGACAATCTGCGCTTCGTGGTATTCATTGTCGAGACCCTCATGGGCGTGTACCGTCACAACGGACTCATCAAGGCTTCCATCATGAGTGCCACCAATGCCCACCGACTCGGAGCCAATGAGGCGCCACCCGCCATCATTTCCAGCTTCCTGGGCCGACAGCTCACCGACCTGCTCGACCATATCGTCAAAGCCGACAAGGACGACCTCTTCTCGATGAAGGGCAAGCAGGGCATGAACCTCGATATCCCCGGCATCCCCGAGTTGCTCATCGACAACACCGACCGCAACCGCACCTCTCCCTTCGCCTTCACCGGCAACCGCTTCGAATTCCGCGCGGTAGGTTCAGAGGCCAACTGCGCCTCGGCAATGATTGCCCTCAACGCCGCAGTGGCTGAGGCGCTCAACGACTTCAAGAGCCGCGTAGACGCACTCATCACCAAGGGCGAGGACAAGATAAGCGCCATCATCGATGTGGTTCGCGAAGACCTCAAGACCTGCCAGCCCATCCACTTCGATGGCAACGGCTACTCCGACGAGTGGGTTGAGGAAGCCAAGCGTCGTGGTCTCGACTGCGAGACATCATGTCCAGTCATCTTCGACCGCTATCTCGACGAGTCGAGCGTGAAGATGTTTGAGAGTCTCAACGTGATGAAGCGCGCCGAGCTTGAAGCCCGCAACGAGGTGAAATGGGAGACATACACCAAGAAGATACAGATAGAGGCCCGCGTCATGGGCGACCTCACCATGAACCACATCATCCCCGTGGCCACCCACTACCAGAGCCAGCTGCTCAAGAATGTGACCAATATGTATGAGGTGTTCTCCAAGGAGGAGGCCGACGCACTCACCGCGCGCAACAAGAAAATCATCAAGGAGATAGCCGAGCGCACCCAGGCCATAGAGACCGGCGTGGAGGAACTCGTGGACGCCCGCAAGGTGGCCAACAAGATAGAGGACGAGCGCTCCAAGGCTGTGGCATACCACGACACCGTGGCGCCCAAGATGGAGGAGATACGCTACCAGATAGACAAGCTCGAGCTGGTGGTAAGCGACGAACTCTGGACACTGCCCAAGTATCGCGAGATGCTCTTTCTGAGATAACAGACGCTTGGGGCCACAGCGCCCCAAGTCTTTATAACAAAAAAGCGGACCAAGACAGGTTGGATAACCATCTTGGTCCGCTTTGTTTATTGACGCTGTCAGCCTATCGCTGCATGTAGGTCTTGTGGAATGAGGTCTTGCCGTCTTCCTCTATCACTTTGACATCGAGCTTGCCGCCTTCGGCTTTGACCGAGACTATGGCTACATTGCTGTTGGTCAGTATGGGGAACTTCAGACGGGCATTGGGCTCGGTGTAGGCAAACTCGTGGAGGTGGCCGCAGAGCATCAGGTCGACGTTGGCTTCGTTGAGCACGGGGATAAACTTCTCCCTGACCTCAATATCGCCATGCCAGGCTTCCTTGTCATAACGGGGAGGGATGTGGCCCAGTACTACATGGAAGGGGGCACGCTTGTATTCGTCTGAGGCGATGACCTGGCGCAGCCATTCCACCTGTTCGTTGCGGTAGTTGTCATAGTCGGTGATGCCGGCATACTCGATGTCGTTGTCGGGTTTGTCCTCGCCGGTGTCGAGACAGATGAAGTACACGGGACCCTGACGGAAGGCGAAGTAGAGCTTGGCGTCGTTGGGGCGCACATAGCGCTGGAAGCGGTCGGCTATCTGTCCGCGTGTCTCGTGGTTGCCGCGTACATAGTAGAGAGGCTTCTCCGAGGCGAAGAGCTTGACGGCTTCGTCCATAAATCCGTTCCAGATCTTCTCTTCCTTGTCGAGGATTGACAGCATGTCGCCGTTGAAGAAGACGAGGTCCTTGTCCTTGTAGCCGGCATTACCGAGCAGACGCGCCATCACGTCGCTCTTGCCGTGGATGTCGTTGACCACGACAAAGGAGGTGCTCGCCTTGCGCTCATCGAGTGTGGTAAACGCCAGCGGAGCCTTCTTGTAGACCACCGTGGCTGCCACGTTGCCGTAGATGACCCTGTTGGCCTGATGGCTCAACACCTCCTGTGCATAGATGCGGTAACGATAGGTGGTGCCGGGTTTGAGTCCCTTGAGGGTGACGGCATGGATGCGGTCGGTGCGCTTGATGCCGATGTGGGTGTCATAATACCGGGGACGCGCCTGGGCATAGAACTCTATGCCGTCGTTGGGCAGCAGCTCTACCCAAGCTACCGACATGCTGTCGGTGGTCCACACGATGGTGGCCTCGGTTTCGCCTACGCTCTGCAAGTAAGGCCCGTGCAGAATCTTGATGGCGAATGTCTGAGCCGGCAGCAGGGTGAGTGCTGCCAGCATCATCAGTGTTTTAATGGTTTTTCTCATGATTGATATAGTTGTTACTTCTTTTTCTTCAGTTCACGGCTGAACGAGTAGGGGGCGTCGTTGGCGCTGGTGCCGCGCTGGTAGTTGGGCTTCTGGCTGAGGCTGAAGTCGATGTTGGCGCCGCCCATGAGTGTGGCGTGGTCTATGTAGTTGCGGGTGTATTCGCTGCCGTTGATACGCATGCTGCTGATGTAGGGAGCGTCGGCACCGTTGCCATGGGCGTTGATGGTCACCTTGCGTCCGTTCTCCAGATTGAGCGTCACGCTGTCGAAGTAGGGCGTACCCAGCACGTACTGGTCGCTGGCAGGACATACGGGATAGAAGCCCAGAGCAGAGAATACGTACCATGCCGAGGTCTGTCCGTTGTCCTCGTCGCCACAGTAGCCGTCGGGGTTAGGCGTATAGAAGCGGTCCATCACCTCGCGCACGCGCTGCTGAGCCTTCCAGGGCTGGCCCGAGTAGTTGTAGAGATAGATCATGTGCTGGATGGGCTGGTTGCCGTGGGCGTAGTTGCCCATATTCATGACCTGCATCTCGCGTATCTCGTGGATGACAAAGCCGTAGTAGCTGTCGTCGAAGACGGGAGGTACGGTGAACACCGAGTCCATCATCTGGTTGAACGTGGCGTTGCCACCCATCAGGTCGATAAGTCCTTGCGGGTCGTGGAAGACGCTCCAGGTGTAGTGCCAGCTGTTGCCTTCGGTGAAGGCGTCACCCCACTTGAGCGGGTTGAAGGGTGCCTGGAACTCGCCGTTCTTCAACTTGCCGCGCATCAGACGGGTCTCGGGGTCGAATACCTTGCGGTAGTTCATGGCGCGCAGCTTGAATGGGCGCAGTTCCTTGTCCTTCTTGCCCAGTGCCTTGCCCATCTGGTAGATACACCAGTCGTCGTAGGCATACTCCAGGGTACGGGCCACATTCTCCTTGATGTTTACATCGTAGGGCACATAGCCCAGCTTGTTGTAGTATTCGTATCCGAGACGGCCGGTAGAGCTTATCTCTGGGTGAACTGCCTGGGTACCGTGTACCACAGCCTGCCACAGCGTCTCGGCGTCGGCAGTGCGCACTCCCTTGATGATGGCGTCGGCCACTACCGATGCCGAATTGTTGCCCACCATGCAGCCGCGGTGCCCGGGCGACGCCCATTCGGGCAGGAAGCCGCTCTCGCGGTAAGCATTGGCGAGACCTTCCTGCATCTTGGCGTTCTCTGAGGGGTAGAGCAGATTGAGCAGCGGGAAGAGCGAACGGAAGGTGTCCCAGAAGCCGGTGTCGGTGTACATATAGCCCTTCTCTACCTTGCCGTTGTAGGGGCTGTAGTGCATGGGCTGGCCGTCTACCACCTCCCAGAAGGCGCGGGGGAAGAGCACCGAGCGGTACAGACAGCTGTAGAAGGTGCGCAGGTGGTCCAGACTCTGGTCTTTGACCTCGACGCGACCCAGCACCTCGTTCCAGCGCTGGCGTCCGGCCTTGCACACATCGTCGAACGAGCGGTTGCCAATCTCTCCGAGGTTGACTTCAGCCTGCTCGGCGCTGATGAATGATGATGCCACGCGAGCATTGACCACCTCTCCCTTGCGGGTCTTGAAGCCTATGATGGCTCCGGCATGGTCGTTGGCAGTCTCGGCGATGCCGCGGCTGATTACGCCCTTGTCTACGGTGGCGGTATAGGTGAAGTCCTTGTCAAAGGTGATGACAAAGTAGTTGCGGAAGCCCTCGGGCACACCGCCGTGGTTGAAGGTGGTATAGCCCACTATCTTGCGCTCCTGGGGGAGTATCTTCACGTAAGAGCCGTTGTGGTAGGCGTCGACCACCACGAAGGCAGAGTCGGTCTCGGGGAATGTGAAGCGGAAGCTGGCGGCACGCTCGGTGGGCGCAATCTCTGTCACCACGTCGTAGTCGGCCAGATAGGCGCGATAGTAGTAGGGCAGTGCCTTCTCGGCCTTGTGGGAGAACCAGCTGGCGCGCTGCTCCTCGTCGAAGATGGCGCGTCCGGTGACGGGCATCAGCGAGAACATGCCGTAGTCATTGATCCACGGACTGGGCTGGTGGGTCTGCTTGAAGCCACGGATTTTGTTGGCTGAGTAGGTGTAGGTCCAGCCGTCGCCGTTCTTTCCGGTCTGAGGCACCCAGAAGTTCATGCCCCAAGGCATGGCTATCGCGGGATAGGTGTTGCCGGTAGATATCTCGTAGGACGATGCCGTGCCTACCAGCGTGCTTACATAATCTACGGGTTCGGTCTTGCTCCCGGCGTAGGCCATCATGGCCATACCTGCCGACAGCACTACTGTGCAAAGGGTTCTTAGCTTGTTCATTTTGTTTGGCTTGTTTGTATTGTTTCTTGTTATTGTTGTCTTCACCTTATGCTGATGAGGTCCGGCAGCTGGCGCTGTCGGAAAAATCATCTACAAAGTTACGCATAACCAATCATTTTGCAAAACAAATCGCATCATATTTGTTAAAAATATGTATGCGTGCGCGTGTTATGGAAGCCATCTTCATCCCCATTTCTACCATTGCCGCCGCTATCGCATCCCCCGTTGCTGTCGCCCCGTCCTTTGCTATCCGCACCCCATTCCTCGCAGCCCTCACCCCATCCCTCGCCACCCTCGCCGCATCCCTCGCAATCTGCGTCGCGATGGCCGAAAAGTTGTTTCGGCAGTGGGATATAGTCATTTCGGGCTTTGCCTTAATTGTATCGTGGCGTGCAATAGTCGTTTCGCACCACGAAATGACTCTCGATGTCATCTCGGGCATGATTGGCGCCCTCGGCGGCGTGGCGCCTGCTCCCTCTGTCCCGACAGCGATGGTGGGGAGAGTGGCTGAGGCAACTACGCATGGCGCATCGATGGTGGGGGATGGCAAAATGTAGCCCGCGGTGTGTAAAAAACCGGCAAAACGTAATGTGGTTTGCGTGGAAAATACTACTTTTGTAAATGGAAATCAAATCACTTAACACGACAAGACATGAAAAAACAAAAGAGATTTCTGCTCGAGGAAGACCAGATTCCCCGGCAGTGGTACAACATCCAGGCCGACATGCCCACCAAGCCGCTGCCGCCGCTCAACCCACAGACCCACCAGCCCATAGGTCCTGAAGACCTGGCTCATATATTCAGCGAAGAGTGTTCGCGCCAGGAGCTCGATACCGAGCACGCGTGGATAGACATCCCCGACGAGGTGAGAGACCTCTATGCCTACTATCGTTCGACACCTCTGGTGCGCGCGTATGCCCTGGAAAAGGCGCTCGACACGCCTGCTCACATCTATTTCAAGAATGAAAGTGCGTCGCCACTGGGCTCACACAAAATCAATTCGGCACTCGCACAGTGCTATTATTGCAAGCGAGAGGGCGTAACCAACGTCACCACCGAGACCGGAGCGGGCCAGTGGGGCGCCGCGCTGTCCTATGCCGCCAAGATATTTGGTCTCGAGGCTGCTGTCTACCAGGTCAAGATTACCATGAAGCAGAAGCCCTACCGCTCGATACTGATGCGCACCTTCGGAGCCACGGTCGAGGGCTCGCCATCGATGTCGACCCGTGCCGGCAAGGACATCATCACCCGCGACCCCCTCAATCCCGGTTCGCTCGGCTCTGCCATCTCCGAGGCTGTCGAGCTGGCCATGCAGACTCCGGGATGCAAGTATACGCTCGGTTCGGTGCTCAACCATGTCTCACTGCACCAGACAGTGATAGGACTTGAGGCAGAAAAGCAGATGGAGATGGCCGAGGAATATCCCGACATGGTGATAGCCTGCTTCGGAGGAGGCAGCAACTTCGGCGGACTGGCTTTCCCCTTCATGCGCCATACCATCCTCGACGGCAAGAAGACCGAGTTTATCGCCGCCGAGCCATCGAGCTGTCCCAAGCTGACCAGGGGCAAGTTTGAATACGACTTCGGCGACGAGGCGGGATATACTCCGCTGCTGCCCATGTTCACCCTGGGCCACGACTTCAAACCTGCCAATATCCATGCGGGCGGTCTGCGCTACCATGGAGCCGGAATGATCGTGTCGCAGCTCATCAAGGACGGCTATATGCATGGTGTAGACATCCCGCAGCTGGAGAGTTTCCAGGCGGGCATACTCTTCTCGCGCACCGAGGGCATCGTGCCCGCGCCCGAGAGCTGTCATGCCATTGCCGCCACCGTGCGCGAGGCCCTCAAGTGTCGCGAGGCCGGCGAGCAGAAGACCATACTCTTCAACCTGAGTGGTCACGGACTCATCGACATGCCCTCGTACGACAGCTATCTCAACGGCGACCTGATGAACTACTCGCTCTCTGACGAGGAACTGCAGCAGTATCTCGCCCAGGTGCCCAAAATCATGTAGTCAACACGACAAGCATAGAAATGATAAGGCCGAAGCAGGAGACACAGTGGGTCTCGGGCTTCGGCCTTGTCGTATCTATGCCGGCGGTGATGCCGGCTGGTATCAGCGGGTTACTTGGCTACGCGTATCTCGTGGTTGCCGGCACGCAGCCAGACGGCAGTCTTGCCCGCCTTGGCCCACTGGGCGTCGGTCACGATGCGGTCGGTGCGCAGAGCGCGGCCGTCGATGGTGATGCGGTCAGTGGCGGTCGAGGGAATGTAGACCAGCGCCTCGGTCTTGGCAGGCACGCCCACCGACATGGTGAGCTGGGTTTTGTCGCGCTTGAAAGCGGTAGAGACGGTGCCGCTCAGGGTGGGGAAGGAGAGGCTCGCCTCGCCGAAGGTAACATACTGCGGGTCTATCTTGAAGCGTCGCCAGCAGGGGTCGATAGTCTCGGCGCCCATGAGTTTCTGGGCTATCACGGTGAGACCGCCACCGCTCCAGGCGTGGTTGGACGAGCCGCCACGGAAGCCCCTCTTGCGGGCATCCCAGAACTCCCACAGCGTGGGGTAGTCCTTGTCGTTGACCATGGGGGCGATGCGCTTCTTCAGGCGGCGCATGGCGTAGTCGCCCTGGCCCATCTGGAAGAGGGCCTCCATGATATAGCGTTCCATATAGGGGCTGGCGTATTCCTGCGTCTTGAGTACATTGAATATCTCGCCATACTTGGACTCGTCGGCGATGCCCGAGATGACGGCAAGAGCCTGTACGCGGTCATCGGTAGCGCCCATATACTGGGGATGGCGGTAGCTGTAGCCGTTCCAACAGTGGTTGTAACCCTTCTTGATCTGCTCCATAGTGGCGCGATACTGGGCTGCGTCGGCGTCGAGGCCCATCATGTCGGCCATACGTGCCATCGCGTCGAGTGCCATGTAATGCCAGCCGGCGAAGATGAGCCTGATGTCGCGGTTGTCGCCCCAGTCGCCCCACAGCCAAGTGGCCTTGTAGGCAGCTGTAAGCCCGGTGGAGTCGAGCGGGAAGCGCTCAAGGTATCGGCGCACGGCAGGATAGACCTTGCGGATGGTGGCAGAATCGCCCGTATTCATATAGTAATTCCAGAAACCATAGAGTCCTACGGCTGCCAGCATCTGTCCGGGCAGCTCGCTCTTATAGGTACCTGGCACAGGGGCGTGGAGTATTCCCTCATCGGTCTGCCAGGCAGCCAGTTCGAGCATGCCCTTGCGCATCAGGTCTATCGACGAGAGCGACAGCGTGTAGAAAGCCTGGCTGGTAAGTATCACCTCGTCGCCCCACCACTGTGCGCGCTCGCGCTCGGGACAGTCAAAATAGGTGTCGCGCATATTGACATAGAGCGTATTGAGTGCTTTCTGCCAGAAACGGTTATAGAAATTGTTGTCAGAGTGGAAAGTACCCACCACCTTGGTATCATAACCCGTCTGGCGATAGCTTACGCCGTTGACCTTGATGCCCTTGGGGAGATAGAGGATAATCTTCTCGCCGTTCATCCAGCCCAGCGACTCGTACTGCTGTTGTCCCTGCCGCGTCACGTACTGTGCCCTGACATTCCAGGCGCCCGCCATGTGGGAGTGGTTGGTCCAGATGTCTATGGTGTCGCCGCCCTGGGTGGCGGTGAGGTCTATCACGGGTGTCACCTGCAGGTTGCCGGGGAGGAAGGCGATGACGGTGTCGCGACGGGCACCCTCGTGGAGCTCGAAGCGGGCAGCCTTGACGCCGAAGTCCTTGAACATGGGTATCGGACGGCGTGTCATCTTGCCCCAGGGACGGTCGCCCCAAGAGCCAATCTCGACCGAGGGAGTGAAGCCGTACTTGGCAGAGACGTCGGCAGTCTGCCATCCGTCGATGGCATGGCGTGCGTCGTAGCTGATGTTGCTCTCGGAGAGTCGGAAGTTGGGCATCTCGCCTGTGGCTGTGGCATAGGCGGGATGGATGCGGCTCATCCAACTGGCGTTGGTACACAGCTCGGCATTGTCGGAGTCGATGTAGAGGCCTGACTTGCCGCTGTCCTCATGGGAAAAGCCCGAGCGGCCGAAGTAACATACAAGGACAGCCACGCGGTTGTGACCTCGCTGGAGGTGGCGGCCCAAGTCGATCTCGTCGTAGTAGCCCTCGCCGGGAGCGGGACCACGCTTGAGCGAGCCTTCGAAGACCACGAGGTTGCCGTTGACCCACAGCCAGTACTTGGAGTCGCAGGCTATGCGTGCTTTCAGGCTCCGCGGCTTGGTCTTCATCACCACATCCTTCTGGAAGGCTATCCATGTATTGGGGCGGTTGACACTGTCATCGGCAGCCGTTATCCACGACGCCTTGGCTCCCCATGCCGTGGAGGCACAGAGACTTAAGAGTAAAGAGATGATAAGGTTTCGCATATCTATTGTTTGTTGGTATTATGCTACAAATATACAAAAAAACGGGTAGTGGTAAAAGGAAAAGCCGCTCTTTTTGCTCTATCACAGGGAAAAAAGCGTCTGACGGGCGTCGGAATGACAGAAAAAGTGGTGTGGCTGCCTCTGTTAGCGCGAAAAAGCGTACTTTTGTCAGCGATAGATGATTATGAATTCTGAAGATAGCTGATATGAAGTCTCTGTTACGGTTTCTGCGCAACTGGACACTGCCTGTGTCCATCGCCTCGGGCATCGCGATATATCTGGTCTTTGCCCTGGTGCCAGCCCTCGACGGCGCGGCGCGCGTGTGTGGTCCCATCTGCGACCGCATCCTACCTCTGTTTATGTTCTTGATACTCTTTGTCACCTTCTGCAAGGTAGACTTCCGCCGACTGATACCCGTGAGGTGGATGTTGTGGGTGGGCGTGGTTCAGGTGCTCTTTGTGGCGCTGTTCACGCTGCTGGTGGTGGAATACAGGCTCAAAGACAACAGTCTGATCATCGTCGAGGCCATCATCACCTGCATCATAGCCCCCGTGGCTGCTGCCGCGCCGGTGGTGACGGCCAAGTTGGGCGGCAAACTGGAGCAGATGACCACCTATACCTTCATCTCCAACTTCATCACAGCGCTGCTCATCCCGGTATGTTTCCCGCTGATAGACAAGGCTGCCAATGTGAGTTTTCTCACCGCCTTTCTGACCATCCTGCACGAGGTGTGCATGGTGCTGGTGCTGCCCATGTTGTTGGCGTATATCGTGAAGCATGGCATGAAGCGGCTGCATCGGTGGGTGGTGAGCATCAACGACTTGTCGTACTACATGTGGGGTGGCTCGCTGCTCATCGTCTCGGGCACCACGGCCAAGAACATCGCACACGCTGACACCACGCTGACCTTCCTGCTCATCATCGCGCTGCTGGGGCTTGTCCTCTGTGTCATCCAGTTTGCCGTGGGCAGATTTATAGGTCACTACTTTGGTGCCACCACTGAGTCGGGGCAGGCTCTGGGCCAGAAGAACACCGCCTTTGCCATCTGGATAGCCTATACCTACCTCAACCCGCTGTCGTCGATAGGTCCCGGCTGTTATATCCTGTGGCAGAACATCATCAACTCGGTAGAGATATGGCTCTGCCGGCGCAGGCTGGGGCACGAACTGCACACCTGACGCCCGCAGCCGGTATCAAAACAATATCCGCAATGCCGGATGTGGGCATTGCGGATAGAGAGAGGGCGCTGTCATCCATCAGGGATGGCAGCGCCCTACTTATTATATAAGGTATAGGGCTGATAGTCTGAGCCGTAGAGCTGCTTGTATCAGCCGTGGGTCTACTTGCCGAAGTAGGCGCTGGTGGCGCCGTTGTACTTGAGATGCTTGTAGCCGGCGGGTTCGACGCGCACGGTCGACTTCTTGACCTTCTCCCATACCTGGGCGTCGGTGAGACCCTTGCCGTAGGTGTGGACCTCGATGGTCACGCCGTCGCCATACTCCTTGCGTAGCGCCTGAATGTACTCTGTGGCGGCGGTGCAATCGGCGGTGATGACTACCTTGTCGGACTGATGCTCTACGATGACCTGTACAGGATTGGTAGTGCCAAACTCATACTCGGTACCCTTGATATAGACCTTGGTGTCAATCTTCAGATCCCAGGTGCGGATGGCGAAGTCGTCCTGCTCTGCCACGTTCTCCTTGGCGAGAGGGATCTCGACGACAACCTTCTTGGCAGCCTCGTCGCGCACATGGATAGAGGTCTTGATTTCGCTCCAGTCCTTGTGGGCTTGCTGGTGGATGTCTACCTCCACGTTGCCGTCGCCGGTGGCGGGCACGGTGTTGTCATCCTTCTTGTCGGTGAGGTCCTTGTTCTCCTCCTTGATGTCGCCGCCCACGCCGGGGATAGCCGAGAGGTCCTTGTTGGTCTTCTTGGTCAGCACACCGTCCACGTGCCAGCTATCTTTCTGCTTCTTCACCATGTACCAGATGACGTAGAGGTCTTCGATATCTATGTCCTTGAGCTTCAGTTTGGGGTTCAGGTTGGCCTTGATGATGCTCTTGAGCTGCGGTTGTTCGACTATAGCGTCGAGGGTGGCCTTTCCCTTGCTGTCGTAGACGTATTTGTCGTAGTCGTCATTTCTGGAATAGTAGGCGTAGTCGGCGTCTATATATCCCTTGTTGTATGGCAACCAGACAGTGTTGCCGAATACGTCCTGGGGGAAATAGTCGCCCGACTTGCAGTCCTCGGCGCCGGCGATGCGGTTGTCTAAACGGATGAAGAAATAGGCACCCTTCTTGTTCACCTTGGCAGCCGCAGCACGGGTGGCAGCGGTCTTGTTGCCCTGGATGTACACTTGGGTAGAGGGTTCGGTCTTGGTCTGACTGCCCTGGCCTCCTGTTCCCTGGCCGGAAGTGGAGTCGTCGCTGCAGGAAATCATGGCGATTGCAGCGATAGCCATAAACAATACTTTTTTCATATTAGTTGATTTTGAATAGTTAGTAATGGTTATCAAGATGTCGTCGGCGTCTGCCTGCTCACACAGGCAGGCGCCAACGGCAGTTATTTGTTTGTCTTTGATCGCGTCTCGGATGGTATAGACGGCTGGCGGCTACTTGCTGAAGTAGGCGCTGGTGGCGCCGTTGTACTTCAAGAACTTGTAGCCGCTGGGCTCGACGCGCACGGTGGCCTTCTTGAGTTTCTCCCATAGCTGGGCGTCGGTGAGTCCCTTGCCGTAGGTGTGAACCTCAACGGTCACGCCGTCGCCATACTCCTTGCGCAGCATCTGGATGTACTCTGTAGCGGCTGTGCAGTCTGCAGTAATGACCACCTTGGTAGCCTGATGCTCAATGGTTACCTTCACAGGATTTGTGGTACCAAACTCGTACTCGTTGCCATTGATATAGACTTTGGCGTCAATCTTCAGGTCCCAGGTGCGGATGGCGAAGTCGTCCTGCTCAGCCACATTCTCCTTGGCGAGAGGGATCTCGACGATAACCTTCTTGGCGGCTTCGTCGCGGACATGGATAGAGGTCTTGATTTCACTCCAG
This sequence comes from Prevotella sp. P5-108, assembly GCF_002251385.1. GTDB lineage: Bacteria > Bacteroidota > Bacteroidia > Bacteroidales > Bacteroidaceae > Prevotella. The sequence goes on from NZ_NPJJ01000053.1 coordinate 19,727, forward strand.
TCCTTGTGGGCCTGCTGGTGTATGTCTACCTCCACATTGCCGTTGCCCGTAGGGAGCACGGTGCTCTCGTCTCTCTTGTCCTCGAGGTCCTTGTTCTCATTCTTGATGTCCTCACCGATACCGGGTATGTCGGTCACGTCCTTGACGTCCTGGTCGGTGAGCACTCCGTCGACGTGCCACAGGTAGTCTACGTTCTGGTACTTGACAATATACCACAGCACGTGGAGCTTCTTGAGGTCAACGCCTTTGAAGTTGATCTTGCCCTTGCTCTTGTCGGCTTTGATGAGGTCCTCTACAGTGGGCATCTTGTCAATGGCCTTCAGCGTAGCCACGCCCTTGGTGTCGAAGACATACCAGGGGTTCAAGCTGCTGTTATTCCAGCTGGGGTAGTACACGTCGACGGTACCCTCGTTGGCAGCGACCATGACGCTCTTACCTGTCTCGGTCTGGGGGAAGTACTCTTTGGAGTCGAAGTTACCGATGCCGGGGATACGGTTGTCTACGCGGATAAAGAAGTATGCTCGGTTGGTCGGGACCTCAGCTACGCGGGTGGCAGCCACCTTGCTGCCCTGGATGTACACTTCGGTAGCTGGCTCAGTCTTAGCTTGGCTGCCGCCTCCTGGCTCTACTCCTGGAGTGGAGTCATCGCTGCATGCCATCACGGTCATTGCGGCGAAAATCATGAATAATACTTTCTTCATAATTGTAATGATTTGAAATGTTTGTAAATGTTTGTTTGTTATATTTTTGATGATTATTCTCTTGTTGGGGTCAGTCGCGCCACGGATACCTCACGTGCTGACGGCTGTCGCGCGAGGCGTCGGGAGCGGTATAATATCCTTTCTCCGAGGATTTGCCATCTACAAGTTCCTCGACATTGTTGGCACGGCGCTGCGAATGAACTTCCTCGTAGTCGGGTTGGTCAAAGGAAGGCGGCACCACGTTGACATCAAAGGTGAGTACAGCCATGCCGCGGGGGAGCACGTTGCCAAAGAGCCTGATGCTATGGCGGACGTAGCCGATGTTCTTCGTGGTGTCGAAGGAGAACTTGAGGGTGATGGAATCATGAGGCGGAATGGCGTCGATGTCCTTGGGAGCGTCGATGCAGCCACACGAGGGCTGGATATCGTCAATCAGGAACGGGTCGTCGCCCTCGTTGCGTACCACGTAGGTGAGGTCGAGCACCTCGCCAGACACCACGGGATAGTAGTGGCGTATGGAGTCGGACACGGTGATGTAGGTGGGCCGCACGCGCTTTGTGCATGCGGTCTCCATCACTGCTGCCATGCCTATTATGACCAGAGGCAGGAGTACTCGTGACGCCTTATATATATAATAATGTATATGCATCATTGTCTGTTGGTTATTTCTATTTCGTCGAGAGCCATCGTCTTGCGCCCTTCCGCTGCAGCGGTCTGCGTGATGATGACCTCGGTCTTGACTCCAGGCTGCAAGCCCGTAGCGCTGATGCTCACCCTGACGCGGCGGCTGTCGGTTGGGGAGGTTATGATGGCCTTGCCTTTCACCGCTCCGCCCTGTACGACCTCTATCGATGACGGCGCGAAAATGTGCCATTGTGGTGCGTGAAGCAGCGATACATGGAAGACGGCTGCTGATGGCAGACCCGATGATACCGAGAACCGCTGTACTGGTGCCGATGTGATCAGCCATCCCAGATGATAGTCGGTGGCAAATCCCTGCTTGCCGTCGGTGAGCAGATGGGTGTCGGCTTTGGGCTCGGCATCGATGTTGGCGCCGTGGAGCAGATTGCCGGCGGTATCGAGCCAAGGATAGCTATCCTTCCATTGCTTGAGGTAACCGTCGAGGTCGCCGTCGCTCTCACGGTAGTTGGCCATGTCCTTGAAGGCGGTATGGTGTGACAGCAGCGAGGTCATCGCCTCTATCTGCTGACGGCTTGGTGCCTGCTGCTGACTGCGCATAATCTCCAGGCGGGTAAAGGCAAGCGCCGTAAGCAGACGGTTGAGCTTGCTGCGTTCAGCCTCGTCGGCTTGCTTGGAAGCCCGGTCCATCGTGGAGAAGAACTCGCCAAACTGCTGGGCGTTGAGCCAAGTGCCGAGCGCCTCGTCGATGCCGCCGTAGAAGGGTAGAGTGTGGTGCAGTGCCTGCTCTTCTATCTTGCGATAGTAGTCGCCGAGCAGCTGACCCGTCTTGGGATAAGCCGAGGCGAAGTAGCGGCTGGCGCAAGCCTCGATGTCGACATCGGGATTGATAAGCAGCTGTGCCAGCACATAGGTCTGCACATCGTCGAACGGCGCATAGTCATATCCGCTGCCGTTGAGGAACACGCCCTTGACACCCAGGTCGCGGTAGAAGCGCAGTCTGCTCTGCATGTGGTGCAGACAGGGGTAGGGGGTGAGGTAGTCGTCGAAGTTGCGCATGTAGTCCCACACATAGACTCTGCCGCAGCATTTCTGCCAAGCCTTGATCTGCGCCTCGAGACCCTCGTGGCCCTTGGCCTGTGATGCTTCCGGCGCCATAGGCATGTCGATGGCGCTCACCATCACGCCCACGTTGTCGGGCAGACGGTGTGTGGGAGCCGTGCGGGTGGTCGAGTAGGCCGAGGTGAAGAACATCTGGTGCGGGAAGCGGCGCGCCAGCCGCTCGATGAGGGCTGTCACCGCCGGCGTAGCCGACTGCGGTGTGTTTCCTTTTGCCTTGCATGCGGCGCATTGGCACACCAGCCGATTGTCGTTGGGCACCACGGCAAAGCGGGTGGTCACCCCGTCGCTGCCGTCGCCATACTGGTCTACCACAAACTGCTCATAGGCATGGTAGAGTGCCTCCGACGAGAAGCAGAACTGCCCCGCGTCCCGCTTGCCATTGACCATAGCCGTCGCTTCGGCAGGTATACCGTCGGTAAATACCTTGCGCAGATTGTGTCCCCACAGTCCCCAGTCGAAGTCTACATTGCCCACACCCAGTATGGGCATCATGTCGGCATTGGTATTGGTGGGAGTATAGATGCTGCGATGCTCGAAGGCGAAGCTGCCTTTAGTGTCGCTCTTGCAGTCGACCACAGCGGGAGGCAGGTCGGCAGAGAGGAAGCGGCCGTCATCAGCCGACGCCGAGCTCATGAACTGGTATTGCAGCCAGAGCATCGCTTCGGTAGAGCGCGCCTTGAGTCTTATCTCGTGCGGAGCCACAGCCACCTCGTAGTCGCTGTCCATGCTGCCGTCGAGGTCGACCACCAGCTGCAGCTGACTGTCGTCCTGCGCTTTTCCGGCGATGATGCAGTCGCGGTCGGTAGCCCGTTTCTGGAAGTGACTCTTCAGATAGGCAGCCCATTTGGCGTCGCCAGAGTCGCCGTCGTCGGCAGCCTTGACGGCATACTCGCTGTATTGGCTGAAGGGCTTGAGCTCTGTGCCCGAGCATGCAGCCAGCAGGGTGACAGGCAGGGCGAGCATCAGCGCGCACACTGCTGTGGCCATTGTCTTAGAAGCTGATGAGAACTTGTACATCTATGTTGAACAGGTTTTTGTATCTTGTATTGACGCCGTCGATGGGGCTCTCTTCGGTGCCCGTGCGGGTGTTGGTCTGGGTGTAGTAGGTGAGCCAGGTGCCCAGCACGCCCAGTGTGACATTGCGGTGTATGCGGTACTGACCGCCCAGGCCCACCTGGGTGTTGAGTCGGCTGAAGGTACCAGGCATCGCGTTGTCTATCATCGACGCTTCGGGCGCCGAGCCGATGCTCGCCAGTGCCTGTATGCACGACTTGCCGTCGTTGAGCATGAAGTACTTGCCCTGCAGTATCAGGTTGGCATACATCTTACTCTTCATGTTGTAGAGGTCCAGACGACCGTTGAGCCAGAAGAGGTCGATGGTCTTGCTGGCGCCGATGCCCAGGTTGAGCAGCAGATTGTGGGTGTCGTCCCAGTGGTCGAAGACCCATGCCGGCGAGTCCTCGCCTGTAGCCTGCCATCTGAACCGTTTCTCGTAGGAGTTGATGCGGCGGAAACCGGCATGCACCTCGCCTTCCCAGTCATGGGTGAAGTTGCGGGTGAGACGGGCGTTAGCCATGAGTTGGGGGAAGTACTTGTTGGCCAAGCCCACCGTAGCCGTTCCCGACCACAGGTCGTCAAACTGGTGTGTCCATTCGCCCACCAGCTGGATGCCCGTACCTCCGGGCTGCTGGTCGTCGCTCTTGGTGTCCTTGGCGGCACCCTCGCGGCCGGCGTAGTTGAAGCGCACGCCGACGGCGTCGGTATCGTCCAGCTTGCGTGTATACTCTATCGAAGCCACAGCCGTGATTACATCTTCTTCTCCATAGCGTCCTTGCAGGTATTCAAAGTTGAGTCCATTGCGGTAGCCGCGTGCCACGAGTCCGTCGAGATGACGCCGGAACGAAGCCTCCTCGCCGTAGCCCGGACGGTAGTATTTCTGGTAGACGTAAGCCGAGTCATACTCATGCTTGGCCTCGAAGATGAGACCCTTGGTGTAGAGCAGCAGACGGTTTTCGCTGTCATACTCTATCGCCTTGTTGATGACGGCCATAGCCGAGTCGTTCTGGTGACGGTCCAGGAGCGCCATGGCCCAGTCGCTGCTGTTGGTACTGTTGGCGCGTATCAGCAGCGAGTCGCCCATATACTCTGCCACCTTGGGCAGCAGGATGTCCTGCGAGTTGGAGTACTTGCGGTCGGTGGTGTAGAGCGCAGCCTGCTTGACCACATAGAAGTTGTCATTGGGATAGCGCTCGCGGCCCAGAGCCACCCAGCGGCGGTGCTCCTTCCAGCGCTTGAGCTGGGCAGAAGTGTTGACGGCATATTGCAGACCGTCTTCAGAGAGGGGGCATATCTCGAGCAGGCGCAGGCTCTGCGTATAGGCTTTGCCATAGGCGCCCAGCCGGATGAGGCGCTTGATGTGGGGCACGGCAGCTTCCTCGTAGGCGTTGACATACTGGGCGCGGGTGAGGGCGTCGTCTTCCTCTTCGCATTCCTTGGCAAGCAGTTCGAGAGCCGCCTCGGTGCGTCCGCTGCGGCTGAGGATGTCGGCGTGCTTGAGTATGGTGTTGGGCGCATCGGGGAACTGTGCCTGATAGTCAGCGAGCGCACGCTCGGCGGCAGTATAGCGGCGCAACTCTACGTTGCAGGTCACCATGCGGTTGAAGGCAGCCTCGCGCACCTCCTTGTCGGTAGAGTGCTCTGCGGCAAACTCGAGCAGGGGGAGGGCTTCGCCGTAATCGCCATTGTTCATCATCTCCATGGCACGGGTGAGGCGCTCGCGTGCCAGCTCGTCAGCCACATCCTTGTTGGCGGGGTTGCGCTGGTAGAGGCGGCTGAGCAGACTCGATGCAGCCTGGGCGTTGCCCATACGGCGGTTTACGATGTATGCCTTGTAGAGCAGGTCTTCGGTGTCGCCCTTGCGCTTGCGCTCGGCGGCGATATAGGTGAGGGCGTCGTCGTAGTAGCCGCGGGTGATGGCGGTATTGAGCAGATAGTCGAGCGACTCCTGGCTCTTGGTGCGCTCATAGACCTTGCCATAGAGGATATAGGGGTCGCTCTTGGCGGCAGCGCGGGCGGCGTCGGCCTGGAGCTGTCCGTAGAAGCTGTTGAGCTGGCCGCTGTGGTTGTGCTTCATGCAGCGTTCCACAAACGCCATCGCCTCGCCATAGCGGTTGTCTTCGGCCAGGATGCCAGCCTTTTTGATGATGAGGCGGTAGCTGCCGGGCAGATTGCTCACGCCGCGGTCGGCCACGTCGATGGCTTCGCTGCGGCGACCCTGCTGCAGGAGCAGGTTGCAGAGCATCAGATAGTGCTCTTCCTTCTTGGGGTCGTTGTTGACCAGCTGCTGCAGCGACTCTATGGCGCCGTTCTTGTCGCCCGCCTTGCGGTCGGCGATGGCGCGCTGTTCGAGGCGATAGTTCAGGTCTTTCTTCAGCTGTGCGTCGTTGGGGTAGATATGGCAGAGGCGCTCCAGCAGACGGTCGGCCTCCACATCGTTCTTCTGCTTGCGGTAGAGGTTGATTTTGCGGCGCCAGAGTCCTTTCCAGTAGGGATGTATCTCGAGCAGCTCGTTGACGTAGCAGATGGCGCTCGAGTAGTTGCGTGTCTCTTCCTCGACATTGATGATGAGCTGCTTGGCCTCGACGTTGGCGTTGTTGTCACGCAGGGCGCGCACCAGATAGAAGCGGGCGTCGTCGTAGGACTTCTTGTGGTAGTAGTAGCGGCCGGCGAGCTCGTTGAGCGTCGACACGTCGGGGTAGCGCTTCAGACCTTCGTCGAGCAGACGCTTGCCGCCCTCCCAGTTGCCGCGCTTGAAGGCGGCGCGCACCGTGGCGTCGTAGTAGTCGGGCAGATGGATGTCCTTGGTCTTCACTATCGACTGTGCCTGCACCTGTGCAGGGGTGAACGTGAGTGCCGAGGCTGCCATCATCAGGGTCAGCGCCATGCCGCATATCTGTGGTTTATGTATTTTCATCATCATGACTTTGGTTTTGGTTCTTTATTCGGTGGTTTGGGTGGCTATATTGATGTCGGGGCCGGGGGAGTTGTCGGCCTGGCCCTGAGCGTTGCCGCTGTTGGGATTGTTGAAGCCCTTGCGCTGCATCTCGCCCCATACGATACGCTTACCCATGATAAACTTGAGGTAGCCGCGCAGCGAGAAGAGCATGATGAAGGGGTGGTAGAAGAAGGGCTCGAGCAGGGCAGCGAGCACGAGTCGCAGATAGCTCCAGCCGCGCATGCGGGTCTGCAGATAGTCGTAATAGATGACGACAAGCGAGAGCTGGAAGCAGAAGATATACATCATCAGGAAGATAATCCAGGCTGTGCCCCAGTTGACGCCGCCCGTGAAGGCGAGGTAGAGGAACGTGCAGAAACCTATCAGCTCGATGACGGGGGCGATGAATTCGAAGATGAAGAGGTAGGGCATCGTGATGAGACCCAGCTGACGGTATTTCTTCTTGAACATCATGCGGTAATACTTGGCAAATGTCTGTATCAGGCCGTGTCCCCATCTCACACGCTGGCGGTACAGCATGCGCAGGTTTGACGGACCTTCCGTCCAGCAGCAGGTCTGCGGTATCTGTATCACGCGGTAGGGCTTGTCGAAGTCGCAGCAGTAGCCTATCATGCGGGTAAGCATGTCCATGTCCTCTGCCAGCGAGTCGGCAGAGTATCCGCCGGCGTTGATGGCTATCTCGGTGTCAAACATACCGTAACCTCCCGACACGTTGGGCATGGCGTTGATGTGGCTCCAGCCCATCTTGCCTATCATGAACGAGCGCAGATACTCCAGTGTCTGGAACAGAGGGATGGGCGACCAGGGTATGCGGTACTTGATGAGCTCGCCGTTGACCACCTTGCAGGCATTGGAGATGTTCATCACGCCCGATACGGCTATCACGTTCCTTTCTTCCACCATAGGGCGCACGCACATACGGATGGCGTTCTTGGAGAGGATACAGTCTACGTCGGTATTGATGAAGTAGGGATAGTTGGCTACGTTCAGACCGGCGTTCACGGGGTCTGCCTTGGTACCACCGTTCTCCTTGTCCACCACGCGCAGCTTCTCATACTCCTTGCGGTTGGAGATAAACATACGCTTGAACGGTTTGGCGATGATGCGCTGCTTGTAGAGATAGGGCACTTCGACGAGGTCAAACTCCTCAATCATCTTCTCCAGCGTGCGGTCCTTGCTACCGTCGTTGACGATGATGACTTCAAACTTGGGCCAGTCTTGCGAGAGCAGCGACTTCACGTTGTCCACGATGGTGTTTTCCTCGTTATAGGCGGGAGCCACGATAGACACACCGGGGGTATAGGGCGAGTTGTCGAATATCTTCTTCACGTAGATGTCGCTCAGGGAGTGGCGCGAGCGGCGTGTCTCTCTGAACGACAGGGCCACCAGCATCACGTAGCTGAACATCAGCGCCATCGAGTAGAAGAAGACGAGATATCCGTAGGTGTATAATATAATCTCTTTCATCGTGCCAAATTCTTGATATAACTGTCAAACACTCTAACCTGCTTGAAGAGGATACTGTCGTCCTTGTCGGTACACTCTTTCTCCAGGCGTTCAAACTCTTCCATGCCCTTCTCGCCATACAGGCTGAGCGACATGATGATGTTGAGCTTGGTCGACTGGACCTTGGACTCGCTCCATGCTTTCAGGAAGAAGGGGATGGCGCGGCCCGTATTGAATGTCACCAGGGCGCGGAGGATAAACAGGCGCAGCTGCTCGTTCTGATGGGCGTAGGCAGCCATGAGCAGCGGCTCTGCTGATACCAGATGGGCCTTGATGATACACTCTATGGTAGCCTGGCGTACCACCTGACTCTTGTGGGCCAGGTATTTCTTCATGTTGTCCATATCCTCGGCTGTACCCCAGTAGCCTACCTCTCTGATCAGACAGGCTTGCAGCTTCTCGTTCTCACACTCGGCGATGATAGGGGGCAGCGAGGGCATCTCCTTGTTGGCTATATGGCGTGCTCTCATCAGGAAGTGTATCTCCAGAGCGTCCCATTCGCGCCACTCATAGTTGTGCAACTCGCTCTCCATGAAGAATCTGAAGGGATTGTAGTCGCTCAGCCACAGATAGTACATACGTGTCTCCTTGCGGATGACCTGGTTGACCGAGTTGAGCAGGCGCACCAGCACCGACTCGGGCAGGTCAATCATCATGAACTGGGAGATTTGCAGCGCGCGACGCCTGTTGGTGCGCGAACCGAACACGAGCATACGCTCCATGAACTCTTTGATGGCGAGGGCGTTGCAGAGGGTGCGCACGTTGCGGTAGTTGTACTCGTTGTAGTAGTCTGACTTGACCTGCACCAGCAGCCTGCACAGCGCAAACATGTACTTGGGCTTCTTGCGGCGGGCTATGTCGCGGGTGGTGAGGCCTATGCGCTCGTCGATCTCGTTGCGGGTGAGCTTGTCCTTATTGAGTGTTATCTCGCAGAAGATGTCGTAGAAACGCTTGTAGTAGCGGTTGTAGATGCGGTTGCGTCGGCCCTCGAAATGCTTGTTGACACTGATAGAAATGGTAAAGAAGACCATCGATATACAGCAGATGAGAATCATGAAGATGCTGACACGTACCACGAAGGGATAGTTGAAGAAACCATTGTACCACATGGTGAGCACATATCCCATATAGTCGATGGGGGAGAAGTCGCGGGTGCGCATACGGTCCATGATGCTGTCTGTAAAGACTTGCGGGCAGCACAATAAGGTCATAGACAGTGTAAGCACTATTCGCTTTATTGCTCTCATTTCAGTTGTTCTCAGTTTCCTTGTTGGTTGAGGCAGTCTGTTGATACAATGCCAAGAATTCGCAATTCTGTTTATTCCGTTTATAAGCGCGTCTATATTGATTATATGTTGCGCCTATATTAATTAACGTGAGTTCGACGAATATACTTTAGAATAAAGTAAGTTGCCTGTCATTTGAAATGTCCACGGTCTGTACTCGTATGGTTGGTTTCTTTGGGAAGTAACAGTATGCAGCTATACCTCCCAGAAGATTGACTACAAAATTGTCAAAGCTTCTATGTCGTGAATGCTCAACTTGGGCAATGTTCTTCAGTTCATCATTCACAGTCTCAATGATCGCCCTCTTCCTGAGCAGCAACTTGTCGGAAACGGACATCAAAGCTCCCTTCATGTTGCTCTTGAGTTTCGTGATAAGCTGAATGCCATCCACAAAAAGTCTTTCAAACAGACGCTTTCCAATATATCCTTTATCACCAACGAGCTTTCCATAAATGAATTCGACAAAAACTTTATATTCAAGAGGTTTTCGGTCGTCAACATCCCCAGGGGTTATCATAAAGTTGAGCAATTCACCTTTCTCGTTGCATATCAAGTGAAGTTTGAATCCAAAGAACCAACCCATGGAGCATTTGCCTCTTTGTGCGATACCCTTGAAGGTCTTGTGAATATGGATTCTCTGATTCTTGCATACTCGCAGAGGTGTGCTGTCGACAAAACTGATACCTGTACACTTGCCAAGCAAGACCTTCTTGATGAACACTATCAATGGGATGGCAATCTCCCGTTCCAGTTCAACGAAACGATTGTATGATACCACCTCAGGAAACAGATGGCGCATGTGTTTGCATACCTTTTCGAGATAGAAATGCTTCAGGCAGCGATACCCTGATGAATGAAAGAGAATCATTATAATCATGATTTCCGCCTTTGACATGCGGCTTTCACGGTGGTATTTGCGCTTTCCTTCTGCCTTAAACGTATATTTTGCCATCTGCGCATCATAAACTTTGCAAAAATCATCAGCAATACAGAAAATTTCTGTAACTTTGTCTTCGGTAATCATAGCGAAATTCTTTAGTTTCATTGTTTTTTATCCACTACAAAGTTACTAAAAATTTCGCTAATTACCATATTTTCAATGAATTATAATTCATCGAACTCACGTTAAGTTATGAAAGAGGGGGTGTGTCAGTTACTTCTGACACACCCCCTCTTGTACATCCTTACGACATCGGCAGAATCCATTTAGCAGTCAAAGACCTGGATGCACTGGGCTGTTTCATGCTGCCCTCCGCTATGGTAGATGTATCAGAGCATTATTGTTTCAATGCCTTACCATCAGAGTTCTTCATTTTGCAGTTATGTACCTAATCGCACCACCTCTATCGAAAGGGCGTTCACTGACAGCATTAGGTAGGTTCTATAAATTAGCTTGCGATGTATTTGCGACTATCGTGCCGTAGGTTTTTGTTTTTCACGAGGGAGCGTAGCGGGCTACGTGACTGAATGAAAGACAAAAAGATACGGTGCGAGAGGCGTGAAGACATCCAAGTAAAACAGAAACACTGCCTTACATTGAAAACTAATTTATAGAACCTACCTTTATTCATATAAGGAGAGTCCGAATCGATTTCTCCTTCAAAGCAGCAACGAGGTTTTGAAAAGATGATACCATCCTCTGCTTGGGTGACAAATGAATATGATTTGACTTTACGTCTCATAGTGACCATTTTGAGGGTGAAAATAGCCATTTTGTGGGGTCAAAATAGTTATTTTGAGGGGTGAAAATGAGGCGTATAGGTCAAAATGGGTGCTAATAATGCAGTTTGGATTTGGTACATATTTTAGGCGTATAGGTCAAGATTTTCGTCTTTTATTGCAAAATTCCCTATTAATCTCTCCTTACAAGCCCTATAACCTTGCTATTTCCCTCTGCCCTGACTACATATACGCCAGGAGAAAGCTCTGCCTCGCATTTGCCAAGGAATGGAGTGGCACGATGGCGGAGTATGCCATCGGTGGTGTAGAAGAGGACATCGGAATCTGTGGAGAGACCAGAGACTGTTACGTGACAACGGTTGATGGATATGGTCCATCTGGCACTGTTTTCATCACGTTCACCGATGTCAGGACGCACACCGCCGATGGTCAATGAGAATCTACCTGTGGTAAGCACCGGGGATGCAGGATTCTCGCCCACAGTAATCTCAGCAGTATAATCATCTTCCATAAGATTCGTTACAATGCCCGTTTGATAGTCTTTTAGCCATACCTCGGTGGTGGCGGGTGAAACGCCTGCACTCCTATCGAGCGAGAAGATGTAACGACCGGTTGAGCCAACCCTCGTAGCCAAGGATATTTCCTTTTCAATAGGAGCAGCACCTACCAACGACATCATCTCGCCGCCAGCGCCACATACGGCAATGTCGGGGATAGCGGGATTCATCGACATAAACTTCGCTCCGTCGCGATTGATGGTATATACCATAGAGGTGTTATCATCAGAGGTGTTATCCACTGGCTGCAGACTGACAACGCCAGCCGCATGTGAAACGCCCACGCTCCGATCGGCATCCTCACCTGTTGCATCTGCGGAAGACAAGGAGATATTGAGGACGTTACGAGTGTTGCCCGTGTTAGTAGAAGCAGAAGAGGTATATAAGAGCTGGGCAAAGTGGAGATGCTCCTCTTTGTTGATGGTTGCCGTCTGTGTGAAGAAGGCTTCTCCGGGCGAGAGTGTATTATCAGCATACCACGATTGCTTCGTCACATAGCTTCCATTGGGGTTCATCGTATATACCACGTGCGGCACATTCATGGCATACGTCCCGTCGTCCATCTTCTTATATACGGGATAATTGCTTATAAGATAAGGCATGCCCTTGAGGTTCCATCCCATATTATATACAGAGGTGAAGGTGAAGTCAGCACCGCCATTGGTTGATGTGCGGTCGTCATATTGAGTGAGGGTGACATAATCCTTGTCGGCAGACTCGCGATAAAGATAGTGAGCGTCAGGATCGTCAGCGGCTTTCGCTCCGTATGCGGTGAAACGAAGAGTTTGCTTTGTAGCTGTAGAGCCACGGTCGATGAGCATACCCTCGTTGGCTGTGCGGGTGTCTGTGGTGAGCAGTTTCCAACATGGAGAGTCGCTCTCTGCAAAGCTGTACTTATAGTTGCTTCGTGCCTCACCGTCATACTCATATCGATAGAATGGGGCAACGGCTTCTTCCGTAACATTGTTATTATTTTTATCGTATGTGGTAGTTGTGACGAAAGGCATTACGCCCTCATCGTTCGTCCCATAGTTCATGTCAAATGGCAGTGAGACGAGGGAGTATTGTGCGATGGTTTGCTGTCCGATGGTTCTCTCGGCTGCCACATATCGGAGGTCGATAGTATTGCCCTGTCCATAGAGCGAGCCGCCCTCCGATGCCAGAACGTAGCCTGGGCGCAGGGGATTGGCGTTGGTAAAGTATGGTGAATTGTCGCTCTTTACATCACAAATCAGATTGCCACCTTTTTGGAGATACACCACTGAGCCTTCATGTGGATAAGTCTGCCCGTTGTAGCTTGTGGCAAGAGTATTGGCATGTATGTCCAATGGCGAGTTGATAGTTCCCGTTGACCATGTCTCAAAGCATCCTTTATCCACATTGGAACCAATGAAACGGGGATTGCCGAGAAGGTCACGGTCTGAGGTATAGTCAACAAATTGCTGAAGAGAAGATGAGATATGGCTCTTGCCGTCACCCGATGTTCCGTTATCACCGCCTTCAATATTGTCTGTACGTTCGTGTAGCTGATACCACAAGTTGCGATTGCTGACATCCGCCTCTGGTATTTCTCCATGATAAGCCGTAGTGGAAGGACGGAAGTAGGGGGCAAACGGCATAGTAGAGTCCGTCTCCTTATACATTATATTATTAATGGCATGTGAGGCGGTGGAGCCTTGAGTCAAGTCACCTCCTACGACAGTGCAGTTGAGCATATAGCCTCCGGAGCTGAGATCGACAAGGGCTGAGGAGGCTGATGGCATCTTGTTGTCACGTATAAGCGTGTTGTAGAGCAGTCCCGACTGGAGATTGACGAGGTGTTGACCGGTGGCAGTAATCTCATTGTTGGCAATGATGGAGTTGCGCAGGGCCACATTGCCTTGCTGTATATCCACCACGGGCGAAGCGGATTTGTTTGCAGCACCGTTATCGGCATTACCAATCAGAAGTCCGTCGAAAAGACAGTAGGTTAAAGGCTCCACCGATTTTACACCATTCACGATGGTATGCTTGGCGTAAGAAGAAGCCATACCGTCGCGGTCGGCATCCATAGCCTTGATATATTCTTCTATCTTGTCGTTATCGTAATACTTGTTTCCATTCTTATCTGTCGTCTCCTCAACTCCCGTATTGATGGCTGACGGCAGACTTCCATAAAGCGTTACGTTGTTGCGCATGGTGATGGGCTTACCGGTAGATGTGTCCGTACCCTCCTTTACGAAGACATACGACTTTTCGCCTTCATGGACGTTAGAATAAACGGCTGCAGCATCTATGGCTTTCTGGAGATTGCCCTTGGTATATGCCTTTTCCCAAGAGAATCCGTTGTAGGCAGGGCCTGACAAGTCAAGCGATGGATTGACATAGAGCACACGGCTAAGAGTGGCGATACATTCATAAGCACCTCTCTCCATACCGGCAGAGCCGTAATAGCGGCTGTTATTGGCAAGGTCGAAGTCCTTCTTAACCAAGTCCACATAATATGGGTCGTTGTCATCGTCGGCATTCGAAATATCCACGTCAGAAGTGTAAGGATACCTTCCCGTGAGGTCCCTCACGAGTTCCACATATTTCTTAGGCGATGCCTTACCGATAATCTTTGCACTCGGATTGACACGGAAGTCGCGCGAAGCCTTAGCCCAACTGTCAGCAGCAGTTAATGCCGGGTCGAAGAAGTTCGGGCCTTGCAGCACGTTGTTGTTGTCGGATGACAACGTCACATTATAATTATTGACATTATCGTCTGAGCTGAGCGACGATATGGCATTATACGACATGCTTCCAGTAGCGGTTAGACCTGTCCATTCACGAGTAGTCTCATACCCGTTATTGCGCCAAAGCACAGAGTTGTGCATCTCCGAATTGCCTGAAAATTCTATCTCACCACCATTGAGGGCAAAAGTGCAGTTAACCACCTTGGTATCTGTGGCGACGAGCGGACTTCCCGCATTGCTATGGAATACGGAATTATAGATGAGAGCGTCACCTCCACCCTCGCCTATAGTTACTGCCGGCACTTCTGAGGTTGCTCCATTGATGCGGAAGTCGCAGCGGTTCATCGTCAGCTTATAGAGAGGATATTCAGATGGTGTGTCGCTGATTGGATATTGAGTATATTTAACACCATTATTGCTGACTATCTCTCCATTCTCCGTAACGTATGATTTACCTACAGGAGAACCATTTTTATCGACCTGATCCTTATAGAACACAGCGGCACCTCCGTCTTTATCTTTAGACTTAATATTACAGAAGGTCAATCCGTCGAAATATACAGGAACGACATAGTCTTTCACATCGTTAGTAACATTTCCCGAAGATTCCCTCTGCCTTACATCACCTATCACGAAGATATGTCCGAGGAGATCCTCATTCACGCCCGAGCGTTCCGAAGCGAAAAGATAAACGGGATAGTCGTGGATGTTCTCCAGTCCCTGCACATCCTTACTGTAGCCACCACGTATAGTAAGGGAGTTCACACCCTCGGGTGTCGAGCCAACGGGCGGCACTATACTACTCGTAGAGATGTCTGTTGTGATAGTGAAACCGAGATTACCATTGATGGTATATACCGGTTGGTATTGTCCTTCAAGCATACGAATCTCCTTGTCGTGTCCGTTGCGTGATGCAAGCAGCGTCTCTATAGCTCGCTGCACGTCGCTCGTCGCCGTCTCCCATGTCTTACCGTCAGCCACCGAGGCACTGGTTCTCTCCTGTTGCGTCACCCACAGCACATCTACATGTCCTTTCTCCACCGACGGGTCGAGCTTCACGTGCTGGTATTCATACACGCCGAGATCAATGTAAGTCTGGTGGTGAGTAGGGTTGGGGTCGGTGGAAATACGCAGCATCGACTTGCCCGTAGCATCGGCGTATGTCATATACTCGTCATTACCGATTGGCACAGCCGTCTCACCCGTGTTGACATTTTTGTCGTCATACGCCGTATGGCGATAGATACCGGCACCCTTTGCCTTTTCTTCTTCATAGACAAACGTCGGTTTTTTACCGCTCAGGTCCTGCTGTAGATATGTCCATCCATTATCCACGAGGTTGTTGATACGACCTATCATCCAGTCGGCAGAGGTATAATATCCTGCCTTTCCTGCCTTTGACGACGGGTTGATGAAGTTCGGTCCGTTGATGGCGTCGTTGTCAGAGGCGATGATGATGTTGCAGGTAACGGGGTTAAGACCTGTATTGGGATCCTTGTCGGGATTATCTACTGTTGACTCTTTGATAGTTGTGTTGTCTGTATAGAGATAGTTATATTTGCCAATCCACAGCGAAGGTATGAAAGTTCCGAAGCCTTTATATGTCTGGAGTCGGTAATCAATATTGTTTCCGGAGTTTACAGGGGCGTTACCCTTACCCTCCTCGTAGGCGCAGAACCACAGCATCTCGGCATTCTTCTTATTATTATCCTGACTAAGGTTGGCTACCCTGTTCAATCCGCTGTCACCCGTCACTTCATTGCCCCAGAATATGGTGTTGACAATCTTATGTGGATTGTTGGTTTTCAATGTTTGTTCGCCATCAGAGTACTTGCCTCCTTTATTTGGCTTATAGCAATAGATAGCGGGATAGGCATAGGCAAGATTGCGCACCACGTCGCAGTTAATCATGTGGAGCGAGGCATACTCTCCGAGCAGCACAGCACCTCCCACACCTGTCTGATAGTTTGTGTCAGCCTCGTTGTTTGCAAACAGCGAGTTTACTATCACGGTGTTGTAGCTGGCATTGATGGCGCCGCCACGTCCGGCGTATGTCACACTATTATTACCTATTTGGTCAGTCTCCACCTTGGCATAGTTCTGCACAAAGTTGCAGGCGAAGACCTTCAGCTCGCTGTCGGTGAAGATGGCACCTCCAAGGCATCCTCCGTTGTTGCGGAAGTTGCAGTTGCGCACCTCAAGAGGGATGCTTCTATATCCTACAGGCCTCTCGATAGCATTGCCGCTGCCATCCGTATATGTTCTTAAGACATCACCTGTAGTCCAGTTGCCTTCGACACAGATGGCACCCCCCTTATAGTATGTTGATTTACTGTTCACGGCTTTTGCGTCATATCCCATAGCCATGCCGTCCTCGATCTCCACACCATCAATGATGACAGGCACACCACGCTCGTATGGAACAGTGCCGTTGCCGGCATTTGCGTCATATTTCTCACTTGTGATGTCGTGATATTTAATCGTAGCATCAGGCAGTCCTCCCACGTGCTTCTCGTCGGCGATACAAGTTATGACGTGATATACGTTTTCGTTGGAATTACCGTTCACCACCTGTCCTGACAGAATGGTCTGCACTGCCATCTCCCACGGTTCAGCAATGTTGTTGTGGTTGATGTCGGAGAGTTCGCGGTTCTCTATGATGTTCTTAATCTTGGGATGGGAGATAACGACAGTTGAATTGCCATAAGTAAAAGTAGTATTATCAGATGGCTCAGCAGTGTTGCCATAATAGGTGGAATCCTTGTTATTGTCGCTTTGTTTTGTCTTGACACCTCCAACGATGGTCACGCCTTCAGGCACGAGATATGTACGTCCACGGCTGTTCACATATTCTCCCTTGATATTACGCATGGGGTAATATGTTCCGCCGCTGAGGATAATCTCAAACTTCTTCTTTCTGTTTGTATATACGCCATTCTCATCTTTCATCTTGCGTGCCTCCCTCACATATTGCAGCGCATCGTCGAGATAGCGCATGGGATAGGCGAACGACGAGCCTTCCTGCTGATAGTATGGGTCTTGGGTCTGGTTCTGCATCACCTCCACTGATGTAGTAGCCACGTCGTCCTCGTTTTTCACCACAAAGATGCGGGTCATGAGATTGTCGGCAGTAGCCACAGGCAGCACCAGTTCGTCGATGGCTCTCGCTCCGATGTCAATGAAGTCGTTGCCCTCAAATGTGCGTGTTTTCTTTGCGAGGTCTTCGGCGGTAAGGGCATCACTCGCGACAAGGGCTTTATAGTCCTTGTACTCCATGCCTCCACGTGCCAGCAGACTGTATTTCTTTATCTTATAGAACTCATAACTATTATGCATTCTCTTGACAGCCGTTCCCTTGCTGTCGATATAGTCATGGTTGTACGTTTCTGTGGCGAAGCGCACACCCTTGACCACATCGGTATGCACTGCGATGTTGTTGATACCCGGCTCACGTGTTGTCTCAGTGGCGCAGAAGGATATGGGATAGTCTTTGATGGTAAGGTTGGTGTTCCCCGCATCCGTCGGTGTTGTCATGCCGTTGACGTTCGACTGCTCGCTACCCGTGTTCTGCCAGAACAGCACACTGTTTGCCCTGACATTCGGCGTGCCGTTGGTGGTGAACGAGATACCTCCTCCCGCTCCGCTTGCCGTGTTATAGATGATGTCGGATGTGAAGATGCGGGCAGGGTTGGTTGCGGCGTTGACATTCTCAGAGGATGCCGATGCCGGTTCTTCCACGTATAGTCCTCCTCCGTCACCCTTGGTTACCTCGTTATATTGCACGATACTTCCGCTCACCAATGCGCCCTCTTCGAGATACAGTCCACCTCCGAAATCCGTAGCCTTGTTGTTCTGCACCACGCAGTTGCGTATATGGGCATAGCCCGTGACGATGGCAGCGCCACCCACACGAGTGTCAGTTCTCTTTCCTGTAGATTGCTTCTCGCCGTCGGCATTGCCGCCTTCAATGAATAGTCCGTCGAGCACGGCGCGGGCTGATATGTTTTCAAGAGTATCATTTGGATTGAGTGTTCCCTCTTCGTCAAATGTATTATTGGTGAACGTCACCACATTATACACGTTTACATCCTGGTCATCAGCCTGATATACACCGCTGAGAGTTGTGCGGTTTTTCAGTACATCACGGTTGTCGGTATAGTTGCCCTCAGAGACCTTGGTATAGAATCCGTTTTTGTCAGCACTTTCGTAGTCGTCGCTATATCCTCCCCATACCTCCACTCCATGAGGCACGATGATAGTATAGTCGCGTGTGTTCACCTCCTGTCCCGAATTCGTCTTCTTGTATGAGCGGCGAGGGCGATATACAAAGCCAGAATACTGATAAGTTTTGTTCCCGCCTACAGTTGTTTCCTCCGGCGCATCGCCCGCCAACTTCACAATCACTTGTTTCTTGACTACATCGTCCTTATGCTCATACACATATCTTCCCGCAGCATCCAGCACCTTCTGCAACTTAGTCCAGCAAGCCGCATTAGCGGGATTGGCAGCCGAGCCTGTGCCGCGTCCGTTCTGCGTGACATAGTACACCGCCTTGTCCGTGCTTGTAGTTACATCCGGCGTAATGCTATACGCACCATTAAACTCGTATGCACCGATATCCACGGTGCAGTCTTGGATACGGTCGGCATATTGCGCATCGTATGAAGGAAGCACAATATCGGCAGTACCCTCCATATTCTTACCCAACTGGTCAGTTCCCATATTAATGGCAATAGCCCCTTCCTTCAAACTATAGTCACCATTGTCGGCATCGTTGAAGAGGTCTGAGACTGACATACCCTTGTCATCCATATAAACGAATGAAGAAGCATCAACATTAGTATAGGAATTGTCAAAAGTCCTGTGTGTATTTTTATTCTTAAACAAACAGTTTTTCAGAGTGATATTGCCTTTTTCTGTGGTACAGTCGAATTCTTTGGTATTATTTGTTGTATTATTATAAATTATTGAGTTATACACATCAATACGGCCATTTGAGAACCATTTTCCAGAATACAGTGTATATGGTCCTTCATTAGCCGTAATTGTATTATTATAGAATCGTCCATTCTCAAAGAACACGCCAGTACCTTGCGTTGTTCCGTTACCTGTAATCTTATTATGAATGACAGAAGTGTTGAATACAGTACCAGTTCTTTGATAAAGTCCTCCACCAAAGACATTATTGTCAGAACCGCCTTCACTATTTAATATATTACCATCAATCTCACAGTTTTCAATTATTCCACCATTTTGGAATATGCCACCTCCACGAGTATTTGATTTTGACGACAGAATATTATTTGTTATCACACAGTTAGCCAAACGTCCATTGATACGCAAAGCCACTCCAGCTCCACCGTCACGCTGATGTGTAATCTTGGCTCTTCCGTTGCGGATAACAAAACCATCCCAACTGGTAATGACACAGAATGGATTAATTGGGTCGTTATCAAACTCCAGGTTATTTCCTGGTTCCTTTCCATTTATTTGTACACTTCCCTTAAAGTAAGGATATGGCTGGGTAAGCACACGCTGTGACTTATATGCCTTTGCATAACTATTAAGATCATATACATTGTTTTGGACTCTCGAACCTAATAAATGGTCAATCTTTGTGCTGCCGTTATAGGCCTCAATCTCTAATATGTCAACATGCTTTTGACTGTTGTTATTTGAGTTGACCTTAATATATAAGTATTGACAGCTAATAGTCCTACCAAAAACAAGGGTCTGTGATTTATCTGCTGTAATATCTTTATTTTCCCATATCAGCGTGAAGGCTTTCTCATCTACTTGTTGAGCTATACCATCATCGGAATAAGATGGTGCATATCCTATTGTATAGTTGTTGGGATAATAATTGCGGTTTGTGATTTTCAGAGATGTTATTTCATATGTCTGTCCCATATCTATAATTATCCACTGAGGCAGACCACCATTTTTAATTCCATGACCTGCATTATCGTCCTGCCAGCGCGAATGCCAGAATGTATCATTATTTCCATCAATACATGCAGGTGCATTACCCTGTTTATCATCGGAAGAAAAGTCAACTACTTTCCACAAATTAGTGACATCTCCTGAGGAATAAGCAGCCAATACATTATGCTTATAGTCATCTACCTGAGGCCCCCATGCTCCTGTACCAATAACACCTGTCTCAGTCACCTCGTCATCTCTCAATGTCTCAAGGATAGATGTCTTGGGCACACGCTCTTTCATACCAGGGGATTGAGGGTCGCCTCCCTTGCCAGGGAAACCACCATATACATCCACTGCATCACGCATGAAGAAGCCTTCGCGACGGATGTATTCACCCTCACCTATCCAGACTTGAACTCGCTTGCTCTTGTCAACAGTTGAGACTTCTATAGTTGTACGGTCAGGATTGACTGTGCTTTGACTTCCTGGATTGAAATGAGTTACACCTGATTTTGTCGTATATTTAATAGTATTATCATCATTCCTATCCAACGAGCGGGCAAAAGCCTCATCCACAGCCCATTGGAGTCCTGTAAGTTGATAGCCGTCTTCATACAGTTCCGCATCCACGCCGCCAAAGCCGTGGTTGTTCTTATATTTGTCTGACTCGAGGTTTCCATTGATGGCATTCTGCCATGATGAACCGTCACCATCCCTTGTGTTGTCTATTGTTCCGTCGGGATTACGGTAGTCGCGCACATAAATAACCTTGCCGTATGGTGGCTGGTAGCCTCCCTCAACATCCTCATTGGAAGTGTCGCCTTCTGCCACATCGTTATGGTTCTCCACTGCACCAATGTCGGCTGCACCGCCATAGTTGCGGAAGAATACAGTTGTCATGTCCTTTCCGAAACTCGGGTCTGTTGCTGAAGTACCTGTCTCATTGGCAGCATTCACCATCGGGTTCATATTTGTCGGCATCCAGTTGGGGTCGCCACCGTACATCGTCACATCGCCGTCCTTGTTCACCCCAATGTTGCTCGTGGGGTTGACGAACTTGGGATAGGTGTCGGTGTTGGAGGAGTAATAGGAGAACTTGGCGGTGGCGACATCGCTAAAAGAAGTTACTCCCAGGTCCATCATATTGTTGGCATTGGTTGCTCCTTCTGCCAATCTTATACTTCCGTTTGATGTCGTATAGAAAGTGACAACCTTGGAATCGGGAGTAGAGGCATCAGCCTTCAAATCCGTTATCTTGGGATTGTTGCCTGAGGTATATGAGCCATAGCCGATATTGGCATGAAGGGCGGTGTTCTTCACCTTGATATTGGCATTATCAGTTGCCATAACGCCATATCCCACGTTGCCACGGATGAGACAGTGGTTGAGGGTGAGCGTGGCGTTGTTGCCCGTAGCCTCAACGGTGGCTGCCTGCTGACGGGTCACGGCATTGTTGTGGAAGATACAGTTCTCCACATCCACCTGCATCACGGCTCCTGGAGTGTTGCGCAGGAAAAGGGCGGAGCCTTGCGAGGCGGTGCAGTTGGCTACCACGCAGTTGCGTATCTTGATGTTCTCCATCAGTTTGTCGGCATAACTGTTGATAATGGCGATGCCCGCTCCTCCCTCCAAAGCGAGGGTGGGCAGCACACTGCTCGTCTGGGCATTGGCAAAGTAGAGCTGGAAGCCATCCACAATAACGTCGGTCGCTCCATGGCGCACGGTGATGATATGACAACCATTTTCGGCATAGTCGCCACCTGTGATGTTGGCGGTTATGCGGGTTGGGTAAGCCTTGGGATTGCGCTTGGATATGTTGGTGCCGGTGAGCGATGAGGCAAAACCGCCATATAGCCGCACATGGCTCGGCAGGTCGATATACGACGAGCGGATATAGGGAATATAATTGTTTCCAGCCGTGGTGGTTGTGCCCTCCTTGACAAGTAGCTGCACAGGATTGGTAGCTGTGGGATTGAGCTTCTTGACAACATAATCCAAGGCATCGTTGATATTACTGAAAGCATTCTCCCACGAATTGCCCAATGTCTCATCTGAAACTAATGACACCTCAGCATCAGTGGTGGGGTCGATAAATATTGTTTTTATCGGAGTGGTATTGTCTTCCATACTTGCCACTAACTCATATTCACCATTAAAGCTATTAGCCACAAAGGCGCCAAGCACGCAACGGGGGGCAAACTGACTGCCTAAGATGTCCTCAGTGATATGTGCATCAATGATGTCCTTGCCTTCCGTCTCGTAGTCAGAGCCATTGGGATAGTTGGCGCTCGTTGGATAGTCGTTGAGCTGCATCCCCTTATGGCGCAGGTATGACGAGGCGCGGGGATTCCATCGTCTTGAGACAGTGGAACTACCCAGCACTCCCGTTGCATCGGGGACATTGGTGAAGTCAGGATAATATCCCGGAATAGACTCATTGCTGTTTTCCTCATTCAAGGAATACACTCCGTTGGTGCGCTTCACCGTTCCGCTCCAATCGACGTAGTTGTATTTGGAGAGAGCCACGAAGTCGAGCTTCACCTTCGGGGTGGAGGCATTCTCACGGTATGTGGCATACTGCACATTGTTGTTGGCAGCTACCTCATTGCCCCATATCACGGAATTGGTAACCATACCGCCGCCATCCACATACAGTCCGCCGCTGCGTCCGTAGCGACGGCTATTATACACCACTCCCGCTCCCACACATTTGTTGCATGTGATGGTGAGGTGGTTGAGCAGACCGCCATTCTTCATAAACACTCCACCCGCCTCGGCCGATGATGTGTTGTTGTTCACCACGCATCCCGTTGCGTATGAAGCATATCGCGCCTTGTCGTCCTTAGGCTGCGAGGAGAAGGCTATGGAGAGTCCGCCACCACATCTCGCGGCATTGTTCTCGATGAGACAATGGCGCACGATGCCGCCATCATCGCAAGCTACACCGCCACCATATCCGTCGGTAACACCCACTCCGCCCGACTGGTTCTGGGTGACATAGCATTGCTCCATCAGTCCGCCGCCGTCCATATACACACCGCCTCCACGCAGCGACGATGAGTTCTGGCGGATGATACAGTTGCGAAGCACGGTGTTGCCCACCATATACACTCCGCCGCCATAACTGTTGTGATAAGCATGAGAGCCGTCAGTTTGCTCGGGCACGGTGCGGTTGGAGGCATTGCCGTCGCGTATGGTAAAGCCGTCGAGACCGGCGGTATCGGCAAGAGCCACGCCGCGGTTTTTGGTGTCGAGACCGGAGGAATGGGTTGAGGTGTTGGTGGCAAACCATACCACATGGTATGAGTTGCCCGTAAACGACTCGTCGTATTCGTTCTTTTTCGAGTCCCACTTCATCGGGTCTTCCGTAGAGCTACTGTGATTACCACTGAGCGTGGTGGTGTTCTTCATTAGCCACTTCAATCCTTTGGCTTCAGAGATTGGCATTTCCGAACCTTTAGCATCAAGGACGATACGTTCTTCGGGAGTGTCTTCGGGATTTGCGGCATCAAATCCTCCATACACCGTTATGCCCTCATAGATAAGAAAAGAAGTGTATAGCACACCGTCGCCACCGGGGGTAGAAGTGGTGGGGCTGTATGTTCCTTTCGCCACATACACCCGTCCCTCCGTGATGCCGTTTCGGGTCATATAGTCGTGAAGCGACTCTATGGCATCCTGCAGGTTGTTCTTAGCCTGCGCCCACGAAGTGCCGTCGTTGGCATAAGATCCATTCGTCTTCACATATCTCACAGGTCCGCTGAAGCTACCCGTCTGCGCAAAAGCTGTGGTGCAGAGGGTCAGCAAGGCTATTATCGTAGTATATAATCTTCTTTTACTCAGCATGTTATTATCTATGTTATTTACTTATTTGGATCGGTAAACTTCACTATGTTTTCCACGTCTTTCACAGTGTTGACATGGATTGTCGCCCTTATCCATGGGGTGAAAATCGGATAGCCGTCGCTGCCTTTAGGAGCACCGTTGAGGTCTGACTTCTTTATCTTTATCCGGGCATGATGACCCGTGGTGGCATGGTCTTCTTCAGTGAGAAGGGAAGAATATGATCCATCCTTTTTTTTCTCTGAGGTGGTGTAATTGTTCACCAGTATCTTCAACGTAATGTCGTAATAATAATCTCCAGGACTTGGGGTAACAAGTTCCGGCATCACATAGATGACCTTGCGACCGTAGTACATGCCCGACTTTTCTGCTTCCGGGAGCACTTGGTAGTATTCCTTTCTTGTTTTGGCGTTTCCTTTAGAATCTGTATATGGCTGATCTTTTCCCGTATACTTCTCTTCTCCGAGAAAAGCCGCGTCGAATGTGCTTTTGTATTTTATCACATTCATCGGCTTGAATATTGGCAGTTCTTCCTTAGGCAGTAGTCGCGCCTCGATGAAGGAGAAGAACACCTTGTTGTAGTCTTCGGATGTGTTATCCGTCGTGCTGCGCATTGTATCCTTAGAACCATTTGATTCCTTTTTCTCCTGCTTCCATGCCTTGGTTCCTTGAAACTTCTCGTCGATAGTCCATTGCAGGTCAACCTTTGTTGCCACATGATACAGCACCATGTCGATATGCGGCACATTAGAGGCATAGTCTTTTATGGTGCCGTAATAATTACCATCGTTTTCGAGGTTATATGGCGAGGAGTAGAGGTTCTGCATATTGTTACGCAATTCAGACTGGTTGGTGAACGTAACTCCATCCTCTACTTCTTTAGAAGAACTCCAAGACGAGACATCTGTCACGAGTTTGTATTTCGGGTTTGCTGAGCCACTGTCATCCAAGTCCAGATTGCTTGCCACCACATACACCCTGCCTTCCTTGCGGTTGAGCGGGAGATTGATGGAGAGATGACCTTGATAGACATAGAGGCCATCCTTAGCCGAGAAATGACCATTGGTGTTATCTCCGGAAGTGGAGAGCTTCCAGTCCTCGGACTTCACCTCTTGCTTCTTGAATATGACTTGGGTGGAATTAGAGGAAGAGGTTGAGACGAGGTATATATAGAGATATTTGGGGAGAGCAAAGGTCTCCGCTTCACCGGGGTCTCCAAGGGCGCGGGTGACGGCTAACGTCGAAGCAGGCTCCTCATTGCCTATGCCCACATCAGTGGGATTGACGAATCCTTCGGCGGGGATAGAGATGGAGATAGGCATCTCCACGGTCTCCAGACCGCGGGAGGCAAGACTGTCGTCATCCGAACAAGAGGTGACGAAGGCAGCAGCCAGTATCATCATTATAGTCAATAATATATTTTTCAAATCAATTTTCATTGTTATTTTATTTTGGAGGAGTTATTTAATAACTTAAGTTTCGCATATGCTCAACTTTTTGGAAGTTAAGGAGTTAAGGAGTTATCGCTCCCGTTGGTCGCTGGGAGTTAAGCCATTAGTATTGAGCATTGGATATAAGCGCAACAACATTTGGCTTAACTCCTTAACTCCTTAACTCCTTAACTACCAACTATTATCCTTTCTTGCGAAAGTTGAGTTAATAACTATATCTCCGGCTCATAAGTCCCCCCTTGCTTCCAGTCCAGCGTCACGCTTACTCCCACGTCGTGACTCTCGGGAGTGAGCGAGCCGTCGTGCTTCATCTTCATCTTTATTATCTTGAGATAACCGGCGAGGAGGGGTTGCTCCACAGAAATGATGTTCTCAGTGACAGAGCCGTCGGGGAGGGTGATGTATGCCTTTATGCGGAAGAGGGACTCTGCCTGGGAGTCTGCCCTTGCCGGGGCTTGACTGACGGCGGAAGCGGTGGCTACGGTGTTGTTCCTTGATGGGAAGCTCACGGCATAATGGCAGGTGCGGTGCTGACCGGGGAGAGGTATCTCAGTTGAGCGCACCACGGGATTGGCTGTGAAGGCGTAGGTGCTGTCAGCCACTGCGAAGGAGGTGGCGAAGTCCTGGGTGAACACCTTCATGCCGCGTATATCCACACCCGTGGTATCCACCACAAGAGCGGCGCAGCTGTTAGCCATATACAGGTCAACGTAATATGTCTCGGTGCAGCCGCACACCTCTATCACTTGTCTTGCGGTGAAGAGACCGGTGGTGTGGCTGTTGAGGGTGTCGGTGAGGTTGTCATACTGCAACTTCATGTCACCGGGATGGGTGTCATCGAGGGGGCGGATATTTTCAGCGTCGGCTATATTTGCCACAACGAGATTACGGTAGTCACGTTCTGGCAGATACACCACGTATTCAGCTTGCGACGCATCCATCGTATGCTTTTCCGTTTTATACAGTTTGTCGTCGGTGTCATAGAATGAGAGAGAGATGTCGTGTGCCCAGTCAGTGAATATACCGCTGAGTGAGGAGCTGAGTGCTTGTGCCACGGGGCGTTCCTCCTCCGTGCCGAGCTGTGTTTCGAGTTCGGTTTGGATGTTTGTTCTGAGTTTCAGGCGATATACGATTTTGTTGTCCAATCCGCAGTCGGAGTTGTCCTCGTCGATGATAGAGCACGACGAGAGCATCACCGCCGCAGCGGGCAGCATCAGCAGACAATACTTGCTTCTCATTACCTTTATTTATATTATATTATAATTGTTGTTATTAATAAGCACTACATGAATGCGAGGTATTACGCTTTTGCCCTTACAGGGCGAGCGTTGACGCGGTTATGCCAATTACCCAGGGTGGCGCTACGCTCTGCCCTGGGCTATGGGCTGTTGCCCTTTCAGGGCGTGCATTCAACCTGAAGGGCGTGCATTCGACCTGCGTGACGTGCATTCGACCTGCGTAACGTGCATTCAACCTGCAGAACGTGCATTCGACCTGCTTACGACCTAAAATATTACGTTCTGTAATGGTCGAAATATTGCGGGATAGTTGCCAAAATATTGTTCGGATAGTTACCAAAAAGATGTTGGGTAGTTTCCACAATCTCTTTTGGTAGTTAGCAGAATATCATTCGACAGCTCGCATTCAAACACGATGTCCCTTGTCCTCACACTACAAAGAGTTAAGTAATGGCATCACGACAACAGTTGTCGTGATACCATTAGGACTTTCTATAAGTGTCGGAAGTGGATTCGGCAGTGATACCTCCTCTCCCAAGTCAGTATCCCTCCATGTCGGAGAAGCTAACTTAACTCCTATTCTAAGTCAGGCTTTCCACGTCGGAGAAGCTAACCTAACTCCTCTCCTTAGTCAGGAGAGTTGCCCTTTAAAGGGACGGAGAGGTCTGTCTTCTCACGCGCAGCCACTGGGAGCGTGGGCGTCCCGCCCGCGGCATGCCGCCAAAGCATATATCCCTCAGGCATAATGGCTTTATATTACCATCTTTCGGCAGAAGGGACAGACCCCCTCCCCCCTTCGGGGTACTCCCCCTAACTTAGGGGGAGAGCTGAGATTACTCTCGAGCATAGGCTTGCCGCTTCAGACGGCGGTATCTCGACAGTTCCTTTACTTCCGATACTTGAAATATACTATATTAGTTGATTGGAACATCGAATGTCAAACCACTCTGCCATGTGAGGTCAACAGAAAGACCGAGCTGGAGCTTAGAGGCACGGAGGTCAGGAATAGTGACGTATGCGTTCTTCAAGCTATTAATAGTGAAGTTGGCAGTAGTTGTGTAGTCCTGAATGAATACACGGTTTACATTTGTTGCAGGGAAGTTAGACTTAGTAGTCTCAGGCCAATTTATTGAACCTGATGCTGTACCACCTGTATTATTGTCATTTGGATCCAACTTTGCCACAAGATAGAACTTCTGTCCAGGAGCAATGCGACCATCTACCCCAAAGAATTCTTCTTTATCATTGACAAGCTCCAATGCAATGTTGACAGCGGGCTGCTTTCCATCAGTTGCATCAGAAACATAGTTATCAAAAACCAAAGTATAGTTCTTTGATGATTCTGAATTACGTTTTGCCCAAACACCATTAGAAGATGCATCAACAGACAAATCATTGTCATATACAACATACTTCTGGTCATTTGACTTAGGATTAAGGAAATCCCAACCGACTGTCTTTGACTGACCACCAATAAGAATACCTGTTACATGGAATCCACCAGTTGGTATTGTTATCTGTTGATTAGAACTTTCCGAGTTCATTGCAGCGGAGTTGTCTTCAAGATATGCTTTATCAGCACACTTAACTGTAGTTGCAAGACATGCCACACCATAATTAATATTATATTGAAGAGCTACTGAACGAGAGTTGCTATTAACTGTTTTAGTCCAGTCCCTGAAGTTTCCTGTTGATGCATTCCAAACTCCATCCCAATTAGCGACTGTAGTTGGCCAAACATCAGTTCCTGTACCAGTTGTGGCAATTTCTTTAGTAGTTGCACGTGCAGGAGTATGTACAAAGTATGTAAGCGCAGCTGGATATGTAACATTATTCACGTCAAATGCAACATTAGCATTAGTTCCAGTGGACCCTGCATTTCCTACATTACCGTTGGTTACATATTCAAATTTATTAGTGGTATCAAAAGTCAACTGGGCAGCACCTTCAGGAAGTCCGTATGTTGCGGGGAAAGTGCTATATTTATCAACGAGTCCATCATACTCTAACTTATAGCCAGTAGTATTACCCTTAGTGTCTTGCTCTGCTGTTGCCTTGACTTTAATTGTACCACTTGCATTAGTAATATTATCCTTTATAGCACCTGCAAGTCCCTTAACGTCATTGTCAGAAGACGAGCTAAGGTTTTCGCAAATCTCATACAACTGCTTCAATGTGAAAAGAATTGCATTAGCAGAACCTCCACGAGCACCATTTGAACCAACAGAGGTGAAATTTGTATATGCAGTTTTTAAAGTCTGCCATTTTGATTCATCGCCAAGCGAAGCCCATGTACTTGTCGTACTTGTTGAATTAGTATATGAACTATTTACGATTGCATCAAGATAATCAGAAAACTCCTTAGCTGTTGTTGTATAACCACTATTTTCGCTGAGTGTAGTTACCAAAGAATACTCGATGTTAGCTAAAGTCTGTCCACTTTCAATGGTATGTGTTGCTAATGTTCCTTTACTAAATCTATCTTTATTGTTAGATGAGCCAATAGGACCGGTTCCATAGAATAAGAACTGACTTGTTCCTACTGGGATATATACGTCAGTATAAATCTTGCTGGATTGAGTATCAGAAATATCAGAAGCATTAAGTTGTGCGAGTGTAATAACCTGATCCAGCTGAATGTTAGAAGTTCTTTGTGCAGAAGAAGTAGTAACATTAAAAACATCAGCCTCTTTAAAAGTAAGAAGATTGATATTATTCATACCAAGGAATGTACCTGTATTACTATTAGTACCACTTCCATTCTGAGTATTTCCACCAGTCATACGGGTTGAGGTCTTTCCTGAAACAGGCGTTGCGATATTAATCGCAAACTGGGTCTTCACGCTCTTACCGTCATACGTGGGGTTGACGGGAGCATCTGTTACGTCGTCGGAGGACGAGCAGGCTACGAAACCTGCGGTTGACAACAGTGCTATCGCACCGTTGAGAACGTAATGATTAATTTTCTTCATAACTTTTTGTATAATTAAATATTGTATATAATTGATTATTCAAGTTGTTCTGCATTGCGGCGGGCATCCTCGTTACCTGAGGCTGCGGCACGGCGGAAGCGGCAGAGAGCCTCTTGCTTGTCGCCCGTCATGTAGAGGGCTACACCGAGGGCGTTCTGGGCGCGCTCGTCCTGCTCTACGGTGCGGAGCATCGTCAGTGCCTCGGCATAACGTTCCTCACGCAACAGCTCTGAGGCACGGTTGATAACCGCGGCGGCTGAATCGGGCACGTAGTCGTAATATATGCGGATGTATCCTGAATTACGCTGGTCGCTCAGCACGTTGTCCTTCAAGTATTTATATGTCTTTCCCCTGTTCAGCCGCTTCATCTTGCGCTCACGCTCGTCGGGGTTCTTCTCGGTGTCGATGATATTGAGTAGCTGGTCGCGTCCCTCTATATTGCTGTCGGCAATCTGGTCGCGCAGCTCTGTCCATGCCTCACCGCCGTTGCATAGCTCAAACATGGCATTGCCTGTCTTTACCCTCTGCTTGATATAGTCGCGCAGGGCGGCAGCACGGTTCTGACCCAAGAGGTTGTTGCGCTTCACGCTTCCCTCGGGCGAGGCAAGACCGATAATCTGTATGAGCTTTACGCTCGACGTGGAGTCAGCCATAATCTGGCGAGTGATGCTCACGATGGTGTCGAGAGTGGCGGCATTGTCGCGGAAATCGTGCAGCAGTGTCCACTTGTCCAAGGGGAAGAAGACATACAAGGCTCCCTCCTCCTTGCGCAGTATGCGGCTGCTGTCGTAAGGACGATACTGGGATATATGCTGAAGCACGGGATTGTTGCGCTGTAGCTCGCCCGCCTTGCCGGTGTTGTCCTCAACCGGGGAGAACACGGGATGGAAGGGACGCTCGCAGAGGAAACTGTCGCAGCAAAGGACTACGGCAGGACTTACCTCGCAGCAACCCTCCCCCTCTACTGACGTGCAGAGCTGAAGTGTGGAGCCTACTACCCAGGGATAGCGGTCGGTGGGCAGATAGGCGGTGCGAGTGATGACTGAGTCGATACCCGAAGGCACATACGAGGGTACAGTGGCATTGCGGTCGCCAAGCACCACGCGGCGGCGCAGCTTCTTGGCATTGAGCTTGCCGCGCACAGTGACTGACTCCTCAAAGATGGTGTCGGTGCCACAGGTGAAGAGCGGAGTCACCTGATAGGAATAGTCGGATGCCGGCTGAGGCAGGGTGAAGGAATAGCGGACACGGTAGCCATTGCCCTCGCGCTCCACACCGTCAACACGCAGTGACATCTGCGGTGACGTCTGCGATATGGCATCTATACATGCCATAACCGTGAGAGTGATAATCAGAAAAAATCTTTTCATAAATATATCCTTTCCTTACCTTATTTTATTATATACACTATGTTCAACGCCAACTTGGGCAGAACAAGAAACTTGTTGTCGGAACCAAGGTAGGTGCCGCACTTAGGGGAGTAGTACCTGTCAGACCAGGTATAGCCGAGGTCGAGACCCGCCTCAGCCTCAAGACTCCAATGGGGAGAGAGTATCCACGAATAACCGTAGGATGCACCTATGGCGGCAAGGTCGCCCTGTCGGCGCTCACCGTCAACACCACCATAAAGTCCAAAGGGAAACTTGATGTCGCTTACGTTATAATGCACATAAGCTATGTTTGCTCCGAAGTAATGTCCTGAGAATGATTCGCACAACCAGTAGCGAAGTTGTGGGGCAACAAGCAGATGCTTGAGTTTCTTGTTGTCGGAAAAAGACCATGGGTTAAGGGCAACATTTATCCCGGCTGTCCATTTGTTGGATAGCCTTACCTCTATAGCTGCATTGGGAGTTGTGGTGGCGTCATAAAGGATGTTGCTTTTCAAAGCCAAGCCTTGTGCTTTTATGGTTGAAGTGTTACCCATCAACAATAACAACATCAACAATATTACCTTTATCCCTATTGTCTTGCATTTGCTCATTGCATCTGTTTTTAATAATACCTTATTCTGTTCATTTATCATCGACCTCCCAGTAATGGTTTACGGTATGATGCGACAGGTTTATTTGTCGATTAAGTTGCTACGCAACGGTTTTCCTAAATTGACGGTGCAAAGTTACTGAACTTTTTTGTATTGCTGATGATTTCTGCAAAGTTTTTGATGCATTGAAAAAAAAATTGGCGCTTTAGGCAGAAAGAAAGCGCAAATACCAGCGTGAAAGCCGCATGTCAAAGGCGGAAATCATGGTGATAATGATTCTCTTTCATTCATCAGGGTATCGCTGCTTGAAGCATTTTCGTCGAACTCACGTTAATTATGTACAAAGTTATGCGATTATTTGTAAAATCTATCCTTTCTGTCCTTTTTTTTTCATTTTTGCAGCATTTTTAGGCAAAAACGGCGGCCATCGTCGCGTTTTCTGCCATTCCAAGCAGTTTATTTTGAGACCATTTGCACATCGCCCGCTTGCGCAAAAAGTTGCGCAACCCTTGTCCCGACGACCTGCGACATTGGCGCAAATTTGTCGCAGACATCCTCCGTCTTCTTCGCCACATCCTCCGTCCTCTTTGCCGATAGTCTTCAACTTCTCCGCCGCTTCATCCGTCTTGACCGCCATATCCTCCATCTTGCCGCTGCCCCCATTCAGCTTCTCCGCCGCTCCGGCTGTCTTGCTCGCCATTCTGACCCTCCTGTCCGCCACCGCGCCAATCTTGCCCGCTACCAACTATATGTTGATTTCAGGGCATGAAATAATGATTGCAAAGCATGATTTCCTTATTTCGTGCCCCGAAACGACTGTTTCGCGCCTTGCAATTATCCTCAAGAGGGCTGCGGGCGCAATGGCGCTGGTGTCGGCGCAAGGCGTCGCGTACGCGAGCGATAGAGTAATTACTATTAATAGAATATAGTTAA
Source organism: Prevotella sp. P5-108 (assembly GCF_002251385.1). GTDB lineage: Bacteria > Bacteroidota > Bacteroidia > Bacteroidales > Bacteroidaceae > Prevotella. Next base: position 52,290 of record NZ_NPJJ01000053.1, read on the forward strand.
ACATATTTAATTTCGCCGTCATCCCTCCGCATCTCTTTTCCCCTCTGCAGCATGGCCGAGATGGCTCTGGCTGCCAGCCTTTGACTCCCGCCCGCATCTCGGGCGTGGTTGTTGTTGGTGAAAGTATAAGTATTTGTAATACAATATGAAGCACGTTACGCAGAATGTGCGCTCTGCCAATCGTCAAGTAGCTGCGCCCGTCTTGCCGACCATCACGCTTGGCATCAAAGTCATCTCTGCGCCCGCCGCGCGCGTGTTTATGATTGTTAACAATCACCGCGCTTGATGTGTTAATTGTTGCAAATGCCCCCAGAGCCATCTCTGCTCCTTTTTTCCATCCCTTCTGTCGTTACCTCTCCATTGCAGGACGATTGAAAAAACACTAAATGCACGTCTGAAATTCATCACGACCTTGGTGGAATTGTGTGCTGTGTACGCACACAGCGATTCCGACCACACAATTTTGCGTTAAAAGCGAAAAAAAGTTCATGAAAATTTGCACGGGAATTATATTTTTTGTTAAATTTGCGGCCATAAAACCAACGTATGCTAAACTCGGACGCGTCCAGGACCAGCCCAACGCAATAAAACCTCATTATAAAAAATTGAAGAATTAGCACTAAACGTCTATTCTTATATGTCTAACTTAAAATAATAATGTTCAACGCTATGAATGAAAAGCAATTGTTAAGATTGTGCTTTTCTGCAGCCTTGTGCATGGGTGCTCTGAGTGTCAGTGCCGCTTCTACGGAAGCCACAGGCAGCTCCTACTCTGTACAGCAGGCTAATGTAAAGCAGGTTAGCGGACAGGTACTCGACGAGAACGGCGAGCCCATCATCGGAGCAACCGTTACCTTGAAGGGAACCAAGACCGCAGTGCCAACCGACGTAGATGGTAACTTCTCATTGAAGGCTCCAGCAGGTAGTAAACTTGTCATTACCTATCTGGGTTACTCCACCGTAGAAGTCAATGCCGGTGAAGGCATCAAAGTAACCATGAAGCCCGATACCGAGGTGCTGAATGAAGTTGTGGTAACAGCTCTGGGTATCAAGAAAGAAGCCAAATCACTTTCGTACAACGTACAGCAGCTTGGCGGAGATGCTGTAACAAAAGTCAAGGATGCCAACTTTGTCAACTCTCTCAATGGTAAAGTAGCGGGTGTCCAGTTTACTACAGGTTCTGCCGGCGTCGGCGGTTCTACCCGTGTCGTTATGCGTGGTGCCAAGTCACTCACCGGCAACAACGGCGTACTCTATGTCATCGACGGTATACCCATGAATGACCTCAAGGGTAGCCAGCCCGAGGGAATCTTCGAGGGTGCCGGCCAGACAGGTGATGCCGTGTCTACCATGAACCCCGATGACATCGAGAGCATCAACGTGCTCACCGGTCCTTCGGCTGCCGCCCTCTATGGTGCCAACGCCGCCAACGGTGTCATCCTCGTTACCACCAAGAAGGGTAAGAAGGGTCATATGGACGTTACCTACAGCGGCAGCTTCCAGTTTTCTGAGCCCTTTGTGATGCACGAGTTCCAGAACCAGTATGGTCCTACCGAGGCCAACTCCTACTTCAGCTGGGGTAGCAAGCTCGCCACTCCTTCAAGCTATAGCCCTAAAGATTTCTTCCAGACCGGTACCAACATCTCTAATAATGTAAGCCTCTCTGTAGGTTCTGACCACAACCAGACCTATCTCTCTTTGGGTTCGACCAATGCCCAGGGCATCATCCACAGCAATGACCTGGACCGTTACAATGTAGCTTTCCGCAACACCACAACTGCATTGAACGACAAGCTGACCATCGACTTCAGCTATATGCTCTCTACCGCCAAGGAGCAGAACATGCTGTCACAGGGACAGTATCACAACCCGCTGGTTGCCGTCTACCTCTTCCCCGCAGGCGACGACTTCAGCAAGCTCGGCTACTATGAGCGCTATGATACCAACCGCAACTTCCCAGTACAGTACTGGCCCTACGCCAACGATATGAGTATGGAGAACCCCTACTGGCAGACTGAGCGCGAGCGCTATATCAACCACAAGACCCGCAATCAGATCTCGCTCTCTCTCAACTACAAGATCAACAGCTGGCTCGACGTGACCGGTCGTGTGAAGTACGACAACAGCCACAACCGCTCCGAGTACAAGTTCTTCGCTTCTACCAACCAGTTGTATGCCTCTAAGTATGGCGCATACAAGAATCTGACCGAAGACTATACCACACTCTACGCCGAGGCATTCCTCAAGGCCAACAAGTATTTCTGCAATGAGACATGGAATGTGTCTGGTGTGCTGGGTACCAATTATACCCAGAACGACTACAAGCCTTTCGGTTTTGAGGGCCATCTGCTGGGTACCCCCAATATCTTCACCTTTGAAAACGTGAAGACCAGCGATGCCACCTTCAAGAAATATCAGGATGACGGCTACCGTACCCGTCTGGAGAGCGTATTCGCTACTGCCCAGGTAGGCTACAAGGGTATGGCTTATGTAGACCTCACTGCCCGCAATGACTGGTCATCCAAGCTCGAAGACAATTTCTTCTACTGGTCTGCCGGTATCTCTGGCATCTGGACCGACATCTTCCCTGTCATCAAGAGCAACAAGTGGCTCAACTACTTCAAGACCCGCCTCTCTTATGCTGAGGTAGGTAATGAGCCTAACAATCCTTATCTCAAGCGCGGCGGTTACACCATCAACCCCACTACCGGTCGCCCTGAGACCACTACCGTCTTCTATGATGACCTCAAGCCCGAGCGCACCAAGTCTTGGGAGTTGGGTCTCGACTTCGTCCTCTTCCAGAACAAGTTGAAGGTCAACGCCACTCTCTATAAGTCGGCTACCTATGACCAGTTCTTCAACGTGCCTATGTCTTCATCTACCGGTTATACCAGCATCTGGACCAACGGTGGCCGCGTAGACAACAAGGGTATCGAACTCTCTGCCCGCTTCAGCCAGCCACTCGGCCCCGTAGACTGGGAGACCTATATGACCTGGACTCTCAACCGCAACGAAATCAAGGAGATGCTCCACGGATGGAAGAACCCCATCGACGGACAACTCTACGACCTCGACGTGATGTATCCCGCCAGCACTTCAGGTTATCAGAACCGTCTGCAGGTAGGTGGCTCTATGAGCGACATCTGGGTACGCACACTCAAGACCGACGAGCACGGAGCCATCTATGTCGACTCTGACACCAAGACCGTAGAGGCCAGCCCCAACGGCAACCAGTATTATGCTTATGCCGGCAAGGCCACACCTAACTACAACCTCTCTTGGGGCAATAGCTTCAGCTGGAAGGGTCTCAACCTCAGCTTCCTCTTCACTTACCGCAATGGTGGCGTGGTAGTCTCTGAGACACAGGCCATCCTCGACTACTATGGCGCTTCCAAGGCTTCTCAGGATGCCCGCAACAACGGTGGTGCTATCGTCAATGGCAAGCCCATCCCCGCTCAGGCTTACTATCAGGTAGTGGGTAACCCCACCAAGACCATCGATGCCATGTACACCTACAGTGCTACCAACCTGCGTCTGCAGGAACTGAGCCTCGGCTATGATGTGCCAATCACCAAGTATGTCAACTGGATCAAGGGTCTCAACCTCTCATTTGTAGCCCACAACCTGTGGATGCTCTACAACAAGGCTCCATTTGATCCTGAACTTACATCCAACACAGGAACCTATTATCAGGGCGTAGACTACTTCATGCAGCCAAGCCTCCGCAACTTAGGTTTCTCTGTTAAAGTTAAATTCTAACAAGGAGATAATACACTATGAAATCAATCATCAAATATACATTGATAGGAGCCTTTACCATGAGCTTGGCTACAGCATGTACCAACTCGTTTGAGGATATCAATACCAATCCCAATGAGGCTCACGACAAAGATATGGAGAAAGACAACCTGAGCACAGGTGCCTTCTTCACCCAGATGCAGAACAATGTGGTGCTCTACAAGGACGGTGCCGGCAACGAGTCTTCTGACTATCAGGTCTGTCAGGGTCTCTCTCATGACCTCTATTCAGGCTATATCGGTCCGACCGGTACCTGGGCCAGCGGCTCTCACAACGGTACTTACAAGATGACATGGTATGAGCAGATGTTTACCAAGCCATTCTCTCGCGTCATGCCCGCATGGCAGAGTCTGGTAAAGGCAGCCGAGAAGGGCAACCAGCCCGAAATCAAGGCTCTGGCAGACATCATCAAGGTTGAGGCTATGCACCGTGTCACCGACACCTATGGCCCTATACCTTATATCAATTATGGTAGCGGTTCGCTGGGAACTGCCTTCGACAGCCAGCAGGAAGTGTACAAGAAGTTCTTTGCCGAGCTCGACGATGCCATCGACGTGCTCACTCCTCTGGCCAGCGCCGGTGCTACTCTGATGCAGGACTACGACAATGTCTATGACGGCAGTGTCAAGAACTGGGTCAAGTTTGCCAACACTCTGCGTCTGCGTCTTGCCATCCGTGTGGCTTATGCCGATGCAGCCCTCGCCAAGACCGAGGCAGAAAAATCCATCAACAATGTCATCGGCGTCATCGAGGCTGTAGACGAACACGCCGAACTGCTCCACAGCAAGCTCAACTACTATCATCCCAACTATGATATGCAGGAGACCTTCAATGCCGGTGAAATCCGTATGAGTGCAGCCATGGACTCTTACATGAACGGTTACAACGACCCCCGTCGTACCGCCTACTTCAAGACTGCTGCCGACGACGGTGGCTATCATGGTGTGCGCTGTGGTACGGGCAACATCAGCTCTAAGGTCAGTGCCTATGCCGGAGCCAAGATTTCCAAGCTCAATATCGACAAGACCACAACTCCTATCGTGTGGATGACAGCTGCCGAGAGCTACTTCCTCCGTGCCGAGGGCGCTCTGCGTGGCTGGAACATGGGTGGTACAGCCCAGCACTTCTATGAGGCTGGTGTGAAAATCTCTTTCCAGGAGGCTGGCGTCTCTGGCGCTGACAACTATCTCGCCAACGACGAACTGACTCCCGCTGCCTATGAAGACAAGACCGGCGACGGCAACGATGCCGCTTCTCCCAGTTCTATCACCATCGCTTGGGACGAGAGCGCTGGCTTTGAGAAGAACCTCGAGCGCATCATCACCCAGAAGTGGATAGCTATGTATCCCGATGGCCCTGAAGGATGGTCTGAATTCCGTCGTACAGGTTATCCCAAGCTGTTCCCCGTGGTACGCAATGACAGCAATGGCAAGATAAGCACCAGCGTACAGATACGCCGACTGCCTTATCCACAGTCAGAGTACACCACCAACAGCGCTGCTGTCAACTCAGCAGTAAGCGTACTCAACGGCGAGTCTAACAATGGTACCGGCGACAACGGTGGCACCACTCTCTGGTGGGACAAGAAGTCACATTAATATTAATAATGTATATTAAAGATAGAACCAATATGAAATTCAGAATATTTTTCAGCGCTGCCGTAGTAGCCTCTATGGTGTTTGGGGGTCTCACAAGCTGTGATACCGACACCGAGGCCAATACCGTTCAGGGTTTGAAGACCTATGACGAGCAATATTACAAGAATCTCCGTGCGTACAAGAAGAGCGACCACGAGATCTGCTATGTTTACTATCAGAACTGGGCACCTCTCGAGGGTGTGGAAGGTAGCAAGGACCCCGCCTCTTGGGGCGAGCGTCTCGTCGGACTGCCCGACTCGCTCGATATCTGCAACCTCTGGATAGGTATTCCTACCCCAGAGACCCATCCTGTGGCTTACGCTGATATGCGCTACTGCCAGGAGAAACTGGGTACACGCTTTGTGTTCCATGCCGATGCCTCTAACTGGAACCACGCCGTGTGGTATCGTGACGAGAATATGAATGTAGACCAGAACACCATCGTAGACCTGCGTGAAGACCGTAGCGAGGAAGCTCTGCGTGCCTATGCCCGATGGGCTGTCGATACCGTGGTAAAATGTGGTCTCGATGGCGTAGACTTCGACTACGAGGGATGGGACAGCAACTCTATGTACATCGTTGCCGATGAGTGCAACAAGTATTTCGGTCCCGAAGGCAAGTGGGCAGAGAAGCTGTTCATGATAGACTATTTCGGTAGGTCCCCCGGTGACAACTGCGAACCCTATTGCGACTACCTCATCAAGCAGGCATATAGCGGCCAGGGTGCTACCGGCATGGGCGCTCCCGCTGGCTGGCCCGAGGAGAAGCACCTCTACATCGAGGCGTTTCATCAGAAACCCGACGGTGGCATGATTTGGAACTATGCCCGCTGGGAGCCCGCAAAGGGTCATAAGGGCGGTGTAGGTAGCTACTCTACCCGTTTCAACTACAACCAGTCTAAGAACGGACAGCCCTATCAGGCTCTGCGTGAGGCCATTCAGATTATGAATCCCGCGTTGAATAAATAAACGTATCAACACTACAATAAACAGAAACAATAATGAATATCAAGTATAGTTTAATGTCGGCAGCCCTGCTGCTCATGGCAGGCGGTACAGTACTGACCGGCTGTAATGCTGAGGGCGACGACTTCGATTATGGCAAGAACGGACTTCTGGTAGTAGGTACCGAGGTTACTCCCGTTCAGAAATTTGTGGTTGAGGATACCCCTTCTTCGTATCCTATCTCTATCCAGGCAACCAGCAAGGTAGAAAGTGATGTTAAGGTTTCACTCGCCATCGATACTGCATTGGTATCGCAGTACAACCTTAAGAATGGTAGCTCTTACTATGGCATACCATTGGACTGTGTAGAACTCGAGAACAGCGAGGTAACCATCAAGGCTGGTAGCGCTGTATCTACAGCCACTGCTGTCAAGGTGGTAAGCACCGAGTCATTTGTCGAGGGACGCAGCTACATGATTCCTGTTACCATCAAGGCCGTATCTGGTGGCAATCTGGATGTCGTTGAGGCTTCGCGCACTCTCTTCATCCGCATCTCACGTGTGCTCAACTTCCACCATATGTCATACACCTCTACCGCTTCATCCAACTTCATCTTTGATGAGAGCAAGAAGGTAGACCTGGGCAACTACACCATCCAGTTCAAGTTCTATGCCAACGGCTTCGGATATGCCGGTAACATCCAGCGTGTGCTGGCTATCGAGGGTGCCAATGAGGAAATGGCCAATATGTTCCGCTTTGGTGAGTCTGGTTCTGCTGGTGGCGACATCCTCCAGTGGATTTATCCCGGTGGCGGTATGTTCTCTACCACTCACTTTGCTGCCCGTCGCTGGTATCTCGTGACCTGTACCTACAACGGCTCCGACTTCAATATGTATGTAGATGACAACCCCTCACCCGATGCCAATGCGTCTGTATCAGGCAAGTCTACTCCCTTCCAGCGTTTCGAGCTGGGTATGTCTTGGGGTAACTACTATGCCAGCCAGTACTTCAGCGGTCGTCTGGCTGAGATTCGTCTGTGGAACAAGGCCCTCTCTCCCAGCACCATCGCTACCACTCTCTGTGGCGTAGACCCCAACTCTGATGGTCTCGTGGCTTACTGGAAGATGAACCAGACAGAGGGCTATGTCATCAAGGACGTTTCTAACCACGGTTATGACATGGACTGGAAGAATACCGTGCGCGACAAGAACGAGAGCGGTAATCTCTCAGCTACAACCGATGCTTATCAGGGTATCTCTTGGGGCATAGACGAAAACAACAAGTGTTCTGAGTAATCAAAGGAGGATAGTAACAATGAAAAATATAATCAAATCAGCAGCCCTCGGTGTCTTGGCAGTAGCCGGCATCACGATGGCATCATGCTCGAGCGACACCGTATATGACGTGGTGGGCAATCCCAACAACCTCGTTTACTTCAAGGCTAACGCCAACAATACCTTTACAGGTACGGTTGCTCATACTCCGGTAGGTGACTTCGGTTCGCTCAAGGGCGAATTCCCTGTAAAAGTGCAGCGTGCCCCAAGCCAGAATTGCAAGGTATATGTAGTCTCAGATCCCAGCCTGGTTGAAGCCTACAATGCCGAGCATAACACTTCTTATGTTGCTCTTCCCGAGTCTGCCGTTACATTCGAGAACCAGAACGTCACGGTAGAAGCAGGAAAGACGGATGCAAGCGATACCGTGAAGGTAACTCTCAATGAGAGTGCTCTGGCTTCGCTCACCGAGAAGGCCTATATGATGGCTGTCAAGATAGGTTCTGCCGAGGGAGAACTTAAGGGCAGCGAGGAGCGTGGCGTAGGTTATCTCATCGTGAACACAGAGACCAAACTCGTCAAGGATATTTCTTCTAAAGATGACGTTGTAGGAACTCTCCTTACTGATTATACTGGTTGGAATGTTAAGTATGACAGCGGTGTAGATATTACCGCCAGCGAACTCTTTGATGGTGACCTGACCAATGGCGCTGGTCTCCGTGCCGACGGCAATGATGGCAAGACCAAGGTAGTCATCGTGGATATGGGCGGCAATAAGTCTGTCAGCGGTTTCCGATTCTCACGCTACTACAAGTCCTGGTATGGCGGATGGTGGTATGATGAGTACTATTTCTCTGCTGTCAAGATTGAGTTGAGCAAAGATGGTGTCAACTGGGATGAGGCTGGTACCGTCACAGAGAGCGAAATGCCCAAGAACGGAGGTTACCAGTACTGTTCGTTCTATGGTGGTGTGTCAGCACGCTACATACGCCTCTCTATTGAGAGTGGCTCTTCTTCAGTATCAAGTCTTGCCGAATTAGGCGTATATGTAGCCAACTGATAGATTAGCAAGAATACACCTAACGGGCTAATGACCGTTTGGGGTTCAATATTAAGGGGTGCCTGGCCGATATGAAGACCATGCACCCCTTTTATCAATGTCTCTCTGATTGTTCTGATTGTTGCTGCTGCAACTGTTTCTACCACCCAATCAGTAGCCCTCTATGGGCGCTTGAGTATCACTTTGCCTTTGTAGACTGTGTCGGCGGCGCTGTCGAGGTCGTCCAGCAGCTGCGCCTTGGCGGCGGGATAGGTGCCGCGTCGCAGGATGAGGGTGTTGGTCTGCTTGACGGTGTGCCCCTCTACGCTTACGGTCGATGTGAAGGAGCCTATCTCGTTGGTTATGCTTACCGGCTTGGGCGTGGCTTCTAACATACATCCCTCGGGCAGCGTCATCTCGATAATCTCCACGTTCTTGAAGCCTTGATCTATGTAGATCTCGTGCTTGCGGTCGCGCGCTATGTGGCTCGGGACAAAGTTGCTGTGCAGCGGGTTGATGGTGGCAAAGAGGCGGGCACGCGTGCTGGTGGCTATCTGCACCTGGTCGGCTTCGACCGAGGCTGAGATGAGAGGCAGTAGGCCACGCCCGCCCTCGCCCTTGCGGTAGCCCATCCTCGCCACAGCCCGCTTTATGTTGCCAAAGGGCAGACTGTAAGCTCTCGCAGCCGCATTGATGCAGTCTTTCTCGCTCTTCTTGAGCCAGCCATAGAGCCTGGTGTAGCGATGACAGCTATAGCTGTCGATGATGTTTATGCTGCCGGTGCCGTCGGGGCGGAAAACGGTCTTCACCTTGGTAGTGCGCAGATTGAGTGTATCGGCATAGTCGGGCAGGATGACTCTGTGTCCGCCCTTGTCGCTTATCTCTACCGCCTCGTGTCCCGCTATGTCGTCGTGGGTATAGCCCAGAGGTATCTCTGGGTTGGTACACTCCATCCATATCACCCCTTTGGAGGTGGGCACCTTGAGGATGACGTGGTTGAGCTGCTGGAAGTTGGGCAGGTCGATGAGCCTGTCATACTTGGTGCTGATGAGCGTATAGGTCGAAGCCACGCCCGCTTCTGCCAGCATGGCCTTCATCAGATTGGTCAGTGCCTTGCAGTCGCCGAAACCTTTGCGCCACACAAACTCGGCAGCCAGCGGGCGGTAGCCGCCGATACCCAGCTGGATGCTCACATAGCGGGTGTGGCGGCGCAGCAGGTTGTAGAGCACCCTCACCTTGTCCCAGTCGGTGGTACAGGTGTCGGTGAGCTCGTGCACCTTGGCCCGGGCGTCGTCGGGCAGCACGTCCATGCCCTGGCAGAGGCTGTTGATCCACAGTCCAAACTCTTCCCACGACTTCATGCTGCCCTGTGTGCCGTAATAATCAAGTCTTTCTGGCACGAAGAGCACTTTGGGAATCTGCTGCAGCAGCGGTTTGCTGAACTCCTCATAGACCACCTCTCCCTGGTTGGCGAGCGTGAAAGTCCGGCGTTTCTTCCCCTTGGGCGTGGTGCTCTCCACGGGCTTCATGTCGGTGTCCATAGCCACATAGCGCAGGTTCATCGATGCCGGGAAGTCTATCATGTAGGTAGCCTCCTTGACCTCGGTGTCATAGGCGGGTATGGGCAAGAAGGGCGGATAGCTTATGGTGTTGTCCGTGCGGTGGTAGGTCACATCGGTGGTCACCACGATGGGGTAGAGAGGCAGGTCTATGCTCAGTTCCACGCTCTTCAGGTCGGTGACCATGTCTCCCGAGTACTCCGAATACTTCAGGTCGCCGGCTTTGTATTTCTTGTTGAACTTGCTGTTTACCCCTTCGACCACGCAGGCGAAACGTTCAATCTTCTCCGACTTGTCGAGCGTGGTGTAGAAGTTGGCCAGCTGGCTCATGGTCTCCTTGTATATCACCACCTCGGTGTGCTCGGTCATGCGGTATTCGCTCTGCGAGATTACGTCGATGTGCACTGTCTGCTTGCGTATCTGCGCTGTGGGCTCTGCCCATGCCGCGGCAGCCCATGCCGTGACTGCGGCGATAAGCGTGATGATTCTCATGGCTTTTTCTTTAGTACTATGAGGTCTTTGCTGCGCTCCACGATGTTGGCGAAGAACGTCTTCACCTCGTCGTAGCGGTTGTTGGCAAAGAAGACCTTGTTGATTTTGAAAATGGTGTTACACTTGATGACATTGTTGGCTACACCGCAGACGATGCGTGCCGTTATCTCGCGCCCCTGGGTAGCGATGTTCACGCTCTTGGGCAGTTCCTCTACCTCCCAACCCTCGGGGATGGTGATGGTGTAGAGGGTGCGCTCGGTATGGATGAAGGGAAACTCTATGGGCATCTGGCGGGTGGCGTCGGTGAACGGGTTGCTCTTGACCATGGGGTAGATGATGGGCGAGATGTAGATGTGGTCGTCTGTGGCTTCACCCTTGCGGGTAAAGGTGTAGTCCTCGCTCGCCTCGTCGCCAAACTCCTTGGCGTCGGTGGTCTTGTAGTCGGCTATACTGATGTTGAAGTCTTCCTCCTTGTCGGTCACATATTCCTTCTCGTCCTTGGCTTGCGCATAGTGGGAGCGGAACATATAGGCACCCGTACCTCGGTGTACGGCCTTGACCTTGCCCTTGAGTTCGCCGTTGACGTCTATCGCTGCCGTCACTACATTGCTTTCGGTGTCTTTGCCTATGAGCTGCAGGTCTACCCACTTCTCGCCCTCTTGCTTGCTCAGGATGCGTGCCTTGTTGACATACAGAGAGGGAGTGAACGCGTTGAGGAAGCCTTTCTCCGACGAGGCGTCGGCATACATCATCTTGCCTTCGCCCATGGGTATTCCCACCACAAAGGTGTTGAGTTTGTCCATGCTGGGGTAGGTCACGGGCAGCGTGCCGGTGTTGCGTAGGCGCATCACCACGGGCACCGCCTCGATGCCGGCGTCGCGCAGCATGTTGACCATTATCAGGTTGATGTCGGCGTTGGAGCCTGTGCCCGCCTTGGCGGTCTTCGCCATCGACTGTGGGCTCAACTCGAACGTCTCGTTCCACTTGAGGTGGCTGAAGAGCAGTCGCAGCACCGCTGCAGCACGTTGCTCTGTATCGGCTATCTTGTCTATGCCCTTCTCCTTGATTTCGTCACAGTAAGGGCTTTTGCTTCCAAACTTGCTGCCAAACCAGTCGGCCTTGCGCAGCATCTCGTCTATGCGCTCCCAGGTCTCTCCGAAGTCCTTGTAGCCCACATAGGGGAAGTTGGTGGCTGTGAGCTCGGCGGTGATGCGGGCCATGTAGTCTCTCTTGCACCACACGTAGTCGTCGCCTTTGACGGCAGGCATGTTGTTGCCCACATAGACATAGTTCTTGCTGGTGGTCTGTATCACGTCACTGCGCGCTACGAGCCCATCGCCCAGGATGGGTTGCAGCAGACCAGGTCCGCGCAGTTCATACCTGAACAGCAGCCACTCGGGAATGATGGATGTATATCTTGCGTGTACCACGGGTATGGGTTGTTGGGCGTTCCAGTCGTCCATCTGGTAGTAGAGGTCGCTGCTCACGTTGTATTCGTACTCGATGACCGACCCTACCTTGGCCTGGGGGATGGTAAACTTGACGCGGTCGTGGTATTCGTCGAGCTTCTCTGTGAATATCATGTCGCTCTTCATCTTGGTCTTGACCACCTTGCCGTTCTCGAGGTTTACGGCGACTGCCTTGATGCCGAAAATCTTCTCATGGCCCTTGGCGCCCTGGCTGTTGTAGAGCACGTGGTCTACGTTGGCATAGTCCTTGCCGGCGTCCTTGAGTATCTTGATGCGGAAGCGGTTGGTGGTGACTTCGGTGATGTCGCCGCCGTCGAGGCGAAAGCCCACATCGCGCAGGTTGAGCAGCACCACGGCTGCCGCCGATGAGTCTTTGTCGTAGGTGGTCATCTTCAGTTCTTCCATGGTGGGTTCGCCGAATTTGAACTTGGGCAGGCTCTGGCCCCAGGCAGCCACCGACATCAACAGGGCGGCTGTGAGCATGATGATTACAGGTTTTCTGGTCATAGTAGAATGATTTGCGTTAGATGATATTTTGCAAAGATAGTGCAAACCGAACGCCATAAGCTTGCTTGATGGCTGAGGTGCAGCCTATCTTATGCAAAGATAGTGCAAACCGAACGCCATAAGCTCGCTTAATGGCCGAGGTGCAGCCTATCTTATGCAAAGATAGTGCAAACCGTCGTACCGACCAAGCCCATGGCGATATTTCTTACGTTTTTGCTCGATTTTTGTTGACATTCTGTCGGTGAGGGCAGGGCTGTGGCAGTCCATCTGTGCATCCCGGAAGAAAAAGGACTGATTTCCTTTTGTTCTTCACGCCGTTTGTGCTAACTTTGTAGCATAAAACCTAAAGATATGAAGATAAGTATAAAGAAAGCATTGGTCTGCTGCCTGTTGTTTGCCGGCGCTACGGCTATGGCACAGCAGCCCGCCATCATTCCCGTACCCGACCAGATGACGGTGGGCACAGGAGCGTGGACCATCAAGAAGAGTGCAACCATCGGTTGCGACAATGCACAGCTGCGGCCTGCCGCCGAGTATCTCAGCCAGATGCTCAGCCGCGCCACGGGCTATCGCTTTGCCGTCAAAAATGGCAAGGGCGACATCCGCCTTACCCTTGCCAATGAGGGCAATGCCGGTGCCTATCGCCTCAGCGTCACCGGCAAGGGAGTGACCATCGAGGGCGACACCTACCGTGGCGTCATCAACGCCATAGCCACCCTGCGCCAGCTGCTGCCCGACGACATCGAGTCACAGCAGGTGGTGGCACGCACGTGGACGGTGCCCTGTGTGACCATCACCGACGCGCCACGCTTCGAGTGGCGTGGCATGGAGCTCGACTGCTCCCGCCACTTCTTTACCGTCGACGAGGTCTACAAGCTGCTTGACGTGCTGGCGCTCTACAAGATAGACAAGATGCACTGGCACCTCACCGACGACCAGGGATGGCGCATCGAGATTAAGCGCTATCCACTCCTCACCGAGCGTGGTGCATGGCGCATCTACAACAACCAGGATACCGTGTGCATGAAGCGTGCCGCCGAGGAAGATGCACCCGACCTGCAGGTTCCTGTTGCCCGTACGCGCCGCGATGATAAGGGACGCACCCTCTATGGTGGCTTCTACACCCAGCAGCAGGTGCGCGACATCGTGGCTTATGCCCAGGTGCGTGGCATCGAGATTATCCCCGAGATAGATATGCCCGGCCACAGCCTGATGGCCATCGACAACTACGACGGACTGTCGTGCTTCAAGCAGACGGGATGGGGCAAGCTCTTCACCACGCCTATGTGCCCGGGCAAGGACACCATGCTCGAGTTCTGCAAGAACGTGTGGAGCGAGGTCTTCGACCTCTTCCCATCGCGCTACGTACACATCGGCGGCGACGAGGTCGACATGAAAAACTGGAAGACCTGCCCCGACTGCCAGAAGCGTATGAAGGACCATCACCTCACGACCGAGCCACAGCTGCAGGCATGGTTCAACCACTATATGGAGGACTTCTTCACCGCCCACGGCAAGACCATGATAGGCTGGGACGAGATTATCGCCGGCGGACTCACCGCCAACTCGGCCGTGATGTGGTGGCGCTCATGGGCTGCCGACTCGCCCAAGCAGACCACCTCTCATGGCAATGCGCTGATATGCTCGCCCAACTCCGAGTTCTACATCGACTATCAGGAAGACCGCAACTCCATCCCCGCCATCTACCGCTTTGACCCCGTCAAGGGACTCGACGCCAAGGAGCAGCAGCTGGTGCTGGGTGTGCAGGCCAACCTCTGGACCGAATGGGTGCCCACGATGAACCGCGTGTGGTATCAGGCGTTCCCACGTGTGATAGCCACCGCCGAGCTGGGATGGAGCAAGCCCCAGACCATGAATATCGACAACTTCACCAGCCGCCTCGTCGCCCATCTGCCCCGTCTGCAGAAGATGGGTGTCACCTATCGCATACCCGACCTCACTGGCTTCTATAATGTCAATGTCTTCACCGACAAGGGCGTGGTCGATGTCAAGTGTGCCGACCCCTCGGCCACCATACGCTACACCACCGACGGTAGCATACCCGGCGTCAACGCACAGCTCTATGCCGGACCGATGACCATCACCGAGACCACGCATTTCACCTTCCGCACCTTCGGCCCCGACAACCGCAAGGGTGATATGGTGAAGTGCAGCTATGTCAAGGAAGACCTGGCACCGGCTGTGACCGCCGACAGTCTGAAGGAAGGACTGCAGGTGGCATGGCACGACTACGACGGACGCGACTGTGCCGGCATAGACCAGGCTGCGCTCAACAGCACCTATGTTACCACCGGCATCCAGATACCCGCCGAGGCAAAGGGCAATATCGGACTTATCTTCAACGGATATATCGACATCCCCGCCGACGGCATCTATACCTTCGCCCTGCTCTCTGACGACGGCAGCTATCTGAAGATAGACGATACGATGGTAGCAGACAATGATGGCGAGCACAGCCCGCGCGAAATCATCGGCCAGCACGCCATGCGCCGCGGTCTCCACCCTATCTATGCCCGCTACTTCGACCACAACGGTGGTCAGCTGCGTCTGCGCGTCATGGACGACAAGGGCAACGATGTCCAGGTGCGCTTCTGCCACTAAGGCTTACCTTATTATATAGTACAGGCGCCACGTGACGCCCGTTACTACCGACTCCATTGTCCGCAATGCCATCACCCCAGGCATTGCGGATATTTTTTTGATGCCTTGTGGTGAGGGAGGCATGTGGCGTGGTGGTCCCCCGTATCGTGGGCAGCGCCCTACGTTTCCGTTTTGCCAGCCTCCCGATTTCCCCGCGCTCCATCCCCTTCGTGCGGAGGCGTCCTATAGCCATTGTAAACCATGTGTTTGGAAGCGCCGTGATTGTCATCGTCGGCTCGTATCATAAGATACGTGACCTCGTGCCTTATGATACGTGGGCTCGTAACAAATGACGCGCGGCCTCGTACCTATTGATACGAGCCACCAACTGTGGTTAGCGTGGCGGTGTGCGTGGTTGGCGCGGCGATGTGTTTGGTTGGTGTGGCGGTGTGCGTGGTTGATGTGGCGGTGTGCGTGGTTGGTGCGGCTTTGTAATTGGTTGTCAGCCGGAACGCACCCTGTAGCAACTCTGTAGGAGTTGCGATTTCATAGCCCAGGGTTGCGGGCGAAGCACGCTACCCTGGGTAGCTGCCCCCACTAATGTGGCAACGCTGTAAGTGTTGCGATTAGCCGTAGGCGTTACCCATAGCAGGATAATTGTCAAAAATGGGTTGGTGGAAATAATAAGATTGAGTATAACGCCTTCGGCTAATCGCAACTCCTACAGAGTTGCTACACCTTATTATATATATACCCAGGGTAGAGGCGCTGCGCACCTCAACCCTGGGCTGGGGAAACGTAACTCCATTACCTTTCCGCGCCGCACGCGCCGCGCCGGTGACCTTCGGTTCAGAGTTGCCGCTGCTTGCGGGCTGGCTGCGCTGTGCCGTCGTGGCGTCCATCATCCCTTACTATGTCCTGCATTGCCCGCGCTGTTGTTTGCTACTCCCTTACTGCTGCTTGCATCGCCTGCGCCGCCACCCGCCTCTCGGCGCTCGTCGCGGTCAATCGCCATGCCCGCTCTGTGTTCTGCGCCGTCGCAATTAGATGCAAAAAGCCCGCCATCTTCGCTTGGGTTGCGATGATGGCGGGCTTGAAGGATATTGGGGGCAGTTTACTTCACGGGAACGAGCCAGAAGGTTACGTTGTAGTCGCCATACTTGAGGCGATACTCAGGCTGGGCTTCAGCCGCGCGTGACCATGAGTCTACACCACCCACTCCGGCTTGCTTCTTGTCGATGCACAGCTCGGTGTACTTGGACTTGGGCAACTGGGCAGCGTGGCGCTGCTTCTTCTTGTCGCCCTCGTCGAGGTCGGAGATGTTGTAGTGGAGTGCAGAGGCAGAGAAGGGTGCGTCGGCCACAATCTTCAGACCCTTGCCCTCGGTGGTAGTCTGGTTCCACCAGCGTATGCCGGTCTTTGTACCGGTCTCCTGCGGACGTATGTAGGGATAGAACTGCTCGTCGGCGGTCTGAGTATAGATGCCAAGACGCTGAGAAGAGCAGCGGTCGATATAGTTCTCGTTGGGGCCGAGGCCATAGAAGTGGCTCTGGTCCATCTGGTAAGGCATGTCGAGCTTCATACCGAAGCGCATGAGGTTGCCCACCTCTGCACCGGGAGTGGCCTTGAAGTCCTGGGTAACGCGTATCTGTCCGTCGGCACCAATGAGGTAAGACAGAGTAAGTGTTCCCTTGACCTCGGGCATATCATAAACGACCTTAACCGAAGCTGAATTCTTGCCCTTCTCGACCTCGGTAGACTTGAGGTTGATGACGGGGTTGCGCCAAACCACGTAGCGACGCTGCAGGTTGGCACCCATATCGTTGTCGGTCACTGCACGCCAGAAGTTGGGCTTCAGCATACCGCCCTCGCCGAGCATAGACACGCCATCGACCTCGTAGCAGTTGATGTAGCTGGTGGCGGGGTCGAACTCTACCACGAAGTTGCTGCCCTGAACGCGCAGAGGAGCACCCTTCTTGTTGGCTACCTTGACCTTGCCCTTGGCTGTGCCGATGAGTCCGTCGGCGTTGAGCTCGGGCTTGGCGTCCTTCTCGGCGATGGCTATCTGGGCGTAAGCCATGGTCTGTCCCTTGGCGATGAGAGGTTCGGCAGTCTTGGTCTTGAAGTCGATGTTGAGCATCACCTCGGCATTGGCGTCGATACCGTCGAGCTTGTAGGGCAGAGTGTAAACCACCTTCTGCTGGGGAGCCACATCGAGGTTGGCTATCTCGCCCTGCTGTACGGCCTTGCCATCGGCGAGGAGAGTCCAGCACAGCTTGTAGTTATCGATGTTGCGGAAGAAGTTCTCATTGTAAACCTCTATCTTGCCAGCCTTGGCGTCGATGGCCTTTGCCCATACGTTCTGATACTGGTAACCAACCTCGTAGGCATGAGGATTGAGTTTGCGGTCGGGGCTGATGAAGCCATTGTTGTTGAAGTTCTTGTCATCATTGCTGTCCCAGTCGTTGTAGTCGCCGGCATAGGCAAAGATTTCCACACCGTTGGCATCTTTCTTGCGGAGAGCCTGGTCTACGAAGTCCCAGATGAAACCACCCTGGTACTTGGGGTACTTGCGGATGATGTCCCAGTACTCCTTGAAGTTGCCCTGGCTGTTGCCCATAGCGTGGGCATACTCACACTGGAAGAAAGGCTTCTTGGCCTTCTCATCGGTGCGCTTGCAGTACTCCTCACTCTCCTTCAGGCCGAGGTACATGGGGCAGTAGAAGTCGGAGTCGAAGTTCCAGCGGCCGCGCTCCCAATGTATGGGACGGCTGGGGTCGAACTCCTTGACCCATTTATAGGCATTCTCGAAGTTCACACTCTCTGCCGTCTCGTTGCCGAGTGACCAGATGATGACGCTGGGATGGTTGAAATACATGTGTACGTTATGCTCATTGCGCTCCATTATCTGTTTGGCGTACTCGGGCTTACGAGAGAAAGCGGTCTCTTCGTAGCCAAGACCGTGGCTCTCCTGATTGGCCTCGGCGAGGACATAGATACCGTACTCGTCGCAGAGGTCGTAGAAGCGGGGGTCAGAAGGATAGTGACAGGTGCGGACAGCATTGATGTTGAGCTGCTTCATAATCTTGATGTCCTGCAACATGCGCTCCACGCTTACCACGTAGCCGCCGTCGGGGTCAATCTCGTGACGGTTGGCGCCCTTGAGGAGAATGGGCTGGCCATTGACCAGCATCTGCGAGTTCTTGATTTCTATCTTGCGGAAGCCCACCTTCTGGGTGAGGACCTCTGTCACCTTGTCGCCGTTCTTGACTGTGGCCACGAGGGTGAAAAGGTAAGGAGTCTCGGCAGTCCACTTCTTGACATTGCGCAGCGAGAAGCGGATGGTGCCGTAGGCGTGGCGCTTGAAGTCGGCAGTGCTCTTGGCCACGGTGATGCCGTTGGCGTTGAGCAGCTCGAAGTCGATGACAGGGCGTCCGGTCACGTCGACCTTCACCTCGAGGGTACCGTCCTTGTAGTCATTGATGAGGTCGGGGGTAATTCTGAGGTCGTCGATATGCACTCCGGCGTCGCGGGCGTAAAGGTAGCTCTCGCGGGCCACACCGCTGAGGCGCCAGAAGTCCTGGTCTTCGGAGTAAGAACCGTCACACCAGCGGAATGTCTGGAATGAAATGAGGTTGTCACCCTTATGGATGTAAGGGGTAATGTCGAACTCGGCAGCCACCTTGGAGTCCTCGCTGTAGCCCACGAAGCGTCCGTTGACATAGAGGTACATGTTGGAAGTGACAGAGCCGAAGTGGGCTATCACCTGCTTGCCGTCCCAGTTGGCAGGGATGGTGATGATGCGGCGGTATGAACCCACGTGGTTGCGCTCGTTGGGGGTATAGGGCGGGTTGTTCTTGAAATGGCCGCGCCAGACATATCCCACGTTGATATAGGCAGGGTCGCCATATCCCTGGAGCTCCCACATGCCGGGAACGTTGATTTCGCCCCATGTGCTGTCGTCGAGGTCGGTCTTGTAGAAGTCGGTAGGACGCTGGTCGGCGTTCTCTACAAACTTGAACTTCCACTTGCCGTCGAGCGAGAGAAAATTGGACGACTCGGTCTTGACGCCCTTGAGCGCCAGGTCACGGTTCTCATACGCGAAGAACTGGGTGTGCAATGGGAAACGGTTTACCGCGTTTACCTGCAAGTCTTGCCATTCAGTGAAAGTGGGCGTCACGTCGGCCGCCGACACTGAAAGTGTTGCTGCAAGTGCCAATAAAAGGAATGAATTTCTCATGTAATTATTGTTAATTTAATGATAATGCATAGGTAGACATGGCAAAGATAAGCAAAAACAATGGTAACTTTGCACATAAATGGCTTAAAAATGCAAAATCCCTATATTAAACAGTACCCCGACCTCATGGACGGGAAGAAAATCATGTATATTCATGGTTTTATGTCATCAGCACAGAGCGGAACGGTATCAATCCTGCAGACACTGTTACCCAATGCGACGGTGGTGGCGGACGACATTCCGCTGGACCCGGTCGAGGCGGTGACGATGTTGCAGGAAATGGCTCGCCGGGAGAACCCCGACCTCATCATCGGTACCTCGATGGGCGGCATGTATGCCGAGATGCTGCACGGCTATGACCGCATACTGGTCAACCCCGCACTGGAGATGGGGCAGACCATGCAGAAGAGCAACATGATGGGCAAACAGGTGTTTCAGAATCCACGTCGGGACGGCGTGCAGGAGGTGGTGGTGACCAAGGCTCTGGTCAAGGAGTATGCCGACATTACCACCCGCTGCTTTGCGGCGGTCGATGCCGACGAGCAACGGCGTGTCTATGGTCTCTTTGGCGACAAGGACCCGGTGGTGCATACCTTCGACCTCTTCCACAGCCATTATCCTCAGGCTATCCGCTTCCACGGCGAGCACCGACTGATAGAAAAGGTGGTGCACAGGTATCTGATACCGGTGATAAGGTGGATAGACGACCGGCAGGAGGGCCGCACGCGTCCCGTGGTGCTGATAGACAGTTCGACCATGAGAGACAGCTATCTCAACGCGACATCAAGCATGCACAAGGCGTTTGAGATGCTCATCGAGAAATACGATGTAAGGATAGTGGCGCCGGCTCCCACCGACCACCCCGAACAGATAACCGAGATGGGAGCATGGATAGAAGACGCGCTCTCGGCTCCGGCGTGGAACAGGGTAATCTATACCAATGACCCGCAGCTCATCTGTGCCGACTACCTGATAAGCGACCGCGATGTGGATGACTTTATGGGTACCGTCATCCGTTGGGGCAGCGACAAGTTCAAGACCTGGGAAGAAATCATCGGTTATTTCGAACTGCTGGGTGGCCAGTAGCGGGGTAGGGGTGAATTGGGAGACCGTGTCATTCATCAGTCTTCTGCAGCGCCTGGCGTATATCGTCCTTGTCGCTGGTGAAGACATGGTTGAAGGCACCCACCGAGACCACGCGGGTGGTTCCGTCGAAGGTAATGCGGCCTACGCTGAACAGCAGATAGTTGCTTACCTCCAGCGAATTGTCCAGATAGACTTCTGTCACTTTGCTCACGAAGAGCGAACCTAAAAAGCCCATCACGATACCGTCGTCCTGGCGTTGGGAAAGGGTCTCGTTCACATAGCCCGAGACCGCAGAACGGATGGCCTCGGTATGGGCTTTCTTGTCGGGACAGGTAAGCGCCATCAGCAAGATGACAAATAGGGTGATGACCAGGGCAAATATCTTTTTCATCATAATCTTGATATGTTTAAGGGTTGGTTCTCTCCAGACTGAGCTGAGCCAGATAGTCGTAGTGGCCGCCTTCGGCCACGAGCCGACAGTCGAGCCCCGCCTCACGGGCTGCGGCGCTGAGCAGCGGATAGTCGACATAGAGCCAGTCGAACGGTAGGCCCTCGACACGGCCATACCGCATCTGATAGTCGACCTCTCCATAGTATTTGCCGGACAGGTCGATGTCCATACCACCATCTTCATCCTGATAGACATAACTCAGGTCGCTCGAGTCGATGAGTATCTGTCCGCCCGGGGCAAGCAGACTCGCCACGCGACGCAACAGCCCGCCCAGTCCGCTCATCTTGCCGGCTATGCCCGTACCGTTCATCAGCATGAGTATGGTGTCGAAACCTCCGCCGAGGCGTGGGTCGAAGAGGTTGATGCACTCCACATCGGCGATGCCGCGCCGGCGCATGGCCTCACAACTCAGGGGCGACACGTCGATAGCCTTGACGCTCACACCGCGCTGCTGCAGCGCCAGGGCGTGGCATCCGGCTCCGGCGCCCACATCGAGCGTGGTGCCGCGGGTCATCTCCAGCGCCTTTAGTTCCAACGGCGGCATGCAGTCGGTAGTGCGGAAGAGATAGTCTACCGGCATCTCGTCGTCGTCAAACATCGACGACATCACGGTGAGCGTCTTGGCTTGTCCCGTGGTGAGATAGTCGAGGATGGCTGCGCCCATAGGGTCGCGCTTGGGGTCGAGGGTTTGGGTATCGATGGTCATCAGGGTGGTATAAAAATCGGCATACCGGCTGCGATGTACTCTGCCGCCGATATGCCTTGTCATGAAAAATTCTATCTTTATGGATGCGATTAGAGAATACGACCTACGATGCGGAAGTTGAGCACGGGATAAACTGTAGCCTTACTCAGATATTTCAGCACTTCGCCGGTATCGCTGTTGGTGTCGGCCTTGGTCAGCTTGTGGTCGCGCAGATAAACCTCGGGGGTACCCCAGAACTGCACACCCATGTCGAAGTTGAAGGCGAAGCGATGCTTGGCGGGAACTGCACGGCCGAAGCCTACGCCCAGATAAGGACGGAAGGCGGCAACCTTGAGTGTAGCGTCTACGTTACCACGCTCGTCGGGGGTAAGCAGGTAGTCGCCCAGGTCAAGACCTATCTTCTGGCCGTCGGGGAGAGAGGCGTTGAGTCTGTTGATATCCATCAGCACGCCGTCCTTGGTATTCTTTAGGGTAATTATCTTGTCGGAACCCAGGTAGGCACCTGCGGTAACGTGGAATGCACTCGTCTTGAATGGGTAGACATCGAAGAGCAGATGGCCGGTGGTGAGCGACGACTTGCCTTCCACCTCGAAAGAGCGGGGGCCATTATAACTTGCTGGGATTTCACCGTCGAGGTCGAGGTCGGTTTTGACTTTAATCTGCGGGAAGATGTTTACGCCTCCGCGTACGGTCACGTAGGGAGTGATGGGGGCTGCAGCCTCGATGCTGATACCGGTAAGGCCGACACCGACGCCCACACTGAGATGGTTGAAGATTCCATGGTCATCTACAGCACTTTCCTGGGCTGAGAGTTGGCTGAAGCTCATCATCGCCATAGCCAACAGTAGCATAACTTTTCTCATAGTTAATTTAGTTTTAGTTTATGTTAATATAATGTTGATGATTGCAAATATAATAAAAATCTCTTTACCCACCGCAGTTTATGATAAAAAAATGAGAAACAGCCGTGATTTTGTTACCTTTTACTGCGCGTCAGCCCTATAAACCCTGCTCAGCAGCCACTTTTGCTACAATGATTCTGAAGTTTATCCACAGAAAAGGCTGGACCCCGCGAGTGGAATCCAGCCTGCTTTATAGTATGGTAACCGATGTCTCCAGCGTCGCCTCGATGATGACAAGGCTCCCAGAAACATCCGGCTACATCATCTCCTTTATTTCCTGAATCGTCATGTCCACCACCTCAGCCACCTCTTCAGCCTCTATGCCTCGCTGCAGCATCTTGCGGGCTATCTCGACCTTCCTGAACTTAATGCCCTCTGCAAATCCCTCAACAAATCCTTCAGCGAAGCCCTTGGCATAGCCTTCAGCATAACCATCCTTCTTGGCAGTGTTGATGGCGTTGATGACGTCGCAATCGGTATACATCTGTCTACAATATCTTCTTTATCTCCTGAACCGTCATATCCATCAGTTCAGCTACCTCTTCTACAGCCATGCCTCGCTGTAACATCTTGCGGGCTATCTCGACCGTCTTGAACTCAATGCCCTCAGCGCGTCCCTCTGCAAAACTATCCTTCTTGGCTGTGTTGATGGCGTTGATGATGTCGCGATAGGCATTCACACTATCCTCGTACAGCATCCTGTCCTGTGCATTGAACTTGGAAACTTCAGCCTGTTCAAACAGCCTTGTGAACACACGCTCCTGAAGGGCAGCGGGGCGCTCCATGAGCACAGAGAGGTTCTTGAGCACAAACATCCACTTGTCGTACATCGTGACGAGCTGGTCTTCGGTCTTGTCAAACTTGGGAATCTCTACATATATATAAGTGAGCTTGTCATAGAACACCTTCTTGGTGTCGACCTCCATAAGTTTAACCTCATGATGCCAATGCTGCGCTTCCTCCAGACCTTCTGCGAAATTGAAATTCAGCAAACCGATGGTATAAACCGAACTGAGATGGAAGTCCCAGTTAC
Organism: Prevotella sp. P5-108; assembly: GCF_002251385.1. Lineage (GTDB taxonomy): Bacteria > Bacteroidota > Bacteroidia > Bacteroidales > Bacteroidaceae > Prevotella. The sequence goes on from NZ_NPJJ01000053.1 coordinate 76,028, forward strand.
CTCCACGCTGAGCCTGCTCACGGATAGGGAAGGTGGAGTAATAGATGGTGCGGTCTTTGAAGAACTCCTGATACACATTCTGCATCTCGACGATAAACTTCTCGCCCTTCTGGTTCTCGCAATAGACATCAAAGATGGCGCGCCGGGCATCAGCACGGTCGCCCAACTGCTCAGAGTTGAGGTAAGTCACATCCTTTACATCCTGTTCGCCACGAAACAATGCGTTGAGGAAACTTATCAGCAACTCCTTGTTGAACTCGGAGCCGAAAAGGCGTTTGAAACCGAAATCAGTATGCGGGTTGATGTATCTTTCTGTCATAACAATATATTGAGAAACAATGACTATATCTGCAAAGTTAAGAAATAAAATCAGAAACGTAACTGTTTTGTCAGTTTTTTTCGTCATCCATAACAAATAAACGATAGTTCGCGCGGCGGCGGGACAACTCCTCTGCAACCAAAAAAGCCAATATCCTCTGCCTGTGGCGGATATTGGCTTGTAGGGGTCAATACTCAGTCTTGCTGTCGCTCTCTCTCCATGCCTCAAAGGCTTTCTTGGCTTCATCGGGCAGCAGGATGCGCATGGGCTTGTGGCGGTCTGCCGGAGCGAGGGCTATCTCCTGATAGATGAAGTCGTCGTCGAAACCTATTGCGGCAGCGTCCTTGCGGTCGTTGGCATAGTAGATGTGGTCCAGATGTGCCCAATAGATGGCACCGAGACACATGGGGCAAGGCTCGCATGAGGTGTAGATGTCGCAACCACTGAGGTCAAAGGTACCGAGACGCAGCGAGGCGGCGCGGATGGCACTGACCTCGGCATGGGCGGTAGGGTCGTTGTCGAGGGTCACACGGTTGGAAGCCTCGGCCACCACCACGCCGTCGCGGGCTATCACGGCGCCGAAGGGGCCGCCGCCTTTGCGCACGCTCTCTTCGCTCAGGGCGATGGCGCGTCTCATCAGTTCTTCTTTCGTCATAATCGTTCTTGTTATTATTGTTTCCTGCACAAACTTATTCATTTTTTTTGAATTCCCCAAATAATGTGTGTTAAATATCCATCATAGTCCCGCTGCGCGCATCGCCAGACTCCACGGCAGAGACCATAACCGCAGCCGTCATACACCCGCTTCGGACAAAACAAAACCGCAATGCCCTGGTGTGGACATTGCGGTCGGGAGTGTCGTGTATGGTCGCGGGGTCAGAAACGGCCCTGGTCTTCGAGATAACTGTCCTTGAACCCGAGGAAGTAGAGCACTCCGTCGAGTCCAATCGTATTGATGCTCTGCTCGGCGCTTGCCACCACGCGTGGCTTGGCATGGAAGGCTATGCCCAGACCGGCTTCGCTCAGCATGGGCAGGTCGTTGGCACCGTCGCCCACGGCGATGGTCTGCGCCAGGTTTACCTTCTCCACTTGTGCGATGAGCTTCAGCAGTTCGGCCTTGCGTGTACCGTCTACTATCTCTCCCACATAGCGTCCGGTGAGCTTGTTGTTATCGTCTATCTCCAGCTCGTTGGCGTAGACATAGTCAATTCCGTATCTGCGCTGGAGGTATTCGCCGAAGTATGTGAAACCACCGCTGAGGATGGCTATCTTGTATCCACATCTCTTGAGTACCGACATGAGACGGTCGGCGCCCTCGGTGATAGGCATCTTCTCGGCTATCTCCTGCATCACACTTGCATCGAGGCCCTTGAGCAGTGCCACGCGTCGGGTGAAACTCTCCTTGAAGTCTATCTCGCCCCTCATGGCGCTCTCGGTGATGGCGCGCACCTTGTCGCCCACTCCGGCGCGGTCGGCCAGTTCGTCGATGCACTCGGTCTGTATCAGCGTCGAGTCCATATCAAAGCATATCAGTCGGCGCATGCGTCTGTACATGTTGTCCTTTTGGAATGAGAAGTCTATACCCATGTCTGCCGACATGTGCATGAGGTCTCCCTGCATTTCCTTTTGGTCTCGGGGCGTGCCACGCAGCGAGAACTCGATGCAGGCCCTCACGTTGCGGTTGGTCTTCTTGATGCTCTGGCGTCCAGTGAGGCGCAGTATCGAGTCGATGTTGAGCCCCTGCTGCGCGATGATTTTGGTGGCTGAGGCAATCTGCTCTGCGGTGAGCGTCTTGCCTATCAGGGTGAGGATGTAGCGGTTCTTGCCCTGCTTGTTGACCCATGCCTCGTACTCGTCGTCGCCTATGGGGGTGAAGGCTATTTGCACCTGCAGTTCGGTAGCCTTGAAGAGCAGTTCCTTCATCACCTGTCCCGACTGGCGCTCGTCTATACGGATGAGGATGCCAAGTGAGAGAGTGGCGTGGATGTCTGCCTGACCGATGTCGAGTATCTGGGCTTTGTGGCGTGCCAGTATCTCTGTGACCATCGCGGTGAGTCCCGGGCGGTCTTGACCGGTAATGTTTACCAGTATCTGTTCAAATTTCTTGTTGTCTTGTTCCATTCTTTGTGTATCTTGATGCACAGGTTGCAAAAGTACTTGTTTTCCTGCTGACTTACAAATTTATGCGCTTAAATCTTTCCTCACTTGTGGCGTACGTGGTTGAGTATGCGTGGGAACATACGGCGCAGCCGCATCAGGTATTCACCTGTCTTGCTTCCGCCTACCACCATTGTCACAGCCGCGATGATGAGCGTCAGACCCACCATGTCGCGCGGGGTGAGGGTCTCGCCGAAGACGAGCACGCCGAAGATGATGGCTGTCACGGGCTCCAGCGCTCCCAGTATGGCGGTGGGCGTAGAGCCAATGCGCTGGATGGCAGCCGTGGTGCAGAGGAAGGAGATGGCGGTGGGGAAGAGCGCCAGCGCCACCACGTCGGCCCACATATACCACTGGCTGGCGGCGGGCATGGTGAAGGGCGTGCCTGTGGCAAAGCGTCCGGCAAAGATTACAGCGCCGAACACCAGCACGTAGAAGGTAATCTTGAGCGTGGGGATCTCGCTCAGCATGGGGCGGTTGGCGCCCACGATGTATATGGCGTAGCTCAGCGACGATGCCATGACCAGAAGCGTGCCCACCAGACTCAGTGTGTCGCCGTCGCTGCCACGATAGAGCAGCCCTATTCCGCTCAGAGCCATCACGATGCAGAGGATGGTGGTGATGGTGAGCCGCTCCTTGAAGAAGAGTGCCATGATGACCGCCACCATGATGGGGTAGACGAAGAGCAGCGTTGAGGCTATGCCTGCCGCCATGTGGTTGTAGCTCTCAAAGAGGGTGAGCGACGAGATGGCCATTATCAGACCCATCGCCACGAGTGGCAGTATCTGGTGCCGGCGTAGTCCGAAACCGCGTCCGCGCATCATCAGCATAGCTGCCAGCATAGGTATGGCGGTCATATAGCGGAAGAAAAGAACCGATTCGGGGTTCATACCTATTTTATATAGGGGCAGGGCGAAGAGGGGATTGGTTCCGTAACTTGCGGCTGCGATGGCAGCCAGAATATAACCTTTAGTAGTGTTGCTAAGCATAGAGATATCTGTTGTGTAGCAGCCCGCAACCGTAGCGGCAGCTCTGTTTGACGGTGCAAAGGTACTAATAATCTATCCATGCCACGCCATGACTGCCCACTTTTTTTATCCCCGTCTGCCAATTGTCTGTTTTCCAGCTATGCGAGGGCCTTACGGCCACCACAATCGTTTGTGGCAAAGCCTCTGCGATATGGCCTCTGCCGATTATCCTTGCTCCCACGACCGGACTACTCTTCTTGCGGCTCGGCATATCCCTCCCTGCTGCGTATATGGTCCAGGAGTTTTGCGAAGAGTGCGTTCTGGCGCAGCGTATGTTCGTGTCCGGTAATGATGAGCTGCTTGCGGGCACGCGTGAGCGCCACGTTGAGCTTGCGGTCTATCACCAGGCCGTCTTCCTCCATGCAGTTGGCGGTGAGGAAGTCCAACTGGTAGGCGTGCTGGATGGTAAACGAGTAGATGATAACGTCGCGCTGCGACCCCTGATACCGTTCTACGGTGTCGATGGATATGCGGGTGAGCGGCTCGATGCCCATCTGCTCAATCTCGCGACGTATCATGGCTATCTGGTTGCGGTAGGGCACGATGACGCCCACCGTGCGGTCGGGGTCGAAGCCCTTGCCACAGTAGGAGTATATCCGCCCGACTATCCGAGCTACTATCCTCGCCTCTACGGGGTTGACCTTGTCTGACTGGGTGGGTGAGAGATTGCCGGCCGAGGGGAAGTAGAGCAGGCGGTGATGGTGGAGAAGCGTGTCGAGACTGTCGGCGGCGTGGGGCAGTGGCGTGGGGTAGATGACGTCGGTCTGCTGGTGGGGCAGGGGCACGCACTCCAGCTGCTCGCGACGGTAGAACATCTCGTTGGGGAAACTTGCGATGTCGGGGTGCATGCGTCCCTGACGTCGCAGGATGCCCACAAACTGCGTGCGACCCAATGCCATCTCGCGGCGGTAAAGCCGCTCGAAGAGCGAGTTGCGGCAGTCGGTGAGATGGATGGCTGTGAGCAGCGGGTCGGTGGTCTGCGAGAGTGCGGCGGGCTGCTGTACCACTGCCGGCAGCTGCTTGTAGTCGCCCACCATGACAAACTTGTCGATATGGGTGAGCAGCCCCATCAGCGAAGGCTCGAGTATCTGGCTGGCCTCGTCGATGATGGCCAGGGAGAAGTGGCGCAGCGCGAAGAGGGGCGTGCGGCTCTGCAGCGTGGTGGTGGTAGCCACGACCACGCGGGCCGAGAGCAGCGTCTGGCGCACGAGGTCGAGTCTGGGAGTCTCGCCCACGCGCCTGTCGAGCAACTGGTCGCGGAAGCGGGGGTCGCAGGTGTACTCGTTGCCTATGCGCAGATAGTCTATGCCCGCCTCGGTGAGCATGGCGCAGATTTCGTCTACCGCCCTGTTGGTGTACGAGGTGAGCAGCAGCGATGCGTCGGGGTCGCAGAGTGCCTCTTCGACCATGAAGCGCAGCGCCATCGATGTCTTGCCGGTTCCCGGCGGGCCCACGAGCAGGAAGAATTCGTTGGCCTGCTTGACCTTGAGCAGCGTGGCGTCGTAGGTGGGGCTGTAGGGGCGGGTGAGCAGTCGCGAGGTGTCGGCTGTGGGTTCGCGCTGCGAGAGGAGCAGCTGTCGGCGGTCGCTCGGCGCGTGTATCAGTTCGCTCAGACTGCGCAGATTGGCGGTAAAGGTGTTGTCTGAGCCGCTGTGCTCTACGGCATAGGTGCTGTCGGCGAGTATATGTTCGTTCTGCTGGCCGTCGTTGAGGTGCACGGTGATGCTGTGTTGGCTCATCGTCACTATCGAACCCTTGAAGAGGATGGCGCCGGTGGGGTTGGGCGTGTCGGTGTAGGCATAGAGATATATCGAGTCGCCCGGGCGGAAGTTGGGCAGGAAGTCCTCGCCCTGGTCGGGCACGTCGAGGCTGACGATGTCCCATCCGCCGCGTCCCTTGCTCTTCTCCTTGCCAGTGATGGTGAGCCCGGTGTAGATGTTGCCCATCTCGCGCTTGGTGGCGAGCGGCATGTTCCACAGGTCGGCCATGCTGGCACTTACGCCTTCATTGCTGCCCACCTTGGCAGCCAGCTGCTCGCGCATCACAAATGTCGCCATGGTGCAGAAGTAGGCGTGCTCTACGGCGCTCATGGTGTGGAGCGGAGTGAGCAGGCGCTGGAGCTGGGGCAGAATGTAGTCGGAGAAGAAGCGGGTAGACAGTTGTCGCTCGTTGATGGTCTCGGGGGTGAGCTGGTCGATGATGCTGCCAAACCCGTCGTGGGCTATGGCGTAGTCTTGCGCCACGATGCGGTTGCGCAGGGCAATAGCCTCGCGGAAGAGGGCCTGGTACTCGTTGACGGCTACCAGTCCGCCAGGCAGGGGATACTTGGAGTAGAGCAGGCGTATGTCGGTCTTGCGGTGGCCCAGTCCGAAGTTCTGGCGCAGCAGCCCTGCATAGAGCAGCAGCTGCACATAGTGGTCCTCCTTCTGGAAGGAGCCATACTGGTTGGCATATCCGCGCTCGATATTGTAGTTGCGCCCCGACTTCTGTTCGACCAGCAGCCGCATGTCGGTGGTCATGAGGTCGATACGACCCTGGATGCCCAGCCGCTCGCACACGAAGGAAGGCTCGAGGATGGCCCGGTCGCGCCTGTAGGGACGGCGGCGCGAGGCGGGGTCGGGGGCGAAGAGATTGTCTACGATGCCGCACAGATTGTCGACCTGCGCCTTGGCGTCGACCTTGAATTTGGCTCCGCCGGCAAAGTCGGGGCAGGTGCAGTAGTCGAGCGCCCGCTCGCGGAAATTGGTGCGCAGGGTGTCGAGCCAGTCGTAGTCCGTCGGGTGGTTGATGATGTCGTCGAGGGCGCGCCCGGCGAAGTTACCCAGGAGTATGGCATAGGAGTTGGCGGCAGGGCTGAGCCTGTTGGCGACATAGGCGAGGGGATGGTGGCCGTAGTCGGTGAAGCAGCGCGCTATCTGGCTGATGTCGAGCAGATAGTCGGGCTCGACGATGATGAGCCCGGGCTCGAGGTGTTTGCCCTCATGGCAGTCGATGAGGTTGAGCTGCATGCCGCGCTTGAGCAGGGGCTGCAGATAGCAGTGGGCGGTGTAGTCGACGGTGTAGGTGTCGCCCGTGCCTTCGCCGTCGGCATGGACGTGGATGAACTGGTCGTCATGGTCGGTGACCACGCAGCGCAGATAGCGGCGGTCTATGGTGTGGCTGAGGTCGGCGGGACGCCCCATGACGGGCAGACGGCCCACGAGGGTCGAGGGCACGTCGGTGGAGGTGACTGCCGACACGAGCAGAGCCAGCGCGCGCAGGTCGTAGGGCCAGTCGGCATCGGCGATGGGCTCGGTGCTGTTGGAGTGGCGGCGCATGGTCTGTACCTCCTGCCTGTCGGCGGCGCCCACGGCACGGCTGCGACACAGGTAGTCGACCTGCGAAAACAGGTTGCCAAAGGCCATGCCCGTATCCTTGACTCCCTCATGACACACCTGCGCTAGGGCGGCGTGCAGACTCCTGTTGCGCACCTCGACGGCATCGTTGTCGAGGTGCGCAAGCGCCTCTACACGCCGGTAAAGTAGTGTGGCTGTATCTGGCATCATGTTCTCTTAGTAGGCAGCACGTGTGAATACGGTGCCATTGCGGTAGTAGATCTGGCCGCCTTCATCGCTGAGGTCGCGCCACTCGTCGCTGGAGCCTACGCGCTGGAAGTGGTGCAGCTTGCCGTCTTCTCCGGTGGCATAGAAGTCATTGCCCTCAGAGAGCTGGCGCTTGGCGTTGGCGGCGGCTTCGAGTTTGTCGCTGCGCACCTTGCCCTGGAGCAGACAGTTGAATATCCACAGCAGTACGACGATGGCCAGCACGGTGAAGCCGCTTATCCACTTGTATATCTCGTGGACGGGCAGCATCCTGTGGAGCTCGGAGCGGTGGGCGCTGGTGGCATAGGCGATGATGATGTTGGGCAGGGCGAGTATCACGTTGATGCCGAAGACGGGTATCAGTGACACGGGCAGCCACATGGCTACCACCACGGTGTTGACCACAATCACCATCAGTATCTCGACTGCAGTGAGCCAGAAGCCCTTGTCGGTATCGCAGGCCTCAGCATCCTTGATGTGGCGGCTCATCATCCAGCAGTTGTAGGCCATGGCGCAGGCCAGTGCCGTGAGCATGATGATGGCGCCCAGACCTTCAAAGAAGCCGGCAAAGAGATTGGCGAAGATGGTCTCGGTCAACTGGGGCACGCAGAGGCATACCGTGATGACGGCGATGAGGGCCAGTAAGAGATAGTTGCTCACCAGGAGCAGTTTGGGCATCTTCTGGTACTCGGTGCTGATGGTCAGCTCGTCGTCGTAGGTGGTTATCTTGTTCTTCGGACCCAACTCTATCTCGTCGCGCTCGGCAAAGAGCAGGATGGCCATAATCACTGCCAGCACGGTGATGCCCAGGAGCGAGTAGAAGATGGTACTCTTGTAGACCAGCAGGCTCTTGTTGTGGATATACTCCTGCATCTTCTCTTGCTCCGGGTCGGGCTGGGGTGCGGGGGTGTAGTCGGGGCTCACGCGCTGGGCTGCCTCGGCCACGGCGTCGGCATTGATGCCGAGAGGGGCATTGCGCAGGAGGCGTATCTTATACCGCTTGGTGTCGATATTGGCTATGTTCTGCATGATGGGCTCGCCGTCCTTGACCTGCTTGATGACCATAGGCTTGCCCACATTGTCGGCATCATCGAGCGAGTAGTGGCCCTGGGCGTCGACATTGATGAAGCCCTTGACGTGGAGCTCCATAGCGCCGTCGGCAGCGGTGACAATCTGCATGAATGTCAGATTGCGGTTCTCGGAGACGCGCGGGTTCATGACTGCCAGCTGTCTGTCGGCATAGAGATACAGCTTGCCGTCGCTCTCCTGTCCGGCGTAGGCATAGGGGTTGTCGTTGTCCAGGTCGATGACTGCCGTGGGCTGCATGGCCTCGGTCTGTGGCTCGATTACTTCTGTGCGGTATTTCACCGCAGGGTGCAACTCGTTGAGAACGGATAGCGCGAGGGCAGCTATCACATAACAGGCAATGTGGATGGTCCACTTCTTAGATGTCTTCATTGTCTATATAATATAAATAGGTGTAATGCGATTGTCAATGTGTGACAAAGGTAAAAATAAAAAACGAGTAATGGGTGCAAAAGGGCACACTTTTTTGTCTGGCCATGACAAGTAGGGAGAAAAAGTGGGTCCGGCAGAGTTTTATACGTATCTTGAGAGCTGTGGACAGAATGATTTTCGCTAATTTTGCAGACTGTTGGCATGGTGCCGGCAAGCATAACGGAAATGGAAGATATGATACAAGTGATAATAGACGTGAAGGTCAGGGACTGGGTGACGGCCCGCGATATGGTGATGACCGTAGAGGTAGACGAGAACTCGGTGCGCCGTCTGATGCTATACCCCTATGTGGGTAGGACGCAGGTGGACAGGCGCGAGATGGCTCCGATGATAACCGAGCTGGATAGCGCCATAGGCAGCGGGCTCGCCATACTGCTGGCAGACGAACTGCTGAGTCAGGAGGCTGAGGTAGACTGCAGCATCGATTTCGTGGACAAGAACAGGCAGCTCGTCGAGCGCTATGGATGGACCGATGCCGCCAGCATCTATGCCGCCTACAGCGAGGGCAGGGACTACAACAGATATGCGCTGCGTCTCTTCCTCGACGACTGCAGCCGCCGGGAGGGCCCAGACAACCACTACACGCGCCACTATGTGGAAAAGGCGCTTGCCCGCGACTCCGACGCCCTGGATGTGCTGGGTTGCATCGACAAGTATGACGAGCGGGGCGAGCCCAACCCCTTCTATGCCGAAGATTACTGTCAGAACCAGACTCCGCAGTTCCTTCTGGAGATGTTGTTCGCATTCCAGTGCAACGACGAACCGCCGATAGACAACCTGCACCAGTTCTTCCTGCACGGGGTGGGGATAGAGCCCGACGCGCGGATGGTGAGCATACTCGAGGACTGCCAGCGCCGCATGGCAGAGGTGGAAGAGTATATCGACTGTAGGGACGAGACGGGGCTGAAGATGCTGCTCGCTTCGCCCGAGGACGACTGCAACCACTTCCTCGACATCGTGGAGTCGTGGTGTGGCGACGCGAGGCTCGATTATCTTGGCGTGTTGGTCGTGTCGAGGCTCTACGGCTGTCGTATAGACAATGCCTGCCGGAAGCGGGTGGTAAGGCTCGTCACCCGGTATGCCAAGTGGGGTTGGACCTATGCCTTGGGCGCCCTCTCCTGTCTGGCCGAGGACTGCGGCATTGATGAGGTTGAGGCTGCGATTGCCCGTATATTCACCGAGATGCCATCGCCGCAGGCCTTTGATGACTACCGCGAGGTGCTCGGCAGATATTTTCATCGCAACGACTATCTCGAGACCTGTTTCAAGAACAGCCAGACGCTTGCCCGTATGGACGGCGAGAGCGAAGACGACTCGATGTTTGTCCCTAAGGAAGAGGACGAATTTCCCTTCCGTCACAACGGCTATAGCGGTGACCAGTGTTAGCGCCATGTGGCTGGCTGTGGCGGCGGGATGGGCAAGAGGTTGAGCCACCACAGCCCCGAGGATATCAGCGACAGCCCCGAGAATATCCGTGGCAACTCCAGGGATATTCGTGACGGCCCCAAGGACACCCGCGACGGTCTCAAGGATATCCATGACAACTTCAAAAATATCCAAGACAGCCCCAAGGAAAACCACGACAGTCCGAGGAAGAGTGGATAGAAACCCAACCGCCCTCCCAGCCGCTCCCAGCGTTGTAGCAATCGTCACCAATAGGCAAATCACCATTTCTGCCATTCCCTACATTATTATATATATAAGGGCAGTCACTTTATAGTCCCTGACCATCCACTTTATTGTGCATTGCAGCCCACTTTGTTGTACACGGCTACCCATCTTGCTACATCCGTTGCCCGCATTGTCTGCGAGTTTGTCCACTTCGTCGCACCTATTACCCGCTTCGCTCATCCGTTAGCCATTCACATTCCCATGCAGCATCCCATCAGAGTAATTTCGTGACACGCAATACCAGTATCAAGCTCCGCAACAATCATTTCAAGCCATGAAATATCCATATCCCTCCTCGCAATAATTCTGAAGATACCCTCGGCGACCGTGAAGATACCCTCGGCGACCGTGAAGGTACCCTCAGGAAGTGTGAAGGTGCCCTCGGCAATTCTGACGATGTCCTCGGCGAAAGCGCCGATAATCTCCCTTTTTGCATCAGTCCTTCCCCGACTTCCATCCATAATCTCCGCCCCAGAAACGGGGGCTGCGGAGGGCGTATCTATGGGTTGGAATGGGCTGGAGATAGTGGCACTGAATGGCGTAAATGCAACAATTTCAGCCGTTTTGTGAAAAAATAGGGCAAAAAACTTGCCCAAGTGACAAAATAGCAGTAATTTTGCAGCCGCTATTATTGGGCGCATGCCCGAAAGCAATAAGTTTAACATAATTAATTAATAAAAACAAGACAATGATTATTGTACCAGTAAAAGATGGTGAGAACATCGAAAGAGCTCTCAAGAAGTTCAAGAGAAAATTCGAAAAGACAGGTGTTATTAAGGAACTCCGCTCTCGTCAGCAGTTTGATAAGCCTTCTGTTTTGAAGCGTCTCAAGATGGAACACGCCATCTACGTACAGAAGCTCCGTCAGGAAGAGGAATAATTTTTCCTCCGAAAATTTGGTAGTTTGAATTAATTTCCGTATATTCGTTGCCGAAAACAGTAATGTAATAGGCGCGATGGCGATGATTGGCGAATTTTTGGACTACTTGCGGTTTGAAAAGAACCGTTCAGAGTTGACTGTTAGCAGTTATGCCGAAGACCTGAAGGCTTTTGAGGCATATTTCAAAAATTTGGACATGCTGCTTTCCTGGGAGACTGTCGATGCCGATGTCATCCGTGGATGGATGGAAAGCATGATGGATAAAGGCAACAGGGGCACTTCTGTTAATCGCAGACTGAGTGCTCTTCGCTCGTTTTACCGTTATGCTCTGGCTCACCAAAAGGTAGCCCGCGACCCGTCGAGGATGATTAAGGGCCCGAAGAAGGCAAAGCCCCTGCCGCAATTTCTGAAAGAAGAGGAGATGAACCGGCTTCTGGATGTGGTGGAGTGGGGTGATGACTTCGAAAGCGTAAGGGCAAGGACGATGCTGATGACTTTTTACGAGACAGGCATACGTCTCTCTGAATTGACAGGACTGGACGACACGGCGATAGACTGGGCTAACCATGCTGTCAAAGTGTTGGGAAAGCGCAACAAGCAGCGCATCATCCCTCTGGGTGATGAACTGGAGTACACCTTATTAATATATATAAGGGTGCGTGATGAGCAGGTCAAGGCCGGTAACGGCGCCCTGTTTGTGACTCGCAAGGGAGAGAGGATGAGCGGTGACCAGGTAAGAAACGAGGTGAAGCGATGTCTGTCGCTTGTATCCACGCTCAGCAAACGGTCGCCCCATGTGCTCCGCCATACCTTCGCTACCGCTATGCTCAATCATGAGGCTGGTCTGGAAAGTGTGAAGAAACTGTTGGGTCATGAGAGTCTCTCTACGACCGAAATCTACACCCATACCACCTTTGAGCAACTCAAGCGAGTATATCAAGAAGCCCATCCAAGGGCGTAACTCTTTAATTAAATAAAAAGGAGGTAATTATGGAAGTTAAGATTCAGTCGATACATTTCGACGCTACCGAGAAGTTACAGGCGTTTGTCGAAAAGAAAATCGCCAAGTTGGAAAAAACTTATGAAGATATTCAGAAAGTAGAGGTGCAATTAAAAGTGGTGAAGCCTGCCACCGCTCTCAACAAGCAAGCCTGCGTGACTGTGGGTGTGACCGGCAAGGACCTTTATGTTGAAAAGACTTGTGACACATTTGAGGAAAGTATTGACCAGTGTGTCGAGAGCCTGAAGGTTCAACTCACCAAATTCAAGGAAAAACAGCGTAGCCATTAAAAAAAACTGCAAAAAGTTTTGGCAATAGAAAAATAATGCGTATCTTTGCAGCCGTTTTACAACATGTCCTAAAAACGAGTCGCTCGGCGGCTGCAAGGATTTGCCTCTTTAGCTCAGTTGGCCAGAGCACGTGATTTGTAATCTCGGGGTCGTTGGTTCGAATCCGACAAGAGGCTCAAGAAACGGAAACGGACGCATGGCCGTAAAAATATGGGTGGTTACCAGAGTGGCCAAATGGGGCAGACTGTAAATCTGCTGGCTTTCGCCTTCGGTGGTTCGAATCCATCACCACCCACTCAACGCGGAAATAGCTCAGTTGATAGAGCACTAGCCTTCCAAGCTGGGGGTCGCGGGTTTGAGCCCCGTTTTCCGCTCTAAATTTGCTGTAATAGCTCAGTGGTAGAGCACTTCCTTGGTAAGGAAGAGGTCCTGAGTTCAACTCTCAGTTACAGCTCTAATTCTTATCTCATTCCGGCAGAACGGAAAGGATATGGAAAACAAACAATATATTAATTTAAACTGATTTTCATTATAAAAATTAAATATCAAAGCTATGGCTAAAGAAGAATTCGTACGTACCAAACCGCATGTAAACATCGGTACTATCGGTCACGTTGACCACGGTAAGACTACTTTGACAGCTGCCATCTCTCTCGTTCTTCACAAGAGACTGGGTACTGGCGAGGAAGTTAAGTCATTTGACCAGATCGACAACGCTCCTGAGGAGAAAGAGCGTGGTATCACTATCAACTCTGCTCACATTGAGTATGAAACAGCTAAACGTCACTATGCACACGTTGACTGTCCCGGTCACGCTGACTATGTAAAGAACATGGTTACTGGTGCTGCTCAGATGGACGGTGCTATCCTGGTTTGTGCTGCTACTGATGGTCCTATGCCTCAGACACGTGAGCACGTGCTTCTCGCTCGTCAGGTAAACGTTCCCCGTCTGGTAGTATTCCTGAACAAGTGCGATATGGTAGACGACGAGGAAATGCTGGAGCTCGTTGAGATGGAGCTTCACGAGATTCTCGAGCAGTATGGCTATGAAGAGGATACTCCTATCATCCGCGGTTCTGCACTCGGTGCTCTGAACGGTGTTGAGAAGTGGGAGGACAAGGTTCTCGAACTGATGGATACTGTTGATACATGGATCCAGGAGCCTGTTCGCGAGGTTGATAAGCCTTTCTTGATGCCTGTTGAGGACGTGTTCTCAATCACTGGCCGTGGTACTGTTGCTACAGGTCGTATCGAGACTGGTAAGTGTAAGGTAGGTGACGAAGTTCAGCTGCTCGGTCTCGGTGAGGACAAGAAGTCAGTTATCACTGGTGTTGAGATGTTCCGCAAGATTCTTGCTGAGGGTGAGGCTGGTGACAACGTAGGTCTGCTTCTCCGTGGTATCGACAAGAACGAGGTTAAGCGTGGTATGGTAGTTGTGCACCCCGGTGCTATCACTCCTCACGATCACTTCAAGGCTTCTATCTACGTATTGAAGAAGGAAGAGGGTGGCCGTCACACTCCATTCGGTAACAAGTATCGTCCTCAGTTCTATCTCCGTACTATGGACTGTACCGGTGAAATCAAACTTCCTGAGGGAGTTGAGATGGTAATGCCTGGTGACAACGTAGAGATTGAGGTTACCTTGATTTACAAGGTTGCTCTGAACGAGGGTCTCCGTTTCGCTATCCGTGAGGGAGGTCGTACAGTAGGTTCTGGTCAGATCACAGCTATCCTCGACGACGTTAAGTAATCAGAGAATTAGTTGAAAAACTAAATACAAGTCTCCGCAGCTGCGGTTGCGGAGACTTTCTTACGGGTTTAGCTCAGTTGGTAGAGCACTGGTCTCCAAAACCAGGTGTCGGGGGTTCGAGCCCTCCAACCCGTGCAAAAATAAAAAATATATGTTTAAGAAAATAGGAAATTATTGCAAGGCTTGTTATAACGAACTTGTACATAAGACCACTTGGCCGTCATACGCTGAGCTGACGCATAGCGCTGTTGTTGTGCTGTCTGCTTCTGTTGTGGTGGCTCTTGTTGTTTTCGCAATGGATAGTTTTTTCCGTTTTGTGATGACTACCATCTATCCTAATTAAAGGTAACAATGGCAGAAACTGGAATGAATTGGTATGTACTGCGCGCCGTTAGTGGCAAGGAGGCCAAGCTCAAAGAATATATTGAGGCCGAAATCAAACACAACGATTTGCTCAGTGCTAATGTAGCTCAGGTACTTATTCCTACAGAGAAGACATATTCTCAGCGTAACGGTCGTCGCGTGGAGAAGGAAAAAATCTCTCTGCCAGGATATGTTTTTGTGCAGGCAACACTCATCGGTGATGTTGCACATACTTTGCGCTTTATGCCCAACTGTTTAGGTTTCCTCGGAGGTCTTGACAATCCATCACCTGTTCCCCAGAGCGATATCAACCGTATGCTCGGTGCTGCTGAGGAAGCTGAGTTTGCCGCAGACGTAAACATCCCTTACGAGGTAAACGAGGTTGTCAAGGTTACCGACGGTCCTTTCAGCGGATTTACCGGTATCATCGAAGAGGTGAACACCGAAAAGCGCAAGCTCAAGGTTATGGTGAAAATCTTCGGACGCAAGACACCGCTTGAGTTGAATTTCATGCAAGTAGAAAAAGAAGGATAGGCGCATATTGTTACGGTGTGTCTTCCTAACAAGTCGAGAGGCTTCCACTCTTCAGACTGATAATTAACAAAAAATCAATTATTAACAAAAATGGCTAAAGAAGTTGCTGGATTAATCAAATTACAGATTAAAGGTGGCGCTGCGAATCCTTCACCACCCGTAGGTCCTGCTTTGGGTTCTAAGGGTATCAACATTATGGGATTCTGCAAAGAGTTCAACGCCAGAACCCAGGATAAGGCAGGTAAGATACTTCCTGTTGTTATCACTTATTATACAGACAAGTCTTTCAGCTTTATTATCAAGACTCCTCCCGCAGCTGTGCAGTTGAAAGAGGTGGCCAAGGTAAAGAGTGGTTCAGCCCAGCCCAACCGTCAGAAGGTGGCAACCGTAACCTGGGATCAGGTAAAGGCTATCGCCGAAGACAAGATGGCTGACTTGAACTGTTTCACTATCGAGAGCGCTATGAGACTTGTTGCCGGTACTGCTCGCAGTATGGGTATCACTGTAAAAGGGGACTTCCCTGGAGAATAATTTAAAAACTTCAATTAAAGATGAGTAAACTGACAAAAAATCAAAAATCAGTCGCTGAGAAGGTTGAAGCAGGGAAGATGTACACACTCAAGGAGGCTACAGAGCTGGTCAAGGAAATTACCACTACCAAGTTTGAGGCTTCTGTTGACGTGGACGTTCGTCTTGGTGTTGACCCCCGTAAGGCAAACCAGATGGTTCGTGGCGTAGTATCTCTTCCTAACGGAACAGGTAAGGTTACGCGTGTACTCGCCCTCTGTACTCCCGATCAGGAAGCAGCTGCCAAGGAGGCAGGTGCCGACTACGTTGGTCTTGATGAATATATCGAGAAGATCAAAGGCGGATGGACAGATATCGATGTCATCATCACAATGCCCTCTTGCATGGGTAAAGTAGGTCCCCTCGGCCGTGTCCTCGGTCCTCGTGGTCTTATGCCTAACCCCAAGAGCGGTACTGTAACTATGGATGTTGCTAAGGCAGTTAAGGACGTTAAGCAGGGTAAGATTGACTTCAAGGTAGATAAGGCTGGTATCATCCACACCTCTATCGGTAAGGTTAATATGACCGCCGAGCAGATTTATGGTAACGCTAAGGAGTTTATCCAGACCGTTATCAAGTTGAAGCCTGCTGCTGCTAAAGGTACATATATCAAGAGTATCTTTATTTCAAGCACTATGAGTAAGGGTATCAAGATTGATCCTAAATCAGTTGAATAACTCTAAAAGTTTTGTACAATGAAGAAAGAACTTAAAGATACTATTATAGCAGAGCTTGGACAGAAACTCAAGGAATATCCCCATTTCTATCTTGTTGACGTAACAGGATTGAATGCAGAGAAAACCAGTGATTTCCGTCGCCAGTGCTTCAAGAGTGAAATCAAGATGGTCGTTGTGAAGAACACCCTTCTCCACAAGGCAATGGAAGAGTCTGAGATTGATTTCTCTGAGCTCTACGGTAGCCTGAAGGGTAGCACCGCCGTCCTCTTCGCTCACACAGCGAATGTACCTGCCAAGTTGCTTAAGGAATATACCAAAGAGGGTATCCCCGCACTTAAGGCTGCTTACGCAGAGGAGGGTTTCTTCGGAGCTAACCAGCTCGAGGAACTCGTGGCTATCAAGAGCAAGAACGAAGTTATCGCAGATATTGTTGCTTTGCTTCAGTCTCCCGCCAAGAACGTTGTTTCTGCTCTTCAGTCAGGCGCAAACACCATCCACGGTGTGCTCAAGACTTTAGGCGAGCGTCCTGAATAATAATTGCAATGTAACAATTACAATTACATAAAGTCAAAGATATATTTATTACAAGAACAATTAAAATTTAGAATAAAATGGCAGACATTAAAGCTATTGCAGAAGAATTAGTAAATCTTACTGTTAAGGAAGTAAATGAGTTGGCAACAGTCCTGAAGGACGAGTACGGTATTGAGCCCGCAGCTGCAGCTGTTGCTGTTGCTGCTGGTCCTGCTGCTGCTGGTGCAGCCGCAGCTGAGGAGAAGACATCTTTCGATGTTGTCCTCGCTGAGGTAGGTGCTACAAAGCTCCAGGTAGTTAAGGCTGTTAAGGAGGCTTGCGGTCTTGGTCTGAAAGAGGCTAAGGATCTCGTAGACGCTGCTCCTGCTACAGTTAAGGAAGGTCTCTCTAAGGAAGAGGCTGAGAACCTGAAGAAGGCTATCGAGGAAGCTGGCGCTAAGGTAGAGCTCAAGTAATAAGAACTCAGTTTTCTCTTAAATATGGTTAGGATTTGCCCAGTCGGTGAGTCCTAACCTTTTTGTGTCTTTCTATAGACGCTGATGCCCAGCCCGCTCTTTCGGGCTTTTATAACAGATCATTTAATTCATTTATGGCTACAAAAATTGTCGATAACAGAGTAAATTTTGCCAGCGTGCATAATCCGTACCCTTTCCCGGATTTTCTCGATGTGCAGTTGAAGTCTTTCAAGGACTTTTTACAGTTGGAAACTCCGCCTGAAGAACGCAAGAATGACGGTCTGTATAAGGTGTTCGCTGAGAACTTCCCTATCACCGATACTCGCAATAACTTCGTTCTTGAGTTCTTGGATTACTATATTGATCCGCCGCGTTACACCATAGACGAGTGTCTGGAGCGTGGCCTTACATATAGTGTGCCTTTGAAGGCTAAGATGAAGCTGTTTTGTACCGACCCCGACCACGAGGATTTCGGAACCGTCATCCAGGACGTGTTCCTCGGTACCATTCCTTACATGACAAGCAACGGTACATTCGTTATCAACGGTGCTGAGCGCGTGGTAGTTGCCCAGCTGCACCGTTCACCGGGTGTATTCTTCGGTCAGGGTGTGCATGCCAACGGTACTGTGCTTTACAGCGCACGTATCATTCCATTCAAGGGCTCTTGGATTGAGTTTGCGACCGATATAAATAATGTAATGTATGCTTATATCGACCGTAAGAAGAAATTGCCTGTTACGACACTGCTGCGTGCCATCGGTTATGAAAGCGATAAGGACATTCTGCGCATCTTCGACCTTGCCGAGGAGGTAAAGGTCAACAAGAAGAACCTCAAGGCCTGCGTAGGCCGCAAGGTTGCCGGTAGCGTGGTGACTCGCTGGAACGAGGATTTCGTGGATGAAGATACTGGTGAAGTAGTATCTATTGACCGTTCGGAAGTTATCGTTGAGCGTGAGACAGTCATCACCGAGGAGATGATACCTGAGATTCTGGAAAGTGGAGCTCAGAGCATTCTCCTGCACAAGGATGCCGAAGCCGGTAACAAGTATTCTATCATCTTCAATACATTGGCCAAAGACCCCTCTAACTCTGAGAAGGAGGCCGTGCTCTACATCTATCGCCAGCTGCGTAATGCTGACCCTGCCGATGATGCCAGTGCCAAGGAAGTATTCCAGAATCTGTTCTTCTCTGACAAGCGTTACGACTTGGGCGAGGTGGGCCGCTACCGTATCAACAAGAAGTTGGGCCTGAACACCGAGTCTGATGTCCGCGTGCTTACCAAGGAAGATATCATCGAGATTATCAAATATCTTATCCAGCTCGTCAACTCCAATGCTACTGTTGACGATATCGACCACCTGAGCAACCGCCGTGTACGCACGGTAGGCGAGCAGTTGGCCAACCAGTTCTCTATCGGTCTTGCCCGTATGGCCCGTACCATCCGTGAGCGCATGAACGTTCGTGATAATGAGGTGTTTACTCCTACCGACCTGATTAACGCCAAGACCATCTCGAGCGTTATCAATTCATTCTTCGGTACCAACCCTCTGAGCCAGTTCATGGACCAGACCAACCCCCTTGCCGAGGTTACCCACAAGCGTCGTCTTTCGGCCCTTGGTCCTGGCGGTCTTTCTCGTGAGCGTGCCGGTTTCGAGGTTCGAGATGTACACTATACTCACTACGGCCGTCTGTGTCCTATCGAGAGTCCTGAAGGTCCTAACATCGGTCTTATTTCATCACTCTGTCTGTATGCCAAGATTAACGACCTCGGTTTCATCGTTACACCTTACCGTAAGATTGTTGACGGCAAGGCCGACATGGACAACAAGGACGTGGTATACCTTACCGCAGAGGAGGAAGAGGCCAAGATTATCGGTCAGGGCAATGCGCCCCTTACTCCCGAGGGCAACTTCATCCGCAAGGTTGTAAAGTGCCGTCAGGATGCCGACTATCCAGTAGTTGCTCCTACCCAGGTAGATTACATGGACGTTGCTCCCCAGCAGATTGCTTCTGTTTCAGCAGGTCTTATTCCTTTCCTCGAGCACGATGACGGTCACCGTGCGCTGATGGGATGTAACATGATGCGCCAGGCAGTGCCATTGCTCCACAACGATGCACCTATCGTAGGTACCGGTCTGGAGAAGAAGGTCTGCGAGGACTCGCGCACCATGATTACCGCCGAGGGCGACGGTGTCATCGAGTATGTTGACGCCACCACCATCCGTATTCTTTACGACCGCACCGAGGAGGAAGACTTCGTCAGCTTCGAGCCTGCTCTCAAGGAGTATCGCATTCCCAAGTTCCGTCGTACCAACCAGAATATGACCATCGACCTTCGTCCTATCTGCGACAAGGGTCAGCGTGTGAAAGCCGGTGATATCCTCACCGAGGGTTATGCCACCGAGAATGGTGAGCTGGCCCTGGGTCGCAACCTGCTCGTAGCCTACGTGCCATGGAAGGGTTACAACTATGAGGACGCCGTCGTTATCTCTGAGCGCCTGGTAAGTGAGGATGTGCTCACTTCCGTACATGTCGACGAGTATTCACTCGACGTGCGTGAGACCAAGCGTGGTGTGGAAGAGTTTACCTCTGATATCCCCAATGTGAGCGAAGAGGCTACCAAGGACCTTGACGAGAACGGTGTTATCCGCGTCGGAGCCCGCGTAGAGCCAGGCGATGTGCTCATCGGTAAGATTTCGCCCAAGGGCGAGAGCGACCCCTCACCCGAGGAGAAGCTGCTGCGCGCCATCTTCGGCGACAAGGCCGGCGATGTGAAGGACTCTTCACTCAAGGCCAATCCATCACTCAGCGGTGTGGTTATCGACAAGAAGCTCTTCTCTCGTGCCATCAAGACTCGTGAGTCCAAGAAGCAGGACAAGATTGTTCTGGCCAAGATTGACGAGGAATACGAGGCAAAGAATGAGGACCTGAAAGATATCCTCGTTGACAAGCTCCTTGAACTCACCGAAGACAAGAAGTGTGAGGGTATCAAGGACTATACCGGTGCCGAAATCATCTCCAAGGGTTCTACCTTCACCGCTACTGCGCTGAAGAACCTCGAGTACGACGGCATCCAGAGCAATGGCTGGACTGGCGACGAGCATACCGACGGCCTTATCCAGAAGCTCATCATGAACTATATCCGCAAGTACAAGCAGCTCGATGCCGAGCTGAAGCGCCGCAAGTTTGCCATCACCATTGGCGACGAGCTGCCTTCAGGCATCCTGCAGATGGCCAAGGTCTATATCGCCAAGAAGCGTAAGATTCAGGTGGGCGACAAGCTCGCCGGTCGTCACGGTAACAAGGGTATCGTTTCCAAGGTCGTACGTGCCGAGGATATGCCTTTCCTCGAGGACGGACGTCCTGTAGACCTGGTGCTCAACCCTATGGGTGTGCCCTCTCGTATGAACCTCGGTCAGATCTTCGAGGCCATCCTCGGTGCTGCCGGTAAGAAGCTCGGTGTCAAGTTTGCCACTCCTATCTTCGACGGTGCCAAGCTCAACGACCTCTCCGAGTGGACCGACAAGGCAGGTCTGCCCCGCCTCTGCTCTACCTATATATATGATGGTGAGACCGGCGAGAAGTTCGACCAGCCTGCTACCATCGGTATGACCTACTTCTTGAAGCTCGGCCACATGGTAGAAGACAAGATGCACGCCCGTTCTATCGGTCCGTACAGCTTGATTACCCAGCAGCCACTCGGTGGTAAAGCCCAGTTTGGTGGTCAGCGTTTCGGAGAGATGGAGGTTTGGGCTCTTGAGGCATTCGGTGCAAGCCATGTGCTCCAGGAGATTCTGACCATCAAGAGTGATGACGTCGTAGGACGTTCCAAGGCTTACGAGGCTATCGTCAAGGGCGATGCCATGCCTACTCCCGGTATCCCCGAGTCACTCAACGTACTTCTCCACGAACTCCGTGGTCTTGGTTTGAGTATCAAACTTGATTAAACGAGAACCCTTAATTATTTCAAGACAATGGCTTTTAAGAAAGATACAAAAATAAAGAATAATTTTACGAAGATTACCATCGGATTGGCTTCTCCCGAAGAAATCCTGGAAAATTCGTTTGGCGAGGTTACCAAACCAGAGACGATTAACTATCGTACCTATAAGCCAGAGCGTGACGGACTCTTCTGCGAGCGCATCTTCGGTCCTACCAAGGACTATGAGTGCGCCTGCGGCAAGTACAAGCGCATACGCTACAAGGGTATCGTCTGCGACCGATGCGGTGTCGAGGTTACCGAGAAGAAGGTACGCCGCGAGCGCTCAGGTCATATCGAACTGGTAGTGCCCATCGCACATATCTGGTATTTCCGTTCACTGCCCAACAAGATTGGCTATCTGCTCGGAATGCCTACCAAGAAGCTCGACGCTGTGGTCTACTACGAGAAGTATATCGTCATCAAGCCCGGAGCCTTTGAGGGCCGCACCGACAAGGACGGACTCGAGATCAACGGTTCTCACCGCATGGACCTTCTCACCGAAGACGAGTATCTGAACATTCTCGATACCCAGCTCGACCCCAACAACCAGCTCCTCCCCGACGATGATCCCAACAAGTTCATCGCCAAGATGGGTGCCGAGGCTATCCGCGACCTCCTTACCGACCTCGACCTCGACTCTATCTCTTACGAGCTGCGCGACCGAGCCAACAATGACTCCAGCCAGCAGCGCAAGACCGAGGCTCTGAAGCGCCTGCAGGTTGTCGAGGCTTTCCGCTCGTCCAAGGAGGTCAACAAGCCCGAGTGGATGATTATGAAGATACTTCCCGTCATCCCCCCCGAGCTTCGTCCGCTCGTACCCCTCGACGGTGGCCGCTTTGCCACATCCGACCTCAACGACCTCTACCGTCGTGTCATCATCCGCAACAACCGTCTGAAGAGACTCGTCGAAATCAAGGCTCCCGAGGTGATTCTCCGCAACGAGAAGCGTATGCTCCAGGAGGCTGTCGACTCTCTCTTCGACAACTCTCGCAAGGCCAGTGCCGTGAAGAGCGAGAGCAACCGTCCGCTCAAGTCACTCTCCGACTCACTCAAGGGTAAGCAGGGCCGCTTCCGTCAGAACCTTCTCGGTAAGCGTGTCGACTATTCAGCGCGTTCGGTTATCGTCGTTGGTCCTGAACTTAAGATGGGAGAGTGCGGTTTGCCCAAGCTGATGGCTGCCGAGCTCTACAAACCATTTATCATCCGCAAGCTCATCGAGCGTGGCATCGTCAAGACTGTCAAGAGCGCCAAGAAGATAGTAGACCGTCGTGAGCCCGTCATCTGGGACATCCTCGAGAATGTCATGAAGGGTCACCCCGTGCTCCTCAACCGTGCTCCTACACTGCACCGTCTGGGTATCCAGGCCTTCCAGCCCAAGCTCATCGAGGGCAAAGCCATCCAGCTCCACCCGCTGGCATGTACTGCGTTCAACGCCGACTTCGACGGTGACCAGATGGCTGTCCACCTTCCCTTGAGCAACGAGGCTGTACTCGAGGCACAGATACTGATGCTCCAGAGCCACAACATCCTCAACCCTGCCAACGGCGCTCCTATCACCGTGCCTTCTCAGGACATGGTGCTCGGTCTCTACTATATCACCAAGCTCCGTCCCGGAGCCAAGGGCGAGGGTCTGAGCTTCTACGGTCCCGAAGAGGCCATCATCGCCTACAACGACGGCAAGTGCGACCTCCACGCTCCTGTTAAGGTGCTCGTCGACGATATCGTTGAGGGTCAGCCCGTCAAGCATATTGTCGAGACCTCTGTTGGCCGCGTGGTAGTCAATCAGATTATCCCCGATGAACTGGGCTTCGTCAATGAAATCATCTCCAAGAAGTCACTCCGTGGCATCATCGCCCGCGTTATCAAGGCAGTCGGTATGGCTCGCGCCTGCGCCTTCCTTGACGGCATCAAGAACCTGGGTTACCACATGTCCTATGTAGCCGGTCTGTCGTTCAACCTCGACGATATCATCATCCCTGTTGAGAAGGAGGCTATCGTAGAGAAGGGACAGCGCGAGGTCGAGGAGATTACCAACAACTATAACATGGGTTTCATCACCGACAACGAGCGTTACAACCAGGTTATCGATGCCTGGACCCACGTCAACGACGAGTTGGGTGATGTTCTGATGAAGGAAATGACCGAAGCCGACCAGGGCTTCAACGCCGTATACATGATGCTCGATTCCGGAGCCCGTGGTTCTCAGGACCAGATCAAGCAGCTCTCCGGTATGCGTGGTCTGATGGCCAAGCCCCAGAAGGCCGGTGCCGAGGGCGCTCAGATTATTGAGAATCCTATCCTCTCCAACTTCAAGGAGGGTATGTCTGTGCTCGAGTACTTCATCGCTTCCCACGGTGCCCGTAAGGGTCTTGCCGATACCGCTATGAAGACTGCCGACGCCGGTTACCTTACCCGTCGTCTCGTCGACGTGTCCCACGATGTCATCATTACCCAGGAAGACTGCGGTACACTGCGTGGCCTCGAGTGCCGTGCGCTCAAGAATGGCGACGAGATTGTATCTTCTCTCGGCGAGCGCATCCTCGGCCGTGTGTCAGTCCATGACATCATCCACCCCACCACTGGCGAGCTCATCTGCGCAGCCGGTGAGGAAATCAATGAGGAGAAGGCCGACATCATCGAGAAGTCACCCATCGAGATGGTAGAAATCCGCTCCGTACTTACCTGTGAGAGCAAGCGCGGTATCTGTGCCAAGTGCTATGGCCGCAACCTCGCCACCTCGCGTATGGTACAGCTGGGCGAAGCTGCCGGTGTCATCGCCGCTCAGGCCATCGGTGAGCCTGGTACACAGCTTACACTGCGTACATTCCACGCCGGTGGTGTGGCTGGTAATGCAGCCGCCAACGCCAGCATCGTTGCCAAGAACAATGCCCGCATCGAGTTTGAAGAGGTGCGCGACGTTCCCTTCCGCGACGACGAGTCCAAGGATTGCCGTATGGTCGTAAGCCGTCTGGGCGAGATCCGATTCATCGACCCCAATACCGATATTGTCCTCTCTACCCTCGACCTGCCCTACGGTTCTATCCTCTACAACAAGCACGGCGACATCGTCAAGCAGGGCGACCTCATCGCCAAGTGGGACCCCTTCAATGCGCTCATCGTTACCGAATATGCCGGTACACTGCGCTTCAACGACGTCATCGACGGTGTCACCTTCAAGGCCGAGACCGACGATACCACAGGTCTTTCCGAGAAGATTATCATCGACGCCAAGGACCACACCAAGGTTCCTACCTGCGATGTGCTAGACGCCGACGGCAATGTGCTCGGTACCTACAACTTCCCCGTAGGCTGTCACGTAGTGGTAGAAGACGGACAGAAGGTATCTACCGGTGCCACTCTCGTTAAGATTCCACGTGCCGTAGGAGGTGCTGGTGACATCACCGGTGGTCTCCCACGAGTTACCGAGCTCTTCGAGGCCCGCAACCCCTCTAACCCCGCAGTCGTATCTGAGATCGATGGCGAGGTCACTATGGGCAAGCTCAAGCGTGGTAACCGCGAGATCATCGTTACGCCCAAGCACGGCGAACCCCATAAGTATCTTGTCAATCTGAGCAAGCAGCTGCTCGTGCAGGAGCACGACGCCGTGCGTGCCGGAACTCCACTCTCCGATGGTGTCATCACTCCCAATGACATCCTTGCCATCAAGGGTCCCACCGCCGTACAGGAGTACATTGTCAACGAGGTACAGGATGTTTACCGCCTCCAGGGTGTGAAGATCAATGACAAGCACTTCGAGATTATCGTGCGTCAGATGATGCGCAAGGTTCAGATTAATGACCCGGGCGACACCACATTCCTTGAGCAGGAGCTCGTAGACAAACTCGACTTCGCCGAGGAGAACGACCGCATCTGGGGCAAGAAGGTAGTCACCGACGCCGGCGACTCCGAGAACCTCAAGGCTGGTCAGATTATCACTCTCCGCAAGCTGCGCGACGAGAACTCAAGCCTCAAGCGCCGCGACCTGCACCTCGTCCAGGTGCGCGATGCCGTCCAGGCCACAGCCACCCAGATACTCCAGGGTATCACCCGTGCTGCCCTCGGTACCAAGAGCTTCATGTCTGCCGCTTCGTTCCAGGAGACCACCAAGGTGCTCAACGAGGCTGCCATCCGTGGCAAGCAAGACCGCCTCGAGGGTATGAAGGAGAATGTTATCTGCGGTCACCGCATCCCCGCCGGTACAGGTCTGCGCCAGTTTGACAAGCTCATCGTTGGTTCGCGTGAGGATTACGAGCGCATCGAGGCCAACAAGAAGAACATCCTCGACATCGACGTCAAAGACAGCAACATCTAAGGTTTTTCCCTTGATTACAACATAAGCGAGAGCCGCCGGCCCACTTAGGGCCATGCGGCTCTCGCTTTTTTTCAATGATACAGCCGTTATTGAGTTTTGTATGGAGCCCCAGACTGCTTGATCATGCGATTTGGAGCATTATCCGCCGGCTGCATGACGGCTACGCCGTAGCTCTGCAGATTGCTGTGGAGTCGGCAGAATTGTTAAAAATGTTAATTCCCGTTTGGTTTCATCCGCCTTATGTGTCTTATTGGTGTAACAAAGCCACAGTACAATGACCGAAAACCAGTTCATCAGCCTTGTCCCGCGACTGCGCCAGGTGGCGCTCACCGCAGCTGTCGGCGCCGGAAGTGATGGGGTCTGCGGATTTTTCCGGTTGGTAACACCGTATGTTAGGAATAAAGTCGTACCTTTGCCATATGGAACAGACCAAGCTACTACGCGCCATTCTTCCGGATGTGCTTATAGACAACTTCGATGTTG
>NZ_NPJJ01000054.1 GCF_002251385.1 Prevotella sp. P5-108
CTATCTCGCTGAACTGATATCCGAAGATACTGCTGCATCTCTGACCCAGTGTTGAGTCGATAACGGGTGAAAGCATGGAGTCAAATTTCTCCATGATTGAAAAAATTCCTCCAAAAGGTGTGAGTTTCTCAGATTTAATTTGTATTTTTGCCATGTCATATTAGAGTTTTGCTTGTTTTCTTTTTGCAACACTAAGATAAGTGAAAATTCTGACATGGCAAAATCCTGGGCAACTTTTTGTTGCTCAGGAACTTATAAATAAAGTTAAATTATAGTGTTGCGGAATTAAGGATTATTAAAATATCAAAGATAATGCTAACACAAACAGATCTTAACCAGATATCCCAGAGAGGGATAAGCGAAGAAAAAGTAATGGGGCAACTTCACCAGTTTGAGAAGGGCTTTCCATTTCTTAAATTAGAAGCCGCAGCCTCTATCGAAAAAGGCATTCTTGCCCTTGACGAGGTAGAACGCCAGCATGCCATTGAATCTTGGGACGAATACAAGGCTCACGGACATCGTGTAGTTAAATTTGTGCCCGCATCCGGTGCAGCCAGCCGCATGTTTAAGGACCTTTTCGGATTCCTTACTGCCGAATATGACACTCCTACCACTGAGTTTGAACACAAGTTCTTTGACAACATTCCCCACTTTGCTTTCCGTGAATCCCTGTGCGACCAATGCAAGAAGAATAATGGCAAGGGTGTACGTGCCCTGCTCAAGGAGGAGAAATATAAAGATGTCGTTGCCAATCTGTTGGAGGAAAAGGGACTGAATTATGGACAACTGCCCAAAGGATTGCTTTTGTTCCACGCCTATGCCGACGGCGCTCGCACACCTATGGAAGAACATCTGGTTGAGGCCGCACTCTATGCAGCAAGCAATGACGAGGCCAATGTCCATTTCACCGTCAGCCACGAGCACCTACCGCTCTTCCGCAAAAAAGTAGAAGATTGCATTGCAAAGTACGAAGCCAAGTATGACATAAAGATTAATGTATCATTCTCTGAGCAGAAGCCATCGACAGATACCATTGCGGTCAATACAGACAACACCCCATTCCGCAACGATGACGGATCATTGCTTTTCCGTCCGGGCGGACATGGTGCGCTCATCGAAAACCTCAACGACATTGACGCCGATGTTGTATTCATCAAGAATATAGACAATGTTGTGCCTGACCGCCTCAAAGGCGACACCGTACTTTATAAAAATGTATTGGCTGGTGTACTGGTTGAAAACCAGAAGCGGGCTTTTGAATATCTTGAGTTGCTCGACAGCGGCAACTACAATCATAAGGACCTTGAGGAAATCATCCGCTTTGTACAGCGCGACCTTTGCTGCCGCCGTGCCGATATCAAGGAACTCGAAGATGCAGAACTGGTAAGTTATCTGAGAAGCAAACTCAACCGCCCGATGCGCGTCTGCGGAGTAGTCAAGAATGTAGGCGAGCCTGGTGGTGGTCCTTTCCTGGCTTACAACCAAGACGGCACCGTAAGTTTACAGATATTGGAATCGAGCCAGATAGACAAGTCCAACCCCGAGTATGTCAAGATGTTTACCGAGGGTACACATTTCAACCCAGTTGACTTGGTTTGTGCCACCCGCGACTATAAAGGCAACCACTTCCATCTGCCCGACTACGTTGACCACAACACCGGCTTCATCAGCAGCAAGAGTAAGGGCGGCCGCGAACTGAAAGCACTGGAATTGCCTGGCCTTTGGAATGGAGCTATGAGCGATTGGAACACAATTTTTGTGGAAGTCCCACTCGACACATTCAACCCCGTAAAGACCGTCAACGACTTGTTGCGTCCGCAGCACCAGCCTGCTGAAGGAGAAGTAACACATAGTTGCCACCACGATTAAAGACCTACCATTAGCGGCGACTATTTCAACAGAGATAGTCGCCGCATATTTATCTATAATTAATGATGAACAGATATATGACACTCCTGACCATGCTATGCTGCCTGTTGGGATGTAAAGCCCAGAACGGCACCTTCCGCAGTTTACCCGCAGAAGAATTTGCAACAGCCATTGCCGACACGTCTATTGTGAGATTGGATGTGCGGACTGCAGCCGAATTTGCCGAAGGCCACATTGCACATGCCATCAATATCGATGTGCTCAAAGACGATTTTGAGAAACAAGCCCTTAAGCAGTTGCCCAAAGGTCAGACCATTGCCGTCAACTGCCGCAGCGGAAAGCGCAGCAAAACCGCCGCACGGATATTAGCCGGTCATGGTTACAAAGTGATAGAACTTGATTCGGGATATTTGGGATGGATTAAGGCCAAGCTGCCAGTTACTACCAAATGACAAGGCCACCATACTCCCCCATTCCGCTCACAGTTACGGCCATGCCAGAAGCACCCCAAGACAGCATGCCATAAAGATAGGCCACAACACCACTTTTATCAGACAAGCACAAGACAACTCCTTATTCACATATAAGGAGTTTTATTTTTCCCCAAGGCCCTCATACGCCAACAGTCCGTGCCATCCTGGATATCAACAGCCCCATATCGAAGCAACAATCCATGGACCAAAAACCACCCAAGGAGTGGAAACAACTCTCCCACCCGTCAAAGACGGCCATAATCACACAAATCTATATTGCAAGACTTGATTTATTCTTTGCAGACTTAGATCTGTTCATTGCAAGGTTCGAATCATCCGTTTCAAAACTTGCAAATAACTATAATCTGCCCATAAGAAAAACCATCGACAAGATAAGCGACGCCAGATAGGTTGGCTTACAGTCAAAAGGACAAGGTATGGCCCTTGCCGAAATGCCACTCCAAACGTAGGGACAGAAAAAAGCCACAAGCATGGAAACGGCTTGTGGCTATGGATGTTTGAAATAATTCTATACAGGAGTATCTGTGGGGTCGTCGCGGAACAGGTCGTTAATCTTCGAGGTTTCATCTCCGTCAAACCAGGTAGCCAGCTTGGCCTTAGCCTTGTCCTTGACATCCTCGGACACTTCGCCCCAAATCTTATGAAGCACATAGAGCAACACAACGAGGTCGTCGCCCAATCCTGCTATAGGGATCGCGTCGGGCACCACATCCAAAGGAGAAATAAGGTATCCGAGCGCGCCGACAATCATTGCCTTGTCTTTGAGCGACACCTTATCGCTCTGCAAGGTATAAAACAAAATCAATGCCACGTAAACCAACTTGGCACCGGCACGCTTGGCCACGCGCTGAATCTTTTCAACAAACTTGCTATTCGAAAACTTGTCCTTATAGCTCATGAAATCGGGAAGTTCGATATTTGCCATATCAATGTTCGTTTTATCAGTAATAAATCTAAAGATTAAAAGAAAGGCAGTTTCCTGATAAGCCGGGTTCTGTATCCACAAGTGGAGCCCTGTCATTTATCTAGTCTGCAAGTCACCTCACAGCTCAAGCATTCTACCCTCCGCCGTTGTCAAAGACATCAAGCGAGCAGCTTTCAGACGACGGTTTACATGAACTTGCAACCTCCAGGAAGTACAGCTCGACGATCACCCGCCGACTGGTAGTCTCTTACACTACCTTCTCACCCTTTCCCGACACATACGCTGTCAAAACAACATATAGTATCATGGTGGTTATTTTCTTCTACTTTCCCCTACTGTCACCAATAGCTTCTATTTTCGGAAGTGGAGCGCTCTGCGTTGCCCGGACTTTCCTCTCGCCCTCGCAAGAGAGCCAGCGGCAGGGCCGGGAAACTGCCTTTCTTTCTGCAAAATTAGATTTTTTTCATGAAAAACCACAACTATACTTCAAAAAAATCACTTTTTACCTCGTTTATCAGCCAAATAGCTTGCCATTCTTATGCTCCAGCCCTCCAAAAACAGCATTGACAAGGATAATAAAAAGATGTAAAAATCGTGATGATGGCGCTTAATAGCCGTTAAGTGGGCAAATAAAAGTGTTAAATTGAAATAAAGCGGACTGCCAAAATGGCAGTTTCACAAACTTTGGGAGTATATTTGCAGATATAATTACAAAGAGGATTGACAACCTCAACCAAAAGAAAGAACAAAATAAACATAAGATTAAAAACAAACGAGTATGAAAACGTATTCAAAGTATCTTTTTGGGGCCTTGAGCATTGTTGCCATAGCTCTCTCTGCTGGCTCTTTCATCAAAGCCTATGCCACACCTGCCAGTGTAGCCATTGCTGGTCAGCCGGTAGATTTAACTTATGCCGCCGAGAAATCATTGCCGGCGGTAGTACATATAAAATATGTGCAGAACTCCAAGGTGCAGACGGTGGAAGTTCCAAGCTCTCCATTCGATGATTTCTTTGGCGATTTCTTCGGATTCGGCCAGGGCAACGGGGGCAAGCGCAAGCAGCAGATCCAAACCCCTAAGAAGCAAGCTACCGGTTCTGGTGTCATCATCTCTTCCGACGGCTACATCGTTACCAACAATCATGTAGTTAACGGAGCCGACGAACTGACTGTGACCCTGAATGACAACCGCGAGTTCTCGGCACGCATCATCGGCACTGACCCCTCTACCGACCTGGCACTGATTAAGGTCAACGGCAAGGATTTACCCACCCTCCCCATTGGCGATTCCGACAAGCTGAAGGTGGGAGAATGGGTGATAGCCGTAGGTAATCCCTATGGATTGAACAATACTGTGACAGCAGGTATCGTAAGCGCCAAGGCACGCTCGCTGTATGCCCAGCAGAATGGCGTGGAGAGTTTCATACAGACCGATGCGGCCATCAATCCCGGTAATTCCGGCGGCGCCCTGGTCAATACCAAGGGAGAATTGGTCGGTATCAATGCCATGCTATATTCTCAGACAGGTTCGTTTACTGGTTATGGTTTTGCCATACCTACCACCATCATGAACAAAGTGGTAAGCGACTTGAAAGAATATGGAACCGTTCAGCGTGCATATCTCGGAATCACCGGTGGCGACCTGCTGAACCAGATCAACGCGCTCAAAGACAGTGGCAAAGATGCTGATTTCGGCACAAACGAAGGTGTCTATGTGTCTAAGGTGGATCCCGACGGCGCTGGCGCCGAAGCCGGACTTGAGGAAGGCGATGTCATCATAAGTATCGATGGAAAGAAGATTGGCAAGATGGCTGAACTCCAGGAGCATATGGCCAACAAGCGTCCTGGCGACAAGCTCAGCGTAACCTACATTCACAAGAAGAAGAAAGTGACCAAGACCGTCACTCTCAAGAATGCGCAAGGTACAACCAAAGTGGTAAAGACTGCTGACTTGGATGTATTGGGCGGTTCGTTTGCACCGGTCAACAAAGATACAAAGGAACAACTTGGCATCAACTATGGTCTCGAAGTAATCAAGGTGACCGATGGTCCGCTGAAGAAGAAGGGAATTGAAAAAGGATTCATTATCCTTCAGGCCAATGACACTCCCATAAAGGCCATCAACGACCTGCAAGAGACTGTCAAGAAGGCATCGACAAGCAAGGACCCCGTACTATATATAAAAGGTATATGGCCCACTGGCAAACGTGACTACTTTGCAATAGAAGTAAATTAGGATATATAACAATTCAGTTACCAACGAGTATAATGGACGCAACTCCAAGCCAGACAAGCTCAGAGTTGCGTCCATTTTGTTAAATAAAAACGAAAATACTTGCATATATAAAGCAAAAATACTACATTTGCAGAA
The DNA here is from genome assembly GCF_002251385.1 of Prevotella sp. P5-108. Taxonomy (GTDB): domain Bacteria; phylum Bacteroidota; class Bacteroidia; order Bacteroidales; family Bacteroidaceae; genus Prevotella. The sequence goes on from NZ_NPJJ01000054.1 coordinate 5,660, forward strand.
AAGTGACAAACAATAGCTTTATGAGACAACTGAAAATCACAAAATCAATAACAAGCCGCGAGAACGCCTCGTTTGACAGGTATCTGCAAGAAATCGGCCGTGAGGAATTGCTAACGGTTGAAGAGGAGGTCGAGCTGGCTCAGCGCATCAAAAAGGGCGATCATAAAGCATTGGAAAAGCTCACCAAAGCCAATCTAAGATTCGTCGTTTCTGTGGCCAAACAATACCAGAACCAGGGACTGAGTCTCCCCGACCTTATCAATGAAGGCAATGTGGGACTCATCAAGGCTGCCGAAAAATTTGACGAAACCCGAGGCTTCAAGTTCATTTCGTATGCTGTGTGGTGGATTAGACAAAGTATACTGCAGGCAATAGCCGAAAAGAGCAATATGATAAAGCTCCCGCTCAATCAAGTTGGAGCCGTCAATAAAATATCCCACGCATCCAGCGTTTTCGAACAAGAGCACGAGCGCCGTCCGAGTCTCAATGAAATGGCCGATGAGCTGAATATGCCGGAAGATAAAATCGAAGATGCCTTCAAGGCAACCAGAAGACACGTTTCGGTTGATGCCCCAATAAATGACGACGAAGACAACAGCCTACTTGACGTTATTGCAAGTGATGAGGGTGCAGAAGCAGACAATGAACTGGTTGCGGAATCTCTAAGAGAAGAGATTTGCAGAGCATTGAGTGTTCTCAATGACAGGGAGCGCATCATCATCAAATCATTTTTTGGCATCAATCAAGCAGAACAGACCCTTGAAGAAATCGCCACAAAGTGTGGGCTGACTCGTGAAAGGGTAAGACAAGTCAAAGAAAAGGCTATACGTAAATTAAGAAATAATACAAAGAGTAAACTTCTAAAGAGTTATTTAGGAAGATAAAAGAAAGAACAATGAACAAAATTATTACCATTACACTTATTCTGATATGCGCAATTGTTTCAGGTAATGTAAGCGCTGCCAACAAGAAGAGTGACATTTATGCATTTGGTTTTTCGGCATCATTTAATGATTCAACGGTATATTTTACAGATATACAGTTGGTTAAAGATGTAACTATCGAGCACAAAAGCCATTTTCTGGAGAACCGGGACTTATATTCAAAACAGTTGAGTCAGCACCTTTCGGACCAAGGAATGCCTGCGAGAGTGTGCGTAATTTTCTTTGATGCCAAACTCAAGAATATAGAGAAGCAGTTTACCAAGCTCAAGAAGAAGTATGCCAAGAACGGGAAATACGAACTGAAATATGTAGGCGCCAACGAGTTCCAATTCAAGGCAATAGAATCAGACGAAGAGCAACAGGCCGAAAGCCCAACCAAGAAGACAAAGAAAGCAAAGAAGAACAAGAAAAAGGATAAATAAAGTACGACTTCCCGAACTATGAACAGCAACTACTGGTTCTCGATAGCCGAGCTGACTATTAAGCTCATCTTCAAAGAGGATGGGCTTAATAATTTGTCTCTACTACCCTCTTTTTCTCCATTTGAGATTGCCGAACCCTCCAAAGAGGACAACCTCTTTGAGCTTACCATAGATGACAAGACCGCACCCATTGCAAAAAGTGAACGGGTACGCATAAAGACCATTGACACTGGCAATGGCAACATCATAGTTGACCAGACAAATGATGGAAGACACCAGTTTATCATCAAAGACATTAATGGAAATAGTTGTTGCCTATTGATTGCCAACAAAGAGTTTTCCGTCTGCCAGTGCGCACTCAACGGCAACTATGACATGCGTAGTTTCGGTCTGAACAATGCCATCATGATTGCTTATGCTTTTGCCAGTTGCAAATATAACACCTTATTAATACACGCATCCCTGGTAAGGCAAAACGGTTATGGATATGCATTTATCGCTAAAAGCGGTACCGGAAAGAGCACACAGGTCAGCATGTGGCTCAAACACCTTCCAAACTGCGACCTGATGAATGACGATAACCCCATTATCAGAATTATAGACAACGTTCCCGTAATCTATGGAAGTCCTTGGAGTGGCAAGACTCCATGCTACCGCAATATCAAAGCCCATTTAGGAGCAATAACTCAAATTGACCGTGCACCGCAAAACAGCATAGACCGATTATCCCCTATAGATGCACTGGTAAACTTTATCCCAGCATGCTCAAGCATCAGGTGGGATGAGAATATCTACGATGACATTATAAAAAATATTACCCAGGTAATAGAAAAAACGCCATTCTATATATTGCATTGCCTGCCCAACAAAGAGGCTGCCGTTATCTGTAACAAGACCATTTCGCGCACTTAGCATAAATCGTGGCATACTTACCACGCAGAAGTATAACGGTTTTTAATAAATATGCAGATTTATTGGGCTGCTTTTTATATTTTTTATACATTGCCTTTGGTTTTATTCATTTTTTTACTATTTTTGCAAGTGAATAAGGGAGAATTAGCAAGTGAGAAACCGTATCGCCACCATATTACTGTCAGCTTTGCTCTTCGTTTCATGCGAACCAAAGATTAAACCTTTTGAAGATGACCTTCAAAAGGGCAACATCACGATTGCCAGATATGACAGATTGCAAAGCCGGTATCTCACGACCGGTGATTATTCTGCCTTGCAGGAAATGAACACAGAATACCCTGTAGAGACACGTACTCTCATAGAAAAAGTATTGCAGATTGGCGAGGTGGTTGAGCCTGACATAAGTTCCAAATACCTAAGATTTTACCAAGACTCCACACTGCAGATTCTCATATCTGACACCGAAGCCGAGTTTGCTGATATGGATGACTTGAACAAGGATTTCAGCAAGAGTTTTTCCAGACTACGTAAAAGCCTGCCCAACATACCACTTCCCAAGGTCTACGCCCAAATAGGCGCTTTGGACCAAAGTGTCATCATTGGCAACAAGAGTATCGGTATCTGTCTGGACAAATATCTTGGTATCAACTACCCATTGTACAAAAAGTACTATTCATACCAACAACGTACAAGCATGACCCGCGCATACATTGTACCGGATGCAATGGTTTTCTACCTGCTCAGTTTTTATCCCCTGTCAAATATAGACAAGCGCACTCAGCTTGAAAGAGATTTACACATCGCAAAAATCATGTGGATTACGAACAAGGCGCTCGAGCGGAAAATCTTCCAAACGAAATATGTGCTGCTGATTGACAATTATATGCGCAAGCACAGAAGCAGAACTGTCGAGCAACTGCTCAGTCAGGATGATTACACCACCTTGCTTCCTTGACAAATGTTGTTCTTCTCGAGATATTTGTTAAGAAGATGTACAAACTCATGATTCTTCAATCCCCATTTTGGGGCCAGAAGCATCTCGCCAGGTGACTGGCTAAGAAAGCGCTCCAGAACTATATCTTTGCGCAGTAATGGCAAGTACTCTCCTATCAATTCGATATATTCTTCGACACTGAAAAGATGAAAAGGAGCCTCTGAGTATTGTCGCGCCATACATGTACCTTTGATAATCTGCAACTGATGCAGTTTGAGGATATCCAGAGGCAAGTCAGATATCACGGAGGCTTGTCGCAAGATTTCTTCCCTATCTTCCCCTGGCAGTCCAAGTATAATGTGAACACCTACAAGAATTCCCCGACGATGCACGGCTTCTATGGCATTGACGCTATCTGCAAAGGTATGCCCCCGGTTGACCAGCAGTAGCGTCTCGTCATTAGCACTCTCCACTCCCAATTCAACGATTACGAAGGTTCGCCTATTCAGTTCTTCCAGATAGTCCAAAATCTCTGGCGACAAACAATCCGGACGAGTTCCTATCACAATACCCACCACATCCTCGTCACTCAGAGCCTCCTCATACAGTTGCTTAAGCCTTGGCACAGGAGCATATGTGTTGGAATAGGCTTGGAAATATGCGAGGTATTTCATATCCGGATACTTACGAGCAAAGAATGCTTTCCCCTCCTCCAACTGTTCTGTTATACTTTTACGGCTATTGCAATATGATGGGTTAAATGTATGGTTGTCACAAAATGTACAACCTCCACGCGAAATCTTCCCATCCCGATTAGGACAAGAGAAACCTGCATCAACCGATATTTTCTGAACCCTAAACGGGAAGCGGCGGCGTATCCAAGCGCCGAAATCATTATAAGCCTGCTGCATAGTATGCAAAATTACAAAAAAACAACAATTTCGGACTGATAATAACGAAGATTTTGTAACTTTGCATATAGTCATATACATATAATCACCAATATGAGAAAACAATTATTAATACTTGCAGTTCTTGCATTGACCTGTACAGAACTGACCGCTTCAAAAAAGATGGACATCAAAACCATTGCATCCGGATACTTTTCCGCAAAGATCATCCAAGGAATTGACCCCATACCTGGTACAGACCAGTATGCACGCATCAGCGATGATGGCAAACAGATTATACAAAACTCATTTAAGACCGGCAAACAAACGGCCGTTCTTTTTGATGTCAACAAGACCATAGGCGAAAAGATAACAAAGTTCGACGGATACATTTTATCGCCCAAGGGTGACAAATTCCTCATACAGACAAATACCGAGAAAATGTACCGCCACTCTTTCAAGGCAGACTATTATATCTATACGATAAAATCCACAAAACTGGAGCGTCTTTCCGACGGCGGCAAGCAGCAAGTTCCCCTATGGTCGCCAGACGGGAACCAGATTGCTTTCGTCCGCGACAACAATCTGTTCCTCATCAAGCTACTATACGACAATGCGGAGAGCCAGGTCACAAAAGATGGCAAATTTAACGAGACCATCAATGGTATCCCCGACTGGGTCAACGAAGAAGAATTTGGCAACAATCGCTCTTTCTGCTTTAACGGGGATGGAACTATGCTTTGCTGGATAAAATACGATGAAAGCAAGGTGAAATCATACTCTCTGCAAATGTTCAAGGGCAAACATCCTACTCGTAATGAATATAGCACCTATCCTGGTGAATATTCATATAAATATCCTAAAGCCGGAGAAGACAATTCTGTTGTCAGTGCATGGAGCTTTGACATAAAGAGCAGACAAACCAAGAGACTTAACGTTCCTTCAGATAATGACAGCTACATGCCAAGAATAAAGATGACCAACGACCCTCATCGGATAATTGTATACACCATGAATCGTCATCAGGATGAACTGAATTTGTATGCCGTCAATCCGAGGAGCACTACAGCCCAGCTGCTTATTAAAGAAAAAGCAGATTGCTATATACAAGAACAGGCCATGGCAGATATTATCATTGGGCGGAGCACTATCCTCTTGCCAAGTGATCGTGACGGTTATATGCAGATTTACCTTTACAATCAGAATGGTACAATGATAAGAAAAATCGGTGACGGCAAACATGACATTACTTCCATATATGGATATAATGAGGAGAATGGAGATGTTTATTATCAAGCAGCTGCATTAAATCCACACGACCGCCAAGTATTTGTTTCTCATAAAAACGGCAAAGTAGAAAGACTGACCGACCAGGAAGGATGGAACAGCGCTATCTTCTCTGGCGACTATCAGTTCTTTATCAATACATGGAGCAACTACAACACACCTTATACATTCACATTGCGTTCACAGAAAGGCAAGGTTTTGTCCGTGCTGCTCGACAACAGCAAGCTAAAGGTCAAAATGGCAGAATATGGATGGAGCAAACGAGAGCCATTTACATTCACTACTTCTGAAGGAATATCTCTGGATGGATGGATGTTAAAACCGAACAATTTCGACCCATCTCACAAGTATCCCGTTATCCTGTTCCAATACAGTGGCCCAGGCAGCCAGCAAGTGGTTGATTCTTGGAAAGCCGGTTCATTAGGCAACGGCGGAGCATTTGACCAATATCTTGTTCAGCAAGGTTTTATTGTAGTATGCGTAGATGGCAGAGGCACTGGTGGTCGAGGAGCCAAATTTGAAAAATGCATTTACCAACAGATGGGCGTCCTTGAATCAAAGGACCAGGTAGAAACTGCGCTTTGGTTAGGCAACCAAACCTATATCGACAAACAGCACATAGGCATTTGGGGATGGAGCTTCGGAGGTTTTAACACCCTCATGAGTATGAGTGAAGGCCGCAATGTCTTCTATGCCGGCGTAGCTGTCGCACCTCCTACAGACTGGAGATATTATGACACCATCTATACCGAGCGTTATATGCGTACTCCCAAAGAGAATCCGCAGGGTTATGACAACTCACCTATAGGATGGGCCAACAAACTTAACGGAAAATTGCTGATTTGCCATGGACTGGCCGACGACAACGTTCACCCACAGAATACATTTGAATACACAGAATCGCTGATAGAAGCCGACAAAGATTTCTCCGAACTGTTGTACACCAACCGCAATCACAGTATATATGGTGGAAATACGCGCAATCACTTAATGAGACAGATTGCCAACTTCTTCATCACCAATCTCAAGTAACAGTATTACCACTGACAATAGACAACAAATGCCCGTTACATCGTTCAACGCTTGTAACGGGCATTATTATTGTCTGGCAGTCAGTTCAAAGCCAAGGCATTGATTGCGTTAAATCTCAATGATACCACATTTGAACCATTGATTGGCCAGTTCCTTGGCATCTTCCAACGCCACAGTTTCTTCAACCTCATATTGTTCCGTGAGCAGTCGGGCCATCTCCTCTACCGTGAAGTCTTTTCCGTCTACCTGTTCCCAGAGATATGCCGAACTGGCATTCATACTGATGATATCACTAAAGTCAATATTCTCTACGCCTTCCGCCAGCAATATCTTCTCTCCACATACTTCGCGGAGCTTGAATCCTTTCTTTGTTCTCATATGCAATTATTCTTAAATGGGTTTAAACATTTTCAACCAAACACGCCGATAGAAAGCCAACAGATATCTTCGACATGGTCTGAGCAGCATCCATATAATGGAATACAGCCCCCACTTGATGCCATTCGTCTTGTCGATGGCAGAGCGCCCTTTGCGATAGAAGCCGACTGCAAAACCAATGATATCACTGCGTTTGCAATGTTCCGGCACCAGATTGCCATCACCCAGCAGGGTTATTTCATCTCCTTTGATTTTTACTATACGATGTAAGACATAACCTCCTTGCGGAAGCCTGGCCAAGACTGCATCGCCAACGGCAATATGACAAGCCTTAATGAGCAAAGCCTTATCTCGATTGTCTTCAAGGAACGGGCGCATACTGTAACCCCTTAATTGTAGCGTAACCGTATGCCCCTCATTAAGGAGCGCCTCTATTTGTGGTAGCAGAACAACATTAGGAAACTGCTTTGTTCCTTTGCTGACAGAAGGATGCAATCTACTAAACTCTTTTTTACGATGAAAATAATACTGCCACAAGATACTATAAGAAGATCTCACCTGGACATCCGGAGCGCTTTCCTGTCGAAGCTGAATTTCCTGACGTTCGGAAAGAAATTGTTTCTTCCATTTGTGAAAAGCACGACGAGCTTTAACTACAGCCTTGAAGTCACCCCAGCTACGATTAAGTATCAACATTTGGAATGCAGCAAGGTAATCAAGCCACCATCTGACAGCCATAACATGTCTTAAGTCCTTGTCGGGCAAATTCTTATAAAGCATCGTAAGGTTGTTGCGGAAATTCAAGAATGTCTTTCTGGGATTGCTTTTATTCAGAGTGCCACCACCTACATGGAACACCTTGCTCTGTGGAATACAATACAATTTGCGTCCCATCAATCGCAGGCGCCAACACATATCGATTTCCTCACTATGGGCAAAGAAGCGACCATCCAAGCCGCCTACAGCCCAGTAGTCCGAGCTTCTAATAAGCATACAGGCCCCTGTTGTCCATTGGATTTCCATAGGATTGTCATATTGGCCCTTGTCATACTCTATCGTATCAAATATGCGGCCACGACAATAGGGATAACCATACTTATCAATGAATCCGCCACAAGCACCCGCATACTCGAAACTATGACGATCGGAGATAGAGAGAATTTTAGGCTGGCATGCTGCCACATCATGATTTGCTTCCATAAACCACAACATCGGCTCAATCCAATCAGACGTCACTTCGACATCCGAATTCAGCAAGAGATAATACTCAGCATCAATCTGCTGCAGAGCTTTGTTATATCCGTCAGCGAAACCATAATTCTTATCCAATTCGATAACACGCACATCTGGAAAATCGCTATTCAACAGCTGAAGCGAATCGTCACTCGAAGCATTGTCTGCCACAAAGACAACACTATCGGCGATAAGATTGGACTGCAATATGGGCAAGAAGCGTTTCAGCATATCCCGCCCATTCCAATTCAATATAACAATGGCTATTTTCATATCAATTCCGCCTTTAGAGCTGATTTGTCGTGGTTGAAATCACCCAATCTCACACGCAGAATCTGGTTGTCATATTCCGTTTTAGCATCTTTGGGGGATAGCTCTACACGAATATAGTTTTCTGTAAAACCATGCATGAATCTGCCACGAGTAGATTTCTCAAACAATACATCAACTTCCTTACCGATGTTTCGGCTATAGAAGTCGATGGTTTTGCTATCGCTCAGCGCCAAGAGTCTGTTACACCGCTTTTTCTTTTCAGCATCATCGACCACATAGGGAATCGAAAGCGCTGAAGTTCCTGGGCGTTCAGAATATGGGAATACATGCAGCTGAGTGACATCCAATCCATCAAGAAAATCATAACACTCTTCAAAATGTTCAGGATGTTCTCCACGACATCCGACCATCACATCTACACCTATAAAGGCATCAGGCATAAGTCGCTTGATAAGATTGATTTTATGAGCAAAAAGTGCTTTGTCATAACGACGATGCATCAGACGCAATACATGATCAGAGCCACTCTGAAGAGGTATGTGAAAATGCGGCATGAAAGCACGACTTTGTGCACAATACTCTATCAGTTCATCGTCCAGCAAATCGGGTTCCAAGCTGCTGATACGGTATCGCTTGATACCCTCGATTTTATCCAGGGCCTTTACCAAATCGATAAATCGCTCTTTCGTGGTGGCTCCGAAATCACCAATATTAACACCCGTAAGCACAATTTCCTTTCCACCTTCGTCAGCTGCCTGCCGTGCCTGCTCCACCAAAGATTCGATAGAAGGATTACGCGAAAAACCACGGGCATAAGGTATAGTACAATACGTACAGAAATAACTGCAACCATCCTGGACTTTCAAGAAATAGCGAGTTCTGTTTCCTCGCGAACAGGAAGGCTGGAATGTTTTGATATCCTTGGTTTTGACAGAATGATATATATGTAAATGTGCACCATCCGTCCGGTTACTCCATGCATCGGATAAGAACTGCACAAGGTTTGCCTTCTCATTACTGCCCAAGACCAAATCCACCCCATCAATATTGGCAACCTTTTGAGATTCAAGCTGGGCATAACACCCCGTCACAATCACAAATGCATGAGGATGTTCCCTTACCATGCGACGAATTATAGAACGGCACTTACGATCGGCAACATCTGTAACCGAACAGGTATTAACGAGACATATGTCGGCACGCTCACCTTTTTCAACAGTACCGACACCCATAGCTTCAAGCGTCTTTGCAAAGGTGGACGTTTCGGAAAAATTCAACTTACAACCTAAAGTATAGTAAGCTGCCTTTTTCCCTTGGAATGCAGATGTATCTATCATATTAATTAATTATAATGCAAAGTTAGCAAAAACTTTAGAGCTATTTGACTGATTTGGCATCAATTTTAATGATTGTATACAAAACACTGGCCAATAATCCAGTAACCGAGACCACATTTTTCAGCTCCAAAAGAAGGTTTTTTAGATGATATGAATCAACTCGCAGAAAATTAACCTTATTTCACAGTTTGTAATAAATTGTATTTCAGTCGTTTTCAAAAAAGTTACAATTAACACTAAAAAAAAACTCAAAAAGATGAACAACCTATTGAAAAAATATGTACCTTTGCAATGTTTTAATAAACAAATGATTGTTTTACAGATTTAAAAAGCAAAGAAAATGAAGAAATTAGTTTTGATGTTCGTAGCTATCGCTGCTATCTCTTTCGCATCTTGTGGTAACAAAACTGCTGAGCCCGTTGCTAACGCAGACTCTGACACTGCAGTAGTTGACTCAGTTGTTGCTGATACAGCAGTTGCTGATAGTGTAGTTGCTGAGTAATTAGCACGAACTAAAGGAAATGGCCGCTTGGAACATTGTTCTAAGCGGTTTTTTTGTTCATTATCCTATTTTTCTACTATCTTATCTACCATTACTACCAGTTTATCAACTATAAAACCGCCGAAATGAACAAGCCACCCTCTTTTATATATGCTTGGGTAACACAAAAAATACTGATTGTATGTTCGTTGCTCTTTTTAGCTGGATGCGAAAAAGCAAATATCCCCAATAATGGAGAGGACTCTCCTGGAACAGAAATCCAAAATGGCCGAAAGGTCAAAGTCAATATCACAACAATTGATGATTTGACTGACCTGAAGCAAGTTTGCACACGCATCAGCTATTGTGTTTTCAGTAATAATGGTAAACTATATTCCATAAGGCACCAAGGTATCACCGACAAAGACTTTGGCTCCCCTACGCTTACTATAGAAGATGGACAATATCATTTAGTGATTATTGCACATAATGGACTGGGCAATATCAGCGTTGAGTCAGAAGAAAAAATCAAGTTCAAAGACAACAAAATTACAGACACATTTGCCTATTCTACCAACATTGATGTAGAATCAGATAAGACTATTTCTGTTGAACTTGAACGTATTGTGGCCAACATACGTGTTACCATACCCGATCCCATGCCCAAAGAGGTGAAGCAGATGGAATTCTATTACACGGGTGGAAGCTCAACCTATAGCAGTTTATCCGGATATGGGTCAGTCAACTCTCGACAGACGGAATACCGCAATGTAACCGATGATATGATTGGCAAAAATTCAGAATTTAATATATACACATTCCCACGAGACGAGAATGGAGAGGTAAAACTAACCATTAAAGCTCTGGATAAAGACAAATCAACCGTCAAAAGCATCCAATACGAAGACGTACCTATTTCCAAAAACACGTGCATAATAATAAACTCCACACTGTTCAAAGGAGATAATACTGGAGGGGGAAACGACGATAACATAAACGTTAAACCAGATATCCATATCCCCATCAATAGTAGCAATATAACTGATATAACAAACTGCTACTAACACACCAATATCATCGCTTTAGGCTATAAGTTACTGATTAAAGTTCATATACATTAATGATAGGGTTGGATTCCGCGCTTGGAATTCAGCCCTATCTTTTGTCCTTGTCCGTTCGAAAGCAACTGGAATCCTGCAAAAAGAAGCCGCATTCATCATCTTTCTAATGGTACTTAGAACTACGTTTCCGATTGCTTCGAAAAAAGGCAATACAGTGCCAAAATTCTAAACTAACAAGGTTTACCAAGAGGTTGGTCCCTTTTGTCTAACCACTACTTAAGCCATAACACATCGCAAAGGACCAACCTAAATAATAACGGTTATATAACACTACATAGAACATATCTTTCGATGGCATACACTGTCATTCTCCAGACACGCGTATTTCCTGAATTCAAATCGTGAATTATGAAAATACATACCAGCAACCATTATTTCAGCCTTCAAAAAGAATAATTCACGCTACCATCCGTGTTCGAAATGACTTACTATCATTAGTATCCCTTTAAAATATTCAAAAACACAGCAGTTTTCTTGTAACAAGAGAATTTCATATATATCTTATGCTGCCATTCCAATTTTAACAGCTCTATAGTCAACAGCACCTATTGACTGCTAGAACATATAGTAAAATCCTTAGTAGTGAAGTAGTTGACGAGAGAAATGAACAACTTGAATTTGAAGAAATCTATCATAATACTATGCCTTATTGAAACATTGCAAAATTACACCCAAAAGCCCACTAAAGCAAGTTGGTTATACATATAAATCAATGATTCTTAGCCAACATGTCTATAATTGCCTAAAAAACGCAAAGCAATTGGTAAAAAAACGCCCGACCAAATGACGATATAGTGCACTTTATTCATCCAAAGAACAGTTTCTGAAACCAGAAGCGCTCATTCTTCTAACAGCCAACTCTATAGAGGCATAGGTTATCACTTGGTTTTTAAGAGATAAGTCAAACATCAACTCTTCATTCTATATTATTGCTGTCCGCTAAAACTCTAAAGAGCACAAATCCCCTCCCGAAGTCCTCTGAAAATGCTTGGTTCAGGGGGTGTTTCCAGAGCCTCCTGAACCATTTTTGCCCAGTCTTTTTCTGGTTCCTCAAGGAAAGTATAGCAGTTCACATAATACATGAGCATGATTCTCAGAAAAGCTCCAAGAGGGTTTGATGCGCTTTTTTATGACCATCAGAAGGAGATTGGCTATTAGGGTGACCCAAATCTGTATCTTGATGGCGTTGGCGCTCTCCCCATAGAAGTATTTAAGCGGGAATTTTTGTTTCAACTGCTTTAACAGCAACTCTATTTCCCATCTTTGGCGGTATATGTCAATGATGTCTTCCACCTCCATGGTCATGTCGTTGGTGAGCAACGATATGACTTTCGCCTTTTTCTTCGCAGGATCGACATAGGTGACAATACGGGCCTTGTGTTTGATATTCTCTCCGCCCTTTATATGTTTCCTGAACTCCACGACCTGGACTCTACACTCCATGAGGCCACACGGCAACATGTACATTGTGTCAGAAAGAGTATCATATACAAGATTCTTCTTAATTTTTGTCACGTATGTGACACCACGATTGGTCAGTTCCTCAAACCTGGCATAGTCTATGTAGGCCCTGTCCATGGCAATGATATCTCCATCGTTATAATTCGCGGGCTTCAGCATAAAGCTGCCATTGGTTGCGGCTGACGTGAACTTGATGTCAGACGGCACGAACTCGTTAGCGTGGATATTGGTGTGCACTTTTATGCTACCCTTCTTTTTCCCGGTCTTGGGATGCCTGCCTACGCCTTTGAAAATGAGGTTGGAAAAAAGGCTTATTGTCGTGGAGTCGATAATCTGCAGGCGGTTGAACCATGCAGGCATCCGCCGTTTTCGGATGTCCGAGGAAAGTTCGTCCTTGTATCGGGCGTACAGGCTGCGGTACGTGGCCTCAAACACAGCCTCAGGCCTGCGGGCGTTGGCATCAGACAAAGTGCTGCGCCTTGGCATCGTCCTTATGCCCAAATGGGCGAGCTTGCGCGCTTCAGGAAACATAGAATCAGTAATCTCGCGCAATGTGTCGAATTTTCTGATGACAGCGTAAAGCATTATGGCCATATGCTGGTAGGCATCAAAGCGCTTTACGTAGCGTTCACCATTATGCTCGCGGCTGAATTTGAGAATTTCTTCCTTGTTGAGCAAATTTATTAGCTGACCATACATCGGCTGTCCGCTAAAATGTGTACCTTTGTTCATAGTTACTTGAATTGAAATTTACAACAAGAAACAAAGGTAACTAAAAGGGCTGAATTCCAAGCGAGGAATCCAGCCCTAATTTTTATATGCTCAAAAAAAGTTTTAGCGGACAGCAATAGTTTCGAATGGTTACGCTTGTTTCGAATGGTTACGCTTGTTTCGAATGGTTACGCTTGTTTCGGATGATTACCAATAATCATCTTCTTCATTGCCCAAAATATGGCACATGTACCAACGAAAAAAGCCTCAGTCACTGTCGTGACCAAGGCTCTTCGTGAAAAAGGGCGGCTACCTACTCTCCCGCATTGCATTGCAGTACCATCGGCGCAAGTGGGCTTAACTTCTCTGTTCGGAATGGGAAGAGGTGGG
>NZ_NPJJ01000055.1 GCF_002251385.1 Prevotella sp. P5-108
CAATGCTAAAATCAAGGCTTTTAGAACACAGTTCAGAGGTGTAGGGGATATCAGGTTCTTCATGTACAGGCTGGCAACACTTTATTCCTAACATACGGTGTTACCAACCGGAAAAATCCGCTGACCCGATAAAGGATGTGGTTCCCATGCGACCTAACGAAATATGGGTCAGTGACATAACGTACATAGAAACAACTGAGGGTGTGTGTTACTTGTCGCTTATCACGGATGCCTATTCTCATAAGATTGTGGGA
>NZ_NPJJ01000056.1 GCF_002251385.1 Prevotella sp. P5-108
AACATCGAAGTTGTCTATAAGCACATCCGGAAGAATGGCGCGTAGTAGCTTGGTCTGTTCCATATGGCAAAGGTACGACTTTATTCCTAACATACGGTGTTACCAACCGGAAAAATCCGCAGACCCCCTTTATCAAGTTGTCATACTTGTGGTAATGATGACTGGAGTCAGTTGTCTTGTAGTGACGACGTCTTTTCAACTGCACCATCAATCCATTGGCACGGAGCAATTCTATGAACGCAGTTCGGAAAATT
>NZ_NPJJ01000057.1 GCF_002251385.1 Prevotella sp. P5-108
GCTTCTTGTACTACTACTCTTCTGTTTATCTTAAATCTTTCAAAGAACTCTTTCTTCAGCGCTCAGGAGAAGTGTTTCATTCTCGAAAGCGGATGCAAAGGTATAGCTTTTTTCAACACAAACCAAAAATTTCAACAAAAAAGTTGAAAATATTTTTCACCTATTGATTTATATCAACCGAAATGATGACCCTGGGGACTATATACCTTATTATAATATATACCCCACAGACCGACATTTACACATTCATCAAAGATGTAGAAGAAGTCATGATACATGTGACCGCCGCCAATCTATTCCGATGCAGACTGACGGCGGTCACATGTGGAATTGCCATAGACCGAAGACTACTCGAGCATGATTACCTGCGCAGAGCTGTTATCCATATCGGGCATAGTCCGCCCCACTGGCGCCCCGATATACGTTGGGTCAGCAATCACGAAACGCCGACCACCGACCACTACATAGTCACCCTGCACCGCTTGGTCGAAGGCGACGGCGCAAGCCAGATGGTTGGGGTAATACACCAGGATGCACTTCAATCCGAGCAAATCGCGCACCATACGAGTGAACAAAATCGCACGGTCTTCGCAGTCACAATAAGGATAATAGAGCGTCTCTTCGGCAAAGAAGGCACGGTCGCCACCCCAGACCTTGTCATCATATTCATACACCAGCCCCGTCTGCACCCAGTCTATGAGCATATTGGCCGCCTCAATCTGAGATTTGCCAGAAATGAGCTGCCGCATCTTGCCATACAGCTGGGATTTCACATTCTCAGCCATAGGCGTATTAGCATACATCGCCCAGCGCGTAAGTGGATTGTCGTCTATCGCCGAGGTGGGATAGACATCGTAGAAATCTATCAGATTGCGGTTTACCCTTACCTGCGCCTCCACCGAGGGATAGCGTTTGGACCGTATGGTGCGGTTGTCGCTGAAATTGTTGGTCAGAGACATCGCCGAAGGGATATAGAGCGACAGAGGCTGCTCTTCGGGGAAAGCTGCCCCGCATATACGCAACCGCGTACTAGCCGTTTCTCCCTTGTCCACAAGCGGATAGAAATAATTACCATCGATGCGGAAGAACGCGTGGTCATAAATCTGATGACGACTACCAAACAGAAGATAGAGACGTTGACCGTTGCTCCCCAACCTCATCTGATAACCACTCTGACAATAGACCCAAGCCAGGAAGAGGGTCGAGGCATTGGCGTCGCCACCATAGTAGCTCTCGCTCATCTTGCGGAGCATGAGCAGATAAGCCCAGTCGCAGAGCTGATGACTCATACGCAGTCCGAGGCAATCGCGGATGAGATGGTCAAAGCCGCCTTCCGAGAGCATAGTCCATCCTTTGCTCACCTCATTCTCTGACACACCGCCCTTCAAGACGGCACCGATATCAGGACGCAGGACAGGCATCCGCACACGGCCTTCTGTTCCGAAGAAGGTAAAGGAAAGTTGCTGTTCATTCTCCACCGTTCCCTCATAGATGGGAGCCACAGGCTTGGGCTGAGCCCCTTGAGGCACAGGAGCTATCACCGTATCCACCTTGATAGGCATAGGTTTCACCGGCTTGTCCACATCTCCTTGCGGCATTACCACGGGCTTCACCTCACGCTCTTTGGGACGTGGCACCACGGGACCTGCCTCATACGACTGCCAGGCTTGTTTCAGGAAAGCAGCATAATCAGCATTGCAAGCCCGACGGAAGTCTACATACCCTTGCCGAGCCTGTTTCTTAAACTGCTCATACCCTTGCCGAGCCTTGTTTGTCGTCTGCCCCAGACAGTTTACTGCCATCAGCAGCGACACGCAGAACACCATTTGCCTCACCATGATTGTCTCCTTTATACAATGGTTATTTCAATGTCCAATTACGCCACTTGTCATAGACAGCAGCCGACGGAGAAATGGTAGGAGTCTGCCGCTTGCCATTTACCACCAGCGACTTCTTCACCACATTGTCCTTGACATAGTCAAACAGGCTGCCCAAATTTGCCGTACCTTTACTCTCCTTCAGTTTCTTAAGAAGATAATACGTAAACATACCATGATGCTGCCCATCCAAGGGATAGGCAGTCTCGTCTCCCTGAGCGGCAGACAGTACGACCATGTTTCCCTTAGACTCGCTGCCCTTGGCCTTGATTGCCACACCACGAGCCGACGCCAGCATGCCATCTCCACGCAACGAGCCGGAGAAGCAGGCATCCATCAGCACCACCACCTGAGACAGGGACATTGCTCCCAATGCGGCATAGAAATCATTCAGATTGTAGCAGGTTGTCAAATCCGAACCATAACCATCTACCGGCAAGAGGTAAGCGTCTCCCGAAGCCTCGTCGGGCAGTCCGTGTCCTGCATAGTAGACGACAAGTTTAGCCCCACCCTTGTATGCTTCAGCAATTTGACGCATCAGATTGAGTTCACGCTTGATATTGATATAGGTTGCATTGTTTACCAGATGGATGTTGGTCTTGGGCATACCCAGAGTCTTCATGCAATAGTCTGCAAATACCCTTCCGTCATTGATAGCATTGGGTACAGGTGCCACATTCTGATAGGCTTCATTGGCGATGATGAGCGCAAAAGTATTCTCGTTGACCGCACCAGTCGAGGGGATGCCGGTATCTACATCCGACTTGGTCACCACTGGCTTTGACGTCGCGGGCTTGGGTTGTTCTGGCTTTGGCGTGGGAGCCGTCTGCTGTACGATAGTAATATGGTTTACCGTCTGCCCTGTGCCTCCACTACTGGCGGCGGGCTGCTGCCTTACCGTTCCTCCCCGTTTCGGACTGAGCGCATAATTGGCTATATTGCGTTGCGCCCCATTATATGCCTCGGCGATATCAGGCAGCAGACACTTGCCGCCTTTCTTCTGATAGCGCTCCATCCATTCGTTATATCTGCCATCGTCCTGACTTACCACAATACCATTTTGGTAAAACGAAGCCAAGCGCAACATGGCATCAGGCAGACCACGTTCGGCTGCACGACGATAGAGGCGGAACGCATCCGTAAGCGCTTTCTCACAAGCCACACCATTCTCATAACACCAGCCCAGATAGTACTGGGCAGCCATGTCATTGGAAGCGGCAAGCCGTTTGAACTCATCAAAAGCATACTGGACATAACCGCCGCGCATCGACTCGAGCGCAGCCTTACTCTGCACATCCATACTCTGCGCCGACACCGTCTGCACGCACCATATTAATATAAGGAACAATAAGCGCATCATGACATACAATGCTAAGACAACTGCCACTCCCCTCATTCATTCGGGCAGAGTGGCAGTCGCGGTTTATACTATTTCTTTTCCTGCTTGGTATCCTGAAGTCTACCTACGTAAGTCATCTTACCCCAATCGCTTGTAGCGCCATCAAAGTGGATGACTTTCTTATAGCTGGTCTCTGACAGGGGCACGAGCAGCGTAGCTCCATAGGTAAATATGGCGCCGATAATACGACCGATACCAACCTTTCCCTGCTTCGACACATTGGTACTGCTCAGTCTGAATGTTCCCTTCTTGAAGTTACCTTCCCAGTCACACACGATGATGGGTGAGCGGTCTTCGTCAAACTCAAAGGGAGAGTTGGCCATCACGTGAAGAACGGCTGGTTTGGTCTCCTTGACGCCAAACCCGCGTTTATCTTTCTTGGTCAGGTCGTCGGGCATTTCCACATAGTAGGGCGAGAAGATGATGTCACTCACCCAGGCAGACAGGGCCACACTTGTCCATTCCTCGGAACGCTTGTTGAAGGCATAGGCAATAGAGGCACCGATATTGTTGATACTCTCGTCTTCGGTGAGATGACGGCTTACAGTACCTTTGTATTCCTCACGTTTGGGGTCGGCTTTCTTCGACTCATCCAGCAAATCGGCAATGAGATTAAACAGTCGCTTGTCATACTCGGTGAATTCTCCGGCAGGAGTTTCCGAGGTACTGTAATTACCCAGAATACCCGTTGCCATGTTACAGATGAAAGTATCATTCTGCTTGCCGCCAGTAGATGGCGGGATGGTAATAAACTCATCGATCGACGTAGTCTTGCCTTTCTTCGAGGCGTGGCGCTCGTCCTGTTTCTTGTCAAACAGAGGGAACGACGAACCATTATGCACCATGAAGCATTGAGACAAGTCGATGAAGATGGTCTTCTTGGTCTTGTTCTTGGCCCATAGCTGCTCGTTGTAAATCTCCAGTCGTATATTGTCATCTTCAAACACACTGTTGGCCTGAGAATAGGCAAATATCAGCGCGTTGCGATAAGAAGTCTTGGTTTTTCCATACATGTTGCTCACACAGAGGGAGACAAAAAAGAATAAAAGCAATACCTTTTTCATAATTAGTTAATTTTTAATGGTTAATGATTTATTGATGATTTGAATATTTTTGTCTTTGATGCGCATTTCAGCCAGCCATTTGTTGAAGTGGTCAATGCTCATAGCTCGCGGCAGCAGTCCCTCACTCGCCGAGGTATTGGCTTTGGCCAGTTCGCCAGAGCTGAATATCACGACCATTTCGTTCTGCTCCATTTTCTTGTCAGTAGTGAGCGTATATTCATCCACCACTTGCCGCTCTTCGGCTGCCACACTCTTGGCAGAAAAGAACAGATACTCCCTACCCTGCTCTATAGGCTGGGCCATATCCGCCTGCTGCGAATAGGGCAAGAGACAGTAGACTTGGCGTGCGGTATAGTCGACGAGATAGACCAGCAGTCTGCCGCTTACGGGCGACTGGAAGTGGAGATACATATCGTCGC
The DNA here is from genome assembly GCF_002251385.1 of Prevotella sp. P5-108. Classification (GTDB taxonomy): domain Bacteria; phylum Bacteroidota; class Bacteroidia; order Bacteroidales; family Bacteroidaceae; genus Prevotella. The sequence continues at coordinate 4,760 of NZ_NPJJ01000057.1, forward strand.
CATTGCGGAAATCGTCGCTCTCGTATTTGAGTTCGGTGCCATTGCGCAGTATATTGACAGCGAGGTCTATCTTGGGGCCAGACAACTTGCGTATGCGCCCTTTGACCTTCACATTGACGATGAGCATCCCCTGTTCATAGTTTATCGCATATTGGGGCTCACCGATGGTTTCTATCCACTCGCCATTGACGTCACTACGACCAATCGATGAGAAATGGGTATCACTCTTTCCGTTTTCATTGGTCACCAGGGTAGAGTTGCTCTGCCCTATGAGAGTGCCAAATTCGTCGGCGATAGCCTGGACCTTTGCCCTTTCGAGCGCCGTAGTCTTGGCCTGCTCCACCGTCACATTCTCGGGCACGTGATAGGTGTACGACGCTACCACCGTGACGGTTTTCTGCGCCCAAGCCACACTCGCCACGAGACAGCATAGATTTACTACCCAACTACGCATACGCTACCAACCCAGCAGTTCGTCCAACTTCTTGTGCAGGTCGTCGCCCTTCTTTTCCAGTTCCTGGCGCACGGCCTTTTTGGCAGCCTGCTTTGCCATCTCCGCATTATAGGCAATGCGCAGCGACACCTCCTTGTTCTTGTTGCCCAGCACGCGATACATCTCTACCACGGTGAGCACACGGCCTATACTCTGGGAGATAAGGTTCTTGGCTGCACTGATGGTCTGGGTCACAGAGGCAGCCTCTTCAGCCGCCAGCTGCTTGTTGCTTACGGTGTTTTCTATCAGGGCGGTCACCTCAGTCTGTATCTGTCCAGCCAGGCTTTGCTTGGCCAGCTCCATAGCCTGCAGGCGGGCAGCGTCATAGTTTTCGCCGATACTCATAGCCTCGCCCATGAGATACTTGGGAAACATATTCTCATCATACTCCATCTGCATGAGGTACGACTTGTCCAATTGTTTTTCCAATGGCAGAGCGCCGGGCGTGACCTTCCATCCCTCCTTTGCCAAGCGTTTGGCTTCCTTGCGGGCTGTCTTCGTGGCCTTCTCGCCGAGTTCAGCCTTCGAGGCTTTCTTGATTTCCTTGCGTTCCTTGATTTGCTCTTTCGTCAACTGGGCAAAAGATACGGTAAAAGTCATGACCAGCACCAGGGTCAATACTAATCTGATGGTTCTCATACGTTAAGTTTTTAATTGTACCAACGGCTCCCGATTGGCTTGGTTAAGATGTGACGGACATTAATTGTGTTATGTAGGGCAGATATACATCTGTAGCACGGAGAGCCTCACTCCGTGGAGTGAACGTGTGAAATGCAATATGCCAAGGGCGACCATTGTTAGCTCGTAATCGACATCGCCAAAGTTGGTGAGGTAATAGTTATAATCTCGTTAGTTGCAAAAGTAGCATTAAATTCTGAATAAATACTAAAAAACGGAAGATTTTTTGACCATCATCGTTATTTTTGTCCAAATCACGGTCAAGACCATCCATATCCATTGGCTTTCCGCCGCCATCCACCAGTCCTTTATACTGGAGGAAGTGACGCATCTGTCCCTGTCTGCGCCATTCCTGCAGCCTGCGCTCCGCCCGCCTGTCATCCTTGGGTTGGCTGCAACCCATCTACACCTTATTATATATATAGCATCCCTGACAACGGTTGTCGCCACCCTCTCTGCCGCCATCGCCATGCCGAAGGTGGCGAGGTCTGCGGCAGCGGTTGCCGTCTCGGTCGTGGAGGGCACCATTGTGGCAGGGGCAGAGGACGGCGGGGAGAGTGCGGGGGATATTATTATGGACATTTATGAGGCTGTTACAGTTTTTTTGGCTAATTTTGCAACTGATTAAAAGACAATATGATGACATTATATCCAAAACTTATCACCGACGCTTTGGCTACGGTGACTTACCCTGGTAACAAGAAAAACCTGATAGAGGCAGAAATGCTCGCCGACGATGTTCGCATCGACGGTATGAAGGTGAGTTTCACACTGATATTCCCCCGCGAGACCGACCCGTTTCTCAAATCAACCTTGAAGGCTGCCGAGGCAGCCATACACTACCACGTGGACAAGGCGGTAGAGGTCGAGATAAAGACCGAGTTCAAGTCTGCGCCACGCCCCGAGGTAGGCAAACTGCTGCCTCAGGTGAAGAACGTGATAGCCGTAAGCTCGGGCAAAGGCGGCGTAGGCAAGTCGACCGTTTCTGCCAATCTCGCCATAGCCCTCGCCATCATGGGCTACAAGGTGGGTCTGCTCGATACCGACATCTTCGGTCCCTCCATGCCCAAGATGTTCGGCGTAGAGAGCGAGCGCCCCTATGCGGTAGAGAAGGATGGTCGCCAGCTCATCGAGCCCATCGAGAAGTATGGCGTAAAGCTCCTGTCCATTGGTTTCTTCGTCAATCCCGACACCGCCACGCTGTGGCGCGGAGGCATGGCCACATCTGCCCTGAAGCAGCTCATCGCCGACGCCGACTGGGGCGACCTGGACTATTTCATCCTTGACACGCCTCCCGGCACATCCGACATCCACCTCACCCTGTTGCAGACGCTGAGCATCACCGGTGCCGTCATCGTATCGACGCCGCAGAATGTGGCTCTCGCCGATGCGCGCAAGGGCATCGACATGTACCGCAACGACAAGGTCAACGTGCCCATCCTCGGTCTGGTGGAGAATATGGCATGGTTCACTCCCGCCGAACTGCCCGAGAACCGCTACTACATCTTCGGCAAGGAGGGCTGCAAGCAGCTGGCCAAGGAGATGGGCTGTCCGTTGCTCGCCCAGATTCCTCTGGTGCAGAGCATCTGCGACAATGGCGACGCCGGTACTCCCGCAGTACTCAACACCGAGAGCCAGACTGGTCAGGCGTTCCTCAATCTCGCCCAGGCGGTGGTGACAGTGACCAACCGACGCAACAAGGAGCTGCCCAAGACCCGCATCGTAGACATCAGCAAGAAGTAATCTACGCCCCTATAGAATACGACAATCCCTGTCTCTCCATCCGATGGATGCCAGAGACAGGGATTGTCATTTCTGCACTGCCGCAATTACCCTTCCTTACCCGACTGCTTGCGGCCTATTGCCTCCTTGGTCTTCTGCTTGAGCATTTCGAGGCGTTCGTAGGCGTGGGTGTGGGTGTGGATAATCTGCAGACGATAGACCACGCAGGTGGCAAAGAAGTATATGGCCACCTGAACCCACAATGCCATATATTCGGTGGTGATGTCGTCGAGCGTGCCTCCCATGCTGTTGAGCGTGAGGAAGCCCCTCACGCCGAAGGTCGACGGGAAGAGCAGCGACACGCCTTTCCACACGCCGGGAATATTGCTTACGGGCCAGCTGATGCCCGTCATGAAGAGCAGAGGTACCGAGGTGAACACCACCAGCAGCATCACATTCTCGCGATAGCGCACCAGACACGACAGCATCATGCCAAAGAAGATGCAAGCCAGCAGATAGGGCACCATGAGGGCCAACAGCGGACCGCCCTGGGCCAGGGTGGTGAAGTGGAAGAAGCGAGGAACGCAGAGGGTGATATAGGCACCCGCCACGGCATAAATCATGAAGTAGCACATCGCCTTTCCCAGCACAATACGGAAGATGCCGTTGTGATGGCTGGTAATGGGCACGAGGTCCTGATAACGGTTGTTCTCGCGGGCGGTACCTGCCGCCAGACCGATGCCCAAGAGCAGCGACTGCTGGAGTATCAGCATGAGCACACCGGGCAGGATGGCATTGCCATAACCACCCGTGGCATTGAAGATGGGCACCTCGTCGAAGTCGAGCGGACGGGTGGCTATATCTTCATCGCGGGCGGTAAACGAGTTGGAGCCCGCTATCTGTATCTGGCTTCCCATCTCCATCGACACAGCCTGCGCCGACTGGAGTATAGCCTTGTAGGTGAGCATCAGACTCATTTCGCAGTACACGCCCACATGTGCCTGTTCGCCCCGATGCAGTTTCGTGGCGAAGTCTGATGGAAAATAGAGTATGCCGTGGGCCTTCTGGTGCCCCACCACCTCACGCGCCTCCTCGAGGTTGTTGCAGTAGTAAGCCACGCGTACCCCCGAACAGGCATCGACCTTGCGCACAAACTCGCGGCTGTCGTGGCTGTGCGACAAGTCTACTATGGCTACGGGCACCTTGTTGACCACCTCGTTGTTGTATATCCATGAGTAGAGCACAGGGTAGAACAAGGGCAGGAAGATGAAGAACAACAGCACGCCCTCGTCGGCAAATACCGACCGCATCTCCTTGGCCCAGATATGACACATGTCATAGATGCCTTGTTTGATTTGTGAGATAAGACTATGGTCTCCTTTCATAATCATTTAGGGTATATAGACATATTCCTGCATGGCCCTGCGCAGGTTGCGCACGGTAAACAGCGGCAGCAGCATGAACAGCACCAGAGCCGCGACGTTGATTGCGCAGTCGGCAAGGGGGAATGCGTTGAATATGCTTATTTTATATATCATGTAGTAGTGGCGCAGCGGGAAGAGCTGTGCCATGGCTTCTATCATCGAGTCCATGGCGAACACGGGATAGGTGGCTCCGCACACCGAGAAGCTCAGCACCGCCCACAGCGAGCAGATACTCATCGACATACGCAGCGACGGCATCAGTCCGAAGACAAACACGCCGAAGCACTGGCTTGCCACCACCGAGAGGAAGCCATCGAGCAGTATCGGCACCACGCCTCCAGGATAGGGGAAGTCCAATATATAATAGATGTAGAAGTCAAACCCATAGAACACCGTCAGAAAGACGAGCGTATGGGGTAGCAGCTTGCCTGCCAGAGCCACCGGCATGCTGTTGCCCGCCATCTTGAGCCACTCGTGCGAACGCTTGAACTTGAGTTCGGTGCCGATGGAGTATGGGGTGATGAGGAATACAAACAACAGCAGCAGTCCGGGTACCATGATGGTCGAGAGATACACATTGTAGTTGGCCCAGGGGTTGCCTATCATGTGCATGTCGAGGGCTATGGGCTGCAGGAAAGCCTGTATCTCGCGCTCGGTCTTGCCCAGAGCCGACAGCTTAGCCGAGCCTACCGCCGCCGAGCCCAGCGTGCAGATGGTCTTGAGGTCCTTGAAGAGCGTCGAGCCCGCCAGGAGCGTCACCTGGCTGTAGTAGAATGATATCTTGGGCTGGCGTGCCGACACCATGCCGTCGGTGGTACCCTTTGGGATGAGCAGAAAGGCATAGATGTCGCCCTCCTGCACCGCGCGGCGCGCATCGTTGATGTTGGCATAGTGCGCCACCACCTTCGTGGTCTGAAAGGCATCGAGCCGGCGTATCAGCGCCCTCGTGGTGGCGGTATTGTCCTGGTCTACCACTCCCACCGGCATGTTTACAGGCTGTCCCTCGGTCATGAGTGAGGTGAAGAACACCACCACCAGCACCGGGAACACTACCATGCAAAACGCATAGATGGGATTGGAGCGCAGGATGCCACACTCGCGCAGGGCTATCCGATATATCTGCTTTATCATAGTGTCTGTGCCTCTCAGTCTTTACGGATAAGGCTCATACCCGGACGCAGGCCCTCAAACTTGCCCACTGGGCGAGCCTTGACTTCAAATGTCTTGAGGTCATACTGGCCGTTGGTCTTCGTGGCCTTCCACACGGCGTAGCTTCCCTGGTCGTGTATATAGTATACCTTGAGTTCTATGTCCTTGCCGAATGCCGGGCAGTAGGCGGTAAACGTGTCGCCAATCTTCATGCCGCCCAACTGGTCTTCGCGGATATTGAATGTGCCCCATACATCGTTCATCATCGAGATGCTCATGATGGGCGAGCCCAGTCCCACGAGTTCTCCCACCTTGGGATATACCTCGCTCACCTCGCCCTCTACCTGTGCCACCTGCACCGTCTCGCGCAGCAGCGAGCTCACCACATCCACAGCGTTGCTGGCGGCCTGGGCATTCATCGCAGCCACCTCGCGCTCCTGTTTGCGGGCTCCGTTCTTCGCCATTTCATACTGGCTCTCGGCAGCCTTTACCTGTGCCTCGGTCGCCTTGTACGCGGCAAAGGCTTCATCGCGCTTCTGTCCGCTTATGACGCCCTCGTTGTAGAGGTTCTGCATGCGGTTATAGGTTTTCTGGGCTATCTCGCTTGCAGCCTTGGCCTGCTGCATCAGCTGGTAGGCACCCTGTATCTGCTCCTGGCGTGCTCCGGCGTCGGTGAGGTCCTTGAGCGCCTTGGTCGCTTCACCTGTAGCCTCGACCACTCGCTTCTGGGCGTCCATCTCGGGCACCTCGAGTATGGCGAGTGTATCGCCTACATGCACAAAGTCGCCCTCCTTGACTCTGAGTTCTACCACGCGGCCGGGCAGTTTGCTCGACACCCTGTATTCAGACACTTCGACCTCGCCCTGGATAATCTCCGGTTCCTGGCCGAGGGTAAGATAGCCGATGAGGGCCACGATGACCACCACTGCCGTAAATCCTACGACGGCAAGCAGTATGTTGTTATGTTGTGTTTTAGCTGACATAATCGTTTCAGTTTAATATACCTAATGCTTTCTTTACGTTTACTTGCGACAGTTTGACGCCCACCTCGGCGTCTATCTTCTGCGACTGCGCCATCTGCCATGCGGTCTGTGCCGCCATGACATCGGTGACCTCCATCACGCCTTCCTTGAATCCCAGGTTGGCACATCTCAGATTTTCTTCGGCACTCTTCATGTTCTCGTTGGCCATGTGGAACCGCTTGAGCGACTCCTTGAGCTTGAACTGGCTCTGTGCCACCTGCAGATTGACCTTCTCGCGTACATCGCTCAGCTCCATCACGGCTATGCTGGTGGCTGTCTTGGCGGCGCGTATCTTGTAGCTGCTTTCAAACCAGTTCCACACGGGTACCTGTACCAGTACGCCTACGTTCCATACGCCGGCAAACTTGCGTTCAAACCCGTTGAAGACATTGGGGTTGCTTACCATGTATCCGCCGGTAAGTGCCACATGGGGCAGAGCGGCGGCGCGGATGAGGCGGGTGCTCTGGCGGCTCAGTTCGATGGTGTTCTCGAGCATCTGTATCTCTGGGCGCGCAGCATAGGTTGTGTCGGCTGCTTCATAGGTCTCTGTTACGACCGGGGCGAGTGTCTGCACGTTCTCGTCGGCGAGGGTTATCTCCCGGTCCATGGGCAGACCGCAGAGCTGGCAGAGCATCATCTTGGCCAGCGACAGGCCGTCCTCGACCTGGGTGAGCTGCATGTCGGCCTCGTTGACCTTGACATCGACCTTGAGTCCGTCGGCCTTGGTAGCCACGCCCTCTCTAATCATCTTCTTCACATCCTCGCTGAGCTTCTTGACCAGGTCGCGATAGCTCTGGGCCAACTGCTCCTTCTGGCGCAGCGACACCACGAGCCAGTAGGCCTGGTCTATGTCGTAGAGGGTGGTCTGCCGACGCAGTTCGAGGTCGCTGGCAGCCATCTTCTCGCTGATGTCTGCCATCTTGTTGGCTGCGACGATGGCGCCGCCCATAAAGATGGGCTGTCTCACCATGACGGCTCCCGACCAGATGTTCTTGGTGTCGGTGCGGAAGGCGTCGTTGACCGCCTGGCCCAACTTGTTGCCAGCCTCAGCCAACTGTGGCGTGAGCTTGTTGAGCACGCCACCCAACTGCTGTGCCAACTCGGGCGTGATGACGCCCTGCTGAACCAACCCCGTTATCATCTGGGTGATATTGCCACCCACGGCTCCCGTGGCAGTCGTTCCCAGCGACCCGAAAGCGGTCTTCTGGTTGCTGTTGAGCAGCGATATCTCTTTGCTGAAATACTCATAGCCGCCCACGGCATCGACTTTGGGCAGATACTTGGTGCGCATCACCTTGCGGTTGTATCGCGCCACATCCTGCTTGAGCCTTGCCACATTGAGCTGCTTGTTGTTGCGCAGCGCCAGAGCCCGACAACTGTCGAGCGACAGCCCCTGCGCCTGAACCTGTGGCAGCCAGACGGCACATAACATTAAGGATAATAATAGCCTTGTCATTTGCTCTCCTTTTTAGTCTATCGTAACGCTCTTGGAACCTATCATGTTGCCATCGGCGAAGATGCTTGCATGATAGGTGCCTTCGACCAGCGCCTGGGTGACATTCCAGAACAGTGTCACGGGGGTCTCCTGGCCGCCATATTCCACCACCTTCTTCATCGAAGCCTGCAGGGTGCGGTTTTCATAGCTGAATGAACCTGCGCCACCCAGCAGTGTGCCTGTGGGCGATGTCAGTCTTACATATACTGTCTTCATGCCGCTCTGGGCGGTGACGTTCTTGGCGAGTGCGAAGCTCACCTGGATGGCCTTGCACTTCCTTATCTTTCTTGTAGCCCTGCCTCGCTTGTCTAAGGGTGTGACGCTGATGCCTATAGCATCGAGCTGTGCGGCTATAGCGACCTTCTCCGAGAGCGTTGCTTTCTCCGAATTGAGTCCCTCTATCTGTCTGGTAGCCTCTTCATACTGTCCGCGCACACGGGTATTCTCGGCAGTAAGGTTCTGATTGAGTCGGTTGAGCGAGTCTATCTCCAACACATAGTTGCGCAATACGGCGCGCACGGTGGCCAGTTCCTTCTTCAGTCGGGCTATCTCTCTTGCGTCCGACGCTTTGGTATCCTTGAGTTCCTTGAGCAGCTGCTGGGTACGCTCCTGTTCGGCGGTGAGCTGGGCGACGATAGAGTCGTTGTTGATTTTGGTCTTCATCTCACCGTACTGATTGGCAAACTGCTGATACTCGTTCTCCATTTCCCGCTTGTCTATCTCGGCAAGTTCCTGCATGGCCTGGTTTTCCTGCCTCTGTTGGTTGAGGCTGAGAGCGAGATACACTATGCCGCCCACAAGGAGCAGACCTACGACGATTACGGGGATAAGAATTTTAGTCTTCATATATTGCACTGTGAATATTTGTTATGCGCTGCAAAAGTAAGCCAATTATCTGACTTATCAAATAAATCGTCAGACCAAATATATAATAATATGAAAAATTAGCACTTTTGTGGAAAAAAAGGCCAATCATTAATATTTGTTTGCAGTGGGCAGTTGCGGTGTATACCACCACTCTCAGTCCTCTCGGAGAGCCTGTTGCGGGCTCGCTGCCGACCGTCTCGGGCTGGGGGCTGACAGCTGCCGAGACGCCCGCAATCATGACCCTATCTGTGGGGCTGTCGGTGGGGTGGATAGGGGCATACTCGCCTACGCCAACCGTGGTCTGTGGGCTGGCGATTGTGCCACCAGGCAACGCTATCGGCACTGTTGTCGTCACGATGACCAAGACTTATGGCATCCACCACGTTCGGCGGTGTGCTGACCATCATCATCGGCTCGTGCTTTGCGATACGAGGGCTCGTATCTTATGTCACGTGGGCTCGTGCCTATTGTCACGTGGGCTCGTATCAGAAGGCACGAGCCAGCCCATGCAACCTCCACGCCGCTGTCTGCAGTCGCCTGATTTCTGGAGATACCATCCTGCTCAATAGAGACAATCTCCACGCCGATAGAGGTACCCTCCAGCTGTCCAAAGGTACCCTCCAGCTGTCCAAAGGTACCCTCCAGCTCGCTAAAGGTACCCTCCAGTTGTCTGGAGGTGCTCTCCACGATGCTGGAGACAATCGCGGTGGGCGCCATGCTGGTGAGGGTGGTTGGCACGATGCCTCGGAGATTGGCAAAAAACTTTTCAAGATTTCGGGATTTTTCCTCCGCCGTTTGGCAGGAAAGTTGTATTTTTGCAAGATAATACTAAGGGTATTGCAAGATAGCTGTATTTTTTGCAAGATAATACTAAGGGTATTGCAAGATAGCTGTATTTTTTGCAAGATAATACCAAGGGTATTGCAAGATAGCTGTATTTTTGCAAGATAATACTCTAAAGTATTGCGAGATGATACTCTGAGAGTGTATGATTAACGACTAAAACATCGAAAGGTCATGAAGATTTTATTTCTGCTTCAGTTTACGAGCCTCTTGTCCATGCTTATCAATGCTATGTTATTGGGCCTTGGCAGCCTCCACGTGAGATGGAAGAACCGTCGTTATGAGCAGTCGCGCTGGATGCTGTTTGCAGCCATGCTGATACTGGCTGCCCACTTCCTGGCGCAGATGACCCTGTCTGTGAGAGCGTCGGGCGCCGACCTGGGTGCAGTGCTCAATCTGCTTGCCTATCCCCCGAGCTTTGCACTGATTGCTTTGTCCATCTACAACATCGAAGCCGTCCACGACAACCGCCGCCGCTTTGTCGCCGGCATCGTCGGGCTTTATGCCCTCATCGTCGTGTGCTACGCCATAGGCTACTGCTGCAACGGCAGCATGCGCATCGGCATGTGGATGTATGTGATGCTTGCCCTCTATATATGCCTTGTAGCCTACTGCATCTATAAGGCATCTCGCCAGATACTGCTCCGCCGCAAGCTGCTCGAGACCCTCACCGCCAACGACATGCTGCCCCATGTGCGCTTTGCCAAGACGAGCGTGGCGGTGCTGTTTGTAGCATTGATGACGATGCCCTTTGTCATCCTCTTCAACAAAATACTGGTCATCTACGCCCCCGTCATTCTGCTCGCCATATTCTTCTTTGTCCTGACATTCAGCAACCTGGGCTTCAACTACGTGCCCACCGAAGAGCTGGTCAACGATGACGAGGAGTCTGCCCGCGCAGCCGGAACCAATGGCACCGGAAGCCCGGCAGCCGCCACCTACAATCTGGCAGCCCTGCCGCCCGAGCGCGAGCGCATCGTCGCCGAGCGCTTGGACAAATGGTGCCAGGACAAGGGCTACCGCGACAGCAATGCTAACATGCTCACCCTCTCGCGCATGCTGCTCATCCCTCGGGCAGAGCTTACCCGCTACTTCGAGCAGAACCTGAAACTGTCGTTCCGTATATGGCTGAGCGAGATAAGGTTCAAGGCGGCACAGGAGATGATGCGCGACTACCCCGACTACAGCAATGATATCATCTCTGCCGAGTGCGGCTTCTCGTCGCGCACCCACCTCTACCGCATCTTCAAGAACCGCGCAGGCTGCACACCCACAGCCTGGAGAGAGAGGGGCTGCCCCATACTGCCGTCGCAGACAGGCGGCAGCGATGCCGACGGCAGTATGTAACCACCGGCGGCTGTAGCCCTCACCCCGACAGCCACCACCAACCACACGACTATGAACAGAATATTATATCTACTACTGGCGCTGTGCTGCTCGATGCAGATACAGGCGCAGAAGGTGGCTTTTGCCGGGGGCAAAAGCTACATGTACAGAGTGTATCTCAAAGACAAGAAGGGCGGAAGCTACTCGCTGCGCCACCCCGAGAAGTTTCTCTCTGCCAAGGCCCTTGCCCGCAGAGAGCGCCAGGGGCTGGCTGTCGACTCTACCGACCTGCCCGTATCATCCAAATACATAGGCACGCTGCGCCACGACGGCTATCAGGTGGTGGGCGGCAGCCGATGGAACAACACCGTGCTCATCGCCTCGCCCAAGGGCGACATCGCCCCCCGGCTCGAAGGGCTCAACTTTGTGACCCGCGTGGTGCGCGTCTTCGAGTCGCCCGACTCGGTGAGTCCCGTGAAGCCCTACGGCGTGGTGAAAGACACGACCAAGGCATCGGAGAGCGTCTATGGCAAGGCGCTGCCCCAGATAGCACAGCTCAACGGCGTGAAGCTGCATGAGGCTGGCTTCCGCGGAAAGGGCATGACCATCGCCATCATCGACGGCGGCTACATGAACTACACCCGTATACCCGCCCTGCGCGGTGTACGCGTGCTGGGCTGTCGCGACTTTGTCTACCCCTACCGCGACAAGATGGAAGACCTCTTGTCTCACGGCACTATGGTGCTGTCGTGCATGGCTGCGGTCGACTCGTTCCGCTACGTGGGCACCGCACCCGAAGCCTCCTACTATCTGCTGCGCTCGGAATACGGCCCCACAGAGAGCTTGATGGAGGAAGACACATGGGCGATGGCTGCCGAGTATGCCGACTCGGTGGGCGTGGATGTCATCAACTCGTCATTGGGCTACGCCGAGTTTGACGATGCCACCACGAGCCACAAGTATGTGGACCTCGACGGCCGCCGCACGCTCATATCCAACACGGCATCGATGCTGGCCCAGAAGGGCGTGGTGCTGGTGTGCAGCGCGGGCAACTCGGGCCGCGACCGCTGGAAGAAGGTGACGCCTCCGGGCGACGCCATCGACGTGCTCACGGTGGGGGCTGTAGACAGCCACGGCCTGAACACGGTATTCAGCTCTATCGGTCCGTCGCAGGACGGTCGCGTGAAGCCCGACATCATGGCACGGGGCGGCATGGCACGCATCTTCAACGCAGCCGGCGTCAACGGTGGCGCCAACGGCACCTCGTTTGCCTCGCCCATAGCCTGCGGCATGGTGGCATGCCTCTGGCAGGCGCTGCCCGGCAAGACCGCCAAGGAAATCATCGGTCTGGTGCGCAGCAGCGCCGACCGCTATCTCACCCCCGACAACATCTACGGCTACGGCATCCCCGACTTCTGGCGTGCCTACCAACAAGGACGATAACCCATGGCGAGCGAGAGAACCTTCACGCTGCTGGAGCTCAACCACATGGTGCGCGAGACCATCGAACGGCAGATGGACGGCAAATACTGGGTCGAAGCCGAGCTCTCCGACCTGCACGACCGCAGCCACTGCTATATGGAGCTCGTGGAGAACGATCCCTTCGGCCCCACCCCTTTGGCCAAGGCCCGTGCGGTGTGCTGGGCCAACCGCTGGACGGCACTGCGCAGCAAGTTTGAACGCCAGACCCAGCAACAGCTGCGGCCTGGCATCAAGGTGAGGATGATGGTAACGCCCACCTTCCACGAAGCCTACGGTTTCGCCTACCAGGTGAGCGACATAGACCCCGACTACACCTTGGGCGACATCGTGCGCAAGCGCATGGAGATAATCCGCCAGCTCAAGGAGGCAGGCATCTTCGACCTCCAGCGCGAGCTCGCGCTGCCCCGCTTTGCCCAGCGCATAGCCGTCGTCTCCAGCGCCCAGGCTGCCGGTTATGGCGACTTCTGCCACCAGATAGACGACAACAGCTACGGGCTGTCGTTCAGCCACGAACTCTTCGCCGCCATCATGCAGGGCGAACAGGTGGAGCAGAGCGTGATAGCCGCGCTCGACCGCATCAATGCCCGCATAGACGAGTTTGATGTGGTGGTCATCATCCGTGGCGGTGGCGCCACCACCGACATGTCGGGCTTCGACACGCTGGCGCTGGCAGAGAACGTGGCCAACTTCCCGCTGCCCATCATCACCGGCATAGGCCACGACCGCGACGAGTGCATACTGGACATGGTGTCATATATGCGGGTGAAGACACCCACAGCGGCAGCCGCCTTCCTCATAGACCATCTGAGCGAGGTCTATACCGCCCTCGTCAGCGCCCGCGAGCGCATCAGCCGTATCGCCGAGCGCCATCTCGCCTACGAGAAGATGAGGCTCAAGCAGCTCGCCGACCGCATCCCTACCCTCTTTGCCCTGACCCGCGAACGGCAGACCAAACGCATAGACGCCCTCGCCCACAGGCTGGACAGCGCCGCAACCCAACGCTTGGAGCGCGAGCGCCACAGGCTGCAGCTCGTGGGCCAACGCGCCCAAGCCCAAGACCCCATACACATCCTGCGCCGGGGCTACAGCATCACGCTGCACAACGGTCATGCCCTGCGCAGTGGCGATGAACTGGCCGACGGCGACATCATCGAAACACGACTGGAACAAGGAACCCTGAAATCAGAGATAAGGAAATGAGCAAGCAAATGAATTACGAAGAAGCGATGGCAAGACTGGAAACCATCGTGCAGCAAATGGAACAAGGCGAGCTCGACATCGACTCGCTCGCCAAGCAACTCACCGAAGCCAAGAAGCTGATCGCCCTGTGTGAGGCCAAGCTCACTGCTGCCAATGACAAAATAGACAAAATATTGGCAGGATAACAACTTTTTGCTACAGATGGTTGGCAAAGCAACAAATATTGTTTACTTTTGCACCCTGACAAGTAGAACGAATACTAAAACGATAGTAAAATGAAAGAATTAGATTGGGCAAATCTCAAGTTCGGCTATCTGCCGACCGATTACAATGTGCGCTGCAACTACCACAATGGCAAGTGGGGCGAGATAGAAATCAGTTCTGACCCCAACATCAACCTCTCAATGGCAGCTTCCAGCCTGCACTACGGACAGGAAGCCTTTGAGGGTCTGAAAGCCTACCGCTGTCCCGACGGCAAGGTGCGCGTATTCCGCGTGGAAGAGAATGCAGCCCGCCTGCAAAGTACCAGCCGCGGCATCATGATGCCCGAGGTTCCCACCGAGCTCTTTGTAGAGATGGTTGAACGCGTGGTACGCCTCAACCAGAAGTATATCCCCCCCTATGAGAGCGGCGCCACTCTCTATATCCGCCCGCTGCTCATCGGCACCACGCCCTGCGTAGGCGTGCATCCCGCCGAAGACTATCTGTTCCTCATCTTCGTTACCCCCGTAGGCCCTTACTTCAAGGGTGGCTTCTCTGCCAACCCCTACGTCATCATGCGCGACTACGACCGTGCCGCTCCCCTCGGCACCGGTATCTATAAGGTGGGTGGCAACTATGCCGCTTCGCTCAAGGCCAACCACATAGCCCACGAAAACGGCTACGCCTCTGAGTTCTACCTCGACGCCAAGGAGAAGAAGTATATCGACGAGTGTGGTGCTGCCAACTTCTTCGGCATCAAGGACAACACCTATATCACTCCCAAGTCGACAAGCATCCTGCCCTCTATCACCAACAAGAGTCTGATGCAGATAGCCGAAGACCTGGGTATGAAGGTAGAGCGACGCCCAATTCCCGAGGAAGAGTTGGAGACATTTGAAGAGGCAGGAGCCTGCGGTACCGCAGCCGTCATCTCGCCTATCTCTCACATCGACGACTTCGAGACCGGCAAGAAATACTTCTTCGGCAACGAGCCCGGCCCATGGTCGAAGAAGCTCTACGACACCCTCCGCGGCATCCAGTACGGTATACTGGAAGACAAGCACGGATGGACACGCGTGATTATCGAGTAAGAACACAACCATAACAACATACACCAGCCCACAGATGGTCATACCTCTGTGGGCTGGTGTCGTATATATAAAGGTATAAACGCCGGGGCAAACCAGCCGGCATGGCTGGCAGACGGCCTTTCAGGCTACCACCATGGGCAGCCCGTTATAGCGCAGCCAGACAGCGGTCAAGATAGTCTATGTCGGCATCGGTGGTCGCCCAGCTGGTGACAAAGCGGCAGGTGAGGGTGCCGTCGGCATGGCGCTCCCATATCTCAAAAGCCACCTGGGCGATGAGGACATCGTACTGGCTGGGCGAGAGGATGACAAACTGCTGGTTGGTGGGCGAAAGGCAAGCCATAGGGATGGCGTG
The DNA here is from genome assembly GCF_002251385.1 of Prevotella sp. P5-108. GTDB lineage: Bacteria > Bacteroidota > Bacteroidia > Bacteroidales > Bacteroidaceae > Prevotella. The sequence goes on from NZ_NPJJ01000057.1 coordinate 20,105, forward strand.
ACGGGCAAAGACCTCCTTGAGGCGGGCAGCCATCGCTATGGCGTGGCGCGAGAGATGCAGGTAGAGGCCGTCGGTAAAGAGCGTGTCGAACTGGATGCCGAGCATGCGCCCCTTGGCCAACAGCGCGCCGTGGCGCTTGACGGTGGTAAAGAAATACTTGGGCGCGCTCATGCCGGTAAACACCACCGCCTCGCCAAACATGGCTCCCACCTTGGTGCCGCCGATATAGAACACATCGCAATGGCGTGCCAAGAAGGGCAGGTCGTAATCGCAGGCATCGGACATAAGTCCATAGCCCAGGCGTGCACCGTCGATATAGAGTCTGAGGTGGTGGCGGCGGCACGCCTCGTAGAGGCTGGCGAGCTCGCTGCGGGTGTAGACCATGCCCAACTCGGTAGGCATGGAGACATAGACCATGCCCGGCTGCACCATGTGGGGCGCCGTCTCGTCGGCAGTAAAGGTGTCCATGAAGCGGTCGAGCGTGGCGGCAGTGAGCTTGCTGTCGACGGCGGGAAGCGTGATGACCTTGTGTCCGAAAGCCTCGACCGCTCCCGACTCATGTACGGCAATGTGGCCCGTCTCGACCGTGATGACCGCCTCGCAGCCCATGAGCAGCGAGTCGATGACGGTGGCATTGGTCTGGGTGCCACCGGTGAGGAAGAAGACATCGGCATCGGTCATCTGCACTGCCTCGCGTATGCGCCTGATGGCCGACTGGCAGTAAGGGTCAGAGCCATAGCCCGACGTACGGTCGTCATTGGTATCGGCAAGACGACGGAGTATCTCGGGGGTACATCCATTGTTGTAATCACTCTCAAAAGAAATCATAATCTATCGTGTTGTAAAGTTGTCATCTATACTCTCCCCCATCGCAGACCGACGCGGCAGGCCGCGGGGACGAGTGGCTGCCGACGGAAAGACGAAGGTGGTGGGTGCAAAAGTAATGAAAAGCAGAAACATAACCAAGGCAATGGCTGTCAATCTGTGTCCCGACGGCAGGTATCGGCATACTTTTATGCCGTAGAGGGTATGATTTATGAGGCTGTCGTCTGATTATTTGACACAAATTGTGTAATTTTGCATCAAAAACAAGATATGGGCAAAGGTAAATTAGCCAAATTTGCGGATATGGAAGCGTTTGAGAACGTGTTTCAGTATCCTTTCTCGGTCATAGACAACGTGCCTTTTGAGATGAAGGGGCACTGGCGCGACATGTACTTCAACAACTCCAACCCGATAGTGCTCGAACTGGGCTGCGGACGCGGTGAATATGCCGTAGGGCTGGCTCGCAAATATCCCGACATCAACTTCATAGGCGTGGACATCAAGGGCGCGCGCATGTGGACGGGAGCCAAGCAGGCTCTGGACGAAGGGCTGAAGAACGTGGCTTTCCTGCGCACCAATATCGAGATAATAGACCGCTTCTTCGACAAGGACGAGGTGCAGCAGATATGGCTCACCTTCTCGGACCCGCAGATGAAGCACGTGCGCAAGCGCCTTACCTCGACCACATTCATGACCCGCTACCGCCGCTTCATGGAGGATGGCGGACTGGTGCATGTCAAGACCGACTCCAACTTCCTCTATACCTACACCCGCTGTATGGCTGAGCACAACCAGCTGCCCATCCATGTGGCTACCGCCGACCTCTACCACACCCCGGGTATGGACGAGCGGTTGCTGAGCATACAGACCTACTATGAGTCGATGTGGATGGAGCGTGGCATAGACATCAAGTATATCTGTCTGGGTCTGCCGCGCGAGGGCGAGCTCTCCGAGCCCGATGTGGAGATACCCATGGACGAGTATCGCAGTTATCACCGCGAGAAGCGCAGCCCCAAGGAGACGGCAAAGTAAGCACGACGACAACGGCACAAGATGCCAGCCCCGCCAAGCGGATGGGGCGAACGGCGACTACACCTTATTATATATATAAGACACCAGCCCACAGATGGAAGTTCATCTGTGGGCTGGTGTCGGTATAGGGGGATGGGGTCTACAGCTGCTCGGCGGTCACGGGGAAGATGTAGAACTCGCGCACGGGGTCGTAGTCGACCATCAGCTGGTCGATAAATACCGGCGTGTCGAGCGCGCGTATCTCAATGTCGTGGCTGTTGCGGGTGAGGTTGACATCGACGTTGATAATGACCTGTCCGCGCTGTTCGGCGGTCTGCCACTGAGGCGAATGGGCATCGGGGCGCACGCTCATTATCTGCGCCTCGCCATCGTCGACACGCACCGCCAGCCGTATGTCGTGGCCCAGATAGTCGGGCATGGCAATGGCAGCCACCCGCACGACAGCCTTGCCTCTGAGTTCGGAGAAGAAGGAGTAGGACAGGCTGCCACCGGGCGGCACCATCACCGCCTTCATGCTGTGGCCAAGCATAGAGACCGTCTGTACCCCCTGGGTGGCGCGGCGGAAATGGCAGGCGTTGCGGGTTATGGTATTGCCGACATCGAGATTGAACGGCTCGGGGCCCTGCTGGGCAAAGCGTTTGATGGCGTCGTGAGACAGCGGGCCGGGGAACTTGGGCTCTGCCATCAGGGGCATGTGGGCAAGAGAGAGGGTATGCTCCCACTTGCCGTCGAGCATGCCGGAAAACTTGCGGTTGAGCGCCAGCAGCTGCTGGTAGGCTGTCCAGCTGCGCACGGCAGAGGACAGTGCCTCATCGTCGCGGGCGAACGAACTGGGGCGGCCTATATGGCGCGCCTCCTGGGCCTGCAACTGCTTGACCGCCATGAGCCATGCTGCCCTGACGGGATAGTCGACCCAGGCGAAGAACGCCTCGCTGCGCACTTGGGGCACGAGGGCGGCAATGGGGGTGAGAGCCTTGACGAGTGCCTCGTAGTTGGCGAGATAGCGCTCGAGCTCGTTGCCAAAGGCATCGGCCATGAACTCGACATTCATCTGCTCGGGTCGGCGTATGCCCACGAGATGGTAATACTCGGTGAGCACGGGCAACAGGCGGTCGGCAGCCTGCTCGCCAAACTGCTCGGTAAGCCACGCGTGAAAGTGGGAGGGGATATTGGTGGCATTGACATAGGTGATGTTCCACGCCATATCCATGAAGAGCGAGAGCTGGTAAGCCACGGTGCGTGGATTGTCAATCCGGGCTACCCATTCGTGGCGGGCACCCTGGTCGTAAGCGGTCTTCATCTCAGCATAAATGCGGCCGGGCTGGGTAGAGGGGAGCCAGCGCTCACCAATCTCCATACACTTGGCGCCCCGTCCGTCGCAGTCGGCATGGCGCAGCAGATTGCCACGGAGTCGCAGGAGAAGCTGGTGGAGGCGGTGACTGTCGAGGCCATGGCCCTGGGCGACGAAGCCACGCCGCGCCACCGAGGGCCACTGGATGGTGAGGTAGTCGGAAGCGAGAGCGAGATAGTGGCGGCGCAGGGGAGTGACATCGCCCCACCACGCCCACGGCGAGACACCCGCAAGGCGCGAGAGTTCAAGGATGCCATAGGCAGTGCCATTGGCATTGCTGCCCAGCACCACGATATGTCCGCCCTCGACACAGATGGCAAAGGCATCGTCTTTGGCGATGATACGGTCGATAGGCACCTGGCGTCGCTGGAGCCGCCGGAAGTCCTTGTCGCGCATCTTGTCGAGCTCGAAAATCTCTATCACAGCCCCCGCACGATGCTCGGCTCGATGGCCGGTGACGGCACGCATATCTTCGGCAAACATATTGAGCGCCATATCGACTACACCCGTTCGCTTGCCCACAAAACTATATTCCACGCTGCCTCGCCCGCTGTACCAGACCACGTCCTTGGCCCACGAGGCAAGCACGAAGCAGCATAATAAGATGGTAAGTATATTCCTTTTCATTGAATACAAAGGTAGTACAAGCTGGGCGAAATACAAAACAAACTTGAGATTTTTCTTTGCATTGTCTTCGACTTGCACTACCTTTACTGCTCCCGCCGTGAAGGTAGGCGGCACCTCAAGAATAAAAATAAACAAGTTTATTTTGTATTCTCTTCGGTTTGCACTATTTACGGCTCTCGCCGTGAAGGTAGGCGGCACCTCAAGAATAAAAATAAACAAGTTTATTTTGTATTCTCTTCGGTTTGCACTATTTACGGCTCCCGCCGTGAAGGTAGGCGGCACCTCAAGAATAAAAATAAACGAGTTTATTTTGTATTCTCTTCGGTTTGCACTATTTACGGCTCCCGCCGTGAAGGTAGGCGGCACCTCAAGAATAAAAATAAACGAGTTTATTTTGTATTCTCTTCGGTTTGCACTACCTTTGGATAAGGTAGGCTGCGTCTCAACAATGCCAAATGAAAAAACTTTCGTTTTTTCTTTGCATTGTCTTCGACTTGCACTACCTTTGCAATACATAATTATATATAATGGATAATAAGAAAGCTACGTTAGAATTGGGAACGAAGCCAGTAGGGCGGCTGCTGTGGCAGTTTGCCTTGCCAGCTATCATTGCCATGACCGCCTCGTCGCTCTACAATATCGCCGACCGCGTGTTCTTGGGACAGGTAGTAGGTCCGCTCGCCATATCGGGACTGGCCATCACGCTGCCCTTCATGAACCTCTCGGGAGCCTTCGGTGCCGCCATCGGCGTGGGAGCCTCGACCTCTATCTCCGTGAAATTGGGGCAGCGCGACTATGGTGTCGCCGAGAACCTGCTGGGCAATACCATTACGCTCAACCTGCTGGTGGGTATCGGACTTGGTGCCCTGTGTCTTATATTCCTCGACCCCATACTCTACTTCTTCGGCGCCAGCGAGGCCACTATCCCCTACGCCCGCGACTATATGCAGATAATACTCGTGGGCAATGCCGTGACCCACATGTATCTGGGTATGAACGCCGTGCTGCGGTCGGCAAGCAAGCCACGACAGGCTATGAACGCCACCATCTTCACGGTGGTGATGAACATACTGCTCGACGCGCTCTTCATCTGGGTCTTCGGTTGGGGCATACGCGGTGCGGCGTGGGCCACGATAATCTCGCAGACGATAGCGCTGTGCTACCAGATGCGCATCTTTGCCAACAAGAACGAGCTGCTCCACCTGGAGCGTGGCATATACAGACTCAAAGCCAATCTGGTAAAGAATATCATCGCTATAGGCATCTCGCCCTTCCTCATGCAGAGCTGCGCCTGCGTGGTGGTGATATTCCTCAACAACCAACTGGTGCGCTACGGCGGCGACCTGAGTGTGGGTGCCTACGGCATAGCCAACAGCATAGCCTTCATCTTCGTTATGTTTATCATAGGCCTCAACCAGGGCATGCAACCCATAGCAGGATATAACTACGGCAGCCGACAGATAGACCGTCTGGTACGAGTATACCACCTATCGGTAATGGCGGCTACGGCAATCATGGCGGTGGGATGGCTGATAGCCATGTTTGTGCCCCATCTCTGTGCCCGCATGTTTACCACCGACCCTACGCTCATCGACATGTCGGCACGCGCCATACGCATCATGATGCTGGTGTTCCCCTTTGTGGGCTACCAGATAGTGACGACCAACCTCTTCCAGTGTATCGGCATGGTGAAGATAAGCATCTTCCTCTCGCTGTCGCGACAGATGCTCTTCCTGTTGCCGCTCATCGGCGTGCTGCCCCTGTTCTGGGGCATCGGCGGAGTGTGGTATGCCATGCCCATCTCTGACTTCATGGCAACTATCGCCACCTTTGTCATCATGAAGATATATATCAGCAAACTAAAGAATAGCAACCCCGTAGCCACTAACAATCATGGACAATAACAACATCATCATCACCATAGGCCGGCAGATAGGCAGTGGTGGAAGCGCCATCGCCAAGATGCTCGCCGAGGAGTTCGGCGCACGCCTCTACGACAAGGAGATACTCAACCTGGCAGCACGCGAAAGCGGCTTCTGCGAAGAGTTCTTTGAAGAGAACGACGAGAAGAAGGGGTTCTTCAAAACTGCACTGCAGTTTCACTTCCCTCTCTTCACGCGCAACAGCTACTACAACACCGACTTCAACCAGGAGAACCTGTACCTCTTCCAGTGTGACGCCATACGCAAGGCTGCCTCGGAGGGCAGTTGCGTGTTCGTGGGCCGCACCGCCGACTATGTGCTGCGCGATATGGACAATGTGGTCAACGTGTTTGTAAGTGCCGACCTCGACACCCGCATCGCCGAGATAGCCCGCCGCCGCAACATCAGCGACGACGAAGCCCGCAAGTATATCAGCGAGGGTGAAAGCCGACGGGCGTCGTACTACAACTACTACACGGGCAAGCAGTGGGGACACTGTGAGAGCTACGACCTCTGCATCAACGCAGGACGGTTGGGCCACGAGGCTGCCACCAAGCTGATAGCCGACTACGCAAGACAGGTGATGGGACAGGCAAACGACAAGAGCCATGAGTAAGCGGATAGGCATCATCAGCGATACCCACGGATGCTGGGACGCCAAGTACGAGACCTATCTCGGCGACTGCGACGAGATATGGCACGCCGGCGACATAGGCACCACCGAGCTGGCAGACCAGTTTGAGGCCATGCGCCCCGTCTTCCGCGCCGTCTGCGGCAACTGCGACGGCGGCGACCTGCGTCGGCGCTATCCCGAGAGGCTGCGGTTCAAGTGTGAAGATGTGGACGTGCTCATCAAGCATATCGGCGGCTATCCGGGCCACTATGACCGCTCGGTCTTCAGTTCGCTCGTGGCTATGCCGCCCAAACTCTTCGTAGCCGGACACTCCCATATCCTCAAGGTGCAGTATGACCGCACGCTGGGGATGCTCCACATCAATCCCGGAGCAGCCGGTATGCAGGGCTGGCACGTAGACCGCACGCTGGTAAGGCTCACTATCGACGGCGACAAGATGAGCGACTGCGAAGTGATAACCCTCAATGATAGAAAACAACGATAAACCAACTAAAAAACATACCGATATGAAGACTTACCTTGTCACGGGAGCCGCCGGGTTCATCGGCGCCAATTTCATCAAGTATCTACTCTATAAGAAGTATGCCAACGACGACATACGCGTGGTGGTGCTCGATGCCCTCACCTATGCCGGCAACCTCGGCACCATCAAAGACGACATCGACAACCGTCGTTGCTTCTTTGTCAAGGGCGACATACGCGACCGGGAGCTCGCCGACAGACTCTTCAGCGAATACGATATAGACTATGTGGTAAACTTTGCCGCCGAGAGCCATGTGGACCGCTCTATCGAAGACCCGCAGCTCTTCCTGAGTGTGAACATCCTGGGCACGCAGAACCTGCTCGACGCCGCCCGCCGTGCGTGGGTCACCGGACGCGACAGCCAGGGTTATCCGGCATGGAAGCCGGGCAAGCGCTTCCATCAGGTTGCCACCGACGAAGTGTATGGCTCGCTGGGCGCAGAAGGCTACTTCACCGAGGAGACCCCACTCTGCCCCCACAGTCCCTACTCGGCGTCCAAGACCTCGGCCGACCTCTTTGTGATGGCTTACCGCGACACCTACCACATGCCCGTGTCAATCACCCGCTGTTCCAACAACTACGGCCCCTATCACTTCCCCGAGAAGCTGATACCCCTCATTATCAATAACATCCTCGAAGGCAAGCCGCTGCCCGTCTATGGCGAGGGCCTCAACGTGCGCGACTGGCTCTACGTGGAAGACCACTGCAAGGCGATAGACCTGGTGGTGCGCCAGGGTCGTGAGGGCGAGATATACAATGTGGGCGGTCACAACGAGATGCGCAACATCGACATCGTGAAGCTCATCATCAGCACCATCCATGACATGATGGCCGAAGACAAGCAGCTGCGCAAGGTGCTGCGCAAGCAGGTAATCGGCGACGACGGCGAGATAAGCATAGACTGGATTAACGACAGCCTCATCACCCACGTGGCTGACCGACTGGGCCACGACCAGCGCTACGCCATCGACCCCACCAAAATCAAGAATGAACTGGGATGGTACCCAGAAACCCGCTTTGCCGACGGCATCGTCAAGACCATCCGCTGGAACCTCGAGAACCAGGACTGGATTAAAGACGTCACATCGGGAGACTATCAGAAATACTACGAACAAATGTATGGCAACCGTGGATAATTCCACCTTATTATATATATGACAATGAAAAAGATAATGCTGCTCGGCTCGGGCGAGTTGGGCAAAGAATTGGTAATAGCTGCCAAGAGAGCCGGTCTCTACGTGGTGGCGTGTGACAGATACGACAACGCTCCCGCCATGCAGGTGGCCGACGAGAGAGAGATATTCAGCATGCTCGACGGTGATGCCCTCGCTGCCGCCGTGGCGCGCCACAACCCCGACATCATCGTGCCCGAAATAGAAGCCATACGCACCGAGCGACTCTTCGACTTCGAGGCGCAGGGCATACAGGTGGTTCCCAGCGCCAAGGCAGTAAACTACACGATGAACCGACGCGCCATACGCGACCTGGCATCAAGAGAGCTGGGTCTGCGCACCGCCAAATACTTCTACGCCAAGACCTTTGAAGAGTTCAAGAGCGCTGCCGACGCCATAGGGTTCCCCTGCGTGGTCAAGCCGTTGATGAGCTCGTCGGGGCACGGCCAGAGCTACGTGCACAATGACGACGAACTACAGCAGGCGTTTACCGAAGCGATGGAGGGAAGCCGTGGCGACGTGCGCGAGGTAATCATCGAAGAGTTTATCGACTTCGACAGCGAGTTTACCCTGCTCACCGTCACTCAGAAAAACGGCAAGACGCTCTTCTGCCCGCCCATCGGACACGTGCAGAAGGGCGGCGACTACCGCGAGAGTTGGCAACCCTACCAGATAGCACCACAGGCACTGGAGCAGGCACAGCACATGGCTGCCGAGGTGACACGCGCGCTGACAGGCTATGGCCTCTGGGGCGTGGAGTTCTTCCTGACCAAGCAGGGCGAGGTAATCTTCTCTGAGCTGTCGCCACGTCCCCACGACACCGGCATGGTCACCCTCGCCCACACCACCAATCTGAGCGAGTTTGAGCTGCATCTGCGTGCCTTTATGGGTTGGAACATCCCAGCCATCCACCTCGAACACGCCGGCTGTTCGGCCGTGATACTCTCGCCGACGGAGTCTTCCCAACCGCTCGACTACCACTTCGACGAGGCCATGGAGGAAGACCGCACCCGTCTGCGTATCTTCTGCAAGCCCGAAGCCCACGTAGGCCGCCGTATGGGTGTCGCCCTCTGCTATGGAGAGGTGGGCGACGACATCGACCGTCTGCGCGAGAAAGCCAAGCGTGTGGCCAAGACCGTGCTGGGCACCGACCCTTATATGAAAAAGTAAGATGATAGGAAAGATAATCAGCCTGAGCAAGATAGCCGACCCTCGGGGCAACCTCTCCGTGGCCGAGCAGATGAAGGACATCCCCTTCGAGGTAAGCCGTGTCTACTGGACCTACGACATCCCTGCCGGCAGCCATCGTGGAGGTCATGCCCACCGCCACTGCCGTGAGTTCATCATCGCTGTGAGTGGCGCGTTCAGCGTAAGCCTGGACAATGGCACCGAGCGTGAGACCTATCAGCTCAACCGTCCTTACCAGGGGCTACTGGTAGATACCGGCATCTGGCGCACTCTCGACGATTTCTCGTCGGGAGCCGTTTGCCTGGTGCTTGCCGAAGACCCCTACGACGAGGCCGATTATATCTATGACTACGAAGAATACCTGCAGAGCAGACGATGAGATGTTTGAGATAAGAAGATATACCGCCGACGACCGCAAGAGCTGGGACGGTTACGTGCGCCGTGCCCGCAACGCCACCTTCCTCTTTGAGCGCAACTATATGGAGTATCACGCCGACCGCTTTGATGACTGGTCGCTGATGTTCTATCGCCAAGGCAGGCTCTACGCCCTGCTCCCCGCCCACCGTCGCGACACCACGCTTATCTCTCACTATGGCCTCACTTATGGCGGACTCATTATGGACATCCATGTCACCATAAGCGACACCTGCCAGCTCTTCGCCTGTCTCAACGACTATCTGCGCCACGAGGGCTTTACCCGTGTGCTCTACCGCCCCATCCCCTGGATTTATCATGTTCATCCCTCCGAGGAAGACCTCTATGCCATCTTCTGGCAATGTCATGCCCGGCTCGCCCTCCGCAACATCGGCACCGCCATCAGCATGCCCCAGCATCTGCGCTGGCGCAAAGACCATCTGCGGCGGTTGCGAAAAGCCCACGAGAACGGCGTGACCGTGAGGGCCAATGCGTCCATAGCCGAGTTCTGGCCTATACTCACCGACAACCTGCACAAGCGCTTTGACGCCAAACCTGTGCATACGCTCGACGAGATGCTCCTGCTGCAGAGCCGGTTTCCCGACAATATCATCCAGTACAGCGCCTACCGCGAGGGACACATCATCGGCGGCATCACCTTCTACATCTCGCAACAGGTGGTGCACGGCCAGTACAGCGGAACCAACGACGAGGGCAAGGAGTATGGAGCCATGGAGGCTATCTACGAGCAGGTCATGTACCAGGACTACAAGGACTGGCCCTACCTCGACTTCGGCAGTTCTACCGAGGAGCAAGGCAGCGTCATCAACGCCGGACTCATCGCCCACAAGGAGGGCTATGGCGGCCGGGGTGTGGTCTACGACACTTATGAATGGGAGTTATGATAGAATACTTGAACCTGAAACGGATGACGGCGATGCATGCCGACGAAATCGCGCAGGCGGTGACCGGCGTGGTCAATGGCGGACGCTACCTGCAAGGCGATGCCACGCGGGAGTTTGAGCACGACTATGCCCAGTATATCGGCACGCGCCACTGCATAGGCTGCGGCAACGGGCTGGATGCGCTCACGCTGATACTGCGCGCCTATATCGAGCTGGGACGACTGGCCGAAGGCGACGAGGTAATCGTGCCTGCCAACACCTATATCGCCTCGATACTCGCCGTGACCGAAAACCGGCTCAAGCCTATCCTGGTAGAGCCCGACATAACCACCTACAACATCGACGCCAACCTGATAGAGCAGGCCATCACTCCCCGCACCCGCGCAGTGCTCATCGTGCACCTCTATGGCCGATGTGCCTACTCCCCGCAGATAGCCGCAATATGCCGCCGACACGGGTTGCTGCTGATAGAAGACAACGCCCAAGCCCACGGATGCCGTTTCGGCGACGTGCACACCGGTGCCCTGGGCGACGCAGCCGGACACTCGTTCTACCCAGGCAAGAACCTGGGCGCCCTGGGCGATGCCGGAGCCGTGACCACCGATGACGACCGTCTGGCAGCGACCGTCAGAGCCATTGCCAACTATGGCAGCCATAAGAAATATGTATTTGATTACTGCGGACGCAACAGCCGTATCGACGAGATACAGGCGGCGGTGCTCCGCGTGAAGCTCCGCTATCTGGACCGTGACAACCAGCGTCGCAAGGATATAGCCCGCTATTATCTGGACCATATCCACAACCCGCTTGTCGCTCTCCCTGCGGATAGAAACAATGACTGCGTATGGCATATATTCCCCATACGCTGCAATGACCGTGATGCGTTGGCGCGGCACCTCCTCCAACGGGGTATCCAGACGCTTATCCACTATCCCATCGCTCCACACCGCCAACGCTGTTATCTTGCGTGGAGCCATCTCTCACTGCCCATCACCGAGCAGATACATGCCCAGGAACTGAGTCTGCCGCTGGCACCCTATCTCTCAGACGAGGAGTGCCGGCAGGTAGCCGAGGCCGTCAGCGACTACTCGCCATCAAACGGGAACAGACCGTAGAGCTCGGCGTCGATATTGTCGGTGATGGTCTTGAAGTCTTCCACGCTGTTCTCAAACTGCAGAGTGTCGCCATCCACAATCATGAGCTTGCCCTTATAACCGGCAATCCATTCCTCGTATCTCTTGTTGAGGCCCTCGAGATAGTCGATGCGGATGGAGCGCTCGAAGTCGCGTCCGCGCTTCTGGATATGCGACACCAGGGTAGGTATGGACGAGCGGATGTAAATCATCAGGTCGGGCAACTTGACAAGCGACATCATCAGGTCGAAGAGGTCGGTGTAGTTGTCAAAGTCGCGGTCGCTCATCATCCCCATATCGTGGAGGTTGGGCGCAAAGATGCGCGCGTCTTCAAAGATGGTGCGGTCCTGGATGATGGTGTCCTGGCTCTTGGCTATCTCCACCACGTCGCGGAAACGCTTGTTGAGGAAATAGATTTGCAGGTTGAACGACCAGCGGTCCATATCGGCGTAGTAATCGGCCAGATAGGGATTGTTGTCGACGGGCTCGAAATGGGGAATCCACCCATATCGCTTGGCGAGCTTCTTGGTAAGCGTGGTCTTACCGCTGCCTATGTTTCCGGCTATTGCTATATGCATAGTTGTATAGAGTTTTTATTCGTTGTCTTTGAATGGAAGTGTACCCAGTTCCAGCGCGCTGTCCACGCGCTCGATGATGCGGGCAAACTTGTCGGGGTCGTGCTGGAAGTCGTTGTCGTCGGCCTCTACCACCAGCACCTTGCCCTTATACTTGTTGAAGATAAAGTCCTCGTAACGCTGGTTGAGGTTCTTGAGATACTCCAGCTGCATCGTCTGCTCATAGGCACGGCCACGCTTTTGGATGTTCTTCACCAGATGGGGCACCGAGGCGCGCAGATAAATCATCAGGTCGGGCAGCTGGGCCACGTCGGTCATAATCTCAAACAGTTCCATGTAGGTCTCATAGTCCCTGTCTGAGAGGTTGCCCATATCCCGGTTGTTGGCGGTAAATACATAGACGCCCTCATAGATGGAGCGGTCTTGCACGACGGTTCTGTCGCTCTTGCGTATCTCCAACAGGTCGCGGAAACGCTGTTTGAGGAAATACACTTCAAGACAGAACGACCATCGGGCTATGTCCTTATAATAGTCCTCAAGGTAAGGATTGATATCCACCGGCTCGAAGCGTGGTATCCATCCATAATGTTTTGCCAACATTGTGGTAAGCGTCGTCTTGCCGCTACCTATATTGCCTGCTATCGCTATATGCACGTTAGTGTAGGTTTTTATCGTGGTTATTGATAAATCTGTACTGCCCGGCGCCATCTCTATTGGCGCAAACGCGGTGCAAAGATAACCATTTATATATAAAAAAAGGTAGCGGAATAGAAAAAAAATTAAAAACAGTCTACCAATCGGGATATTATATTTATCTTTGTAATCGTAACAGAGTACATTATTCACCATTAAACCTTATAGATATGAAGAAAATCAATGTCACCGTCGTAGCATGGTTGCTTCTGGGCAGCCTCACCATGAGTTCGTGTATCGGCTCGTTCACCCTCTTCAACAAGTTTGCCAAGTGGGAGACCCAGATGACCAGCAACAAGTATGTCAACGCCATCGTGGGCTTCATCATCACTCCCTTCGTGGGCTCGGTATGCCTCTTGGGCGACGCGCTGCTGTTCAATACCATTGAGTTCTGGAGTGGCAGCAACCCCATCGCCGACATCGGAAAGACACGCACCATCATGGGTCAGGACGGACGCTACTATGCCGTGACCACCCTCAAGGACGGATATGAAATCAAGGCACCTACAGGCGAGGTGACCAATCTGAAATACAACAAGAAGAACAACTCATGGACCATGGAGCAGAACGGTGACGTGAAGGAAATCTTCCGCTTCAACGACGACGGCACCATCATGGCCACCGTCAACGGCGAGCCTCGCACCTACACCCTCGACGAAGCCGGAGTTTACCAGGCACGCATGGATGCCAACGAGGGCATGTATTTTGCCGTGAGATAGAGTCACACCCTCTACATACAGACCATCTGGAGCAGCCCACCGCCACTGGCAGAGGCTGCTCCTTTTGGTTTCAGGCCAATAGAGCCTAAACGAATGTCCCACTCTCTGTCATAGAGAGTGGGACATTCGGATATGGAGGCACTGCCGTCCATACGGGGTTACCCTTCGGCGGTGAAGGATTTAATCGGTGGTGTCGGCGATATCTACATCGTCGAAGTCTGCATCGTCTTCGTCATCTTCGATGATGTCCTCGGGCACGGGCAGCTGACGGTCTATCACCGCATTGAAGGAGACAATGGTCTCGCTACGCGACAGGCCCAACGGCTGCAGACGGTCATGGATAATGTTGAGCAGGTCATGGTTGGTACGGGCATAGAGCTTGATAAACATGTCATAGCCACCCGTGGTGTAGTGACACTCGGTCACCTCGGGTATCATTCTCAACTTCTCGACCACATCATCAAAGGTGGCGGGGTCCTTCAAGTAAAGGCCCACATAAGCACAGGTCTCATAACCCAGCTTTTCGGGGTCGATTACGTACTTGGAGCCCTTGATTAAGCCCATCTTTGTCATCTTTGCAATGCGCTGATGGATGGCAGCGCCACTCACATTACAGATACGAGCGACCTCAAGAAAAGGCATGCGTGCGTTATCGGCCACCAAGTTCAGGATCTTCTTGTCCAGTAAGTCTAAATTACGATATGCCATAGCAAGTTATATTTTACTTGCAAAGGTACTAATTTTTACCGCAATTTACTCTGTTTCCACGCAAAAAAGTTACAAAATAACAGCGTTAACGTTTTTTGTCATTGGCAGTATAGATAACTCTCGTAGCATGGGCGCTGCGAAGAGCGTCCTTGACCTGGCGCAGCAGACTCATAGGGATATGGCGGTCGGCTCTGATGACGACCAGATGGCGCTGCTGTTCGGCGGGCGTCATGCGGCTGCGCTCGGCAGCCACGAGGGCCGACAGCTGACTGGCATCAACCATCCTGTCGCCCAACTGTATCTGGGGTTGGGCGCCAGGCCGCTCTATGGGTGTTCCCACGTAGATATAGGTCACACACTGGCGACTCTGCTGGCGGGAGAGGTGAGTGCCCTGGGGCACATCATAGCGCACACGCACGGCATTGGTCTGCATGTGGGTCACTATCATAAAGAAGAAGAGCACGGTGAATATCAGGTCGGGCAGAGACGAGGTGTTCAGCTCGGGCACTTCACGGCGGCGGCGACGGATGATGCTCATGGGCGACTACCTCCTTTCTCCATATAGTTTTCGACGATGCGCTGCGGACAAGCCTGTCTCACCTGGTCGCGCTCGGCGGCGGTGCAGCCCTTCATGGGGCGCCCATAGCGTCGGCGGGCTTCGGCGTCGCGCAGCTGGCGGTAGGCTTCGACGATGCTGTTCTGCAGCTGGAAGTAAGACTGATACTCGGCATCGGGGTCTATGTCGATGGCGATGATATGGCGCAGCCCCCGGCTCGTCACGTGCTGCTCCACGCGCGCTGCGACATCCTTGTCGGCCATAGGCTTGCCATCTACCGTCACCGTGCCATTGGCAGCCAGCGCGAAGATGAGCACGTCGCGGCGGTCCACCTCTGTCGGGGTCTGCTCGGCAGGCTCCATAGGCGGCAGCTGGCGCACCAGGCCCTTGTTCTGGTCCATCGACGTGGTGACCAGAAAGAAGATGAGCAGCACAAACGAGATGTCGGCTGTCGAGGTGGTATTGAGGCCGAACGAGCGGCGGTGACGACGGGCAAACATGATGGTTTTCTATCTTTTTTCTTTGACTTTCCTGCTCTTGACTACTGCCACGGCGACCACAGCAGCCACGATGAGCGCCGTGCCGGCGTAGATGAACATATCGGCGACTCTCAGCCACAGTCTGTCGGCAAAGCGGGCACCGTTGGCCATGATGGGGACGCTGCTGCCCAGGGCAAAGCCTATCGCCAGCAGAGCCACCGTGCCGAGAGCCACCGCCATCACGATGCGGCGTGCGGGGATGCCGTTGGTCAGAGGCTGCGACTTCACGCCACGACGGCGCACCACCATCAGCCACAGGGCGGCGACGACGGCAGCCACCACCGTCAGCTCTACAAAGGCGATGAGCAGCGGGGTGAGCAGCGGCGCGCTGAAGGTGGGGTCGGTAGCCAGCGGCAGGTCATAGCCGATGAGCATAAAGAGGGCATAGACCACCACAGCCAGACCTATCACTGCATAGAGCGCCAGGCGTGAGAGGGCTTCGGTAGGTTTGCTTCCGGTCTTCATGCTTGACCTCCTTTGTGTCGGGCTATGATGTCGAGCAGAGAGATGACGCTCTCCTCCATCTGGCAGGTGAGATGGTCTATCTTGGAGAGGATAAGGTTGTAGAACACCTGCAGCACCAGCGCCACGATGATACCGAAAATGGTGGTGATGAGGGCCACGCGCATACCCGATGCCACGATGGCGGGACTGATGTCGCCGGCGGCCTGGATTTGGTCAAAGGCCATCACCATGCCGATGACGGTGCCGAGAAATCCCAGCGAGGGTGCCATGGCGATAAACAGCACTATCCACGAGCAGCCGCGCTCGAGCTTGGCGGCCTGCACGCTGCCATAAGCCACGAGGGTGCGCTCAATGTTCTCCATAGGCTCTGCCATGCGCGAGAGTCCCTGGGCGCAGAGGGCTGCCACGGGGCCACGGGTGGTGGTGCAGAGTTCACGGGCGCCATCGATGTCGCCGCCTTCCACCTTGTCCTTGATGTCGGTCATGAGTCGCTTGGCGTCCACCTCGGAGAGTCCGAGGTAGATGATGCGCTCGATGCAGAACGCCAGGCCCAGCACCAGGGCGAGGGCGACGAGCGACATAAACCCGGCATTGCCCTCGATAAACTTGGTCTTGAGCATCTGGTGGAAGCTGGGTGCCTCGTCGTCGGCAATGGCCTGCAGGTCGTCGGCGCCGGCTGTCAGCGAATCGGTGGCGGCGAGGGTGGTATCGGTTGCTGCCACCTCGGCGGCAGCAAGGCTATCGGCGGTCTGCGCCGTCGTGGGCACAGCCATCATGAGCATCAGGGCCAGGCAGAGCCCCAGTATCTTTGTCATTGTCTTCATCATATATATATTAATAAGGTGCAAAAGTAGCGGTTTTGCCACGACAGACCAAGATTTTTTGTATAATCTTTGTAAACACGCCCATTTTTTTATTTCGCCGACAGACTGTCCACGCGTTGCGGGGGCACGAGGCAAAGGTAGCGCAGCAGCCCTCTATCTTCATTTCCAACTGCGAATTATTGATTGCAGGCCGCGCCACAATCATATCAAACCACGCTTTCACCATTTCACGCCTCGAAGTTAGGTTGGGGATGGCTGCGATGCCGTTTGTCGTGAGCATAGACCAGATGTCCAGTAGTCAGATTTATGCCAGCGACACATGTAGTCTATTGTGGATGGCACGCACCCATGGCAACTCTGTAGGAGGTGCGATTACATAGCCCAGGGTAGAGGTGCGAAGCGTCTCTACCCTGGGTCATGATACACAAAGGGATAACAACGCTGAACCAAAGGTCACCGGCGCAGCGCAGTGCGACGCGGAAAGGTAAATTGTTGTGTTTAGACGTAGGCGTTATTATCAGTTTGATGGTATTTCCCTACACATTTCAGCCCATTATCCTGCTGCGGATAACGCCTGCGGCTAATCGCAACTCCTACAGAGTTGCCATGTTAGTGGGGCAGCTACCCAGGGTAGCGGTCTTCGCCCGCAACCCTGGGCTGGGGAAACGCAACTCCTACAGAGTTGCTGCTGCTTACGGGCTCCCCGCTTATAGCTGTTTTTGTACCGGCGACTGCCGGACTTTTTTTACCGCCAAAGGCGGACTTTTTGTTTTTGCGGCTTTTCAGCCTGCCGACAGGCAGGCGCGGATGGGGATGGCGGCGAATGGCTGAGAGCGTGCTCTCGATGACATTGCCGACAGCCACATACGCAAAGGGCGCAGCCCTGAAAAGCCGCAAATCTTTTTGTATCTATATCACGCTGATTATGCATACTACAACCGCTGGCGACACTTTTTTCTTGCCTTTTAGACAGACTATGTCTATAATTATGCGTACCTTTGCACCCATATATATAATAAGGTATGGCAAAACGGAGTGAAATATTGCTGGAAAAGATACGCATGGGCAACGCGATGACCATGCACGAGAAGTTGAGGTTGATAGTCGACCTCAGCGTACCGTCCATTCTGGCACAAATCACCACCGTACTCATGTTCTTCATCGACGCCGCCATGGTGGGACACCTCGGTGCGGCAGCCTCTGCCAGCATCGGACTCATCGAGTCGACCACCTGGCTCATGGGCAGTGTGATGGGAGCGGTATCTACCGGCTTCTCAGTCCAGGTGGCCCACTTCATCGGAGCCAACGACTTCGTGAGGGCACGCCAGGTATTCCGCCATGCCCTGGTGTGTGGCGCCGTGGTCAGCATGATGATACTGCTGGTGGGCGTTACCATCCACGGAGCACTACCCTACTGGCTGGGAGGCGGAGAGGACATCGCCGGCGACTCGTCGGCCTACTTCCTCATCTTCTCGTTGGCCATGCCCTTTATCCTGCTGTTCCACCTCAACTCAGCCATGCTCAAGAGCACGGGCAATATGCACATCCCCAGTCTGCTGAGCATCACGATGTGCATACTGGATGTGGTGTTCAACTACTTCTTCATCTACATCCTCGAACTCGGCGTGCGCGGTGCCGCTATGGGTACCTTCTGCGCCTTTGCCATCATCTCGCTCACCATGATGTGGGTTGCCACGAGGCGCAACCGCATCCTCGCCCTGCGCCAGGACACCGCCCCCTTCACCTGGGTATGGCTCTATGTGCGCAACGCCCTGCGCGTGGGTCTTCCCATAGCCATCCAGTCGGCGCTGATGAGTGGTGCCCAGGTAGTAAGCACACTGATAGTGGCGCCATTGGGCAACGTGGCCATCGCCGCCAACTCGTTTGCCATCACTGCCGAGAGTCTCTGCTATATGCCGGGCTATGGTATCGGCGACGCAGCGTCGACACTGGTGGGCCAGACCTATGGAGCGCGACGCGCAGACCTGTGCCGCAACTTCGCCTATATGACCGTGGCACTGGGCATGGGCGTGATGGCGGTGATGGGTGTGGTGATGTATGTCTTCGCCCCAGAGATGATAGGCATGCTGTCGCCCGTCGAAGAGATACGCCGCCTTGGCACCGAGGTGCTGCGCATCGAGGCTTTTGCTGAACCTTTCTTCGCCGCTTCTATCGTCACCTACAGCGTGTGTGTGGGTGCCGGCGACACCATCAAACCCGCTCTGCTCAACCTGGTTTCGATGTGGTGCGTGCGCCTGACGCTTGCTGCCCTGCTCGCCCCCACCTATGGGTTGCGCGGCGTATGGGTTGCCATGGCGATAGAGCTCACTTTCCGTGGTACTATATTTCTCTTCCGCCTCTTCAAAGGCAGATGGATGAGGGGCCTCGCTACCGTCTGACAAGTCTATCGATAGCCATTTGCGCAATTATTGCGCAACTTTTTTTGACGAAAATCAAAAAAAATAAAGAAAACACTATTATATTTCACAGATTTTTAGTAGATTTGCTCACAAATTGTAGTTATTCTGTCATGAAAGACAGTTCAACCGCAGTTGAAGACAGTTCGCCCGCACCCCGGGAGAACTCCAACCAACGTGAATATAAACTGATAATTAATAACTTAAACGAGTAATAATATGGACAAAACATTACGCAGCTCCTTATTGGATGGCTTACGGGGAGTAAAGCAAGCGTATCTCAAGCCTTGTGTGAAGACTCGCGGAATCGAGGCAGGCAATCTGCTCAACGCTTCTGTTGACACCACAGTTGACTCTGGTGACCTCGATCATGATGATGGTGGCGCCTTGGCCCCCAAGGACAACAATCTTAACTTGTGGGAGGACTAACCATGATGAAGAAACTGATGTTTTTCGCCGCCATGGTGGTGGCCCTGTTTGCCTCTTGCTCGTCTGACGATGAGCCGGTTAACGCTGGCGATGGCACGGCTAAGACAGTAAGCCTGTCTATCAATGCCGACCTTGCGGCAGCTTCGCGTGTAGGTTTTACACCCGATGGTGGCGGTCTGAAGACCTCCTTCCAGGAGGGCGATTACCTGATTGCCTATTTCCGTACGGCCGATGGCGGCTGGCTCAACAAGAGTACCATTCTATATTATGACCCGGCATCAGCCAATGGTACTAAGGGCACATTCCGTGCCAGCAATGTAGTGATACCCGAGGGCACTGGCCTGTTGCACATCCTCATCGGCACCACCAAGGGTGGCACGCCGTATATCGATGCTGCTGCCGGCAAGTGCGATCTTATTGATAATCTGAGCCAGCAGGATGGTACGCTCGAAAGTGCCGCCATGCACAGCGTGTTCCAGGCCGATATCTATACCGAGGGCAACCTTGCTTATAACAAGGACAACACTGAGGCCACACTGAGCAACGTTACCTTTAAGCCCAAAACCTCTGTCGTTAAGATAGATGCTACCTTCCCAGAGGGTGTCAAGGTAGAGAAGGGTACACCCCTTACTGTTACCACCGAGAGCACTTACAACCAGGTGCAGATTTCGAGTGGCAATCCCGGAGTAAAAAGTCTGCCTGTCAATGCTGAGGGCGAGGCTAAGTTTACCATCAAGGTGGCCGAGGTCAACGGCAATGTGGCTACAGCCTACATGACTATCTGGCCCGGTGTCAAGGACGATGAGTTTGCCGGTGTTAACATTTCGGCTACTATCAATGGTAAGATTTATACTGGCGACTATACCAAGACCAAAGAGGGCAAACTTGAGGCTGGTAAGCTCTATAAGATGGCTACAACATTGGCCTTCACTGCTGCCGAGACCCAGAAGATTTGGGTGAACGATAATGAGCAGGATGTAGTTGCCGTCAGTGGAACTGGCGATACCGATACCGACTGGCTCACCGTTGCCGGTGGCAAGATACATGCCAAGGCCAACGAGACCGGAGCACCCCGTACAGGTACCATCACTGTTGATGGCGTTCCTTATGAGATTACTCAGGTAGAGGCTAAGGACTTCAAGGGCAACTATACATTTACTACCAAGTCTTTTGCAGCCACTGGCTCTTTCATAGCAGCTAACGATCCTGTTTCCCTGGATGTAACTATCGGTGAGCCACGTAAGGCTGTTACGCTGACAGATGCCGATGGTAAAACCAAGCATACTAATAATGTTGGTATCAAGGGCTTGTTCTTCGACGCAGTGATGGATGCCGCCATCGAGATAGACTATGCTAACCGTACAGCTAAGATGGGTGTGTTCTATGATGCTCGTGCCGAGGAGGGTCAGCTCATTGCCGCCGACGGAGCAGCTAAGGGTAAGTATGCTCGCTTTATCCCAGCACTGGCAACACGCACTGCTGCAGCTTGGGCTAAGCCTTGGAAGTTTGACGAGACCAATTTGGGCGAACCCAATTACACTTGGGGTTGGTTCACCATTTCAGCTGACATGAAGACCATTGTCTACACCAACCGTGTGAACAACAATGTAGAGTTCTCTACCGTTTCGCAGTATAGCTCTACTATGAACCAGATAGTAGGTATAGACATCGTGCTTTCGGCTACTAACGATGCCACTGCCACGGTAAGTGGTTATGCCAATGTTTACCAGACCAATCCTAAGGGATACGCTGGTAACATTTTCAAGAGAAAGTAATACGATAACAGAGATATTCGTAAAATAATTACAGACACCTGCCCGCAAAGCGCTTGCTTTTCTGGCAGGTGTCTTTATTATATATAGGTGGCTACGAGCCATGGCGGTGCGCGCCGCGTGGCCCCTGTTACTCATGGAGAGCGTTATTTATATCATTATGAGTAACATTTTTTCTAAAAAATAGCATTACTTTATTTTTTTTAATTAACTTTGTTGGCAGAACCAGTAGCTATAACAGACTGGTATATTGCTATTCCAACCTTTATAATCTGTTGTGGCGACAGCCGCGCAGTTTATTCTAACCATACAGCATGAAAAAAGAAAACATTATGACCGCTTCTTGTAAATACGAGTACAAGAAACCCTTTTGCAAAGTGCGTTCTGTAGAATCCGGAAGTCCGCTCTGTAATGCCTCTGTTCCCGACGTCACCCCTGGAGGCGACATTGACGATCAGGGCAGTAACTCACCCTCTGAAATAGGAAAGGAGAATTTATGGAACTAAAGCGTCTATTCTTCGGAGCAGCCATCGCCGCTCTGATGGCCGGCTGCTCGTCAGCCGTGGATGACCCCAATGTAACCCCCGGCACCGGCAATGGTAAGCTCACCATTAGCGCCGGCATCGACGGAGCCGCCTCTACGCGCCTGTCCTTTACCGAACAGGGCGAGCAACCCAGCATTAAGGTGGCCTGGCAGAACACGGACCAGCTGCTGGTAGACTATGCTGCCAACCCAGAGGAGATGACGGCTTTCGCCATCGGCAAGATAAGTGCCGATGGGCACGATGCCGAGTTCACGGGTTCATTTACTACGCCACCCGCCCAGAAAACTACCGTGGGAGTGGCCGTGAAGAGTCCCGCCATGGAGGTTAATGGTGCCCTTGTCAAGGTAGACCTGTCCGAGCAGGCTGGTACGATAGACGAGCTGAGCAAGTACGACCTCGTAACAGGCTCCTGCGAGTACGACCCAGCTGCCAGTGGCGCCATGCAGGTTCGTCTGCATCACAAGATGACTTTTATCAAGGGCACGGTAGTCCTGCCGTTTACCCCCACCGCCTCGGCATACGCCCTTACGCTCAAGGCCGACAACATGGTCAAT
This sequence comes from Prevotella sp. P5-108, assembly GCF_002251385.1. Lineage (GTDB taxonomy): Bacteria > Bacteroidota > Bacteroidia > Bacteroidales > Bacteroidaceae > Prevotella. Next base: position 42,626 of record NZ_NPJJ01000057.1, read on the forward strand.
AAGTATTTTTATACATGTGCTGATGGTAGTACGAGCGATATCCAGGAAGGCGCTATCAAGCTGACCTCGGCCCGTGTCGATGGCAACAAGCTGACCTTCTATGCCGCCTTGACGGCTGGCACAAAGCGCAATCTGCGTGCCGATGTGGTTTCGCCCACTGGGCAGGCATATAACGACTTGCTGATAGCCAACGAGGTAAACCTGGAGGCTGGTAAGCTGTACACCGTGACCCGCAATAACGAGACTCTGAGCGACGTGTCGCTCTGGACGAGCGACGCGGCGTGGACCAAGACCTACGATGCGCCCGGCTACAAGATTACTACCATCGAGCGCATACCCGCTGAGGGCAGCGACTGGCTCAGTGTCACCTCAGACGGTACCAAGGTAACCGTGTCGGCTACCGCCAACACCACCGGAGCACCTCGCCAGGCCAAACTCATCTTCGGCAACGGCAGCCAGAAGACCACCATCGACCTCACCCAGATAGAAGAGACCGACTTCGCAGGCGTATGGGATATGACAGCCTTCAAGACATTCTACACCAAGGGCTCTGCCTCTACCACCAACTATGACAGCAAGTGGAGCGCCGCAGGCACCACGCCCAGCGACAACCGCACCGACCTGAAGATAGTGGATGGCGTGAACTACAACAACAAGACCGAGCTGAACCTGGTCAACAAGACCGGAAAGACCGTCACCGCATACGAGAGTCTGAGCCCGAACTCGCAGAAAGCCACCAACAACGTGAGCATCACCGGACTCTTCGAAAACCTGAAGACCGAAGCCCTCACCAAGGTCGACCACTCTGCCAAGCAGGCTACCGTGGGCATCTTCATCGACACCCATACCTCGACCAAGGCACAGCGCCTCTACACCGGACAGTATGCCGGAGAGTACGCAGCCCTGATGCCTGAGTTGAGCACCAAGATCAACGGCGGCTGGTCGTTCCAGTATGCCACCATCGGCGGCGTGCAGTACACATGGTATACAGGCACCGTGAGCGTAGTGGGTCATACCACCACCGTACGCTGGAACGCCAACACCAGCAAGATGTCTATGCTGAGAACCTCGGACAAAACACCCTCGCTCTATATCTGCGGTCTGCAGGTGATGCGCTATTACAACAACAGCATCTCTTCCACCAGCATGATACGCCAGAAGCCCGGCGGCTACTCAGCCTCCAACTTCGCTGCCTACGCCGTGACCTATCAGGGCGACATCGTCATCAAGCGCACCGCCTCGGGCTACAAGGATGTAGAGATAGGCGGCGGAAACAATTAATCCAACCCATCCAGCACACGAAAGAAGTATGAAGAAGATATTATATTCACTGCTCGCAGCTGCCCTGATGGCAGGTTGCAGCAACGTAGAGGAACAGGTGACACCCGGCAACGAGCCTGGCAACGACTTCGATGTCACCGCCTGCAAGATAGCCCCCACCCGCGTAGGTTATACCGAGGATGGCGGCGCCCTCACCGCCCAGTGGGAACAGACCGACCTCATCAGCATCTACGCCGATGCAGGTGTGAACCCCAACCGCGGTACCCTCAAATTTGTAAGCTATAAGGGAAGCGACAAGAGCAACGCCAACTTCAAGGGTCACTTCGACCGCGACGTAGCCACCACCACCCCCATCTACGCCTACGCCCAGTACCCCAATGTGTATAACCAAGCCGACGCCATCGTCAACGACCTGCACTTCCAGACCGGCAAGCTCACTGGCGAAGGTAGCGCCACTACCCACGACGTGCTCTTCGCCACCGGTACCTACGACCCCAACGCCACCGAGCCGCTGGCGCTCACCTTCCAGCGCAAGATGGCAATCGTGAAGCTCGACATGACGCTGCCCGACGAGGTGACCACCAAGCCCACAAGCGTGAGCATCATGGGTGCGGGTGTATATAATAATGTGTCGCTCAACATCGCCGACGCTACGCTGAAGACCGGCGAAGAGGGCGCCATCACCATAGACACCGAAGGCCTCGCCCTCAACGGCCACAGCCTTACCGTCTATGCAGCCCTCTACCCCAACGACATCAAGGCTCTGAAAGCCACTGTCAAGGTGGGCACCAAGGCATACATCGTCAACTTCGGCGACGTAGCCCTCACTGCCGGCGCCTTCAAGGCGGTAGCCTCTACCAGCGTCAATGCCATCGACAGCGACGTGACCGGCAAGGTGACCGACCAGAACGGCAACGCCATCGAGGGAGTAGTGGTCAGCGACGGTTTCACCTGTGTGAAGACCGACGCACAGGGCAAGTATGCCTTCAACCGCAACGCCAACGCCAAGTTTGTCTACTACACCGTGCCCGCCGACTGCGAGGTGCCCGTACACTCTGCCACCGACAACACCGCCAACATCTACCTGCCTCTCGCCGAGGGCACCTACGAGTACGACTTCAAGCTCACCAAGCTCGCCGGCGGCAAGGAGACCAACCACATGATGATTGTCATCGGCGACCCACAGGTGACCAACAAGTTCAACCCCTACTACGAGAGCGCCGACGACAACATGATTAACAAGAGCGACGTGATGCGCTTCACCGACGAGACCATGGCCGACATCAAGAAGACCATCGCCTCGCTGCCCGCCAGCACCCCCGTCTACGGCCTCACCATGGGCGACGACGTGCAGTACTACGGCGGTTTCAATGCCAACCTCGAAGCCGAAATCCGCGCCAAGCTCGGTTCGACCAAGATGCGCCTCTTCTCGGTCATCGGCAACCACGACCAGGACGGTAGCGCCCTCTACAAGAGCAAGTGGGAAGAGGCCTGGGGCCCCACCGACTACTCTTTCGACCGTGGCGACGTACACTATGTATGCTTCAACAACGTATACTTCTACTCTGGCGCCACTTACTACCAGCCCGGCGAGCTCACCAATGAGCAGATGGCTTGGCTCGAGAGCGACCTGAAGCTGGCCGACAAGAGCAAGATGGTGGTGCTGAGCTACCACATCCCGCTCACCTTCGGCAACCGCCGTCTCAGCGGTGCCACCGACATGGGCAGCGGCCACTATGCCTCTACCCGATTGGGCAAGATACTCACCCTGCTCAACCAGTTTGCCGGCTACCGTCTCTTCTGCGGTCACACCCACTTCGCTGTCAACAACGAGATAATCTTCGAGGGCAAGGAGGTTTATGAGCGCAGCCACGCCGCAGCCTGTGGCGACATCTGGCAGTCCAACATCAACATCGACGGTACCCCCAACGGCTACTATGTCTACACCATGGACGGTGCAACCATCAGCAACTGCTACTACAAGGGCGCCAACTGGGACAAGAACAAGCAGATGTCTGTATTCCGTGCCGACACCGACTTCAACGGTGAGAGCTATGCCGCCGACTGGCTGCTGGGCAAGGGCAAGGGTACCATCGTGGCCAATATCTTCAACGCCGACTCCAAGTGGAAGGTCTATGCCGTGGAAGGCGGCGTGAAGACCGAGATGACCCGTCTGCAGAGCACTCCCGGACAGGATGCCTTTGCCGTGGGTTACCACAAGAAGTATGCTGTAGCCAACAAGTACAACTTCTTCAGCAAGAACAACGGCTATCTGAAGATGAACCACTGGTATTCGTACATCCCCAAGGACGCCAACGCCGTGATCACCATCGAGGCCACCGACCCCTTCGGCAATACCTATACCGCAAGCAGCAAGGACGCCGTGACCGAGCCGTTCTATAACTATGCCCACTACTACGGCAAGTAACAAGACCAGATAAAACCATCAAAGCGGAAGTCGCACCCAGCCCTTCATCTGGGTGCGGCTTTTGCTTATAACGATAATCAGCAACAAGACAACCATACATGAGAAAGACAACCCTATTGACGGCTCTGGCCACCATGGCGCTCGCCATGCTCAGCCCCGTGCAGGCCACAGCCCAAAATGACACGCTGAAGTTTACCGGAACCATCACCGACCAGAAAGGACGCCCCATGCGCGGGGTGGTGGTGAGCAACGGGTTCACCTGCGTGCAGACCGACACCAAGGGCAACTACGAGCTGCCCTACAACAGCGCCACCAAGTTTGTATACTTCACCGTGCCCGCCGACTGCGAGGTGCCCACCCACTCAGCCACCGACAATACCGCCTGCTTCTACCGGCAGGTAGTAGACAGCGTGAAGCGTTATGACTTCCAGCTCACCCGTATGCCCCGAGGCAAGGAGAAAAGCTACAAGCTCATCGTCATCGGCGACCCGCAGGTGACCAATGCCTATGGCCCCTATTTCCAGGGCCCCAACGACAACGCCGTGCGCAAGAGCGACATAGACCGTTTCACCGACGAGACCATGGCCGACATCAAGAAGACCCTCGCCTCGCTGCCCGACGATATGCCCGTCTATGCGCTCAGCATGGGCGACAACGTGCAGTACTATGGTGGCTACAACGAGAAGCTGGAGGGCCAGATGCGCGCCGTGCTCGGCTCTACCCGCATGCGCACGTTCTCGGTCATCGGCAACCACGACCAGGACGGCAAGGCGCTCTTCAAGCGCAAGTGGGAAGAGGCATGGGGACCCACCGACTACTCCTTCGACCGCGGCAACGTGCACTATGTCTGCATCAACAATGTCATCTACTACCGGGGCGGTGCCTACTACCAGCCCGGCGAGCTCACCGACGAGCAGATGGCCTGGCTCGAGAGCGACCTCAGCCTGGTGCCCAAGAACAAGATGGTGGTGCTGAGCTACCACATCCCCTTCACCTTCGGCAACCGTACCCTCAAGCCCAATCCCAATGACATGGGCAAGGGCCACTACGCCTCCAACCGTCTGGAGAAGATACTCCTGATGCTCGACAAGTTCAAGGGCTACCAGCTCTTCTGCGGACACACCCACTTTGCCATCAACAACGAGATAGAACTCAACGGCCGTAAGGTGCTCGAGCGCTGTCATGCCGCCGCCTGTGGCGACATCTGGCAGTCCAACCTCAACATCGACGGTGTGCCCAATGGCTATTACGTCTACAGCGTCAAGGGTAACAAGATTGACGACTGTTATTATAAAGGTACGCGATGGGACAAGAGCCGCCAGATGACGCTCTTCCTCGCCGACACCGACTTCAATGGCGAGAGCTATGCCGCCGACTGGAACCTGCCGCGTGGCAAGGGCATCATCGTGGCCAATGTCTTCAACGCCGACTCGGGCTGGCGACTCTTCGCCATCGAGAATGGAGTGAAGACAGAGATGACCCGACTGCAGAAGACGCCCTGCCAGGACGCCTTTGCCGTGGGCTATCACCACAAGTATGTCAAGTCAAATCCCTACAACTTCTTCAGCAAGCGCAACGGTTACCTGAAGATGAACCACTGGTACTTCTACCAGCCCAAGGACCCCAAAGCGATTGTCACCATCGTGGCCAAAGACCGCTACGGCAACACCTACACTGAGACGAGCGACAAGGTGGTCACCGAGCCTTTCTACAACTATGCCCACTACTACGTGGACGAAGAGTAGACCGCCTCGCCCATAAAGCCGACACGCAGTAGCCGCATCCATAGATGCCGTTACTGCGTGTTTGTTTTGTACCCCCATGCGCCGCTCATCATCATCCATGCGCCCGGTGCTGCCGTTCTGGCCGCCGCCATCATGACGATAATCCTACGCTGTCATGGCAGTGGCGCTCGGCTGCCATTGCGTTGGCGCCCTGCACGGCTTGCGGCTGAGCGAATGTGGCGGTGGCTGGCATGGAGACGAAAAAAGGCGACCCTCTGTGGAGCCGCCTTCTTCAAAAGTGCATTTCTACACTTTCATTTTCTCTCTCAAAATTCTCTTTTTGTTATCCAAAAGCAAAGGACAGTCATCGCGACTACACCTGTGCATATGTCTAATTACCTAACTTAATACCTATGACAATCACTTATGTCTAAATGCAAATGCAAATGTTATCCTTATCTTTATTACCTTGAACAGAAATACCCTTATTTCTTATTTCTGATGCAAAGTTAAGCGTTTTCTGACATTTAGAAAGCATTCCTAAGGAAAAAGTTTACAAAATGATTATATTTTTGATATACATCAACATGCCAAAGATTGGCTCTATTGCTCCAGAGGCTGTAGATAGGCGTGCCCAAGGGGCTGATACGGGGAAGCAGAGCCTGATGCCCACCCGCCGATATCCATGGCAGACAGCCGCTTGCCGCCTTGGCTGGACGAGTCATGCCACCGCCCGCTCCGCCATCCGCCTTCGCTCGGCCCGCCATGCCCTCCGGCAAGACTGGAGATGAGAGTCAGCAGCTCGTATCGTAAGTCACGAGGCCACGTAACATAAGAAACGAAAGCCCGTATCATACGATACGCAGGCTCGTGCCTTACGATACGAGCCGGCAATGACGGTCGGCAGGGGCGCAAAGGCTCTGGAAAAGAGGGGAAAGATGGTCAGTAGACGCGCCGAGCGGGTCGGCAGAGTTGTGGTAATGACGCCATCATCCACGGAGCGATGCAGCAGAATTGGGGCATAAAACGCCGAAAAGACAAGGATAATGAAGAAAAATCAAAAAAAGATGAAGAAATATTTGGAGATATGGAATAATTATGGTATATTGCGCCACTTTTAACATGGGAAAGCATACAAACTGACCATCAACCAACTAACAAGTTTTATACAAATGATGAGACAACTTAAGATATCCAACAGCATCACCAATCGTGATCAGACTTTAGGCTCCTACCTCACCTGGATAGCCAAATTCCCCCTTCTCAATATAGAAGAGGAAATAGAACTCGCCCAGAAAATCAAGCGCGGCGGAACGGAGGGCGAGAAAGCCAGAGAGAAGTTGGTCACCTCCAACCTGCGCTTCGTGGTATCGGTCGCCAAGCAATACCAGCACCAGGGTTTGGCGCTCAGCGACCTCATCAACGAGGGCAACATAGGTCTGATGAAGGCTGCCGACAAGTTTGACGAGACCCGTGGCTTCAAGTTCATCTCCTATGCAGTGTGGTGGATACGCCAGAGCGTGCTGCAAGCCATCTCGGAGCAGGGCCGCATGGTGCGTCTGCCGCTCAATGTGGAGGGCGTGCTGCACACCATAGCCAACGCCACCAACGACTTCATGCAGAAACACCAGCGGCTGCCCTCGGTCGACGAACTGGCAGCCATCACCAATGTAGACCCTGAAAAAATCGGTCAGGTGCTGAAGAGCCACGGCCCTCATACCAGCATCGACACGCCCCTGCAGTCTGGCGAAGACACGACGATAGCCGACACGATACAGGCCGACAGCAAATGGAGCCCCGACAAGGAGGCCGACTCAAAGAGTCTCACCGACGAGCTCTGCCAGGTCATGCAGAAGGTGCTCAAGGAGCGCGAGATGACCATCGTGAGATACTGCTTCGGCATAGGCTGTCCCGAAAAGGGACTGGAAGAGATAGGCGACCTGTTCAATCTCACCCGCGAGCGCGTGCGCCAGATACGCGAGCGCTGCATCCTCAAGCTCAAAGGCAGCGACCAGGCCCACATTCTCGCCAAGTACTTGGGGTAGGCGCCCACCTTATTATATATATAGCGCAGGGACAGACTCCTTGCCAGCACTGCAGCCAGGGCACTACCCACAGAGGGTGGTGCCCTGCCGCTTGCTGCCCCCGGCAAGGCTGTGGATGGGAAGGGCTACAGCGACGATAGGGAAAAAAAATATCCGCAATACCAGTCGGTCGGTATTGCGGATAATTGTAGTATGCTGTGTATTTGCTTTCTGTACAGTCGCCAGCTCGGCTTACGGTCGGGTTGTTCCGGGACGATGGAACGAAACCAGCGTGAGGTCGAACACCAGCGTAGAGTAGCCCGGAATAGATGTGGTGGCACCACTGGGGGCGTAGGTCGACTTGCCGTAACCCAGAGCGTAGGGAATGGTGACACGCCAGCGGTCGCCGGGGTGCATATTGAGCAGCGCTGTGGTGAAACCGTCGATGAAGGTCGACGCGGTGTAGGTCGTGGAGTTCATCGTGGTGAGGTCGTAGTCTCCCGTCCATGTCTGATCGAACACATATCCTGCGGGGTACGATGTCGTGGGGATAAAGCAACCACGGTAGTGTATCGTCACGGAGTCGGTGTACATAGGACTCTCGGTGCTGGTTCCCTCGTGGAGCACTTCGGCTACGATGTAATTGTCGGGGTTTGTGGCCACATTCTCGGGCAAGTCCCAACTGCGTATTACCTTGTACCTGGCTGGATTGCTCTTGGCTGTCTGGTAGAGATTGTTGAAGTAAGTCTCATTGCGATTCTGCCAATCCTCAAACTCGCTGGGCTCGCCGGGGGTCTCGGAGCACGATGCCATCACGAGAGGCAATGCCATCAATAAGAATTTTACGATATTCTTTATCATCTATTATACTATGTATATCCTCCCTGCCGTCGGTGGACAACAGGGAGGATGTGAAAAAATCAATTGAGCTTCTTGAGCAGACTGGTGATGCTCACGCGGTCTTCGATGATGGCGCGGAGCTGGTCTACAGGCACACGCTCCTGCTTCATCGTGTCGCGATAGCGCAGGGTAACGGTGTTGTCGGTAAGGGTATCGCCATCGACGGTGACACAGAAGGGAGTACCGATGGCATCCTGGCGGCGGTAACGCTTGCCGATAGAGTCCTTGGCCTCGATATGTGTGTTGAAGTGGAACTTCAGGTCATTGACAATCTCCTGTGCCTTCTCGGGCAGTCCGTCCTTGTTGACCAGGGGCAGCACGGCACACTTGACGGGAGCCAGTGGCTCGGGCAACTTGAGCACTACGCGGCTGCCGTTCTCGAGCTGTTCCTCGGTGTAGGCATGGCACATCACGCTGAGGAACATACGGTCTACGCCGATAGATGTTTCAACATCGTAAGGTACATAGCTCTCATTGGTTTCGGGGTCAAAATACTTGATTTGACGACCACTGTACTTCTCATGCTGAGAGAGATCGAAGTTAGTACGTGAGTGAATACCCTCAACCTCCTTGAAGCCGAATGGCATGCGGAACTCGATGTCGGTGGCGGCATTGGCGTAGTGAGCCAACTTCTCGTGGTCGTGGAAGCGATAGTTCTCGGCGCCCATGCCAAGAGCCTCGTGCCACTTGAGGCGATACTGCTTCCAGTACTCGAACCACTTCATCTCCGTGCCGGGCTGGCAGAAGAACTGCATCTCCATCTGCTCAAACTCACGCATACGGAATACGAACTGGCGGGCCACTATCTCGTTGCGGAAAGCCTTTCCTATCTGTGCGATACCGAAGGGCAGCTTCATGCGGCCGGTCTTCTGCACGTTGAGGTAGTTGACAAAGATACCCTGGGCGGTCTCGGGACGCAGGTAAATCTTGTTGGTAGTGTCGGAAACAGAACCCATCTCGGTAGAGAACATCAGGTTGAACTGGCGCACATCTGTCCAGTTCTTGGTGCCGCTGATGGGGTCTACGATGTTCTCGTCGAGGATTATCTGCTTCAGCTCCTCAAGGTTGGGACCCTGCATTGCCTCGGTGTAACGTGCATGAAGAGCGTCGCGCTTCTGCTGATGCTCGAGCACACGGGGATTGGTAGCGCGGAATTTCTGCTCATCAAAGGCGTCGCCGAACTTCTTGGCGGCTTTGGCAACCTCCTTGTCTATCTTCTCCTCGTACTTGGCTATCTGGTCTTCGATGAGCACGTCGGCACGATAACGCTTCTTGGAGTCGCGGTTATCGATAAGTGGGTCGTTGAACGCATCGACGTGGCCGGAAGCCTTCCACACGGTCGGGTGCATGAAGATGGCGGCGTCGATACCCACGATATTGCTGTGCATCAGCACCATCGACTTCCACCAATATTCCTTGATATTATTCTTAAGCTCAACGCCGTTCTGACCGTAGTCATACACGGCGGCGAGACCGTCGTAAATGTCTGAACTGGGAAAAACAAAGCCATACTCTTTGCAATGGCTGACTATTTTCTTGAAAACATCTTCTTGTGCCATAATTGATTTATCTTCGTTAAATGCTGACTGCAAAGGTACTACAAAAAATAGATACCCGCTAAGATATAGTCGTTTATTTTTCGGTTTTAATCAAAAATTAACTACTCATACAGACGCACCGGACCCAGCAGACCCATAGAGCGCAGAGGGTGATTGCGCTTGATTACATAGCGCTGTGCCACCTTGTTGTCCTTGAGGGTATGCATGTAATTGCCCATGAGGGTGGTCACCTTGACCTCGATGGTGTTGGCACCGGCATGGAGCATGCCTTCGACGTCGATGACGCGGTCGCCAAACCACTGCACCCCGGCTGGGCGTCCATTGATCTTGACCTCGGCTATCTCGCACACGCGTCCTAAGTTAAGGTATTTGGGCATGCGTCCGCTCTCCACATTGACGGTGGTGGTGTAGGTGATATCGCCCATGAAGTGGGAGTACTCCGTGTTCTTCAGGTCCTGCAGGCTGTCGGGCATGGCCATCGTCTTGACCCATCCCTCGCGCGAGTGGTGCAGGCTGGCGGTCCAGTTGCCCAACTCGATGTACTGCTCGCCCTGCAGAGGCTTGCGCTTGTAGACGGGGGCCTTGGCCTTGACATCATTGAAGACCACGAAAAAGGCCTCAGCGGGACCCATGTCGAGGTGCAGACGCTGGCCGTCGAGCTTGAGCGTATAGCGCTTGCCGTCGGCGGGGTCGTAGAGCCATGCCGACTTGCCACGGGTCATGCTCTCGGGGAAGACCACATCGGTCTGCTTGCTGTCTTTCAGGTTGACATTGGCAAAGAAGAAGAGGTCGGAACCATCGTCGGCCTTGTATCTGTTCTGGAGCACAAAGCGGTCGGGGTTGGTGATGGTAACGGCGTGGGAGAGCTGATACTTGTCCATCACGTTGCGATACCACTCGAGATACTTGCCGTCCTGGGGCTTCTCGAGCAGCACGAAGCGGTCGGCGTAGCCCTTGAGCTCGTCAACGGTGGCACGCATCTTGGCGTCGCGCTCCTGATAGTCCTTCAGACCGAGCGAGCGCTGGGGATAGGTGCCGATGCAGAACACGCGGCCGCCACCACGGACAAACTCGAGCAGCTTGTCCATCACGCCCTGGGTAGTGCCCTTGACTTCGGGCAGGAAGATAGCCGAATAGCTCTTGGGGCCATAGCAGAGATGGCCATCGCGCACGTCGCATTTCTCGATGATGCTCTCACTGAGATAGTCGGCGCCGCCGCCATTCTTATGGATGGCTTCCCAGATGAGGGAAGTATAGGTCACGTTGAGGTCGCGGGGAAACGGCTCGGTCTGCACGCCCATCTCGGTCCACAGGTCGGCGTTGGGGGGCAGTATGGCAATGTCGGTCTGCATGTCCACATTCTGCAGGATGCTGCTCACGCGGGCACGGTAGTTGTTCAGATACTTCCAGTAGGGGAACCATGTGTTCTTCTCGTTATAGTAGCTGCCATACTGGACCCATCCGGGGAATGCCACATCGCGCGGGCTGTAGTTGAAGCCATGCCATACGGAGTGGGTAACACCCGAGAAGGCCGACATGTCGGTGCCTATCTTGATAAGTTCGAGCGGGGTATTGAAGACGAGATACGTATTGGTCATCTCCTCACAGCTCACGAGGCGCTTGCCGGTAAGGTGGGCTGCCGAAGAGACATACTTGTCTATCATCGTATATCCGCGGCCACGGCGGTAGTCCTTATCGCCCATCTCTTCACCCAGACGGTGGCGCAACCAGTTGGTAGTCCACGACTCGCCTTCGGGAATGTCGTAGGAGAGGGATGACTCGAGTGGGAAGAAGCCTCGTCCGTAAGCCTGGGCACGCGACTTGACGCCCTTTTCCTTGCACCATGAGGTGAAGGTATTGGTATATCGCTCCTGCAGCAACTCTGCCTTGGTCAGCTCGAAGTCGTAGCGCACGCGGTCTACCTGGTTCTTGAAGTCGGGGCCCTTCTTGGCACCGAAGATATAGCTCTCCACATCGCCCAGGCGTCCTACCTTGAACATGGTGAAGGGCAGCCAGGGCATCACGTCATAACCGCGACGGCGCTTGAACTCCTCGCGGAAGTCGTCGGTCCAGTTGGTGCCCTCGAGCTCCATACTGTCGACGAAGAACGAACGCAACCAGCGCGAGAGGGGACCCGTCTTGGTCTCAATGGTATTGTACATATTGTCGAGATAACGGCGTACGGCACCCGCATTCATGTGGTCGAGTATGCTGCCGGCTGCTCCGGGAGCGCCGTTGATGACCGATGCGAAGGAGTCGAAACGCACCATGGCGTAGAGCTGATACTTGCCCTCGGCGGGGGTGTCTACTACGTAGTTGCCATTGGCAAACTCGGCGGTGACATCCTTGGCCTGGCGGAAGTCATTGATGGAATCGGGCACGAGATAAGCTATCTCCAAGCGGGGCTCGCGGGCTGAGTTGGTGATAGACACTCCAGGGTCGAGGCGCTTGAACAGGTCAAACTTGGAGAACTCGTAATGACGGCCAGGAGTCAGAGGGATGGCAGCGGTAAGCAGCACCGATGCACGGTCTTTGTGGGGCAGAGTCTCGCTGCCGAAGGGCCATCCCGAACCGATGAGCAGGTCGCAGGTCATGCCGATGCGGCGTGCCTCGGTCAGCGTGGTATCGAGGGCCTCAAGCCAGGGCTGGCTGAGCCAGGTGAGCTGCTTGTAGCCGTGCTGGTCGGCACCGTAGGGCAGCGAGATGGGATTAATCTCGACACCACCGATGCCTGCATCGCGCAACAAGTGGAGCTCGCGCACAAGCTCCTTGCCTACGACGGCATCGCCGTTCCACCACCAGCGCACGAAGGGACGATAGCGGCTGTCCGGGTTCTGAAACTGGGCATACAACGCCTGCGCCGAGAGCTTGCTCGGCTTATTGTCGGCATGCACGGGCATCAGCGCCATGGCCGACAGGATTAGGGTAAAGATAACATTTTTCATAATTGGTAACAAAATTACCATGATTAGGCGGGGAAGGCTAACCATAATCGTTAAAACTCACTAAAATATCATTATTCATAGGCGAATAACAAAAAGAGAGAGCCCGAGCGAGAAGGCTGTGGCCTCCGTCACTCGGGCTCTGGTTATGGGGATGATTATGCGTTTACATATCTTCGGCGAAGAGAGGGTCTTCGGGCATAACCATTACTGGCTTCTGGTCGAACTCACGAAGGAAGTTCTCGGGCACATACTCCTTGTTGACAACGAGGCGGAACATGTAGTCGCGGAACCAGCGGTCGGTCATGATGAAGCATCCACCGAAGCCGTTGTCAGCTCCCCAGCTGTTTTCCACCTTCCACTTCACGGGCTTGCCGTCCTTATCCAGGTCTACGGCGGTGAGGGTCATGGCGTGGGTAGAGCCGCTGTCGAAGGTTTCGATGCGCTGGGCCTTGTCCATGCCGAAGGTGATGCCGAAGAGCGAGCCGTAGTCAAAGTTCTCAGTGTCGAGATAGCCGCGCTTGCGGTCGAGCTGCTTGCCCACATCGTAGCTGGAGTACATCTTGCTGCCACCCTTGATACTGGCTATGGCAAGCTGGGCAATATCGTCCATAGGCAGGTTGAGATACTTCCAGTTGTGGCCGTCATAGGTGTGGCGGTCATACTCCACCTCGTAGGTCTTGTGGTATTCGCGGCGAGGGTCGTTCATCACCATAATGAAGGAGCCGTTGAGCGAGTGGCCTACGGTCTCATCGTAGAACGACTTGGGGGTATAGCGCTTGGCGGGAGTCAGGGTGCGTCCGTTCTTGTCGGTGAAGGCGTAGGTAAACTCCTGCACGGGTTCGCCGATGGTAAGAGCCAGGATGTGGTAGATGGTGCCCAGCATCTCGGTCTTGCGCTTGCGGATGTCCTGAGCCTTCTTGCCGGCAGCCACCATCGAGCGCAGCTCAAGACCATACTCACGCAGTTTGGAAGAGATAATCCTTGCCATGCGGCTGGTATTGTCAGACGAGTAGGTCTCGGGCATCACTGCCATAGGCACCAGACCGTACTTCTCGGCGAGGTCGGCCACGCCACAGAAGGTACCGCCATCGTTGATGGGGTGCTGGAAGAAGAAGCGCACACGCTGGTCGTCGATGGGCTTGCGGGCATTGTCGATGACGCCTTGGAGCATGAGGTTGGCCTTCTCCAGCTGGTCGTAGAAGAAGAGATAAGCCTGTGAATACTCTACACAGAGGCTGTCCTGATGCTGCTTGGCAAAGTTGGCGCGCAGCACATTGAAGCCAGAGAACATCCAGCAGCGGCCCGAACTGCGTTGGTTGTGAATCTTCTGCTTGGGAGTCTCGTTGCTGAAGTGGGTGTCTACAGGGCGTTTGGCAGCATAATTCTTCGCCAGGTCGTCGATAGAGTTGGCGGCAATGGCATTAAAGAGCGCCTTGTCTTGAGCCGCTGTAGGCTGAGCCTTGCGGATGGCAGCAAGCATATCATTGCTGAGCCCGCCGTCATGCTTCTGCGCCGAGGCGGTAACCGCTCCCATCAGCGCCAGAGCAATAAGAAGTGTCTTTTGTTTCATCATCGTTTATAATAAATTAGTAATTACTGTCTATGATGCTACAAAGTTAGCACTTTCTGCCGAGCCGAAGGGGATAAAAATGATAAAATCTCTGATGATAATGCGAAAAAACAGCCCGGCGGGATTAATCTTTGGCCTCGGGATGCTCGACATCGCGGCGCGACTTCGACTTGGTGACGAGCCATACGCCCGAGAAGACGAGGATTACCGCCAGCGCCTGACTCAGCGTGAAGACGGCCAGACCCGTAAGCACCGACACGGTGACCGACACGATGGGTTGCACATAATTGTAAACGCTCACCACGGTGGGGCGCAGCACCTGCTGGCCAGCCATCATCAACAGGTAGCTCACAAACGTGCCGAAGAAGACCACAAAGCCTGCCTCTGCCCAGGTGGTAAGAGCCACTGCCGACCAGTCGTTGGCCATCAGGTGGGGCGAGGCTATGGGCAGGATGTAGAGCGATGCCCAGAGAAACATCCACTTGTTGACGGTGATGACGGAATAGCGGCGCACCAGCTTGCTGAACAGCGCCAGATAGAGGGCAAACGACAACTGGGCCATCATGCACAGCACGTCGCCTCGCAAGTCGCCCACCCGGGCGTTGGCTGCCGACACGCTGCTCACGATCAGGATGACGGCGCCGCCACAGCCCATCGCTACCCCACCCGCCTTCATCGCCGACAGGGGCTCGCGCAGGATGAAGAACGACAGCACCATGGCGAAGATGGGCATCGATGTGGTGACGATGCTGGCATTGACGGGCGAGGTGATGCCCAGTCCGATGGTATACATGCACTGGTTGAACACGATGCCAAACAGTGCCGCCACAGCCAACAACAGCACATCGCGGCGTGCCATGCGCTCACGGGGCGCAAAGAGCGACGCCGTCCAGAACAGCAGCGCGGCGCCTGCCACGCGGAGCGATACCAGACAGATGCCGTCGATGCCGTGGGCCATGGCATCCTTGCCCACCGGAGCCATAAGGCCCCAAAAGATTTCGGCGAAGAGCAGACTCAGATGGGCCTTGAGCGCACGATTGTCATTCATAATCTTATTAATAGTTAAATTTCGGGGGCAAAGGTAAACAAATAAGCCATAAATGGGTGCAAGGCAAGGCTTTTTTTCGTAAATTTGTGCGAAAACTTAACCTGTATCATCATGCAGAAATATGCCGATTACATCAAGGAGATAGAGATAGAGTCGCTGTGGAGCGGGCAGCGTCATGTCGTGTGGCAACTGGACCGCCGCGTCAATGTGCTGAGCGGCGTCAACGGCGTGGGCAAGAGCACCATCCTCAACAAGGTGGTCAAGGGCCTCGCCGCCGGCGGCGAGTTTCCCAGCCACATGCTCAAGGGCGTCCACCTCACTGTGAGCCCAGCCGACGCCAAATGGATACGCTACGATATCATACGCTCGTTCGACAGGCCGTTGCTCAACGCCGACATGCTCACCAAGGTCGACATCTCTCTGGTCACCGAGCTCGACTGGCAACTCTTCCAACTGCAGCGCCGCTACCTCGATTACCAGGTCAACATTGGCAACCGCATCATCAGCGTGCTCCAACAGGGCGGCTGCGACGGTGCCGCCGAAGCCCAGCGTATCAGTGAGCCCAAGAAGAAGTTCCAGGACATGATAGACAGACTCTTCGCAGACACGGGCAAGAAGATTGTGCGCACAGAGAACGAGATTCGGTTCACGCAGATCGGCGAGACGCTACTGCCCTATCAGCTGTCCAGCGGCGAGAAGCAGATACTCGCCATCCTGCTCACCGTGCTGGTCGAGGACAACAAGCCCTACGTGCTGTTCATGGACGAGCCCGAGGTGAGCCTGCACGTAGACTGGCAGCAGCAGCTCATAGACCTCATCCTCGAGCTCAACCCCAACGTACAGATTATCCTCACCACCCACAGTCCGGCTGTCATCATGAACGGATGGATGGACCGTGTGACCGAGGTATCCGATATTATTGTCAACAATGGGTAGACGACTCAAAGACAGCATCACCTCCGACTACCTGTCGGCTGCCAACAGGCTCAACTCCAGGCAGGCGCGTCACCGCATCGTGGCCTATGTCGAAAGCTACGACGACGTGTTCTTCTGGCGCACTGTCCTCTCGAGCTTCGAGACCGACAGCTACTACTTCCAGGTGATGCTCCCCTCGCGCTCCCGCCAGCTCAACCGTGGCAAGAAGGCGGCGCTCATGCGGCTCATGACCGACCGCGTGGGCAGTGATATGATTGCCTGCGTCGATGCCGACTACGACTATCTTATCCAGAAGGCCACGCCCACCTCGCAGCAGATTATCGACAGCCCATACGTCTTCCACACCTACGCCTATGCCATCGAGAACCTGCAGTGCTACGCCCCGTCGCTCCACGATGTCTGCGTGGCTATCACCCTCAACGACCACCACATTTTCGACTTCAACGGCTATCTGCGCAGTTTCTCCGAGATTATCTATCCGCTCTTCGTGTGGAACGTATGGTTCTATCGCACGCCCCATTACGGCGAGTTCACGATGAGCGACTTCCTCTCGGTCATCGAGATGGGCAACTTCTCCGCCGTCCATGCCCAGGACATGCTCGCCCGCCTGTCTCACAAGGTGGTCAGACGGCTCGACGCCCTGCGCCGCAACTACCCCGAGGGCGTCAAGGCTTACCCCAAGGTCGAGGCGAGTCTGCGCTCGTTGGGCGTGACGCCACAGACCACCTATTTATATATACAGGGGCATCATCTCTTCGACCGCGTGGTGAGCCCAGCCATGACGCGCATCTGCGCCCAGCTCATCCGCGAGCGCGAGAACGAAATCTCGCGCGACAGCATGCACTCCACCCAGCGCCGCAATGAGCTGAGCTGCTACTCGCACAGTGTGGAAGATGTCGAGGCGATGCTCAAGAAGAACATGGGGTATGTGCTCTCCGATGTCTTTGCTCACATCCGTGCCGATGTGCAGCACTTCCTCGACACCTATCATGCCCCTGCGCCAGCCGAGACTGTTGGGGCTACCGCCGGGCCCACCGCCCTTGCGGCCGACCCTACCCCGCCAGCCACCGCAGCCGGAGAGTAGCCCACAGCCTCCGTCACCGTCATCCCCGTCCATACAAGAAGCGGGAGGAAACACCGTATCTGCTGATACCGTGCTTCCTCTCGCTTTCTGTTATTGCCTTGCGGCGGGGAGTACATGCCCTATCGGCCATGCGATGAGGGTTTATACGTAAGTCTCGAGCATCTTGATAGTGCCCTCGACCTTGAGCGTGTCAGTGGTGGCAGGCACGAGGATAGACTCGCCGGCGCTGATGGTCACTGTGTTGCCCTCGTTGTCGGTGATGGTGCCTTCGCCCTTCAGACCGATGAGGATTACAAAGCTGTCGAGCTCGCTGTAGTCGAGCGTCATGGGCTCGTCGAGGTCATAGACGGCTGTGGTGAAGTAAGGACATTCCACCAGGGTCACGCCCTCGTTCTTCTTGTGCTCATAGTGGGTGCGGTAGTCGTCCTCCACGGTGTAGTTGATGCACTCGGCAGCCTCCTTGGTGTGGAGCTGGCGGTAGTTGCCGTCCTTGTCCTTGCGCTTGAAGTCGTAGATGCGATAGGTGACATCGCTGGTCTGCTGGATTTCGGCGAGGAAGCAGCCTGTGCCGATGGCGTGGATGCGGCCTGCGGGTAGGAAGAAGCAGTCGTCTTCCTTGACCTCATACTGGGCGAGGGCGTCGGTGATGGTGTCGTCCTCGACCATAGCCTTGTACTGCTCGGGGGTAATCTGCATCTTCAGACCGCTGTAGAGCTTGGCGTCCTTGTCAGAGTCCATGATGTACCACATCTCGGTCTTGCCGCGCTCCTTGCCCTGACGCTTGGCTATCTCGTCGGTGGGATGCACCTGGATAGAGAGGTCCTGACGGGCATCGATAAACTTGATGAGCAGGGGGAACTCGTCGCCGAAGCGCTCATAGTTGGCCTTGCCCACGAGCTTGTCCTTCTGCTCGATTACCAGTTCGTTGAGCTTCTTGCCGGCATACTCACCGTCGGCTACCACTGTCTCGTTGCCGGGCACTCCAGAGATTTCCCAGCTTTCGCCTACGTTCTCGAGATGGTCATCGAGATGCTTGAAGGGGATGATTTTGTCGCCACCCCAGATGGTCTGCTTCAACAGAGCCTTAAACTTTAATGGTTTCATACGCTTTATTGTTTGTTGTTTTATACTGTTTGTCGTTTTCTAATTGTCTTTCCAGAATGTGGGGGTGAAGATGACCAGCACGGTGAATATCTCCAGACGCCCTACGAGCATCATGAACGAGCAGGTCCATTTGGCAAGGTCGGGCAGCTGGCTCCACGACATCGTGGGACCTATCTCCAGACCCAGCGAGGGACCCACGTTGCCCAGACTGCTCAGACAGATGGTGATGGCATTGGTGTGGTCTATGCCGCAGGCTATCATGATAAACGCCACCACCAGCAGCATGATGACATAGGTGGCGAGGAATGCCAGCAGCGTCACCCTCTTCTGGATGGGCACATTGACGCCGTCGACCCTCAGCGGCAGCACGGCATTGGGGTGGAGTATCTGCCGCAACTCGTTGCGTATCACCTTGAGCACCATCATACTGCGTATGCTCTTGAAGGCACCGCTGGTAGAGCCCGAGCAGGCTCCCACAAACATACATACCGCCAGCACCACCCAGGTGACATGGGGCCACAGCGCGGCGTTGTCGTTGAACAGGCCCGTGGTGGTCAGGAAGTTGACTACCTGGAAGGCGCCGCAACGGAAGGCGTGCTCGGCGTCATAGCCGCGGTACGCCATGAGCTGGAACATGACGAATGCCGTACAGGCTGCCGTCATGAAGAGATAGAACTTGAACTCGTCGCTCTTGAAGAGCATCCCTATGCGGCGGCGTGCCACGGTGAAGTAAAGCAGGGTGAAGTTGATGCCCGCGAGGAAGCAGAATGTGGTGCAGGTATATTCCAGTGCGGGCGAGTGGAAGTTCTCCATGCTGTCGTTGTATATGGAGAAACCGCCGGTGGCTGTCGAGGTCATGGCATAGTTGATGCTCTCCCACGGCGACATGCCGAATATCCAGTAGCAGCCTGCACAGGCTGCCGTCAGGCATACATATACCATCCATATATACTTGGCTCCCATCGACAGACGGGGATGCAGCTTGGTCTGGATGGGGCCCGTAATCTCGGCAGAGAACACCTTGACATAGCCGCCGTCGAGCGAGGGCAGCAGGGCGACCGTGAAGAAGACGATACCCAGACCTCCTATCCACTGGGTGAACGAGCGCCAGAAGAGGAGACCATGGGGCAGCGCCTCGACATCGTCTATCACGGTGGCGCCGGTAGTGGTAAATCCCGACATGTTCTCAAAGAACGCGTCGGTGAAGTTGTTGACATATCCGCTCAGCATGAACGGCAGCGAGCCAAAGAGGCTGAAGACCACCCACGACAGCGTGACGACCATGTAGGCATCCTTGCGCGAGAGGCGGTTGCCCGCCTTGAGTCCGAAATACCTGAAGACGATGGCGGCAAGGAGTATCAGCCCCACCGAGGTGACAAACGCCGGCGTGTCGCCCTCGCCGCTATAGACAGAGATGCCCAGGCTCAGCGACATGAGGGCTGCCTCGAAGAAGAGGAGCGCTCCCATAATCTTGCTTATCATGTTCCAGTTGATCATAACGGCTGCACTCTATCAGATGAAGAACTTCTCTATCTTTTTCATATTGATATTGTGGCAGAACACCATCACCGTGTCGCCCGCCATAATCTGGGTGTTACCCGACACCAGCATACCTACGCCGTTTCTTACCAGTCCGCCGATGGTCATGCCCTGTGGCAGTCCCAGTTCGTATACGGGTTTCTGGGTAATCTTGGAGTCCTCCTTGGGGATAAACTCGGCGATATCGGCATTGGCCGACATGAGGAAGGTGACATTGAGCACATCGGCATCGAGCAGCATCTGGTAGATGCGGCTGGCGGCGATAGCCTTCTTGTTGATGATGGTACCTATATCCAGGCTCTCTGCCATGCTTACATAGTCGAGGTTCTCGACCATGGCCACGGTCTTTCTCACGCCCATTCGCTTGGCGGTGAGGCAGGCCAGGATGTTGGTCTCTGTGTTGCCCGTGAGCGCCACAAAGGCTTGGGTATTGTTGATGCTCTCTTCGGTGAGCAGCGACAGGTCACGGCCGTCGCCGTTGATGACGAGCGCCTTATGGCTGTCGAGCATGTCGTTGAGCTGTTCGCAGCGCTCCAGACTGCTCTCGATGATTTTGACATCCATGTATTCGGGCATGCCCTTGACGGCGTTGACGGCTGTATTGCCACCGCCCATAATCATCACGTTCTTGACATCGGCATACTGCTCCTTGCCCACAATCTTGCGGATGTAGGGGATAAACTGGCGCGTGGTCATGAAGTAGGCCAGGTCGTAGAGCTGCAGCACGTCGTTACCGCCAGGGATGATGGTATCGAGGCCACGCTTCACCGCCACCACGTGGTAAGGGTCCTGCGCACCGCAGAGCTCGCGGAGCGGACGGTTGAGTATCTCGCATCCCTCGCGCAGCTTGATGCCCAGCAGGATGAGGGCTCCGTTGTGCACATCCCAACGCTGGCGCACCCACGACATCTTGAGACCGTTGTTGATGTCACGGGCAGCGAGCACCTCGGGGTAGATGAGTTCGTCGACGCCCAGTCTGACGAAGAGTTCGCGCTTGTCGTCTTCGATATATTCGGCGCGGTCTATGCGCGCCACGGTCTTGTGGGCACCGAGTGCCTTGGCCAGGATACAGCAGTTGAGGTTGAGACTCTGGTCAGGGGTTACGGCGATGAAGAGGTCGGTGTGGCCCACGCCGGCATCGGTGAGGGCCTGTATGCTGTCGGGGTCGGCCACCATCGTCAGCAGGTCGTAGTCGCTGCCGATACGTGCCAACCGGTCGGGGTCGGGGTCTATGAGCGTGATGTCCTCGTGGTTGCGCGAGAGCAGTCGTGCCAGATGGGTACCTATGGCGTAGGCACCGGTAATAATGATTTTCATCCTTTAATATGTTGAATAATCGTTGCCTTGTCTATACCCGCGATGCGGCGCAGTTCGCTTACGGTGCCGTGCTCGACAAACTCGTCGGGCAGGCCCAGCCTTACAATCTCGGGCGTATAGTGATGGTCGGCCATCCATTCGGTGACAGCCGTTCCCAGACCACCGCATCTCACACCGTCTTCCACGGTGATGACGCGGCTGAACCTCTGGCCCACCTCGTCGAGTATGCCGCCGTCGATGGGTTTGAGATAGCGCATATCGTAATGGGCCACAGTGAGCTGGCCCTCAGCCTCAACTTCAGCCACTGCCTCGGCAGCCACATTGCCTATAGGGCCGATGGTGAGCACTGCCACATCGTGACCCTCGTGCATGCGTCGGCCGGTGCCCACCTCGATGGCTTCGAGCTTGCAGCGCCAGTCGTTGTGCTCGGCAGCGCCTCGGGGATAGCGTATCACCACCGTACCCATGTCGGGGAGCTGTGCGGTGTACATCATCCGGCGCAGTTCGTGCTCGTCCATGGGCGAGCAAATCGTGAGATGGGGGATGGGGCGCAGCGCCGCCATATCGAAGGCGCCATGGTGGGTGGGGCCGTCCTCGCCCACCAGTCCGCCGCGGTCCAGACAGAGCACCACGGGCAGCGAGAGCAGAGCGAGGTCGTGAATGATATTGTCGTAAGCGCGCTGGGCAAACGAGCTGTAGATATTGCAGAAGGGTTGGAGACCGTCTTTGGCCATACCTCCCGAGAAGGTCACGGCGTGGCCCTCGGCTATGCCCACATCGAAGGCGCGGTCGGGCATGGCATTCATCAGTATGTTCATCGAGCAGCCGGTGGGCATGGCGGGTGTCACGCCCACAATGCGGTCGTTCATCTGTGCCAGTTCGAGCAGGGTCTCACCAAACACATCCTGGTACTTGGGAGGCTTGTTGGACGAGTCGCTCACGATGCGCTCGCCAGTCTCGGCATCAAATCGGCCCGGAGCGTGCCAGATGGTGGCTTCGTCTTCGGCGGGCTTGTAGCCTTTGCCCTTGGTGGTATGCAGGTGCAGCAGCTTGGGGCCCTTCATGTCTTTGAGCTGACGCAGCAGGCGCACCACCTCCTTGACGTCGTGACCGTCGAAGGGGCCGAAGTAGCGTATGTTCATGCCCTCAAAGATATTCTGCTGATGGCTCAGCACCGACTTGATGGCGTTGTTGAGTCGTATGATGCCCTTGCGGCGGCGGTCGCTCAGATGGCCATTGTCCTCGAGCCATCGGGCCACCTTGAACCTTATCTTGTTATAGGTGGCATTGGTGTCGAGATTGAGCAGATACTTCTCCATACCACCCACAGCGCGGTCTATGCTCATGTCGTTGTCGTTGAGGATGATGAGCAGGTCGTTGGGGGTCGACGAGACATTGTTGAGACCCTCAAAGGCCAGACCGCCGCTCATGGCACCATCGCCGATGACGGCCACCACATGACGGTCGTCGTGCCCGGTCTTGCGGGCAGCCACCGCCATACCGAGGGCGGCAGAGATGGAGTTGGAGGCATGACCGCAGGCGAAAGTGTCGTACTCGCTCTCCAATGGGGAGGGAAACGGGCGGACGCCGTGCAGATGACGGTTGGTGCAGAACGTGTCGCGACGTCCTGTAAGTATCTTGTGACCATAAGCCTGATGACCCACATCCCACACTATGCGGTCGTCGGGGGTATTGAAGACATAGTGCAGGGCAACGGTAATCTCAACGACGCCCAGACTCGAGGCAAAGTGACCGGGATTGACCGACACCTCGTCGATAATGTCTTGGCGCAGCTCGCTGCAAACCTCTGCCAACTGGTCTATATCCAACTTGCGCAGGTCAGAAGGGTATTTTATTTGGCTTAGTAGTCCGAATTTATTCTTGTCCACAACTATAACATGTTATATTCATGCAAAAGTATTAATTTTTTTTGATATTACCCTATTTATTCATAAAAAAATGGCGCCCGCCATTACAGTCGCGCGCATTATAATATAATAAGGTGTAAAGGGAGTAAAGCACAGCCCCACGGTTGGCGCCAGCAGGGGCAGCGGAGTCCACCCTGTCCAGGTATTGACAAGAGGTGTGCGCAAGCAGCAGTTAAGTGGGGATGATACAAATAAGGAGCCCACAAGCAGCAGCAATGTGGGGAATGATACAAACGAGGAACCCACAAGCAGCAGCAACGTGGGGAATGATACAAACGAGGAACCCACAAGCAGCAGCTACGTGGGGAATGATACAAATAGAGAGCCCACAAGCAGCAGCAACTCTGTAGGAGTTGCGATTCCCCAGCCCAGGGTTGCGGGCGAAGACCGCTACCCTGGGTAGCTGCACTACTAACCTGGCAACTCTGTAGGAGTTGCGATTAGCCGTAGGCGTTACCCGCAGCAGGACAAAGGGCTGAAATGTGTAGGGAAATACCATCAAACTGATAATAACGCCTTCGGCTAAACGCAACTCCTACAGAGTTGCTATCCCTTTGTGTATCAGCACCCAGGGTAGAGGCGCTTCGCACCTCAACCCTGGGCTATGAAATCGCAACTCCTACAGAGTTGCCAGGGGTGCGTACCATCCACAATGGGCTACTTGTATCGCTGCCGATGGACATAGGCGCTGCACGTATCAACCCTGGGCTATGAAATCGCAACTCCTACAGAGTTGCCAGGGGTGCGCACCATCCACAATGGGCTACTTGTATCGCTGCCGATGGAACTGCGCCATCGGCGAATTGTGTTCCGCCATGTCCTAATCGTCCTTGGCGGCTCGTGACGGTTGTCACGGGCTCACGTGCCGCTTGTTACGTAAGCCCGTATCATAAGGCACGTGACCACGTATCATCCGTCACGAACCACCGATGTGACCGTCTGCGACGGCGGGCGTTATGGCGGCGGGCGCGGCGTGGCTATCAATGGTGATGGAGGGCGCATATAAGCTGGAGGCGGAGCATGAAATAGAGAAATCGGGACTTGCAATGATTACGGCAAGCCCCGAAATAGTGGTATCAAACCACGAAATGATAAATAAAGACATCGCCAGACAGTTGGCTGCTATGGGCGGCAGATATACTTAGACCGACGCCAATGCGGGAGCAGAGGACGCCAATGCGGGAGCAGAGGACGCCAATGCGGGAGCAGAGGACGCCAATGCGGGAGCAGAGGACGCCAATGCGGGAGCAGAGGACGCCAACGCGGGAGCAGAGGACGCCAACGCGGCGACGGAGGAAATAGAAAAATCCCGGACAACTGCCTGTTGCCCGGGACTGATGCTTGTAACCGTTATGGCGCGGAGAGACGCCTACTTTTTCTCTACCATCTTCCACTCGATGACGAAGGCGATGAGCAAGCCTACGCCGCCGCCTATGGCTGCCGTAAGCCAGAGGGTGAGTATGGTGAAGTCAGCCACACGGGCCAGCACGGCTGCGATGCCTGTAAAGAACAGCAGCAGACCCAGGCGCAGGGTGGCGAACGAGAGAGAGTGACGGCGCCCGGTCTCCTCGAGCAGTAAGCGTGCCGTGTCGCAGTCCACACCGCCGCTGATGATTTCGCTACGCAGTCTGAAAGCGTTGCGTTTCATGTCTACAAGGTAGTAGACCAGACCGATAATCAACGAGAGGGGGACGGAGAACACCATAATGATGCCGACGACTTGTTTTAAATCCATAATGCAATCCATAATGCTTAATGTGTTAATGTTGTTAATACTGTTGTTGTCATTGCTTTACCTAAAGACCGGCATGCAGACAAATTATTACACTCTGGTGACAGAAAAATCGCAGATGACGCGGACGACAGCCACGAGGGTAGTCACTGCCGCCACTGCCATAGACACGGCTACGACGGGAGTGGACGCCGAAGCCACGCTGTCTGACAAGACGCCGACGACAAAGACCAGCAGCGGCATGCCAAAGGCAAAAGCCACCACGCGCGCCCAACGGCGCAGCAGGGTGCGGCGTGCCGAGCGTCTTACCTCGGTCATCACCCTGGTGTTGATATCCGAGAGCAGCATCTGGCGCTCTACCGCCTCGCTGATGAGGCGGTCAAACTCTTGTTCATTCATCTTCTCCATGTTCCAGTTGTTTCTTTAATCGTTGACGTATACGGTTGAGCCGCACCAGCACATTGGCCTGGGTGAGACTGAGCCTGGCGGCTATCTCGGCGGTAGTCTGGTGGCGGTAGTAATGCAGCTGCACGATGCTCCTGTCGGGCTCGCCCAACTGCGAGACAGCCTGCTCCATGCGCTGCAGGCGGCGTTCGTGCTCGGGGGAATAGTCATCGTAGGGCACATCGTGGTCCAATTGACCGGCACGACGGCGGCGGGCGGTGTCGAGATGGGTCAGCGACAGGCGCACGGCAATCATGGCGAGCCACGGCGCGATGGAGTCGTCGCCATGCCAGTCGGCAAGCCGGGTATAGGCGCGCACAAAGGTCTGCTGGGCTATCTCGGCAGCCAGGTCACGACATCGCACCACGCCCATGGCCTTGGCAAAGACCAGGGCCGAATGTCGGCTCACGATATCGCTGTAAGCCTGGGTCTTGCCGCCCAGCACGAGCGTCACCAGTTGTCTGTCGGTCATCTCTGTTTTCATTGTCATTTTATCATAAGACGACGGCGGGGCGCTATTATTACACCCCATGCCCATATTTTTTCTCTGACGGGGCGCTGCCCTAACCTCCCCCCGTGGCTGAGGCAAAGAAAAAGCCACCGCCTGCCCTACTGCTCTCTACAGGATGGCTGGCGGTGGCCCGATGGTATATCAGCGTGGGGCTTTACTTCACATTGCCCACCTTGACGAGATACTCGGCTATCTGCACGGCATTGAGCGCGGCGCCCTTGCGTATCTGGTCGCCGGTAAGCCAGAGGGTGATGCCATGGTCGTCGGCCAGGTCGCGGCGCACGCGGCCTACGAAGACATCGTCCTTGCCCGCACTCTCAAGCGGCATGGGATAAACATAGTGCTGGGGGTCGTCCTCGAGGGTGCAACCGGGAGCTGCTGCGATGGCAGAGCGCACCTCGTCGACGGTGAGCGGACGCTCGGTCTCTATCCACACAGACTCGGAGTGGGAGCGGAGCGAAGAGACGCGCACACAGGTGGCGCTGGTGCGCACGTCGCTGTGCATAATCTTGCGGGTCTCATGATACATCTTCATCTCCTCCTTGGTATAGTCGTTGTCGGTCATCACGTCAATCTGTGGAATGACGTTGTAGGCCAGCTGATGGGGAAACTTGTTGATGGTCTTTACCTTGCCCTCGGTGAGAACCTCACGGTACTGCTGCTCGAGTTCGGCCATGGCTGCGGCACCTGCACCGCTGGCGCTCTGATAAGAAGAGACATGGACACGGCGGATGTGGCTGAGCTTCTCGATGGGCTGCAGCACTACGACCATCATGATGGTGGTACAGTTGGGGTTGGCGATGATGCCACGGGGGCGGTTGAGGGCGTCCTCGGGATTGACCTCGGGCACTACCAGTGGCACGTCCTCGTCCATGCGGAAGGCGCTGGAATTGTCAATCATCACCGCGCCGTGCTTGGTGATGGTCTCGGCAAACTCCTTGGAAGTGCCGCCACCGGCAGAAACGAAGGCTATATCTATATCGCGGAAGTCGTCGTTGTGCTGGAGCAGCTGGACTTCGTACTCTTTACCTTTGAAAGCGTATTTGGTACCTGCGCTGCGCTTGGAGCCAAACAGTACCAGCTCATCGATGGGAAACTCTCTCTCAGCGAGAATACGAAGAAACTCTTGTCCAACGGCGCCACTCGCGCCCACAATTGCTACTTTCATTTTGTTTATTTCTTATTGATTATCTGTTATCGTGTGCAAAATTACAACATTTGGGGCACTTATCAGTTAATTTTTAGGGATTTTATCATCAAATGTGACATTTTTTTCGGACCTTTGCAGTAGATTTATACGTCACAGAGAGCTATGCCCGATTTATCCCAATATTTCCCCATAACCGACCCGACAATCATATTCTTTGTCGTGCTGCTCATCATCCTCTTTGCGCCAATCATCATGGGCAAGTTGCGTATTCCCCACATCATCGGCATGGTGCTGGCGGGTATGGCGATAGGCAGCTACGGTCTGAATATACTCTCGCGCGACGCCTCTTTCGAGCTCTTCGGCAAGGTGGGCATGTACTACATCATGTTCCTCGCCGCCCTGGAGATGGATATGGAGGGCGTGAAGCGTACGAAGGGTCAGATGGGTATCTACGGCATACTCACCTTTATCCTGCCGGCACTGCTCACGGGTGGCGCTGCGCGCTGGATACTGGGTTATCCGGTGCAGACCTGTCTACTGCTGGGCTGTCTGATGGCTTCAAACACGCTGGTGGCATACCCCATCGTGGGACGTTATGGTCTGCAGCGCAAACCGAGTGTGGCGCTGAGCGTGGGGTCGTCGATGCTGTCGCTCTTCATGGCGCTCATGGCGCTGGCAGCCATCGTGGGCATACACCAGGGCGACAGCGGCATAGGGTTCTGGGCTCTGTTTGCCGCCAAGACCGTGGCGCTCTGCCTGTTTATGAGCATGGTGATACCGAGGCTGACGCGCTGCTTTCTGCGCCGATACAGCGACTCGGTGATGCAGTTTATCTTTGTGCTCGCCATACTCTTCATGAGTGCCGTGCTGTCGGGGTTGGCTGGGCTTGAAGGCATCCTCGGCGCATTCCTTGCCGGACTGATACTCAACAGATACATACCCCGCCTGTCGCCGCTGATGAACCGCATCGAGTTTATCGGCAACGCCCTGTTTATCCCCTACTTCCTGATAGGTGTGGGCATGCTCATCAACGTGAGGCTGCTCTTCACCGGAGGGCAAATCATCTGGGTGGCAGCAGTGATTACCATCTTCGGCACGCTGGGCAAGGCGCTGGCAGCCTACATCTCATCGGTGGCACTGCGGCTACCGTGGACATCGGGCAACATGATGTTTGGTCTCACCTCGGCACATGCCGCCGGAGCCATAGCCATACTGATGACGGGCATGAAGCTGACCTCGCCCGGAGGCGTATCGATGATAGACGACACGCTGCTCAACGGCGTGGTACTGATGATACTCTTCACCTGCGTCATCTCGACCATCGTCACCGACAGGGCGGCGCAGCAGATAGTGTTCCGCGACAAGGAGTATGCACCCAAGAACCCCAGCAAGGACAACGAGAAGATACTGGTGCCGGTGAAATATCCCGAGTATGCCGACCAGCTGATGTCAATGGCCTTCATGATGCGCAACCCCAAGCTGAAGACGCCCATCGTGGGCCTCAACGTGGTCTACGACGACGCCGACCTGATGCAGAACCAGGAAGAGGGGCAGAAGCTGCTGGAACATCTGGTGCGCCATGCCGCATCGGCAGACGTGCAGATGGAGACTCAGGTGCGCATAGCCGCCAACATAGCCAACGGCATCAAGCATGCCTTCAAGGAGTTTCAGGCTTCGGAGATACTCATAGGCATGCACATGCACGCCGACAAGTCCAACAAGTTCTGGGGAAACTTCCACCAGAGTCTCTTCAACGGACTCAACTGCCAGATTATCATGGCGCGCCTCAACCAGCCGCTCTCCACGCTGCGCCGCATACAGGTGGCTGTGCCGTCGAGGGCCCAGTATGAGCCTGGATTCTATCGATGGATGGAACGACTGGCCCGTATGGCAGAGAACCTGGAATGTCGCATCACCTACCACGCCCGCGAAGACACCATGGCACTGATTACCGAATGGGTGCGCAACCAGCACCCCGCGCTCAGGGCCGAATACATAAGCATGAACCACTGGAACCAGTTGCCGCATCTGGCTACGACGATTGCCGACGACCACCTGTTTGTGGTGGTGACAGCCCGCAAGGGCACGGTGTCGTACAAGTCGGCGCAGGAGAAGCTGCCCTACGAGATAGAGCACTACTTCAACGGCACCAACCTGATGATAATCTTCCCCGACCAGTATGGAGGCACCATGGACGAGATGACCTTCGCCCAGCCACAGCACACGGAGGAAGACAGCGCTTATGACATGATACACAACTGGATAGCCAAGCACTGGCGTCACAAGAACTAAGACAGACACTATGATAGATATCAAAGGCATAACCAAGAGTTTCGGCTCGCTGCAGGTGCTCAAGGGCATAGACCTGCACATCAACAAGGGCGAGATACTGAGTATCGTCGGCCCCAGCGGTGCCGGCAAGACCACACTGCTGCAGATAATAGGCACACTGGACAAGCCCGATGGCGGACAGGTGTGCATCGACGGCGTAGAGGTAAGCCGGCTGAAGTCGAACAAGCTGAGCGATTTCCGTAACCGTCATATCGGTTTCGTGTTCCAGTTCCATCAGCTTCTGCCCGAATTTACCGCCATCGAAAACATCATGATTCCCGCCCTCATCGCCGGAACAAGCAAGAGCGAGGCTCGCGAGAAAGCCATGCAGCTGCTGCAGTTTATGGGACTCGAAGAGCGGGCACAGCACAAGCCCGCCCAACTCTCAGGAGGTGAAAAGCAGCGCATCGCCGTGGCAAGAGCGCTCGTCAACGACCCCGACGTGATACTGGCCGACGAACCCAGCGGCTCGCTCGACAGCAAGAACAAGCAGGAGTTGCACCAGCTCTTCTTCGACCTGCGCGAGAAGATGGGCCAGACCTTTGTCATCGTGACCCACGACGAACAGCTGGCTGCCATCACCGACCGCACCATCCACCTGAAGGACGGCATGATCATCCACACCGAAACACAAAATCAAGAAGACAATGGAGAAGATACAACTGGGAGCATATAACCTGCTGAAAATAGTGAAAGAGGTAGACTTCGGACTCTACCTCGACGGAGGCGATGAGGGCGAGATACTGCTGCCCAAACGCTATGTACCCAAAGATTATAAGATAGGTGACGAACTCGACGTGTTTCTGTACCTCGACCAGGACGAACGCCTCGTGGCTACCACCGAGCACCCGCTGGCTAAGCCGGGCGACTTTGCCTACCTCGAGTGCTCGTGGGTGAACGAATACGGCGCCTTCCTCAACTGGGGCCTGATGAAAGACCTCTTCTGCCCCTTCCGCGAACAGAAACGCCGCATGGAGATAGGTTCGTCGTACATCGTCTATGTGACCATCGACGAAGAGAGCTACCGCATTATGGCTACGGCGAAGGTGGAGAAATACCTCAACAAGGAAAAGCCCACATACAACGCCGGCGACGAGGTAGACATCATGATATGGCAGAAGACCGATCTGGGCTTCAAGGTCATCATCGACAACCAGTATGCCGGCCTCATCTACCGCGACCAGATATTCAAGCACGTGCAGACGGGCGACCGCATGAAGGCTTACATCGCCTGCGTACGCCCCGACGGCAAGATAGACCTCACGCTGCAGCCCACAGGCCGCCAGCAGACACTCGACTTCTCGGTGACGCTGCTCAACTGGCTGCAACAGCACGACGGATACTGCGAACTGGGCGACAAGAGCGATGCCGAGGAGATAAAGGCACGCTTCGAGGTGAGCAAGAAGGTCTATAAGAAGGCCATCGGCGACCTCTACCGACGCAGACTCATCGTCATGGAGAACGGAGGCATACGCCTGATAGACAAAGTATGAAAACAAGATGAGGAAGCTATTGCCCTTTATCCTTTTATCTACCTTCACCTGTTATATCTATGCCCAAAGGGATTTCAGAGAGAAACAGAGGGTTAGCAACTCTGTCCTTTTCACTATCGAGACACATGACGGCAAGAGATACCTAACAAGTGATGCGTTATTTCATTCTTCAGAGATAACCTATATGGGCTGGCTGAAAGTAGAAGAGAAATACAAGAGAATGGGAGTAAAGACAATGATACTTTTCAAACTTCCTGCCGATGTAAAAGCAATGGCATGGAAGGACTTTATAAGGCGTAAAGGTATCACTATACATAAGAATGACACCGTTTACTACCAGTCTCTTCCCATCGGGACGTTATACGAACCCCCTTCTCAGCCCCGACTATATAACAGGCATCAAGAGAAACGGCCATCGAGTAGATATTGTCTATAAGCAAAAAATGAATCGCAAGCCGTCGTGGGCAACTGAGAAGGCAAGAGATAGCGTCTATAAAGTACGGGCACAACGCCAACAAGCAACAGGAATAACAGATAGAAAGGCAAGGCGCGCTTCGAGGTGAGCAAGAAGGTCTATAAGAAGGCCATCGGCGACCTCTACCGACGCAGACTCATCGTCATGGAGGACGGAGGCATAAGACTCGTAGCGCAAAAAGACTGAGATTGTGGCAGCTGCAAACAAAATAATCGGCAAAATGCTTGGCAGTTAGCGCAAAAAGCAGTACCTTTGCACCGCAATTTCGGAAAATCCGATGCATTCGAAGGCGTGGCCGGTTGTGATTAAGGCCAGCAGGCGCCCGATGGATGTAATAGCACAACAATTAATCAACTTAAAATCATGTATTTAGACAAAGCTAAGAAAGAAGAGATCTTCGCACAGTATGGTAATGACGCCAAGAACACTGGTTCTGCCGAGAGCCAGATTGCTCTGTTCACCTATCGTATCGCTCACCTCACTGAGCACGTAAAGCAGAACCGCAAGGACTTCGTTACCACCCGCTCACTGACTCAGCTCGTAGGTAAGCGTCGCGCGCTGCTCGACTATCTCTATCGCATCGACATCAACCGCTACCGCGCCATCATCAAGGCTCTCGGTCTGCGTAAGTAATCGCAACGCAACGGTTGGTCGAAAGACCCATACAAGGATGCCCGTCCGCAAGGATGGGCATCCTTTTTTGTTGTACCTCTGTCTGGCACAAAAAGAAGCTGTGCCAAGCTATCGACAGGATAGCTTGACACAGCTTGGGATTGCAGCCGGCGGGATGGGCTTGCCGCCGGCAGTCTGACGGGCAAGAGCCGCGACAGACGCAGTCTATAGGATGCCTATAGTGAGGCTGTTACTCCTTGTTGGCACGCTTACGCTCGAGATGGTCGAGCAGCACCTTGCGCATACGCATGCTCTTGGGTGTCACCTCAACATACTCATCGCCCTTGATATACTCCAGACACTCCTCGAGACTCATCACCACCTTGGGGATGACACGGGCCTTCTCGTCGCTACCGCTGGCGCGGACGTTGGTGAGCTGCTTGGCCTTGGTGACATTGATGACCAGGTCGTTGTCATGAACGTGCTCGCCCACAACCTCGCCGGCATATACCTCCTCGCCCGGGTCGATGAAGAACTTGCCACGGTCCTGCAGCTTGTCAATCGAATAGGCGTAGGCGGTACCCGTCTCGAGGGCTATCATCGAACCATTGGTACGACGAATAATCTCGCCCTTGAACGGCTGATACTCCTTATAACGGTGGGCCATGATGGCCTCGCCCTGAGAGGCGGTGAGCACATTGGTACGCAGACCAATGATACCGCGGGAGGGTATCTCAAACTGTATATTGACGCGGTCGCCCTCGGTATCCATACCCACGAGCTCGCCCTTGCGACGAGTAACCATGTCAATCATCTTGCTGGAGAAGTCCTGGGGCACATTGATGGTGAGTTCCTCAATGGGCTCGCACTTCTGGCCGTCTATCTCCTTGTAGATAACCTGTGGCTGACCTACCTGGAGCTCGTAGCCCTCGCGGCGCATGGTCTCGATGAGCACAGAGAGGTGGAGCACACCACGGCCGCTGACAATCCAACGGTCGGTACAGCCCTCGACGGGAACGACGCGGAGCGCGAGGTTCTTCTCCAGTTCCTTCTGCAGTCGGTCGTTGATGTGGCGCGAGGTGCAGAACTTGCCCTCACGGCCGAAGAAAGGACTATCGTTGATGGTGAAGAGCATACTCATCGTAGGCTCGTCGATGGCGATGGGTGGAAGAGGCTCGGGGTTCTCGAAGTCAGCGATGGTGTCGCCAATCTCGAAACGCTCGAGACCGATAACGGCACAGATGTCGCCAGAGCATACCTCGGCGGTCTTCTTGTGACCCATACCCTCAAAGGTATGCAGCTCCTTAATCTTGGTCTTCTCCTTGCTGCCGTCGCGGTGACAGATGGTGATGTTCATACCATCGCGCAGCACGCCACGATGCACGCGGCCCACAGCGATACGACCCGTGTAGCTGCTATAGTCGAGCGAAGTGATAAGCATCTGGGGCGTTCCGTCCAACTGGCGTGGAGCAGGAATCTTCTCGAGTATCTCGTCGAGCAGATATTCGATATTGTCGGTAGGCTTGGTCCAGTCTGCCGACATCCAGCCGTTCTTGGCAGAACCATAGACGACAGGGAAATCGAGCTGGTCTTCGGTGGCGTTGAGGTCGCACATAAGGTCGAACACCATCTCATAGACCTGCTCGGGACGGCAGTTGGGTTTGTCTACCTTGTTGACCACCACGATGGGCTTCAAGCCCAACTGCAGCGCCTTCTGCAGCACAAATCGGGTCTGGGGCATAGGGCCCTCAAAGGCGTCGACGAGCAGCAGACAGCCGTCGGCCATATTGAGCACACGCTCTACCTCGCCACCGAAGTCGGAGTGACCCGGCGTGTCGAGGATATTTATCTTAACACCTTTCCAGTTGATAGAAACGTTTTTGGAGAGGATGGTGATACCGCGCTCACGTTCCAAATCGTTAGCATCCAACACCTCACCACTATTATCCTGGCCCTCACGGAAGAGTTTTCCGGCGAGCATCATCTTGTCGACCAGCGTAGTTTTTCCGTGGTCGACGTGTGCAATCACTGCAATATTCCTAATGTCTTGCATCAAATGTTACCTTAAATTCGGATGCAAAGTTACTGAAACTATCGGACAAAAAGACATACTTGTTGAGTTTTTTGACATGACTCGCGGTAATTTATGATAATTTACTAATGTACTGAGTATTACAAGGAATGAATTGCTACAGAATACGGGCTGCCAGCACGCTCTCGCAGTTGGCAGCCCGTCGCAGAGTAGAGACCCTAAGGTCTTGGGATTATATCAGTCTATGAAGGGTTCTTCACGGTAACACCGTCGACGATGACGGTAGCCTTGGTACCTATCTTCTCGTTCCACAGCGAGTTGCCGCTGACAGAGCCGTTGTCGAATCCGGTAGCTGTGCAGTTGTTGATAACCACCTTGAAGGGAGTGCCTACGCCTGTGGGAAGAGAGCTGTCAATCTCTATGGCAGCCTTGCCTGTAACGGAAGCCGAGGCGTTAAAGGTGCAGTCCTGGAATGTGGCTGTCTGGCCTGTTATGGCACCTTCGTTGTAGATGAGCACACTCTTGCCGGCGCAGTTGAAGGTGCAGAGGGTAAAGGTAATGTTAGATGAACCATAGGTCCAGATGTTGTAACTGTTGCTCGCGGTCTGCACAAACTTACAGTCTTCATATGAAGCATCAGCTGCATAAGAGAAGGGCTGGCCGGTAATCACGCAGCCTTTGTACTTCACCGTGGTAGCATGCTGGATACCTATATAGTTGTCATTGGGCGACGCTACGGTGACATTCTCAAAGGCAACATTCGTGGCAGTTACAGCGGCGGGAATACTGATTGTGGTCGTAGCGGCATTGTCGCTGGAGAATATCACGCCGTCGGCAGGTGCAGTAGAGAGAGTATAGGAGTTGCCGGCAGCCAACTTCACAACGGTATTGGGCTGAGAGGCAGCAGCAGTCATCTCGGCTTGGGTCGAAGCATGTACCATGCGGTAGGTGGTGTTGTGGTCAGGAGTGGAGAAAGCAGGGTCGACCACTACGGAGAATGTGGTAGTACCAGAGAGGATGTTGCCCACGATATTGGTGCGGTAATTGCGCTGGAGGGGCAGGTTCTGCAGACCGTTCTTGACTACGATTTCGGTGCCGGAGGCTGTCTTGAAGGTAAATTCAGCCGAAGCCAGGGTCTTCTGGGTACCGTCGGTAGCGTCGTTGGGCAGAATGTAGCTCATGGAGAGATACTCGTAATCCTCCTTGGTGCCGTCACCATCGGCATCGACCTTCAGGGACTCGCCAGGCTTAGCAGCATAGTCAAAGTTGACATCGGCGGCGCCAGAGACCTTGCCGTCAAGTACATTCAGCATAGTGGCTGCCTGCTTCACGGTCACCTTTGATTTGTCGAAAGTAGCGCCCGAAGCTACAGCTGCATTCCAGTCTGCTATAGTAGTACCCACATTGAGTTGGGCGAAGGGGCGCTTGAGTTCAACGGTCTGAGCGACATCGCCATTGACGGTTATCTCAACGGCATTGAAGAATGCGTCGCGACTCTCGTCATTGTTGGCGCCGCTGTAGTTGACCGAAACCTGCATGTTGTCATTCACGGAGTAAGCAGTGGTTCCGGCTTTCTGGGCCCAGAAGGCTACCTTGTAGGTCTGGCCCTTTGCCAAGGTGAGCGCTACCGTATGGCCGGAGCTGAGGTCGGTTGCAGACACTTTAACGAGGGGCAGTGCATCAATGGGGTTGCCATTCTTGTCAAACACACGATAGACAAGCTCATTGACGGTGGTGCCGTCACTGATAGCACGGGTAAGGGCACCATCGGCGCTTACCTTGAACGTTACCTGGGCAAGACTGCTGTCTGCCTGCGGGACATTGTTGTCGTCCGAACACGAGTTTGCCAGCATCAGAGCGGCAAACATTCCAAAGATAGTTACTTTTTTCATTTTGTAAATAATTTAGATGATTAAGATAATTGATATATAAAACAATGTGAATTAGTTGTTCTATGGTAAGGGGAATGTCAGTAGAAGACATTGAACTCGCCGTCGTAACCGGGGTTGACGCTTACGCCACCCGTGGCAGTCTGGGTGAGAAACTCGCCTCTGACGATGGTATGGCGGCTGCGCTGGAGCGGCACGTTGACGGCGCGGGAGAGCGAAACCTGACGACCCTGGCGATCGTAGATGCCCAACTGCACGGTGACCTCGGAGGCGTGGCCGTTGACGAGCACATAGTCAAACCCCAACGAGGCTTCGTCGGCAGACAGGCGCTCCACGCGGCCATCGCAGACCACTCCCATAATGGCGTCGGTGGGCTTGTCGGTAAATATATTATAGGTGTTGGGTGCGTAGCCGTTGTAGATGATGCGCACGGTGAACATATCCAGGTCTACGGCAGGCGTCGCGGCTCCCGTAGAAGGGTCGACGGGCGTATGGCCGGCTATGGCTGCCGACTGCTGCTCGATAAAGAGGCGCACATCATTGGCCACAAACTCAAACTTGGCGAGCGGGCGGGTCATCTGCACGGTGACTCCGACGGGCGCCTGCTCACTGGTGCTGGTGGCGACGACAGCCTCGGCCTCACCTCTGAACGCATCGCGGTAGTCAGTGCTGCCCTGATAGGGCATGAGGACTCTGATGCTGGAAAAATCGGAAGCATCGTAGAAGCCACCCACGCCGGCATCATCATCAGAGAGGTCGGCCCACACCATGACGCGATAGCTGCCGGCAGGGGCGTCGAGGTCTATATCGGCATCATAGCCCTGACTGACGTCGCGCCGCACGATGTATTCGCGGACGGGAATTGCCTGGGGCGCAGAGGCTTGAGGATAGAGACGGATGATGTATCTCATCGTGCCACGGGTGCGGACAGAGGTAACCTGGACGGGGGCGCCAGTACGCGAGAGGGTGTAGTAGACCTGGGGCATATCGGTATCAAACCGCAGATGCAGAC
Source organism: Prevotella sp. P5-108 (assembly GCF_002251385.1). Classification (GTDB taxonomy): domain Bacteria; phylum Bacteroidota; class Bacteroidia; order Bacteroidales; family Bacteroidaceae; genus Prevotella. The sequence continues at coordinate 79,694 of NZ_NPJJ01000057.1, forward strand.
TGACCTTCGCCGTGTCGGGCACGTCGGGAAACTCATGCACTCCACATCCCACAAGGAACAGCGGCAGCACTGCCAGCAGCATCCTTGCATGCAGGCAGCAGAGGCGGCGGAGTATAGTGGACTGGTTTGGCATCATCATTTCCTCCCTCGTTTGAAGTCAAACACATAACAGAGCGACAGCGAAGCCTGGTCTATACCCGTGTAGGTCTTGTTCTCGGTATATGCCTTGAGGCCGTTGGGCTGGTTGTAGAACTTGTCGTGGTTGAGCGAATAGACGCCAACACCGGCAGAGAGCTCCATCTGCCAACGACGGTTGCGGCTGACGGGGAGTCGCAGTCCTGCCGACACGCCACCACCGAGCGCCGGACGATGACCGCCACGGTCCTGGGTGCGGTAGCGTCCGCCAAAAGCCACATTGTAGTAAGCCATGCCGAGATGGGCTCCCACAAAGAAGCCGGTATTGCAGGCTGAGGGCCAATAGCGACACTCGGGATAGAGCGAGAAGATGCGGTATTTGCGGCTGTTGCTGAAATAGTTCCATGCCGAGAAGTTCACGGGCAGAGCCACCGACCAATGAGGGGCGACATCCATCTCAATGGCGATATTGGAGATGAGAAACGCCCAAGCCACGGCATTGGTCTTGAGGATGATATGGCGCTGACAGGGAGTCTCTGCCGTCGTCGCCACAGTATCTGCCGTGGATGGTGCTACCGTGGGAGCGGCTGGCGCAGGCTCGGGCATAGGTTCGGGAGCCGGACATACGATGGTGGGAGGTGTCTCTACGCGTGCCACGTCGACCTCGGCACGTGCCATACGCATCTGGGGATAGACATCGCGCATGAGTATGGGCCAGAGTCGGCCACCCTGGGCGCGGCGCAGGAGCAGCACGCGGCGGTCTATCGTCTGCCCGCGGTGATAGGAGACCTGGGTAGAGTCGAGCGACAGGATATGCGCCATCGACGCAGTGTAGGGCGACAGCGTGGGGCTATCGAGGGTGAGGGTATCGAGCAACGACCAGCCCACACCCATATTGTCTGCCAACACGAGGGGCAACTCTGTATCGGTATGAGCACGAAGCCATGAGGCCAGAGCCTGGGCACGACGATTGGCGAGACGGCGATTGGTCTGATAACTGCCTTCGGGCGACGCCATACCCGTAATCTGGACATTCAAAAGCGAAAGACTGCTGTCGCGGCGCACCGCTGACAGATAGTCGAGCATAGCCGACAGACTACAGCCGTTACTGGTATAGGCAGTATCGAGCACCGTTTTGCCCACGGGAAAGAAGACGCTGAAATGGGTGTTGACCACATGACTCTGCGACCTGGACTCTGTGACGGGCATCCAGGCGATTAGCATGAGCGTGATGATGTAAGTCAGTCGTTTCATATCGGTTAGAGTTATCGGTTCAAATCCTTGGATAGAAGTTGTAGACAATTGACACGCATGGCATTGGATTGTCGATTTGTATCTATCGTACGCTGCAAATTTAAGGTTATTTCCTATTCGTTGTATTCACCCCCCCCCGTTAATTATTGTTAACGGCATGCATTTTTGCACAACTTTTTTGCGCAACCCCACTACCCTTTCTACCTTCGTTATCGCTCTGAGCCCTACCGCATCCCGCCCCATCGCCTCGGCCACGAGCGCTGCGAGCAGCATGGAAGCCCATGCAGATACCGTCGCGACATCGTCCAGCACGCTGTGTCTGCTGCGCTGCGCTGGGACTGTCGCCGGTCGGGGGCTCGGGCGCGTGACAAGTCTTGTGGGTTTTCACCTTATTATATTATACGCGTACACGCGCGCGAGAAGGCAAAGCCAGGCACCTGCAAAGAAGAATTATCTTAAAACCACGGCTCTTTGCAAACTTTTTGCATCAATTCGGACACCAATTCATGCAAAAACGCTATATTTGCAAATGACATAGCGACAATAACTCATAACCTATAATACAATAACAATTAAAACGTTACAATTATGACCAACTTCATCCGAACCATCATTGCATCGCTGCTACTCATAGCCGGTAGCCAAAGCGTGCTGGGCCAGACCTTCTCGTCTATGGACGAAACGCAGCGCCAAACAGAGCTCACCAAGATAGCCCTGACCATCTACAAGAACCCTAAGTTCAGCAAATACTACTCCAAGTATGGATACTGCGGCAGGTCGGAGATCTCTACCTATAACATCAAGGGAGAAGGAGAAGACAAAGACCGCAAGGAATACTTGGGAACGCAACAATATGTGGTCAAACTATACTGCAAGAAGGGGGCTGACTGGGGAGAATTTCCCATTGCCAAAGTCTATGTGTCTGACAAGGCAGGAAAGGCATGGATGATAATGTTCGGCAACGACAATATGATGTTCCCGTACTGGAATTTTCCAGAGATATTCAAATAGCGGGCATGTACACGGCGACATAGTACATCCACACGCCCGCCCAAGACGCCAAAGAGCCGGTGGAGAATAGTTCTCTACCGGCTCTTTGTATCTATAGTCCGAGAGGCAGTGGCGCGCTCTTAGAATTCGGCTGTCTTGGGAGTACGTGGGAAAGGTATCACGTCGCGGATGTTCTGCATACCGGTCACGAAGAGGATAAGGCGCTCAAAGCCGAGGCCGAAACCACCGTGGGGGCAGCTTCCATACTTGCGGGTGTCGAGATACCACCACATATCCTTCATAGGGATGTTGCGACGGTTGATTTCGCCGATGAGCTTGTCATAGTTCTCCTCGCGCACGCTACCACCGATAATCTCGCCAATCTGCGGGAAGAGCACATCGGTACCCTGCACGGTGCGGTCGTCGTCATTAATCTTCATATAGAAGGCCTTGATCTCCTTGGGATAGTCGGTCATGATGACGGGCTTCTTGAAGTGCTCCTCGACGAGGAAGCGCTCGTGCTCGCTGGCGAGGTCCATACCCCAGCTTACGGGGAACTCAAACTTGTGACCGTTGGCGACAGCCTCTTCGAGTATCTTGATACCCTCGGTGTAAGGCAGACGCACAAACTCTTCGGCCACAACCGAATGGAGGCGCTCCAGGAGAGTCTTGTCTATCATCTTGTTGAGGAACTCGAGGTCGTCCTTGCAGTGCTCGAGCGCCCAGTTGACGCAGTACTTGATGAAGTCTTCCTCGAGGTCCATCAGGTCGGCGAGGTCGATGAACGCCACCTCGGGCTCTACCATCCAGAACTCAGCCAGGTGGCGTGGAGTGTTGGAGTTTTCGGCACGGAAGGTGGGGCCGAAGGTGTAGATGGAACCCAGGGCAGTGGCACCGAGCTCACCCTCGAGCTGTCCGCTCACGGTGAGTGATGTCTGCTTGCCGAAGAAGTCGTTGTCGTAGTTGATTTTGCCATCCTCGTCCTTCTTGAGGTCGTAGAGGTTCATCGTGGTGACCTGGAACATCTGGCCGGCACCCTCGCAGTCGCTCGCGGTGATGAGCGGAGTGTGGAAGTAGAAGAACCCGTGCTCGTGGAAGTAGGTGTGGATGGCCATAGCCATGTTGTGGCGGATGCGCATCACGGCTCCGAAGGTATTGGTGCGCAGGCGCAGATGGCCGTACTGGCGCATATACTCAAAGGTCTGGCCCTTCTTCTGCATGGGATAGTCGCTGCCGCAGAGGCCGTAGACCTCGAGCTGCTCGCACTGGATTTCTACAGTCTGGCCGGCACCCTGGCTCTCTACCAGTGTACCCACGGCGCTGATGCAGGCTCCAGTGGTAATGTTCTTGAGCATCTGGGCGTCAAACTTGGCAGGGTCAACCACCACCTGGATGTTCTTGATGGTAGAACCGTCGTTGAGCGCAATAAAATCGACAGCCTTGCTGCTGCGGTGGGTACGCACCCATCCCTTTACATTTATCTCTTTTCCGAAATCGGTGCTCTTGAGGGCATCGACTACTTTAGTTCTTTTCATCTTTATCTATAGTCGTTTAGTTTCTGATTATTCGAAAGCACCCATGCGCAGCATGTCTACCTCTTTCTCGGTGAGATAGCGCCAGTCGCCGCGACGCAGGTTCTTCTTGGTAAGACCGGCAAACATCACGCGGTCGAGCTTGGTGACATGATAGCCCAGGCTCTCGAAGATACGGCGCACGATGCGGTTCTTGCCGCTGTGAATCTCGATGCCCACCTGGCTCTTGTCGTTGTCATCGGCATACTCGATGGCGTCGGCGTGCACTTCACCATCTTCGAGGGTAATGCCGTCGGCTATCTGCTGCATGTCGTGAGCGGTGAGGTTCTTGTCGAGATATACGTGATATACCTTCTTCTTGAGGAACTTGGGATGGGTCAGCTTGCAAGCCAGCTCGCCGTCGTTGGTGAGTAGGAGCACTCCCATAGTATTGCGGTCAAGACGACCCACGGGATAGATGCGCTCGGGGCAAGCGTCCTTGACGAGGTCCATCACGGTCTTGCGCTGCTGGGGATCATCCACTGTGGTGACATAGTCCTTGGGCTTGTTGAGCAGCACGTACACCTTCTTCTCGATGGTCACGGGCTGGTCGTGGAACTTCACCTCGTCGGTGCGCAGCACCTTGGTACCCAGCTCGGTCACTACCTGGCCGTTGACGGTGACCACGCCTGCCTGGATAAACTCGTCGGCCTCGCGGCGTGAGCATACGCCGGCATTGGCGAGGAACTTGTTGAGGCGCAGGGGCTCATTGGGGTCAATGTGGTCTTCCTTGTACTCGATGCGCTTCTTCATGCTATACTTTGCATGTGGGTCGTAGTCGGCTGTACGCTGACGGTAGCCACCGCGCTGCTGACCGTAACCACCCTGTTGGCGGCCCTGATAACCACCCTGCTGGCGGCCCTGATAACCACCCTGCTGACGGGGCTGGTAACCACCCTGCTGACGGGGCTGATAACCTCCCTGCTGACGGGGCTGATAGCCACCCTGCTGACGGGGCTGATAGCCACCCTGCTGCTGGCGTGGACGATAGCCACCCTGCTGCTGACGGGGCTGGTAGCCACCCTCTTCGCCGTTGGCATTGTAGCGGGGACGGTAGCCGCCCTGCTGCTGACGGGGCTGATAGCCACCCTCTTCACCATTGCTGTTGTAGCGTGGACGATAGCCACCCTGCTGCTGGCGGGGCTGATAGCCACCCTGCTGGCGGGACTGGTAACCGCCCTGCTGACGGGGTTGGTAGCCGCCACCATTATTATAACGAGGGCGATAGCCGCCTGGCTGGCTGCCACCCGCAGCGCCCTGGAGATTGGCTCCAAAGCCCTCGGGGCGGAAACCACCCTCCTGATTGTTGTCACGATTATCACTGTAGGCGCGTGTGGTGCGAATACGGGGACGCTGTGGTCTGGCGCCTACACTCTTCTTCTCCTGTGAACCGAAACCGTCGGTTGCATCGCTGTTACCATTGTTCAGGTTCTGCGAATTGTTCTCTAAATCCATAATTTAATTGATAATACTTTATAGCCTCACGGCTGTTGTTAATAATAGGGTTATTGCGGTTATAATGTTGAGTTTACAAACCGGTGTAGTTGAGCGGGGTGATAGCCATCAGTTCGGCCTTCACACTGTCGCTCACGTTGAGCTGTCCGATGAATTCATGGATGGTCTGCTCGGTCATCTTCTGATTGGTGCGGGTGAGCGCCTTGAGCGCCTCATAGGGATGGGGATAGCCCTCACGGCGTAGGATGGTCTGGATGGCTTCGGCCACCACAGCCCAGGTGTTGGCCAGGTCGGCCTCGATGCGCTCTTCGTTGAGGATGAGCTTGCGCAGACCCTTGAGGGTGCTCTGGAAGGCAATGACGCTGTGGCCCATAGGCACACCGATATTGCGCAGCACGGTAGAGTCGGTAAGGTCGCGCTGGAGACGGCTTACGGGGAGTTTCTGGGCGAGGAACTGCAGCACGGCATTGGCGATGCCCAGGTTGCCCTCGCTGTTCTCGAAGTCGATGGGGTTGACCTTGTGGGGCATGGCACTCGAGCCAACCTCGCCGGCCTTGATTTTCTGCTTGAAATACTCCATGGAGATGTACATCCATACGTCGCGGTCCAAGTCGATGAGGATGGTGTTGATGCGGCGCATAGCGTCGAAGACCGAGGCCAGATGGTCGTAGTTGCTAATCTGGGTGGTATACTGCTCGCGCTCCAGTCCGAGCTTCTCGCTCACAAAGCGGTTGCCAAAGGACTTCCAATCGTAGTCGGGATAAGCCACATGGTGGGCATTGTAGTTGCCGGTGGCGCCACCAAACTTGGCGGTGAGTTTGCAGGCACGAAGGGTGGCCAACTGCTCCTGAAGACGGTAGACGAAGACCATAATCTCCTTGCCCAAGCGTGTGGGCGAAGCGGGCTGGCCGTGGGTCTTGGCGAGCATGGGCACGTCGCGCCACTCGTCGGCATACTGCTGCAGCTGGTCAATGACTTCTTCTACCTGGGGGCAGAAGACCTCGTTGAGCGCGTCCTTCACCGAGAGGGGTACGCTGGTATTGTTGATATCCTGAGAAGTAAGACCAAAGTGGATAAACTCCTTGTAGGCATCCAGACCGCCTATCTTGTCAAACTCTTCCTTGATGAAATACTCGACGGCCTTGACGTCGTGGTTGGTTATCATCTCGATATCCTTCACGCGCTGGGCGTCTGCTTCAGAGAACGACAGGTATATCTGGCGCAAGCGGGCAAACAGTGCATGGTCAAACGATGCCAGCTGGGGCAAGGGCAACTCGCACAAGGTAATGAAGTACTCGATTTCCACACGGACGCGATACTTGATAAGTGCATACTCAGAAAAATACTCGGCCAATGCCTCTGTCTTCCCTCTATAACGGCCATCTATAGGCGAAATGGCGGTCAACAAATCCAAATTCATATTCTATGCTTTATTTACTGCCCACAAAATTAATAATAATATCTGAAACAGAGCGTAAATGTATCGAAAAAAATAAAAAAAGAGTCTTAAAGCAGTTAACTTTAAGACTCTTCAACTTGGAGTGGGCGTTGACGGATTCGAACCGCCGACCCTCTGCTTGTAAGGCAGATGCTCTAAACCAGCTGAGCTAAACGCCCTTACTTTTCGTAAGCGATTGCAAAGGTAGCAACTATTTCTGACACCACCAAATGTTTTCCCATATTTTTTGAAAAAATCTTCAAAATAGTGGATTGCTGCGACGCGACTACGGATGCTTGCTGCGTGTTCACCGCTGCCGGCTACGCCACTACGCTGATGGCGGATGGCACCCTCTCCGGCACATCGGGATGGCGGCAGAAGAACGATGGGGGCGCTGGGGGAATAAAAAAATCCCGGCAAAGTCTCATAAGAGAACTCTACCGGGAAAACACCCCAGTGGGCGTTGACGGATTCGAACCGCCGACCCTCTGCTTGTAAGGCAGATGCTCTAAACCAGCTGAGCTAAACGCCCTTACTTGTCGTAAGCGGTTGCAAAGGTAGTGACTTTTCTGCACTCCACCAAACTTTTCATGATGTTTTTTCAAAAAATATGCGATTTTTGTGGTTTTCGGGGGTATCAAGGGCGAAATGCACATGATTTCCGGCTTCACCGCCGTTACCATGGCGCAGGGCAAAAGGGCAGTGACGCGACTGCAATTGGAGGAATAGAACAGGGAGGAAAGACCGCGCGGCGCCCCCTCCCCCACCATGACTGCGCAGCGCACAGTGACCGCCATCGCGACCATCACCCCTCGATTGCTGCTTGTCTCCGCTGCAAAGGGAGGCGCACGGAGCGGCTCCAGGAGCGGAGATAGCCGCACAGAGACCATCGTTGGCCACGCGTATCGTCCGACGCGGATGCTCGTACCTTCCGATACGGATGCGAGTGTCGTCCGATACGGAAGCACGTTTCGTCCGATACGAACCGGCGATGATGGTCAGGAGCGCGCCAACAATGGTCAGAACGCTTGCCGACGATAGTCAGCGAGATTAACGAAGACAATCAGGAGAATGTTGGAGGTGGTCATAATTCTCATGGAGATGATCAAAAATTTCGTGGAAGTGGTCATAAATTTCGTGGAGGTGGTCATAAATCTCGTGGAGGTGGTCATAAATCTCTCTGAGATGGTCAGGAGGGTGGCGGGGAGAATCTGGGGGGTTATCGAGATGGTGGTTGGGATGGCGACGGTTAAAGACAGAACCCTGGACACAGCGAGCAGCGTTGGCTCTATCGACGGCGCGGTGGGAGTGGCAACTGCGGATTACACCTTATTAATATATATAAGCGGGAGAGTCAGCTCGGCAGGAAGGAGTATCAACACCATGGCCAGAAGGAGCAGCATGTTGGGCAGAAGGGGCTGTGTGATGGGCTGGAGAATTAACATAATACTCGGGAGGGTCTGCTCGGTAGGAAGGAGTATCAACGCCATGGCCAAAAGGAGCAGCATGTTGGGCGGAAGGGGCCGTGTGATGGGCCGGAGAATTAACATAATGCTCGGGAGTGTCAGCATGGAGGGCGGAACGGGCAGCATGGAGGGCGGAAGGGTCAGTATGGAGGTCACTAACGCGCAAACGTTGGTCGGGAGGGTAAGCTCGGCGGTCGGGAATGTTCGGACAAAGGCAATAAAAAAGGGGAGCACCGAAGTACTCCCCTTGGATGTATTGCTAATATAAATTACTCAGCAACAGTAACAGTTGCACGACGGTTGAAAGAAACTGGAGACAGTTCATCAACGCCACCATTACCCTTAGTAGTAATGTTGTCGCGGCTTACGCCCATCTTAACGAGCTCGTCAGCAACAGTTGCAGCACGCTTCTCAGACAGTGCCTGATTGTAAGCGGGCTTACCGGTAGCGCTATCAGCGAAACCTGTAACAACCAACTTAGAGTTGTTGTCAACAGCGTACTTGGCGAGAGCCTGTACGTTTACGAGGTCCTTCTTAGAAGCAATCTTAGACTTGTTGATGTTGAAGAATACTGATACAGGAGTGTGTACGAGTTCCTTAACAGCAGGAGTCTCATTTGACTTTTCAGCCAGGAGCTTCTTCAGGCGAGCGTTCTCAGCGTTAGCGTCGTTGAGCTGTGCGTTGAGAGCGTCAATCTGAGACTGAGAAAGAGCCTTGATAGCGTCTACATCAGGAGTCTTGTCCCAAGAAGCCTTGCCCAGGTTGAAAGTAAGACCAACTTCACCATAGAGGTGGTTGTCGTGAGCATCCCAACCACGGCCAGTACCTGTGAAAGCAGCATTGCCATCCTTGTCGTTCTCGCTGGTAATCAGACCAAGTTCAACATTGATAGCGACCTTCTTGCTTACATAGAACTGGTTGAGGATACCAGCGCTGAGACCGAGAGCATAAGAGTTGTAGCTCATAGAGCGGCCAAAGCCACCACCGAGGAAAGGAACGAAGTTCCAAACGCGCTCAGGGTTGTAACCATAGATAAGGTTGCTGAGGTTGAACAGAACCTGCTCCTGAGCTACCCAATACTTGTTACCTACGTCCTGACGTGCGGGAGTGTGGTTAACCTGCTTGCCCCAGATACCCTGTACCTTAGTACGGAGACCGATGCCGGGAGTGAACCACTTACCTACAGCAACAGCAACACCGGGGTTAGAACGGAAACCCTTCAGAGGGCTATGTGACAGGCCTGAGCCGTGCTCCTGACCTGAATACCATGCATTCCATTCACCACCTACCTGGATGAACCAGTTGCTCCAGAAAGAATTAGTTGCTACACTGTGCTTCAGTGTAGGATCTGCATCCTGTGCAAATGTGCACAGAGACACGCTGGCAAAAGCCAATACAATCAATAATTTTTTCATAACTTTTATATTAAACAATCAATAATCTCGTTGTTCGCTATTCACGTCGACGCGGGATGCCTTGCATTACGCGCACCTACGTATGTTAGTGTATGCAAAGTTAGTTAAATTTTCCATAGCTCTTATAGTTTTCTTCAAAAAAATAGTTACAAAAAGCGTAAATACGTAAGTAATTTCAGTTTATTTATATTGCATAAACACTTTTTTACACATTTATGAACCTGGAGACGCCATTTTCTGGACCCAAGAGCAACAAAAGACCCCGGTTCTGCCTCATTCTTGATGATTTAGAGGACAGAACCGGGGCTGGAGTAAGGCTGGAGCGGGATGATTAGCCCAGCAGTTTCTCTATCTCTTGCTGTTTGAGGATGCAGAGGATGTTTTTGCCGTCGGGCGAATAGTTGACATTGGAGCAGGCGAAGAGTTGGTTGACGATATTCTCCATCTCGACGTTGCTGAGCACTTGTCCCTGCGGGATGGCTGCATGTCGGGCCATGCTCGACGCAAGCCGATGATTGATATCGTCTTTGATGCCACTGCCCTTCTCGCGGGCGGCAGCCAGCATGTCGGTGATGAGGGCGGTGACGCTGATACCCTCGATGTCGGCGGGGATGGAGTTGACGGCATAGCTGTTGGCTCCGAGGTCGGTGAGTTCGAAGCCCATGTCAACGAGCTCGGGCATCACCTCCTGCAACATGGCCGCATCGTCGGGGGTGAGCTGCAGCACCTCGGGGAAGACCACTCGCTGGGCGTCACCCTTCTTGTTTTGCATCTGGAGGAGGTATTTCTCGAAGAGGATGCGGTAATGGGCGCGACACTGGTCGATAATCATAAGGCCCGACTTGACGGCGGTCATGATGTAACGGCCCTTGTACTGGTAGTGGACGGGCGAACGGTCGTCGGAGATATTGGCGTTGCTCACGGGCTTGGCGGCGAAGAAGTCTTCGCCCTCGCTGGCGTCGGCAGAGGGTGTGTCGGCATAGAGCTGCTGCCAGTCGCAGGGCACTGATGACGACGGCAACGAGGTGTCGGGGGTAAAGGGGTTGTAGTGGGGATTGTAGTTGACGCGCGGGGCCTCGACCTGGGGCGCGTGCTGGGTGAAGACGGGGATATCGGGACGGTCTTCGGTATCGAAGTCGATGGACGGCACATCGTTGAAGACGCCTATCGACTCGCGCACAGCGGCAGAGAGAATCTGCCAGATGGCCTGCTCGTTTTCAAACTTTATCTCGGTCTTGGTGGGGTGGATGTTGACATCGATATTGGCTGGCTCGATGGTGAAATAGATGAAGTATGGCACCTGTTCGCCCATCGGTATGAGTCGCTCGAAGGCTGCCATCACCGCCTTGTTGAAGTAGGGATGCTTCATGTAGCGCCCGTTGACAAAGAAATACTGCTGGGCGCCTTTCTTCTTGGATGTTTCGGGCTTGCCCACATATCCCTTGATGCTGCAGAGGGTGGTCTCTACCTCCACGGGGATGAGGTCGCTGTCCATCTTGCGTCCGAAGATGTCGGCAATGCGCTGGCGGAGACTTCCGGAGCGCAGATTGAACATCTCGGTGCCGTTGCTCGAGAGGGTAAAGGCAATGTCGGGATAGACCAACGCAATGCGCTCGAAGGCGGTGACGATGTTAGCGAGCTCGGTGGAATTGGACTTGAGAAACTTGCGGCGTGCGGGAACGTTGTAGAAGAGGTTTTCGATGAGGAAGTTGCTTCCCGACGGGCACGAACATGGTTCCTGACCTGTGAAGCGTGAGCCCGAGATAGACAGATGGGTGCCCAGCTCGTCGGCTTCTTGGCGAGTACGCAGTTCAATCTGTGCCACAGCGGCTATGGAAGCCAACGCCTCGCCTCGGAAGCCCATCGTGGTGAGTGCAAAGAGATCCTGGGCTTGTCGGATTTTGGACGTGGCGTGGCGCTCAAACGACAGTCGGGCGTCGGTCTCGCTCATTCCCTTGCCGTCGTCGATTACCTGAATCGCCGTGCGACCTGCGTCGGTCACGAGCACCTGAATGTGACGGGCACCGGCATCGACTGAGTTTTCGACCAGTTCCTTGATGACGCTGGCGGGACGCTGTATCACCTCGCCGGCGGCTATCTGGTTGGCCACCGAGTCGGGGAGTAATTGGATAATATCGCTCATAATGATGATTTGCTAAAGGAGGAAGATAAAAATGGTAAGAACGAGAAAGAGCATGAGCAGCGGGACGACGATGGCGCCCACCAACCTCATGGCGGCATCGCGCGACTGGCGGCGTCGCTCTGCCAATGCCGAAACGAAGAGCGGTCCGGCTGACGAGGTCTCTGGCGCGGGAGTGGCGGAGGCGGCAGATGGCTTGGCGGAGTCGGCTGACGGCTTGGCGGCATCAGCTGATGAAGCAGCGCCATCCCCCGCAGCGGTAAGAGAAGCCTCATCTGCCGCCGCTTCCACCCTACTCTGTCTGAGACGGCGCACGGCTTCGTTGCGCTCATCTATATAAATATAGGTATGGTGGAAACCTTGCGGCTTGCGGCTATTCAACCAGCCCATCGTGGTCAAGATGTTGGAGAGGGGCCTCCTGACGCTTGCGCACCACGAGTCCTTCGCCGGCTTTCTTACCTCGCCAGTTGAAGATGTCATCCTTGTCGCGGGGCTTCAGGTCCTCGAGCCACACAAAGACATCGAGGCGCTCCGTGCCGGGCGGGATTTGCGTCATGGGGTACATCGTGCCTTGCGGCTTGCTTGCCCATACCTTCTCCAACTGGCGCTCGGGCGAGAGAAACATGCGCAGGGTGTCGGTCTCCATGTAGTTGAGCGCCACAAGCGAACTGTCTTTCTCGTCGGTGTAGTAATACACGGTCCTCACGTTGCCTATGGCCTCGGTCTGGCGTATGCTGCCTGCTTCGAAGTAGGCATTCATCAGTCGCGACGACACCTGGTTGTAGTGCTGCTTGTCTGGCAACTGCTCTACCGAGAATGCCTGGCCGTCTACCTGTGCAAAGCGGATGGTCGAGTCGTTCATGTAGACGCGTATGACTTCGCCGAGCAACTGTCTGCCGCCGTTCCACACCACCGGGTCCTTGTACATGGTCATGCAGGAGTCCTGGCTGTTGAAGACGATAGAGTCGCTGATGGCCTGGACATCGGTGCGATAGACGCTGACGTGGTTGTAGCAGTGTATCTTGCGATAGACAGAGTCGGTATTGATATTGAAAGTGTAGATGCGGATAGAGTCGGAATGGGCGTAGAGCGTGTCGGCACTCTGCGAAAAGTCCTTGAGCAGCGCACGCTTGGTGGCATAGCCTTCGCCGGTCTTCTCGTTGTACTTGAGCTTATCGCAGACGAGCGAGTTCTTGTTCTTCTTGTCGATGTAGACCACGCGTCCGTAGCCGTAGCTGTCGCCATCCTTGGCGTAGAAGAGGCTGTCGCCCTCGAGCACCTTCTGACTGTCCTCGAGTCGTGAGCGATTGAAGAGCTGGGCTTTGTCGGTCTTGGTGTCATAGTAGGCATCGGTGGTGAGCACCACGCCATCCTTGGTATGTATCGTCGAACCTGGGCCAACGATATGGGCCTGCGACTTGCGAGTATCGTAATAGAGAGTGTCGGTGGCGATGTCGGTGTCTTCGCTGCGCATACGCACATTGTAGTAGAAGACAGCCTCGCGGGTCTCAAGATTATACTTTCCCCAGTCAGCCACGAGCTTGTCCTTGCCGTCCTCGAGCACACCGCCCTCAAGGAAGTAAGCGTAGTTGTAGAGTCGGTCGTAGTTGAGGCTGTCGGTTCTGAGCACCTGCTTGCGGTGGGTCAGCACCACATTGTAGCGTGCCGCCATACGCTGCTCCACGCCGTCGTAGTCGGCATAGCGGGAAGTGAGCGAGAGCGTGTCGCCCTGACGGAAGCGCACGTTGCCGAAGGCTTTCACCGAGTTGGACTCCTGAAAGAAGTAGGCACTGTCGCACCAGAGCTCGGCACCCTGGTGGCGGAAGTGGACACGTCCCTTGGCTATCTGCGCATCGGGGTTCATGCCATAGTGGTCAAACTTGAGTTCATCGGAATGGATGAGATAAATCTTCTCATCCTTGCCTTTGGGCTTGTGCTTCTTCTGCGTCACCACCGACTGCACGCAAAGCGCAAAAAAGCATAGAACTGCGACCAATGCAATTCTATGCCCTGATAAATATATCTTTACTTGTTTACCTTTCGTCATTTCACCCAACCTTGGTATTCAAAATCACAGTTCTTGTATCTGTCGGCCATCCAAACATACGTATGTTTGATTTTGTCGACCACCCAGTTGTGCAGTTTTTCCTCGCGCATCTTGTTGAGCACGATGTTCTTGAGCAGCTGGTAGTCCTCTGCCAGCGTAGCGCGATGACCGGGGATGCGGCTCTTGAGCTTGATGACGGCGCAGACCTTCTGTCCCTTCGCGTTAATCATCTCAAAGGCTTTTGACACATCGCCCACCTGCATGTTTTCCACCTGCTGTGCCACCTCTGTGGGCAGCGCCTTCATCTGGAAACGTGATGTTCGGCCTTCCTCTGTCTGGCTTGTGGCCATAAGTCCATTGTTGTTGCGGGTATCCTTGTCGTCCGAGATGTAAGAGGCAGCCTCTTCAAACGAATACTTGCCCTCGCGGATTTCGTCGGCGATAGAGTCAAGGCGCAGGCGCGTCTTCTCGACCACCTCATGGTCTACCTTGGGTATGCGCAGGATATGGCGCACCTTGATACGGTCGCCTCGTTTGTCGATGAGCTGGATGATATGGAAACCGAACTCAGACTCCACAATCTTGGAAATCTTCTTGGGGTCGGTGAGGTTGAATGCCACATTGGCGAAGGCTGGGTCGAGCATACCTCGGCCTACATAGTCGAGCTCACCGCCACTTCGGGCTGATTTTGGGTCCTCTGAGTAGAGGCGCGCCAGCGTGGCAAACGATGTCTCGCCACGGGTTACGCGGTCGGTGAAGTTGCGCAGCTCCTCCTTGACCTTGTTTATCTCTTCACGGGTAGCCTTGGGCTGGCGGGTGATAATCTGCACCTCGACCTCTACTGGCACGAAGGGCAGACTGTCTACGGGCAGCTTGTCGAAGTACTTGCGCACCTCGCTCGGAGTCGTCGCCACATCCTTTACCAGTTCCTTGCGCATCTTCTCTATACGCTGCTGGTTCTTGAATTCATCACGCATCTGCTGGCGCATTTGGGCTACGGTCTGGTTGCGATACTCTTCGAGCTTCTCCTTTGAGCCCGCCATCGAAATCCAGTAGTTGATCTGCTGGTCTATGCTTGTGGTCACTTCGCTCTCAGACACCTCGATAGAGTCTATCTCGGCCTGATGGAGGAAGAGCTTCTGCACTGCCATCTGTTCAGGGATGGCACAGTCGGGGTCTCCTTTCCACTGCATGCCTTCCATCTGTCCCTGCAGGCGCATAGTCTCGACATCCGACTTGAGGATGGGCTCGTCGCCCACCACCCAGATTACTTCGTCGACCACAGCCGACTCGGGCACGTTGGCCACTGTGTCTTTAGCTACCTTGACGGTATCTTTGGGCGCCTGGCCTTTCATGACCCACTGGCCCTTGCCAGCCATCGCGTTGCCGCCGGCTATCAGCGTGAGGGCGGCGGCACCTATACCTATTTTATATATATTCTTCATCTTCTAATGTTTGTTTACCGTGTTTACCACATCCTCGTTGACCGTGAAAGTATACCGCTTACGCAACTCCCCGACCCACTTCTCCTCGAGATACTCCTGATAGTCGGCCACCACGAGGGCGTTCACGTCGGCTGCCTCTTTAGGGGCCTTGAGTTTCTTGCCATAGACGGCGTCGAAGGGGAAGTCCTTGTTGGGCTTGGCCTCATCGCCGGTCTTGAAGACCAGTCGGTCGATGGTTTTGTTGTCGCCTTTGACGAATATACCTTTCTCTACGCGTATGCGCAGGATGCTGTCATTGTTGAATGTGGTGCGCAGCCGCTCAGCCCATTTGTCAAAGGGCAGCCCCTTCACCGCCTTTTTCACCGCGGCGATGTCTGCCTTGGTACGGGTGTGATAGGCAATGCCTTTGTAGTGAGGCTCAGTCCACTTGTAGCGCTTGCGGTTGGCCTTGAAGTAGTTTTCCTGACCTTCCTTGTCGTTCTGGGCTTTCTCCCATACGGTGCGGTTGCTCATTTCAAAGAGCAGCAGACCGTCGTGATACTCCTGGATAAGATAGCGCAGCTCGGGCTGCTTGGCCTCGAGCTCCTTCATGCGGGCGGTGAGCACCTCTTCGTGCGACACATTGCTGCCCTGCTGGCGCGCTATCGAGTCAATGCGCTGGTTGATTATTGCCTCAACCATTCCCCTGCGTTCTACAAACTGCAGGATTGACGCGCGCAGTGTGTCGTAGGGCATACACATGCGGCGGTCTTTCATCAGGATGATATGCCATCCTGCCGGCGACTCAAAGGGACGGCTCATCTGCCCTTTCTCGAGGGCGTAAGCCTGGGTTTCAAACTCTTTGAGCGTTTGTCCGTGCTCTATCCACGGCAGTTCACCACCCTGCTGGGCAGAGCCCTTGTCGTCAGAGAGACGGCGAGCCACGTCGGCAAAGTCGGCTCCCGCCTGCAGCACGCTGTAGATTGAGTCTATGCGCGCCTTGGCTGCAGCCACCTTCTCCGGAGTGGTCTTCTGGCGCAGCATCACGAGGATATGCGCCGGCTTTACCAGTCCGCCGTTGCCGTCCACACGCTGCCGGTATTCGGCATAGACGCTCTTGGCCTGGGCCTCCACGTCTTCGGGTGTGACAAACGATGGACGTATCTGCTGGTCACGGTAAGTGGCAAACTCCTTGCGAAACGACTCCATCGTGTCCAGTTTCGCGTCGAGAGCCGCCTCTACCTTCAGCTTGTAGTTGATGAACAAATCGACATACTCCTTCACGCTCTTGCGGTCTATGACGCCCGCATTGTTGTTTTTGTTGTACGAGTACTCAAACTCCGAGCGCAGCACAGGCTTGTTGTTGACCGTCATGATGACGGGGTCGCTCTGAGCATGAACTGGGCTGCCCCACCAGAGTGCGGCAGCCATCAGTAGTATTGTTGTTTGTTTCATCTTGCTCTATACCTTTTATATATATTACTCGTGGCGGCTGTAGTTAGGCGCCTCGCTGGTGATGGTGATGTCGTGGGGATGACTCTCCAGCACACCTGCATTGGTGATACGGGTAAACTTGGCATTGTGCAGCAGGTCGATGGTGGCAGCTCCGCAGTAGCCCATACCCGAGCGCAGTCCACCAATGAGCTGGTAGATAACCTCCTGAACCGTTCCCTTGTAGGGCACGCGGCCGGCGATGCCTTCGGGCACCAGCTTCTTCACATCGGTGGTGTCGCCCTGGAAGTAGCGGTCCTTAGAGCCGTTCTTCTGCTCCATAGCCTCGAGCGAACCCATACCGCGATAGCTCTTGAACTTACGACCGTTGAAGATGATGGTATCGCCAGGACTTTCCTCGGTACCGGCAACGAGCGAACCTATCATCACCGACGAACCGCCGGCAGCAAGAGCCTTGACAATGTCGCCCGAATAGCGCAGACCGCCATCGGCAATCAGTGGCACGCCAGTACCCTGGAGTGCAGAGTAGACGTCGTAGACAGCGCTCAGCTGGGGCACACCCACACCGGCTACCACACGTGTAGTACAGATTGAGCCCGGGCCGATGCCCACCTTGATGGCGTCGGCGCCATTGTCTACCAGCATCTTGGCTGCGGCACCTGTAGCCACGTTGCCCACCACGATGTCTATACCGGGGAAGGCAGCCTTGACCTCGCGCAGCTTCTCTACCACGCCCAGTGAGTGACCGTGGGCTGTGTCTATCACGATGGCATCGGCACCTGCGCCCACCAGGGCTGCAGCGCGCTCCAGCGTGTCCTTGGTGACGCCCACTCCGGCAGCCACACGCAGACGACCCTTGTCGTCCTTGCAGGCCATAGGTTTGTCCTTGGCCTTGGTAATATCCTTATAGGTGATAAGACCCACGAGATGGTTCTCGGCATCTACCACCGGGAGTTTCTCTATCTTATGTTCCTGCAGTATCTGTGCAGCCGCAGCCAGGTCGGTCTGCTGATGGGTGGTCACCAGATTTTCGCTGGTCATCACCTCGTCGATGGTCTTGTCCAGGCGACGCTCGAAGCGCAGGTCGCGGTTGGTGACGATACCTACCAGATGGTTTTCCTCATCCACTACGGGTATGCCGCCGATGTGGTAGTCGTGCATCATGGCCAGCGCATCCTGCACGGTGCGGCCCTTGCGTATGGTCACGGGGTCGTAGATCATACCGTTCTCAGCACGCTTCACGATTGCCACCTGACGGGCTTGGTCGTCGATGCTCATATTCTTGTGTATCACACCGATACCTCCCTCGCGGGCAATGGCGATGGCCATCGACGACTCGGTCACGGTGTCCATGGCAGCCGTCACAAAAGGCACATTGAGCTCAATATGGCGCGAAAACATGGTTTTCAACTCTACCGTCTTGGGCAACACTTCTGAATAAGCGGGAATCAAGAGGACGTCGTCGAAAGTGAGACCGTCCATCACTACTTTATCTGCAACAAATGATGACATATGTATTTTTGAAATTTATTGCATGCAAATTTAGCAATAAAAATTCATTCACGAGTGTGTTTTCCCGATTTTCTATCACAATTAATTGTATTTAACGCTGAAAGGGCGACTCCCATCAGGCCCGCTCTTACACATCCGAGATGCCTCACGACGATTACGACCACGACCGTAGTCTCTATCCAGACCGCGGTGGTTGACGGCAGCAGGGAGCGCACCGACACTGGCAGGAAGCGGCGAGACATTATCAAGGAGCAGCAAGACACCGCAAAGCCGACACCCTCAGATGTCGCCGTGACCATCACCAGACTGATTGCAGACCGCGAAACAGTCATTTCACAGTCTGCAATCGTCATATCCTGCCGCGAAATACTCCTATCGCGCCTCGCATCTACATTATACAGCATCCCGGCAGAGTCTGCGGTCGCCGGCGTACCTTTGCCGCAGCCCTCTGCCCGGTGCTTGTCCATCTCCTTGCCCGTCTACGCCTTGCCCGTCGCGGTGGGGTGTTCGGCGCTACTTCGCCGTGGGCGCTTTCTTCAGGTCGTCATTATAGATAGAGTGACGCGAGCGCTTGGTCTTGGAGTACTTCATGTCGCCCAGACGATAGCTGACGCCTATGCTGATGCCTTGACGCGAATAGCGTCTGTCCGACTGGCTCTGATAGCCGGGGCCTTGTGTATAAGTGGTACGGGTGAGCCACTTATGAAACGGGTCGGCGGCACGCAGCGACACGATGAGGCGCTTGCTGCGCAGGAACGGCCGCGACAGCGAGAAGTAGTTATACACGAGACCGTCTACCCTATCCTGCAGCGTGACGTCTCTCGACCGCGCCGACAGGATGGCATAGAGCGAGATGTCTGCCGGCAGCCTCCACGACAGGTTGAGGTCTGCGTTGCCGGTCCATCCGTGGTTTTGCAGCTGGCGGCTGGGCGCTCTGAGGTCTATATAGGCGGCTCCCATGCTCAGCGTGAGCCAGAGCTTGGAGGTGAGGTTCCACTTGTAGTAGACATTCACAGCCGTACGCTCCACCTTGCCTACATTGAGATAGGTGGTATAGACGGCACCGGGCGCGGCATAGTGCTTGCCGTTGTCGAAATACTCGCCCCCTTCGCCTATCAGTCTGCTGTAGCTCTCGATACCATTGCTCAGATGGCGGTAACTCAGGCTCAGACTGAGGTTGGTCTTGCGGGTAAACCATCCATAGGTGGCGCCCAGGTTATAGCTGTTTTCTGCGTCCAGGCTGCTGTTGCCCTGCACGATGTTCTGCGGGTTCAGGTTGTTGAAGTAGGGGTTGAGATAGTATATACTGGGGCGTGCCAGCCTCTTGCCGTACTCCAGCCTCAGCGACTGGGCCTTGGCGAGCTTCAGGTTGACCCTCACCGACGGCACCACGTTGGCGTAGTGGCTCGAGTAGTTGCCCTCTGCGCCTATGGGCCCTGCCAGATACTTGATGTCCTGATAGGTATATTCGTAGCGCAGGCCCGGCATCACCGAGACGGTCTTTCCGCGGTAGGTATAGCTGAGATAACCGCCCACGATGTCATTGCGGTTTTTGTAGTGGTTGCTCCGCAGGTCGTTGTGGGCCCACTGCCCCGACATGGCCCTGCTGTCATAGAGGTCGTTCTGGCTCTCGTTGTTGCGCAGGATGTACTTGGCGCCCACTTCCAGCGTGTGCTGCCGCCCCAGCGGTGTGCTATAGTCCAGCTGCAGGGTGTGTTCGTTGGTCTTGTTGTCACGGTTGGAGCGGTTGTCATAGAGTTGGAGCTGTTCTATCAGGCTCGCCATGCCGCCACTCACGATGTCGGCATACTGGGTGATGTCCTTGCTGTGCGACGGACCGGTACTCAGCTGATACGACAGCGTGGTGACGCGCTGGTGGTTGCGTCTTCCGTTGCGCTGGTAGTCCAGATTAAGGGTGCCGTTGAGCATCGAGTTCTTCAGATTGCCATGGCGCAGATACGAGTAGTCTGCCTGACTGTTGCCCTGGCTCCACATGCCGGTACGCTCGTCACTCATCATGTGCTGTTGGGCAGCCATACCCATCAGCGAGAAGGTGATCATCTGCACGCTGTCTATCTCGTAGCTGGCGTTGACCGAGGCAAACTCGGTGTTGTCCTGCGACTTGGTGCTGTTCACGCTCCTGAGTTGGGTGGTGCCACCCGCGCCGTAGCCATTGCGCAGCAGCGACGTCCTGTCCTCGGGCGCCAGTATGCGGTTGTAAGAGAAGTCGGCGTCAAAGGCAAACCGTCCTATCTTGCTCATCGTCATCACGCTGCCGTTGTAGGCCACCGTACCTGCATCGGCCGACAGGGTGGTAAGATGGCCCTCATACTGCGAGCGCATCACGATGTTGATAACGCCGCCTATACCCTCGGCATCATACCGGGCACCCGGCGAGGTAATGACTTCAATGCTCTTGACCATCTCGGCAGGCAGACTGCGCAGCACCTCCTTGGGGTTGCGCGTGACGGCGGTCTTGCGACCGTTCTGCAGGATGAGAAACTTCTTGGTGCCATTCATCTCTATATTGCCGTCGCCGTCTACGCTTATCAGTGGCACCTTGCCCATCATCTCCGAAAGTCGCAGTATCTTGGCGTCGGGGTCCGACGCCACATCGTAGGTCAGCTTGTCCACATCCATCGTCACCAGCGGTTTCTGTGCATCCACCGTTACCTCTTTCAGCATCTTCACATCATCGGCGACATAGACGGCCCCTATGTCCATGACTTCCTGTCCCTCCGTCAGAGCGAAGCGACGGGGCTCAGCCACTCTGCCCACCATGGCTGCGGTGACGGTGTATTGGCCGGGCATGACGGGCACCACCACCTCAAATCGGCCAACGCTATCGGCCAGCACCTTCTTCACGCCGGTGCCAGGCAGCGACTTGTGTGCCACGCATACGGTGGCCATCATCTCGGGCTCGCCGGTCTCCTTGTCCATCACCGTTCCCGTAACCTTACACATCGGGACAGTGGCGGGCGTCTGAGCGCCCATCGGCATCGCAAACATGACAGCCAGTACTGTCAGCATCATTGATAGTGGTTTCATAGGCTTATAGTTTTATTACACATTCACAAAGCGTAGCTCCGCAAAACTCCTGGATTAGAAAGGAATGTCCAAATGTAAAAAGAAAAAACGATATGGCAATCTTTTTCCTCGTTTTTTTACGTTCCCCGTGCATTTTTTTCATTTCCACGCTGATTATGTGACCATTTGTGTCGCCGATGACCACTCCGGCAGCCACTTCCACCATCGGGCGACGGCTGCCGACCTGCTCTGCCACCCTCTGCTGCCGTTGCAGAGATGCCGCATGGCTCTGCCCAGGCGAGAGGATGACCACAGACTGCGCCGTGTAACCGGCAGAAAAGTTATTGCAAACGATTAGGCTTATGGATGAGCACCTCAGGTTCTGATCCGCCAGCGAAAATCACTCCTTGGCTGACTATACAGGAAGAGCGGCTTGAGAGAGTGGCGTTGCCCACCCTTTCAAGCCGCTTGTCGTTGCGCCCGCCCTATATACATTATATTATATATAGACGCGCCACTACCCTTGTCGGTCTTATGCGTTTCCAGACGATACGCACGCACCCCCTGCCTCTTGCCAGAGGCGACAAGAGGCGGTCCGGGTGTATGGGCAGCCTATTTCAGACGCTGCGCCAATCTGCCGAGATACTCTATGCCATAGACAGGCCATAGCGGCACCTTGCGCACATTGGTCCTCACCGCCGGTATGTCGAGCGCCAGGAAGAGCAGAGTCATGCAGCCGCTCATCCAGACCACGATGCCGTAAATCTGCTTGAGGGCTACGCTCATCATACTGCGTATATACTGCTCCATAAAGGCAGGGTAATTCATCTGCGACAGGTCCAGACGCGTCAGCGTGAGCCCTTGGCCGTAGCGGGCTATGTCGTCGTTCATGAACCAGGAGAACCAGTGGGTGTAGATGCCATATCCGGCAGCACCGGCGAGATACATGTGGAAGATATTGAACACGAAGAGCCCCATGAAGAACTGTTCCAGACTGGGGGCAGACTCGTTGAGAGCCCACATGAGCGTGGCGGCGAGAATGGCATAAGCCGCACCGCGGCAGATGATAGGCAGACGGAACTGCTCGATGTTGACCTGCATGTCGAGTCTGAAGTACATGAGCAGGGCATAAGCCAGGATGAAGCCGAAGCCAAGGGCAAAGAGTTTCCACACCTTCCACTTCATCACCTTGAGCCACAACAGGTCGATGGCTATGCCCAGATAGACGCCGGGCAGTGCCCATAAGAGCAGTTGTGCCTTGGTATGCTCTTCCAGCCGTATCACCTCGGTATAGAGTATTTCCTCGAGGGTGTGCTCGCAGCCTAAGAGAAGCTCGCCCATTGTCACCACCACCATGATGGGCACTATGTTGCGCAGCCTGAAGATTCTCAGGTCTACATAGGGATTGCCCACCCTGAGCAGCCTGTGTACCACCACGCCCGCCAGAGCCAGCGCCACGCCCGTCAGGATGCGCAGTGTGCGGCTGTCCATCCACATCTTGTAGTCGCCATAGACAAAGATGTAGGACAGCACGAGCATGAGCAGACTGATAAGCAGACCGCTGCAGAAGTCGATGCCACGCAGGCTTATCCTGTTGGGCATGGGGCAGAAGGGACGGCACATCACCAGCTGCACGCCCACCACCACGCACATGGCGCCGATGATGAATACGTGCATCATCTGCCAGGTGAAGTGATAGCCGAACCAAGCCGCCAGGAAGGCGCTGCCCTCGATAGACGTGAGCAGCACGATGTGGAGCACGGGGAAGAACACGGCAAAGTCGCGGCGGGGAGTTATCCACAGCTGGATGTTGCTCATCAACTCAAAGGTGCCTTGCAGCTTGGCCATACCGCCTATGAAGCACACCACCAGCAGTAGCGGCATGAAGGTGGTATGGATGGTCACGAGGTTGGTCACGGCTATGACCACCGCCGAGGTGATGAGCAGCTGCTGGTTGGTAAAGCGGAACTTCATGCGGAAGAGCATGGGGAAGTAGATGGCCATGCCGGCAAGACTGGCATAGAGCAGCATCATCAGGTCTTCTATCATGAAGTTGGTGGAACCCTGGATGGCCTCAAGCGAACCCAGGTACATACTGCCAGAGAACTGGATGCAGAACGCACACAGCACATATATCCACGGCCGGATGCACCGTGGCACCCAGTCGCGGAACATGGGCATATTGAAGCCCATGCCTGCTGTCTGTGGGGGAGGAGGCATTGGTATCATAATCGTCCTTGGCGTCGTAATCAGTATTTCACCTCACACTCCACGTTGTACCCGGCATGCAGGCGGGCAAGGTCTTTGGCGCTGTTGCCGTCGAGGGCGATGCGCACGGTGACGCGCTGTTCGACCTTGACAAAGTTGCCAGTGGCATTGTCGACGGGAAGGAGCGAGAAGGCGCTGCCCGTGGCACGGCTGATGCGCTCCACGCGACCCCGATAGACGATACCGGGCACGGCATCGACGGTGAACTGCGCCTCAGACCCTTCGTGGATATGGTCGAGCTGGCTCTCCTTGTAGTTAGCCTCGACCCACAGACTGCCCGCATCGACGATGTTTACCAGTGTCTGACCGGGCTGCACGAGCATGCCCTCCTGGATGTCCTTGGTACCCACCACGCCGTCGCAGGTGGCGATGATGTAGCAGTAGGAGAGGTTGAGCTGGGCCAGCTGGACGGCAGCCTGGGCGAGTCGCAGCGTGCTGATAGAGGCAGAGAGGTGGTGGCCCTGCTCGGTCTTGACGCTGGTCTGGGTGGCACGCGAGCGAGCCGCCTGCTCGTATCGGGCTTTGGCACTGAGGTAGGCAGTATGCACGTTGTCATACTGCTGGCGGGTCACAGCCTCCTTGGCGAGCAGGGCTTCGAAGCGGGCGTCCTCGCGACGGGCGTTGTCCAGATGGGCACGGGCTTCCTCGATGCTGGCATCGGTCACCTGCATGCCCGCTTCGGTGGTGGCTATGCTGGAGCCAGTGGCCTTGGAGCCCTCTTCGGCGCGGGCAAGGTCGGCCTGGGCCTGGGCCAGACGCAGACGAAACTCGGTGTCCTCGATGACCACCAGGGTGTCGCCCTTCTTGACGTGCTGGAACTCCTCAAACCTTACCTCCTTGACGAAACCCTGCACACGGGTGTTCTGGGGAGTGACGTGCTGGCGCACACGGGCGTTGTCGGTAAACTCTACATGGCCGAAGTGGCCGAAATTGACAATGACGATACTGGCTCCGATTACAATGAGCAGGAGCACCATGCTGTTGTAAACGTATTTCTTGATATTCTTCATCTTGATGGTTGTTGCGGGTCTGCCGGTGGCGACCCTTGGGTTGGTGTATAGGGTATGGGGTGTAGGGGTGCCGGTGGCTACAGCTGCCCGGCTATGTACTTCATCTTATAATAGGCATAGGCGATGTTGATGCGCGCATCGACCTCGCCCAGTTCGGCGTCGAGCTTCATATTGGTAGCGTCTATCATGTCGGTGATGAGCGCCAGCTGGTTGAGATAGCGGTTGTTGACCACCTGATAGTTCTGGCGCGCCAGCTCCACGCTCTTCTGCTGGGTTTCGAGCTCGGCATAGCTCTGCAGATAGAGGGTGTAGGCAGCCTGTATGTCGTTGTTTACCTGCTCGGCAGCCACCTCCTTGCGCTCGGCGGCGTTGCGGGAGTTGAGCCGGGCCTGCGCCAGCTTGCGGTTGCTCTTGAAGAGCGCCGACAGCTGATACTGCACGCCCACGCCCACATACCACACGTTGAGGTTCTTGTCTACGGGCGGCAGTTCAAAGGTGATGGGGCCGTTGAAGTTGTTCTGCGCCACGAGAGCCACCTTGGGCAGCAGTTCGCTCTTGGCGATGCGCTCCTGTTGGCGTGCCATCTGCTCGCCCACGCCCGCCATCACCAGTTTAGGGCTTGCCGCCACGGCTGCAGTCTGCCAGTAGGCTTCGCC
This sequence comes from Prevotella sp. P5-108, assembly GCF_002251385.1. GTDB lineage: Bacteria > Bacteroidota > Bacteroidia > Bacteroidales > Bacteroidaceae > Prevotella. The sequence goes on from NZ_NPJJ01000057.1 coordinate 104,954, forward strand.
ATCCTTGCCATAGAGGGCAGAGCAGGCATCGTCGGCAGGCTCTATCGCATAGTCTATAGGCAGTCCGAGCGTGTTGCAGAGCTGGTGGTTGAGTATGCGGCGGCTGTTGTGCAGCTGGGTAAGACTCAGACGGAGCCGCTCCATCTGCAGTTCGTATCGGGTGATGTCGTTCTTGAGCGCCACGCCCTGCTGTTGCTTCTCGGTAATGTTGTCGATGAGCTTCTGGGTGAGCGCGATGTTGTTCTCTACCACCCTCTCGCGGTTTGCGGTCTTCATCAGGTCCAGATACTGGCCCAGAGCGATGAAGCGCTGGTTCTGCAGATTGAGAGCCAGCTCGGCCCGAGCCTGGTCGGCACCCAGTTGTGCCAGACGGATGCCTGCATCGATGGCTCCGCCGGCATAGACGGTCTGGCGGGCATCTACCACCAGCTGGTTGCCGAAGTGGGGCGAATGGAGGCCATGCACATGGGCAAAGTCGCGGTCGGTAAGCACTGCATTGCCGATATAGCTGGCAGAGACCTGGGCTCCCACATCGGGCAGACGCTGGCTGCGGGCTGCCCTGACACCCTCGTCGGCAGCTGCCACAGCAGTCTTGCCCGCGCGGATGGTGCGGTTGTGCTGGTCTATCAATCCATACATGTCTCCGATAGTCATCCTGTGCTCATTCTGAGCATGAGCGTTGGTCGTAATGGCGATACACACGGTTATCGCATAGAATAGTCTTCAGTTCATATCTTTTCTAAAAATCGGTGCAAAGGTAGTTACTATTTGGGAAGCAACAGTGAATAAAAATACGCCAGAATTTGACATTTTGGGAAACTTGGAGTAATTTTGCAGCATGCAAGAGACCCAACTTACCACCATCAGCAGTGCCGTCATCGACGGCGAGAGCCACACACTCGACCGGGGAGCCATCATCTACAGCCACAGGGGCATCGCCTCGGTACGTATCAATTTCGACCACTGGGATATGCAGGGCGAGAGCGTGCTTATCATGTTTCCTGGAGATGTTATAAAATGGGAAATGATGGATGACGACTTCTCTGCCGACGCCATCATCTACAGCAGCGACATACTGCGTACGGCGAGCCTCAACATCGAGCACACGGTCTACGATACGCTCAGGGCCGACCGCCGGTGTGGCTACCCCGAGCTCATCGCCCATGTCGTAGACAGCATGTTCCGTATCTTCCGCTTCTATTTCACCGTAGAACACTACACGCTCACCGACCGCATCGTGACCCTGCAGCTGCAGGCGTTCTTCCTGGGTTTCTACGACTATCTGCTCGCCAATCCCCGCGAGCCGGGCAATGACCGCGGCACCCAGCGCAAGGTAGAGCTGTTCAACCGGTTTATGCAGCTGCTCGAAGACGAATACCGCTTGGGACACGAGGTAAACTACTATGCGCAGCGCATGAACATCTCGCGCAAGTATCTGGGGCTCATCGTCAGCGACAGGACTGGCGTATCGCCCAAGCGCATCATCGACGAGTACATCATGCTGAGGCTCAAGCTCGCCCTGCGTACCTCCAAGCGCAGTCTGAAGCAGATAGCCGACGACTACAACTTCTCTGACCAGAGCGCTCTTACCCGCTACTTCCGCCATCATGCGGGGCTGTCGCCACAGCAGTACCGTCTGCGCCAGTAGGCTGCACGGCAGCGGGAGCCGCAAGCCACGCAGCCCGGCAGAGCGTGCATGACCAGATGGTGGGGCAACCCTCATGGGCGACGTGGGGAGCGCCCCCGCCGGCTCGTTTCAATAGGTACGAGAGCTCGTGACTTACGATACGTGCGCTCGTGACATAAGGCACGCGGGCTCGTGACTTATGTTACGAGCCGACAGCCATGACCTCCACGGCGACAGACATGGCGGCGGGCGCGCTGTCAGCGTTAAACAATCTTAAGAAACGGGGCTGCGGCATCCATAATCGGCGTTTCAATCGTCTTTAGTAGTGTAACCGCGCCGATGGCACCGATGGCCACGATGCCCTACGCTGCAACAACCAAAACAGACATGACAATGAAACAGACCCTGATAAGCATGGCGCTCATACTGATGCTCGCGCTATGCGCCAAAGCACAGAACACCCAGCACAGCTACACCATCACAGGCGTGGTGGCCGACTCGGTCACCCACGAGGGCGAGCCTTACGCCACGCTGACCATAGCGAGAGCCGACTCGGCAGCCAAGCCCGTAAAGCAAGCGCTCACCGACATCAAGGGCCGCTTCAGCATCAGCTCAAGCGGCACGGGCAGCTATCTGCTCATGGTAAGGTCGATGGGACGCAAGCCGATGCAGCGCGCCTACACCGTAGACGCCACCACACGCACCATAGACCTGGGCACGCTGCTCCTGCAGGACGGCGGCAACCAGCTGGAGACGGTCGAGGTGGTGGCCTACAAGCCGCTGGTCAAGGCCGATGTAGACAAGATAGCCTACAGCGTGGAGGACGACCCCGAGGCCAACACCAACACAGTGATAGAGATGCTCAAGAAGGTGCCCATGGTGACTGTAGACGGGCAGGACAACATACGGGTCAACGGCAACAGCTCGTTCAAAATCTATGTGAACGGCAAGCCCAACAACATGATGACCAAGAACCCGAAGGAGATACTCAAGAGCATGTCCGCATCGAGCATCAAGAAGATAGAGGTAATCACCAACCCCGGACCCAAATACGATGCCGAGGGCGTGGGCGGCATACTCAACATCATCACCACCGGCAGCGGCCCCGAGGGATATAATGCCTCGTTTTCTGCCGGAGCCAGCAACCACCACGTGAGCACCGGCGTCTTTGCCACCGTGAAGCAGGGCAAGCTCACCATGAGCGCCAGCTACAATGCCTACCCCCAGTGGCAGCCTAAGAGCCATGGCGACCAGCTGGTGGTCAAGACCGACGACAGCGGCAACGAGACCCAGCGCGACGTGACCACATCGACTGACCGCGGGCACTCCATCTGGCACGGCGGAAACCTGGACGCAAGCTACGAGATAGACTCGCTCAGACTGCTCTCGGGCTCAATCTCCATCAGCCGCTATCACAGCAACTACGACTTTGACAGCGACGTCTCGTCTACCCTACCCGCCACGGGCGAACGCCTCTACGGATATGGCATCCACCGTAACAACCGCGCCAACTGGAACGGACTGTATGCCAACATAGACTACCAGCGCTCGTTCAGCGTAGAAGACCGACGCCTCACCCTCTCCTACCGCATAGACAGCGACCCCTCTGACAGCGAACAGCGGCTGAGATATACCGACAGGTACAGCAATGCCGACTGGGACGCCTTCATGAACCGCATAGCCGACCAGCGCAACACCGACAACCAGCTCTCTGTGGAGCACACGTTCCAGATAGACTACACCACGCCCTTCGCCAAGTATCACAACTGGGAGACGGGAGTGAAATACATACTGCGCAACAACCGCTCGGACAACGACAAGTATACGCAGGCACCCGGACAGAGCGACGAGACCTACGACAGCGACAACAGTTCGCACTACCGTCACCGCAACGACATCCTGGCTGCCTATATGGGCTATGGCTACCAGAAAGACAAGTGGTCGGCACGTCTGGGCATGCGCTATGAGCACACGCTGCAGAAGGTAAAGTATCTGCTGGGTCGCGGCGCCGACTTCCACAAGGACTTCGACGACGTGGTGCCCTCCGCCCGTCTGGGCTACAAGCTCGGCGAAGCCTCCAACGTGGCACTGGGCTACAAGATGCGCATCTACCGTCCGGGTATATGGTTTCTCAATCCCTATCTCGTAGACCGGGACCCACAGAACATCATGCAGGGCAACCCCAACCTGGTGTCGGAGAAGAGCCACGACATCAGCCTGCAGTACAGCAACTACTCGAGCAAGCTCACCTATAACCTCACCGCCAGCTACCGCTTCAACAACAACAGCATCGAGAGCATCACCCGTCTCACCGACGACCGCGACATCGCGGGGCTGCCCCACCCCACGGGCAAAGAGGTGCTCTACACCACCTATGCCAACATAGGCGAGACGCAGAGAGCGGCTCTGAGCGCGTATGTCAACTGGAACCCCTGGACAGACACACGCATCACACTCAACGGACAGGGCGGATACAAGAGCATGAGCGACGGCCAGGAGCTGCGCAACCATGGATGGGTAGCCAACGTCAATCTCGGCGTGCAGCAGACCATCGCCAAGACATGGACAGTGAGCGCAAACATCTACAAGAGCACACCTGAAATCATGCTGCAGGGCAAGAGCTGCGGGTTCTTCCAGGACTCCTACTCGCTCAACAAGACATTGATGGACAAGAGACTCAATCTCTCGGTATTCATCGTCAATCCCTTCAAGGGATATATGACATGGCGCGACGAGCAGAGGGGCCCTAACTACTACACAGCATCAAGCAGCAGATACAGCCAGCGCACGTTTGGCGTGTCGGCAAGCCTGCGCATCGGCAAGCTCAAGGCCCAGGTGAAGCGTGCAGAGCGTAGCGTGGAAAACGACGACGTGAAGCAGGGCGGCGGTGGCGGCAAGGGTTAGCGCAGAGCCTGCCCCGGCACGGCTCTGGCTGACATCAGAGCCACCAGCGACAGGCTGAAAGACAGAGAAAGCGGCCAGAAAGACAGCAAGGGACATCGCGCATCGACACGCGACACTCAGAAAAATGCAGCACGGCTGCATTTTTTTTGTGCCAAACCTTTGTCGGTAAGATAAATGTGAGTATCTTTGAAACCGACATTCAGATAACGACAACAAGCATGAAAACCAAACAGACACTGACAGTCATCATCGCCACGCTGGCACTCACCGCCTGTGGCGTGCAGAAGTTGAGCCAGACGGAGAAACTCGTCAGGCAGACCCTGATAGCCCAGGAGACCGACAGCCTGGTAAAAAGCCGCCGCTTCGGCGTGGAGGTGTCGGCTGTATTCCCCCAGGGTGCTTCGATGCGCCATCTCAACTACGACTACGGCATCCAGGTTCACGGCGACACGCTGCGCTCGTATCTCCCCTACTTCGGCCGTGCCTACGAGGTGCCCTACGGCGGCGGCAAGGGGCTCGACTTCTCGGAGCCGATGAAACGATGGACGCTGACAGAGATGAAGAAAGGCGAGCAGCAGATGAAGATATGGGTGGAGAACGAGGAAGACTCGTACGTATACACGGTCCACATCTATCCGTCGGGCGTGGTAGACCTGACGGTAGACAGCCGGCAGCGCGACCGCATACGCTATAACGGTAACATCACCAAGGAGGCGCGCCGATGAGACGCCTTATACTATATATAATAGGTATAGTGGTGACGGCTATGGGCGCCCACGCCAATCCTCGCTACTGTGCCCGCTATGTCAAGGAGCATCTGCTCTACCAGCGGGGGGCTGAGACCAACGTGATAGACATAGACATGGAGTGGCCCGAGATGGTCGACGGGTCGGCGGCGGTGCCTCTGCAGCGGCTGCTGACACGCACCCTGCTCGGCAACGAGCACTCGACGCTCGACAGTGCCTACACCCGCTTTCTCGCACGCTTTGGCAAGCCCGTGACTCGGCAGTTTGACTCTATCCCCGACGACAGCCGCTTCTGCTACGTCAGTTGTACGCTCAAGCTGATAGGTCACCGTGCCGACAGTTATATCTCGATGAGAGCCAGCTATGTATGCTCGCCCGAGCAGAACTCAACGCAAAAGGGCGATACGGTGTCGATGCTGGTCACGTATGACCTCGGCAGCGGCACAATCATGCGCGATGCCGACCTGCTGCGCATCAACCGACTGCGCGACGGGTACTACGGCGACGACGTCGTCTACAACCTGCTCGCCGGAACCCACACCCCGCTGCCCGACAACATCTATACGCTACAGGTAAACGATGCCTGTCTCGCTGACGACGCACTGCTGATAGACATGTGCTGCACCGACGGCGAGCGCATCACCCCCTTCACCACGCTGGTGGCTCCCGACCGCATCAGGAGCATCGTGACCAAGAACGTGAAGCGGCTCATGAGCGGCAGCGTCACTCTCCTCACCGACCAGTATATGCTGCCCACGCGCGTGGATGGCGACACGGTATACACCCATGCCGACCAGGCTCCCCGATTTGACTTCAACGGCGAGAGCCTGATGAACTATCTGGCTCGCAACCTCAGACTCGACCCTGTGGCTATCGAGCGGCTTCCTGCAGGGGCTCGCGCCGTCATTGCCTTCATCGTAGACGCCAGCGGACACATACGCCGCCCCTGTGTGGTGAGCAGTGCCACGCCCGGGATTGACCGCGAACTGATGCGCGCAGCCCGACTCATGCCCGCATGGGCACCAGGAACGGTGGGAGGCAAGCCAGCCAACGTGTGGTGCATGCTGCCCATAGTGCTGAAGAAATAGAAATCGCACGGTGGGTCATCTCCAGCTGCGCAGAGGCATCCTCCAGCGATGCCAAGACACCCTCCAGCGACGCAGAGTTATGCTCCACGCCGCTGGTGTTGTCTTCAAGGGTCGGGAAGCGGCAGAAAAGGGTGCCGAAAGCGGTGGTGACAAGCCTGGCGACAGGCGGCGAAAAAGCCACGCAAATTGCACTATGTCAACCAGATACGACAAATGGCACAAAAATCAGAAAAAAGTGTACAATTATTGTTAAAATACGCACAAAACTGAACTACGTTACTGAGAAGTTTATTAACTTTGCAGTGTCAAAAAACTTTTTGACCGCTGTAGGTTTTCTACAGTGTCGTGTTTAGGGATACAATTGAAACATCAATATTAATAGCATAATTAGGTATGAAAGTAAGAAAATTCTCGCTTGTGGTAGCCTGTATCGGGGCTACTCTTTTAGCTTCATGTGGGAAAAGTGGTGGCGGAATGCCCAACTTCGGTGACAACGAGTTTGCCGTACGCACGATAGCATCGTCGAACGCTGCGCTGCAGACCACCTACCCCGCCACCATCAAAGGTATTCAGGATGTAGAGGTACGTCCGAAGGTGTCAGGCTTCATCACCAAGGTTCTGGTGCATGAGGGTCAGACCGTAGCTGCCGGTCAGGTGCTCTTCACCATCGACAGCGAGACCTATGCCGCTGCCGTGCGTCAGGCCCGGGCAGCCGTCAGCACCGCCAAGGCTCAGCTGAGCACCGCCAAGCTGACCATGGACAACAACAAGAAACTGTATGACAAGGCCATCATCGGCCAGTATGAGTATACCTCTTCTGCCAACTCTTACGCCACAGCCCAGGCTCAACTTGCCCAGGCCGAGGCCGCTCTTGCCGCTGCCCGCGAGCAGTTGGCATGGTGCAGTGTGAAGAGCCCGGCAGCCGGTGTAGTGGGCAGTCTGCCCTTCAAGGCTGGCGCATTGGTAAGCGCGTCGGGTCAGGCATTGACCACGGTGTCGGACGTAAGCACCGTAGAGGTGTTCTTCTCAGTCTCTGAGAGCGAGCTGCTGGCTCTGAGCAAGACCAACGGCAGCACCCAGGCTGCCATCGCCTCCTTCCCTGAGCTGAAGTTGAAGTTGGCCGACGGCTCTATCTACAACCATCCCGGCAAGGTAGTCAAGATGAGCGGTGTGCTCGACGCCACTACCGGTTCGGTATCTCTGATAGCCCACTTTGCCAATCCCGACAAGCTGCTGAAGAGCGGCGGCGCCGGCACCATCATCGTGCCCTCGGTAGACCAGGGTGCCATCCAGATACCTCAGGAGGCCTGCTCACAGATACAGAACAAGACCTTCGTGTATGTAGTGACCAAGGACAACAAGGTGAAATATACCGAGATAACCATCAACCCCCAGAACGACGGCCAGACTTATATCGTGACCTCGGGTCTGCACGTGGGTGACCGCATCGTGACCAAGGGTATCACCAAGCTCACCGACGGTATGGAGATTGTCCCCATCACCGAGCAACGCTATCAGCAGAAGATAGACGAGGCAGCCAAGCTGGCCGAGAGCCAGGGCAACGCCCACGACTTCGCTGCCACCATGAGCGGCAAGAAGAAGTAAGCATATATATAATAAGGTATAAGAAAACAAGTAAATCATGACATTTACAAACTTTATCAAACGACCGGTACTCTCGACGGTAATCTCCATCTTCTTCGTCTTGCTGGGTACCATCGGTCTGATATCGCTGCCAGTGGAGCAGTACCCCGATATCGCACCGCCTACAATCTCGGTATCGACCACCTATACCGGTGCCGATGCCCAGACGGTGCTCAACTCTGTCATCGTACCGCTCGAGGAGAGCATCAACGGTGTGGAGAACATGACCTATATGACCTCGTCGGCCACCAACGACGGTATGGCCAACATCACCGTATTCTTCAAGCAGGGATCTGACCCCGATATGGCAGCCGTAAACGTGCAGAACCGCGTGTCTCAAGCACAGGCGCTGCTCCCCGCCGAAGTAACCCGCGTGGGTGTGACCGTGTCGAAACGCCAGACATCCAACGTGATAATGTTCTCTATCACCTCCGAGGACGGCCGCTACGACGACGAGTTCGTTACCAACTACGCGCTGATTAACGTCATCCCCCAGCTTAAGCGTATTACCGGTGTGGGTGATGTGCAGAGTCCCTCTATGCGTAACTACTCTATGCGTATATGGCTCAAGCCCGAGAAGATGAAGGAGTACGGACTCGTACCTTCTGATATTTCAACCGCCCTGGGTGAGCAGAACATCGAGGCTGCCCCAGGTAAGTTTGGCGAGAACTCGGATATGGCTTACGAGTATGTGCTGCGCTACAAGGGTCGTCTGAAGACCGTGCCCGAGTATGAGAACATACTGCTCAAGAGCAACACCACAGGTCAGACCCTGCGCTTGGGTGATGTGGCACGCATCGAACTGGGCGGTCTGAGTTACGCCGTAAGTCTGAAGAACAACGGCCAGCCCGCCGTGATGGGTATGGTACAGCAGATTGCCGGCTCTAACGCCACCCAGATAGCCACCGACGTGAAGAAAGCCCTGGCTGAAGCCAGCAAGAGCTTCCCTCCCGGACTGGAGTACACCATCGAGCAGGATGTGACCGAGTTCCTCTACGCCTCTATCGAGGAGGTAGTGTTTACCCTCATCATCACGCTGCTGCTGGTATTCATGGTAGTGTATATCTTCCTCCAGGACTTCCGCTCGACCCTCATCCCTATGATTGCCGTACCTGTGGCGCTCATAGGTACCTTCCTCTTCCTCTGGATATTCGGTTTCTCCGTCAACCTGCTTACCCTCTCGGCGCTGCTGTTGGCCATCGCCATCGTGGTCGATGATGCCATCGTGGTAGTCGAGGCCGTCCACGCCAAGCTGGACCAGGGCTACAAGAGCGCGTTGACCGCCTCTATCGACGCGATGAACGAGATTTCGGGTGCCATCATCTCCATCACGCTGGTAATGTCGGCTGTGTTTATCCCCGTGTCATTCATGGGCGGCACATCCGGTACCTTCTATCGCGAGTTTGGTGTGACCATGGCCGTATCTATCGTCATCTCCGCCATCAACGCCCTCACCCTGTCGCCAGCCCTCTGTGCCATGCTGCTGAAGCCCCATGCCGACGACGCCGACAGCCACAAGGCCAAGTCGTTCATTGACCGCTTCCACGCTGGCTTCAACTACCAGTTTGAGAAGATTACCAATAAGTATAAAGGTGGTGTCGAGTGGATTATCCGCCACGGCATGATAACCGCCGGTACGATAGTCGCAGGTATTGCCGTGCTGGTCATCCTGATGGCTACCACCAAGACCGGACTTGTGCCCGACGAGGATACCGGTACCCTCTTTGTGACCATTTCGGCAGCCCCTGGTACCAGCCAGGAGCGCACGCTGAAGATTGTGGACCAGGTAGACAAGATGCTGGCAGGCAACCCCGCCATCCAGCGGCGTGAGGCCATCATCGGATACAACTTCATCGCAGGCCAGGGCTCAGACCAGGCCACCTTCATCATCAAGCTGAAGCCATTCGACGAGCGCCCTGGCGGTTTCTTCCACCGCATCAAGAGCGCGATTACCGGCGGCGGCATCGAGGCCCTCTTCGTCAATCCTATGGAGTCGGGCTCAGTGCTGGGCATGATCTACAAGCAGACCGCGACCATCAAGGACGCCCAGATTCTGGCCTTCGGCCCTCCTATGATTCCTGGCTTCTCTGCCCAGAGCGGTGTGACGATGACCATGCAGGACAAGACCGGTGGCGACTTGAACCGCTTCTTCGAGGTGACCAAGAACTTCCTCGCCGAGCTCAACAAGCGCCCCGAGATACAGAACGCCATGACTTCATACAACCCCAACTATCCCCAGTACATGGTGGATGTAGACGTAGCCAAGACCAAGCAGGCCGGCATCTCACCCTCTACGGTGCTCGCCACCCTGCAGGGCTACTACGGAGGTATGTATGCGTCTAACTTCAACGCCTACGGCAAGCTCTATCGTGTAATGATACAGGGTGACGTGTCGAGCCGTATGCGCCCCGAGGATCTGTCCAACATCTACGTGCGCACCTCGTCGGGCCAGATGTCGCCTGTAAGCGAGTTTATCAACCTGCGCCGAGTATACGGACCGTCCAACGTGAACCGTTTCAACCTTTTCACCTCTATCAACGTGTCGGTTACCCCCAATACGGGCTACTCTACCGGTGAGGCCATCAAGGCCATCTCTGAGGTGTCCAAGGACAATCTGCCCGACGGCTACGGCTACGAGTATTCTGGTCTTACCCGCTCTGAGGCAGAGTCGAGCAACTCTACCGCCATCATCTTCGTACTCTGTATCGTATTCGTTTACCTGATTCTGAGTGCGCAGTACGAGAGCTACATCCTGCCTCTGTCGGTAGTGCTGTCCATCCCCTTCGGTCTGGCTGGTGCGTTTATCTTCACCAACCTCTTCGGCCACTCCAACGACATCTACATGCAGATTTCGCTGATTATGCTTATCGGTCTGTTGGCCAAGAACGCCATCCTTATCGTGCAGTTCGCCCTTGAGCGCCGCCGCACGGGTATGGCCATCAAGTACTCGGCCATCCTGGGAGCCGCAGCCCGTCTGCGTCCTATCCTGATGACCTCACTGGCCATGGTTATCGGTCTGCTGCCACTGATGTTTGCTTCGGGTGTAGGCAAGAACGGTAACCAGACTCTGGGTGCCGCCGCCGTGGGAGGTATGTTCATCGGTACCGCCATCCAGGTATTCGTAGTGCCCGCCCTCTTCGTGGTATTCCAGTGGCTCCAGGAGCGCATTAGTCCGCTCAAGTTCGAGGACGAGACCAACGAGGAAGCTGCCGCCGAGCTGGAGCAGTATGCCTCTGCCGCCCACCACAGAGGACTGACCAAGAAGTAGTAAACCGACCAATAACTTGAAGTAAAGACAATGAAAAAGAATTTGAATATATTGCTCGTAGGTCTTGCAGTGCTCAGCATGAGCAGCTGCAAGAGCCTCTACGGCAAATACGAGCGTCCTGATGTGAAGACTGCCGGCCTGGTGCGCGACTCTGCGTCGCTTACCGACACGCTGGCCGTCACCGACACCACCTCGTTTGCCAACATCCCCTGGCGCTCGGTGTTTACCGACCCCCAGCTGCAGAGCCTCATCGAGAAGGGATTGGCCAACAACCCCGACCTGCTCAACGCCGCCCTCAACGTGAAGATGGCTGAAGACCAGCTCAAGGTGGCCAAGCTCGCCTTTGTGCCCGCCCTCACCTTTACGCCCCAAGGCACCATCGCCTCGTGGGACGGCAACAAGGCCACCCAGACCTACAGCCTGCCCGTGACCGCCAGCTGGTCGCTCGACCTCTTCGGCAACCTGCTCTCCGTGAAGCGTGGCGCCCAGATGTCGCTCTTGCAGATGAAGGACTATCAGGTCACGGTCAAGACCAACCTCATAGCCAACATCGCCAACCTCTACTACACCCTGCTGATGCTCGACAAGCAGCTCGAGCTCGTAAGCGACATGGAGACCCTCACCAAGGACACTTGGGAGACCATGAAGGTGCTCATCGACAGCCGCCGCGGCTACCGTTCGGTATCGGTCCAGGCCGCCGAGTCCAACTACTACTCGGTGCTGACCAAGAAGGCCGACCTGAAACGCCAAATCCGCGAGACCGAGAATACGCTTAGCCTGCTCCTGGGCGAACAGGCGCAGACCATAGCCCGTGGCAAGATAGAGGCCCAGAGCCTGCCCACCAGCTTCTCTACCGGAGTGGGCGTGCAGCTGCTCAACAACCGCGCCGACGTCCATGCCGCCGAGATGGCCCTGGCCCAGTGCTTCTATGGCGTAGAGACCGCCCGCAGCCGTTTCTATCCCTCCATCACCATCTCGGGCACAGGCGCCTTCACCAACTCTGCCGGCGCAGGCATCGTCAACCCCGGCAAGTGGCTGCTCTCTGCCGTAGGCTCGCTCGTGCAGCCCATCTTCCAGAACGGACGCCTCATCGCCGGACTCCGCGTGGCCAAGGCTCAGTATGAGCAGGCCTACAACACCTGGCAGAACGCCGTGCTCAAGGCCGGCAGCGAGGTGAGCAACGCCCTGGTGCTCTACAACTCATCGGAGGAGAAGAGCCAGATTGAGGCCAAGCAGATAGAGGTGCTCCAAAAGAACGTCGAGCAGACCCGCGAGCTCGTGGGCGACGCCGGCAGCAACTATCTGGACATCATCACCGCCCAGTCGTCACTGCTCAATGTGCAGCTGTCCAAGGTGGCCGACGACTTCAACAAGATGCAGGCAGTGGTCAACCTCTACTACGCCCTCGGCGGTGGAGCCAAGTAATATTAACCCATTAATCAAGATTACAACTAATATGGCAAGTATAATAAGTCCCAAGGCAGACGTGTCGCCCAAAGCCAAGATAGGCGACAACTGCCGCATATATCCCTTCGTCTATATCGAAGACGATGTAGAGATTGGCGACAACTGCGTCATCTATCCCTTCGTGAGCATCCTCAACGGTACCCGTATGGGCAGCGGCAACAAGGTGTTCCAAGGAGCCGTCATTGCCGCCCTTCCCCAGGATTTCAACTTCACCGGTGAAGAGAGCCATGTGGTGATAGGCGACAACAATACCATACGCGAGAATGTGGTCATCAACCGCGGCACCCATGCCGGCGGAAAGACCATGCTGGGCAACGGCAACTTCCTCATGGAGGGCGCCCACATCTCCCACGACACCGTGGTGGGCAACAAGTGCGTATTCGGCTACGGCACCAAGATTGCCGGCGACTGCGAGATAGGCAACAGCGTAATCTTCTCTACCTCGGTCATCGAGAACGCCAAGACCCGCGTGGGCGACATGGCCATGATACAGGCCGGCACCAGTTTCTCCAAAGACGTGCCTCCCTACATCCTCGCCGGTGGCAAACCGGTGGCTTACGGCGGTCCCAACAACGTCATCATGGAGGCTGCCGGCATCGACGAGAAGGTGCGCAAGCACGTGGCCAATGCCTACCGACTGGTATTCCACGGCCAGACCTCGCTCTTTGACGCCATCAACCAGATTAAGGACCAGGTGCCCGACGGCGCCGAGGTGCGCAAGGTGGTGGAGTTTCTGAGCCAAAGCAAAGCAGGTATCATTACCAAGATATAATCCATACCTAATTAGTGTTATCACACCGAGGGAGTTCGCTGATAGAAGCGGGCTCCCTCTTATATTGTCCCCGCCGAGGCAGACACCGCCTCTGCTGGGAGCGCAGACCACGGTTGGCGGCTCGTGACGGAAGTCACGTGGGCTCGTGCCTTATGATACGCGCCCACGTTTCAAAAGGCACGGACTCACGTATCATAAGTCACGAGCCACCGACGATGGCTCCAACCCCTCGGAGAAGCCATCTCCATCGACCACTGACGCCATCTCCATCGACCGCTGACGCCGTCTCCAGCCCTCTGATTGCCGCCCCTGATGCAATATACCACAATCGTGGTAGTCCAAATAACCCATGTATGCTATTGCGAGAAAGTGAAAATCGCCGTAACTTTGCATCGACAATATCAATAAATGTATTACCGCGCTCTGTCTGCCCTCTCATTTAGGTCCACAGACGAGCCAAAAACGATTAGAAAGGAAAGTATTATGAGCAACAAGAAGTACCGTTTCGAGACCCTTCAACTGCACGTAGGCCAGGAGCAGGCCGACCCCACCACCGACGCCCGCGCCGTGCCTATCTACCAGACCACCTCTTACGTGTTCCGCAACTCCCAGCACGCCGCCGACCGCTTTGCCCTGCGCGATGCCGGCAACATCTACGGCCGACTGACCAACCCCACCCAGGAGGCATTTGAGAAGCGCATGGCAGCACTCGAAGGCGGAGTGGCAGCACTGGCAGTGGCTTCGGGAGCGGCTGCAGTGACCTACGCCCTGCAGAATGTGGCCGTCAACGGTGACCACATCATAGCCGCCAACAATCTCTACGGCGGCACATTCAACCTGATAGAACACACGCTGAGCACTCAGGGCGTGACATCGACCATCGTAGACCCCGCCAACTTTGACGAGGTCGAGGCAGCCTTCCGTCCCAACACCAAGGCCATCATCGTAGAGACCTTCGGCAACCCCAACGCCAGCGTCACCAACATAGACCGCATCAGCGAGATAGCCCACCGCCACAACACCATCGTGGTGGTCGACAACACCTTTGGCACCCCCTATCTCTTCCGTCCGCTCGAGCACGGCGCCGACATCGTGGTACACTCTGCCACCAAGTTCATCGGCGGCCACGGCAGTTCGCTCGGCGGTGTCATCGTCGACGGCGGCCGCTTCGACTGGAAGGCCAATGCCGACAAGTATCCCACGCTCGCCCAGCCCGACCCCTCTTACCATGGTGCCGTTTTCGCCGACGTGGCTGGCGCTGCCGCCTTCGTCACCCGCATCCGCGCCGTGGTGCTGCGCGATACGGGAGCCGCCATCAGCCCCTTCAACGCCTGGATACTGCTCCAGGGCCTCGAGACCCTCTCGCTGCGCGTGGAGCGCCATGTCTACAACACGCTGCGCATCGTCGAGCATCTCGCCCACCATCCCAAGGTGGCCAAGGTAAACCACCCCTCGCTCGCCTCACATCCAGACCACGAGCTCTACAACCAGTATTTCCCCAACGGCGGCGGTTCTATCTTCACCATCGAGCTCAAGGGCGGTGAGAAAGAGGCTTGGGAGTTTATCGACCACCTGCGTATCTTCTCGCTCCTTGCCAATGTGGCCGACGTGAAGAGTCTGGTCATCCACCCCGCCACCACCACCCACTCGCAGATGACTCCCCAGGAGCTCGAAGAGCAGCACATCTATCCCTCGACCATACGCCTGAGTATCGGCATCGAGCATGTAGACGACCTCATCGATGCCCTCGACGAGGCACTTACCTACGTCAAGTAATAATCACAATAACTGTCAGCCGGCCTCTCCCCTCGTCTCTTTCCGCTATAGTGGGGAGAGGCTGCCGACCCAACCACAAAGAAGAACACTATGGCAAAAATTGCAAAACAGTTGACCGACCTCATCGGCAACACCCCCCTCTTGGAACTTAACAAGTATTCGGCCACCAAGCACCTTGACACCCCCATCATTGCCAAGGTAGAGTATTTCAATCCCGGCGGCAGCGTCAAAGACCGCATCGCCCTCGCCATGATTACCGACGCCGAGCAGCATGGCATCCTCAAACCCGGTGCCACCATCATCGAGCCCACCAGTGGCAACACGGGTGTGGGCCTGGCTCTGGTGTCGGCCGTGAGAGGCTATCACCTCATCCTCACCATGCCAGAGACCATGAGCGTGGAGCGTCGCAACCTCGTCAAAGCCTATGGGGCACGAGTAGAACTGACCAGTGGCAAAGACGGCATGACGGGAGCCATCAGGCGCGCCGAGGAGCTGAAGCGCGAGATACCGGGCAGCGTGATACTGCAGCAGTTTGAGAACCCCGCCAACCCACAGACCCACTACCTCACCACCGGCAAGGAAATATGGGAGCAGACAGAGGGCAAGATAGACATCTTTGTGGCTGGCGTGGGCACCGGAGGCACCATCTCGGGTATCGGCCGCCGTCTGAAGGAGTACAACCCCAATGTCAAGGTAGTCGCCGTAGAACCCGCCTCGTCGGCAGTGCTCAACGGCAAGCCCAGCGGTCCGCACAAGATACAGGGCATCGGTGCCGGATTTGTGCCCAAGACCTACGACGCGACGGTGATAGACGAGGTGCTTGACATCGACAACGACGACGCCATCCGCACCGGTCGCGAACTGGCTGCCAACGAAGGACTGCTCACGGGCATCTCGTCGGGAGCCGCCGTATATGCCGCCACCCTACTGGCCCAACGCCCCGAAAACCGCGGCAAGCGCATCGTGACGCTGCTGCCCGATACCGGCGAGCGTTATCTCTCGACCGTGCTCTACGCCTTCGACGAATATCCGCTCTAACCCCCCACCCTCTACAGCCACGGCAACACGGCGCAAGCCGCAGCCTGGCATCAAAAAGACAAAGCCGCAGCAGGTCTGTACCGCTGCGGCTTGTTTCGTATATTCCAATCAGTATCAAGGCATCGCCCACGGCATGACTGCCGATGGGTCTGGGCAATGGCAGCCCTGCTGACGGCTATCCCATCACGACATCGAGAACCATCATCAACACGAAGCCCATGGCAAAACCTATCGTGCTGAGATTGCTGTGCGCACCGCTGGAGGCTTCGGGTATCAGTTCTTCGACCACCACGTAGAACATGGCTCCTGCTGCAAAGGCGAGCATATAGGGAAGAGCGGGCAGCAGCAGCGAGGCCAGCACCATGACGGCTATGGCTCCGATGGGTTCGACGACTCCGCTGAGCGTCCCCAACACAAACGATTTCCACCTGCTGTTGCCCGCCGCCCTAATGGGCATGGAGATGATGGCGCCCTCGGGGATGTTCTGGATGGCTATGCCCAACGCTACCGTGACGGCACTGGCCAAAGAGATGTATGACGCACCATTCTCGGCACCGGCAAAGACTACACCCACCGCCATGCCTTCGGGCAGATTATGGATAGTCACCGCAAAGGCAAGCATGGCAGTCTTGGACAGGTGAGACCTGACGCCCTCGGGCTTGTCGGTGCCTATATGGAGGTGGGGAGTAAACTCGTCGATAGCCAGCAGAAAGCCAATGCCCAGAAGGAAACCCACCGCAGCAGGAACCACCGACCACGCTCCACGCCCAGCCACCATCTCCATAGCCGGGATGAGCAATGACCATACCGATGCTGCCACCATCACGCCCGAAGCAAAGCCCAACAACGACTTCTGTAGTCGCACAGACATATCGCGCTTCATCATAAAAACAAATGCGGAGCCGAGCATCGTACCCAGCAGCGGAAGCAGAAGCCCCACGATTATTGTAAGTGTCATAGCTGTCATATTCTACCTTATTATTATTTGTTCCTGCTGCAAAGATACGGTGAAATCGCGAGTCTGGCAATACCCTGATGTGATTTTTTTTCGCCATGGCGGCAAGGACAAAAGACAGAGGTCTGTCTGCGATTGCCCCCAGGGACTACTGATAGAGGACAACTGCCAACGGAAACTTTGTGAACAAATAATCGGGAATAGTGTTGGGCAATTCGCCGATTTTCATTACTTTTGCCCCATCGGCGGGTGGCATTGCCACGAAGCACGTGATGCACGCCACATCCGCCACCAATAAGAAGCAGATGATGAATAGGCATTAATCTGCCCTTTGATTTTAGTTATCACTCACAGGGGCGCACTCTACCGACGTGCGCCCCACTTTATTGGAACCAATAAAAGATGAAAAGACTGTCACCGCTCACCCACCGCCGCTATCTGGTACCGCTGGTACTGGTAACCCTACTGTTCTTCCTGTGGGGGGTTGCGCGCGCCATACTCGATGTACTCAACAAGCATCTGCAGAACCAGATGGACATCAGCATCACCCAGTCGTCGCTCATCCAGGTGACCACCTATCTGGGCTACTTCCTGATGGCCATCCCCGCGGGCCTGTTTATCAACCGCTATGGCTACCGGCGCGGCGTAGTACTGGGTCTGCTGCTCTTCGGGGCAGGGTCGCTGCTGATGATCCCCGGCGTCGAGGCAGGCACATTCAGGGCTTTCCTGCTGGCACTCTTCGTGATAGGCTGCGGACTGGTGTTTCTGGAGACTGCCGCCAATCCCTACGTGACCGAGTTAGGCCCCGCCGAGACATCGACCAGCCGTCTGAACCTCTCACAGTCGGTCAACGGACTGGGCTGCCTCTTCGCCACCTTTGCCGTGGGCCAGTGGTTCTTCGGCTCGGGCAACATTGAGAGCGTGGTGCTGCCCTATGCGGTGATGGGAGCCACCGTGCTGGTGGTGGCACTAATCTTCACCCGCGCCAATCTGCCCGAGATAGCCCATGCCGACGACGCTAGTGCCCGGCTGAGCCGCAGCCATATCGCCGAACTGCTGCTGCACCGACGCCTCTTCGTCTTCGGACTGGCTGCACTGCTGTGTTATGAGATTGCCGAGATATCCATCAACAGCTACTTCATCAACTTTGTGACCGGGCAGGGATGGATGGACGACTCGACGGCATCGATGGTCATCACCTGTGCCTTGGCCTTCTTCATGGTGGGACGCTTTGTGGGCAGCTGGATTATGCGCAGCGTGGCGGCAGAGACCATGCTGCTGACTTGCGGCTGTGGCGCCGTGGCGTGTACGGCGCTGGTGCTTGTCGATATAGGCATGGTATCGATGGTGGCGCTGGTGGCCATCTATCTCTTCGAAGCCATCATGTTTCCCACCATCTTCGCCCTGTCGCTACGCGGACTCGGCGCCTACACCAAGAGCGCCTCATCGCTGCTGATGATGACTCCCATCGGCGGCTGTGGCTTTCTGCTGATGGGGTTGATAGCCGACCACGTCAACCTGGTGGTTCCCTTTGTGATACCCCTCATCGGCTTTGCCGTGGTGACCGCCTATGCGCTGCGCCTCCGCCACGGCAGAAGCCACGGTGGTGACGGCTCGGTTTTGCAAAGTTGATTTTGCATTTCTGCGCCTAACCGCAGCCAATAGGAAAATAATGTGAAAAACAACCACAACGAGCCAAAAAAAATCATTGTCAACCTTTGGATTGACGATTTTTCGTTGTACTTTTGCAGTCGGAATAGGGCCTGTATCATCACGATACGGGCATAGTCCGTAAATGACTACATTTTTTATAACAAATAACAATTATGGTAAACTACAAAGAATTAGGCCTCGTTAACACCCGCGAGATGTTTAAGAGAGCCATCAATGGCGGTTATGCTATCCCTGCATTCAACTTCAACAACCTGGAGCAGCTGCAGGCTATCATCAAAGCTTCTTCTGAGCTGAAGTCACCGGTTATCCTTCAGGTTTCTAAGGGTGCCCGTAACTATGCTAACGAGACTCTGCTCCGTTACATGGCAGAAGGTGCTGTAGAGTATGCCAAGGAATTGGGCTGCAAGCATCCTGAGATTGTTCTCCACCTCGACCACGGAGACAGCTTCGAGCTCTGCAAGAGCTGCGTTGACCTGGGCTTCTCTTCTGTAATGATTGACGGTTCTGCTCTGCCTTACGAGGAGAATATCGCTCTTACCAAGAAGGTAGTAGAGTACGCTCACCAGTATGACGTAACCGTTGAGGGTGAGCTCGGCGTATTGGCAGGTGTTGAGGACGAGGTTTCTTCAGACGTATGCCACTATACAAAGCCTGAGGAAGTTATCGACTTCACCACACGCACTGGCGTAGACTCACTGGCTATCTCTATCGGTACTTCTCACGGTGCTTACAAGTTCACTCCCGAGCAGTGCACCCGCGACCCCAAGACCGGCAAGCTCGTTCCTCCTCCATTGGCATTCGACGTCCTGGATGAGATTATGGTTAAGCTGCCAGGCTTCCCAATCGTTCTCCACGGCTCTTCTTCTGTTCCTCAGGAGTATGTAGACATGATTAACGAGTACGGTGGCAAGCTGCCTGACGCAGTTGGTATCCCCGAGGAGCAGCTCCGCAAGGCTTCTGAGAGCGCCGTTTGCAAGATTAACATCGACTCTGACTCTCGTCTGGCCTTCACCGCTGCCGTTCGCAAGGTATTCCACGACAAACCAGGAGAGTTCGACCCACGTAAGTACTGCGGTCCCGCTCGCGACCTCATGGAGCAGATGTACAAGCACAAGATTACTGACGTGCTCGGTTCTGACAACAAGCTCGCAAACCTCGACTAATCATCGCGCCGCATAGACGGCAACAATGATAACCCAAATGATGAGGCGGAGTCCATGACCTATGGGCTCCGCCTCTCTGTATAGATGCGCACTGGAGAGATGGATGGATGGCGCAAAGACAGCAACAGGCGCATCAAAGAAGAGCCCCGGTGAAGACGCAATGGTCGTCTTCGCCGGGACTCTTGTCATCTGTCGTATTGTGTACCGCCAGCCTTCGCCCACAGACGAAGACCGGCGGCAATGGAAGGGCTACAGGCCACGGGCCTTGAGCAGTCCGGAAGCGTCGGGAGAGGTCATGCCTGTGAAGTCGGTGAACATCTCCATCTGGTCCTTGGTGTTGCCACGGCTGAGGATTTTCTCGCGGAACGCCTTGCCCACTGCGGGGTCAAGGGCGCCATGCTTGGCAAAATAGTCGGCAATGTTGACTGCCAGCACCTCGGTCCACAGATAGCTGTAGTAACCGGCAGCATAGCCACCGCCCCATACGTGGTTGAAGTAAGAGGTGGAATAGCGTGGAGGTATCTGCGCGTTGAGCAGGCCCACCTTCTTGAGCGCCTGGCTCTCAAAGAGAGGAGCCTTGTCGGCGGTGGGCACCTCGTCGGCCTTCATCAGATGCCAAGCCATATCGACGCTGGTGGCGGCAAGGTTCTCGCCCAGAGCGTAGGCGGTCTGGAAATTGATGCTCTCGAGCATGCGCTTCTTCAGGTCGGCAGGCATGGGAGCTCCGGTGACGGAGTGGCGCACGTAGTGGTCGAATATCTCGGGGATGGAGGCAAACGACTCGTTGAACTGAGAAGGCATCTCGACGAAGTCGCGGGCTACGGCTGTACCGGAGAGCGTGTTGTAGCGGCAGTCGGACAACATGCCATGCAGGGCGTGACCAAACTCATGGAAGAGCGTGGTGGCCTCGTCCCAGGTGAGGAGTGAAGGCTGGCCCTCGGGCGCCTTGGCGTAGTTGCATACATTATATATAATAGGTAACTGATGACGCTCTCTGCTCTGCTTGGCAAAAGCGCTCATCCATGCGCCACCGCGCTTGGTGGGACGACGGTAGTAGTCGCAATAGAACAAAGCCAGAGGACTGCCATCGGCATTGCTTACCTCGAAGACCTTCATATCGGGATGATAAGTGGGGATGTCGGGGCGGAGCTTGAACTGGAGACCGTAGACGCGCTGGGCTGCATAGAAGACACCCTTCTCTACAACGCTGTCAAGGTTGAAGTAAGGTTTCACCTCGTCATCGCTGATATTGAGCACCTCCTTCTTCATGAGCGCAGAGTAGTAGAAACGGTCGTAGGGTTGGAGCTTGAAGTCGGCACCCTCGGTCTTCTGGGCATAGGCTTCGATGGCGCGAGTCTCGGCGTCGGCCTTGGGCGAATACTTCTTGATGAGCTGGGCGAGGAAGTTATTGACATTCTGCGAGTTTTTGGCCATAGTCTTCTCGAGCGAGTAGTCGGCATAGTTGGCATAACCCATCAGGCTGCCCTTCTCGGCACGCAGACGAGCCATTTCGGCCACGATGGAGAAGGTGTTGAACTCGGGACGCGTGCCGTCGGCGCGGTGGATGCTGGCCTCATAGACCTGGCGTCGCAGGTCGCGGTTGCGCAGACTGGCGAGGATGGGCTGCTGTGTGGTGTTGATGATTACGATGCAGTAGGGAGCCTTGGCACCACGGCTCTCGGCATCCTTCTTGCACTGGGCGATGTCGGCATCGCTCAGACCGTCGAGCTTCTCCTTGCTGTCGACCCATACCACAGCGTTGTTGGTCGCCTCGGGCAGGAGGTTGCCCCACTGCTGCTGGAGGTAGGAGATACGCGAGTTAATCTGCTTCATGCGCTGCATCTTGTCGGCAGAGAGCATGGCGCCCGAACGCACAAAGCCCTTATATATCACCTCGGTGAGTCGCTGGTCTTCGCCGGTAAGGTTCTTGTACTCGTGGTCGTATACATACTTGATGCGCTCGAAGAGCTTCTGGTTGAAAGATATCTCGTTGTCCAAGTCGGTGAGCAAGGGTGTCACCTTCTTCTCGGTGTCGGCGATGACCGGCGTCTTGTGGGCACTGCAGAGTCCGAAGAAGACATTGCTGACATTCTCGAGCAGCACACCGCTGTTCTCGTAGGCGAGGATGGTGTTGGCGAAGGTAGGTTTGGCCTTGTTGTCCACTATCTTCTGGATGTTCTCACGCTGTTGCTTGACCGCCGCCTCGATGGCAGGCAGGTAGTCGGTCTCCTTGATGCGTGCGAAGTCGGGCGCTCCAAAGGGCAGAGTGCTCTTCTGGAGCAGCGGGTTCTGTCGACAGGTCTTGTTGCCGTGGTCACAGCATGCACTACCGGCGTGCTGGGCATCTGCGGCGACAGGCATTTGCAGCAAAGCTGTTGCCAGTCCAATGGTAATAAAAGCCTTGTTGATTTCCATATTGATGATTGTTTGAGTCTTGTGCCTACAAATTTACTCAATACAATTGGTATAAAAGACAAAAACCATTAACATTTTTGTCTTGCGTGGCAATTTGTTGCCAACTGGGGCACCCGCACATGCGCAGAGTGCCCTGCCACGTGTGCAGCCTATTTCAGATAGAAGAGGAAGTCCTCGCCGTCCCACTCCCAGCCCACGATGTCGTAGCGGATGAGGCGTGCCAGTATCTTGATGACCAGGAAACGCTTGATGTGGGCTATCTTGGAGATGACCTGGAGAGGCTGGTGAGGATTGAGACGCATCATCTCCATCAGCCCCGACTCGGTATCGGTGTAGGGCATCACGTTCTCTTCGCGCTGCTCTTGCTTCCACATCTCTATAATTACGGGCGACGCCACCACATTCTCATCCTTGATGCGCATATAGGCGGTCTTGTGGCCCTCGTCGTCGAAGGCGCACACCGGCTTGGCAGTGGCGGGGGGAATGGTGGCAACCACCACATTGCGCCCATCGACATGATAGGTCTTGAAGTTGATGTCTGCCTCGGGCTCACAGCATCCGTAGGCCGCACGGGTCATCATATAGATTTCCTCTTCGGTCTTGACTCCGGCTATGGTACCGTCGTCGCGCACGCCGATAAGCAGGCGGCCGCCCACGGTATTGGCAAATGCCGACACCGAGCGCGCCAGTTTGCCGGCGTCGGTGATTTCGTACTTGAAGTCCTGCTGCCGGTGCTCGCCCTGAGCCGTGAGGTCGTGTATGTATTGACTGTCGTCGCGCATGGTGGATGAAGAATTATTCCTGATAACGCTTGGTGCGCACCTTGAACTTGTCGAAGCCCTCGCCATAGACTCCGATTACAGCACTCTGTGACACAAAGGCTTTGGGGTCTATCTCGTTGATGAGCATGAATATCTTGTGAGACTCGCTCTTCTTGGCCAGCACGAAGAGCATGTGGACGTCGCGGCCCGAGTAGAAGCCATGGCCGTTGACCACGGTCACGCCGCGGTGGGGGTCATTGATGATGCGGGCACCAATCTCTTCATACTTGTCGGAGATGATGAAGAACTGCACCGAACGGCGCATGGAGTTGACCACATAGTCTATGCAGAGCGACGAGACGATGAGTGTCACATATCCGTAGATGATTTTCTCCCAGTCGTGCAGCACAAAATAGCTCGAGGTGATGATGGTAAGGTCGACCACGAGGAACACGCGGCCCAAAGATATGTTGCGATACTTGCTGATGATGGCTGCCACGATATCCGTGCCTCCGGTAGAGCCGTTGAAAGCCAGTCCCAAGCCGATACCGCTACCCATGAACACACCGCCGATGATGGAGGTCATGAAGGGGTCGCCCTCCAACAGATGGATGCTCTCCAGATGCTCCTGGAAGACGGCGGAAAGCGCCGTGAGCAACGACACCGCGTAGATGGTCTTCACGCAGAAGCGCCAGCCCAATATGCGGAGCGCAATGAGAAGCAGCGTGGCGTTGATGGCAAAGTAGGACATCTGGACGGGGATGTCCATGCCCCAGTAGAGTACCGATGATACACCCGGCACACCGCCCGTAGGTATCTTGTTGGGCAGCAGGAAGATGGTCCAGCCCAATCCATAGGAAATCATGGCTATGCTTATCATCACATAGTCACGTATCTCTTTGCGTATTGCCTTCTTTCTTTCAATAGTCAAGGTCATTGTCGTCGATGTATTTATTATGGTTATAAAGTGTGTGCAAAGTTACGCAGTTTTCCACGATAATATGTTTGATTGTTATCCTTTTTTCTCTAATTCTTGATTAAAAGGAGATAGTTTTTGTCCCTACCTTTCAGTCTATAATCTTATAGTGGCGCAAAGCGTGGGCTATGCCATGGTTGTCGACATCGGTGGTGACGAAGTCGGCAGCCGCCTTGACATCGTCGGCACTGTTGCCCATAGCCACGCCAATGCCAGCAGCACTGAGGATGGCGATGTCGTTGCCACCGTCGCCGAAGGCCATGGTCTGGCTGATGTCAAGGTGCAGGAAACCGGCCATCTCGCGCAAGCCAAGTGCCTTGTCGACACCCTGGCGGGTAAAGTCGGTAAACTCAGGGTGCCAACGGCCCGAGGTGACATGGCGCAGACGTGGGCTGAGTGCAGCTTCCTGGGCGCGGGTCATAAAGGGCGACAACTCCAGGATGCCCTCTGTGCCCAGGTCCTTGAGTGTCAGGCTGTAGTCGAGCACATCTACGCCAAGCCCCTTGACATAGATACGGTCTACGAGGTCGGAGTTGTTGTAGACCACGATGGTCCGCTCACCGTCTACCACCACCGGATAGTGGTTGTCGATGGCGTCGGCGAGCACGGTAGCCACGTCGTCGGGGTCCATAGGGTGACGGCTCACCACCGTATCGCCCACCACGCAGTAGGCACCATTGGTGGTGATATATCCGTCGATGAGGTGAGCGATGGGCTTGAGGTTGGTGATAAAGGCCATGGGTCGGCCCGTGGATATATAGATGCCCACGCCACGCCGGTGGGCTTCCTCGAGCGCCTCTACGGTAGAGGCGGGCACGGTGTGGGAGGTGAAGCTCACCAACGTGCCGTCGATGTCGAAAAAGAGTGCTTTGATATTCATTATCGTCGTCTAATCGTTGTCATACATTCCTCTGAACCATCTCAGTTCGTCGTAGGTCTGGCGGATATCGTCCATATCGATGTCGAAGGTGCGGTCGACCGTACGCGGCGAGTCGTGGAGGGAGTGAGAGAAGAGCCAGTCGTAGGTCTTCTGCAGATAGAATAGGCGTGCGGGTGTGCCGTGGTTGCCCCCTTTTATCCAGTCGTAGCGCAGCAGCTGGTCGTTGCCGCTCTGCTGCAGATAGTCGACCACTCGCTTGGACTGGGCTATAGGCACGGCGCGGTCGGCGGTACCATGCATAATCCACAAGGGCACCTGGCCCAGCCCCGCGGGCTCCTTCACCGAACAGCCTCCGCAGAGCGCCATGGCAGCTGCCACCTTGTCGGGATAGGCTGCCACAAAATCCATCGTGCCGTAGCCTCCCAGGCTCATGCCCAGGACATAGACGCGGGTGGTGTCGATGGCATAGTGTGCCACGGTCCACTCCAGCAGGTCGTTGATTTTCTTGGGGTTCCACGCTCCACCTCCGTTCTGCGGCGCCAGCACCACAGCAGGCACAATCTTACCCTTCTGTATGGCGTGGAGCACCCCGTAGCGGCGCACCTTTTCCAAATTGTTGCCACACAGGCTGGCGCCGTGGAGGAATATGACCAGCGGCACGCCACGTCCCTCTGCTTCGTACTCCTCGGGAGTGAATATCCAGAAGTTGTAGCTTCCCGGAACCTTGCCGCGCATGGCCTCCATCTTGCCCTGACCGTCGGTGGCTGCATGGGCGGCAAGCGTCGTGAGCCACAGCAAGGCCAGGAATATCGTCTTCAGTTTCATCAGCTATGTCTTTATACGTTATTGCAAAGTTAATGATAAACCAGCAATAATATGTGACAATAGCGTTAATCTTTATAAATCGCGCCATAATCGATGATGATGTTGACAAAGGTCAACCCGCACCCCGACGAGGCTTACACAAACGCTGCCGACGCCGCCATCATCACGGTGCTTGCCGCTGCGAAGGCTATTTTTATAAAAAATAGCGCCGGATATGCCTCTGCAAGTGTTTTTTTTATCCCTAAGGCCTAAATTCTGCCAATTTATTGCTACCTTTGTACAAAACTATTAGCTTTAACAATGGAAATATTAAGAAAATTATCTGTCAAGGCCTTCCTGGCTTTGAGCGTAATGTGTGGTGCCACCACGGCTGTCCACGCTGAAAATCTTACGCAGTATGTGAATCCCTATGTGGGAACCGGCGGCCATGGCCACGTGTTCCTCGGTGCCAATGTTCCCTTCGGCTACATCCAGCTCGGTCCTACCGAGAAGACCCGTGGATGGGACTGGTGCTCGGGCTATCATTATAGCGACAATGTACTCATCGGTTTCGGTCACACCCACCTCAGCGGAACCGGCATCGGTGACCTGGGCGACATCGCTCTGCTGCCCGTATCTACCGCTGCGCAGGACTCTGTAATCTTCGCCCACAGCGACGAGACCGTCCGCCCCGGCTATTATGGCCTGAAGCTCAACAACCCCAATGTCAAGGTAGAGCTCACCGCTACACAGCGCGTGGGTATGCATCGCTACACATTCGCCAATGCCAAGAAGGCGCTGATGAAGCTCGACCTGCTGCAGGGCATCGGATGGGATACGATGAAAGTATGCGGCATGCGCCAGGTGAGCCCAACACTGATAACAGGCTATCGCAAGTCTACAGGATGGGCCAAGAACCAGCAGGTGTATTTCGCAGCCGAGTTCTCCACTCCCGTCAAGATGGTGCAGAGCAATGACACCATCGCCGTGCTCGAGCTCGCCGACGCCACCCGTCCCGTGCTGGTCAAGGTGGGTCTCTCTGCCGTCAACGAGGGCAACGCCATGCTCAACATGCAGGCCGAGGTGCCCGGTTGGGACTTTGACGCTGTAGCCAAGGCTGCCGACGAGGCTTGGAACACCGAGCTGGGCAAAATCAAGATTGAGACCAGCAACGCCAACGACCGCGCCATCTTCTACACCGCCATGTATCACTCGATGACCGCTCCCTCTGTATTCTCCGACGTCAATGGCGAATACCGTGGTGCCGATTACAAGATACACCGTGGCAAGTTCACCAACTATACCACATTCTCTCTTTGGGACACCTACCGTGCCAACATGCCTCTGATGTCACTCATCCATGCCGACAAGGCTGCTGATATGGCACAGACCTTTATCCATATCTACAAGCAGCAGGGCAAACTGCCTATCTGGCATCTTATGGGCAACGAGACCGACTGTATGGTGGGCAACCCCGGCGTGGCCATCCTCGCCGACTACGTGCTCAAGGGTCTGGTGGCTGACAAAGAGGCAGCCTACGAGGCCATGAAGGCTTCGGCCATGAAGGACGACCGTGGCATGGACCTGCTCAAGAAGTATGGCTACATCCCCTGCGACCTCGACCCCACTTATGAGACTGTGGCAAAGGCTCTGGAGTATGCCCTCGCCGACGCCGGCGTGGCCAAGGTGGCCAAGATGCTCGGTCACGAGGAAGACTACCAGTACTTCTACAACCGCAGCCAGGTTTACCGCCGTCTCTTCGACCCCGCCACCGGCTTTATGCGTGGTCTGGACAGCAAGGGCAAGTTCCGCGAGCCCTTCAACCCCTTCCACTCTGTTCACCGTCAGGATGACTACACTGAGGGCAATGCCTGGCAGTACGCTTGGCTCGTTCCCCACGACGTCCACGGTCTCGTGAGCTGCTTCAAGAGCGAGAAGCGTTTTGTCTCCAAACTCGACAGCCTCTTTATCGTCAGCGGCGACGCTGGTGCCGAAGCCTCTCCCGACATCTCGGGCCTCATCGGACAGTATGCTCATGGCAACGAGCCCAGCCACCATATAATATATATGTATAACTACGTAGGCCAGCCCTGGAAGGGTGCACGCCTCATCCGCCAGACACTCGACGAGATGTACAAGAACGAGTTCGACGGTCTCAGCGGCAATGAAGACGTAGGCCAGATGTCGGCCTGGTACATCCTGTCGAGCGTAGGTCTCTATCAGGTAGAGCCCGAGGGCGGCAAGTTCATCTTCGGCTCACCCATCTTCGACCGCGCCACACTCAATGTCGGCGAAGGCAAGACTCTCGACATCGTTGCCCGCAACAACAGCAAGAAGAATATGTACATCCAGAGCGTCAAGTGGAACGGCCGTCCTTATACCAAGTCGTATATGGACTATGCCGACCTGATGAAGGGCGGTGTACTCGAGTTTGTAATGGGTGCCAAGCCCTCTAAGTTCGGCACCAAGGTTAAGGATCGTCCCTAAATGACACTGTCTATGAACATCAGCAATATCACAAAGGTGGCAATCGCAGGATTGCTCACCTTTGCTGCCACGACCTCGGCCCAGGCCCAGGCTTCGGTAAACCAGAAAGAGTTCGGACAGGAGTATATCGACGCCATAGCCGTCGCCACACCCTACGTATCCAAGCGCCCGGCTGTCGAGGAACGCCTCTTCCGTTCCAAGGTCATCGAGCAGTGCATCAAGGACATGAAGAAGCGTCTGAAGGACTCGCCCTATCTCGCCTGGATGTTTGAGAACTGTTTCCCCAACACCCTCGACACCACCGTGCACTACGAGGAAGACGCCGACGGCAACCCCGACACCTTTGTCTATACCGGCGACATCCACGCCATGTGGGGCCGCGACTCTGCAGCCCAGGTATGGCCCTATCTCCAGTTTGCCAAGAAGGACAAGAATATCCAGCAGATGATTAAGGGAGTCATCCTGCGTCAGTTCAAGAACATCCAGTACGACCCTTACGCCAATGCGTTCCACCGCGACTTCGCCGAGAAGAGCCGCTGGATGAGCGACGACAGCGGCATGAAGCCCGGACTGCACGAGCGTAAGTATGAGATAGACAGCTTGTGCTATCCGCTGCGCCTGGCTTACGAGTACTGGCTCGTCACCGGCGACGCCTCTATCTTCGAGGGTCAACTCTGGCAGGATGTGGTCAAGAATATCCTTGCCACCTTCCACGAGCAGCAGCGCAAGAATGGCCCTGGCTCCTATAGGTTCCTGCGCGTCACCGACCGACAGCTCGACACCGTCTGCAACGTGGGCCTTGGAGCCCCCGTGCGTCCTGTCGGACTCATCGCATCGGTCTTCCGTCCATCCGACGATGCCACCACTTTCCTCTTCCTTATTCCCTCCAACTTCATGGCAGTGACCACCCTCAACAAGATGGCCGACGTGCTGACCCGTGTCAACGGCAACAGCCAGATGGCCAGCCAGTGCACAGACTTGGCCAACGAGGTGAAGGCCGCGCTGCAGAAGTATGCCATCTACGACCATCCCAAGTATGGCAAGATCTACGCCTACGAGGTCGACGGTATGGGCAACCACCTGCTCATGGACGATGCCAACGTGCCCAGTCTGCTCGCCATGCCCTATCTGGGTGATGTCGACATAGATGACCCCATCTACCAGAACACCCGCCGCTTCGTGTGGAGCGAAGACAACCCCTACTTCTTCCGCGGCAAGGCTGGCGAAGGCATCGGTGGTCCCCACATGGGCTACGACATGGCTTGGCCTATGAGCCTCATCATGCGCGCCATGACCAGCCGTGACGACAAGGAGATCAAGGAGTGTGTGCAGATGCTTATGGACACCGACGCCAACACGGGAGTCATCCACGAGTCGTTCGACATCAAGGACTCGATGCACTACACCCGTCCCTGGTTTGCCTGGCAGAACACTCTCTTCGGCGAGCTTATCCTGAAGCTCGTCAAGGACGGCAAGACCGACCTGCTTATCTCATGCAAGAAATAGAACCTGATAACAACAATGAAAGAAATCAATTTAGCCAATAAGAAGGTGAGCCCCGTAGCCTGGGTGCCCACCCTCTATTTTGCCATGGGCATGCCCTTTGTGGTGCTCAATATGGTACTGTCTCTCCTGTACAAGGACCTGGGCATAGGCAATGCAGAGATTACCTTCTGGACCGGCCTCATCATGCTGCCCTGGACCCTGAAGTTCCTGTGGAGCCCCCTGCTTGAGCTCTACAAGACCAAGAAGTTCTTCGTAGTCCTCACCCAGGTAGTCAGTGGCGTCGTCTTCGGTCTGGCAGCCATCTCGCTCCACCTCCCCGACTTCTTCGCCATCTCTATAGCCCTCTTTGCCGTAGTTGCACTGAGTGGTGCCACCCACGACATTGCTGCCGACGGCACCTATATGGGCGTGCTGTCCAAGGAGGACCAAGCCCGGTGGATAGGCTGGCAAGGTGCGTTCTACAATATCGCCAAGATTTTTGCCACCGGACTGCTGGTATGGATAGCCGGCATCATCACCCCCATGGTGGGAGTGCTCAATGCCTGGACCGCCATCCTCGTCTTCCTCTGCGTGGTGATGACCGCGCTGGGTATCTACCACTACTTCATCCTGCCCACCGACGGCAAGCACAACGACGACAAGAAGAGTGCCAGCGAGACGCTGAAGGAACTGTGGGATGTGCTCAAGGAGTTTGTCCAGAAGGCACACATCATCTACTACATCCTCTTCATCATCATCTATCGCCTCGCCGAGGGATTTGTGATGAAGGTGGTGCCCCTCTTCCTCCACGACCCCGTTTCCCAGGGTGGACTCGGACTGAGCAATGAGCAGATTGGCACCTACTATGGCACCTTCGGAGCCGCAGCCTTCGTGGTGGGCTCTATCCTCGGCGGCAACGTCATCGCACGCTTCGGTCTGAAGCGGGTGCTGTTTGTCCTCGCCCTTATCTTCAACCTGCCCTTCCTGGTCTACACCTTCCTCGCCATCTACCAGCCCAGCAGCCTCTGGCTCATCGGCGGCGGCATCGTGATAGAGTATTTCGGCTACGGATTTGGCTTCGTGGGCCTCACCATGTTTATGATGCACCAGATAGCTCCCGGCAAGAACCAGATGTCCCACTATGCCATCGCCTCGGGTATCATGAACCTCAGCGTGATGGTCACCGGTATGTCGAGCGGCAAGCTCACCACGCTGTTGGGCTATGAGGGCTTCTTCCTCTTTGTGCTGATATTCATCATACCCGCACTGCTTATCACCTGGTTTGTGCCATTCACCTATCCTGACAAGAAACAATAATATTCATACAACCAAAATCATCACGATTATGAGCAAACTGATTATTGAAGGACAAGCCCTGCCCAACATGCCTTGGGAAGAGCGTCCGCAAGACTGCAAGAATGTAATGTGGCGTTGCAGCGACAACCCCATCATCCCCCGCGACCTGCTGCCCACCAGCAACAGTATCTTCAACAGTGCCGTAGTACCCTTCGGCAATGGTTTCGCTGGCGTTTTCCGCTGCGATGATACCAACCGCCGCATGGTGCTTCACGTAGGCTTCTCTGAGGATGGCAAGAAGTGGAACATCAATGAAGAACCGCTCCGTTTCCAGTGCGACAACGAGGAAGTGGGACAGTGGGTGTATGGCTACGACCCACGTGTGTGCAAGATAGAGGACAAATACTATGTCACATGGTGCAACGGCTACTACGGCCCAACCATCGGCGTGGCATGGACCACCGACTTCAAGACCTTCCACCAGCTGGAGAACGCCTTCCTGCCTTACAACCGCAACGGCGTGCTGTTCCCCAAGAAGATCAATGGCAACTTCGCCATGCTCTCTCGTCCTTCTGACACTGGCCACACTCCCTTCGGCGACATCTTCTATAGCGAGTCGCCCGATATGTGCTTCTGGGGCAAGCACCGCCACGTGATGGCTCCCGCTCCATTCGAGCAGAGTGCATGGCAGTGCATGAAGATTGGTGCCGGCCCCATCCCAATCGAGACCAGCGAGGGCTGGCTGCTGTTCTATCACGGCGTGCTCCACTCTTGCAATGGTTATGTATACAGCTTCGGTTCGGCTCTGCTCGACCTCGAGCAGCCCTGGAAGCCCATCTACCGCAGCGGTCCCTACCTCATCTCTCCGCAGAAGCAGTATGAGCTCACCGGCGACGTGCCAAACGTATGTTTCCCCTGTGCCGAGCTTCACGACCCCGAGACCGGACGCGTAGCCGTTTACTACGGTTGTGCAGACACCGTCACCGGACTGGCCTTCGGCTACATCCCCGAGATTATCGAGTGGACCCGCAAGAACAGTATCATCTGATAGCACCCATTATGTCGGCTTCCTCTGCGGAGCCGTCATCACAACTCTTACGAGAGGATGTCGGCACAGCGCCGTCATCCTCTTTTTTTGCGCATTAGCACCAAACGGTCTAACCCCGACAGGTCTTCTGACTCATATTCATGCCATACTGATGGAGGCATAACTCGCTATGGCTTCACCCAGACCAGAGCCAATCTGCTCAAAACCGGAAATAGCCTAAATTAAGATCAAGTAACGGTTAGAGGCAATGATATCAAAGCACGAAAAGATTATTTCCTGTTGCCATATACATAAATTGCAACGCGCAATGCGTTGCAATCTATGTATTTGTAAGTTATCTGTCACGGGCTGTGCGCCCAGGGATCACTCGGCTGTGAGATAGAGCACACGGCTTGACCATCCGTTGGTCTCTATGTCGGTCTTGTGATTGTAGGGGAAGTCGAGGCCGTGGTTCATGAGGAAGGCGCCGCTATAGAGACGGCCCTCGCAGAAGAGGGGGGCCTTGTCGATGCGGGTCAACTCGTGCACGCGATACATGCGCTGTGGGTCGAGACCAGCCATGCACACGCGGGGCAGATGGTCGTCTACGAAGTTGGCCATCTTCCACCAGTAGAACACAGCCTTGTCCTTGGCCTCAGTCACATACATGAGCGAAGCGATGTGCTGGTCGTCGTAGGGGCTCACCAGGCGGTAGAGGTCGCCCATCTGCACCACAGGCCGTATGGTCTTGTAGTCGGCGATGGCACGCTTGGCAAAGTCGCGCTCGGCGTCGGTCATATCGCAGGGCTGCATCTCCATGCCGAGACGGCCTGTCATAGCCACATCAAAGCGATACTTGATGGGCAGACGGCGCATGGTCTGGTGGTTGGGCGATGCGCTCACGTGCGAAGCCATGCCGATGGCGGGGAAGAAGTGACTGGTACCCCACTGCATGTAGATGCGCTGCAGGGCGTCGGTGTTGTCGCTCACCCACCACTCGTCAAAGTAGGGCAGTATGCCCCAGTTGACGCGGCCGCCACCGCTGGCACAGCTCTGCATCACCACGTCGGGATACTTGGCACGTATGCGCTCGAGCACCTTCTTCAGGCCCGCGTGATAGGCGATATAGAGGTGACTCTGGTTGGCGGCAGAGAGCGTCTGCGAACCGTGAGACATGATAGACATGTTGGCGTCCCACTTGATATAGGCTATCTGCGGATAGCGGGTAAGCAGATTGTCGACCACGCCGAAGACGAAGTCCTGCACCTTGGGATTGCCCATGTCGAGCACCAGCTGGTTGCCGCCGCGTCCACCCACGAGCGGACGGTTCTTGGCGTTGATGATCCAGTCGGGGTGGCGCTCGTAGAGTTCACTCCGCTCGTTGGTCATCTCGGGCTCAATCCAGATGCCAAACTTGATGTCGTGGCGCTTGGCATCGTCGAGCAGAGCCTCGATGCCACCGGGCAACTTGCGAGTGTCGGCCACCCAGTCGCCCAGAGCAGCGTCGTCGGTGCGCTGATACTTGCCGCCAAACCATCCGTCGTCCATCACGAAGAGCTCGCCGCCGAGGGCCTTGAAATCGGCCATCATCTGGTCCATCTTCTTCTCTTCGACATTCATATACACGCCCTCCCAGCTGTTGAGCAGGATGTCGCGCACCTGGTTGCCGTGGCAGAGTTTGTACTCGCGGCCCCAGCGGTGGAACGTGCGGCTCACACCGCCCTTGCCCTCATTGCTGTAGGTGAGCGCCAGCACAGGGGTGACAAAGCGTTCGCCCCGAGCCAGATGGTAGGCAGAGCACTCCTCGTCGATGCCAGCCAGCAGATAATGGTAGTCGGTGTTGTAGGTCTCCACCTGCAGACGGTAGTTGCCGGTATAGCAGAGGGCTGCTCCGATGGTGCGTCCGTGGTTCTCTGCGGGCTTGCCGTCGAGCGAGAACATCACCTCGGCATGCTCTGTCTGCGAGTTGCGCACACCGTTCTTGTTCTTTACGGTCACAAATCCACGCTGCAGCGGATGCTCTACGAGCCTTGCCTCGTTGCCCCATGCTCCGTGGAAACGTGTCATCCACACATCGCCGCGGCGTATGGGCAGCATGGCGCTGGCAAAGCGGTTGAGGGTGATGGGGCGTTTCTCATAGTTTTCTATCTCGGTCCATGTCTCGATGATATCCACGTCGCTATAGGCGCGATAGCAGATGTTTACCACCACGGGGTACACCTTGTCCTGCATGCGCACGATGGTCACCGTGGCTTTGGGCTCTGCCACCACCTTGGTGTCTGTATAGCGCAGGTCGGTGGCCATAGCCCCGTCGGCGTGGGTTATGGCGAGTGCGGGTTCATGCACCAGTTCCGACCCGTAGGTGGGATAGATGGGGGTGCGCGCCAGAGGTACGGCGTTGTCGAGGTCATGCTTGCCGAGACGCTCGCCAAGGTAGACATAGCGGGGCTGCATGTCTTTCGACACTTCCAGGACTAACGACATGTGGGGAGTCTCCACCGACACGCGCTGGGGCTGTTCGGCGGCGTGGGTCACGGCCGCTGCCAGCAACGACAGCATCACAAAGATTTTTCTCATCATTATAAGTTTTTGGGTTATTGTTCACTTATATATATTAATAGTGTTCGCCGATATACTGATATTTTTCACCTATATACAGATGGTGTTCACCTATATACAGATAGTGTTCACCGATATATTAATAAGGTATGGCCCGAGCGCTCATCGTGTCTGCGACCAGGGCAGCCATCGGGGCAGGGCGCAGGGACCTAACTTTCTACAAAGTTAGCCAAAGGTTGGTGCATGGCAAAAGAAAAGGGCGATTATTTTCACTCCATCCGTGATGATTGTCAATTATCACGGTTTCTTTAGAGTCCATCGCCACCACTACACCGACCATGCCGCCCTCCGCGGCAACTGCGCCAACCACTGCGACGACTAAGCCGACCACCGCAGCAACTACGCCGGCCGCGCCTCTGACCACAGTTGTCGGCTCGTATCAATAGTCACGAGAGCCCGTGACTTACGATACGTGAGCTCGTGACTTACGACACGCAACCACGTAACTAATGATACGAGCCCGCAACTGCGGTTAGATATTTTATTCATCCACCAAAGGTAGTTAGCAAGTCTAAGGTTGGGGCGGTGATTTAGAATAAAAGAATATCAAGTTGAACCATGATTGCAAAAAAATGTACTATATTTGCAAAAAAGGCATCAAAAGAGGCGGGCTATTCAGATTTAATTTGTATTTTTGCCAACAGTCAGGTTTTGTTCATCTTTAGTGTAACACTAAGACAAGCGAAATGTCTGGCATGAGCATATCATGGACTGGTTTTTGTTGTCCAGATACTTATAGAACTGTCCATTTATGGTGTATTGTACTAAAAAAAATTAATAACTAACGATTATCTCAATGAAAAAATTATTTGCATTTATGGTTTCCCTTTTTTGTTTAGTAACAAATGCGGCTGCTCAAACTACCAAATTTTTCAAAGTATGGACGTACTATCACTATCATGGAATGCTATCGTATTAAAGCAACCATGAACAAAGAAGTGCTTGTTCGCATTGCCTATAATGGGAGTATGGACAAAGCAGCTGCCAAAAGGGCTTTGCACGAAGAGTTGAAAAGCGGAAGTGAGGACATTCAAAATACAATCGACAAGATTTTAGGCTGGTAAGACGCTCTGCTTCTAAGACCTTAAACCCAATAATTGTTTAATTTCTATTTTAACTTAAGTATACAATATGTTGCAAAAAAAGATTTTATTTCGCTATTTGATGTTGTTTGTCTTGTTGTGGGGAATCACCTCCCAAATAGAGGCGAAGGATAAGCATTTTATTATACAGGGTATTGAATATCGCCTTTCCAAAATTGTCGATAAACTATATTGTACCGTGGCTAACTTGCATCCGAAACAAATGAAAGACTCTACCTGTTTGGTGATACCTGCCTATGTATCTTATAAAGGCAAGAGTTATCCTGTAACTTTTTGTTCTCTTGGATTAAATAAGAGTGAAGAGAAGGTCGTAAAGAATATTCGTTACCTCACAATACCTAAAACATTTTATATTAGCAAATACGATTTTAGAAACTTTACGTCTTTATTATCTGTTAGTTGCGAAGACGGAGTGGAGAGAATAGGAGATTATGCCTTTTATCAATTGCCGGAACTGCAATGGGTTTACTTACCTGAATCAATAAAGGAAATAGGAAGCTATGCATTTTCAGGATGTAATAAACTAAACAAGATATATTTGTTTAATGAGAACATGAAAATAGGAAATGGCGCTTTTTCCAACTGCAAATCTCTTACTTATGCGTATGTTAATGTACATGGAGTGACCATGAAACAAATCTTTGGGGACTATAAGGATAACTATCTTGACACTCTGGATTTGGGTTATAGAACCGTGATAGAAAAAAACATGGTGCGTGATTGCACAAGACTTCGAAAAGTCCGTTTCGAAGGCACTAAACGAATAGAGGATGGTGCCTTTAGTGGATGTATGTCACTTCCTTCTATCGAACTGCCAAAACAATTGGAATATATAGGTAATTATGCTTTCGATAATTGCCATAGTCTGTCAAAGATTGTTATTCCATCTAAAGTGACCTATATAGGAGATATGGCTTTCGCATTTTGTTATAAACTAACTGAAATTTATGGACTCACTTCCAAAATTACAATTCATAACGGGGTGTTTGACAGCTGGGGCGAAACGCCATTTAAATCTGCATTTTACACATTAAAGGCCAACAATTTTGAGTATGGTGGGCTCTTTAAGACATTTAGCGAATATGCCAAACCCTTAATAGAGGAAGATATAAAGAATTGGCAGAAAAAATCAGAATTTGAGAAACAGTCAGAGTGGAAGAAACGCGTAACCGCCGTCAATCAGAATCTAAAGGTAAAGGAACTGACAAAAGAGTATAAGTCAAAATACCTCAACACCAACAAACGTGTGGACTTGAGATATATTCTTGCTGCCTATGACCCTGAAAATGAAACTTTTCCTGTGTATATCAAAAATGTAGATACGTTATTCATAAAAGTCCCTATTGCACAAGCTCCGACTTTTAAGGAAAAATGGAAAAATGATGTTAAAATAACACCGAACTACGATATTGTTAACGATAGAGCCGCTATTGTTTCATTCTCGTTCAAACTGGGTAACAATGTATATAAATCGCTTAACAACTATGTGCCTGACCAGAATTTGTCTGCAAATATAGATTTGCCAGAAATAATAGTTGACGTAGCTGACAATAAAGTACAAACGACACCGCAATCATTACAAAAAGCGAAAACTCAGCCTGTTGCTATAATAGACCGTACGATAGACAAAGACATTCCTGTCTCTTCTGTCAACTCTTCGAATACGTTTGCCTTCATAATAGGCAATGAGAATTATCAGAATGTTGCGAGTGTTCCTTTCGCAGTCAATGATGCAAAGATCTTTTCTGAGTATTGTCATAAAACATTAGGTCTTCCGAAAGAAAACATAAAGGTTTATATTGATGCTACTTATGGTAAGATATTGGGCGCGTTGAGTACATTAAAACAGATTTCGCAAGCATACAAGGGTGATATAAATGTTATTTTTTACTATGCCGGTCATGGAGTGCCAAATGAAAAGAACAATGAAGCCTATCTGCTGCCAGCAGATGCCACACCATCTATGTTGGAGGCATGTTTACCACTAAGTGGTCTGTATTCTTCAATCGGAAGCATCGATGCCAAGCAAGCCATAGTCTTTATGGATGCCTGTTTCAGTGGTAGCCGTAGAGAAAACGGTATGATTGTTTCTGCACGAGGTGTAGCTATCAAGCCAAAGAAAGACATAGTGACTGGTAATGTAGTAGTCTTTTCTGCTGCAGATGGGAGCGAAACAGCTTATCCATATAAAGAGAAAGGACATGGCTTGTTTACGTATTTCCTACTTAAAAAGTTAAAGGAGTCACGTGGAAATGTAACTCTTGGCGATTTGGCAGATTACGTTAAGACCAATGTATCGCAAAAGTCAATAGTTGTGAACAACAAATCACAGACTCCTACCATTTCATCATCTGCCCAAATGCAGGATGTATGGCGCACGATGAAACTGTTTAGGAAATAAAATATGATTATCCGTTATGCAGGTTGTGTCCGCTTTCTGGATATATCATATATAATATAAGGTGAAAAAATCAAATCAATAATAGAGCCCCTTAAAGAAGGGGCTCAATTATAACAAACAAGTCGGAATATGTTTGCCAATTGTCATTTCTCAGAAGCGTTGTCTTCTTAAACTTGGGATTACCAACTTTTACAAAGACATTCTTATCCCGAACTCAGGTTATAAGAACTTACTTTGTTTGAAATTTGACAAAGCAGGTTCTTATACTCTAATCAAGGAAGTGTAGATGCATCTATTTCCAATGGCTTTAATTCATCAAAAGTGTGATTCACAGAGTCTAAAAATACGATTCTTTTGACATCAAACATTTTGCAATTATCAACAAAGGATTTTCTTCTCCATAAACATGGTATAGCTTTGCGAGTATTTGTATCATCAAACCCTTTATGGCATTTAACCAAAACATGATCAGCCATAGGAGTTACGGTAAACAGACCTTTCCACTCAGAGTATCTTGCTGACATTTGTTCTATCAGAGCATTAAGCGATAGTGCGATGACACTTTCACCTACACCTGCTTGTTCCATATTATTTACAACCTGTTCGGTAGACGCAGATTTCTGTTCGTCTTGCTTTATGGCTAAACTGAAAACGATAGAGGCAAATTCTGTAAGATCTTCTTTGTCCGCAATGGTAATGCCTGTATTGTTACGATTCTGTCCCAAGATTTCAACAATCATACACCCACCAAAAGAAGCCTCCAGTGTAAAGTATCTTGTTTGGCGACACCTTTTGTCAACAACAATTATTCCAGCTTTTGCACTTGATAAAGTAAACGGCTCTGGGAACCGAATTATTATCATGTGCTTATCTTGATAGCTTTTGAAATCGGTACCAGAAATCGTTATCTTTTTCCATTTTATGATACTCTTGCTGTCATCGGCAAAGTTCATGAAAGTTGAGACGTTTTCCAATTCTGTCAATGGTATATTTCCAGTGTCGAATGCATTCAGAACTTTTGGAACAATGTCAAATGCTAAAGAATAGTTAGCCCTTTGTCTCTCTAATGGGTCTTTTTTCTTAAAAGGATTCCACATAGTCGTTAACGTTTAGTTGCTTTGGGTAGAAATAGATATTTGTGAAAAATGTGTACTATCATCCCATTGAGGAATTTCAGTTATGTTAATATCAGGTAAGAGAAAATCCTCCTTGTTTGGATGTTCTGCCAATATTGCCTCGTCACTTATAGTAAGTCTTGAACGTATCTTTTTGAAGAATTTTACTTCGGCATATTCTATGCGGTTGTCTGCTTCAATTGCTTTGATGGCAAGTGACGCTATTAGTAACTGCTCTGTTTCATTCAAACCCGCAGAATTTAGTTCTTTAAGATAAGATTGCAGGAACATTCCACCTTGCTCATTGATTTCTGTAATCCATGAGTTGAGGTACTTCTCCGAATCTACATCGTGAAAGATGTTGTCTTTTGTGCACAAATCTCTAACTATATCTACTTCCTCTGTAGCAACATCTCCATCACAAGCAATGCAACAGAAAATGGTTTTCAAGTATAATTCTTCTTTTGTCATAACAGTAATAATTTAAACGTTAAAACCTATACGAGGTCTATCATCTGACTTCTTAACTTCTTCGCCATTCATCATAGCTCGAATGCGCTCGTATTTGCGTAATTCATTGTTGCTAAGTGAAGGAGTTGTGTTTGTAATTGCAGCTTTCAATAGCTCCATCGTTATTTTGCTATGTTGGAGAAGTGCATTTCGTGACGCATCATTGACTATCAGTTGTATATCAGCTGAGACATAACCTTGGGTCATATCAGCTAATTGATGATAGTCTAACCCAAAATCGTAAGGGCGTTTGTTCAAATACAACCTGAACAATGCCATTCGAGCTTCTATGTCAGGCACACCAATGTAATACTTTTTATCCAAACGTCCCGCACGCAAAATCGCAGGGTCAATCATATTTGGATAATTTGTTGCCCCAATAATGAATATGCCTTTTTCTCCAGTCCTATCCATTTGGGCCAGCATCTCATTAACTGCACTTCTTGACATTTCATGCACATTCCCATCATCCCGGTTAGGGACAAGTTCATTCATCTCGTCAATGAAAATCACTGTTGGTGCGTTCTCCTCTGCCTCTTTAAACATCTTGGCAATATTCTCTTGCGTAGCATTAACATAACGGCTCTTTAGAGTAGCTGGCGTGATGCACATAAAGTTGAATCCGACCTCTTCCGCAAAGTGTTTTGCAAAAAATGTCTTTCCACAACCAGGAGGACCATACAGCAACATCCCATTTGGAATAGTTACACCATAACGATGGTATTCTTCGGGATTGTGAAGAGGTTCGATAACTTCTTCACGCATTTGTTGCTTCAACTCTTCCATTCCGGCAACTGCTGCAAAGCCTTCACCTTTCTTCTTGATAGCGGAAGGAACTGACGGATTGGCGGATTGTTGTTGTGATAAAATCTTACGTTTCGTAGATTGGCGTTCTATCTTTACTTCTCCATCAATAGCCTTTATAAACTCATCTGCGCTTTGAAACCTGTCTTCTGCATCATAGCTTAAAGATTTTGCTATCACATTCAGCAGTTGGTCGTCAAGTTCATACTTGTCCTCTTTTGTGAGTAAAAGTTCTTTGTCTCGTTCTGCCAAGATGGAATCGATAACATCTTGCCCACGCTTACTTGAAATATCTAAGAACCAAGGCAACTCTCCATAAAGAAGATGGTACATCATCGCTCCAACAGAATAGAGGTCTGTCTGAACAGAACAAACGCCTGAGAATCGTTCTGGCGCAAGATAAAAAGGATTCAACTCCGTCATGTCTGGCTTGGTTGGCGGTTGATTCAAGAATCTGGCATAACCAAAATCAATAAGTTTCAAGTCTTGCAGTTCCCCAACGAGATTAAGAAAAACGTTTTGTATTGTTACCTCGTTATGAATGACAGGTGTAGGTAGCGTATGCAAGAAAGACAATGCCGATAATACAGTCTTAGCTATTGTTTTTATCTCATATACGCTGATTTCATCATCACGGATAATTCTCTGCGACAAAGTTTCTCCGCTTACAAATTCGGTGACGAGCCAAGCATATTGCCTTCCGTTCATCATCATATTGCCAGAGTCTATAAACTGACAAAGATTATGATGTTTCAGCAATTTGGCAATCTCAATCTCTATCACTCGACCATTATCATCAATCTGATTACGATTGAGTTTTGAGTAATTGATAAGTTTCAAGAAGCGGGTCTTGCCACTTGTATCTTTTACACGATAGGTTTCCGCATAAGACCCTTGCTTATGCGGAAACGCTACTGTGTATGAACCTATTTTATCGTTCTTCTTGAAGTACATAAATATTATTTAACCTCGTTGATTACTTCCACCAAAGACGAATCC
The DNA here is from genome assembly GCF_002251385.1 of Prevotella sp. P5-108. GTDB lineage: Bacteria > Bacteroidota > Bacteroidia > Bacteroidales > Bacteroidaceae > Prevotella. The sequence continues at coordinate 146,758 of NZ_NPJJ01000057.1, forward strand.
TATACAACTCCAAACGGTCGCTATCCACCACCACACATTGTATGCTGTGCTGTAATCGTTCGCTTTATATAAAGCATCACAGAACCAACTACGCAACAAGTTTGGTATGAAGAACAATCCATGCCAAATGCCGGAGTACCATGTGTAATACTTGTCGGGATTAATATCGCACAGAAGCCAACCGACAAGGCAATACACTAAAACTGTAATAATAATTCTTATCATGGATATAGTTATTTTAAAATTGTTATTATTATTCCAAAAACACAGGCAAGAAAAGCAGCATTTAAGATGTATCCTATTATAAAATAGCCCAGTGCTTTTATCTCTGAAACGAAACTGCTCTCTGATGAAGAACTGTCGATTTGAGGATATTCAAATTTTTGCAGAGTTGAAGCCAGCGTATAATGAATGCACCCTATAGGACTAATCTTCGTGTTTCCATCAAAATCAATGTTGCAATATGTTGCAATTTCAGGACAGCACTTAGCCCAATTATCTATAGTCGAATCAAAAATAGCTACAATCAGTTTTTTGCAAACAGTGCTTTTCGCTTCGTCCATATTTTCAATTTCTGAATAACATTTGGCTACAGCATCAGCTTTATCTCCTATCCAGTTTATAAAGTCGATATACCCTTTACCTGCATAGAAAACTTGTTTGTCAAACTTTTGCATTTTAGACTCTACGATACATTCTTGTATAAATCCAATCCAACCCGGTACATAAAACTTATGGTGAAAACCATACACAGGTTCTTTGTTTGCCAATGAATCATTGGCAACAATTAACTCTTGCATGATATTTTTCAAATCACCATCGGGAAATTGTGATAATATATCTTCGTTTGTCATTTTAATAGTCCTCCAGCATTTGCTGCGTCCTCCTTAGGCATAAGCCCCAACAGTTCCGCTGCAATTTGTCTAAGTCCCTCGGTTGTAGGGTTGTTGTTTATTTGCTCCATCCCTCGGTTTACAAGTTGTCGGGCTCGTGAAGAGTCTTTCCAACGGATTGTTCCTAAGCGATCGTTGCAATATCTAACAATTCCTATACACTGATAAAGCATTGTAAGTTGAAAAAACAGACTTTTTACCTGTTCCAAAACCTGACGACCAATTTGTACATCTTTTGTTCGAATGGCATTGTCTGTTTGCGTGCGCAGTTGGTTTACCATTTGGGCAGACTTGTCATTACCCAATTCGCTTTGTGCCTTTTCGAGATTGTCAAACTCATCGCGCAACTCCTTTTCAACACGCTGCCATTCTGTACCAGCATCAAGTTTTTCAATTTTTCTTAGCAAATCGCGCAGATGCTTGAGCACCTCTTTTTTCTCCGTTGTATTTTCATTATCAGTATGCAAAGAGGCAAGCTCGGCTCTTAAATCACTTACGCAGATACCACTCTCTTCCAATGTCTCAATTGATGCTTCAGCTTCATCAAATCCCTTATTAATTTGATTATTGGAATCCTCCAAAGTGTGTTTCTTGCCTGTATCGAAATTTTTCTCAATAGTGATATCAGTTGCAAGGAAATGCACTTCCATTCTCATCTGTTCGGATGAGTCGGCTTTCAATGTGATATTCACAAGGCTGCCCTCTGGAATAAAAGAGTCAACTTCGTCACCCGTGATGACAACATCTGCTACATACTCATAGTGTGAGGCTGGCTTACCTGCGGATTCTTCAAAGTCATCAGTTTGGTAAACCGGGACAGTCAGAATATCGCTTGCCACTCCAGGGCGGAGCTGGTTTGTAGTTTTCAAGTCTCTTTCAACAATTCCAATAGCAGGAAGAGGCTTGTTTTTCTCCAATCCCTTAGCCATTTCGATTACGCTACGTTTCTTCTCCTCGCTCCAAATGCCTATACCTATATTATAAGGTAATGGTGCAGCTCCTACAACAGTGCCTTGGATTATTGTGATTTCGTTAGGGAAGCAGGGAAGAATATTACCCTTGTCATCATAGCATAATATGTTGAACAAATTGGCCTTACCTTCCGAAAGGGTAATTTCTACAACATCACCATTAGAGTCTATTTCCATTTTTCCGCTTGACCAAGCCTTATCTCCTCTTACGAATTCAACGAAAACCTTATTGAGAGTAGAACCATCTGCAAGGCACACTGGTACATATTCTGTCGATTCAACTGTAGTTGATTCATAGTTAATGTCAAGTTTGATAGTTCCTACTTGTAATTCATCATCAGAAACCTCTGCATCCAATGTTGACGCATAGAGAGCCGCGCCTGTTGCTACTGCGGTCATCGGATCGATACTCGTGTCAACATTTGGGGTAATTTGTTCTCGCAGCATCTGACGAATAAGCGGACAGTGTGTCGGTCCGCCTACAAGAATCAATTTCGTGATTTGTGAGCCTTTAAGGTTGTTGCGCTGTATAAGGTTCTTGCAGATGTCTACTGCTTTTTGAAAATATGGACGAAAGACATCGAATACTTGTGCCTGTGTCAAGGTTAGGTCAAGTTCAAACTCCTCTCCCTCTTCATCTTCACCAAGCTCGCCCAAATTGGAGATAATATCCTCATGGTCTTTGAATGAAAGTTGGTTCTTTGCATCTTCGGCATACGTCTTCATCGCATCGCGAAGAATTTCCTTCTTTGCCGCATCCATCCAGATGTTGTCAATAGAATAGTTCTGTTTTAGATACGGAACTATAATATTATCAACAAGGGCATAATCCAAGTTTTTTCCACCAAGATAGTTATCACCCTCAGTGTCAAACACTTGCATAATGCCGTCCTCTACTTTTAAGAGTGCTGCATCAAAAGTTCCTCCACCAAAGTCAAATACCATCCATAGTCCGTTCTTTTCTTCTGCTGTTAAGCCGTATGCCATAGAAGCTGCAATCGGCTCCTGCAATAGTTCGCAATGCTTAAAACCAGCCAGCTTAGCAGCCTCAATTGTAGCTGTTTTTTGGTTCACAGTGAACTTGGCAGGGACAGTGATGACAACAGAATCGAATTCTTCGTCTGTGACAAACGACTTAAGAGTTTTCAATACCTCGGCAGACAGTTCCTCTGAGGTATAGTTGCAGTTTTTGTTTGTACATACATAGTTGGTATTGGTAGCCATTGTACGCTTAAACTCCACGTATGTATTGGACGCTCCAACACGCCAAGTCTTTGTAGCACGACGTTTGTCTTGTTTCATATCATTATAGGCACCATCACCTACTCTTATCGAGCCTTTCTTGTTTACAGAGATGCACGAAGGCATCGTATCCTTCAATACATCTGTTTTGATAGCAACAGGCACGCCTTTTTCCATGCGACAAATTGCGGAATTAGTTGTTCCGAGGTCAATGCCATAGTCTATTTTATTTCTTGCCATGATAATATTGTTTTAGATGTTCTGACTTACTGTGATTCGGGCTGCTTGTATCATTATCCCGTTGTAGTTCACTTGTGGCTTGGTTATACCAGTAATGATTTGTTGTCCTTCTTCCAAATCCTCATTAAGCACGAACTCTGCTATTACTTTCATTCCCTCGCAATACGGCTTTCCAAGCATATCGACAATTTCGTAACCATGGGCGTTGAAATTGTCTTTGATGCGACCTACTGCCTTAGACAACTGCTTATATCCCCTTATAGATGAATCCATGCGAGACATATTGAGCTCGATTCTAGCAACTTCGTCTGCCACTTTTAGTACAAGCGAATGGTCGGGCTTATCATTACTTACATTTTTAGAAGCATTCGCTATTTGCCTGTCAAATAATTCCAATAGTTTATCGTCAAGTTTTATTGACTCTTCTTGCATCTTTCCTTGTGCGACCTGTAACGCATCTTGTGCCTTACGCACTTCGTCAATAGATGTGCTACCTGACTTAATACGTTTTGCTAATCTATATGCCACACCAATGATGGCTACTAACAATAACAAAACCACCATGCCAACCCAAAGTGTCTGATTTTGCAATGTTTTTTGGTTTTCTTGTACATTGCTGTTAGTTTCATCTATCTTCCTACATATGCTTTTGTTATCGGCAGACTGCTTTTTTCCCAGCTGATTGCAAATATTGCGCAAACTGTCAATGACAGCACTCTGGATATTGTTCTCACTTTTGAGGTCTTTGAGGCAACGTTCTTCTTCTTTCAGTTTTTCCGTTAGCCTACGTAACTCAATACTGTAATGAGCATGCAGACTCTGAAGCTCTTCGTATTTCTTCTCTAATGCCTTTACTCCATTTTTATTTGGCACTATTTCCGCGTTTGCTGACAGACAAACAAATGTAGCAAACATAATACTAAAAAACGTTTTCATTACTTTCCTAAATCCATTATTTTAATTATAAAACCAAGAAATATCAATGCAAAAACAAAACCTGCACTGGCTCCATCTCCACCATTTATAGTAGCACCGACTATCATGCATATTATAATAAAAGCACCAGCAGAAAGACAGCCTTTATCGTCTTTAAACTCATTGTAAATACCTTTTATTCCTCTTTTAACACTAGCTGGGGCATCTTCAACTTGTTTCATGATTTTTTCTTTCAAAGGTAGCGGCTTATAGGTCGGAAGAGGGTCATTTAATTGTAATAAGAAATCATTTATTGTCTTCCTATTAGGTAAATACCTTTCTTGCTCAAAAGATTTCTCCATATCCAAGACATCCATTATAAGCAAAGCCTTTTTTGCCTTTAATACAACTCTTTTAACATATTCATATTTTGTCTTTCTGTCTTCTGATTCATATAGAAACTCATCGTTATATAGCGACGAATATAATGGGTGAAACAGAGGGTCTGATTTTTCCATTAATTTTTTATTCCTTTGCCGTCTTTCTTCTGCGGGGTCGTATTTTTGAGCTTCATTAATTTCGGCAATAACATTGTTCAATGCATTATTTACAACTAATGTAGATATTTTCAGATAATATTCATTGTCAGCACCCAATTTATCCTTTATAGACACCAAATACGGTTGGGTGTTTTCAAGAAGTGTAACAGCATGGCTTATCAAATCGGGCAACTGGCAATATTTATGCAATTCTTCCTTGATAGCCTTGTCCTCGGTAAACACTTCAAATGGGGGCAAGTTATCTATAATCTTTTGAAGAATGTCAACATTCTCTTTACACCTGTCCTTTGCTGCTTGTCCTACGACAATGCTCAATGCATATTTTTGTAGAGACATTGCCTTTATAGCAGCATCGGGGTCTTCAGAATCATTGTAATAGTCTATTCCACATTGCAGAATTTCAAGTCCTAGTTTGTCAGCAATCATCTGATATTGCAAATCAGTGTGAGTAAGCATTGATGACAACTCGGTCAAAGAGTCGGTTGTGTGTTTTCGCAGTTGCTCACCGGCTAATAGTCTTTCTTTGGGTTGATTCCCTTTTGATTTCCTTGCCAACTCTATACAATTCTGTATGTCTGCAATATATTTTGAGGCACATTTGTCAATAATATATTTTCTCCAATTTCCATGAACAGTTTCCCTATATACAAGTTTATAAGTCCCCGAAGATAACTGTATAACATCTAAATACTCTTTGTTATTAGCTATTTCTTTTGGAGTCAATTCTCCCAATTTTGACCAAAAAGCGACAAGGGTAATATTTTCTTTATCATCAACAAAAGCACACGACTTAAACTTATCGCCTGTTTCTCTATTAACAAAAGGGGCCACTTTCATCTTTCCATGTTCTCTTGCAAAAGAGACCAACGGCCAACTTCTGTCAGCTTTGTTGACTATTAGCAATTCTTTGGCTCCAAAATCATCACATATATTATCTAATAAATTTTCTATTAGAAAATCAGTAGATTCTAAAGAATAATCATTGACAACATAACCAACGAACTCTCTGGCGTATTCGATATTAGTATATAGTTTTTCGGCATAATACAATGCTAAAAACAGATATCCGTTTATCAAAAAGCATAAGAAAAGGTTTTGCAAAGAAGAAGGGCATTCCTTTTTGCGCCATATCTCAATAGCTCCATGAATATCTCCATTAACCAAATGCTTGAAAGCCACATCATCTAATGGTGTCATTTTTACAAACCAAAACTGAGCATACAAAATTTGGTCTTTGGGCAAGGTGAGTTTTGCTTCAGCATCTGCTACCGAAGCATCTGTTCTATTAATGAGTCCCAAATATGAGGGCAGGTCTAAAGGGAAGGACACAGGCTTGCCAACCTTCAAAAACGCTTTCATGCGATTGTGATTAGCCAGTCTTTCCTTTGTAGGAGAGTTTGAATAGACTCCTAACAGACGATATGGATTGTTTTGTAGTATATTCATTCTAATTCCGTAAACAATAAAGCCAACCGACTCCCTTGTTGACGAAATCCACTCACTAATACATACGAAAAAGCGTGGAGTCTATCCTGTCACTCGTTCCACGCCATAAAGGCCTTCGCATTGCCCTGATTGTCGAAACGAGCAACGCCGAAAGCCCCACGCCAGTGTAAATATATAAATCACCCTTATTGACAACAAACGGCAGAACCGTCCAAAGCCAATGGGGCTGTATATAATACACTTCATGAGGCGTTCCCGTTGCTTTGTTTTTGACAATCTGTTTGAAGTTGCGAAGTTCTTATGGCGTCAAAACCAAAGCGTACAGTTACGCCTTATACCATATATGTATGTCTGCCCAACCTCTGCCCATTGAGGCTTTCGGCATGGGTATAGACGATACAAAGATAACACTTTCTTAAGGGAAACCACTTTGTTTAGCTGGAAAAGTATGGTTTCAATATCCGATTTAACATTATTAAATATAAATATGTCAGAGAATTCCACTTTTGCGTGATTTTTCTCGCTAAAAAGTTCGTATTATCAATGATTATTCATATCTTTACAGCAACAGAATCCGCCACGCTTCCCATTTGAACAGCGAACCAGGGCGGGTCTTTTGCTTTTATGGGAACATTAAGATTATACACGAAACAGGCTATTTCTATTTCGGAACAAATAGAACTACTAAAAAGTAGAGGCTTAAATATTGCTGATTCATCCAAGGCTGCAACATTTCTTGAAGAGGTCAGTTACAGCGTGTAGCTCGTCAATTCAATCTTCCACAGCATGAGGTGTTGGAAAGCTGGATGCGTAGTGTAACTGTCCTGAGAAACTATTGCGCTCACCACTCACGACTTTGGAATCGTTATCTTTCCAACGCTCCACAAATGAATGCCTCTTTACGTGGTGCGTGGGTTGACATTAATGGTGTTGATGCGAACAAAGTTTATGCTATAGCCTGTTGTATTGCATACTGGCTTGATTCCATGGGATATGGTTTGGACTTCAAGAATGAACTCAAATCCTTACTCGTTTCTTATCCCCAGGTAGATCCGGCAGCATTGGGATTCCCTAAGAATTGGATTTCGGATCCTCTATGGAGATAACTTTATAGATAAAATACAGATAAGCCTGTCGGTAGTGAAAATTCTTCATTACCGATAGGCTTTCTTCTTGATATATGAACTATTTGATGTAAACAAGTCGGAACATGTCTGACAATTGTCATTCCTCAGAAGCGTAGTCTTCTTAAACCATTCATCCACATGCGGATGAATATACAATAACGTGTTACACATCCATGAAAAATAATGACAATCACCGCTTTCCACGGTCTCCGTCTACCCCGCCCCACCCATGAGTCTTGCCACGGTCGCAGCCAGGTTGTGGCGGGCCACCTCGGGCCGCATCAGCACGGCGAGCGGGCGGGGGGCGGCATCGTTGATGCCCGCAACCAGGTCAAACGCTGTCGAGAGCTGCCCCTCGGTATCGTCGATCGCGCCCGACAGCAGCCACGCCTTCACTCCCTCGCGGCGGCAGCGCGCCAGCACCCCACAGGGAACCTTGCCCATAAGTGTCTGAGCGTCAGACCTGCCCTCGCCCGTGATTACGAGGTCGGCATCACGGATGGCGTCGTCGAAATGGGCGAGTTCCAGCATGATGTCTATGCCCGAGCGGAGGTCGGCGTTGAGGTATGCCATGAGCGCATAGCCCAGTCCTCCCGCCGCACCTGCCCCCGGGTGGAGGGCGAGTAGTGGCGTGGCGAGTCCGGCACGCTCAGTGGCGCGGGCAAAGTCGCGCAGACGAGCGTCGAGAGCCCTGACCTGCTCGGGCGAAGCACCCTTCTGCGGGGCAAAGATGCAGGCGGCACCACGCTCGCCATACAGCGGATTGTCTACATCGCAGGCCACGGTGACTCTACACCGTGACGCCAGGCGCCGACAGTCGCCCAGGGCCTCTATCATGCCCCTGCCGCCGTCGCAGGTGGCGCTTCCGCCGATACCCATCACTATCTCGGTGCAGCCTCGGCTTACGGCGTCGGCCATCATCTCGCCCACGCCATAGGTGGTGGCACGCATCACATCGCGCCGCCCTACGGGCACGAGCGTCAGTCCACTTGCCGCCGCCATCTCCATATAGGCGGTACGACCATCCATGGACACGGCATATTCGGCGGTGACAGGCTCCATCAGGGGACCATGCACCTCGACGGTCACAGGGCATGAGGGCAGCAGCCGGCGTACACACTCGACCAGCCCTTCGCCTCCATCGCTCAGCGGCAGCTGAACTACTGCGGCGTGGGGCAGGACTCTGCCTATGCCTTGGGCACACGCCTCGCATGCCTCCCGGGCAGAGAGACTGCCCTTGAACGAGTCGAAGGCTGCGACGACCTTGCGTACCGTAGCCCCATGCACGGTGTATTCCGGTCCCTGTATAGTCGGCATCATGGGAGATAGAGTCTGTTCTCCTGTCGCTCGCGGCAGAGCGGTTCGAGATGGACTGCCAGCATGGAGAGGCGCTGTCCGATGCCTCGGGCATGGACGGGGCACACCTGCACGCAACGCATACAACTGATGCAGAGGGCTGGGTCGGTGGTCTGGGGATGGTCTGGCGCGATGGCTCTGGTGGGGCACTGGGCAGCACATGCTCCGCAGCCCTGACAGCGGTCATCGGCTTCGGGCACGGCGCATGGGCTGTACTCGCGGTAAGGACGGTGACCCGGCAGAGTGAACTCGGGGATGGGCGCCGACAGGGCTGCGCGGGCAAGGATGGCGGCACCAAACTCACCAAGCTGCGCGGCGTCGCTCGCATCGGGGCGTCCGGCGGCAAGCTGTCGGCACACGCTGTGCTCTGCGATGGCTGTCACGGCTGCCATCACCCGGAAACCCGCTGCGGTGGCTATGTCCTGCATCTCTACGAGGGCGTCGTCGTAGGCGCGGTTGTCATAGACGGCGACTATCACGCACCGGGCGCCATGGGCGCTGACGCGTTTCAGCCGCTCTACAGCCAGCATCGGCACGCGTCCGGCAAAGACGGGCATGGAGATGACGGCCAGGTCGTCGGCAGCAATGTCGGGATAAGCGATGTCGTCCTCCCACGAGCAGAGTTCGGTGGCGGTGTCCGTGATGCCGATGCCCGCACACAGCAACTCGCTCACGCGTCGCGTGCCGCCAGTGGGACTGAATGTGATTTGATGTATAGTCATAGGTAAACACTATAATATGGTCACAAAAATACAAAAAAATACGCCAAGCGTGCAGTTTTTACGGAAAAATCATATACAGGGCAGTGCTTGGGGCAGTGTATATGCCGGCGGTGGGCTGAGGGGCTGGTGCCACGATAATGAAATAATCGGAGACTTGGTACGGGACTTCGGGAAATAATTGCTAAATTTGTACGTGATAATATAAAAGCCTATGCGCAAGGCATATAAAGCAGACGGAAGCCCCGTGCTTTATATCGCCACGGCACAGCCTATGGACAATAACAAACAACCAATTGACAAATCATTATGAACAAATCGCTTATCCTATCGGCAGCGCTCTGCCTCGCGTCGCTCTTCGCTTCGGCAGAGAACGCCCCCACCCCACGTCGACAACTTGCTCCGAAACCACCAATGGGATGGATGACATGGAACCTCTTCCAAGGCAACATCAACGAACAGCTCATACGCGAAACCGCTGACGCCATGGTTGAAGGCGGTTTCCGCGACGCCGGCTACGAATATATCTTCATCGACGACCTCTGGCAAGGCGGACGCGACCGTGAGAACAACATCATACCCGACCCGGAGAAGTTTCCGTCGGGCATAAAGGCGCTCGCCGACTATGTACACTCCAAAGGACTGAAGCTCGGCATCTACTCGGATGCGGCACAGCTCACCTGCGGCGGATGGACGGCGAGTCTGGGTTTTGAGGAGCAGGACGCACGCACCTTCGCCTCGTGGGGCATAGACTATCTGAAGTACGACTACTGCAACGCTCCTGCCGACAGTGCCACCGCCCGACAGCGCTACCGCACTATGGCTAACGCTCTGCAGAACTCGGGGCGCGACATCGTGCTCGGCATCTGCGAGTGGGGTCAGCGCCAATGCGAAGAGTGGTGCGAAGAGGTGGGAGGACAGCTCTGGCGTACCTCGGGCGATGTGCGCGATATGTGGAAGGACATCGTGAAGCAAGGCGGCATGGGTATTCTGGACATCATCGACATAACGGCGCCTCTGGCAAAACACGCCCGTCAGGGACAATGGCCCGACATGGATATGCTGGTGGTCGGCCTGTACGGAACGGGCGGGCCGTCGAGCGACCTCGGTGGCGTAGGCTGCACCACGACCGAATATCAGACGCAGATGAGCATGTGGTGTATGCTGTCGTCGGTGCTTGCCATGACCAACGACCTGCGCAAGGTGACCGACGATGACCGCCGCATTCTGCTCAACAAGGAGATTATCGCCATCAACCAAGACGCTCTGGGCAAGGCTGCCGAACGCATCGTGAACCTGCCTGCGCAGCAGGTCTACATCAAACCGCTCGCCGACGGTTCGCACGCCGTGGCCATCCTCAACCCCTCGGACGAAGCCCAACGCATAAGCCTCAACTTTGCAAGCCTCGGGCTCAACGGCAAGTACACCGTGCGCGATGTATGGCAGCACCGAGACATAGCCCGGAAAGCCAAGAGCTGGAAAGGAAGCGTGGCCGCGCATGAGACAAAGGTGTTTGTGGTGAAGTAAGAAGACACCTAACCGACGAAAGACGAATAACAGGAGCATCTGGCAGCAAGCGAAGAACGCTGCAACCATGATGCTCCTGTCATCTTATAGCATACTGACAGCAACCGCGACAACCTCCTCTCTGCCTTCGGCGGCCGTCGCATAGGAGGAAGGGCGCAGCTATCGTCTGCGGACATCCCGAAAACAAGCCGTGTGGTCACCCGATACCAGTCACAATGACCTCGGGAAACCACACGGCTTGTCAATTAGACTCGCACGCCATCGGGGTGCGGAGGAAGGGAAATCAGAGAGCAGCCACAACCTCTACCTCTACGAGGGCATTCTTGGGCAGCGTCTTGACAGCCACAGCCGAACGGGCTGGATAAGGCTCGCTGAAGAATGTGGCATAGACCTCGTTCATGGCAGCAAAGTTGGCCATATCAGAGAGGAACACCGTGGTCTTGACCACATGGCTCAGGTCGATGCCTGCCTCGGCAAGCACATGGGTAACATTGGTGAGCGACTGGCGGGTCTGCTCCTTGATGCCGCCCTCGGCAAATTCACCTGTGGCAGGATCGATGGGCAGCTGGCCTGACGCAAAAACGAAGCCACCGGCCACAATGGCCTGGCTGTAAGGCCCCACCGCTTTGGGGGCGAGTTCAGAATGGATTACTTTCATCATATTGTCTGTTAGTGTATATATTGTCCTTCGGGTTACAAAAATACTATTTTTCCACGACAACCAACTATATTTTCCTGTATTTCTACAACTGCATGGCAGAAGCGGAAGCAGAGACTCTGGAGCCGTAAAGGAAGCAGAAAAGACAAGCTGCGGGTGTGTCATATCCTATGGATGACACACCCGCTGCCTCTATGTAGACTCTCTTATTACGGTTTCGCCTCTCAGAGCAATCTCCTCTATCGGCTTGTCTGCATCGGCAAGATGCTCCAACAGCAGTCGGCACCCCTCCTGCGCCATCTTGGCGATAGGCTGTTCGACAGCCGTCAGCTGAGGATGTACCAGGGTGGCAAGGGTCGTACCCGACATGCAGCAGAGCGCCACATCGTCAGGGATGCGCAAGCCGTGCTTCTGGATGACGCTCTTGGCTCCCAGGACAGCGGTCTCCGTAAATCCGAAGACGGCGTCAAAAGGCACTCCCTTGGCCAGATACTGCTCCATCACCCAACTGCCCTCTTCGGCCGACAATGCCGGCAGCAGGACATCATGCGACTGGTACTCGACATGAAACTTCTCAAGCGCCTCACGATAACCTCTCAACCGTTCATAACTGTTGCGGATATAAGACGGACCGGGAATATGGATGATGTGCTTGTAACCCTTGCGCAGCAAAGCCTCAACCATGAAAAACGCCATGATATAATCGTCCATGCGTACCTGGGAAGCCCTGACCCTCTCCACGGTTCTGTCAAAAAACACGATGGGGATGCCTCGCTCTATCACCTTATTATATAGATCTACGTTGCGCTCCTTGTCACAGGCACTCATCAGGATGCCATCGACGCGCAGCTGCTCCATCATCAGGATATTCTCACGTTCCTGCTCGGGATTCTCATTGGAGATGGCTATCATCACCTTGTAGCCCTGTCTGCGCAGGATGGCCTGTGCCTCGTTGATAAAGGTCATATAAAACGTGGTGATGATTTCGGGGATGATGATGCCGATGTTATGGGTACTCTGCTGTCTGAGATGTACTGCCAGTTCGTTACGATGATACCCCATCTGCTCAGCGGTTGCCAAAATCTTCTGCAGGGTTTCGGCCTTCACATTGCCGGTATCTCCCGAGAGGGCACGGGAGACGGTGGACTTGGAGATGCCCAACACCCTTGCAATATCCATAATGGTGACGTATTTTGCCATATCTCTTTGGGTCTTTTGTCTATGCGCTTGTAAAGATACTTATTCTCCATGAGAGCAACAACAAAATGCGGATCTTTTTGGGAACGGTTGCAGAAAATGGTAACGGTTGCGAGAACGGTTGTGGGAAAAAAGATGCTTTTTTTCTTGAATTGCCTGCGAATTCACGCTACCTTTACAGCGTGATAAGGGAAGAGCAGGTTCTCTCGGAGAGTACTACTTCCCAACGCCTAAGAATTAAAAACAATACACTACCCAAACCTAAAAAAGATGGAACAAGACAGTAAGTGTCAAGCGAACTGTTCACAGATGGACGACTCGCAGAAAAACAATGCAGAGGGTAAAGTTCCCTTCATCAGCAAGCTCGCCTATGGCATGGGCGACGTGGGCTGCAACTTCAGTTGGATGTTTGTAGGCAACTTCCTCATGATATTCTACACAGACGTGTTTGGAATCAGCATGAGCGCTGTAGCCACCCTGATGCTTATATCCCGATTCTGGGATGCTATCAACGACCCAATCATCGGCGCACTCACCGACAAGACCCATACTCGCTGGGGACGATTCCGCCCATGGCTGCTCTTCGGAGCCCCTATCACGGCACTGGTGCTGATACTCACCTTCTGGGCACACCCCGAATGGAGCCAGACCGCCAAGATCATCTACATGGCAGTGACCTACTGCATCCTGGTACTGGGCTATACCTGCGTCAACCTGCCTTATGGCACTCTCTGCGGAGCCATGACACAGGATATCGACGAGAGAGCCAAACTCAACACCAGCCGCTCGGTAAGCGCGATGATGGCCATCGGCGTAATCAACATCGTAACCGTGCCACTCATCAGCTGGTTTGGCGCCGGCGACACCAAATATGGCTATCTCGCCGTGGCTGTGCTCTATGGCATCATCTTCGCCGCCTGCCATCTGTTCTGTTTCCGCAAAACCAGAGAGGTAGTGGAGATACCTGTGGGTCAGAAGCTCCCGCTGAAGGTACAGCTCTGTGCCATGATGAAGAACAAGCCCTATCTGCTCGCTCTCTTAGGCCAGCTGCTCTTCGGTTTCATCCACTATGGACGCAACGCCGACATGCTCTACTATTTCACTTATGTAGAAGGTTCGGCCACGCTCTTTTCCTTCTATTCGATGGCCATCATCGTGCCAAGTATCATCGGTGCAGCCTGCTTCCCCATGGTATTCAGAAAGACCGGCAACAAGGGTCTGGCTGCAGCCATCTTCGCCTTCCTCACCGGTGTCACGATGATCGCTCTGTACTTCTTCAGTCCCAACGGTAGCGCCATCATGTTCTACCTATTCTCTGCATTGTCATGGTTCTTCTTCTCTGGATTCAACACTGCCATCTATGCCATCATCCCAGACTGCGTGGAATATGGTGAGTGGAAAACGGGCATCAGAAACGATGGATTCCAGTATGCCTTCATCTCTCTGGGCAACAAGATAGGCATGGCGCTCGGCACATCACTTCTCGCCATTGCTCTGGGCAGTGCAGGATATGTAAGCAACGCTGTGCAGAACCCGGAGGTGCTGAGCATCATGCACCATGCCTTCAGCACCATACCAGGAGTGTTATGGATCATCACCGCAGGGTGTCTCTGTCTATACAGACTCAACAAGAAACAATACAACCAGATCATGACAGAACTGGAAAACAAAAAGAAATAAAACTCCATCGGTCATCAGGCCGATGGGTGGGACAAGACAAACGGAAATTGCCCAACACACTAACATTAACGATAACAACTATAAAAAAAACAATACAACTATGAGACAAGCAATATTAGTAGAACCCAAGCGAATCGAGTTTAAGGAAATAGCAGAACCCAAGGCAGCTGACCTGACAGCCCATCAGGTGCTCGTCAACATCAAGCGCATCGGCATCTGCGGCAGTGAGATACACTCTTACCACGGTCTCCACCCCGCCACATTCTATCCAGTGGTACAGGGACATGAGTACTCGGGAGTGGTAGTGGCTGTAGGCAGCGAGGTAACCGTATGCAGCCCCGGTGACCACATCACCGCCCGCCCACAGCTGGTCTGCGGCAAGTGCAACCCCTGTAAACGCGGACAGTATAATGTCTGCGAACATCTGCGTGTACAGGCATTCCAGGCTGACGGCGCAGCCCAGGACCTCTTCGTCGTAGACGATGACCGCGTAGCCAAGTTGCCCGAAGGGATGAGCCTCGACTATGGAGCCATGATAGAACCTGCCGCCGTAGGCGCCCATGCCAGCAACCGCACCGAGGTGAAAGGCAAGAATGTAGTGGTGAGCGGTGCTGGAACCATCGGCAACCTCATCGCCCAGTTCTGTATCGCCCGTGGCGCCAAGAACGTACTGATCACCGACGTGAGCGACCTGCGTCTGGACAAAGCCCGCGAGTGTGGCATCGAGCATACGCTCAACATCACCAAGAAGCCCCTCAAGGCAGCTGCCCAAGAACTCTTCGGCGAAGAAGGCTATCAGGTAGGCTTTGAAGTGGCTGGCGTAGAGGTTTCTATCCGCTCGCTGATGGAGACCATCGAGAAGGGCAGCGACATCGTGGTCGTGGCTGTCTTTGCCAAAGACCCAGCTCTTAGCATGTTTCACCTGGGCGAACACGAACTGCGCCTGATCGGATCGATGATGTACCGCCACGAGGATTATCTCACCGCCATCGACTATGTGAGCAAAGGCATCGTCAACCTCAAGCCTCTCATAAGCAACCGTTTCGCCTTTGAGGAATATGATGACGCATACAGATTCATCGACAGCCATCGCGAGACGAGTATGAAGGTTATCATCGACTTAGACCAGAAACCACAAGAGAAGAAATAGCAGACAGGCAAGAAGAGACAGTCTGCACACCATTGGCAGATACAGAGAAAGGATGTACTGACGTGTGCAGACTGTCCAAAAAGATTGGACCGCAGCAATGGGCACCGCCAGAAAGATGCCCACGCAACGGAAGCCAGACAATGTATCCAGCAATCTAAAACTAAAGACGACAATGGAAAAGAAACAATCAGTAATAGGTATCGGCGAAGCTCTCTTTGACATGCTGCCAAGTGGAAAGAAACTCGGTGGCGCTCCAGCCAACTTCGCCTATCATGTCTCTCAGTTTGGGCTCGACAGTTGGGCTGTCAGCGCAATGGGTGATGACGAGTTGGGCAAGGAACTGGAAAAGGAACTCGACGACCACCATCTCAACTATGAGATAGAAAAGATAGACTACCCTACCGGCACCGTACAGGTGACGCTCGACGCCAATGGAATACCCTGCTATGACATCAAGGAAGGAGCAGCCTGGGACAATATACCCTATACCCCCGCCCTGGACAGATTGGCCAAGAACTGCACCGCCGTCTGCTATGGCTCGCTGGCCCAGCGCAACGAGGTGTCACGCAATACCATCTACCGATTTCTCGACAATATGCCTGAAGAGAAAGAAACTCTCAAAATCTTTGACATCAATCTGCGTCAAGGATTCTATAACAAGGAGATTATCACCGAGAGCATCAAGCGATGCAATATCCTCAAGATCAACGACGAGGAACTGATCACCATAAGCCGCCTCTTCGGCTATCCAGGCATAGACCTGGAGAACAAATGCTGGCTTCTCCTGGGCAAATACAACTTGAAGATGCTCATCCTGACCTGTGGCGTAAACGGCAGCTACGTATTTACACCAGGCGAGATATCATTTATCGAGACACCCAGAGTGGAAGTGGCTGACACCGTGGGCGCCGGCGATTCGTTCACAGGCGCATTTGTGGCAAGCATCCTGAAGGGCAAGAACGTAAGGGAAGCCCACGAACTGGCGGTGAAGGTATCGGCATATGTCTGCACACAGCATGGTGCCATGCCTGTATTGCCCGAAGAATATACCAGATGACACCTCTTCTGCCCCATAGCGGCTGAAAGCGGCCGTGACATTGGGGCAGAATCAGCATGTGTACCGCTGGACTCGGACACACGCAGAGCAGGAAGCGTTATGAGCACTTGTTATGCCAACGACAACCGGGCTTCTGCATTTCCTGTTCGTCAAAGGTTGTGATTAGTTAGGACATTAGTATTTTTGTACATCCAATAAGGATTATTCCGTTGTGAAAACTAATCGGACGGGGGCATTATTTACATTGCTCTCGTCCTTCTTTTTATAATTCAATCTCAGAAACAGAAAAACAGAATTGCTAAATATAATAAAAGATAAACAGCCGCACCTATTCCACCCATTCTCTCTACCATCGCGCACTTCTGCTAAAGAAAAAAGTGGGGAGATGAGGATTGAGGGTCAATGTTTTTTTGTAACTTTGCAGCACATCCGTGGCTGCCCTGTGGCTTTGCGATGGTACATCAAGCCCACGACCTGGGCATCATCAGTCGCGAGCACTACGACTGGTGGTATGACGAGATGATCAAGAAAAATCCACGGGAAGAAGGATGGGGGCAATACGACATCGCCGAACCCATAGGCAGGGAAAATCGTATCAAGTCTATCTCCGAAAAGAGTATACCGAGAACCCAATAACAATCAACTAACACATACAACTATGAAACATCTATTATGTACATTGCTGCTGACATTGACAGTATGCCTCTGCTCAGCCCAGACCGAACACATGAAGTTTAAGGGCATCCCTATGGAAGGAACCCTGCAGTCGTTTACCCTCAAGCTCAAGGCCAAAGGATATGTGCCCTTAGGCACCGAAGACGGAGTGTCGGTGCTGAAAGGCGAATTTGCCGGTTACAAGAATTGCCATATCTATGCCGTGGCCGACAAGAGCGGCATGATATGTCGCGTCTGCGTAGAGTTCCCCAAAATGGACAAGTGGAGTGACCTCGAAAGCTGCTACTCCAGCTATAAGGACATGCTCACCGAGAAATACGGCGAGCCCAAAGTATGTGTGGAGGAATTTCAAAACAAGTATGCAGATGACGACAACAGCCGCATGTACGAAGTTCAGTTTGACCGCTGCAAATACCACAGCACCTTTGCCTGCAAGAACGGAGATATAACCCTCGAGATAACCCATCAGAAATTCGACTGCTTCGTGCAGCTCAGCTACTACGACAAAGCCAACCAGGACAAGCTGAGACAAAACATTATGGAGGATTTGTAAAGTCAAGAGGGCTAAAAACAAAAAAACTCCCACCGAAGCGGGAGTATAGGTTTTACCCTTCGGCATTACTGCCTTATTGTGGTTTGATGTAGGAAACGGACGATATACAACTCTATAGGCCGCATCTATTCTTTAATACCAGTTGTGGTTTGATGTAGGAAACGGACGATATACAACCATCATGGCTCCCAGCCAATTCAATCACGCGTTGTGGTTTGATGTAGAAACAGACAACACGAGATGCCTTTCTCCCCCAAGCGACTCCACCAGCGGATGGAAAAGCGGATGTGACGCCTCCTATATATATAATAAGGCATATATCCGCGCCCAATCCCGCCCCTTTGTGCATGGCAGAAGAAAAAATGGGGATTGAGGGATTGGAGGTCAATGTTTTTTTGTAACTTTGTAGCGTCTCTGTGGCAGACCTGGGGCTTGACAGCGCAAGCAGTTATGGCTGTGGGATAGACACGGAGCGGAAAGAAATGTTATCAAGCGATATTTCTATTTATACTGATATAGTTATGACAAATTCTACAGAGAATCTCTATCAGCTTGACGGTAGAGTGCCATTGGGCAAAGCAGTCCCATTCGGTCTTCAGCATGTACTGGCCATGTTTGTCAGCAACATTGCGCCTATCATGATTCTTGCCAGCGCCATAGGGTTGGACAAATCAGTCAGTGCGGTGCTCGTACAAAACTGTATGGTAATAGCGGGTATAGGTACGCTGGTGCAGCTCTACCCCGTATGGCGGATAGGTTCGCGGCTGCCCATCGTGATGGGTATTTCCTTCACCTTTCTCTCGCTGGCCATCAGCATTGGCGCAGCCTATGGCATGGGCACCCTCATCGGAGCGGTGATTGTGGGCGGCGTGCTGGAAGGACTGCTGGGACTTTTCGCCAAATACTGGATAAAACTGATTCCGCATGTCGTGGCAGCCACTGTGGTGACAGCCATCGGATTCTCGCTGCTGCCGGTGGGAGCCAACTCCTTTGCCGGCGGACTGGGCGCAGCCGACTTCGGCAGCATGGACAACTGGATTGTGGGCAGCGTTACGCTGTTGGCCTGTCTGCTCTGCCAGGTGTTTGCCAAGGGCTTCCTGCGGTCGCTGTCGGTACTCATGGGCCTCATCGCGGGCTATATCCTCGCTCTCTTCATGGGTATGATTGATTACAGTGGACTCAGCGATATATCGATTGTGGCGCTACCCAAGCTGCTGCCCTTTACGCCTGAGTTCAACATCGGCGCGATACTCTCGGTGACGGCGGTCTATCTGGTCTCGGCAACAGAGACGATAGGCGACACATCGGCGCTCTGCAACAGCGCGCTCGGACGCGACCCCAAGCAGAAGGAGATGGGGTCTGCCATCTGCTGCGACGGTTTTGTGAGCAGTGTATCAGGAATCTTCGGCTGTACCCCCATCACCTCGTTCAGCCAGAACGTGGGTCTGGCTGCCATGTCGGGCGTAGTCAACCGTTTCACGATAGGCGTGGGTGCCGTGGTAATGATTGTGGGCGGCATATTCCCGGCTATAGGCTATGTGCTTACCACCATACCCCAGGCCGTACTTGGAGGCTGCACCATCATGATGTTTGGCAGCATCCTCTTTGCCGGTTTCGGCATGATGGCCCGCTCCGGATTCTCTCAGCGCAACATGATTATCGTGAGCCTCTCGCTGAGCGTGGGACTCGGTTTCACCCAGGCCACAGACATGTTCAACATCTTCCCCGAGATTGTGCGTACGGTATTTGCCGACAACTGTGTGGCTGTGGTATTCCTCCTGGCCGTGGTGCTCAATCTGATTCTTCCCAAGGACAAGGAAGACGCTGCTGACAAGCAATAAGGATACAAGACACTCCATTACTGAAGAGACGACAGCCGACGATGGGCCCCACAGCGCCCTGCCGGTTGTCGTCTCTTCGGTTTCAGGGGTCGGCGTGTCTATCATAATCATGAAAAATCAAGCATTTTGCCATTCTTTCGTTGCATAAATCAAAAAAAACTCCTAATTTTGTATACTTTCTGCAATAAACGATAATAACTATGGACGACGACAAGACCAAAGAGGAAACAGACGATATACTGGACAACGACCAGCACTCTGACTATCGCCCCGCCGACCGTTTCGACGCTTCTGCCGTGCATCACCTTTCGGGAATGTACAAGAACTGGTTTCTGGATTACGCCAGCTACGTGATCCTGGAACGTGCCGTACCTCATATCGAGGACGGTCTGAAGCCTGTGCAGCGACGCATACTGCACACCATGAAGCGCATGGACGACGGCAGATATAATAAGGTGGCCAACGTGGTGGGCGAGGCGATGAAGCTGCACCCCCACGGCGACGCGTCGATAAGCGACGCGCTGGTGCAACTGGGCCAGAAGGAGCTGCTCATCGACACCCAGGGCAACTGGGGCAACATACTGACCGGCGACCGTGCTGCTGCCGGACGATACATCGAAGCCCGTCTTACCAAGTTTGCCCTCGACACGGTGTTCAACCCCAAGACCACCGACTGGCAACTGTCGTACGACGGCCGCAACAAGGAGCCTATCACGCTGCCCGTGAAGTATCCGCTACTGCTGGCCCAGGGAGCCGAAGGTATAGCCGTGGGTCTGGCGTCCAAGATTCTGCCCCACAACTTTACCGAGATATGCCAGGCTGCCATAGCCTATCTGCGCGGCGAGAAGTTTGCCCTCTACCCCGACTTCCCCACCGGCGGTTCGATAGACGTATCCAAATATAACGACGGACTGAGAGGCGGAGTGGTCAAGGTGAGAGCCAAGATAGAGCAGGTAGACGGCAAGACGCTCGCCATACGCGACATCCCCTTCACCAAGACCACATCAACTCTGATAGACAGCATCACCAAGGCTATAGAGAAAGGTAAAATCAAGATACGCCGCATCGACGACAATACCGCCGCCGAGGTGGAGATACTGATACACCTGGCGCCGGGCACAAGCCCCGACAAGACCATCGACGCGCTCTATGCCTTCACCGACTGCGAGACCAACATTTCGCCCAACTGCTGCGTAATCAAGGACAACAAACCCTGCTTCCTCACCATCAGCGACGTGCTGACCCACTCGGTCGAGCACACCAAAGACCTGCTGAGGATGGAGCTGGAGATACGCCGCAACGAGCTGCTCGAGCAGCTGTTCTTCATCTCGCTCGAGCGCATCTTCATCGAGGAACGCATGTACAAGGAGACCCGCTTCGAGCAGGCTCCCAACCAGGACGCCGTGGTGGAGTTCCTCGACGAGAAGTTTGCTCCATTCAAGAAGAAGCTGGTGCGCAGCATCACACGCGACGACCTGCTGCGTCTGCTCGAAATCAAGATGCAGCGCATCCTGAAATACAGCAAGGACAAGGCCGACGAACTGCTGGCGCGTATCAAGAAAGAGCTCAAGGAGATAGAGCACGACCTGGCCCACATGACCGACGTGACCATCAACTGGTATGAGTATATCATCGAGAAATATGGCGCCGACCATCCACGCCACACTGAGATACGCAACTTTGACACCATCGAAGCCACCGAGGTAATCGAGGCCACCGAGAAGCTCTACATCAACCGCAGCGACGGCTTCATGGGCACCGGACTCAAGAAAGACGAGTTTGTGTGCAACTGCTCCAAGATAGACGACATCATCATCTTCTACCGCGACGGCAAATACAAGATCGTCAAGGTGGCCGACAAGTTCTTCGTGGGCAAGAACGTAATCTGGGCGCAGGTGTTCAAGAAGAACGATGTGCGCACCATCTTCAACGTGGTCTATCGCGACGGCCGCAAGGGCATGTGCTTCATCAAGCGTTTCTTCGTCAACGGCTGTACCCGTGACCGCGAGTACGACCTGACCCAAGGCACCGAGGGTTCGCGCATCATGTACTTCACTGCCAACCCCAACGGCGAGGCCGAAGTGATAAAGATAACGCTCGAACCCGACTGTACAGCCAAGAAGAAGGCCAATATATTCCTCGAAAAGGATTTCTCCGAAATACTTATCAAGAACCGTACGGCACGAGGCAATATCCTCACCAAGAAGCCCGTACACCGCATCTCGCTCAAGAGCCGCGGCCACTCCACCCTGGGCGGACGCAAGGTGTGGTACGACCCCTATGTGCGACGCATCAACTATGAAGAGCGGGGCAACTACCTCGGAGAGTTCAGCGACGACGACCGTATACTGGTTATCCTCAACGACTACAGCTACTACTTCACCGACTTCGACGCCAACAACCACTATAGCGAGGGCATCGTCGTCATCGAGAAGTGGAATCCCGAGAAGATATGGACCGCCGTGCTCTATGATGCCGACAACAACCGTCTGCTCTACATCAAGCGATTTGCGCTGGAATACTCGCGCAAGCCGCTCAACATCATGGGCGAAAACCCCAAGAGCAAGATGGTGCTGCTCACCGACACGCCCTATCCCCGTCTGAGGGTTACCTTCGAGGGCGTCGATGTCAAGCAGCCACCACTGGAGGTCGAGGCTGCCGACTTCGCCACCATCCGCTCGGTCAAGGCCCACGGCCGCCGACTCACCATCTACAAGGTCAAGACGGTAGAAGAGCTTGAGCCTACCCGCCAACCAGAGCCCGAGCCCACTGCCAGTGACGCCGACGACAGCACCGACGACACCAACCTGGACCCCGATGCCGGCAAGAGCCAGCAGCAGGTCATCGACGAAATCACCGGCCAACTCAGCCTTTTCTCCAATGACGACAATTAAGATCATCCTCCTGGCGCTTCTGGCAGTCGTGCCCTGCTCCATCGCTTGGGCCCAGAGCGAGCGCATAGTCACCAATGCCCGCATGGTGGGCATTGGAGGTGCCGAGGTGCTCGACACCTATCTCTCCCCGCTCCATTACAGGGGCACCGAACTGAGATACATCTCACACACCCTGCGCGAGAAGACCGACACCACGCGCCTCTTCCATGAAATCATCCACCAGGGCAGCCTCTCTCTTCTTGAAAACAAGAGCGGCTACGGTGGCGAGATGGCAGGCAGCTACAATTTCCAGTACGGATGGCACTGGCATCTATGCGATTTCCATTTCAAGGGAAGCACCCTGCGACTCGACGTGGGTGGAAACATCGACGCCAACATAGGTTTCATCTACAACACCCGCAACTCCAACAATCCCGCACAGGCCAGAGCCTATCTCAACCTTACGCCCACAGCCGCCGCCACCTACACCCTGCACTGGCGCCATCCGCTGGCAGTGAGATACGAGGTGTGGCTGCCAGTCGCCGGCGTCATGTTCTCGCCCAATTACGGACAGTCCTACTACGAGATATTCTCCAAGGGCAACTACGACCACAACGTGGTGCCCACCTGGGTAGGCAACGCGCCGTCGATGAGGCAGATGCTCACCGTCGACTACAACCTGTGGGGCACCACCCTGCGCGCCGGCTATCTGGGCGACTACCAGCAAGCCAGCGTCAACCACCTCAAGTCACACATCTACACCCATGCGTTTGTCATCGGTGTGGTGCGCAAGTTCAGTATCCAAAAGATTAAACAGCCATGACCCTTCCACGCCTTTCTTTCTTGTTCCGCCTATGCCTCGCATGTCTTGTCGCCATCAGCATGACCAGCTGCGTAGATGAAGACGAATACACCAACTCGCCGAGCGGCAACTTTGAAGCCCTATGGCGCATCATGGACGAGCACTACTGCTTCTTCAGCCAGAAGGGCATAGACTGGAACGAGGTCTATCAGCGCTACTCACGCCAGATAGACAACCACATGAGCGAGAACCAGCAGTTTGAAGTGCTCTGCAACATGCTCAGCGAATTGCGCGACGGCCATGTCAATCTCTACTCCACCTTCGACATCGGCCGCAACTGGAGTTGGCGCGAAGACTATCCCTCCAACTTCTCCGACACACTCTCCCGACGCTATCTCGGCACCGACTACCGCATCGCGTCGGGCATCAGCTACCGCATCCTCGACGACAACATAGGCTATATGCGCTGCTCCACCTTTGCCAACGGTTTCGGCGAAGGCAACCTCGACGACATCATGGCCTACCTGCTCACCTGCCGCGCCCTCATCATCGACATACGCAGCAACCCCGGTGGAATGATAAGCGCCGCCGAGCAACTGGCTGCCCGCTTTACCGACGAAGACATCCTCGTGGGATATGTGCAGCACAAGACGGGCCGCGGCCACAACGACTTCTCTGCCATGAAGGAGCAGCGGTTGCGCCCGAGCCGCGGCATACGCTGGCACAAGCCGGTGGCAGTGCTCACCAACCGCACCGTCTTCAGCGCCGCCAACGAGTTTGTCAAGTATATGCGCTGCTGTCCACGCGTCATCACCGTGGGCGACCACACCGGTGGCGGAGGCGGCATGCCCTTCAGCAGCGAGCTGCCGTGCGGATGGAGCGTGAGGTTCTCTGCCTGCCCCATCTACGACCGCAACCGCCAGAGCACCGAAGACGGCATAGCCCCCGACCATGTGGTGAGCATTACCGACAGCGACCTCCAGCGTGGCATTGACACCATCATCGAGGAAGCCCGTAAAAAATTGAATGACAGCAAATAAAAACTCACGCATCGTCACGTTTCTCATTTTTTTATCGTAACTTTGCACCATTATTGCGCTTGTGGCGGAATTGGTAGACGCGCCAGACTTAGGATCTGGTGGCTCAGGTCGTGTAGGTTCGAGTCCTATCAGGCGCACCCGCTAATCCTAATTGCTTATCAACAAGCAGTTAGGATTTTTTTGTTTGTTTACCCAAGCCCCATTGGCTGCGCGGTCATCACTCGTGGTCACCCGATGGCCAGGCTGTCAGCCTCTACATTTGATGACACCACTACTGACAGGCTGGAGGAATGTGTAGAGATAGAAGAGGGATAACTTGAAGTGGGCAACAAGCATAATATATTCTGCAAAATGGCTGAGGAGACAACCCTATTCGGAATTTCCGCTATTATTGAATGCTTGGAATGAGAAGCGTTGCTTGAGACCCTAACTACGGGAGTAACCAGAACCAATACAGATTTGATTGAACCAGCTTGTTCAAAGCAATGCCATACTCGGTTAGCCCAATGACCCAATAAATGGCCCAATAAATGACCCAATAAATGTATCTATGTGGCATTATGGAAAAAACGGCGAAAACAGCTATTTATCAGCAAAAAAGTATTATCTTTGCAACCGCTTTTGAAGACAAGCGCAATAATTACGAGACCAAGCGCGATGTCTCCGAAGCCATGCGCAACCGCTTTTGAAGCCATGCACAATGCTTTTGAAACCAAATGCCCTATGTCTGAATCTACATATAGAACAATGGAAATGAAAGATATCGCACGAATACTTAGACTTGCAGTGTGGCGCAGCCATGCTGTGGCTGTGGCGACTGTTGTGGTGAGCATGCTGGCGGCCATTGCCCCAGCGGCGCATGCCAAGGACATCAGCCCGATGGAGGCTGTCAGGATTGCCCGAAGAGTGGTTAACCTGTCGGACGACTGTGCCGCCAAAGCCAGGGCGCAGAGCCGCACGGCGACGCCCATTCCACCTTATTATATATATAACGACGCGCGGGGACAGGGATTTATCATCGTTGCCGGCGACGACGAGATGGGAGAAATCCTGGCCTACAGCAGGGAGGCCACGCTCGACACGCTGACAGCCAACCCCTGCGTCAAACTGCTCTTAGAGGGTTACCGCCAGACCTACGAGGCAATCAAGGAGGGGTGGGTGACCATCAGCCCCAGAACCCGCAGCGCACTCTACACCAAGACCGTAGAGCCGCTGCTGAAGAGCAAGTGGGGACAGTCGCACCCCTTCAACGCCAAGACCGGCTACCCCTACAGCGGATGCGTGGCTACGGCGGTGGCGCAGATGATGTACTACTACCAGTGGCCCGCCCAGGGCAAGGGGAGCAACGAGTATCTCGTCAAGTACTACAACACGACGGTGAGCGCCGACTTCAGCCAGTCGCGCTACGACTGGGCCAACATGCTGCCCGACTACCGCTACCCCATCGCCGCCACGCAGAAGCAGGAAGACGCCGTGGCGCTGCTGATGAGCGACGTGGGCATAGCCTCGTTTATGCAGTACACCCCCGACGCGAGCGGTACCCAGGGACTCTTTGCCTACAAGGCGCTGCAGAAGCACTTCGACTACACCGCTGCCTATGTCACCAAAGCCATAGAGGGCCCCAGCCGCTTTGCCGAGATACTGCGGCAGGAACTGCTCAACGGGTGTCCAGTCTATCTGGACGGACGGCCCGCAGGGACGGCGTCAGGGCACGCCTGGGTGGCCGACGGATTTGACTAGAACGGACTCTTCCACATGAACTTCGGCTGGGAAGGACAGGGCGACGCCTACTACTCGCTCACCAACCTCAACGTGACCGAGACCGGAAGTGAATTCCAAGGCAAGCCGTTGGCCTTCAACCGCGCCCTCACCGCCATCCTCGCCCACCCCAACAACGGCAAATATCCCGACATCGACCGCGGACTGCTGGAGACCTCGCCCCAACTGATGTTCAACGAGGGCGGCTCGCTCTCCATCAAGGGCGCAGACAAGACCTTCAATCCGTCGCAGACGCAGACCGTAGAGGTCAGCTCGTTTGTGAACCGCGGCAACCCCTTCCGTGGCGACATCGGCGTGGCGGTCTACGACGCCCAGGGCAAGTTCTTCCGCGTGGCCTATTCTGACGACCACGCCACCGGCGGACTCACCCAGCGAATCTACGGCGACGGCCTCGACGGATATATGGGCACCGACTATCTCATCAACAAGCCCCAGCCCATCCACCTGAGTCTCGCCCAGCTCGCCGATGGCTACTACCGCCTCATCGCCGTATGCACCGCCCGCAAGGACGACGGTTCGTGGGACGATTTCTTCCCCATAAAGAAGGCGCCCATCATCGAGGTGGAACTGAGCAACGGCTCCGCACGCATCTCGGAAATCTGTTCGGAGGAAGCGCGGTTCCAGCTGATGGGCCAGCCCCGTCTCTCTGACGAAGCCTATCAGGGCGAGAAGGTGGTGGCGTTCTTCCCCGTGAAAAATCTCAATGGCGTGCCGCGCGACTGTTATCTGAGGGTGAGGCTGCTCGATGCCGACAGGACAGTGGTGCTCGACACGCGTGTGGACGCACTGACCGAAATCGAGGGCTTCACCGAGACCGAGATACCCATCACCCTCTCCATCCCCGCCTCACTCGCCCCAGCGCGCTACGAGGTGCAGCTCGAGATGACGGGCGACGAGGCAGAGACGCTCCACTACCCCATCCTCAACATCCACGACCGCGATGCCGCCTATATCGATGTGGTCAAGGGACAGGACAGACCGATTATGGCCAAGGCGGAGATATTCCTGGCCGACGACTCCAACTCCAAGGTCGAGTCGGGAAGCATCGACATCACCAGGATGCCGCTCTTCAAACTCGGAGTGTCGCTACGCGCAACCGAAGGACGCAGCTACGAGGGCTACGTATATATGTTTGGCGAAGACACGCTGACCCATGAGACCATCCAGATACCGGGTATCGAGGATAATGTCAGCGTCCATTCATCGTTTGATGTGCCGCTCTTCAGCTACTGGTTGCGTCAGAGCAACCAGCCCTTTGCCGACGGCCACACCTATCGCATCTATGTCACCGGCAAGACCGACGGCAACGATGTGGCGCTGACCTCGCCCAAGGCGCCGGCTTACTACCTCAAGCGCGAGGGCAACATCTTCTCCATCTATAGCGGCACCGCCACAGCCATTGACGACGCCCCGACCACGGTGCCCACAGTGAGCCTCAGCGTCGGTCAGCTTGCGGTGAGCGCCGAGGGGATCAGAGCCATACGGCTCTACAGCGTGAGTGGCACGATGGTCGGCCAGGCACCAGCCACCGATGCCCGCCGCGCCGAGCTCTCCCTCCAGGGTCTCGCCCAGGGCGTCTACCTCCTGCGGATAGAGGCTGGAGCGCGCACCACCACCTATCGGTTCATGCACCGCACCGCCGCCCCTCTGCGATAGCCACTGCGACAGCAGTCCACCGTCACCGCCACCACGGCGCAACCATAGCCATCCCCCCTGCCCAACGACAGGCAGCGGGGATGGCTTTTTTGCGTCGCCGCCACCAGCCACCCAAGCACCGCCACCCGCTCCGCCTCGCCCCTCATGCCGCAGGGTCAGCCAGAGGGCGTCATCGCCATCACCTCTACCACCATGGCCAGCTCGTACCTTATGTCACGAGCCCTCGCATCATAAGTCACGAGCCCACGTTTCAGAAGGCACGAGCCCACGTATCATATGTTACGAGCCAGCCGTGATGATTGCGCAAGTCGGGATGGCGGTCAACAGGGTAGCGGCAATGCCCATCACGCTCCGCGAAATCGCCATGGGCGACATGGCGTGGGTTACGGGAGTTGCGCTGACAGCAAGAGGCGCAGTGACGCCCCACAGCGATGCCCACCTGCCGACAACGACATTGACCCACAAGCCCCATCCCGGCCTTCCCCAAGGGGAAGGAGTGCACCACAACCTCCTCAAACACAACGGGAATGAACTCCCTCCCCTTGGGGAGGGCTGGGGAGGGGCTCCCAATAAACAGCTGTTTTTTTACCGCCAACGGCGGACTTTTTTTACGGCCAAGGGCCGCTTTTTTTACCGTCGCGGCGGCTGTCGTCATGCACGGCATGACGGTGGGGATGGTGGAGACGGCAAGGAGGAAAACTCGTTTTCCGACTGTCGGCACCGCCATCCACGCCAAGGCGAAGCCGACAGCCACAGCCACGGCTTTTTGTATTTATATCAACCTATTATAGAAGTATCCATTAATGGATTTACCCCGCAATCGGCCCTCCGCAAGCAGCAGCAACTCTGTAGGAGTTGCGTTTCCCCAGCCCAGGGTTGCGGGCGAAGCACGCTACCCTGGGTAACTGCCCCCACTAACCTGGCAACTCTGTAGAAGCTGCGATTAGCCGTAGGCGTTACCCTCACCAGGACAATTGGCAGGAATGGATAGGAAAATACCATTAAACTGAGTATAACGCCTTCGGCTAAACGCAACTCCTACAGAGTAGCTACACCTTATTATATCTGTACCCAGGGTAGAGGCGCTGCGCACCTCAACCCTGGGCTATGAAATCGCAACTCCTACAGAGTTGCCAGGGGTGCGCACCATCCACTATAGAAGCCCCACCCCAGCCTTCCCCAAGAGGAAGGAGTGCCACCAAATCACTTCAAACACAGCAAGAATGAACTCCCGCACCTTGGGGATGACTGGGGAGGGGTTTTCTAAACGGCTGGGGAGATGCTTTCAATAAGCAGCTGTTTTTTTACCGCCAACGGCGGATTTTTTTTACGGCCAATGGCCGCTTTTTTTACCGTCGCGGCGGCTGTCGTCATGCACGGCATGACGGTGGGGATGGTGGAGACGGCAAGGAGGAAAACTCGTTTTCCGACTGTCGGCACCACCATCCACGCCAAGGCGAAGCCGACAGCCACAGCCACGGCTTTTTGTATTTACTTCATCCCCTTATAGACGCAATAAATAGTGGATAAAACGCGCAATTGGCCCTCCGCAAGCAGCAGCCACGGTTTTTTGTGTCTGCATCGGCAAAGCACTGCCCGCAATGGGCCAATCGGCACCGCCATATCGGGCATAAAATGAGCTGACGACAAGCTCCGAGGAGCCATTGTTGATTTTTTTTAAGATATTTTTATCAATTTATTTTCCGTATCAATATATTTCATTATATTTGCACCATCGTTATTATAACGATTAACTAAGAACATACATTACTAACCAATTAAATTTATCTTAATGAACAACATTCCTTTAGTATTTTGGCTCATCCCGATTGCCAGCGTAGTGGCTCTGGGTATGGCATGGTACTTCTTCCGTTCGATGATGAAAGAAGAAGAGGGCACAGACCGTATGAAAGAAATTGCCGAGCACGTCAGGAAAGGCGCAATGGCCTATCTGAAGCAGCAGTACAAGGTCGTGACCATCGTATTCATAGTGCTTGCCATCGTATTTGCCTTCATGGCTTACGTGCTGAAAGTGCAGAACCCCTGGGTTCCGTTTGCATTCCTTACCGGTGGACTCTTCTCGGGTCTGGCAGGCTTCTTCGGCATGAAGACCGCCACTTACGCATCGGCCCGCACAGCCAACGGCGCACGCACGAGTCTGGACAAGGGACTGAAGATAGCCTTCCGCAGCGGTGCCGTGATGGGTCTCGTCGTTGTAGGTCTCGGCCTGCTCGATATCGCTATATGGTTTATTGTTCTCAACGCCGTCTATGAAGGAGAGGGCACCGCTCTCATCACCATAACCACGACCATGCTTACCTTCGGAATGGGTGCCTCTACCCAGGCGCTCTTTGCCCGTGTAGGCGGAGGTATCTATACCAAGGCTGCCGACGTGGGTGCCGACCTTGTGGGTAAGGTCGAGGCCAATATCCCTGAAGACGACCCCCGCAACCCCGCTACCATCGCCGACAATGTGGGCGACAATGTGGGCGACGTTGCCGGTATGGGCGCCGACCTCTACGAGAGCTACTGCGGTTCGATACTCTCTACCGCCGCTCTGGGTGCCACAGCCTTTGCCATGAACGATGACATGCAGCTCCGCGCCGTCATCGCTCCTATGATTATCGCCGCCATCGGCATCTTCCTCTCCCTCATCGGCATCTTCCTGGTGCGCACCAAGGAGGGAGCCACCATGAAGGAACTGCTCCACTCGCTGGGCCTGGGTACCAACGTCAGCGCAGGTCTGATAGCCGTGGCTACCTTCGCCATACTCTATCTCCTGGGTATCGACAACTGGCTCGGCCTCTCCTTCTCTGTCATCAGCGGTCTTGTAGCCGGTGTCATCATCGGTCAGGCTACCGAGTACTACACCTCTCACAGCTACACGCCGACACAGCAGATAGCCGAGGCTTCGCAGACAGGTCCTGCCACCGTCATCATCAAGGGTATAGGAACGGGTATGATATCGACCATGATTCCCGTGCTCACCATCTCAGTGGCCATCATGCTCAGCTATCTCTGCGCCAATGGCTTTGATATGTCTCTGTCTGCCCACTCTATCAGCACCGGTCTCTACGGTATCGGTATCGCCGCTGTGGGTATGCTCTCCACACTGGGTATCACACTTGCCACCGACGCCTATGGTCCTATCGCCGACAATGCCGGAGGCAACGCCGAAATGAGCGGTCTGGGTAAGGAAGTGCGTGAGCGCACCGACGCCCTCGACGCCCTCGGCAATACCACCGCCGCCACCGGCAAGGGCTTTGCCATCGGTTCGGCTGCCCTCACCGCCCTCGCACTGCTTGCCTCTTATATTGAGGAAATCAAGATTGCCATGGTACGTGCCGTGGAAAACGGCAAACAGTATTTCGACGCCGCTGGTGAGGTGTTTGACCCCGTCAACGCCACCACGATAGACTTCATCGAGTTCTTCCAGGTCAATCTCATCAACCCCAAGGTGCTCGTAGGTGCATTCCTCGGCGCCATGGCAGCCTTCCTCTTCTGTGGACTCACCATGGGAGCCGTAGGCCGCGCTGCCGGGTCGATGGTACAGGAGGTTCGCCGCCAGTTCCGCGTCATCAAGGGCATCCTTGAGGGCAAGGCTACTCCCGACTACGGCCGCTGCGTAGAGATAAGCACACGCAGTGCCCAGCGCGAGATGATTCTGCCGTCGCTGCTGGCCATCATCATCCCCATCGTCATCGGTCTGGTGCTTGGCGTAGCCGGCGTACTGGGTCTGCTCACCGGTGGACTTGCTGCAGGTTTCACCCTCGCCGTGTTCATGTCCAACTCTGGCGGTGCATGGGACAATGCCAAGAAGATGATAGAAGAAGGCAACTTCGGAGGCAAGGGAAGCGAAGACCACAAGGCCACCATCGTAGGCGACACCGTGGGAGACCCGTTCAAGGACACATCCGGCCCATCGCTCAACATCCTCATCAAGCTCATGTCGATGGTAAGTATCGTCATGGCAGGCCTCACCATCGCCTTCCTGTAAGGCTCGAGCCTGCTACCCCATAAAGCGGAAGTCTGCATATCGCCCACCAGGGCATATGCAGACTTCTTGGTTATGACATTTAGGAGCCCATACAGATTGATACCCACACTGTCACATCAGCCACGTTCATCCTCATCCAAGCCGTCGGCAACTACAATTCGACCGCCAACAGGTTCGGGGCTCAAGATAACAGGCTCAGACTGCTCTGCGACATGGATATCGTTGCTGGAAAAGTGCTTATTACATTTCTTGAGCAACTCTTTTTGCATATTTGGTATTAATTTTGGTACCAAAATGGTTGCCAATTGGAATATTATAACTATCTTTGTAGCGTAAACAAAATAAACAATTGTCATGACGATAGTTAGTGCAAGAGACTTTAGAGCCAACCAGGGCAAATACTTCTCCATGGTGAACTCCGGTGAACAAGTGATATTGAAATCACGTGAAGGCAGTTTCCGTCTGCTTCCAGTTACTTCTTCCGACTCCGTTGCGGAGAGTACACAAGATATTGCGGCCGACCTAAGGGGAGCTCTCAGAGAACTGAAGGATGTCATTGCAGGCAAGAAAGAGCTGAACACACTTGACAAGTTGATTGATGAACTATAGAATCACAACATCAAGTTATTTCAATGTGACAGCGAAGAGGCTTGCAAAGCAATATCCTTCATTCAAGGATGACCTGACCAACTTTGGAAAGTCGCTCCTCGAGAACCCGTTACAAGGTGCAGAACTGGCTCCTGGCATCCGTAAGATAAGAATGGCCATCAAGTCCAAAAGCAAAGGAAAAGCCGGCGGAGCAAGGGTCATCACTTATAACTTCATCACAAAGGAGATGGATGGAGAAATAGTGCTGCTGCTCATCTATGACAAAGAGGATGCAGCAACGGCAAAGGTCAATGTGCTCAAACAAATCATTAAGGAAGAAGGCTACCCCATCGGATGACTCGTAACGAGCCACATTGCCAGTAACAGACATTCATGCGAAACCGATGATACCATGACGGATGGTATCATCGGTTTTTATTGTTCCTCCTGCAAGAACAAACATGCGGGGCTGCCAACAGAGTCACGCTGCGGTGGATATATCGACGAAGAGCGAAGACGGGGCGGCGCCTACGAGAGACCCTATCATCAGGGAAGCAACCGCGAGGGGCGGAAAAGCGAAAGGGATGCCCGCAGACATCCCTTCAGACTGGCCGTGTGGCCATTTATACTTTCCAAGTCTTAGGCAGATGGCGCTTTACGCTCATGACTGCCGATGCCACAGAGGGCGGAAGCGGGTCGAGCATCATCTCGCGCAGCGTGATATGGAGTTCGCGCAGCAGCTCGGGATAATGGCGGCACAGCTCATAAGCCAGTTTGACACACAGGGCACGGCAGGCAGCCGTCTCGCGTGGCTGCAGGGCGTGGTCGAAACAGAAGTTGAGCAGGTCGATGCGGACATCATCGGCGCCAAACGGCAATCGGCTGACGAGGCAGAGCAGCATACGTCTTCTGCCGCTCACCTCCTCTGCCACAGTTCTGGCAATCAGGTCGGCGCGGTGGGTCTCCAGCCATACGTCCTCGCTCTTGGGCAGGTGGTTGAGAAGCCACAGGGCGTTGGTTGCGGTGCGGCTGTCGTCGCTGTCCATCAACTGGTAGACCATGTTCATCAGCCCCTCATTGCCAGTACACTCGGCGCATAGGGCTTCTATCTCGGCGGCTCCATGAGAATGGGCGAGCCGGGCTGCCCAATAGTCTGCGCAGGCAGTCTCCACTGCCGTCATCCTATCTTGGTCATGTGATACCCCATACGGCGCAACTGTACCGCCATGCCAGCCAGATAGAGTTGGTGGAGACAGGCTATATAGGCGCGGAAAGCCTCGGCGCTGCCAGGAGTAAGCCCCTCATGGCGCAGCAGAGACAAGGCACGGTTGGCGCACTCGTTGACCAGCCGGCTCACAGCACCGTGGGCTTCGGCATCGAGACCGAGCACCTCGTCGAGGATATAGTCGTCGGTATGGTCGAAACCGCGCACGTCGCGCAAGGTATTATATATATGTGCATCGGCGTCGGCACGCTGCCAGTCAGTGTCCCACAGCTGCGCCATGGCCATGCCGACAAACATAATCCAACCCAGGGAAACGGTAGGATAGGCGTTGAACTCGCGGATGCCGTCGGGCATATAGTCCTCACCCACCTTGCGCCATGCCTCCTCTACATCGGGACACTCGGGCATGGGCACGTCTATCTCTTGTCTGCCTGCCAGATAGGTAAGCAGGTCTTCTCTCACTCTCTGTTCAAAATTCATATTCTCTATTATTGTTTCATTGTCAACTTAGTATGACGCCGTGCAGGCGATGCCCATGTTCTCGACCCTGCGACGTATGGCGTCGAGCTCGAGGGGCGTCGCCTTCTGCAGACAGGTGTCGGGCGTAGGGCGGTCTATGGTGTAAATCATCACCTCGGCGGGCTGGATGAGTCTTACCGCCTCCAGCCACGGCGCGACATAACGCTCGGCGGTATTGCCCACATCCTCGCCGTCGATAGAGCCATGCATGAACATGGTCTGGATGATGACGTGACCGTCGAAGAGGCGCAGCTGGTCGATAATGTCGGCGGCACGATAGGCGCGACTGGCGGGGCGGTTGACGAGGCGTATGTAGGCATCGTCGACCGTATCGAGTTTCTGGATATTGTTGTCTACCTTCATCAGCGCCTCACGCACCTCGGTACGATGCAGCTGCGTGGCGTTGCTCAGCACCGATATGCGCGCGTCGGGGCAATAGCGGT
The DNA here is from genome assembly GCF_002251385.1 of Prevotella sp. P5-108. Classification (GTDB taxonomy): domain Bacteria; phylum Bacteroidota; class Bacteroidia; order Bacteroidales; family Bacteroidaceae; genus Prevotella. The sequence continues at coordinate 181,487 of NZ_NPJJ01000057.1, forward strand.
TGCGCAGGGCGATGGTGGCGTCGACGATTTCGGCGAAATGGGGATGGGCGGTGGGTTCGCCGTTGCCGGCAAAGGTAAGCACGTCGGGACGCGAGCCAACGTCTGCCATCGTCTGCAGCTGCCGCTCGAGCGCCGCCGTCACTTCGGCGACCGTCGGACGCGGTGTGCGGGTCTGTCGCTCATGGTTGTATCCACACTCACAGTAGATGCAGTCGAAGGTACAGTATTTGCCGTCGGCGGGCATGAGGTTGATGCCCACCGAGAGGCCCAGACGGCGACTGTGAACAGGGCCGTAAATGGGCGAATTATGTAGCTGTGTACTCATATCTTTAGCATTAACAGCTGCAAAGGTACTCGTATTTTCAGGCAATACGCGTTAATGGTGGTTAAAATGTCGTATATTCGCGTTTTTTTTTGTTTCTTTGCACCAAAATTGGCATATTATATCCACAAGGCAAATGGCTAAAAGACATACTAAATCGCGGAATCGTCAGGGACTGCAAGCCGTGACCCTCTGCATAAGCACCGCAATGGTGCTCGTTTTGTTAGGCTTGGTGATATTCTCAGTACTGGTGGCCCGCAACACCTCTGAATTTGTTAAGGAAAATCTGGTAGTGACCGTCATGTTCGAGCAAGACATGACCACCCCCGAAGGCAGCCAGCTCTGCGCCCGCCTGAAGACCCGCCCTTATATCAACCACCTCGACTTCATCAGCAAGGAGCGCGCGCTGAAAGAGCAGACCAAGGTGCTGGGCACCGACCCCACCGAGTTTACCAATGGTGAGAACCCCTATCTCCCCTCTGCCGACATCACGCTCAAGGCCGACTATGCCAACAACGACTCACTGCGCTGGATTGCCGCCGAGCTGAAGAAATATCCCAAGGTGAGCGACATCACCTACCAGAAAGACCTGGTGGAGAGCGTCAACCGCAATCTCGCCAAGGTAAGCATTGTGCTGCTGGTGATTGCCAGTCTGCTTACCTTTGTATCGTTCTCGCTCATCAGCAACACCGTGCGGCTGGGAGTCTATGCCCGCCGTTTCTCCATCCACACCATGAAGCTCGTGGGAGCCTCATGGGGTTTTATACGCCGCCCGTTCCTGGGCCAGGCTGCCCTCATCGGCGTCATCGCTGCCCTGATGGCCTGTGCCGTGCTGGGTAGCGGCATCTATGCCGTCTACTATTACGCCCCCGACATGATGGCCGTCATCACCTGGCAGGTCATCGCCATCACGGCTGCCACCGTGCTGCTCTTCGGCATCCTCATCACCGTCTTCAGCGCCACCATCTCGGTCAATAAGTTTCTGAAGATGAAGGCTGGCGACCTCTACAAGATATAAGAAGAAAACAACAACAATATGGAAAAGAGAAATTTTGCTTTTGATAAAGTCAACTTTATCCTCATGGCCATCAGTATGCTGATAGTCGTGCTGGGCTTTATCCTCATGTCGGGCCCCGGCTCTACGGAGACCCACTACAACGCTGACATCTTCAGCACCATGCGCATCAAGGTAGCCCCCGTGGTATGCTTTGTGGGCTTCATATCCATGATTTATGCCGTCATCCGCAAGCCCAAGGACGAGGCCGGAAGCGATGACACCAAGGAAACCGAGAACAAGAACGTCGCCGCAGCCAACGGTTGCGAGGACCACACCATAACCCAAGACAACAAACGATAACAATGAACTGGTTTGAAGCATTATGGTTGGGCATTATACAGGGCCTTACCGAATATCTGCCCGTCAGCAGTAGCGGACACCTCACTATTGCCTCAACCCTCTTTGGCATCGAGGCCGAGGAGAACCTGGCGTTCACCATCGCCGTACACGTGGCTACAATACTGAGTACCCTCGTCATTCTCTGGAAGGAGATTGCCTGGATATTCAAGGGACTCTTCCAATTCAAGGTCAACGACGAGACGCGCTATGTGTTCAACATCCTCATCTCGATGATTCCCGTGGGCATCGTGGGCCTGTTCTTCAAAGACTATGTGGAACAAATCTTCGGCTCAGGCCTCGCCATCGTAGGCTCGATGCTGCTCGTCACCGCGCTGCTGCTCACCTTCTCCTACTACGCCAAGCCCCGCCAGAAGGAGAACATCAGCCTCAAGGACGCCTTCATCATAGGTCTGGCCCAGGCCGTGGCTGTGATGCCAGGTCTGTCGCGCTCGGGCTCCACCATTGCCACAGGACTCATCCTGGGCAACAACAAGGCCAAGCTCGCCCAGTTCTCCTTCCTCATGGTCATCCCCCCCATTCTGGGCGAGGCTCTGCTCGACACCATGAAGATGGTGAAGTACGGTGCAGCCTCCGTGATGGGCGACATCTCGCTGGGCGTGTTGGCCGTAGGTTTCGTGGCTGCCTTCGTGTCGGGCTGCGTAGCCTGCAAGTGGATGATTAACATCGTAAAGCGTGGCAAGCTGATATACTTCGCCATCTACTGTGCCATCGCCGGTATCGTCACCCTCATCTGTTCATTCTGCTAAACCACAGACATGAACTTCAAGACAGGTGAGATATTTGCCATCGACAAGCCCTATGGCATTACCAGCTTCAAGGCGCTGGCCCACGTGCGCTACGTGCTGTCCCACACCCTCGGACATAGAGTCAAGATAGGCCACGCCGGCACCCTCGACCCGCTGGCTACCGGCGTGCTGATACTCTGCACCGGCAAGTGTACCAAGCAGATAGAGACACTGCAGGCCCATACCAAGGAGTATGAAGCCACGCTGCAGCTGGGCGCCACCACGCCGAGCTATGATATGGAGCACGAGGTCAACGAGACCTTTGCCACCGCCCACATCACCGAGGACGCCATACGCGAGGCGCTGCCCCAGTTTGTCGGCGACATCCAGCAGACCCCACCCACCTTCAGCGCCTGCAAGATAGACGGAAAGCGCGCCTACTCCATGCGACGCGAGGGGCAGGACGTGGTGCTCAAGCCCAAGAACATCCATATCGACAGCATCGAGATTACCCGTTTCGACCCCGACACCATGCAGCTCGACCTGCGCATCGTCTGCGGCAAGGGCACCTACATCCGTGCCTTGGCGCGCGACCTGGGCAGAGCTCTCGGCAGCGGAGCCTACCTTACCCAGCTGCGGCGTACGCGTGTGGGCGAATACGATATAGATAAATGTATAGAGTATGACCATTTCCAGGAATGGTTGGATAACCAAGAAATAGAAACAAGCAATGAAACTGTCACAGTTTAAGTTCAAATTGCCCGAGGAGCAGATTGCCCTCTACCCCCATAGCATCTATCACGACTTCGTCGATGATAATGGCAACAAGGTTACATCGCGCATCACCCGACGCGATGAGTGTAAGTTGATGGTACTGCACAGCAAATCGCAGACTATAGAACTCTATAAGAAGGATGCCGATGGCAATCCTATCGAAGGCGAGTACCTCGATTTCCGTAACGTGCTCGACTATTTCGATGAGGGCGATACCTTCGTCTTCAACGATACCAAGATTTTCCCTGCCCGCCTCTACGGTACCAAGGAGAAGACCGACGCCAAGATTGAGGTCTTCCTGCTGCGCGAGCTCAACCAGGAGATGCGGCTTTGGGATGTGCTGGTAGAGCCTGCCCGCAAGATACGTATCGGCAACAAGCTCTTCTTCGACGACTCGGGCACCATGGTAGCCGAGGTCATCGACAACACCACCAGCCGCGGACGCACCCTGCGGTTCCTCTACGACTGTCCCCACGAGGAGTTCAAGCGCGAGCTCTTCGCCCTGGGCGAAGCCCCACTGCCCCGCTACATCATAGACCGTCGCGACAACCACCACGGCACCGCCGAAGACCTGGAAGACTTCCAGTGCATCTTCGCCAAGAACGAGGGTGGCGTGACCGTGCCTGCCTCGGGCCTCCACTTCAGCCGCGAGCTGATGAAGCGCATGGAGATTAAGGGCATCGAGACCGCCTTTGTCACCCTGCACTGCGGACTGGGTGCCTTCCACGACATCGAGGTGGAAGACCTCACCAAGCACAAGATGGACTCAGAGCAGATGATTATCACCCGCGAGGCCTGCGACAGAGTCAACTCAGCCAAGGCTGCCGGCCACCATATCTGCGCCGTGGGCACCAGCGTGGTCAAAGCCACCGAGACCGCCGTGGGCACCGACGGACTGCTGAAGGAGTACGACGGATGGACCAACAAGTTCATCTTCCCTCCCTACGACTTCGGACTCGCCGACACGATGATCGCCAACTTCTACCACCCCTACTCCACCCTGCTGATGGAGACCGCCGCCTTTGGTGGCTACGACCTGGTGATGGAAGCCTACAACCTCGCCTTGAAACATGGATTTATGTTTGGATGCTATGGCGACGCCATGCTTATCATGAATGACTGATCACTGCGTATATCTGGCACTGGGCTCCAACATGGGCGACCGCCATGCCATCATGAGCCGTGCCATAGACGAAATAGGAAGACTGATTGGCGTCGTAGAGCGCCGGTCAGTCTTTTTGGAAACCGAGCCTTGGGGCTTTGACTCCCCCAACCGGTTCCTCAACGCCTGTGTGCGCTGCCGCACCACGCTCACACCCCGCGAGGTGCTCGCCACCACCCAGGACATAGAGCGGCAGTTGGGCCGCAAGAGCAAGTCGACCGACGGGCAGTATCACGACCGTCCCATCGACATCGACATACTCATCTACGACGACCTGCACATCGACGAGCCCGACCTGCACATTCCCCACCCGCTGATGCACGAGCGCGACTTCGTCATGAAACCTCTGCGCGAGATTATGGACTGACCCGTCCACGCCGCCCGAGCCAATCCCCGCGACCACACAGCAAAACGGAACGGGCACACAACAAGACAGGGCGGGCACCGAGCCAATCCCCGCGACCACGCAGCAAAACGAGGTGGACTCCCTGCAAACCTTCGCGACCACGCAGTACCCCACACGGCCAATCGCCGCCAGCACAAGCCCATAGCGAGTGCTGGCGGCGATTGTCGTTTAAGTGCCGAGTGGTGCAGAGCGCGAGTTTTTCATTATGGAGATGACCATAATCGGGAAAGCGGGGCATGAAATGACTGTTTCATGACTGGAAACGGAAATTTCATGGTTTGCAATAACTGTATCGCAACGCGCAATTAACTTTAAGGGATGCTCCGCAAGGGTGGGCGGCATCACGGACTGCGCGACCTTACCCAGGGACATAAAAAAAGAAAGATTGCGACTCTCATCACAATCTTCCTTCTCGTGTCGGGATTACTGGACTCGAACCAGCGACCTCGCGCCCCCCAGACGTGTGCGCTACCAACTGCGCTAAATCCCGAACTTGCGGGTGCAAAGGTACATACTTATTGCGAAATAACCAAACTTTCACTCTACTTTTTTCAAAAATTCCTCTATTTTTGATGTTTGTCTGTTGTTTTTATAGTCTCCACGGCGATAGAGGTACCTCCGGGCGGCGCCGAGGTACCCTCCACGGTTGCGAAGATAACCTCCAGCGACACGGCGATGATGAGCGCCGTCGCCCAATCCTAAAAATATCAAAAAAGATGGCCTTTATTTTGTATTGTCTCCATTTTGCATTAACTTTGTGTTATTATATATATAATAAGGTGGACGCCGGTGCCCCTGAGGTCATGCTCCGCCTTGCCAAACGGACAATGCAATATGAAACAGACATTCCTCTACATGCTGATGGCAGTGCTCACGCTCACCTTCGGCGCCTGCTCGAGTGACGACGGCCCACAGCAAGACCCCACACCCAAGGTAGACCTGGACGACGACCAAACCACCGCCGAGCTCAACGAGAGCTACACCTACAAGTTGCCCGTTATCTTCCACGTATTCTACAAGGACGAGGCCGAGATGAAACAGAAGGTCACCGCCTCTCGTCTCGCCGATATTCTCGACCACGTCAACCGCATCTACCAGGGCGGCTACTACAGCACCGATATCGGTACCAGTGAGAATATCAACATCCGTTTCAATCTCGCCACCCACGATGAACGCGGCAACCGCCTCGCCACCCCCGGCGTGGAATATGTCAAGTGGGACGGCACCTACCCCATCGACGCCAACGACTTCATGAACAACAACAAGAAGGGATATGCCCGCTATCTGTGGGAGCCCAACGACTATATCAATGTGATGGTCTATCCCTTTGCCCCCGAAGCCAACTCTGCCGAGGTCACCTTGGGCGTGAGCCATCTGCCCTTCACGCTGAAAGGCGTCAACGAGACCGACGGCCTCTCTGCGCTCGAGTCCAAGTATAACGACATCAGCAAGAAGAACCTCTCCTTTGCCTACTGTTCGTCCATCAACAGCGATTTCATCGACTACGAGGTAGACCGCTATACCAACGCGTCGCACAACATCACCTCGGGCACCCTCAACCAGGCCAAGTTTGACATCAATGTCACCCTTGCCCACGAGCTGGGCCACTATCTGGGTCTGCTCCACGCCTTCTCTGAGAAGGAAGATGCCAACGGCAATCTCCTCGAAGATGCCTGTGACGACACCGACTACTGCACCGACCCCCCATCATACAACCGCCCCGCCTACCTGCGTCGCGTCACCGCCCTGCTCAACAGCAGCCAGGTCCAGTCTATCTCCTTCAAGGAGCTCGCCGAACGCACCTCTTGCCGGGGCGACAAGTTCTTCTCTACCAACATCATGGACTACGCCTACACCTATGCCTTCGAGCTTACTGCCCAGCAGAAAGCCCGCATCCGCCGTGTGCTCTACAACAGTCCGCTCATCCCCGGCCCCAAGCAGCGTCTGCGCACCAAGAGCCGTGTGGCCACGGGCTCGGCAGACGATATGGGCGTGATAGACCTGCCCATCCGCGTGGTCAAGTAGGATAACAATGAAGATAATCGACAACATGCAATATACCATCCAGCCACCCCAACATATCAACACCACCATCACGCTGCCGGCTTCAAAGAGCGTCTGCAACAGGGCGCTCGTCATCCAGGCCCTTGCCGGCGGCAGTTCACTACCCGCCAACCTCTCCGACTGCGACGACACCCGCGTCATCGCCGCCGCCCTGCGCGATATGCCCGAGACCATCGACATCGGTGCTGCCGGCACCGCGATGCGCTTTCTCACCGCCTATCTCAGCGTGACCCACGGCTGCCACACGATTACCGGCACCGAGCGCATGCGCCACCGCCCCATCGGCGTGCTGGTCGATGCCCTGCGCCGTCTGGGCGCCGACATCAGCTATCTGGGCGACGAAGGCTATCCTCCCCTCGCCATCTGCGGCCGCGCCATCGAGGGCGGCAGCCTGTCGGTGCCCGGCAATGTCAGTTCGCAGTATATCTCTGCTCTGCTCATGATAGGCCCCGTGCTCCGCCGCGGCCTCGAGCTGCGTCTTGAGGGCGACATCGTGTCGCGCCCCTACATCGACCTGACGCTGTGGACCATGACCGAGTTTGGCGCCAAGGCCGAGTGGAGCGATGTAGACACCATCACGGTGGCGCCCGTGCCCTACCAGCCCGCCGACTATGCTGTGGAGAACGACTGGAGCGCCGCCTCCTACTGGTATGAGATGCTTGCCCTCTGCGACGACAACGAGCCCCGCGTGGTGCTGCCCGGCCTGATGGACGGTTCGCGCCAGGGCGACACCATCTGCCGCTACATCGGTTCGCTCATGGGAGTGAAGACCACCTTCGGCACCGGCGACGACGGCACCCCCCAAGTGGTGCTCAGCCACCAGCACCGCCGTCTGCCCCGATTGGACTACGACTTCGTCAGCTCGCCCGACCTTGTCCAGACCTTTGTCGTGGCCTGTGCCATGCGCGGCATCCCCTTCCACTTCACCGGTCTCGCCAGTCTGCGCATCAAGGAGACCGACCGCATCGAGGCACTGAAGTGCGAGTTGCGCAAGTTGGGCGTGGTGCTCACCGACCGCAACGACAGCGAACTGATATGGAACCTCGAGCGCTGCGAGCCCACGATGGAGCCCATCGACACCTATCAGGACCACCGCATGGCCATGGCCTTTGCCCCCGCAGCCCTGGCCCTGGGCAGCATCACCATCAACGACCCTGAAGTGGTGTCCAAGTCTTATCCCCACTACTGGGACGACCTGCGTCGTGCCGGTTTCCAGATTACCGAACGCCCATGATATATCTCGTTACCTCCCTCATAGTCCTGGGCATCGTGGCAGCCCTCCTCTCGCTGCGCCAGCACGACGGCGCCGAGGCTACCCCGCCAGCCGCGAGCTGCGGCACCTGCGACGGCACCAACACCAAGTGTGAGCAGGAGTGCATGATGGAAGCCGCCACCCGCAAGATAGAATACTACGACGACGAAGAGCTGGACCGCTACCGCGGCCGCCGCTCCGACGAGTATACCGACGACGAGGTACACGAGTTTGCCGACGTGCTCTACACCATGCGCCCCGACGAGGTGGCAGGGTGGAACCGCAGCCTCATCCTGCGCGGCATCAACCTCCCCGATGCCCTCAAAGACGAAGTAATCATGCTGATGGAAAGATGACATGGAACTGCTGACTTACACCTTCTTTCAGAACGCCATCATAGGCTCGCTCCTTGCCAGCATCCTCTGCGGCATCGTGGGCACCTATATCGTGACGCGGCGGCTGGTCTTCATCAGCGGCGGCATCACCCATGCCTCCTTTGGCGGCATCGGGCTGGGGGTGTATTTCGGTATCAATCCTGTAGTCTCTGCCATGGCCTTTGCCGTGGCCAGCGCCTTGGGCGTGCAGTGGCTGTCGCACCGCGGCGACGTGCGCGAAGACTCCACCATCGCCTTCTTCTGGACCCTGGGCATGAGCGTGGGCATCATCTGCTGCTTTCTTTCGCCCGAGTTCATGCCCGACCTCAACTCCTACCTCTTCGGCAGTCTGCTCACCATAGGCCATGGCGACCTGGTGCTGCTCGGCGGTCTCACGCTGATAGTGGCGGCACTCACGGTGATGTTCTTCCGCAGCATCGTGAGCGTGGCGTTCGACCCCATCTTCGCCCGCGCCCAGCAGTTGCCCGTCGACATGATAGAATATACGCTGATGGCGGTGATAGCCATGACCATCGTCGCCACCCTGCGTATGGTGGGCATCGTGCTTGCCATCAGTCTGCTCACCATCCCCCAGATGACCGCCAACATCTTCACCTACAGCTACAAGCGCATGATAGCGCTGAGCATCGTCATCGGCTGGATAGACTGCATGACGGGGCTGGCACTCTCCTACTGGCTCAACGTGCCCTCGGGAGCCACCATCATCTTTGTAGGCATCATCGTCTACGCCCTGGCGCGCACCGCCAAGACGCTGATGGGCCGCCGGCGACTGCGTGGCGCCATGACGCTGACAGCGGTGGCGGTGGTGGCACTCAGCTCGTGCTCTACGCAGAAGAACACCTCGTCGTCGAGGTTCTGGCATGCCTTCAACGCGCGCTACAACACCTACTACAACGGTGCGATGGCATACATAGACGGCGCGCTCGAAAAGGAAGAGGGCAACCGCGACAACTATACCGAACTGATACCCCTCTACACCGTCAGCAACAAGAACAGCAAGGAGCTGGGCAAGAGCAACTTTGAGCGTGCGGTGACCAAGGCCGAGAAAGCCATACACCAGCACAGCATCAAGCGTCGCCCCGTGTGGGACAAGCAGCGGCGCAAGACCGAGCGCGACATCGAGTGGCTCAGCCGTCGCGAGTATAACCCCTTCCTCTGGAAAGCCTGGATGCTCATGGGGCGCTCGCAGTTTCACATGGGCCAGTTTGACGAAGCCGCCTCTACCTTCTCCTACATGAGCCGCCTCTACGCCACCCAGCCCGCCATCTATGGCAAGGCCCGCGCCTGGCTTGCCAAGTGCTATGTGCAGGAGGGCTGGCTCTACGACGCCGAAGACGTGATACGCAACATGGCGCGCGACTCCATGGACTGGCGCGCCGTCAAGGAGTGGGACTACACCTATGCCGACTACTACATACACACGGCCGACTATCAACGCGCCATCCCCTATCTGCGCCGCGTGATACGCCACGAGATGCGCCGCAAGCAGCGAGCCCGCGAGTGGTATCTGCTGGGGCAGCTCTATGCCGCCGTGGGCAAGCCCGACTCTGCCTACCACGCCTTCCGCCGCGTGGTGCGCCTCAACCCGCCCTACCAGCTCGAGTTCAACGCCCGCATCGCCCAGACCGAGGTAATGGCCAAGGGCCAGTCGCGCCGCATGATAAGCCGTCTGCGCCGCATGGCTGCATCGGACAACAACAAGGAATATCTCGACCAGGTATACTATGCCATCGGCAACATCTATCTGGCCGACCGCGACACCGCCCACGCCATCGGCGCCTATGAGAAGGGTGCCAAGGAGTCGGTGCGCAACGGTATAGAGAAGGGCGTGCTGCTGCTGAGTCTGGGCAACCTCTACTGGCAGAAGGAGAAGTTTGGCGACGCCCGCCGCTGCTATGGCGAGGCGATAGGTCTTCTGGACCAGGACCGCCCCGACTACCGCCAGCTCTCTGACCGCTCCAAGATACTCGACGAACTGGTGCCCCACACCGACGCCGTGGAGCTGCAGGACTCGCTCCAGTCGCTCGCCCGCATGAGCGAGAAAGACCGCAACGCCGCCATAGACCGCGTCATCGACGCACTCAAGAAGAAGGAACGCGAAGAGCGTCGCGCCCAACAGGAAGCCGATGCCATGCAGCAGCAGAACGAAAACATGGACCGCGACGATATGGGCAACAACCGCAACAACACCCCGTCGAGGCCCAACAACACCGCCACGACAGGCAACGGCCAGTGGTACTTCTACAACCCCATCGCCGTGAGCCAGGGCAAGGCCACCTTCCAGAAGCTGTGGGGCAAGCGAGAGAATGTGGACAACTGGCAGCGCGTCAACAAGACCGTGGTGGCTGGCATGGGGCAGCAGAACGAGCTCACCGACGAGCAGCGCGACTCCATAGCCCGCGAGGAAGCGCTGCAAGACTCGCTGGCATCGACCACCGACAGTCTGCAGAACGACCCGCACAAGCGCGAGTACTACCTCGCCCAGATACCCTTCACTCCCGAGCAGGTGGAGCAGAGCAACGCCCTGATTATGGACGGCCTCTTCCATGCCGGCGTGATATTCAAGGACAAGCTCGACAACCTCAGGCTGAGCGAGAAATACCTGACGCGTCTGGCCAACCAGTATGAGAGCTACGCCAACATGGACGAGGTCTATTACCACCTCTTCCTGCTCTATATGCGCAGCCACCGCGGCGAGACGGCGCGCCACTATCTCGACCTGATGCGCCAGCACTATGCCGAGAGCCAGTGGACCACCATCCTCACCGACCCCTACTTTGAAGCCAACGCCCGCGAGGGCACCCATCTCGAAGACTCGCTCTACGCCGCCACCTACACCGCCTTCAAGGACGACAGGATGGACGACGTGATGCGCAATCTCAAGGTGTCGGAGCAGCGCTTCCCCATGGGCGACAACCGCGACAAGTTCCTCTTTGTGGGAGCGCTGGCCAAGCTCAACATGGGCCAGCCCGACAGTTGTCTGGCCGACCTCAAGCGCGTGGTAGAGCAATATCCGCAGAGCGAGATAAGCACGCTGGCGGGCATGATAATCAACGGCGTCAACGCGGGTCGCCAGCTGCGTGGCGGCAAGTTTGACGTCGGCGACGTGTGGAGCCGCCGCTCGGCTCTGCTCGACAGCGAGGGTGGAGACTCGATACCCACGTTTACCAACGAGCGCGACATCGACTTCAAGTTTGTCATCGTCTACCAGCCCGACTCCATCAATGCCAACCAACTGCTGTTTGAGCTGGCGCGCTATAACTTCACCAACTACCTGGTGCGCAACTTTGAGATAGGAGTCAACGACGCCCACGGGCTCTGCCACATGGAGGTGAGCGGTTTCCGCAACTACGATGAAGCCCTGCAGTATGCGCGGCAGCTCTACGCCCAGCACATTCTGCAACGCCATGCCGGACTGCGCACGATGATAATCAGCGAGGCCAACCTCGAGCTCATCGGCCATCCCTACAGCTACGACGACTATGGGCAGTACTACGACAAGCACTTCGTGCCGCTCAAGGTGAGCACCTTCCGTCTGCTGGCCGAGCCCGCCGAGATAGTGACCCGCCAGGGCGATGAGCCTTCGGTAGAGGATATCGACAATGCCCTGGGCGAGGGTATGATGATAGACGAGGGCGAGCAGAAGCCTCAGCAGCAGGGTGGTACCTACGTGCTGCCCGACGAGGGCAAGGAGGGCGCAGCCACCTCGGGCACCATCATCAGCGTGCCACAGACCGAGGAAACGACCAAGGCAGGCGGCACCATCGTCAGCGAGTCGCAGACCGAGGAAACGACCAAGGCAAACGGCACCATCGTCAGCGCGCCACAGACAGAGGAAGCGCCCAAGGCCAACGGCACCATCGTCGCGCTGCCCGAAGAGACTCAGAAGGCCAAGGCTGCCACGCCTGCCACAAAGACCGCCACCCCAGCCGTCAAGCCAGCGGCTACGACAGCCAAGCCGACGGCTCCTGCCACCAAGCCTGCGGCAAAGCCCGCTACGCCCAAACCCGTAAGCAAGACAGGCTTCTACTTCGGCGACAAAGTCACCAAGGCGCCTGCCGACACCACCAAGGCCAAGAAGCCCAAGGCTACGGCAAAGAAGAAAAAGTTTGACCTCGAAGACGAATACTACGACTTGGAGGGATTTTAACCCATTAACAGAGACAACAATTATGACAAACGGATTATTACTATGGGTCGATGACGAGATAGAACTGCTGCGTGCCCACATCTTGTTTCTTGAGAAGAAAGGCTACGAGGTAGTTACCGTAACCAATGGTACCGATGCCATAGAACAGTGTGCGCAGCGCACCTTCGACCTGGTGCTTCTCGACGAAATGATGCCTGGCCTCACCGGTCTCGAGACACTGCAACGCATCAAGGAAATCAACCCGGCGACTCCCGTGGTGATGGTGACCAAGAGCGAGGAAGAAGACATCATGGACCAGGCTATCGGCTCAAAGATAGCCGACTATCTCATCAAACCCGTCAACCCCCACCAGATACTCCTCACCCTCAAAAAGAACATACATCGGCGCGAGATAGAGACCGAGGTGACACAGAGCGGTTACCAGCAGAACTACCAGAACCTGATGATGCAGATTATGGACTGCCAGACGCTCGAAGACTGGCAGAACATCTACCGCAAGCTCACCCACTGGGAGCTGGAGCTGAGTAGCACCGACAGCAAGATGACCGAGATGCTGCAGATGCAGAAGGAGGAAGCCAACATAGGTTTTGCCAAGTATATACGCAAGAACTATCTGGACTGGGTGAAGCCCGGCAACAGCAACCGTCCGCTGATGAGCAACGACATCATGAGCCGTCGCATCTTCCCCATGCTCGACAGCGGCGAGAAGGTGTTTCTCGTGGTCATCGACAACTTCCGCTACGACCAGTGGCGCATGCTGGCTCAGGAAATCAGCGACCTCTTTGAGATAGACGAAGACATGTATACCAGCATCCTGCCCACAGCCACCCAGTATGCACGCAATGCCATCTTCAGCGGCCTCATGCCCACGCAGATAGCGCAGATGTTTCCCGAGTTGTGGGTCGATGAAGACGAGGAAGAGGGCAAGAACCTCAACGAGGCGCCGCTCATCCAGACCCAGATAGACCGCTACCGCCGCCACGACACCTTCAGCTATCACAAAATCAACGACAGCGCTGCGGCAGAGAAGTTCCTGGGGCGCCTCAACGAGTATACGGGCAACGACCTCAACGTGGTGGTAATCAACTTTATCGACATGCTCTCGCACGCCCGCACCGAGTCTAAGATGATACGCGAGCTGGCCAACGACGAGTCTGCCTACCGCAACCTCACCCTCGGGTGGTTCCGCCACTCGGTCATCGCCGACCTCTTCAAGGCACTCGCCACCACCGGATACCGCGTGGTGGTGACCACCGACCACGGCTCCATACGCTGCACCAACCCCATCAAGATAGTGGGCGACCGCAACACCAACACCAATCTGCGCTACAAGTTGGGCAAGAACCTCAGCTACAACGCCAAGGACGTATTTGTCATTCGCGACCCCAAGCAGGCCCAGCTGCCTATGCCCAATCTGAGCACCAGCTATGTGTTTGCCACCGGCGACAGCTTCTTCGCCTACCCCAACAACTACAATTACTACGTGTCTTATTACAAGAACACGTTCCAGCACGGCGGCATCTCGATGGAAGAGATGCTCATCCCCCTCATCACACTGAAACCCAAGAAAAGATAAAACGATATGACACAGATCAGAATAGAGTCGCTCGACGCCATACGCGCAGCGGCACAGCAGTTTGTCAACAGCATCGGCGAAGCCCGCGTCATCGCATTCTATGGCGGCATGGGCGCCGGCAAGACCACCTTCATCAAGGCATTGTGCCAGGAACTGGGCGTAGACGACGTCATCACCTCGCCCACCTTCGCCCTCGTCAATGAATACACCGACGGGCATGGCGACCCCATCTACCACTTTGACTTCTACCGCATCCGCCGCATCGAGGAAGTCTATGACATGGGCTACGAAGACTACTTCTACAGCGGCAACCTCTGTCTCCTGGAGTGGCCCGAACTGATAGAAGACATCCTGCCCGATGACACCGTGCGCGTAAAAATCAGCGTCGATGCCGACGGCAGCCGCCTGCTGGAGTTTTAGCTCCACCTTATTTATATATACAGCGAGCCGGATATGCGACAATCGTCAGCATACCCGGCTCGTTGTTTTCGGTCTGTACAGGCTGTTAATCCCCAATAAGCGCGTGGGATTAGAGCAGCGCCTTGAACTTCTCTTCTATTACTGCCTTCTTGGCTGCGCCCACGAAGCGGTCTACCAGTTCGCCACCCTTGAAGAAGAGGATGGTAGGTATATTGCGCACGCCATAGTCGGTAGCGATGTCATCGTATTCCTCGATGTCACACTTGCCCACCACAAGACGGCCGTCGTACTCTTCGGCCAACTCAGATACAATGGGAGCCAGCGCGCGGCAAGGTCCGCACCATGTAGCCCACAAATCCACTACCAATGGCAGTTCGCCATTCAGATAGTCCTTAAAATTCTCGTTAGTGATTGTTACTTCCATCTTGATTATTATAAATTCTTCTGCAAAGATAGTGCAAACCGAGCGCAATACAAAATAAATCATATTTATTTTTATTGCCGAGGTGCAGCCTATCTTCACGGTTATGCCGCAAAGTAACGCAAACCGAGCGCAATACAAAATAAATCATATTTATTTTTATTGCCGAGATGCAGCCTATCTTCACGGTTATGCCGTAAAGTAACGCAAACCGAGCGCAATACATAAGAAAGCATGCTTCTCTGTGGCGTTTCAGGTGTTGGGTGGCATCATTGCCTAACAAAAAGGAACGATTTCCGTCAGAAAAGTTTGACGCTTAGTTTTTTTACAGTATCTTTGCCATGATAAATAACTAAGCCTGTGTCTGCAGGCCTCCCCCAATCACCGCAGAGAACAACAAGAAAGCAATAATGGCGTTAGACACAGAAATAAAAGAATACGAGGCGGCAAGGCAGCAATACCAGACCTCGATTATCAATCAAATGAATAGAGAAGAGTACATCAAATATAACGAGGTGCTCTTTTCCACTCATTCGTGCGCCATTGAAGGCAACTCTTTCTCCGTAGATGACACCCGAGAGCTGAAGGAGAAAGGATTGGGAATGATTCCTGCGGGAAAGACGCTTTTCGAGGCATTCGAAATGCTTGACCACTTCGAGGCATTCGAGTATATGATGCAAAATACGCAGCATCCTATCGACGAAGAACTGCTCAAGGAAATCAACAAGCGAGTTACCCGTCACACGCTTTCTTATCACGCTCCCGAAGCCGTCGCGGGAGAATACACCACTACGGATATGACGGCTGGCGACACGGTCTTCGGCAACCATAAAGAACTCATCGCAAGAGTGCCAAAGCTATTGGAATCGACAGAGGAAGCCATCGTCGCCGCTAATGTACACCCCATGATACTTGCTGCCCGTTTCCATGGTTTCTACGAATATCTCCATCCGTTCCGCGATGGCAATGGAAGAACCGGGCGTCTGGTCAGCAACTACATACTGTTACGCATGGGGCATCCCCTCCTTATCATCCCGTCAGAAAATCGCAAGGAATACATTGCTGCGCTCCGCATGATTCGTACAGAAGCGACCGATGAACATCTCATTCGTTTCTTTTTCAAGATGGCGACACGGAGAATGGAAGAAGAATTGAAGCAGAAAGAAGCAAACACCAAACGCTTTACGACATTTCTCTTCTAAAGCAGCCTGAACGAAGACACGTTGAGGTTTCTACATTGACCGACAAGAAAAGAGTCGGAGTCGAAACCGAATAACATAAATGAAAAAAGCTACGGAAGATGGGTCCGGTTATGACAAATTATTATTACTTTTGTAGATACTATTAGAAATCAACAACTAAAAATAGAATCTATGAAGAAGACTATCGTAGCAATGGCAGCCATGCTCGTAGCAATGGGCATGAGCGCACAGCAGAACATCTCATTTCGTGAGGGCGACATCGTTTCGCCACAGGTAAACGACGACCACACCGTAACCTTCCGCGTGAAAGCGCCCAAGGCCAAGAGTGTGAAGATATTGGCTGACTGGGAGCAGAACAACGGCCAGGCTACAATGAAGAAAGGCAAGGATGGAGTATGGGAGTATACCACTCCACAGCTCGCATCCGAAATGTTCACCTATCGCTTTGACATCGACGGTGTGTTGGGCATCGACCCTGTAAATCCGTTTACGCGCCGCGATGTGGGCAACATATTCAGCATCTTCTATGTGGGTGGCGGCGCTGCCGACGAATATCTGGTAAAGGATGTGGACCATGGCCAGGTGCGCACGGTATGGTATCACTCCAACACGGCCAACGCCGACCGCCGTATGAATGTGTATCTGCCTGCCGGATATGGCAAGACCGACAAGAAATATCCTGTATTCTATCTTCTCCATGGCAGTGGTGGCGACGAGACTGCATGGCTCGACTTGGGCCACATGGCGCGCATCATGGACAACCTCATTGCCGAAGGAAAGTGTGTGCCGATGATTGTCGTCATGCCCAACGGCAACTTCGGCAAGCAGGCCGCTGCCGGCGAGACGGCAGAGAATCTCGCGTTCAGACCCGTATCGACCCACCTCTTGCCACACTACAAGGACGGACTCTTCGAACTGGCGTTCCCTGAAATCGTAAACTATGTCGATGCCACATTCAACACCATCCCCGACAAGGCACATCGCGCCATTGCCGGACTGTCAATGGGTGGAATGCACACGCTTATGATTACAGCCAACTATCCCGACATGTTCAATTACATCGGCCTCTACTCCGCCGGCGTCGACTTCTCTCATCTTAATATGGAAGAGGTTCCAGCCTATGCCAACCTCGATGCCAAGCTCACCAAGCTGGCACAAGGCAACCCCAAACTCTACTGGATTGCATGCGGCAACGAAGACTGGCTGTTGCCAGCGAACAAGCGGCTCATGGAGCGCATGGACAAAGACGGACTGAAGTACACATTCCACGAGAGTCCGCGCGGCCACCTCTGGTGCAACTGGCGCCAGTACTCGCTCCTGTTCATCCCCCAGCTGTTCAAGTAAAGCATAACGACATCCCCCAGAGAACCATAAAGATACAGCCAGCAATGGCTGTATCTTTGTTTTTTTATTATTGCTGTCCGCTAAACTTGATGGACCAGAAAAAGACTGGGCAAAAATGGTTCAGGAGGCTATGCCACCCGGATCCAAAGTCTGTCTGATTAGAGAGGAGCTTACTTTTTGAAAAAACAAGCCCGGAGTCCCAGATTGGAGGACTTCGGGCGGAGTAATTGTGCTATTTTTAGTTTAGAGGGCAGCAATAATTATCAATATGCTTAAGCAAGAAGGAAGATCCTGAAACGCGACAAGGAGCATGATGATTGCCATCTCGTCCGATTGCCAAGTTCCTTTCTAAAAAGGCTTATAAATGACTTCCGAAATTGCGGTTAATAGTTTGATTAGTTACTACCGATGATTCAGATTTAGCCAATCGTTTGAGTTTTGGATTATGTCTAAACTCAAACGATTACACATACTATATAACAACTTAGAGAATTATTCTTCTTTGTTGAACATCATGAATGAAAGCAGCAATGCCATCACTTCCAATGTGGTTTTTGTGTATCACTCTATGACAGTTCGGACATACAGGCAATAAGTTTTCTAATGCACTATCCACCAACTGTTCAAATGTATCTCCTTGATACTGGAAAATAGGTCTCTTATGGTGGATTTCTATACAATCCTTGCCATAAACATCACCATAATATTTGGGGAAATTAAAACCACAACAATCACAAGAGATGATATTGTTACGGGTAAAATGTTCAATCGCTATCTTTCTTAAATGTGAAGACCTTTCTCGCGTCTGAACATTTCTTGTAACAACTCTTCCTTCTGATACAATTTCCTCTATAGGCAGCACGCGCCTATTGCCACTTGAGGCAATGCTTTCAATTGCAGTTTTTACATCTTCGTAGTTGAAATCTTCTTCGAACAAGTAAGATAATGCCTCACTATGAGCGCCGAGATACTCCTTTCCAACAGAAGTGATACAAAAACCACCAGGTACATTAGTTGCATAATTATCACGTTGAAATGTATCATGGCTTTTCAAGTTTCTAACTTTCTGAGAGAAGTAAGTATCTGATCTGCCTGATAATATTTCTGCATCAACACCGGTTGGGTGCAACACTTCGGTCAACCCAGAGATTAAATCACTTGTGGAGACAAAACCATTTACTGATTTTGACATCAAGTATAAAGCTGGCAAAACCAACTGACTTTCCGTTATACGTTTCATACTATCAATAATTTGTTATGAGAAGATGCGTAACTTTCTTGTCGTTTCTATTCATGAAGCTAACAAGATATTCCTTATCGAATGTTCGAATATTTATACCTTTTTTACTGTACAATTCATATATAAAATCGGTATTCTTAATAATCATCATCCACTTGGCTTTGCACTCATTTATCATGAAATTTGCGAGTCTTTCTTGGTCTGCCTTTGTGAATGTATTTTGAGCATAGGTACTGAATTCACTATCGTAAGGAGGATCAAGAAAAACAAAATCATTTTCGTTTGGCTGAACTTCTCTTAGGAATGCTTCAAAATCTAAATTGTAGATATGAGCATTCTCAAAATGATCCTGCAAAAGTCTTGATCGATAATAATTGAGTTTCTTTTTCATCATTTTGCTATTATAGGCTATACCTCCATACGGAACATTGAATTTGCCATTCCTACTATATCTAAACATGCCACTATATGCATAGTTGCGCATGAAAAAGAACAATGCACTATACATATGCGGATTATCTCCGCCAATACTTTTGTCGTTGTACAAGTTGCGATAATTCATATATAGCGCACTCTTGATAGCCGTTTCGATGTTGTCGTTTAAGTCTTTAAGAGGCAAATCCTGCTTTTGCAATTCAAGTTCGCACATGCGCACCATCTTGCGAAATAGGTTTGTTTCAAGTTCCTTGCACATAATACATTGTACTCCACGAAAAGCATTATCTAAAATACTTTCAATTTCATCCTTCTTTCTTGTAATAAAATTTACAATGTATTTTTTAAGGCCTTCCTTGTCTAATTGCCCACTCTTGAAGTTTAAGTAAACATCAACTAGCTTTTTGTTGTTATGGAAAAAATTCTCTGCATTGTTCCATGACGCATCCATAGCTTCTACATATCTGTAAAAATCCTTGTCATTTTCAGATATGTATCGGTAAAGTTGAACCAATTCTTCAGAGAAATCATTAATGAAATACTCTTTTGCATTGATTCCCATGAACACGGATCCTCCTCCTACAAAAGGTTCAAAATATCTTTCAAACTGTGGCAGATTAGGAATAATATACTTCAATTCTTTCTCCTTACCGCCAGGCCACTTAATTATAGGAGATAAGCTCGTTTTCCTATCTATAAACACAGATTGCGTTGTAGATGCTTTGGCTTTGAAAAAACTATCAAGCATAAAAAGCGAAGTATGTACCCCGACTGATGGTTCGTGTACCATGTATGAATCCTCTTCTAAAGAGTAATCCGTGGTGTTTAATTTACTGCCCTTATTGAATGCCATATTTATTCGTTTCTTTGCTGCTTCAAAATATTCATTATTTAATTCAACTCCAATAAAACGCCTTTTCAGTTCTATTGCGGCTACTCCTGTTGATCCCACTCCCATAAACGGGTCAAATACTATATCATTCTCGTTTGTTGCCACCTCTATCATTTTTTTTAATATGGCAAGAGGCTTTTGCGCTGGATGTTTTGGGTTGCTTAGGCGTTCTGGACGCATACATATCGGACTTTCTATGAAGTTATGCATCTCTCTCTGCGATAGGAAATTCCATGTGTGTTTTTTATTCCAGCATACAAATATCATTTCACAACTATTCAGAAAGCCAACCTTAAAAATTTTGGGAGCAGGGTTGGTTTTATGCCAAATCATGAAATTTGTTGTATCAAACTTTTGATCAAGACAATTGTACCAACGTCCAAGTTGATTATATGAAGTGAATATGAACAAATTTCCTGTAGGCTTTAATATACGAATGAATTCATCAGCCCATTCTTCTGGATTGAAATCTACCATATCCCAATCAGCAACATCATTATTCATAGCCGAACGGCCTGGCAATGGTATATTGCCAGTTGAATGTTGACCGAGATTATATGGAGGGTCGGTCAAAATGAAGTCGATAGAATTATCAGGAATACGTTTTATTACATTCTTACTGTCTGCACATAAAACGCACTTCTGCCAATCGGGGTCTTTCATTGTCCTTATTCTTCGTTAAGTAATTATCTATTTGATTAAACTTGAACACAAAGTTATGTAAAAGCAACGAGAATAGCGAATAATTGTCCGTTTTCTATTAATATTTAGTAATTAAACCTGATACCACTCTCCATTAATTAGCGATATTTGCCTTTAGACTTGCAATATTTTCTCTTTTACATCCCATTAATCTATTCCATACATTTCCCTGAATCGAAAATTGTCCTTTAATTACCATGTTATATATGCAGCCTCACACTAACCTTTGAAGATTTAACGATTATCTTGTCCCCCAATTTGCTTCTCACAACAGCAACATTCCACGTTATTGTGGTATATTGGCACATTGCATGCCATCAGCAGATTATCAAGAAGAAGATTAAGATAATTGTTGGCACTTATACTCTTGGCGGCGTGCTGATTGACTTGGGGTATGCCGCAAAAATAACCCCAAATGGTGTATATTCTGCTAAATCTATCAAAAAAACACATATTTAGCTGAATAAAGCGCATTACCAATTATTAATCATATTTTTAAGTTTTACGAGAATGAAATCCTTTTTAGATCCTCATAAGCCTGGCACACAAAATAAAGGCCCACAGCATGAGTAAACTCAATAAGCTGTAACCATATTAGGCACGAATTTTCCATCTCTACCAGTTGGCGGAATTAATTTAAGTTGACAAATATGAGTAAAAAGTTGTACATGTCGCTGATTTTTAGTAACTTAGTGGTGATCAAAACATTAAGTTCAAATCATCGTATGTACAACCTTTATACAAAATTCGTCAAAATACTTGAGATATGCAAGCAATTCTCTGAAAATCTCGTCAATGAATCTGGTAATGTTCCACGTCGTGGTCCTGTTCCCAAGTTTTCAGATTTGGAAGTGGTGGCGCTATCCCTGACGGCAGAGACCGAGAGCATTGATAGCGAGAAGTGGTTGTTCGACTATAAATTGCAAGAACACAAGGACAGTATTCCCAATCTCATATCAAGGAGACAGTTCAATGACCGCAGGAAGAAAACGTCAGGCCTGTGTGAGGAACTGCGCAAGAGGATTGCCATGGAAATGGATGGCGGAGAGGAACAATTCTTTGTTGACTCCAAGCCGATAGAGGTTTGTAGGGTTGCAAGAGGAAAACGTTGCAAGATGGGGCGTGCCGGCAATTTCTCGCAAGCTCCCGACTTCGGCTTCTGTGCTTCGCAGAACACGTATTATTTTGGTTATAAGTTACACGCTCTCTGTGGGTTAAGTGGAGTTATCCATTCCTATGATCTGTCAAAGGCAAGTGTGGCTGACCTCCATTATATGAAGGATGTAAAACATACTTATCACGACTGTAGCATCTATGGTGACAAAGGGTATATTGGAGCTGACGTACAGCTTGACTTGTTTGAAACCGCACACATAAGACTGGAGTGTCCATATCGGCTCAACCAAAAGGATTGGAAACCGACATTCATTCCGTTTGCAAAGGCAAGAAAGAGGATTGAGACAACATTCTCACAACTTACAGACCAGTTCCTGGTCATCAGGAACTACGCGAAAATAACGAATGGATTGTTTGCCAGAATCATTGGCAAAATTAGTGCACTTACCAATCTGCAATACGTAAACTTCATTAACAACAAGCCAATTGGCAGAATTAAGTATGCACTAAATTAATTCCGCCAACAGGTAATGCCAATAAACTGAAGAGTATTTTCATAAGCAACAATTCTTTTTTATTTACTTCAACTCAAAGGTTGCCATAAGCAGCACCTTATTGCCATCTATGTTTTCTTCATAGAAGAAGCGATAGACGCCAGGATTGTTTGGAAGAATATCGGGAAAAAGATGGGCCGTGATGGTGCCGCTTTGACCATCGCTTAAAACATGACCGATGGCCGTGAACGAGCAATCGGTGGGCACAACAAACCAATTGCCATCCGCTCCTTGGGCCGTGATGCTATAGGCATCGCCATACACAAATTCTTCGCCACTATGGTTGGTAATCGTGAATCTGATCTCCGTGGTGCCCAATGGATAGGAAGGCTTCTCCGCCTTGAGGAAGATGCCTTGGTAGGTGCTCACGCCTTCCCTGTTGTCGATGATAGGGTCCAACTTGCCCTCAAACCTGATGGCGGGCGAGTTGTAAATCAGCCTACGAAACTCCTGCTGCTTCTCCTTCGTGTTCCAACGGAGCGCAACATCAATGGAGTTGGATCCCATTCCAAATCCAACAACATTTCGCAAGGCCGGGGTCTTGTCTTCCGACAGGAACTTCCGCTCAAGTATCCGCATAATGGCGTTCAGTTCCCTATGCGAATATTTACGCGCCGAAGCCTTGCGATAGGTTCTCTTCTTGCTCTTGACAACTCTCTTTTTGCTAATGGTCGCTACCTTCTTTTGTTGAGCGGCAAATGACTGTTTGCAAGCAGCAAAAGCTGTTTGCATTGAAAGGAACATTGTCAATCCTAATATTATTGCATTGAGGAGTTTTGGCTTCAATCTCATAGTTATCAGCAATTAATAATTTAACATGTAGAGAGATATGAACTCTTATAGTATATTTCTTTTCGTATCAGGAAACATATTCAAGTATCAATGTTTCAGTTGCAAAAATACTAAAACATGGCGTATATTCAGCTAAATCTATCAAAAAAACACACATTTAGCTGAATATAGCGCATTTCCAGGAGAAGTTTGCATAACCACCCTACTCGAATTTAGCCATTACACTGTCATTGAAACTCCGCTGCACCTTAAGCGGCGGAGATGGAAACCGGGAGCGGCGGTGGCGGCAATATTGGTGGGGCGCAGCCTATTTCTCTTGCCTTTAGTTGGCTGAGTGGCGGAAAAGTGTTACATTTGCAGACAGTTATGGCAGAACACAACGACTTAGGCAAATGGGGAGAAGAGGTGGCGGCATGCTACCTGGAGAACCATGGATATATCATCAAGGACCGCGACTGGCGACTGGGCAAGCGCGATTTGGACATCGTGGCCATTACCGAGGCGCAGGACCTGCTGGTCATCGTCGAGGTGAAGACGCGCTCGGAGGGCTTGACGATAGACCCTATCCTGGCCGTCGACGAGACCAAGATGCGCAATCTCGCCATTGCCGCCAATGCCTATGTCAAGCAGATGGGCATTGACGCCGATGTGAGGTTTGACATCATCACCGTGGTGGGCATGGACTCGCGCCACTGCGACGTGATACACACCGAGGATGCCTTCAACCCATTGCTGCTGAGTAGATGAGTGATATGAGAGTGATAAGACTGGACACCGTCGATTCGACCAATACCTATCTGCACGCCTATCGGGGCGACGAGGATGTGGTGGTGGTCACAGCACGCCACCAGACCGCCGGACGCGGACAGGGAGGCAACCGATGGGAGGACGCTGAGGGACAGAACCTGCTCTTCTCGATACAGATACGCCCCGTGGAGGTGGCGATAGGCCACCAGTTTGTGCTGGCTATGGCCGAAGCGCTGGCCCTGAAGCGGGCGCTCGATGCCTATGCCGACGGCATGGAGCTGAAGTGGCCCAACGACATCTACCACCGCGACCGCAAGCTCAGCGGAACGCTCATCGAGACGGCGGTAAGCGGCGGCCGACTGAAGCGCATGATACTGGGCACGGGCATCAACGTAAACCAGCGACGCTTCACCAGCGACGCGCCCAACCCCGTGTCGCTCAGCCAGATTACGGGCAGCGACGAGAGCATAGACCATCTGCTCGAGCGCATCCTCCAAGCCTTCGACGACTACTACCGACGGGTGCAGGAGGGCGACTATGCTGGCATAAGCCGCGAGTATCACGAGGCGCTCTACCGCCGCAAGGGTTTCTACCGCTATCGCGACGGCGACGGCGAATTTGACGCCGAGCTGGTGGGCGTGGCCTACGACGGCAGGCTCAGTCTGCGCGACAGCGAGGGCCGACAGCGCAGCTATGCGTTCAAGGAAGTGGAATTTATCATCTGAAAATACAAATAAGACTATGGCAAGATTTAAGAGAATCCTCCTCAAACTCTCGGGCGAGAGCTTGATGGGCAATCAGAATTATGGTATCGACCCTGAGCGACTGGGTGACTATGCCCGCCAAATCAAGGAGATACACGAGATGGGTGTGCAGATAGGTATCGTCATCGGCGGTGGCAACATCTTCCGCGGACTGAGCGGCAGCCAGAAGGGCTTCGACCGCGTCAAGGGCGACCAGATGGGCATGTGTGCCACGGTAATCAACTCGCTGGCGCTGAGTTCGGCTCTCGAGGCCGAGGGCGTAAAGACCAAGGTGCTCACCGCCATACGCATGGAGCCCATCGGCGAGTTCTACAGCAAGTGGAAGGCCATCGAGGCTATGGAAGACGGCCGCGTGTGCATCTTCTCGGGCGGCACGGGCAGCCCCTACTTCACCACCGACACCGGCTCGTCGCTGCGAGGCATAGAGATTGAGGCCGATGTGATGCTCAAGGGCACCCGCGTAGACGGCATCTACACCGCCGACCCCGAGAAGGACCCCACTGCCACCAAGTTTCACGACATCACCTTCGACGAGATTTATACCCGCAACCTGCGCGTGATGGACCTCACCGCCACCACGATGTGCAAGGAGAACAATCTGCCTATCTATGTATTCAACATGGATGTGGTGGGCAACCTCAAGCGCGTGATGGACGGCGAAGAGATAGGCACGCTGGTCCACAACTGATAACACCCTTACTACAGATACGAGAAATGGTTCGACAGAGCTTGCATTGAGCTGCTGTCGAACCATTTCTCGTATCTGCAACCGCCGTCACGCAGCGGAGGGAGTCGTCAGGTATTGAACTGATAGCTGAAGTGATATTCGTCGAGGAAGTCGAGCAACTTCCTGGTCACATTGACGCTCTTGGCCGAGCGCATCACTATCTCTCCCCTTTGGTCCATACAGTTGTAGAAGCGTATGAGCAAGGGGGTCTGGCCGAGGTTGTCGTTGAGCTTGGTGGCGAGGTTGTCCTCGAGCTCCTCGTCAAACTTGTCGCAGTCTATGCCTATCGTCATGCTGGTAATGCCGCGGTTCTTGACATCGACGAGGAACTCTACGTTGACGATATTGAGCTGGAACTTGCCCGAACCACGGTAGCGCTCCACGCACTTGGCGGTGATGCGCACGAGATACTCCTTCTTGAGCATGCCGTTCCACTTGGGCCATTCGGCATCAAAGATACTCAACTCGCCAGTGCCGCTGTAGTCTTCTATCTGGATGATACCGAAGGGCTTGCCGCTGTAGTTGGAGAAGCGCTCGGTCGACTCGGTGATGATTCCACCGAAGGTTATCTCCTGCAGTTTGCTCAGCGGCTCCATATCGGTGTCGCGACCGCGGATGTCGATACACTGGGTATTGCAGAGGTGCTTGAGCGCCACCTCGTAGTCGTCGAGCGGATGGGCTGAGAGATAGATGCCCACCAGTTCGCGCTCCTTGTTGAGTCGTTCGAGTGTGTTCCACTGCTCTGGCTTGGATGGTTGTGGATGGGCTATCTCTACATCGTCGGCGCCGAAGAGCGAAGTGGCAGCCTCGGCCTTGGACGCCTGGAAGCGCTGTCCATAACGCACGATGGCATCGAGGAACGAGCCCTCCTTGCCACAAGGTGCAAAATACTGCTCACGATAGAGCCCGAAGCTGTCGAAGCCTCCGCTGTAGGCAAGGCTTTCAAAGGCTTTGCGGTTGACATTGCGGAAGTCCACGCGCTCGGCAAAGTCATAGATATCGGCAAAGGGGCCGTTGGCCTCGCGCTCGTTGATGATGGCGGTGGCGGCAGCCTCGCCCATACCCTTGATGGCAGCCAGTCCGAAGCGTATCTCGCCATGGTGGTTTACACCGAAGTTCTCGTAACTCTCATTGACATCGGGGCCCAGGGTGGGCACACCGTAGGTGCGACATTCGTCCATGAGCTTGGTAATCTCCTTGATGTCGCTCTTGCGGCGGGTCATGATGGCAGCCATAAACTCGGCCGGATAGTGAGCCTTCATATAGGCGGTCTGGTAGGCCACCCAGGAGTAGCAGGTGGCATGAGACTTGTTGAAGGCATAGGAGGCAAACTTCTCCCAGTCGCCCCAGATTTTCTCAAGCACCTGGGGGTCGTGGCCGTTGGCCTGCCCCTGCTTGATAAACTTGGGTCTCATGGCGTCTACGATGGCTTTTTTCTTCTTACCCATAGCCTTACGCAGGGCATCGCTCTCACCTCGGGTGAAGCTGGCCAGCTGGCGCGACAGGAGCATCACCTGCTCCTGGTAGACGGTGATGCCATAGGTGTCCTTGAGATATTTCTCCATGCAGGGTATGTCGTAGGTCACCAGCGAGGGGTCGTGCTTGCGCTTGATGAAGTCGGGAATGTAGTCCATAGGACCCGGACGATAGAGGGCGTTCATGGCGATGAGGTCCTCGAACACGGTGGGATGGAGCTCACGCAGATACTTCTGCATGCCGGGCGACTCAAACTGGAAGGTTCCGATGGTGCGGCCCTCCTGATAGAGCTTGTAGGTGAGCTCGTCGTCGATGGGTATGGTGTCGATGTCGACATCGATGCCCTTGGTCAGCTTCACGTTCTTTACCGCCTCTTTCAACTCGGAGAGAGTCTTCAATCCCAGGAAGTCCATCTTGATAAGGCCGGTAGACTCGATGACGTGGCCGTCGTACTGGGTGACAGCCGTCTTGAACTCAGGGAAGTCGGGGTCGTCGGCAGTAGACACGGGTACCCAGTTGCTGATGGGGTCGCGGCAGATGATGAAGCCGCAGGCATGGAGACCCACACCGCGCACGGTGCCCTCGAGCATCTTGGCATACTTGATGGTGTTGCGCTCCTGGGGATTGGACGACGCCTCGGCATCACGCAGTTCGGGCGTGGCCTTGATGGCATTGGTGAGATTCATCTTCATGCCGTCGGGCAGACGATCAGGGATGGCCTTGCAGAGGGCGTTGGCCTTGTCGAGGGGCAGACGCTCCACGCGCGCCACATCCTTGATGGAGTTCTTGGTGGCCATAGCCTGATAGGTAATGATGTGGGCACAGTTCTCATGGCCGTACTTGTCCATCACCCAGCGCAGCACCTTGCCTCGGCCGTCGTCGTCGAAGTCGGTATCGATATCGGGGAGGTTCACACGGTCGGGGTTGAGGAAACGCTCGAACAGCAGGTCGTACTTGAGCGGATCTATGCGCGTAATGCCCAGACAGTAGGCCACAACCGAACCCGCAGCCGAGCCACGGCCCGGACCTACCCACACGCCGAGGTCGCGACGGGCGGCATTGATGAAGTCTGACACGATAAGGAAGTAACCGGGGAAACCCATGGTCTTCATGACATGGAGCTCGAAGTTGATATGCTCCTTCACATTGTCGGGCAGCGGGTCGCCGTAGAGCTCCTTGGCACCCTCGTAGGCGAGGTGGGCCAGATAGTCGGCCTCAAACTTGATGCGGTATATCTTGTCGTAGCCGCCCAGGCGGTCTATCACCTTCTGGGCCTCGTCGGGAGGCAGCGGGTTTTCACCGTTCTCGTCGGAGGTAAACTCGTGGAAGAGCTGCTCCTCGGTGAAGCGGCGGCGCCACTCTTCCTCGGTACCAAAGTCTTCGGGGATGGGGAAGAAGGGCATGATGGGGCCGTGGTCGATGCTGTATATCTCGACCTTGTCGAGTATCTCGGTGGTGTTGGCAAGCGCCTCGGGCACATCGCTGAAGATGTCGTTCATCTCCTGGCGGGTCTTAAACCACTCCTGCTTGGAGTAGCGCATGCGGTTGGGGTCGTCCAGGTCCTTGCCCGTAGAGATACAGAGCAGATGGTCGTGGGCTTCGGCGGTCTCCTTGTCCTCAAAGTGGCAGTCGTTGGTGCAGACGAGCTTGATGCCATACTCACGGGCCATCTCGATGAGCACCTTGTTGGCCTTCTGCTGCAGGGGGAAGGCTTCGCGGTTGGCCAGGATGGTGGGGTCGGTCACCTCGTGGCGCTGGAGCTCGAGGTAATAGTCGTCGCCAAACACGCGATGATACCACTCACACGCCTCGCGGGCTCCCTCGATGTCGCCATGCAGAATCTTGGAGGGTACCTCGCCGGCGATACATGCCGAGCAGACGATGAGGTCTTCGTGGTAGCGCTCGAGGTCGGCGCGGTCGGTACGCGGACGATAGTAGTAGCCATCTGTCCACGCATTGGAGACGAGCTTGATGAGATTCTTGTAACCATTATAGTTCTTGGCCAGCACGATGAGGTGGTAACCGCTGTTGTCGCCCATCTCCTTGACCTTGTCTTCCTTGCGGCGGCGCGCCACATACATCTCACAACCCAGGATGGGCTTGAAAGGCTCGAGCCCCTCCTCCTTGCGCTTCTTGTTGACACCGGCGCAGTAGTCGGCCAGTTCCTTGATGCCATACATCACGCCGTGGTCGGTGACCGCCATACCGCGCATGCCGTCGGCAATGGCCTTGTCGACCAGGTGGGGTATCTTGGACTGACCGTCGAGTATAGAGTAGTGGGTGTGTACGTGCAGGTGTATAAAATCTTCCATAATGGTGGCGAAAATTGTGTTTGGGGTTTCAAAGTTACATACATTTGCCGACATCCACAAAAAAAACGCGGCCAATATTTGCGACATCACATTAATTAATGTATCTTTGCATAGAATATAGAGTAACCTTATGGGCAATAGAATTAAAAAACTAAAAAAGATACGTATCCACCGCGAGGGCACAGACACCATCATCTATGGTTTCATTTTCATTGCCGCCGTCGCGCTGATATTGCACCGTACGTTTGAGACCAAGATTCCCTTCTGGTCGTTCCTTGTCATTTTCGGCTCCATATATGCCATCATCCTCAATTTCTTCAGATGTCCTATACGCTACTTCGGCAGCGAGGACACCGAGCGGCTGGTCGTAGCGCCCGCCGACGGCAAGATAGTAGTAATCGAAGAGGTAGAGGAGAACGAGTACTTCCATGAGCGCCGCCTCATGGTGTCAATCTTCATGAGCCTCTTCAACGTGCATGCCAACTGGTTCCCCGTAGACGGCAAGGTGAAGTTTGTAAACCACCGCAACGGCAACTTCCACAAGGCATGGCTGCCCAAGGCAAGCGAGGAGAACGAGCACGCCGACATCATGATTACCACGCCCGAGGGTACCGACATCCTCTGCCGACAGATAGCCGGCGCCGTGGCACGCCGCATCGTGACCTACGCCAAGCCCGGAGAGGAATGTTTCATCGACGAACACCTGGGCTTCATCAAGTTCGGTTCGCGCGTAGACGTATATCTGCCCATAGGCACCGAGGTGTGTGTCAAGATGGGACAGACCACCACGGGCGACCAGACAGTGATAGCCAAACTAAAGGACTGATACAACCATGTTACAGACCATCAAGAAAATTATCCCCAACACACTGACATCCTGCAATCTCATTGCAGGATGTATTGCTACATTCCATGCCTTCACAGGCAATGTAGACATCGCACTCCTGTGGATTGTCATAGGCGCAGCCTTCGACTTCTTCGACGGCATGAGCGCCCGACTGCTCCACGTATCGTCGCCCATAGGCAAGGAGCTCGACTCGCTGGCCGACGACATCACCTTCGGACTGGCACCCGCAGCCATCGTGGGCTTCGAGCTCACCATGGTACACTACCCCGCCTTCCTCATGCCCGTGAGCGATTACATCCCCTTCGCTGCCTTTGTCATGGCAGCCTTCTCAGCACTGCGACTGGCCAAGTTCAATCTCGACGAGCGCCAGTCCATGGGCTTCATCGGACTGCCCACACCAGCCAACGCCCTCTTCTGGGGCTCGTTCATCCTCGGATGGCGCGACCAGCTGGAGAGCTCGCCCTGGGCACTCCCCCTGCTGCTGATGCTGATACTGCTGAGCTGCTATCTGCTCATAGCCGAGATACCCATGTTTGCACTCAAGTTCAAGCACTGGGGATGGGCCGAAAACCAGCTGAAGTACATCTTCATACTCTGTTGCATCCCCATCCTGCTCGTGTGTGGAGTAGCTGGCATATCGCTCATCATCGTGTGGTACATACTGGTCTCGGTGTTCAAGAATTTCACTGACAAACTCAAGCAGCAATGATACTCTTCAAGCTCATAGCCTTCATCTTCATCGTAGGCATCATAGCCATCATCGTGATGGGCGTAGGTCTGTGGGTACGCGTAAGAAGCGCCATAGACCAGCTACGTGGCGGCAACGCCCAGCGCACCAACCGCAAGACCGACAACGGCAGAGGCGACGGCGTGATAGACCAGCGCACACCGGAGCAGTCAAACCAGAAGATATTCGGCAGCGACGAAGGCGAATATGTAGACTTTGTGGACGAAGACGACGACAAGGCCCAATAGCCACACCGCCAAAGACAAGCCGACAGCAGCCCACATACCGCCCCACCCAATAAGCCAAACGAGCACGACCCAAAAGGCCGTGCTCGTTTGGCGTTATGTAGATGATGGCGGAGGCGGAGGTGGCGACAAGGAGAATAAAGATATGACCGCTGGCTGTATGTAGCTGTCTGCAAATACTACCCCCAATGCCATTAGCACTTATGACAAACGGCGAAACCACCCATGTTAACAAATAGTGACGGCTCTGTATTGGAGTGCATCTTAATTCTGCTCTCTGCCAACTGGCAGTACTCTTTACTGATATCGATACCTATGTATTTCCTACCAGAGTCTTTGGCAGCCACACAGGTTGTACCACTACCACACATAGGGTCAAGAACGACATCACCCTCATTGGACCAACTTCTTATATGGTCTAAAGCGAGGTCATAAGGGAAGGGAGCCGGGTGCTTCTTGGCCTCTTGGTCTACAGCCTTTTTACCAACAACATATTCCCAGATATTACCCTTAAGTTTTTCGGCCTTTACAGGATTGGCCAATTTAGTTCGACTTTGTTCACCTTTGGAATAGTTTTTATAGGTTGTGCCCTTTAGCTCTAATCCCGCATGGAGGCAGGGGACCTTAATAGGATTGTGGGTAGCCACATTGCCTTTTGAGAAAACAAACATATACTCAAACACGTTGGTATATCTCTTCCTGTATATTTGGGGTACGGGATTGGTTTTCTGGAATATCATCGTATCGTGCAACTTGAAACCTTTTGCAACGAAGGTTAGTGCCTGTCTAAAACTGGTACAGGTCTCGCTACCATTGACAGTAGCGTCGGAAACGACCCAGACAACCACACCGCCTTCCTTGATAATCCTATACAATTGGGCAACGATATCCTCGAAAGGGAAGGTATAGCCTTTATATGTTCTCAGATTGTCGTATGGAGGTGAAGTTACGACCAAATCAATGGAGTTGTCAGGTAACTGCTTCATCACTTCCACGCAATTACCATTGATTATCTTATCAATATAGTCCGTTATCATTTTTGTATTTGCTCAATAAATTGCTTAATCGTTGAGATTTTGTTATCCAGTTTCAGGCATTTAAGGAGCTCGTTGATAGCATCTGACTATTCCTAAAATTAGTTGACAGAATTGGATGCGATTAACTAATTAGGTTTACTACTTTTATTCAGTTCTCTGTTTTACTTTACAAGTTCTGTTAGTTGAACTGATTTGTTTTACAAGATTTAA
>NZ_NPJJ01000058.1 GCF_002251385.1 Prevotella sp. P5-108
GATAGATCCTTTCTAATTACAGTTCGAGGGAAGATATGGTGTTCAAACAGGCGATTTATCCATGTTTAACCCAAATCGATCATTAGAACTTACTTGGATTTTGCTTTTAGAAGAGTGGATTTTGTTTTGGGTTAAAATGCGCGAAACAGGGGGCCATACATGAAGATGGCCATATACTTGACCACATCGGGCCTTGAGCAGGCTGCATCATACGATTTTCTCCCCCAGCCATCACTTTCCTGCCGATTTCCTTGGCGCGTGTGTACATTATTATTATATTTGCAATGTAAACATCTTAACCCCTGACCATGCGCCGCCAGATTGTCATAATGCTGTTGGGGCTCATGACCACTCTGAGCCTCCCTGCTTTCGCCAATATCGAAAGCAGAGAGAATGACCACGCCACCCAACCCTACAAATACATAGGCAAAGAGCTCGACCGCACCCACGGACTGGACTGGTATGACCACGGTGCCCGCCACTACGACCCCGTCACGGGAAGATGGAACGTAATGGATGCCTTGGCGGAGAAATATTACCCATGGTCGCCATACGTGTCGTGTGGGGACGACCCGGTAGATGCAGTTGATATTGATGGAGATAGTATTTTTTATTTCAAACCTATTATTAAACAAAGGGTAACTACAGGCTATATACCATTTTATGTTAAAAAAGCTGATGGCCAATATAAATTTTATTCCAAGAATGGAAAATGCTATACTGGTAAAAACGTTTTTATGGGCCAAGTCTTGAATGCCTTGAAACTTTTATCTTTAACTCCTACAGGGAAAAAACTTATAAACACACTATTAGGGAGAAAAAATATAATCATTAGATATGGAGAAAATGGAACAGAGGGAAATGTCGTAACATGGAATGATGTTATAAACGAGGGCGGCATAAATGAGAATGGTAATATAACCCGTCCTACATATATAGCTTTAGGACACGAATTAGCGCACGCTGTGGACCAGTTATATAAAAAAACAGAATATGGGATTTGGACTAAGGGGCCTAATTCTGAGGACATACCTAACACAGAGAAATATGCCACATATATAGAAAACGAAATTAGAGCAGAAGCAAAGTTGCCTCTGAGAACTCATTATGCAATTATTGGAAATAAAGGGTATGAGCCCACGAGAATTATAGATAAGAAAACTAAAAAGAATTTGTTTTATGGTAATTAGAATTATTATTTTGCTATTGATGTTTGCAGCTAATGCATCAGCACAGAACTGGAAGGAAATCTCGAAAGCGGTCGCTATCGAGCATAAAAAACTATTAGGCGAAGCGGAAAAGTTTATAATGCATAGTAAAGTAGATTATTATAGGAAATTGCGGAATAGAACCCACTTCTATAACATTGAGAGCTTTCATGTCAACCATAATGACACTCTCATAATGATTGAACTCTACCCGTCTACTGGTTATGGCCGCGGCACCATTTGGAAATATTGCAGTAATTATCAGGATGTTTTTGCACGAGACTATGGCAACAGGTTAGTAGAATATTACTATCATAAAGGGAAAATTAGAGCTATGAGAGATTATGAGCAGATGTACTATGATTATGATTTCCGGAAAATGTGCAATGACTGGGATTTCCTGGAATATGAAAAAAAAAGGAAGAAACTCCTTTACGGGGGTGCGGAAGTATGGAGTGTCAGAATAATTACAAAAATAATCATTGACGGCACAAAATATAGGATATTTACACACGAATTGAAGTAAGAAGGCACTCATAGGCAACAGGGCTGACGACAGCCATGCGCGCCGTCCGATACGGACACGCGTTTCGGACGATACGGATGTGCGCACCGTCCGATGCGGATGCTCGTTTCGGACGATGCGCATCAACCAATGACATGGATAGCACGACTGAAGCGACTGAAGGGCACGACTGAAGCGACTGAAGGGCACGACTGAAGCGAATGGTTGGCACGACTGAAGTGACTTGGTGGCACGACTGAAGGGCATGGATAGCGTGACCCGACGCGCTGACTGGCGCAACCAGTGGCATGGCGACACTACCCTACTGGCTGACAATGATGACAGAGGTGGAGACAGATGTGCAGACGGTGTCTGCAGGACCGCTATAGAGAAAAAGGTGCGGAAGGAAGAAGGTGATGATTTTTTTTGCTACCTTTGCAGTAGATTCATTCACGATAAGCCGTAGATAAATCATCAAACTTAGGTTTATGACAAGAACAAGGAAAAGTATACCTATAATAATATACCACACTGCACAATATGCCATGTATGCATATTGCATCTTCGCCTTTCTCTCGCTGGCCATCTCCGTTTGCGGAGAACTCGGCATGCCCATCAGCATGGGCCACATGGTGCTTACCGTAGAGCATTTGTTGCTGCGGCTTACCCCTATTGTCTTATGGGCAATGTTCAGTCTGGCACTACC
This sequence comes from Prevotella sp. P5-108, assembly GCF_002251385.1. Classification (GTDB taxonomy): domain Bacteria; phylum Bacteroidota; class Bacteroidia; order Bacteroidales; family Bacteroidaceae; genus Prevotella. The sequence goes on from NZ_NPJJ01000058.1 coordinate 2,420, forward strand.
TGCAGACACAAGACTGCTACGATACTGCAGCAAAGTGGTGACGATATGCTATATGCTCACATTCATCCTGGGGCTATGCTTCAGGTCCAATCTGGTGACAATGACGGAAGACGGACAGACACCCCAGATGGTGACCGTGCTTACCTGGATACAAGGCACAATAGGACTGCTCTCGGTCATCGCATCGCTGATGGCAGGCTGCCATCTGTACAGCAAGTATAAGGGGAACATGCACAAACTGGGCATAGCCCTTGTTATGGTGTTCCTCGTATGGCTGGCAGGCTCTAACATCATCCCGTCGGCTGTGTTCTATCTGGCAGGAAACACGCAGCAGACAGCCATCACCTGCGTAAACATCATCATTGAGGTCAGCAGCACATCGGTGTATATATACGCATACTACATGATGTGCAGGGCGATAAACGACGGAGTGCAAGACACCCCAAGAGACAAGACCATGTAAGATAAAAACAATTACCCACAACCACACGCGACAGATATGATATCCATCCATTGCACCCTCGTAGGTTTCAGACATCACGCATGGCGTGGCACACAGCTCGAAGAGCGACTGGCTCGGGCCATAGGCCAAGAGGTGGTGCTGATGCGCGACCGTGAAAACCACCGCAACCCCGAGGCCGCCATTGCCTGCATAGACAGCGAGGTGGTGGCATATGTCAACAACGACGACTGCCACCGCATAGCCGCCTATCTCGACGCCACGGAGTATGGGCTGCTCTACGGCGTGATAACTGCTGCCGACGCCCACTCCTGCCGGTGTCATGCCGAGATGGAGGTTGACAAGGAGATATACATAGAACCCCTGATGAGCGACGGGCGATATGACGAATGGGATGAAGCCTGGAGCCATATACCCATAGCCCGACTGGGCGACGACGAACTGCGCCAGGACATGCTCCAGCGCCATGTGCTGGCACAGCTGAGCCACCACACGGCGGCGAGCGACAATCTGTGCAGAGACATAGAGCGATATATGCAAGGGATGCGCTATGACCTGAGTGGCGAGGCTTCGCAGACGCGGCGCACCATAGCCGACAGGCTGCTGGCGAGTGGCGACGAGCAGCTGGCAGAGTATGGCCGACGCATGGATGTGGCCATAACCGAGATGGGCAACAACGAGGTGTGTGCAGACATAGCCCACCACATCACCCGCAGACTGGCGCAGAGTGCGGGCGTGGCCGACGCGCTGCGACACATAGGTGGCATAGACCGCCACGAGATGGAGCAGGCGCTGAAGGCTATGCCCCACGGGCTGCACGACGAGTATCGGCTGTCGGTGGCCGACTTTGTGTCGCGCGCCTACTATCTGCAGATACCCCGCCGCATACTGCGCCGTTTTGTCAGTGCCGAGCTGCTGCTGGACCGTCTCGTCCATGCCGATGCCGCCGACGGCGCCAACGAAGAGATAAGACTTGCCGCCATCGAATATATAAGTCGCGCCAACCCATATATCACCCCGGGATGGCTGTCGAGGGCCGATGCGCTCTGGAGCGACATCATCGAGCAGTATGCCCTAAGGCTCACCCGCCTCAACGGCGCCAAGGACACGCTGTTCAACGCACGGTTTATCTGCCAGGTCATGGGCAGGCTCATAGACCTGGGCATCTATGACGATGCGGTGTCGCAAGCCGAATACGGACGACGCATGGCGCTGAACGGAAGAGACATGCGGTCGTCGATAAACCGGGCACTGATAGACGACGAGGAGACCCGCAGAGCCATCGGGATGATGGTAGAAAGATACAGATAGGCAGAGGCCACGAGGGCGATGGCCATGGCTGTCACCACTGTTACACACCTGTTATATTTCATGTACACTATATCGTTGATGGCAAAGTTGGAAGTGCTTAACTTTGCAGTGTCTAATCAAAACTAACAGGTAACATGAAACAGAACAAAAGAAAAAGAAACAAGCTGTGGACAGCGATAGCTGCAACATGGCAGAGATGGAAACGACGACACCGCACGGCAGCCCAAACCATACTGGCAGACGAAGAACTGTGGCTGCAGGCTCTGATGACAGCATCACTGATAGCACTCTACATGAAAAAACACTGAGAAACACACTGACTGAAACACAACAGACAAACTACAGGATAACAATGGAAATTAAACTTACACGAATAGCCCGACGCAAGGACTACACCATAGGTAGGATGGAGATAGACAACGAGTATATCTGCGACACGCTCGAACCCACGTGGCGCGACCTGGCCCACGGCGGTCGCAAGCAGAAGGGAAAGACTGCCATACCCGAAGGGCGGTATGCCCTGGTGGTGACCAAGTCGCCTAAGTTCAAGAAGTGGCTGCCTCTGCTGCTCGGCGTGCCAGGTTTCGATGGTGTGCGCATACACTCTGGCAATACGCCCAAAGACACGCAAGGGTGCATACTGGTGGGACAAAACCGGAAGAAAGGCATGGTGCTCAACTCGCGCATAGCCATGGAAGAGATAATGAAGATACTGGACAGCCGCAAAGCCGGCGAACCGGTCTTCATCACAATCGTGTGAACGCTGCAGGAGCAGCACCACACGCCGGGTGACGACGGCAAGAGGCATGCCCCCTACAACAAAAATAATAAAACAATCTGCCAGCCACTGGAGCGCTGGCAGATTGTTTTGCGTTTATACCCAGAGGGTCGGCAGAAGGATGTCTATGACCGAGACTGCGATGGAGACACCCGGGCAGCCCACAGGGGCACGGAACAGCGGTGCTGCCATAGGAGCAGAGCCCAGGGGCGGGTCATCGCTGGCTGAGCTTGTCTATCATAATGCGGGCAGCATTGTCGGGTGCCACCTCGTCGCCCAACCTGCGCTGCACCTCGGCATAGCCCTCGAGCATGGGGGCGCGGTCGGCTCCGCCAGGGAGTATGCGCTCCAGATGGGCGGCGATGCCTTCGAGGGTAAAGCGGTCGGCAAGCAGCTCGGGCACCACCTCGCTGTCGGCGATGAGATTGACCAGACTGATGAAGCGCACATGGATGATGTGGTTGAACGCAAAGCGGATGAGCCGTGGCACCGGCGTCTTGTAGCACACCACCTGGGGCACGCCGAAGAGTGCCGTCTCGAGGGTGGCGGTGCCGCTGGTGACGAGCGCCGACACAGCATGGGAGAGCAGCGGATAGGTCTCGTTGCGCACCATCGCCACATCGTGACCCTCGAGGAAGGGCGCATAGTAGGCATCGTCTATCGAGGGTGCTCCTGCCAGCACCATCTGGTACTGGCGGGTAAGTCCGCGCCGCTCGAGCAGCCGCTCGGTGGCAGCAATCATCATAGGCAGATTGTCCTTGATTTCCTGTCGACGGCTGCCGGCAAGCAGGGCTATGATGGGGCGGTCGACGAGCTGGTGACGGGTACCGAAATCCTGGCGCGACTCGGTGTAGGATGCCCTGAAGTTGCGCACCTCATCGGCAGTGGGGTTGCCCACATAGTGGATGGGGTAATGATGGCGCACCTCGAAGAACGGCACCTCGAAGGGGAGGATGGAGAAGAGCTCGGAGACATCGCGCTTGATGTTGCGGATGCGCCACTCCTTCCACGCCCATATCTTGGGCGAGATGTAGTAGAACACGGGGATGCGGGTATGGCTGTGCAGATACTGGGCGATATTGAGATTGAAGCCCGGATAATCGACGAGGATGACCACATCGGGCTGCCACTCCACAATGTCGCGCTTACACATGGCCATGTTGCGGAAGATGGTGGGCAGATGCAGCAGCACGGGCACGAAGCCCATGTAGGCCAGTTCGCGGTAATGGCGCACGCGGGTGCCGCCGACTGCCGTCATCAGGTCGCCGCCGAAGAAGCGGAACTGGGCGTCGGCGTCATACCTACAGAGCGACTGCATGAGATGGCTGGCATGCAGGTCGCCGCTGGCTTCGCCTACGATAAGATAGTATTTCATAGTTTCCAGTTGTTGACAGTATCTATCATCTGATAAGCAGTAACATCAATGGTGGTGGGGGTAACAGCCACATAGCCGTGGGCAAGTGCCCACTGGTCGGTGTCCTGGGCATCGGGCTCGGCATTGCGGTAATGGCCCACCATCCAGTAGTAAGGATAGCCGAGAGGATGGCGCTGGGGGGAGACCTCGTTGACCCACTCGCCGAAGGTCATGCGGCAGGCTCGGATGCCTTCAAAGGTCTTGCGGTCGGGGAAATTGACATTGAGGCAGACGCCCTTGGGCAGTCCCTCGGCCAGCACCCGCTCTACCACGCGGCGCACATAGTGGGTGAGGTGAGTCTGCGACGACTGGGGGTTGTAATCGCAGTTGGAGAACGCCACCGAGGGAATGCCCTTGATGCAGCCCTCGACAGCCACTCCCATGGTGCCCGAATAGTGGTTGTTGACGGTGGAGTTGTCGCCATGGTTGATGCCACCGATGACAAGGTCGGGAGTGCGTCCTCCACAGAGCTCATCGACAGCCAGTTTGACACAGTCGACGGGGGTGCCGTTGGTAGACCATACCTCGACTTCACCCATATTGTGGCGGCGCGTCAGGCGCAGGGGGACAGTGGCAGAGAAGGCGCATGAAAAGCCCGAGCGGGCAGAGTCGGGCGCGCAGACGATAATCTCGCCCATATCGCCAATCATCTCGACAAGCGAACAAATACCTACGGCATCGTAGCCGTCATCATTGGATACCAATATCAGTGGTTTATTAATACTCATTATTTTTCGTTATTTTTTCGCTACAAAAGTACGAAAAAAGGGCCAAGAATACGACTATATCATATAAAATATGTATCTTTGCAGTCTAAATAATCGATAGAATTACATAGGAAATGGGAAAAATTATAGCTGTGGCAAACCAGAAAGGCGGTGTAGGTAAAACTACTACTACGATAAACTTGGCCGCCTCGTTGGCAACTTTAGAGAAAACCGTGCTGGTGGTAGATGCCGACCCACAGGCCAACGCTTCGAGCGGACTGGGCGTAGACATCAAGGAGGTGGACTGCTCGCTCTACGAGTGCATCATTGACCATACCGATGTCAAAGAGGCCATCTACACCACCGACATCGACGGTCTCGACATCATACCCAGCCATATCGACCTGGTAGGCGCCGAGGTGGAAATGCTCAAGATAAAGAACAACCGCGAGAAGATGATGAAAGAACTCCTTGCACCCATGCGCGACGAGTACGACTATATACTGATAGACTGCGCGCCTTCGCTGGGACTTATCACCGTCAACTGTCTCACTGCCGCCGACTCGGTTATCATCCCCGTACAGTGCGAATACTTTGCGCTCGAGGGTATCAGCAAGCTGCTCAACACCATCAAGATCATCAAGAGCAAGCTCAACCCGAGACTGGAGATAGAAGGCTTCCTGCTCACGATGTATGACAGCCGTCTGCGTCTGGCCAACCAGATATACGACGAGGTGAAGCGCCACTTCCAGGAGCTGGTCTTCAAGACTGTCATCCAGCGCAACGTGAAGTTGAGCGAAAGCCCGAGCCACGGACTGCCCGTGATCCTCTACGACGCCGAATCGGCTGGTGCCAAGAACCATCTGAACCTGGCCAAGGAAATCATTGACAAAAACATGTAAGACTATGCCTCCACACAAGAAATTCAACATATCGGGCAAAGGCACCGCGCTGGGACGCGGACTCGATGCGCTCATCTCAACCGAAGATGTAAGGACGAGCGGGTCGTCGACCATCAACGAGATTGCCCTCAACCAGATAGAACCCAACCCTAACCAGCCACGCCACGAGTTTGACCAAGAAGCTCTCGACGAACTGGCTACAAGCATACGCGAACTGGGCATCATCCAGCCTATCACGCTGAGACAGGTGGCCGATGACAGGTATCAGATTATTGCTGGCGAGCGCCGTTGGCGTGCCTCCCAGCTGGCTGGGCTTGAAACCATTCCCGCCTACATCCGTACCGTCAACGACGAGAACGTGATGGAGCTGGCTCTGGTCGAGAACCTGCAGCGCCAGGACCTCAACGCCATCGAAATCGCTTTGGCCTACGAGCATCTGCTCGAAGGCAGCGGCATGACTCAGGAACGCATCAGCGAGCGCGTGGGCAAGAGCCGTACTGCCATCACCAACTATCTGCGTCTGCTCAAGCTGCCTGCTCAGGTCCAGATGTCGCTCCAGAAGAAAGAACTCGACATGGGCCACGCCCGCGCTCTGCTGTCGCTCGAGTCGCCTACCCAGCAGATTAAGCTCTTCAAGGACATCATCAAGAACGGTTACTCGGTGCGCAAGGTCGAAGAACTGGTGAAGCGCATCAAGAACGAAGAGCAGATGGACAATGACCAGAGCAACATACAGAAGAACCCGCTCAGCGAGAAGTTGGGCACGCTGTCCAAGCAGCTTTCGGGCGTACTGGCCACCAAGGTCCAGATGACCTGCACCAGTAAGGGCAAAGGCAAGATAAGCATCCCCTTTGCCAACGAGAGCGAGCTGGAGCGTATTCTGCTGATGTTCGACAAACTCAAAGGCTAATCAACGTGAAGTCATACACTAAGTTATATCTCATAATACTGGTGGTTTGCATGGCCATGACTATGCCCCTGGCAACCGCTGCCCAAAGCCGGAAGACCGACTGGGGCACCACTCCCGCGCCGCAGAAGAAGGACACGGTCAAGGTGGTAAAGGGCACAGCCGAGGCGATCAAGGACACGGTCAAGGCTGTCAAGGACGCAGAGACAGTTATCTCTACCAAAGGACTCACCACGCCCGACACTGCGCAGACTGTGCAGGCAGAGACGCCGCTGACCCTCACGCCCGACACGCTGACCCAGAAGAAGAAGAGAGACTGGAGCACGTGGCGCCCAGAGACCAAGCGCGCAATGTGGCTTGCCCTGGTGCTGCCCGGAGCCGGACAGATATACAACCGCAAGTACTGGAAGCTGCCCATCATCTACGGTGGATTTGTAGGCTGTGCCTATGCGCTGCGCTGGAATAACATGATGTACAAGGATTATTCCCAGGCCTACATGGACTTGATGGACAACGACCCCAACACCCAAAGCTACAACAAATTCCTTTATTTGGGCAACCAAATAGATAACAGCAACAAAGAATATTACCAGAAACTGTTCAAGAACCGTAAGGACAGATACCGCAAGTGGCGCGACATGAGTGTCTTCGCCATGGTTGGCGTGTATCTGATATCCGTGGTCGATGCCTACGTTGACGCGTCGCTGTCAGAGTTTGACATATCGAGAGACCTGAGTATGAAGGTAAGTCCCGCAGTCATCAAGGAGCGCAGCGAATGGACAAGCTACAATCCGCTCAACTCGTCGGCAGTGGGGCTGCAGTGCTCGCTGACATTCTGAACTATCTCTGGGAAGACAAAAGACAAACAAGAAAAGATATCTTATTATATAATGAAGAGAATATATGCGATTATGACCGTTTTGGCCCTGTGTGGATGGAATACTACCCAAGCCCAAAACGTGGAAACTGAAATAACGGTAACAGACAAAGGAAAAGAAGAAGTAATCGAACTGCCGCAAGGTATGATCACAGAGGTTGACAGCCTGCTGCATCTGTATAACACCAAGACTTACATGAAGCCGGCGACAGACTGCAATGTGCCCAACGTCAATCCCATATACACCAAGGAGGAGTATATGGAGAGGCTCAAGCGCATCCCGTCGGTGATAGAAATGCCCTACAACGACATCGTCCAGAAATTCATTGACCGCTACAGCAGCCGCTTACGCCGTTCGGTAAGCTATATGCTGGGCGCACAGAATTTCTATATGCCCATTTTTGAACAGGCGTTGGAAACCTACGGACTCCCCCTCGAACTCAAATATCTGCCCGTAATCGAGTCGGCACTTAACCCCAAAGCCGTATCGAGAGTCGGCGCCACAGGTCTGTGGCAGTTTATGCTCAAGACAGGCAAGAACTACGGACTGGAGGTCAACTCGCTGGTCGACGAGCGCCGCGACCCCGTCAAGGCATCCTACGCCGCAGCAAGGTATTTGAGCGACCTGTACAAGATATTCGGCAACTGGAACCTGGTGATTGCCGCCTACAACGCCGGACCTGAAAAAATCAACAAGGCCATTCACCGTGCCAACGGAAAAGCAGATTATTGGGAAATTTATCCCTATCTCCCCCAGGAGACGAGAGGCTATGTACCTGCTTTCATAGCCGCCAACTACATCATGACTTATTACTGCGACCACAATATCTGTCCGATGGAGACCGACCTGCCAGCCAAGACAGACACCGTGATGATAGACCGCGACGTACACTTTGAGCAGATAGCCCATGTGCTCAACATGGACGTGCGCCAGATAGAGGAGCTCAACCCCCAGTATCGCCGCGATATCGTCAACGGCACCTCCAAGCTGTCTGCGTTGAGGTTGCCATCGACCCAAATCACCCAGTTCATCGACAATCAAGACTCCATCTTCGCCTACAACGCCCAGGACCTGCTGTCCAAGCGCGAGGAGGTGAAGGTCAACGACGACGTGCCCACCTACACCAAGTCGAGCAAAAGCAAGAGCCGACGCAAAGGCAGAAGAGGCAGAGGCAGCAGACGCGTGACCATCAAGAACGGCGATACGCTGTCTGAAATTGCACACCGCAACCACACCACGGTAGCCAAGCTCAAGAGGCTCAACAAGATAAGTGGAACCAACATCAGAGCCGGCAAGAAAATCAGAGTCAAGTAAACCCTCGTATATCAACCCTACAACCCTAAGGATATGGAAAGTCAGTTGCCTAAGACCAAAGAAGAACTGGAAGAGCAGATGGTAGACGATGCCTTCCAGCACCTCAAAGATACGTATCTCGCGTCGCGCCACCGCAAGAAAATAGATATTATCAACAAGGCTTTCAACTTCGCCCGCCAAGCCCACAAGGGCGTGAAGCGACTGTCGGGCGAGCCCTATATCCTGCACCCCATCGCTGTGGCGCAGATAGCCTGCGAGGAGATGGGACTGGGCTCGACCAGCATCAGCGCAGCCCTGCTCCACGACGTGGTCGAAGACACCGACTACACCGTCGAGGACATCGAAAACATCTTCGGTGCCAAGATAGCGCAAATCGTTGACGGACTGACCAAAATCAGTGGAGGCATCTTCGGCGACCATGCCTCGGCACAGGCAGAAAACTTCAAGAAACTGCTGCTCACCATGAGCGACGACATAAGGGTCATCCTCATCAAAATCTGCGACCGACTCCACAACATGCGAACCCTCGAGTCGCAGCCCGCCAACAAGCAGTACAAGATAGCAGGCGAGACCCTGTACATCTACGCTCCATTGGCCAACCGCCTGGGTCTCAACAAAATCAAGACCGAGCTCGAGAACCTCAGTTTCAAGTTCGAGCACCCCGAGGAGTACGCCAACATCACCAACAAGCTCAACTTCACCAAGGAGGAGCGCGACAAGCTCTTCGAAGAATTCACCGCCCCCATCAGGCAAGCCCTCGATGCGGCTGGGGTGAAATACAAGATTATCGCCCGCGTCAAGAGCCCATACTCTATATGGAACAAGATGCAGACCAAGCACGTCACCTTCGAAGAAATCTATGACCTCCTTGCCGTACGTATCATCTTCACGCCCAAGGTAAGGGAAGAGGAAATCAACGAGTGTTTCAAGATTTACGTCGCCATAAGCCGCATCTACAAGTCTCACCCCGACCGCCTGCGCGATTGGCTCAACCACCCCAAAGCCAATGGCTATCAGGCTCTGCACGTCACACTGATGAGCAAGCAGGGACGATGGATAGAGGTGCAGATACGCTCCGACCGCATGGACGAGATAGCCGAACAGGGATTTGCCGCCCACTGGAAGTACAAGGAGGGCAACGACAGCCAGGACAGAGATATCCAGGAGGACGAGGTGGAACTCAACAACTGGCTGCGCACCATCAAGGAGATACTCGACGACCCACAGCCCGACGCCATGGACTTCCTTGACGCCATCAAGCTCAACCTCTTTGCCTCAGAGATTTTCGTCTTCACCCCCAAGGGCGAAATCAAGACCATGCCCGCCGGCAGCACCGCCCTCGACTTCGCCTTCCAAATCCATACCTTCCTCGGCAGCCACTGCATCGGCGCCAAAGTCAACCACAAGCTGGTGCCACTGAGCCACAAGCTGCAGAGTGGCGACCAGGTAGAAATCCTCTCGTCCAAGGCACAGCACGTGCAGCCCTCGTGGATTAACTTCTGCTCGTCGGCCAAAGCCAAGGCAAAGATACAGGCCATCCTGCGCCGCGAAAACCGTGAAATCCAGAAGAAGGGAGAGCAGGTTCTGACCGACTGGATGAAGAAGAACGACTTCGAGCTTACCACCTCCAATCTGGACAAGCTCTGCGAGTATCACGACATGCAGAAGCACGACGACCTGTTCCTCGCCATCGGCGAGCGCACCATCCTGCTCGGCGAGAAAGACATAGACAAGCTCAACGAGAAAGACAAGAAGAGCACCTCGACCTCCAGCTGGCGCAAGTACGTGTCGTTCCTCGGCCTCGACAAGAAAAAGAAGAAGGATGAAGACGACACTGTGGAACCCGTCACCGTCAAGGAGGGGTTCAACAAGAAGAAGCCGTGCATTATCAACGAAGAGCACATCGGCAAATACTTCTTCCGCGACTGCTGTCACCCCATTCCCGGCGACGACATCCTGGGGTACATCGACAACAAGAACCATATCGAGATACACAAGCGCAACTGCCCCGTGGCGAGCCGACTCAAGACGAGCTACGGCAACCGCATACTCGACGCCAAGTGGGATATGCACCGGCTAATGTTCTTCGATGCGACCGTCGAAATCAAGGGTATCGACCGCAAGGGTATGATATTCGATGTGGCCAAGGTCATCACCGACGAGCTCGACATCAACATCCACCGCGTCACTGTCACCGCAGACGAGGGCATCTTCGACGGCTCGATAGAGCTTCGCGTCCACGACCGTAGTGATGTCAAACTCATCATGGACCGGCTCAAGAAAGTCGACGGCATACAGGAGGTGATGCGCATCAACTGATACTGCCGCCATGCCTGCCACAGGCGCACGCACAGGATATAGCAAGGTAAGACTCCACATCGGGTCTTACCTTTTTTTGTTGCCCTCCCAGCAGACGGGCATTGCCGCCTGCACGCCAGTCATTATCGCCACAGCCGCGCAGAGCCCATTCACGCTCGCACTGACCACGACGGGTGGCTCGTAACATAAGGCACGTGGGCTCGTGTCGTATGAAACGTGGGCTCGTGCCTTACGTTACGTGTCCTCGTACCTTACGTTACGAGCCAGCAACCATCATCACAGACACGACTATCCATGACCATTATTGCAATGTCTATCATAGCAGATGCCCAGATTGCACTGAGCAGCGCTCTCGCCCTGTTCGGCAGCGAGCCGATACCAGTGGGCAGCCTCGTCGTCGCTCTGGTCTACCCCCAGTCCTTCCTGAAAACAGAAGGCAAGATTGTACTGGCCGCGACCGTCGAAATCAAGAGGATCGACCGCAAGGGTATGAACTTCGATGTGGCCAAGGTCATCACCGACGATCTCGACATCAACATCCAACGCTTCACTGTCACCGCCGACGAGGGCATCTTCGACGGTTCGATAGAGCTTCGCGTCCACGACCGTAGTGATGTCAAACCCATCATGGACCGGATCAAGAAAGTGGATGGTATACAGGAGGTGATGCGCATCAACTGAGACTGCCGACGCGCCAGCCACAGACACGCACACAGGATATAGCAAGGTAAGACTCGCCATCGGGTCTTACCTTTTTATTCGGCAAGCCCCCATAGGCGGAGCCGTAGGGCTGACCTATGGGGGCGAGTACTGTGCAGACGGGGCTGCGGCAGCCATGCCGTCTTATCTCATTGTCTATTACCTTTTACAGCTTTACCACCTTACCCATAAAGAGGATGGCACCCGTGGTGTTCTCGCGGACGGCGTAGATGAAGGGGTGGTCGAAGGAGAGATTGGGCATAGGAGTCATAGCGCCGTCGATGCCAACCCCTGCCGACACACCTGCTGCCTTTGTGCCATTCTCATTTACATGGATGGCCACCTTGTGGGCGATGAGGTCAATGACAGTATTATTATATTCATTAATAATTTTAGGAATTCCAGCCCAGTCAAGTGAGGGCATACCCAAAGATTCCATCGCGCGCATAATGTTCTTCCAACTGGCCTCTGCCGAGAAGCGTGGAAGCCGAATGATAGCCATGCCCTTGGTCATCTGGTTGTGCCATCCCCACCAGTCGGCTTTCTCAATAATATCGTTCAGGTATTCCGACTTCTTGGGCATCACCACCATCATGCTGTAATAGCCCTGTCCGTAAGGCATTTCCACCATCTGCAGCGAGTCGTCTTGATAGTGGTTCACCTCTTCCGTGTTGCACATGGTCATCACGTTGCGTTGGTTGCCATCAAGGCCATAGAATGGAAGGGCTTTGGATTCGGCGGCATTGAAAGGATTGGACCATTTACCGTCAAAATAGTTTGCATTTACTACAATGAATTCTGTTAGATTGTCTATACTCAAAGGGAAACTGGTGATAAGTCCTTTCGTGCTTTCCTTAGCCCATGCGTCAACCCGTTGCTGCATTGCTTTGGGATTGTTGCGAATATCCACCACGCTCAGGTTTGCCTTGTAATACTGATCCATCGTGCTCTTAAACCCAGACCGATAGGTATATTTCTTGTCCAACCAGGCGCTGTTGTTTAGGCCTATCTTGACGTATTGGTCATCTTCGCCCAACTTGTTGAGCATAGCCAGATTCTCCTGGTTCAGACTCTCTATATCGTCATACCCCAAGGCTTCCACTATCTCTTTCGCCGCAACATCGTCAACGCCATTGGCCAGCATCGAGAGCACATACTGCATGCTCATGGGAGCCACGCACACGTTCTCACCCTGCTTCTCTGGGTCGGCCGAGAGCAAGGCCATCAACTTGTTGGCAAACTTGTTGCTCTGCTGTGCAAACTCGGTCTGCTGCACCTGGCTGTATGCCAGCGGTATGGGCTTCAGATCCACATCATTTCCACCGCCGTTTCCCTTGTCGTCGGTGCAACTTGCCATCGACACCAATAGCGCCGAAATGGCAAACATAGAAATCATCTTTCTCATAATCGCTTGATATTTATCAGTTAATATTATTTCTCTAATTTGAAGTATCTCCAGTTTGTGTGATATCCAAGAATATTACCTATCACATAATAGGTATCATCAGCATCCGAACCTAATGGATGGAAACTTAGATTTCATCCGAAATTGCCCTGGCAAGCATAATCTCGTTTGTAAGCCCTGCTTTCTCATACACTACAAGGATACTTGCAGCCGTCTATCACGAACAGGTGCTGCTGCACGATGCCAAGAAGGCCAACAAGGGCAGAAGCAGATAGATTTTTGCTTTCTTTGTCATAATGATGTCATTTTGAGTTTAGTCCAACGTTTCAGGTGTTTGGCTTCCTCCTTTGGGCAGCGTGGTCTGGTATATCGTGATGTGTTAGAGAACTATGGTTATACTAATAGCGTTTGTAGGCTTTTACGGCTGTAAAGATATGAATAATAAGAGAAACCACAAAAAAAAAGCAGAAAAATTCATTCTGTGACGAAAAAAAAGACAAAATGCTGAAACATCATGACTTATAAGGGTAATTGAAATGCTGTGCTTTATCCCAAATCGGTCATTAAGGCTTGCATGGATTTTACTTTAGAAGAGTGGATTTGGGTTGGGTTAAGCCACAGGTCTGATACTCTGATTGCCCATAACCCACCATCTTAATCCTAACAAACCACATAGCAGCAAGTTCCCAAGCAGCGGCAACTCTGAACCGCAGGTCACCGGCGCGGAGCGGAAAGGTAAAGGAGTTGCGATTCCCCAGCCCAGGGTTGCGGGCGAAGCACGCTACCCTGGGTAGCTGACACCACTATTATAGCTACTCTGTAGGAGTTGCGCTTAGCCGTAGGCGTCATGTGTGTCTCGTGCGCTTCGATATTCTCTGGATATACTCGCATAAGAAGATACAAAAAGTCCGCCGTTGGCGGTAAAAAAAGTCCGGCTTGCGCCGGTAGAAAAAGTGATTAGCTTATTTCTTGTCGATATATAACACCTCTTCTTCATTGCTCTCTTCGAAGAACCATACAAGCAGTTGTTTTTTTACCGCCAACGGCGGACTTTTTGAACGGCCAACGGCCGCTTTTTTTACCATGCCGGCTGTTGTCGCCATGCGTCGCATGGCGCTGGGGATGGTGGTGATGACAAGGAGGAAAACTCGTTTTCCAACTGGCGTCACCGCCGTCAACAAAAAGGCGAAGCCGACAACAGCCGCCATGGCTTTTTGTATTTATATCATCCTATATATTATGTCCTGCTGCAGGTAACGCCTACGGCTAATCGCAACTCCGTTTCCTTTCCGCTCCGCACCGGTGACCTTCGGTTCAGAGTTGCCCCCATCTACGACCAGGGCTGGACCCTACACGGTGGTAGCGTCCAGCCCTGGCTGTATCTGTGCGCCCGTAATGGGCGGCTGTGTCATTATAATATAATAAGGTGTACCCTCTCTCGCCGCTCAGACCATTCCTCCGAGCTGGCGCTTCAGCTCCTGCAACTGCGAGCGCACGGAGATGAGCGTCTCGAGCACCTCGCTGCTGCGGTCGGCGCCCCGGCGGTTTTCGTTGAGCATCTTGCGGGCGGCGGCGAGCTTGAAGCCACGCACCTTGACCAGATTGTATATCGTCTTGAGCAACTCCATATCCTCGGCGGTATACTGGCGCACCTTGTTGAGCGCCTGGGTCTTCGGCTTGAGCTGTGGGAACTCCTTCTCCCAGTATCTCAGCGTGCTCTCGTTGACCCCCAACTGCTGGGCCACTTCCTTGATGGAGTAGTACAATTTCAGTTCCTTGTCCTTTTTAAGCATCTTACTTGTAGCTTTTTATTCCAATTTCTTGCAAAAATACTCAAAACTTGGTAACTTTGCAAGTGTTTTCATAAAATGTTGAATATTAAGCATAATAAAAAGCAAAATAAAGATGATGACAGCTAAAGAAATCCGCGACTCGTACAAAAAATTCTTCGAGTCTAAAGGACACGTTATCGTTCCGTCGGCCCCGATGGTAATCAAGGACGACCCTACGCTGATGTTTACCAATGCCGGTATGAACCAGTGGAAAGATATCATACTGGGTACCAAGGACCCCGAGCCACGCCGCCGGGCCGACACGCAGAAGTGTCTGCGCGTAAGCGGCAAGCACAACGACCTCGAGGAGGTTGGCCACGACACCTACCACCACACCATGTTTGAGATGCTGGGCAACTGGAGCTTCGGCGACTACTTCAAGGAGGGTGCCATCGACTATGCGTGGGAGTATCTCGTCGACGTGCTGCATCTCGACCCCAACGACCTCTATGTCACCGTCTTCGAGGGCTCACCCGAAGAGAATATCCCCCGCGACGAAGAGGCTGCCCGTTACTGGCTCAAGCACGTGCCCGCCGACCACATCATCAACGGCAACAAGCACGACAACTTCTGGGAGATGGGCGATACCGGCCCCTGCGGCCCCTGTAGCGAGATTCACGTAGACTCTCGTCCCCTGGACCAGCGTGGCGACGTGCCCGGCCGCGACCTTGTCAACAAGGACGACCCACAGGTCATCGAGATATGGAACATCGTGTTCATGCAGTTCAACCGCAAGGCCGACGGTTCGCTTGAGCCGCTGGCTATGAACGTCATCGATACCGGTATGGGCTTCGAGCGTCTGGTGCGCATGATGCAGGGCAAGCACTCCAACTACGATACCGACATCTTCCAGCCCATCATCAAGGAGGAAGAGCGCATCACCGGCAAGAAATACGGTGAGAGCGAAGAGACCGACGTGGCTATGCGCGTAGTGGCCGACCACCTGCGTGCCGTGGCCTTCTCTATCGCCGACGGTCAGCTGCCGTCCAATGCCAAGGCTGGCTACGTCATCCGCCGCATCCTGCGCCGTGCCATCCGCTATGCCTATACCTTCCTCGGACAGAAAGAGGCATTCATCTACCGTCTGCTGCCCGTGCTCATCCAGGAGATGGGCGACGCCTTCCCCGAGCTGCCCGCACAGCGCGAGCTCATCGCCCGCGTGATGAAGGAAGAGGAAGACTCGTTCCTCCGCACGCTCGAGAAGGGTATCAACATGCTCCAGAACGCCATGGACCAGCTCAAGGCTGAGGGCAAGAACCAGCTCGACGGCGTTCAGGCATTCCGACTCTTCGATACCTATGGTTTCCCCCTCGACCTCACCCAGCTCATCTGTCGTGAACACGGTTTCACCGTCGACGAAGAGCAGTTTGACGCCGAGATGCAGAAGCAGAAAGAGCGCGCCCGCAATGCCGCTGCCGTAGAGAATGGCGACTGGGTCGACGTGGCCGAAGGCAACCAGCAGTTTGTGGGTTACGACTACACCGAATACGAATGTCACATCCTGCGCTACCGCAAGGTGACTCAGAAGAAGAACACCTTCTACGAGCTGGTGCTCGACTATACACCCTTCTATGGTGAGATGGGTGGCCAGGTGGGCGACACCGGCGTGCTGGTAAGCGAGGACGAGACTGTAGAGGTAATCGACACCAAGCGCGAGAACAACCAGTCTATCCACATCGTCAAGGCTCTCCCCAAGAATATCAACGCACAGTTTATGGCATGTGTCGACACCGACAAACGTGCCGGCAGTGCTGCCAACCATACCGCTACCCACCTGCTCGACTATGCGCTCAAGCAGGTACTGGGCGACCACGTAGAGCAGAAGGGCTCGTATGTCAGTGCCAATACGCTGCGTTTCGACTTCTCTCACTTCCAGAAGGTTACTGATGACGAACTGCGTCAGGTTGAGCGTCTTGTCAACGACATGATACGCCAGGACATCCCTCTCGACGAGCATCGCGACACCCCCATGGAGGAAGCCAAGGAACTGGGAGCCATCGCCCTCTTCGGCGAGAAGTATGGCGACCGCGTACGCGTGGTCCGTTTCGGTCCCTCATGCGAGTTCTGTGGTGGTATCCACGCCCAGAGCACCGGCCGCATCGGTATGTTCAAGATTGTCAGCGAAAGCTCGGTAGCCGCCGGCATCCGCCGTATCGAGGCACTTACTGGCAAGACTTGTGAAGAGGCTTACTACGCTCTCGAAGACAGCATGCGCCAGATTAAGGCTCTCTTCAACAATGCCAAAGACCTGCAGGGCGTCATCGCCAAATATATCGAGGAGCACGACGCCATGAAGAAGGACATCGAGGCATTCCGTGCCCAGGCTGTAGAGCGCATGGCGAAGACTCTGGTAGAGAAGGCCAGCGTCGTCAATGGTGTCAACGTCATCAAGGCGGTCATCCCCTTCGAGCCATCGGCAGCCAAGGATCTGGTGTTCAAGATCCGCGAGGCTCTGCCCGAAAATCTGCTCTGCGTCATCGGCTCTACCGCCAACGAGAAGCCTATGCTCTCTGTGATGCTGAGCGACGACATGGTGAGCAGCCATGACCTCAACGCCGGCAAGATGGTACGCGAAGCCGCCCGCCTCATCCAGGGTGGTGGCGGTGGTCAGCCCCACTACGCCCAGGCTGGTGGCAAGAACCTCGACGGTATCTCTGCCGCTGTAGACAAGGTTATCGAGTTGGCCAATCTGTAAGCAGACATCTCCTGAGTACATATAACGCAAGTGGCAGCCCATTCCGGCTGCCACTTTTTTTGTTACTCCGTTTGTCAAAGCCAAATCGGTCATTAGGGCTTGCTTGGTTTTTGCTCTTGCTTGACTACATCGGGACGCGGCAGGCTTCAGCATATTATTTTCGCCCCCAGCCATCACTTTTCCCCCGATTTCCTTTGCGCGTGTGTACATTATTATTATATTTGCAATGTAAACATCTTAACCCCTGACCATTCGCCGCCTGATTGTCATAATGCTGTTGGGGCTCATGACCACTCTGAGCCTCCCTGCTTTCGCCATTGCCGGAAGCAGAGAGAGTGACCACGCTACCCAACCCTACAAATACATTACTCTTATGGAAAAGGAAAAAGACTGGGTGCCCACTTTACCCGACCAATAAATAAAATTCTTAATCTCAAAAGTAGATAATATGTATAGGCTTATAACTTTTATACTTTTATGCGCGAATATATGCATCGCAGATATATTTGCCGCTACTGTAAAGGAGTGTGAAGTGGACAGTATGTACAACGACACGCTCATCGTAGGCAAGAAAGTGATATGCGGGCAAAAAATCTATCCACAAAGAGATGATGTCATAACTGCGTGCTTGGCACACGAAAAAAGATTATACCTTGTAGGGAAGTTGAAAGACACTCTTCTCGTCATCACCGATGACCCCGCTCTCTTTT
Source organism: Prevotella sp. P5-108 (assembly GCF_002251385.1). GTDB lineage: Bacteria > Bacteroidota > Bacteroidia > Bacteroidales > Bacteroidaceae > Prevotella. The sequence continues at coordinate 20,751 of NZ_NPJJ01000058.1, forward strand.
CTAATGATGCATTCTGCGATGTCAACTTCAAGCATTTCAAGTCCCCATACTATAAATGTATCAAGAAAAAGCAGGGGAAGACACGGTATGTACATGTAGTCAACGAAACAGACACTTTGATATTCAAGAAAAACGACAGCAAGTCCAGCTACAGTTTGCAAAGAGGAATATCAAAAGGTCTTTCCATATCATGCACATTTACTGATTTGCCAGACCACGTTTCCCTTCTGGAGGAGTTTTTCAGCCAGCCGTTCAAAATCGACTCTGATAAAATATCCCATGTCATTATACGCCCCCTCAAAAATGACGAACGCATTTGGTACTCAAAATACGACATTCCCATGAATAGTTCAAAAAGCCTATTCCATGAAATTGTCTTAGATAAAGATCAAAACGAGATAATAGATATAAATCCATATATAACAACCTTCAAATAGTATTCATTATGAGATACTCATTTTTATTAATCACACTATTGGTTGCTGGTATCAGCAATTTGTGGGGATTCACGCCACACCCGCCATGTGAAAAAGACACTCTCCTGCTTGCACAAGGCCCTTATCTTTCAGGAGATACTATTTGCTATCATTCCAAAATAGGGGTGCGTATCTTTCCGAAGTACGACTCCTTTGAATATGCAGTTCTGGCACGTTCGTTGGGATTATACCTTGTTGGTATTGTGAAAGATACAATGGTTGTCATCACCGACAATCGCAAATACTTCTATAACAACTCGCTGCAGAATTTAACGACGAAAGAATTGAAGAAACGCTATAGAAGCAAGTTCAAGATATACATGGAAGAAACGAGTGGCCCCGCAAATTATGCAATACTAACCAATAAGACAGACACATTGATTTTCGGCCGCTATATGGATGATGGAGTGTTCAGCCTAACCACTGGAAGCGTAGAGGGAAAATTCTGTGACACGGACAATCTGCAGGCTGGTGTTTATTGTGCCAATATTGCTTCGGAATTAGGTTTTGTATGGGATGACAAATACCCAGTAAAACACATGGTTATAATGTGTGCCGGAACCGACGAGGGGAATACGTGGTATGATAAATATGAGATAGGACACAGACGGTATATAGATAAATTTCTAGGAGCATCCACTCCCCTATTCTATAATACTATCTTTTTGAACCTGGATCATGACAGCAGTGGAAAATCCTTTGTCAAGCGCATTAGAATAAGTTGGTTTCGCAGGGAGGAGAGTCTCTATAAAGATTATGACTTCCATGACGCGGATGAGTAGCTTTGTCCTCGTGCAGGCTACATCATACGATTTTCTCCCCCAGCCATCACTTTCCCCCGATTTCCTTTGCGCGTGTGTACATTATTATTATATTTGCAATGTAAACATCTTAACCCCTGACCATTCGCCGCCTGATTGTCATAATGCTGTTGGGGCTCATGACCACTCTGAGCCTCCCTGCTTTCGCCATTGCCGGAAGCAGAGAGAGTGACCACGCTACCCAACCCTACAAATACATTACTCTTATGGAAAAGGAAAAAGACTGGGTGCCCACTTTACCCGACCAATAAATAAAATTCTTAATCTCAAAAGTAGATAATATGTATAGGCTTATAACTTTTATACTTTTATGCGCGAATATATGCATCGCAGATATATTTGCCGCTACTGTAAAGGAGTGTGAAGTGGACAGTATGTACAACGACACGCTCATCGTAGGCAAGAAAGTGATATGCGGACAAAAAATCTATCCACAAAGAGATGATGTCATAACTGCGTGCTTGGCACACGAAAGAAGATTATACCTTGTAGGGAAGTTGAAAGACACTCTTCTCGTCATCACCGATGCCCCTGCTCTTTTTTCTAATGATGCATTCTGCGATGTCAACTTCAAGCATTTCAAGAGCCCATACTATAAATGTATCAAGAAAAAGCAGGGGAAGACACGGTATGTACATGTAGTCAACAAAACAGACACTTTGATATTCAAGAAAAACGACAACAAGTCCAGCTACAGTTTGCAAAGAGGAATATCAAATGGTCGTTGCTTATCATGCACATTTATTTATTTTCCAAGCAACGTTTCCAAGCTGATGTATTTTTTCAGCCTGTCGTTCAAAATCGACTTTGATAAAATATCCCATGTCATTATACGCCCCCTCAAAAATGACGAACGCATTTGGTACTCAAAATACGACATTCCCATGAATAGTTCAAAAAGTCTATTCCATGAAATTGTCTTAGATAAAGATCAAAACGAAATAATAAATGAAGATATATATATGACAACTTTCAAATAGTATTCATTATGAGATACTCATTTTTATTAATCACACTATTGGTTGCTGGTATCAGCAATTTGTGGGGATTCACGCCACACCCGCCATGTGAAAAAGACACTCTCCTGTTTTCACAAGGCCCTTATTATTCATGCGATACTATGTGCTATCATTCCAAAATAGGGGTGCGTATCTTTCCGAAATACGACTCCTTTGAATATGCAGTTCTGGCACGTTCGTTGGGATTGTACCTTGTTGGTATTGTGAAAGATACTATGGTTGTCGTCACCGACAATCGCAAATACTACTATAACAACTCGCTGCAGAATTTAACGACGAAAGAATTGAAGAAACGCTATAAAAGCAAGTTCAAGATAGACATACAAGATAGGTATGACCGAGCAGATTATGCCATACTAACCAATAAGACAGACACATTGATTTTCGACCGCTCTGGGGAAGATGAACTGTTCGACCTACTCGCAGGAAGCGTAGAGGGAAAGTTCTGTGACACGGACGATCTGCAGGCTGGTGTATATTGTGCCAATATTGCTTCGGAGTTAGGTTTTGTATGGGATGACAAATACCCAGTAAAACACATGCTTATAATGCGTGCCGGAACCGAAGGGAATACGTGGTATACTAAATATGAGATAGGACACAGACCGTTTTTAGATAAAGAAGCATTCATTCCCCTATTCTATGATACTATTTTGTTGAACCTGGATCATGACAGCAGTGGAAAATCCTTTGTCAAGCGCATTGGAATAAATTGGTGTAACTGGGAGTAGAGTCTCTATAAAGATTATGATTTCCATGACGCGGATGAGTAGCTTTGGCCTCGGGCAGGCAGTATCATACGTTTTTCTTCCCCAGCCATCACTTTTCCCCCGATTTCCTTTGCGCGTGTGTACATTATTATTATATTTGCAATGTAAACATCTTAACCCCAGTCCATGCGCCGCCAGATTGTCATAATGCTGTTGGGGCTCATGACCATACTGAGCCTCTCTGCTTTCGCCATTGCCGGAAGCAGAGAGAGTAATCACGCTACCCAACCCTACAAATACATAGGCAAAGAGCTTGCCCGCCCCCATGGCCTCGACTGGTACGACCACGGTGCCCGCCACTACGCCCCCGTGACGGGACGATGGAACGCAGTGGATGCCTTGGCGGAGAAAGACTACGCATGGTCGCACGATGAGCGTGCATCATACGCAGATGGTTCACTCTCAGAAAAAATGGGAGGACTACCTGTTCTTATCGTGGGGCATGACGGATATACACGAGGATTTATTTATAATGATAGAGAAATAGAATTGGTTAGGAATGGAGCGCAAATCTATTAAGTGGAAGAGTAAGAATATGTCTAAAAGGCCTTTGAGAGTTTTATTGACTTTGCTTTTTGCATTTGTGATGATGCTATTGGTTGGTTGTAAACCTACTTTGGTAGAATTTAAGCATATTTGCGGAGATGGCATAGAGCTAACTGAAATAAAACAGAACGACTCGATTATTAGTATCATAAATGACTATATAAAACGGCACCCTAAATACGATACCATTGTCTTGAGTCGTCCCATCTTGCTGTCTCGGAATGATAGTATTGTGTTGAAGGGTCTCATCTTAGGGCCAGGGTACCGTCCTCTTTATGGGCGACGAGAAAAATTGGATACACTATGGTTACATGGGAAATGTGTGATATGCTTTGACTCCATCAGCGATAGAGACCTGTACTATAAAGAAGGCTTTGAAGAGTACAAGAAAAAATACAAAAATGTACAAGATATTTATATACAAAGCAATGGATATGTCGTTGATGGTGAACTTTATAATTATATTTTCCGGTCTATCTATATAGACAGAAAGGATGATAAGTTAATAGTAAATACAAGGCCAGACACCCTGTTCTTACCAATATTTGAGAAATCAAATAATAGATTCACCTGTCCTAACCCAAGTTTCGTACCATAGAATTATTTTAACCCAAATCGGTCATTAGGCCGTTTGGGGTCAAAGGTATCTTCGGCTCTTAGGGCAGCGCCTTGCCATTGTCCCAGGGGCCGTACCTTGTGTCCATTGTGCCTTGCGCTGTTCTACGACAAGGCTTTGGGTTAGCCAATCTGTAAGCAGACATCTCCTGAGTACATATAACGCAAGTGGCAGCTCATTCCGGCTGCCACTTTTTTTGTTACTCCGTCAATCAAAAGTATCTTCGGCTCTTGGGGCAACGCCTTGCCATAGTCCCAGGAGCCATACCTTGTGTCCATTGGGCCTTGCGCTGTACTACGACAAGGCTGTGGGTTGGCTAATCAGCCCAAATCCATCCATTCTCATCTGGCTTTACGTTGTCATAATCTTCTGGCTTGGCGAAAGAAATGGTCTCAGTTGACGCAGCCATAATCGCTACTGTTCCGATGTTGATGACTTGGACGGCGGGTTTCTGATAATTTTTCTTCTCCATAATTACTAAGGTTTAATTCATTATTTATTACTCAAGTGTTACATTTGCGGCACAAAAGTAGGAAGAAGAAACGAGAATGGCGTGTAGCTTTGCCGTTTTAGGTGTGGCTTTGCGTTATTTTGGGTGTAGCTCTGGCAGAAAGGCTACACCCATTTTGACCGAAAAAGCCCTTTTCGCCACGCAGAAAGGGCTGTCCGTTTATCCCAAACATATATAAAACCCATTTTACACCAGTTGGATAAAAATATACTATTTATAGAGGAAACACACCTAATGGGTAGAACAAATACCATGCCCACCATGATTTTGCGACATCACACAAGAAGCGCTTCAGTTCGTTTGAGTATTCATGCCAAGTATTTCCTTGAATCATACGTTTATACATGATTTGTGTTTTATACTGATGGGGTGATAATTAGCCTCCAAGAATTATCTTTCTCTGTACGAGCTATATAGCCTTTGTCTGTAAGGAGTCGCAATTGCTTATTTACCGCTGTAAGACTGATACCGGCAGCCTCTGCCAATTGAGGTATAGTGCTATTCGGCTGCTCATACATGCGATTCAGTATTATGCTGGTGGTTGCACTACGGAATTTTACACGTTCGCCATCAAACCACCATACATTATCTCCGCGCTCAGTCAGGAACTGTATGTCGTATGATACCTCGTCAATAAAGAGATTCGCAAAATAAGTAAGAAACTGTTGGATGTCACGCTTTGAAGCATATGCGCCAAGTGAAGGTGCTGCACCGACAGTCAGGTCTGTACGATGCAATGCCTCTAAATATTCTTTTTTCTTACGGCTACGCACTACTATCATAGGGTAATCATGGCGAGTGAGGATGTAATTGACCATCAATCGAGCAATACGTCCATTGCCATCTTCAAATGGATGAATACGAATGTAGCGATAGTGGAATATTGCGGCAAGCTCTATTGGAGTGAACTTTCCCGATCTTTCTGCATCGTTGTACCAATCTACCAAATCGCTCATCAAAGCAGGAGTCTCTTCAGGCGTTGCATACTCGAATTGGTCACCATAACGAGTAATGACGGAATTGGGACGAGTTTTGTATTGCCCGGCATGAATGACGTAGCTCGTCTGAACACCTCCAGGCAGTGTGCGATATACTGTGTAATCCTCACGCAAGAGGGTCTTATGTAATGTTCGTATAAAATGCTGCGTCAAAGGAGTCTCTTTAAGTAGAGCCTCCTCCTTCATCATTTTTAGACCAACATTGCTGGCAGTCATTTCGTGTACATCACGAACATCAGCCTCGCCAACAATCTTTCCGAACATGAGCAAGATCTCTGTCTGTCCATAAGTCAGTGTATTACCCTCAATGTGGTTGCTGTTATAGTTGAAATCAATTGTGAATCGACGGCTAAGCATCTCTCTGTCTCTATCAGACAAAGGCTGCAAAGCGTTCCACTCATTCATTACATCTTCTATTTTTTTCATATATGCGCTTTTTGCAAGAAATCACATTAAAAGGTGTATGTCATCAACCTTTATCGGGTGTAAAGTTACAAAAATTTCCCTCAAACAATAGCAATATAACACATAAAAAGGTGTATTCTAATAACCTTTTTTAGCATTATTCGTTATTCTTGTGCTATTTCATCCGGCATTTTTGTGGTACTTTGTTTTGGTGATGCAATGTATCGTGCGTGTGCGTATATATTATAATGAGTAATCTGACAAAACAAGATTTTCATATTTGCTATCCATAGATAACAATACACAAATCTATATACCTTCTGCTGAATATACTATTCGTTTTATTGTTTCCTATTTCAGTTTGCCTTAACTGCCCTTAATAGATTTCCAAAACGTTCACGTGTGTCTGTATATTACTGATACACTATACTGTTTATATTCGATAGGTGGGGGGTATAGGAACCATTGGGCTGTCGGCTCTCGGCTTACTGCCGTTTCGACAGACCGTCGCGCCACGCCGTAGGGGTACATCCCTCCTTGGCTTTGAAGATGCGGTAGAGCTGGGTGCGCGCAGAGAAACCACACTCGGCAGAGATGGCGTCGTTGCTATAGTCAGGATATTCGCGCATCATATCCTTCGCCACCTGAAAACGTATTCCGCTAAGCCATACGCGGAAGGTGCTGTGCTGACACTGGTCAAAATACTGGGTGAGGTCCCTCTTAGAGATGCCCACGCTGCGCGAGAGGGTCAGCAGGTTGGCTGCGCTGTCCTTGTAGCCCATGTTGGCACACCAGTCGTCGAGCCGCTGCTGGATAAGGGTGCATCGCTCGGCAGAGAGCATAGCATGCCGGTCGTCGGCAATGGTCTCGCCCGCCACGGTCTTCTCCACAGCCACCGTCTGGGTCTTCTCCACAGCCACGGCGACAGCCTCTGGCTCAGCGTCTTTCTCCTCCTCGCTGTCCAAGAGTTCGTCGGTGGGCACATAGCTGTTGCCGAGCGAGATGAAGTTGACGATAAAGAACAGGAAGGCCAGCAGCCCCAGCGGGCCTATTATATATAATAAGGTGGTGGAAAGGATGGCTGCCGGTATGGCAAGCGCAGACACGCAGACGATGAAGACGCTGGCTCGCGAGTAGCGCACGTAGGGCATTATGTCAGAGGCTGCCATCGTCTCCAGCATGCGCCGGCGACGCAACATCTCGCGCAGGATGACACCCACGCAGTACACGTTGCCGATGACATAGAAGAAGAGCATGACGTAGAGCCACAGCCCGATGTGGAAGCTGCCCGCACGCCAATAGCCGATGCCGAAGACAGCCAGGATAATCAGGTAGATAGCCGAGCAAACCACCGTCATGCGGCGGCTGAACAGCTGTGTCGCCTCGACATTGTATATAGCCTTGGAAATCAGCATGAAGCACGGCGTGTAGACCAGCATGTTGACCACAGCCCCGAGGTCGTCGCCCGTGACCCTGATTTTCATCACCATCTGCAGCAGATAGTGTGCGCCCAATACCAGTAACGCCAGAAACAGCATCCACCGCGACCGCTCAAAACGACGGTTGCGCCAGTGCACATGCAGACTGCTGAGCCCGAGATAACCAGCGCTCATCAGCATGAAGACGAAGCAGGCGAACTGAAGTAGATATAGTTTGTCCATGTTACCTATGTAGTTAATTAAGTCATTCTTTATATGTCCCAACATGCAAAATTAGAAAAAACAACCCAAACAGCCATCGCAAATGACCATTTATTTTTAATGTTTTCGGCAAACCTGGCTCTCGGGCGATACCTTGCAGCCGCGAGTTGATGACAAATACGAGTGTAATCGTAAAAATCGCCATAAAGGAACGCCCAAAAACAAATAACAGGCTCATTTCTATCGCAATTCAGTCCAAAATGATTACCTTTACATCCAAATACAAACCATCACACCCTGCCAATGGCAACTTTATAAGTTACAACACTATGAAACAATTACTATCCCTACTCCTTCTCATGACCCCGTGCATGATTACTGCCCAGGTGAAAGTAATCCCAGGTGACACTTTGCCCTCGGAAAGAAAGCCTGTGTATCAGTACGACTCTACTGACATTTCTACCATCCACCCTGAAAAGTATATCGGGCAGAAGGTAATACTGTATCAGAACAAGGGAGTATTGCGGTATGGATGGGACAACAAAACCTATGATGCCCCATTGTTTACATATTTCGAGATAACCGGGTTCAAGGCACCACAGACTTTTCAAATGAAGAGATGTGACAATGGTGATGAATGTAGCTTTGATTTCTTCGGCAGTGGCGTCAAACCTGTTATGGCTGTTGGATATTATGAATCTATTGCCAAGGCAAGAGACAAGAGTCGATGGATAATAGAAGGCAAAGATGGAGTCTGGCAGATTGTCGACACTTGGCTTGGTGAAGGTGGCATCCGACATAAACTCAAGATGGTCGGAGACACACTATCCATAAGCCTCCATACGCTATGGGGGCAAAAGAGCTATGCCCACTATGTAGACATGATGGACAGATATCGCAACAACGAATGGGTCGTAGACGAGAACAACAGCTATGGGCGGGTTGATACGATAAAAGTCATCAACGGTACCCCTTATCTGGTATTCAAGGACGGCAGAAACAAGACATATACATTTGATATGAGCAGAGCACAAGGTCGTCATTACATCAGTATTGGTGACTTGCCATTCTTTACAAAATCAGATGGCGTCAAGTATGCTCACAAATACGGCATTACCCGATGGAAACAGATTCTTAGTGGTGACGTAAAGATAGGTTTTACCAAAGAGATGGTAGCATTATCAATAGGTTATCCCAACCAGTCGGCGTCAAAGACCAACGCCTACGATGACATGGACATTTGGGAGTACGGCACAGGATTGGAAACCATCGTATTCAAGAACGGCAAGGTTTGTGAGATATGGAACAAATAATGTAAGGGCAACTCATCGTTCGATGCCACGCCTTTCTGCACGCTCAACGCAGTGCTATTGGCAGCCCATACACACAACCAAGCCACCCCTCCACCGCCTACATCCCTTGCCAATGGGCGGCAGCGCATCCCTCTGGAATGGGAAACCGTCGAGAGCGGCATCGGCGGTAGCGCCCATGCAAAAGGGCACAGTCTCATGACCATGCCCTTTTCCATTATTCTTAAAGCGGTTATCCTACTTCTCCTTCTTCATACGCAGCTCGTAGAGGTCTTTGCGACGGTCGCGCAGATTGCGCACGCTGCCATAGGTATGCAGCTCGTTGAGCAGCGTCAGGTCACAGTCGGCCACCAGTATCTGCTCCGTGCCAGGCGTAGCCATGGCTCCCTTACCGTCGGTGGGGAAGGCAAAGTCGCAGGGGGTAAACACAGCCGACTGAGCATACTGGATGTCCATGTTGTGCACACGGGGCAGGTTGCCCACACTACCCGCAATGGCGACATAACACTCGTTCTCCACGGCGCGAGCCTGGGCACAGACCTTCACACGCGCATAGGCATTCTGCGTATCGGTGTTGAAGGGCACGAAGAGTATCTGCATGCCCTCCTCGGCCATGAGGCGCGAGAGTTCGGGGAACTCTACATCGTAGCAGATTAGGATGCCGATGCGGCCACAGTCGGTGTCAAAGGTCTTGACCTCGTCGCCGCGGCTCAAGCCCCAGCTCTTCTGCTCGTCGGGAGTCACATGTATCTTCTCATACATGTCATACGAACCGTCACGGCGGCAGAGGAAGCCCACATTGTAGAGACCGCCGTCGGCCTTGACAAAGGGCATACTGCCGGTGATGATGTTGATGTTGTAACTGATGGCAAGCTCGACGAAGCGGTCGCGTATCTTCTCGGTATACTGCGCCAGTCCGCGTATGGACTGCGCCTCGCCCATATCATTGAAGCGCGCCATAAGGGGTGCGTTGAAGTATTCAGGGAAGAGCACGAAGTCGCTCTTGTAGTCGCTCACCGAGTCGACGAAGAACTCCACCTGCTCGAAGAGGTCGTCCAGATCCTTGTAGGGACGCATCTGCCACTGCACCAGACCCAGTCTCACCGTAGGCCGTTTCTCCACATACGAGTCGGTGGCAGGCTGGTAGTAGATGTTGTCCCACTGGAGCAGCGTGGCACAGTGCTTGGACTCCTCGTCATTGGGCAGATAGTTGCGGATGACGCGGCGCACGTGGAAATCATTGGACAACTGGAACGTAAGCACCGGGTCGTAGATCTCGCGCGAACGTACCTTCTCTATATATTCCTTCGGGCGCATGGTGTCGGCATACTTGTAGTAGTTGGGTATGCGACCGCCAAACATAATGGCCTTCAGATTGAGCTTCTCACAGAGTTCCTTGCGGTATTCATACATGCGGCGTCCGAGTCGCAGCCCGCGATAGTCAGGATGGATAAACACCTCGATGCCGTAGAGGATGTTGCCTTGCGGGTTGTGGGTGTTGAAGGTCTCGTTGCCCGTCACCTTGGCATAGGTGTGGTCGCCCTTTACCATATTATAGTCTACGATAATCGAGAGGGCACAGCCTACAATCTTGTCGTCGACCACTATCACCACCTGACCCTCGGGGAAGATGGTAATGAGCGTCTTGATCTGCTCGTGGGTCCAGAAGACATCGTGGTCGGCATAGATGCGCTTGAACGATTTGGCCAGCTGGTCATAGTCTTCCATACGCAGGTTGCGCAGTTCCACTTTATTGATTTTGTGAGTCGTTTCCATAAAAACACTATTTACCTTGATGATATTAACGGTGCAAAAGTAGCAAAAAACCACCACATATATCGCAATTTCAATGGTTTTAACGCCCGTCGGGGTTATTTTTGGACGTTTATATTGGCTGTTAGTGGGTTTTTGCGTAACTTTGCATCCATCAACTACCACTAAGACCACCACTATGCATCGCATCGTTATCCTGCTATCCACCCTCTGCTGCGCCGTCACGCTGATGGCCCAGCCCGCTCTTCCCCCCGTTTTCGCCCAGACCGACGCCGCCCGCATGCGCGCCGACGCCATCACGCGTGTCTACCTCGCCCCGGTGAGGGTGATGCAGAGCCACGGCGCCACCCGCCCCGACGTGCTCACCCGCATCACCAACGGCCAGACCGAACTGGGCCGCAACGGCATGTGCCTGCTCTCTAATGCCGAGGGCGACACCGCCTCTATCACGCTCGACTATGGGCGCGAGCTCCACGGCGGACTCCGCCTCACCCTGGGCAGCAGCAGCCGCCCCGAGCCTTCGCTCGTGCGCATACGCTTCGGCGAGTCGGTGCAGGAGTGTATGAGCGACACCCGCAACACCAAGCCCTGCGTGGGCTATTCCACCGACGACCACGCCAAGCGCGACATCGTGGTCGAGATACCACGCGACGGACAGATGGAGATAGGCAACACGGGCTTCCGATTTGTGCGCATCGACCTGCTGCGCACCGGCGTCACCGTAGCCGTCAAGGAGGCTGCCGCCATCTTCCGCTATCGCGACCTCCCCTACGTGGGTTCGTTCAGTTGCAGCGACAGCAGGCTCGACTCTATCTGGCTCACAGGAGCCTACACCGTACAGCTGTGCATGCAGGAGTTTCTCTGGGATGGCATCAAGCGCGACCGCCTGGTGTGGATAGGCGACATGCACCCTGAGGTGGCCACCATCAACGCCGTCTTCGGCTACTCCGACGTGGTGCCGAGGTCGCTCGACTTCGCCTGCAGTGAGTTCCAGCTGCCCCGCTGGCTCAACAACATTCCCGCCTATTCGCTCTGGTATCTCATCATACAGCACGACTGGTGGATGCACCATGCCGACAGAGCGCTGCTGGAGCGCCACCGCGACTATATCACCCAGCTCGTAGACCAGATAGACCTTACGGTCGACAGCGTGGGCCGCTTCCGCGCCAACGTCTTCCTCGACTGGCCGTCGAGTGCCGACAAGGCGGGCGTGCGCATCGGCGTCCAGGCACTCACGGTGTGGAGCATGGATGCCGCAGCCAAGCTCTGCCGCATCCTCGGCGACTCGGCACGAGAGGACAAGTGTCGCGCCGTGGCCCGACGCATCAGCAGCCACATCGCCACCCCCAAAAAGCTGCGGCAGGCGGCTGCGCTCATGGTGATAGCGGGCTGCATGGACGCCGGCGACATGGCTGAGCGCTATATGCACGGCATCGACGGCTTCTCCACCTTCTATGGCTACTATATGCTCGAAGCCCTGGCACGCGCGGGCCGCTACGACGACGCGCTCGACGCCATCAGCCGATACTGGGGCGGCATGCTCGACCTCGGAGCCACCACCTTCTGGGAAGACTATGACCCGGCGTGGGGCAGCAATGCCAACCGCATCGACGAGATAGGCGACCCCGCGCGCAAGAATGTACATGGCGACTTCGGAGCCTACTGCTACCCGGGCTTCCGTGGCAGTCTGTGTCATGGCTGGGCTTCAGGTCCCACCGCCTGGCTGTCGCGCCACGTGCTGGGGTTTGAGGTAGTCCAACCGGGTTGCCGCGCCCTGCGCATACGACCGCATCTGGGTCATCTCGACTGGGCCGAGGGCTCCTACCCCACCCCCTATGGCGCCGTCAAGGTAAGGCACGAGCGCACCGCCGGCGGCCACATCAAGACCACCATCCTCGCCAAGCCGCGCGGCGTCAAGGTCATCACCGACAGATAAGCCCCCACCCCGCTGCCCACCACCGCGGCAACGCCCGAGACTATCTTGGCAAGAGCCCGAGATCAACTTTACAATGCCCGAGACTATCTTGGCAACGCCCGAGACTAACCTGGCAACTCCCGAGACTATCTTGGCAAGAGCCGAGACCAACTTTACAACGCCCGAGACTATCTTGGCAAAAGCCGAGACCACCCAGAAGCCTGGAGAGATGACATCAGCGCCGTCTCTCCAGGCTTCTGCTTTGTCCGAGTGCGTCTACATCCTGACGGCAAAGCACGAAATAGTGGTTTCGGGCTTTGCAACGATGATTTCCTACCACGAAACCATGAAATCAAGCCACGAAACAAGATTATCCGTCATCGCGGGCATGATGGCATTGACTGCGCCGACTTTGGCGACTAAAGCGCTGTCTTTTATAATAAAACCGACCGCTGCAGCGCACGCCGCGAAAGTCACAGAAATGGTCTAAGAAGTCACAAATGATAACAATTTATAATTATTTTGATAAAAAAGACGCCGAATTGTTTGCATTATTGATTTTATTCTTTAACTTTGCAATTGGTTAAACGTAATCCATTACACAGATGATGAATACTATTATTATTAGCAGCCTAATTATTCTACAGCCGATAGTTGTAGGTGAAGAGGCGTGCGTGGCAACATGATAATAAAGCATCCATCGAGAGACAGAGCCTTTCCACTTACAAGTGAGAAAGGCTTTTTCATTTTCAGGACAACCCAAACCAACGGTAAAAGCAAGTATAAAAACAAGTAGAGTTATGAGCGAGAGATTATTTGTATTCGACACCACCCTGAGAGACGGCGAGCAGGTTCCCGGATGCCAGCTCAACACCGTCGAGAAGATACAGGTGGCGCGCCAGTTGGAGCAACTCGGCGTCGATGTCATTGAAGCAGGCTTCCCGGTATCAAGTCCCGGCGACTTCAACTCGGTGATAGAGATTTCAAAGGCAGTGACCTGGCCCACGATATGTGCGCTGACACGCGCCGTGGAGAAAGACATAGACGTGGCAGCCGACGCCCTGAGCTACGCCCGCCACAAGCGCATCCACACAGGTATAGGCACCAGCGACGAGCACATCCAGTACAAGTTCAACAGCAACCGCGAAGAGATACTGGAGCGTGCTGTGGCGGCGGTAAAGTATGCCAAGCGCTATGTAGAGGATGTGGAATTCTACGCCGAAGACGCCGGCCGCACCGACAATGAGTATCTCGCCCGCGTGGTCGAGGCTGTCATCAAGGCGGGAGCCACGGTGGTCAACATCCCCGACACCACCGGCTACTGTCTGCCCGAAGAGTATGGCCGCAAAATCAAGTATCTCATGGAGCACGTGGACCACATAGACCGCGCCATCATCTCGACCCACTGCCACAACGACTTGGGCATGGCCACAGCCAACACCCTGAGCGGTGTGCAGAACGGCGCGCGCCAGGTCGAGGTGACCGTCAACGGCATAGGCGAACGCGCCGGCAACACCGCCCTCGAAGAGATAGCCATGATACTCAAGTGTCATCGCCAGATGGGCATCGAGACCAACATCAATACGCGCCGCATCAGCGCCACCAGCCGCATGGTGAGCAGTCTGATGAATATGCCCGTCCAGGCCAACAAGGCCATCGTGGGGCGCAACGCCTTTGCCCACTCCAGTGGCATCCACCAGGACGGAGTGCTCAAGAACGTGAGTACCTATGAGATTATAGACCCCAAGGATGTGGGCGTCGACGACACGTCGATAGTGCTCACCGCCCGCAGTGGCAGAGCTGCCCTCAAGCACCGTCTGAGCGTGCTGGGCATAGACTACGACGACCCTGGGAAGCTGGACAAGGTCTACGAGCGGTTCCTCCGTCTGGCCGACAAGAAGAAGGAGGTAACCGACGATGATGTGCTGATGCTGGCGGGTGCTGACCGCAAGGACTCCCACGCCATCAAGCTCGACTTCCTGCAGGTTACCACCGGCATGGGCGTGAGAAGCGTCGCCAGCATAGGCATCGACATCTCTGGACAGAAGTTTGAAGAAGCCTCGACCGGCAACGGCCCCGTAGACGCTGCCATCAAGGCGCTCAAGAAGATAATACTCAAGCAGATGACGCTCCGCGAGTTTACCATCCAGGCCATCAACAAGGGCAGCGACGATGTGGGCAAGGTACACATGCAGGTAGAGCACGACGGACATCTCTACTACGGCTTCGGAGCCAACACCGACATCGTCACCGCTTCGGTCGACGCCTATATAGACTGCATCAACAAGTTCAAGACCGCTGGCTGACTGTAGCCAGAGCACAACCTTTCAATACAGAGAATACAATGAACACGCTATTTGACAAGATTTGGGACAGCCACGTGGTACAGCAGATTGCCGACGGCCCCACCCAACTGTATATCGACAGACTCTACTGTCACGAGGTCACCTCGCCGCAGGCTTTCGACAGCCTCCGCCAACGGGGACTGCAGTGCTTCCGTCCCGGACAAATCTACTGCATGCCCGACCACAACATCCCCACACACGACCAGGACAAGCCGATAGCCGACCCTGTATCGCGGACTCAGGTGGAGACCCTCGAGCGCAATGCGGCTGAGTTTGGGCTGCCCTACTACGGTGTGATGCACCCCGACAATGGCATCATCCATGTGGTGGGTCCCGAGAAGGGGCTCTCGCTGCCCGGTATGACCATCGTATGTGGCGACTCCCACACCAGCACCCATGGCGCCATGGGGGCGGTGGCTTTCGGCATCGGCACGAGCGAGGTCGAGATGGTCATGGCTTCGCAGTGTGTGCTCCAGCAGAAGCCCAAGACCATGCGCATCACCATCGACGGCTGTCTGGGCAAGGGCGTCACCGCCAAGGACATGGCGCTCTATCTCATGAGCCAGCTCTCCACCTCGGGAGCTACGGGCTACTTCGTCGAATACGCCGGCGAGGCGGTGCGCAGACTGTCGATGGAGGGCAGGCTGACGCTCTGCAACCTGTCAATCGAGATGGGGGCGCGCGGCGGAATAGTCGCCCCCGACGAGGTGACGATGGCGTATGTCAAGGGGCGCGACTTCGCTCCCACGGGCGACGCCTGGGACAGGGCTGTGGCTTACTGGCAGACGCTCAAGAGCGACGACGATGCCGTCTTCGACCGCGAATACCACTTTGACGCCGCCTGCATAGAGCCGCGCATCACCTATGGCACCAACCCGGGTATGGGTATCGCCGTCACGGGCCACATCCCCACCCTGGAGAGCATCGAGAGCGAGGGCCGGGCATCGTTTGCCAAGGCACTGCGATACATGGGGTTCGCGCCGGGCGAACGGCTGCTGGGTCACAAGATAGACTATGTCTTCCTCGGAGCCTGCACCAACGGCAGGGTGGAAGACTTCCGCGCCTTCGCCTCTATCGTCAAGGGCCGCAAGCGTCACCCCGACGTGGTGGCGTGGCTGGTGCCTGGCTCGTGGCGCGTGATGAGAGAAATAGAGGCCGAGGGCATCGACGTGACGCTGCGCGAGGCGGGCTTCGAGATACGCCAGCCGGGGTGCTCGGCTTGTCTCGCCATGAACGACGACCGCGTGGGCGAAGGCAAATACGCCGTCTCGACCAGCAACCGTAACTTTGAGGGTCGGCAAGGACGCGGAGCACGCACGATACTGGCAAGTCCGCTGGTAGCGGCTGCGGCTGCCATCACCGGCACGATAGCCGACCCGCGAGAGCTGATGACCGTGTGAGTGTATATAATAAACACATAGCGGATTTGCAAATTTGAGTAAAGCGTAGCGAATTAGCTGAAATAGCGTTCGTTACGCTATATTTTTCTCTTGGCGAAAAGCCAAAGAAAACCACGATACAGCCAAACGGTGCAGAAGTTCAGTTACCACCTCATTACCCCCGTAACGGGTGCAGATTTCTTGCTAAATGGTTCTTTTTCTGCGATTTGCGTAATTCTGCATAGCTGTCGGTAACTCACTATAAACTAATTTTGTAACCAAAAAAAGGAGTGAGTTATGCGAAGTACATTCAAGGTCTTATTTTACGTGAAGAAAGGCAGCGAGAAGCCGAACGGCAACCTGCCTTTGATGTGCCGCCTCACGGTGGACGGAGAGATTAAACAGTTCAGTTGCAAGATGGACGTTCCCCTGCGGTTGTGGGACGTGAAAAACAACCGTGCTTCGGGCAAGAGCGTCGAAGCGCAGAGAATCAACCTCGCGGTGGATAAAATCCGAGTGGAGGTAAACCGCCGCTACCAAGAACTGATGCAGACGGACGGGTATGTTACCGCCGCCAAGCTCAAAGACGCCTATCTCGGTATCGGCGTCAAGCAGGAAACCTTGCTGAAGCTGTTCGAGCAGCACAACGCCGAGTTCGCCAAGAAGGTCGGGCACAGCAGGGCGCAGGGGACATTCACCCGTTATCGGACGGTCTGCAACCACATTCGGGAGTTCCTGCCCCATACCTACAAGCGTGAGGACATTCCGCTAAAGGAACTCAACCTTACATTCATCAACGACTTCGAGTATTTCCTGCGCACGGAGAAGAAATGCCGCACCAATACCGTGTGGGGCTACATGATCGTGCTGAAACACATCGTTTCCATAGCGAGGAACGACGGGCGTCTGCCGTTCAACCCCTTTGCAGGGTACATCAACTCTCCCGAAAGCGTCGATAGGGGCTACCTTACCCAAAAGGAGATACAGACGCTCATGGACGCACCGATGAAGAACACCTACCATGAACTCGTACGGGACTTGTTCGTCTTTTCCGTGTTCACGGGTTTGGCGTACTCGGACGTGAAGAACCTCACCGCCGACCGCCTGCAAACATTCTTCGACGGCAACCTGTGGATAATCACCCGACGGAAGAAAACCAACACCGAATCGAACATCCGTCTTTTGGACGTTCCCAAGCGTATCATCGAGAAATACAAGGGACTTGCAAGGGACGGTCATGTTTTCCCCGTTCCGAGCAACGGCAGTTGCAACAAGATACTCAAAGAGATAGGCAGACAATGCGGTTTCAAGGTGCGCTTGACCTATCATGTTGCCCGCCACACGAACGCCACGACCGTACTTCTGTCGCACGGCGTACCCATCGAAACCGTGAGCCGCCTGTTGGGGCACACGAACATCAAGACCACGCAGATATACGCCAAAATCACCGCCCAGAAGATAAGCCAAGACATGGAAACCTTGTCGCACAAGTTAGAGGAGATGGAGAAGAACATCTGCCGAGCCATTTAGTCACCTTAAAACAGCATACCGATGAAAGAAGAAAGGAACATCATCATGATAGATGAATACGGCAATATCTCCCTACCGACCGACATAGGCGCAACCGCCATGACCGAGTGGGAAATCTGCGAACTGTTCGGGGTTATCACCCCGACGGTTCGGGCAGGGATAAAGGCACTCTGCAAGAGCGGGGTATTGAAAGAGTACGGCATCAAACGCCTTGTCCGTCTATCGGACAGAAGCAGCATAGAGGTTTACGACCTCGAAACGATAGCCGCCCTCGCTTTCCGTGTCGAATCGTTCGGGGCGGCGAGAGTCCGCAAGCTATTATTAGACAGGATTATGAACGGGCGAAAAGAGAAAACGACGGTTATCGTGTCTGTCGTTGCCGACACCGAGCCGAGCCGCCGATGGATGGCGTAACGGTCAGTCGGTCGGGGTATCAGTCCGTAATACAGTCACACGGTCATACATTCATACGGTCATACCGTCGCACGGACAGAAAGGGGCTGTTTCCCGACCGCAGGAAAGCGGAACAGTCATTCCCGTTTACAAAGGCGAAGCAAGCACGGGGCTTTCCGTCGGCTGCAAGGTCGGGCGGCTACGCCGTTAGGGGAACAATCTCCACCCTCATGCTTCGGGTAGATTCTTCCCCTAAACCTTGCATCCGACCGCCCCGAGCAAAGAAGCCTTTGAAAACGGAAACGACCGCCCCGCCGCCCACCATCGACCGAAAGGGAAAAATAATAAGATGGGGTTCGGTATAGTCGGTAAAGTCGGCACAACGAGCGCAGACAGCCAAGTACACAAAGCGGATTCAACCGCCGAGCCGATAAGACACGGGCAGACCGCCGGCACACCGCAGGGTATTTACGGAGAAAATACCGTAGCTTATTAGGGAATTTTCCGAGCCGCAATACTCCATATCGCTGAAAATTCCCCAATAAGGCAAGGGGCAAGCCCCTCTGCACACCCCGTCGGGGACGGCTCTTTGCCGCCCCCGAAGATACAAAGAATCATTGTTTCACAAGCTAAAAAAGAAAGGAATATATATGGGTTTCGTAGTATTGCATATGGAAAAGGCGCACGGTTCCGACAGCGGAACGACCGCCCACATAGAGCGTTTCATCATACCGAAGAACGCAGACCCCACACGCACGCACCTGAACCGAAAACTCGTTGCCTACCCCGACGGGATAAAAGACCGTTCGGCGGCTATCCGGAGAAGACTGGAAGAAGCGGGGCTGACACGCAAAATCGGAAACAACCAAGTACGGGCAATCCGAATCAACGTGTCGGGAACGCACGAGGACATGGAACGCATCGAAAGGGAGGGGCGTTTGGACGAGTGGTGCGCCGACAATATGAAATACTTCGCCGACACGTTCGGAAAGGAGAACATCGTGGCGGCGCACCTGCATCGGGACGAGGAAACGCCCCACATACACGTCACGCTCGTTCCCATCGTCAAGGGAGAGCGCAAGCGCAGGAAAAGGGAGGAGCAGGCGAAGAAGCGATACCGCAAGAAGCCGACCGACACCGTGAGGCTGTGCGCCGACGATATTATGACACGCCTAAGGCTGAAATCCTACCAAGACACCTACGCCGAGGCGATGGCGAAATACGGGCTGCAAAGGGGCATAGACGGCTCGAAAGCACGGCACAAGTCCACGCAGCAGTATTACAATGAAACGAAGAAACTCGCCGACAGCCTCAAAGCGGAGGTGGTGGATTTGCAGCGTCAGAAAGAAACGGTGCAGGAGGAACTAAGACGGACGAAAAAAGAGATACAGACCGAGAAGCTGAAAGGGGCAGCCACGACCGCAGCCGCCAACATCGCCGAGAGTGTCGGTTCTCTTTTCGGCAGTAACAAGGTCAAGACGCCGGAGCGGGAGAACGCCGCCCTGCACAGAGAGGTAGCCACGCACGGGGAAGCCATCGAAGCCCTGCAAACCCGAATACAGACCATGCAGAACGACCATCACCGTGAACGGATGGAGCTGGAAGCCAAGAACTTGTCGGAACTTAGCCGTAAGGAGGCTGCGCATACGGAGGAAACCACGAGGCTCAAAAATCGGATTTTGTGGCAAAACCACATTATCGGCTGTCTCAGTTTCCTGCTGCTCAAAACAAGCGACATCTTCCGCAAGGCGGTACACGGCATTATCCGTCTGGCAAGGGATTATTACAAGCCCCGTTTCGATACGGAGCAAGTATCGGACATCAAGAGTGTCCTTAACCTCTTCGGTGATGATAAGCAGTCTCACCGTGCAGCCGGGGATTTTCTGTATATTACTGCCACGCAGAAAGGCAAACTGGATAACCGGGAGCAAATCAAAGCCAGACGGGAAGTCGATAACGTGGTAGAGGGGCGGTACGACCAACAGCAGAAGAGAGGCTTTTCGATGAGAAGATAAAAGATAGCTTCACGAAAAAATATACTCAAAATACTAAGAGTTTATTGATGTATAGCCAAATGAAAAAAGTAACTTTGCAAAAAATAGATGCAGAAAATGTGAGAAACCTCAAATCCGCAACCTATAGGGTTTAGTGGGATTTTGCTTGCAAAGCGACAAAATTCATTTTATTGTACATATTTCTTGCACAACAGAAATGTCGCAGACACAAAATCCCCTTACCCCATAAAGCGACTTGAGGTAATACGCTGGTTTAACCAGAAAAGCATGGTCTTTAACCAAAGTCTGTCTTGAACAGGTTGGCATAAGCATTGTTGTCTGAGTAAATATTCAATACATGCCTACGTGATGTCTTAATCCATTTCGCAGGAACAGAGATGAACTTGAAAACAAAGGTCTTGATTCTGCTGGTGGCACGCAATCCAAATTCATGGGTTTTCAATCTCTGCATAATAGCTTTGTAGAAGTTTCTGATGAGAGCTGTCATAAGCAGGAATACAGTATTCTGTGCCATGAACGATTTTGGCAATCGATTCCAGCCAAAGCCATTGTTCATGTCATCGAAGATGCGTTCCTTGCCACCACGAAGATTGTAGAATTCCACGATGTCTCTTGCACTCGACTTGTAATCGTTAGTCAGTATACATCTGTAGGTATATTCGCCTTCCCAAATGTCAAGGTCTCCATCTATTCGCCTTTGTCTCTGTATGACAAGACGATACGGTTTTCCTTTCCATTTCTCAACAAGGATGGAATTCAGCTCAAATTCAATACCGTTGATTTCAACAGTTTTCCATCCAGTCAAGGCAAACATGGAATCGTAGAAGGAAGAGCATCTGTTGGCACGAATATAAAAATGCCTGCAATGAGCCTCTACCATATCTACGATTTCCTCCGAGCATGAGCCGCAATCCATGCGGGCACGGGATATATATACTTCTGATGCCTCCAGTCGCTTGAAGATTCTTTCCAAAGTCTCTCTTTGGTTGAAGCGCACGTTTGTGTTGCCGTCTCTATTTTCAATACCGACAATCATGTCGTTAATGACTGCCACACCTGGACTATAGCCCAGGAACTTCTTGTAGGTTGGTTTTGCATCATGCTTCTCTGTTTCAATGAACTGATGGTCAAAGTCAAAATCATACTCTTGACCGGATTTCAATTGACCAGTAGCAAGCAGGGCTTTGATCAATAAGCAGTTCATCTTGTCTGCAGTATTGAAATCATAGGAGTTGCCAGAAGCAGATTTATAGGTGATGTTCTTACAAGTCAGTTCTTCGATAGCACGCAATATGGTGTCTGCGCTGCAAGTGCGAAGAGTTGGATGAAGAGACAAATGTTTCATCAAGTGAGTTGTAACATCCTCAATACATGAGCCGCCACAAAGATATACGCACATCAGAGAGCGTAGAATTTCGCTATATTGATAACCAAACATAGTGCATCTCAATCCCAAGGTGGAATCTATGGTTTGAGCTAAAAGAGCATCAAATTGCTCCATAATAGAAAAAATTCCTCCAAAAGGAGTGAGTTTCTCAGATTTTATTTGTATCTTTCCTCTATAAAACCTAATAGATTTCCGGGTAAGGAGTAACTAAAACAAAGGACTTTGGCCAAGTATTTCTTAAAATGGCACATAACATCCCACACCCACGTTTACGCGGATGTGGGGGATTATCATACTTTCCTCTTCGAGCTCAAGGCTCAAACAGGCTTCCATGGCCACCCGTGGGATAAGTTAATTTGCCAGCGAGGTCAGAACCATCACAAAGATAATAGCCTTTCCATGAGTGGTATATCGTTGTCACCCGTTTGAAGCGGACGATTGACGATCTTGTTTTTGGAAGTCAACGTAATCCGTCTTGTCGTGGATTACATGCCATGCGGCAACTAATAACTTTCTAGCCACAGCCACAATGACCTTCATCTTGTTTTTCTTTCTGACTTGCGTCTGGTAGTAGGAGAATCTGCTGAAAAAACAGTCCTTTGTCCTGCTTGCAGCCCATGCGCACTGAATGATGTTCTTACGCAAATAGACATTGCCGTGAGTTATGCGACGTGACTTGAACTTCCTGTTGGACTCGTCGTTTCTCGGTCTCAGCCCACTCCAAGCTGCAAGGTGGTTGGCCGTTTCGAACTTGCTCATGTCCCTTCCGATCTCTGCGATCAATGATGTGGCCGTACGCTCCCTTACTCCTGGTATGGTCTGCAACCGTCTCAACTCGTCAGGATATTTCTCCTGACATATCTCCAACATTCTCTCAAGGCACTCCTGCTTGTGTTCCTCGGCCAGGTCAAGCTCCTCACGCAACTGCCTGAGCACGTCTATCTCCGCTTGTGATACGACACCGGTCAGCGAGGCCAGTATTGTTTCCCTGCCGTGATGTTTGATGATGCGACCGTGGATTTCCTCAATCAGAATCTCCGGGTCTGTCACACCCTCGGATATTTTCCGCACCACGTCCTTGTAGCTCTTACAGTCCACGTTGGACACATAATTGCCCAGTCGGATATTGCATCGCTGCATCACGGCATCAAGTTTGGACAACTTGCGGACGATTTCCTCGTCAAGGTCGAAGATACGTCTGTCGTACTAGCGGAGCTGCTGTATATCCTCAGGTGGCACGAAACTGCTACTGATAAGATTTTTCATCGTGCACTCGGCAATCCATTGTGCGTCAGCAACATCGCTTTTGTGTCCGGGCAGCTGTTTGATGAAATAAGGGTTGACGAGCTGCAGGTGAAAATGGGGCGCAAGTATGCGCCAAATGGGAATCCAGTAGACGCTCGTACTCTCCATGGACACTTTCTCCACATGATGGGCGAGCAACAAATCACGCATCTGATGCAGTTGAAATGTTAAAACTCCGAAAACTTTCTCGATTAATTCGCCATTCTCGCTCAAAACACAAAGATATACACTATCTTTGTGAACGTCAAGGCCGCATACTGATCTCATAAGCCTAACTTTTAGAGGGTTAAACATTAAGACCTCAAAGATAATAAATAATTGTGACTTAGAGCACGCAAAATAGGATTGAGCGTATGTCGGCCTTGATTTTCCATGTTGTCGGCTTTTCGGGGAGGAAATCTATTAGGTTTTTTATCTCAACTGGCTTATAACTCGGGAATTTTATCTAAATTTGCCATGTCATATTAGAGTTTTGCTTGTCTTCTTTTCGCAACACTAAGGTAAGTGAAAATTCTGACATGGCAAAATCCTGGGCAACTTTTTGTTGCTCAGGCACTTATAAATAATGTTAAACTATAGTGTTGCGGAATTAAGGAGAAAGAAAATTTTTATTGGAGATGATAGTATGGCATTAGTAAAGCACGATTATCCTATTTTGGAATACGATACCGCATCAAAAGCAATCTTTCAGCCGGGAAATGGGAAAAAGCACTTCCCTAAAAAAGCCGTATTTGCATTTTTGGGGGATGAAGTGGAAAAGTATGCACATGCCCACAGTGGAATACAGATAGATGAATTTGAGAGTGCAACAAAATTATATCCCATCTATGAATGCTTTCATAATCAGGAAAGGATATGTTTATGTCCGGCTCCGGTTGGGAGTGCTGCTGCTGTCCAGATTTTAGAGTATTTAATAGCAGGAGGTGTGACAGAAATTATTTCTGTCGGTTCCTGCGGTGTATTGGAAGATATTCCGGAGAACAGATTCTTAATACCCGTTTCTGCATTGAGAGATGAGGGAACTTCTTACCATTATCTTCCGCCATCCAGAGACATAAAGATTTCAACAGCAGGAATAAGTGCAATCAAATTTGCTTTAAATCAAAAGAAAATCCCATATTTGGAAGTCAAGACATGGACAACAGACGGTTTTTATCGAGAAACACTGGAAATGGTGCAATACCGCAAAGAGGAAGGCTGTCAAGTAGTGGAAATGGAATGTTCTGCACTGGCTGCATGTGCAGAATTTAGAGAAGTAATATGGGCTATGTTGCTTTTTACAGCCGACACGCTCTCGAATCCTCATAAATACCAAGAACGGAAGTGGGGAAAAGCAAGTGTATCCACCGCCTTGGAACTGGCATTTGACGCTGTTGTATTAATCAAAGAATAAAGGAAACAAATCTATATGGAAAATACAATGAACAATCGGAATGAAATCCCACAACAAGTGAAGCAAGTCGTTTCCATAGCAGAAACCCTATTGCAGGGGCAGATATTGGGAATGTATTTATATGGCTCTGCGACAATGAATAAATTGCGTCCGGACAGTGACATAGATATATTGATAATAACCAGACAAGAATTGAATCTGTCAACGAAAAAGGAGTTGACCAAGCAATTATTGGAAATTTCCGGCTTCGTAGGTTGCGCCGAAAAAAGACCATTGGAGATAACTGTCATCCATCAAAAAGACATTATTCCGTGGCAGTTTCCGCCCAAATGCGAGTATATGTATGGGGAGTGGCTTCGGAAAGAGATGGAAGCCGGAATGATTCCGCAGGCGTGTTTCGACCCTGATATAGCGATTCTATTATGGCAGGCGAGAAAAAGTAGTATGACGCTGAAGGGCGCAGATTGCAAACAACTTATTCTCCCGATTCCGTTCCGCGAAATACAAAAGGCTATTCAATTTTCTCTACCCGGTTTGATTTCCAATGTTAAGGGAGATGAAAGAAATGTGCTATTGACGCTATCCCGCATGTGGTTTACATTAGAAACCGAAGACGTGACAACGAAAGATGTTGCTGCGGAGTGGGTGATTCCCCAATTGCCGGAAACCTTTTCTTCCCTGTTGAAAACGGCAAAGGAAGCCTATTTGGGAAACCTGTCTGACGAATGGGAAACAATGGAAAATGAAACGCTCGCGCTTACCGGGTTTATGAAAGGTCGGATTGAAGAATTGCTTAAAGCCAAAGGGTAAAGCAAGCAAAAGCAAGAATATCCCTACAATAAATAAACCGTTTGAAATGGTGCTGCCTCTTTTACAATAATACACCTATGAGAAAAGTAATCCTTTATATTGCCGTCAGTCTGGATGGCTATATCGCTGACAGCGAAGGTTCCGTTGAATGGATAAGCGGACAAGATAAAAACGTGGAGATGGAAGACACCTTTACTCCATTCTTCAGTGGTGTGGACACGGTCATTATGGGAAAGAGAACCTACGACCAAATTGTGACCGAACTTTCTCCCGACCAATGGCCCTACGGGGAAGCGATGACCTATGTATTGACTCATCACAGTGAAGAAGAGGGCACAGAAAATATCCGTTTCAGGAATATGGATGTATGCCAACTGGTAGAGGAGTTGAAACAGGAATCGGGTAAAGATGTGTGGATTTGCGGAGGTGCAGAAGTGGCGCAACAACTCATCGCAAACAATCAAATAGACATTTATCATCTGGCGATTATACCGGTTCTTCTCGGTAACGGCACAAGGCTGTTTGGTGCTACCGATAAGAAAATTGACTTGGAAATGATTCGTACCAAGAAATACAACGGCATAATAGAGGTGGTATATAGTCGCAGGAAGATTTGATGTTTACTGTTTTAAAATCTTCTCCCTTTAGAATACACGATTAAAGATTACGACCATATTTCCGATTTACTGCTCGTAAATTATTGATTAATAATCAGTTGTAAATACTAACATTATAAATTAGAGACTATATAAACAAGAAAAACATTCATACACATTTTCTATTTTTGAGAAAATTCGTATCTTTGCACATAAGAGAGTTATTTGACAGCATAGCAACGCAAAACGCTGAAATTCGCACAGTTGCTAAATCGTTACCTCTATTTCTCAAATAATTCGCTAAAAGTTTATTCTTCAATCGGTTAAGTCAAACCGATAAAAATCTAAAATATAATAAGGTGTAAAGACCATAATGAATAAAGACGACAAGGAGATGAAACAGAAATTCAATGTCATTACCAGCACGTGCGTACCCATCGAACTCGAAAATATAGATACCGACCAGATTGTGCCGGCGCGCTATCTGAAAGCCACCACGCGCGAGGGCTTCGGCGACCTGCTCTTCCGCGACTGGCGCTACCACGAGGACGGCACCGAGGTCAAGGACTTTGTGCTCAACGACCCCAAGTACAAGGGCGAGATACTCGTGGCGGGCAAGAACTTCGGTTCGGGCTCGAGCCGGGAGCACGCAGCGTGGGCCATAGCCGACTACGGGTTCAGGGTGGTCATCAGCAGCTTCTTTGCCGATATCCACAAGAACAACGAACTCAACAACTTTGTGCTGCCGGTCGTCGTGAGCGACGGCTTCCTCAGCCACCTCTTCGCCGCGATACGCTCCGACGCCGACACGATGGTAAGAGTGGACGTGGTAAACCAGTCGGTGACCAACCTCGCCACCGGCGAGCAGGAGCACTTTGAACTCAACGGCTACAAGAAGTTCTGCCTGATGAACGGGCTCGACGATATAGACTTCCTCGTGGCCAACCGCGACAAGGTGGCTGCCTACGAGGCCAGCAGAAAGCAACAGAACAAGGACAACTAAAATCACAAGCGATATGAAACTCAACATAGCAGTATTGGCGGGCGACGGCATAGGGCCCGAGATTATGCAACAGGGAGTGGCAGTGGTCAAGGCCGTGGCAGAGAGGTTTGCCCACGACGTCAGCTTCACCCCCGCGCTCTGCGGAGCCGCCGCCATAGACCGGGTGGGCACCCCCTTCCCCGAAGAGACCTTCACCACGTGCATGAACGCCGACGCGGTGCTCTTCGCCGCCGTGGGCGACCCCAAGTTCGACAACGACCCTACCGCACGGGTACGCCCGGAGCAGGGGCTGCTCGCCATGCGCAAGCGGCTGGGGCTCTTTGCCAACATACGACCCGTGCAGACATTCACAGGGCTCATCCACAAGTCGCCATTGAAGGACGAGATAGTGAGCGGGGCAGACTTCGTGTGCATACGCGAACTCACGGGCGGCATGTACTTCGGCGAGAAATATCAGGACGATGACAAGGCTTACGACACCAATTACTACACGCGCGAGGAGGTGGAGCGCATACTCAGGGTGGCCTACGACTACGCCATGAAGCGCCGCCGCCATCTCACCGTCGTAGACAAGGCCAACGTGCTGGCGTCGAGCCGACTCTGGCGACAGGTCGCCAAGGAGATGGAGGGCCTCTACCCCGAGGTCAAGACCGACTACATGTTTGTAGACAATGCCTCGATGCGTATGCTCGTAGAGCCCACCTTCTTCGACGTGATGGTCACCGAGAATACCTTTGGCGACATACTCACCGACGAGGGCAGCTGCATATCGGGAAGCATGGGTCTGCTGCCGTCGGCGTCGACCGGGATCCACACGCCGGTATTCGAGCCGGTACACGGGTCATGGCCACAGGCGGCGGGGAAAGACATAGCCAACCCCGTGGCACAGATACTGTCGGCAGCGATGATGATGGAGCACTTCGGACTGGCTGCCGAGGGCGCACTGATACGCCGCGCCGTCGACGCCGCCCTCGATGCCCACGTGCGCACGCCCGACATTCAGGTCGAGGGTGGCCAGCACTACGGCACCCGCGAGGTGGGCGCATGGATAGCGGGCTATATCGCCACCCACTGACCTCGCGCCAACCACCGCGACCATCACCCCCACCCTATCGCTCACCCCCACCATCAACAAGCATATCAACCAAAGCAACAAGACAAATATGGACGAAGCAATCAAGCAAATCAGTGAACGCCTGAAAGGGCTGAGAGACGTGCTCGACATCACGGTAGAGGAAATGGCCAACACCTGCGGCATCACGACCGACGAATATCTCGCCATGGAGAACGCCGAGAGCGAGCTGCATGTGAGCAATCTGCAGAAGATAGCCTTGAAGTATGATATACCACTCGACGTGCTCATGTTTGGTGAAGAACCGCACATGAGTTCGTACTTCCTCACCCGCAAAGGTAAAGGACTGAGCGTGGAGAGACGCAAATCCTACCAGTACGAGTCATTGGCAAGTGGGTTTCGAGGCAGAAAGGCCGACCCATTCATCGTCACCGTGGAGCCAAAGCCCGCCGACACACCCATCGAGACCAACACCCACGCCGGGCAGGAGTTCAACATGGTGCTCGAGGGCGACATGGAGCTCACCATCGGCAAGAAGACGCTCACGCTGCACGAGGGCGACAGCATCATCTTCGACTCGACACAGCCCCACGGCATGCGCACGCTGGGCGAGAGCAAGGTAAGATTTCTCGCCATCATCTTTTAAGTTTTCACCCAGGATAACAACAACGCTACGATTATGATAGAAAGATTCTTAGCACAGACCACATTCACTTCAGAGGAAGACTTTAAGGAGCACTTGAAGTTCAAGACCAAGGAGGACTTCAACTTTGCTTACGACGTAATGGACGCATGGGCCGAAGAGGCTCCCGACAAGCTGGCGCTGCTCTGGACCAGCGAGCGGGGTGAAGAGAAACGATTTACCTTTGCCCAGCTCAAGGAGCAGACCGACCAGGCAGCGAGTTATCTGCAGAGCCTGGGCATAGGGAGGGGCGACATGGTGATGCTGATACTCAAGCGCCACTACCAGTGGTGGCTCGCCATGCTGGCGCTGAGCAAGATAGGGGCCGTGGCCATACCCGCCACCCACATGCTTACCGCCCACGACATCGTGTATCGCAACAACCGGGCAAGCATCAAGGCCATCGTCTGCGTGAACGATGACTACGTGACCGCACAGGTACATGCCTCGCTCGCCGAGAGCCCCACGGTCGAGGTGCTCGTCGCCGTAAACTCTGACACCGAACTGGGCAAAGCCGTGCCCACAGACTTCCACTGCTGGAACGAAGAGTGGGACAAGGCGCCTGCCTTTGTGCGCCCAGAGCATGTCAACACCAACGACGACACGCTGCTCATCTACTTTACCAGCGGCACCAGCGGCGAGCCCAAGATGGTGGCCCACGACCACCTTTACGCCTTAGGCCACCTGGCCACAGGTGTGTTCTGGCACAACCTCAACGCAGACAGCATACACCTCACCGTGGCAGATACAGGCTGGGGCAAGGCCGTGTGGGGCAAGCTCTACGGCCAGTGGTTTGCCGGCGCCACGGTCTTCGTCTACGACCACGAGAAGTTCACTGCCGAGAAAATCATGAGGCAGATAGAGAAATACCGTATCACCTCGTTCTGCGCGCCGCCCACCATCTACCGCTTCATGATACAGGAAGACTTCACGCGCTACGACCTCTCCTCGCTCAAGTACTGTACCACCGCGGGCGAGGCGCTCGAACCTGCAGTGTTCCAGAAGTTCTATGAGCTCACCGGCATACGCATGATGGAGGGTTTCGGGCAGACCGAGACCACCATGACCCTCGGCACCTTCCCCTGGAACACACCCAAGCCTGGCAGCATGGGCAAGCCCAACCCGCAATACGACATCCGTCTGCTCAAGGCCGACGGCTCGGAATGTGAGGACGGAGAGAAGGGAGAAATCTGTATCAAGGTGGGCGATCACAAGCCCTATGGACTCTTCAAGTGCTACTATCGCGACGAGGAGATGACCCACCAGGTGTGGCACGATGGTCTCTACCACACCGGCGACATGGCATGGCGCGACGATGACGGATACTACTGGTTTGAAGGCCGCATAGACGATGTCATCAAGTCGAGTGGCTACCGCATTGGGCCCTTCGAGGTAGAGAGCGCACTGATGACCCACGAGGCTGTGGTGGAGTGTGCCATCACCGGAGTGCCCGACGAGGTGAGAGGCATGGTGGTCAAGGCCACCGTGGTGCTGGCGCGCGACTGGAAGGACAAGGCTGGCGACGCCCTCATCAAGGAACTGCAGCAGCACGTGAAGCGCGAGACCGCGCCGTACAAGTACCCGCGCATCATCGAGTTTGTAGACGAGCTGCCCAAGACCATCTCGGGCAAGATAAGAAGAGTGGAAATCAGAGAGAAGGACCGCAAGTAGGCAGCAGCCGTGCCCGCGCCCGTGTCGCTAACCCTCTATCTGCCCCTCGCGCCAATTGACGAGGAAGAGACGCTCACGGGCTCGGGTGAAGGCGGTATAGAGCCAGTGGATATAATCGGGAGTAAGCATGTCGTCGGTCATATATCCCTGGTCGATGTAGACATGAGCCCACTGTCCGCCCTGGGCCTTGTGGCAGGTCACAGCGTAGGCAAACTTGATTTGCAGGGCGGTGAAATAAGGGTCTTGGCGCATGGCGGCCATGCGGTCGGCCTTGCGGGGCAGGTCGGCATAGTCGTCGATCACGCGCTGATAGAGCTGGTCGCTCTGCTCGCGGGTGAGCGCAGGCGCATCGGTAGAGAGGCTGTCGAGGACTACGGTAGACTGGTACTCATAGTTGTCGTAGTCGGGGAACTGGAGCCACACGTCGGCGAAGTTGAGACCGTGCATCTCGCGCTGACGGCGCACCTTGACCACGCGACAGCAGTCGCCATTGGCAATGAAGGCAAATGGCGGACGGTCTTCGCCCTGGACAGAGGCAGGCGGGAGATAATGGTTCTTGACTATCATGAGCCTGTCGCCCGAGGAGAGCAGGTCGTCGCCACGGTCGAGGATGGTGGAGCGTATGCCGAGATTGTAGATACGCGCCGTCTTGTTGGAGCGGGTCACGACGATGGTGTCGTCGACACCCACGTGGTGGTAGCTCTGGCTGAGCGCCTCGATGAGTTCGTTGCCGGGCACCACGCTGACATCGGCAAACCCCTGCAGACGTATGCGCGGCAACTGGGTCATGGCGTCGTGGGTAATCATGGTGCGTATCATGGTGGCGTTGTAGAGTATTCCGCTCTCTCCAGCCTGTCTTACCACCTCGTCGAGGTCGGCTTGGAAGACCGAGAGTCCATAGCCCTGGAGCACCTCGGCAGCGAGCGCCGGAGACTCTTCCTCGCCCACAGGCGGGAGCTGGGCGGTGTCGCCGATGAGCATGAGCCGGCAGTTGCGCCCGCCATAGACATAGGTGATAAGGTCGTCGAGCAGACAGCCCGTGCCAAAGACGCTCTCGCCCAAGCCCTCGTTGGCTATCATCGAAGCCTCATCGACCACGAAGAGGGTATCGGCATGGAGATTGTCGTTGAGATTGAAGACGCCGCCCCCCGCTGCCACGGAGCGCTCGCGGTATATCTTGCGGTGGATGGTGAAGGCTGCCATGCCGCTGTAGTGAGACAGCACCTTGGCGGCTCGCCCGGTGGGTGCCAGGAGCACCATCTTCTGCCGGAGACTGGCGAGCGTGCGCACCAGGGCAGCGGTGAGGGTGGTCTTGCCCGTACCCGCCGAACCGCGCATCACCATCACGGCATGGTCGTGACGGAAAGCGAGAAAGCGGGCTATCTCTGTGACAGCCCGATGCTGGTCGGCGGTGGGGCTGAAGCCCATCTGCTGCTCCACGCGTGAGATAAATTCGTCGATAGTCATAGTGATGACAAAAGTAATCATTTTAGGCGAGACGCCGACCGAGGGATGCAAGTTTTTTGGTCAGGGCGGCAAAACTCGCAACCACTCCCGGCGCCGTGGAGAGGGTCGTGGCTGGCTCGTGACATAAGGCACGTGGGCTCGTGACATAAGAAACGAGCCCACGTATCAATTGGCACGAGCCCTCGTTTCTTCCGTTACGAGCCGACAGCGATGGTCACGACGCCGCCGAACCATTGGTCTACAGCCACTTGGAACAACGGCCAAAGCAGCATGAAAAACAGCGGCGGCAGCCAAGCAAAAAGGAGCACTACCCGTGATGGTGGTGCTCCTTGTATATAGGATGGTGTGAGGTCTGAAGGGACTATCTGAAGATGGAGAAGTTGACACTGCCGTAGACTCTATGCTCCAGATAGCGCGGATGGCACACAAAATTGTTGGCCTTGCCATGCTCAACGACGAGGATGCCGTCGGGCTTGAGCAGATTGTGCTCGAAGATGAGGTCGGGGATGGTGTCGATGTTGTCAAGGGCATAGGGCGGGTCGGCAAAGATGAAGTCGAACTGCTGGCTGCAACTCTTGATAAACCTGAACACATCGCCGCGGATGAGCACGTTGGCATCGGTGCCCAGCTTGGTCATGCACTGGCGGATGAAGTTGGCATGGTCGCGGTCGGCCTCGACGCTGACCACCTGGGAGCAGCCTCGCGACAGCATCTCGAGCGATATGCTGCCCGTGCCGGCAAAGAGGTCGAGCGCCATGGCACCGTCGAGGTCTATATATCCATTGAGCACATTGAAGATATTCTCCTTGGCAAAGTCTGTAGTGGGTCGCGCCTTGAACGAACGTGGTATATCGAAGTGGCGTCCCTTATATATTCCTGTGATAATTCTCATCTTCCTCGCATATAAAGTGTAACTACATCGAGCGCAATGCCCTTGATTTCGGTGATAGGTGCACGGTTGAACTCTGCCGAGGGGCTCATGGTGTAAGCCTTGCGCAGATAACGGTGCAGAGAGGTCATCATCTCGTCGCTATCGACAGGGGCGCCCGCGATGTAGAGCTCGTCCTTGTCGGCATCCATCTGCAACTGCTGCCACACGTAGAGCATATAGTAGACGCTGTCCTGCGCGCGGGTGGCAGAGTAGGTGTTGCAGAAGCGGAAACGGTGCTTGTCGAAGGCGAAAATGCTCACACAGCCATCGTGGAAGTAGGCATAAAGGCGGCGGCAGAGATGGGTCTCGGCGCGACGGTGCATATAGCTCCACACGGGTTGCTCGACAGGCATGTAGATGACGTCGGCATAATGGTCGTCGATGACCGCCTTGAGGTCGCGGTTGATGGCCATGATGGCGACGGCATTGAGCTGGGGCAGCACGCTGCAGATTACCTCCGTATTGGCTTGGGCGGCAAAGCTGTAGCGATAGAGGGTCTCGGCCTTGGCCTCGTCGAACTCCTCTACAGGTACAATCATGGTGGGTGCCGACAGCATTACCTGTGCTCTGCCCGTAGGGTGAGAGAGCAGTTGGGACTGGCGGAACGCCTCGCGCAGGTTGGCTGCTATCGAGATGCCGCTCCTAACGGTATAGGTCTCGTAAGCCACGCCCTTGACTGCCGTCTTGTCGGCTATGGCAAAGGCGAGCGACGTGTCGCTGATGCGGAGTGTCATCCGCGGTTGCTTCATTGTTTCATTCCCAGTTTCCAGCATTGTTGTCAGGTGTTGTGAGGTCTCCTATTTTCAGTCCGGCAAATTTGCCGTTGTCATTGGCTTCGCGCGTGAGGCGCTCTATCTCTTGTGGATTGAGCCCCTGGAGGTAGTCGTCGTAGGTGGCTCCACACTCCATGAGGCTGACGGCTGCTCCCGAGGCACCGGTGGCTACCGCCGTGCGTATCTCAAACTTACGGCCGCCGCTGTGGGGGATGACGGCGGCAGTGGGCGTGAGCAGCCGGGCGCCGACAAGCGAGTCGACAGATGGTGCGTAGGTGCCGTGGGCGGTATGATAGGCTTCCTGGGCTGCACGTATCTGGAGCAGGCAGCCTATCACGGCCTGCTCACGCTGGTGGCGTTGGGCGTCGAAACGCATCGGCGCACTGATACTGAGCCAGCATAGCACCACAAGCAGCGCCACACATCCGCCCAAAAGCAAGTTGCTGCCTCTCTTGATATTCATACGAATGCAAAGTTAGACAAAAAACTCCGATTAAGGGGTGTGTGGCGCCAATAAATGATATGTGCAAGGCACAAAACTTACATTTTTGCTGCCCAGAGACCATGCAGATTGCAGTATTCGCGGGCTCCGGTAACGTGGGCAGTGGTCTGGAAGAGGGCGACGGGACGGTCGGTCGGCGTGAGTTCGCGTCGCAATACGCCCTCATCGGTGAGCAGCTCTATCCACTGGATGTAGTGCTCGGGGGTCATGGGATGCTCGACGCTACCTACGGTGACGCGGTAACCGCCGTCGACGCGCTCGATTACGGGCACGTGCTTCTCCTGGGCGGCATCGGTGGTGTTGGCTTCGAGCAGCTGCATGGGCTGTCCGCAGCACACGAGCGTGCCGGCGCCAGCATGCAATACTTCTACAATGTTGCCGCAGATGGGGCAACGGGCTACTTGTCTGATTGTCATCATATCTTATCCTTTCTTTAGAATGGTGAATAACAGTGCTAAGTTACGGCTATTTCGGATAGAATGGCACTTATGCCGCTTAACTTTAACGATTATTAAACCTTCAAGCGTCATCTCCACGCTTCCAAAGCAAGCCACGGCGGTCGCAAAGGCCATCAAAACCATCGCCAAGGGCATGAAAATTCGTCCTTAGGTGCCTATTTTTGCAAAAAACACGGTTTCTAAGGTGCCTATTTTTACAAAAAATGCCATTTCTATGATGCCTATTTTTGTAAAAAAATATGGTTTTAAGGTGCCTATTTCTGCAAAAGTTCGTATCTTTGCATAAGATAGGCGGCACCTCAGCCATTAAGCGAGCTTATGGCGTTCGGCTTGCACTATCTTTGCAAAAGATTGGCGCAGAGATAACTATTTGTACCATACTGACTGTCAAGGTCTGCGCGCAAACAGTCATCACGAAAACAAAAAAGACGAGAAGATGAAATACTTGGAAAGAGCCATCGACGGAGAACTGAAGAAATGGGGCGAAAGCGAAAATCACAAGCCGCTACTGCTGCGCGGCGCGCGCCAAGTGGGCAAGACTTCTGCCGTGCGCCATCTGGGCGAGCGGTTCAAACATTATGTGGAGATAGACCTGAACGATAGGCAGGATTTGCATACCCTCTTTGAAAAGGGATATAGTCCGCAGCAAATCTGCCAGCAACTGTCTGTGATACTGGACACTCCCATCGAAGAGGGCAACACGCTGCTGTTTTTCGATGAAATACAAGCGTGTCCTGCCGCTATCAACAGGCTGAGATACTTCTATGAGAAGATGCCTCTGCTCCATGTCATCGCCGCCGGTTCGCTGTTGGAGTTTGCGCTGAGAGACCTGCCATCATTCGGAGTAGGACGAATACGCTCGCTGTTTATGTATTCGTTCAGTTTCCAGGAGTTCTTATGGGCGCTCGACAAACGCACGCTCGCCGACATGGTGGTCCAGGCTACGCCGGAAGACCCATTACCCGAGCTCATCCACGCCAAGGCGCTGGAATACCTTAGGGTATTTCTCGTCATCGGTGGCATGCCCGAGTGTGTGGCCCGTTATGTGGAGACTGGAAGCATGCTGAAATGTCAGCAGATATTGAGCGAACTGATGATTTCGTATCAGGATGATTTCAAGAAATATCACGAGAAGATTCCCGTCAACGTGCTGAGAGACGTACTGCGGTCGGTAGCCCTGCAGGGACAAGGCAAATTTGTATATACACAAGTGGGCAGCGACTATCGCACCCCTGTAGTGAAGGAAGCGTTGGACATGCTCTGCATGGCGGGACTCATCTATACAGTGGTACACACCGACAGCAACGGTGTGCCGCTGTATGCTGAAGCCAAAGAAAAATACAAAAGATATATCTTTATGGATACGGGGTTGCTGCAACGGACTCTCGAACTCGACTTGACGGACATACTCGTCTCAGACGACATCAAACTCGTAAACCGAGGGGCTCTGGCAGAGGTATTTGTAGGCGACGAACTGGTGAAGAGCCGCCCGCCATACCTGAATGACAATCTCTATTGCTGGCACAGGGAGAAAAAGAACTCCAATGCAGAGGTGGACTACGTAGTCTCACGCAAAGGAAGAATATATCCGATAGAAGTAAAAGCCGGAGTACGTGGCACGATGCAGAGCATGCGCATCTTCATGGATGCCAAGCAACTGGACAAAGGCATCCGTACATCCCTGGAGAACTTCGGCGAATTTGACGACATCCTCATCTATCCGCTTTACGCTATAGGCAACATCTGCCGGTGATTACCGCGGCAACGGGGTCTACATCAGTGGCGAGAACATACGCACTACGCCGTCGGCGAGGCGCTGATGGATAGTGTGGTGCTGGAAAAGGTAGTTATCGTCCAGGGGACTGCAATGGGCGAGGTCGCCAAGGAACAGATGCTTCATGCGGAGCGCCATCTCGGTGTCGTAGATGAAAAGATTGGACTCGCAATTGTTCTCAAAACTACGGAAATCGATATTGGTGGAGCCACAGGAGCAGACCATATCGTCGATGATGAGCAACTTGGAATGGTTGATGCCAGGCTGGTAGAGGTAGAACTTGACTCCGGCATCGTGGGCACGGTCAATGTAGGAGCGGGCGGCGTGCTCGACAAACCAGCGGTCGGCATGCTCGGGCAGCATCACGCAGACATCGACGCCGGCGAGGGCCTTGGTGGTGAGCGCCATAAGCACGGGCTGGGGCGGGATGAAATAGGGCGTCTCAATGTAGACATACTTGCGCGCCTCGTAGATGAGGCTGACATAGCCCTGCATCAGTCCGTTCCAGGGAAGAAGCGGACTGCTCAGCACGACCTGTGCCAGACAGTCGTTGGGCTCGACAGTGGGGGCTGGATAGTACTTGTCGTCGCGCAGAATGGAATGGTCTACGAGATACCAGTCATCGATAAAGGAGCGTTGGAGTGAAGAAACGACGGCACCACAAACGCGGAGGTGGGTATCGCACCAGTCGCGGCCACGACCGCCCTTGGCATAGCGCAGCGCGAGGTTCATGCCGCCGATATAGCCCACCTTGCCGTCGACGACGCATATCTTGCGGTGGTTGCGGTAGTTGACCTTGCCGGTAAAGGCAGGGAAACGCACGGGCATGAAAGACACGACATCGACACCGGCACCACGCAAACGCTCGAAGAAACGGTTGCTGGTCTCCCAACTGCCCACATCGTCGTAGATAACGCGCACCTCGACACCCTCGCGGGCCTTGTCGATGAGGGCATCGGCAACGAGACGGCCCAAGGCATCGTCGGTGAAGATATAGGTAATGAGATGGATATGGCTCTGGGCCTGACCGATGTCGTGAAGGAGGTTGAGAAAGAAATCGGATCCCTCGGAGAGTATCTCAATGCGATTGTTCTTGAAGGGAAACGCCAGGGTAAGGCGGGCGAAGAAGTTGATGACGCGCTCATGGCGGGCTGGGATGACGAGGTCGTCCTGGGCGGTAAACCCCTGATAGATGCGCTCGGCGATGAGCATATGGGTGCGGTCGCTGAGGAGTCGCTTCTTGTGGAGATTCTTGCCGAAAAAGAAGAAAAGCACCAATCCCAGAATGGGCACGAAGATGATGGTCATCACCCAGAACATTGCCTTGAAGGGCTGCAGCTCTTCGAGCAACACCTTGACCAGCGCCATTATCACCAGAACAATGTCGATGGCAAGCAACGTCCACAGGATAATCGATGTCATAGTTTCTCTTTTTCTTTCTGTATCTCGGCGAGTCGCTCAATGGCAAAGTCGCTGTTGGGATTGCCGTCGAGCATGGTGTGCAACAACTGCTCGGCCTCGTCGACGCGGTGGGCGTTGAGCAGGAACTCAACCTTGCGGCGCTGGAGGAAGTAATAGAAGTTGAGACAGTTGCTGTTGAGGCTGCCCATGTCCATCGAGCGCTTCAGATTGGCAAGCGAGGAGTCGATGAAGCGCAAGGCATCACAGTTGCCCATGCTCACCATACAGTTGACATACTGCATGGTGTATATCAGGTTGTTGATGGAAAGGGTCTGGAAGAGATAGAAATGGGCTATCTCGAAACGGCGCAAATGATAATAACAACTGCCAAGGAGATAGCACACCTCATAATAGCTGCGACGCTCGTCGGCGCCCATCTGGTCGTAGCGGGCGGCGTAGCGCTCATAGGCTGCACCGAGCGGGGAGAGGGCATCAAAGAAGCGGCGTTCGAGATAACGCTGGCGACCCAGGTAGATATACTGTGCCAGGTCGGGCTGCTCGCAATGGGCAAGCACCCGCTGGGTAGCGGTGAGCTGGCTCTCGCCGCCAGACTTGAACTTCTCGCGGGCTTCGTGCCACTGGTAGTTGATGGCGTCGGTCTGCTGCTTCGTGGGTACAAGCTCATAGCCAGCCACAAACGTATGACAGTCGCCTGGTTTGGGTAGCAGGACGGGGCTTACTACCGGTGGGACGAACACTGGCATCAGCGTGAGGGTCACGCGGTAATAGAGCACCGACGGGGTAGTCATCTCGGAATCCAGATGGATGCCAAGATTGTGACTGACGCCATCGCCACTGTCGTCATGATAGGTAAGTTCGACGCCAACCCAACTGTGGATGAACTTGCCATCGGCAATAAGCAACGCGGAGAGGGGGAAGTTGGCAATATCGTCGTCCTCGCCCATGTGGATGTGGGTTTCGTCGTTGGTCCAGGCGGAAAGCGAGTCGATATGGCTGTCGGTGATGCCAAACATGGTGGCAAGGAGCGCACGAGGGGTGATGACGGGATGGGCGGCAGCCTCGTGGTGACTGAAGACGGCAGGCTGGCGGTCTATCTCGAGTTCGTGGAGCAGTTCCAACTCTCCACCCCACTCGACTGTGGCAACTTCATAATCGGCGCAATCGACACTGCGAGCCTTCTGGGTCTCGCTCTCGATTTCAGCCACGACCAACCGCCTCATCTCAAACATCTGCGCCATGACCTTCGTCAGCAATTCATGGGCGTTGACCTCATTGAGAAGAAGACTACAGATGATGTGGATAGCGGCACCGTGGTGTTCCTGATTGACGGAATAGACCACCTTGAACGGGTTCTTGGTGGAGGAATACTTGTTGCATACCGCGCGGACGACGTTGATGTCTTCCAACGACACGAGATGGATGTAATATAATGAGAGTTGGGTGAAGGGGTCATTGTCGGTAAGCTCGATACTGAAGTGGGCACCCTGGTAGTCGAAATGACAGACATTGGACTCGCCCTCCTTGGTCCAGGCGTAGGTGCAAATCATCTTGCGCAGGGTGTCGCTGACCACCTCGAGATTGGTCTGGGCATTGATGTTCTCGAGCTTGAACATCTCCAACTTGGAACCAATGTATTTCTGATAATAGTATCTCACTACGGCACCAACGATAGAAGCCAAGAGAATAAAGACAAGAAAACCGTAACTCATAGGCGTTTATCTGATGACGTTATTGCCTAATTTCTGTGCATAGGCATTGCGCACTTTCTGTATGTCAGCATACTCCTTGAGCAGGCTGGTCATACGGGCTGGGTCGCTGACCGCCGCATTGATTTCGTCGCCAAGCTGCTTCAGGCGACGCTCGGTATAGTCCATGCGGAAGTCGAGCAGCAGATGGACGGTATCGACGCGGAGCCGCTCTTCGGCCTCGAGCTGCAGAGCCTTGACCTCGTCAGCGGTGAGCTTTTTCTTGGGCTCTTCGTTCTTGATGAGCTGCAGCTGGTCGACACTCAGCTCGGCAGCCACCTTGCAGATGTCAATGTCGGAGTGGTGGACAAAGTATTGGAGGGAGTCGAAGCCCTCGTCGGCGCTATGCCGGAAGGCGTCGTCGAGGATGCGGGCGTAGAGGGGATTGGACAGCGCGAGATGGTCGGCCTGCAAATCATAGTAGATGTACTGCGCCACGGTGAGGTCGATGGTGGCATCGCCGGCGGCAGGGATATTGCGGAAAGCCACCTTGCTGCCATCGCGCACAATCATCTGGGCAAGCATACGCTCTACCTTCTCCTGCGGAGAGACCGACGACGCGGGGGCAGCCATCACATTGGTGGGGGTGACCACCTGAGGCGCTTCCTGCTCACGGCGGGCTTCAGAGTTTTTGCTCTCCTTCTGCTCGCGGATGAAGCGGTTCATGGTGTTGATAAGGGTAGCCTCAGCCACACCGGTGCGCGCCACGCAGCTCTGCACGTAGGTGTCGCGGAGTATGGGGTTGGTCACGAGCGAGATGCTCTTCACGATAGAGTTGATGGCTTCGGTGCGCTTAATGGGGTCGGTGACATCCTTGAGCAGCAGGTTGGTCTTGAACTGGATGAAGTCTGTCTCGTGCTGCTCGATATACTGCTTGAGCTCTTCAGCCGTATGCTTGCGGGCGAAGCTGTCGGGGTCTTCGCCGTCGGGCAGCAGCAGCACCTTGAGGTTCATACCCTCGAAGAGCAGCATGTCGGTGCCCTTGAGGGCGGCATGGAGTCCGGCCTCGTCGTCATCATAGATGAGAGTGATATTGGAGGTGAGACGGTGCAGCATGTGTATCTGGGCAAAGCTGAGGGCGGTGCCCGAACCGGCGACCACGTTCTCGATGCCGGCCTGGTACATGGAGATGACGTCGGCCTGACCCTCGACGAGATAGACGCGGTCGAGCTTGGCGATGGCCTTCTTGGCCTGGTAGATGCCGTAGAGCAGACTGGCTTTGTGGTAAACCTCGGAGTCGGGCGAGTTGACATACTTCTTCTCGACGCCCTTGGTACGCTGGTCGAGCACACGGGCGGTAAAGCCGACGACCTTGCCGCTGAGTCCAATCCACGGGAAAACGACTCTGCCGGCGTATCGGTCGATGAGGTCGCCACGGTCGGTCTTGTAGCAGATGCCGGTCTTGAGGAGAAACTCTGCCTGATAGCCTTCGCTCTTGGCACGACGGGCGAGCGCAAAGCGGTCTTGCAGGTCGTAGCCCAGACGGAACTTGGCGATGATGTCGTCACGGAAACCACGGCTGCGGAAGTAAGCCAGACCATAGGCAGTGCCCTCGCCATCAGTCTGGAGCTGGCTCTCGAAGTATTTGGCGACCCACTCGTTGACGATGAACATCGACTCACGCTCGCTCTGCTGCTTGCGTTCCTCGTCGGTCATCTCGCGTTCCTGTATCTCGATGTGATACTTGGCTGCAAGCCAGCGCAGAGCTTCGGGATAGGTCATCTGTTCATGCTCCATGATAAAGGTCACGGAGTTGCCGCCCTTGCCGCAGCCGAAGCAGTGGCAAGTGCCACGGGCAGGAGAAACGAAGAAGGAGGGAGTGCGCTCATTGTGGAAGGGACAGAGACCCTTGTAGTTGGCCCCACTCTTGTGGAGGGTAACAAATTCGGAAACTACATCAACGATATTGCACGCATCTTTAATCTTCTCTACGGTCTGTCTGTCTATCAGTGAGCTGCTCATGGGTCATACTTGTCTATCTGATGCAAATATACTCTTTTTTTGCGACATCGGACAACTTTCCATCAATAATGTGAGAAAAAAGTGCAACGTCGGCCGCCGTCCCAGCCATGACCGCAGGCTGGCAGGGGCATATATATAATAAGGTATAGGGGATATGATAATTATGCTGTCTGCAAACAGGCTGTCTTGGCTTATGGCTATGGCTCTTATAACCCAAACAAAGACAACTACAAAGGGCTGATACCTCGCGAGGAGTATCAGCCCTTTGTGGTTTAGAGTGAAGAGATTTATCCTGACAGTAATGCCATTAGTATTCGAGTGAGTAAGTAACGCCACGCCTCATCATATCCTTTGCGGTAGGTTTCAGACGCACGAGGAAGTTGCCATAAGAAGGCTTGTTGCGTGTCCATCCAGCCTCGGCAAGAGCAATCGCGCGCGGATAAGCCTGATAGTAGATACGTTCGGGCGAAGTGATGCACTCACTCCACAGCGTTCCAGCAACACCAAAGAGGTTGTTGTCTTCGAAGCTCTGGTCTCTGCCCCACGACGGGTCAATAGAGTAAGTAGCCTCGAGCGATGTAACGGGCATACCCCAGTTTACCTCCGGCATATCGCCCTTGGCCATGGGATAGTCGAAGTAACAGTGTTCGCCCGGGCAAAGCATTATGCGTGCGTTGTTGTTCACAGCGGCTTCAAGGGCCTTATCGGTGAGTCCGTCTCGCCAGGCAAAGGTGACACATCCAGGCTGAATCTTCTTGAAGTCGGTCTCGTACCAAAACATGGGAGTCTTGTTGTAGGTATCGCGCAGAAGCCCGATGATACGGTCAAACAGGTAGCCCTGTAGTTTCCAGTTTTCCGAACGGTCGGTGGTGGTAATGCCGAGCTGTCTCTTCAGAGCCTGACACTTGGGGCAGTCGGTCCAGCAGTCGAGGGCGGGGTTGCCAGCCTCGTCGCCGCCGAGATGGATATACTTGGAGGGGAAGATGTTGGCTATTTCCTGGAATACATTGCCCAGAAACTCATAGGTGAAGGCATTGCCGGGGCACAGCAGCTCGTTGGACACACCGCAAGTGGTGCGGATAGGAACCTGACGCTGATGGCAAGTAAGTTCGGGGAATACGCTGATGGCAGCCACCTCATGGCCAGGCATCTCGATTTCGGGTATAATCTCCACATGATACTTGGCAGCATACTCCACCAAGTCGCGCATCTGCTCCTGGGTGTAATAGCCCTTGTAGGGCATCAGCAAGTCGTCCTGTCCCCAGCGCATGGAAGCCTGCTCGGTGAGCTGGGGATATTTTTTAATCTCGATGCGCCAAGCCTGGTCGTCGACCAAATGCAGGTGGATGGCATTGAGCTTATAGCGGGCCATCTCGGGGACAAACGCCTTGAGCTCGTCTATAGGTATGAACGTACGGGCAGGGTCTACCATCAACTCGCGTACGTGAGTACGGGGCGTATCTTTGATGGTAAGTTGCGGGATGGCGTCAACACATTCCTTGTTGCCCGAGCCGCGCAGAACCTGGTCGAGAGTCATCAGTCCCCAGAACACACCGCGGGGAGTCTTACCCTTGATGCACACGCCCTTAGAGTCGACGACCATGGTGTAAGCCTCGTCATCGGCAAGTGTAGGGTCGATACCGAGCACGAGCCGTACACCGCGCTGACGGCTGTTCACTATATTGCCAATACGGTTGCTGAGCATCTCGCGAGCCCGCTCTTTCTCATTGTCCAGAGCATTTGCATTGTCATCAGCAGCTGTCACCACGATGTGCCATGCTGTATGCACATTGAAGGTCTTCGCCCCCTTCTTGACACTCAGCTCCTGCGGCATGGGGATGAGACACTGCCGAGGGTCACTTACCTCGCTGGCAAGCCTCGGCTCGGCATAGAAACGGCTCCAGCCTGCCGCCTTCATATAAGCCTTCTCGCAGCCCTTGGGCACCACAAGACTCACGCTGCCCGGCGCGATGCCGTAGAAAGAAGACACCGAAGCCTTGGGCGGTGTCATTGAGTTTACCCTCACCGTCGTCAGTCCCGACAGACGCGCGAAAGCATACTCTCCTATCACTGGCGCACCCTCGATGGTCAGTACTGTCATGCTCTTGCATCCCGAGAAGGCGGCAGCGCCAATGGTATCTACCGAAGCGGGAATGGTGACAGCCTGCAGTTTGTCGCAGGCGAAGAAAGCCTGTGTTCCGATGGTCTTCAACGCCTTGGGCAGGACGATATTCTCAAGTTGGTGGCGCGAGTGGAAAGCGTTCTTGGGAATCTCGGTGCTTTGGGCATCGCCAAGGTCGATTGTACGCACTTGGAAACACAGGTCGCGCATCTGGCGATAGTCGCCCTTTGGCTCGGCCGACAGTCTGCCGGTGAGTTTCAGGCTTATAGCCATCGACTTCTGTTCCGGCTTCAAGTCGCTCATCGTCTTGACCGTCTGCGCCGACAGTGCCGCCGACGCCATTGCTGCGGCTGACATCAATAAGATTCGTTTCATTTGTTATTGGGTCTGATTAGTAGCATCCGTTGATTAACCTACTGCAATATTAATAAAAGATATTGACATATGCAAAGGTTTCGGGAGGCTTTCTCTGCTGCTATATATATAATAAGGTGTATAGAAAGAGCGAGGGCGCCACTCCCATGACAGGAGTGACGCCCTCTATACTTAATATGTATAACCCGATTACTCTGCTGTTTCGGTCTCGACAGCGCGGAAGGCTGCGAGGTCCTCTGCTTTGAAGTTCTGGATGTAAGCAGCCTTGCCCTGTACGTTCTCTTCGGCCATGCGCACATATACGTGGGCACTCTTCTTGAA
Source organism: Prevotella sp. P5-108 (assembly GCF_002251385.1). Lineage (GTDB taxonomy): Bacteria > Bacteroidota > Bacteroidia > Bacteroidales > Bacteroidaceae > Prevotella. Next base: position 64,984 of record NZ_NPJJ01000058.1, read on the forward strand.
GAGTTCGGGAGCACGGCTGGCGTCCTCGATGATAAGCAGTGACATGATGATTTCAGCGGTCATGTCGTAGAGACGACGACCGAGGAAGTCGTGAACCTCCTGGTTCTGTGCGTCCTTGACAGCATTGATGGCAGCCTCATACTGCTCTACCATCTTGGCCACACGAGCCTGCAGAGGCTTCATGCAGTCGCATACCTCAGCCTCGAGCATCTCCTTCATGATGGCGAGGTAGGTGCCGTTGGTGATATAGCGGATAGCAGCCACAACCTGCAGCTGGGTGGTACCCTCGTAGATAGAGAAGATGCGGGCGTCGCGGAACAAGCGCTGACACTTGTACTCCATGATGAAGCCCGAACCACCGTGGATGCTGATGGCATCGTAGGCGTTCTGGTTGGCATACTCGGAGTTCATACCCTTGGCAACGGGAGTGAACGCGTCGGCCAGACGGGTGTACTTCTTCATCTCTGCACGCTCCTCGGCGGTGAGCTTGCGCTCACGGGCGATGTCTTCGAGCGACTTGTAGATGTCTACATAGCGTGCTGTCTGATAGAGCAGCGAACGACCGGCGTCGAGCTTGGCCTTCATGCGTGACAGCATGTCATATACGGCGGGGAAGTTGACAATCTTCTGACCGAACTGGGCACGCTCCTTGGCGTAGGCGAGACCCTCGTTGTAAGCCTCCTGCTCTACACCTACCGACTGGGCGGCGATACCGAGACGGGCACCGTTCATCAGCGCCATCACATACTTGATAAGACCCATACGGGTGCTGCCGCAGAGCTCAGCCTTGGCATTCTTGTACACGAGCTCACAGGTAGGTGAACCGTGGATACCCAGCTTGTGCTCGATATGACGTACGGTGACACCACCGTCGCGCTTGTCGTAGATGAACATAGACAGACCACGACCGTCCTTGGTTCCCTCTTCCGAGCGGGCCAGCACGAGGTGGATATCAGAGTCACCATTGGTGATGAAACGCTTCACACCGTTCAGGCGCCATGTGCCGTCCTCGTCCTGAGTGGCCTTGAGCATCACGCGCTGGAGGTCTGAACCGGCATCGGGCTCGGTGAGGTCCATAGACATGGTCTCGCCGGCAGCGATACGGGGAATATACTTCTGGCGCTGCTCCTCTGAACCGAATTCATAGAGAGTGTCGATACAGCTCTGGAGGCTCCATACGTTCTGGAAGCCGGCATCGGCAGCAGAGATAACCTCTGACAACATAGAGAACACCACGTTGGGGATGTTCAGACCGTTGTAGCGACGAGGCATAGAGATGCCCCAGAGTCCGGCCTTGCGTGTAGCGTCGAGGTTCTCGAAGGTCTTGCTGGCATACACCATGCGACCGTCAACGAGGTGTGGACCCTCAAGGTCTACATCCTCAGAGTTAGGCTCGATAATGTTAGCAGCCACATCACCGGTGATATCCAGGATGCGCTTGTAGTTCTCGATGGCGTCCTCGTAGTTGACGGGGGCGTCAGCAAACTGGTCTTTGTCTGCATAGTCGCGCTCCTTGAGCTCAACGATGCGCTTCATCAGAGGATGGTTCAGGTGGAACGCGATCTCTGGATGGTCTGTATAATAATTAGCCATAATCTTATATTAGCCCCACCCCGACCCTCCCCAAGGGGAGGGAGTAGAAAATGAAGGCTGTTTATTTGTTTTTTATTCTATTGTCTATCTCTCTTAGCACATTCTCGATTTCCTGGAGTACCTGTTTATTGGAAAAACGTATTACCTCATAACCTCTCTGCTCGAGCCATTCGCTCCGCAAACTGTCATCGGCCGCCTGGCGCGGCTCTGCATGGTAAGCGCCATCTATTTCAATTACAAGTTTCTTCTCAACACAGGCAAAATCGACAATGTAATCGCCTATGATATGCTGCCGGCGAAAATGGTAACCACAGCTGCTGGTTCTTCTCAGATAGTTCCACAGCAAGGATTCACACGGAGTCAAGTGGCGGCGGTTCTCCTTGGCAAAGGCCTTCAATATGGGATAAAGGCAGGGAGAAGCATCCTGAAATCCATAAGCTGTATCACCTTTTTTCATCAACAACACCCATCCCCCCTTTGATACCCTCCCCTTGGGGAGGGACAGGGAGGGGCTTTACTTAGAATTTTGTTTGTAATACTTGATGAGTTTGGGCACTACCTCTTCCACGTTACCCACGATGACATAGTCGGCAATCTTGTTGATGGGTGCCTCGGGGTCGTTGTTGATAGAGATGATGATGCCTGAGTCCTGCATACCGGCAATATGCTGAATCTGACCGGAAATACCACAGGCGATATATACCTTGGGATGAACGGTGACACCGGTCTGACCAATCTGGCGGTCGTGGTCTACCCATCCGGCATCGACAGCGGCACGGCTGGCACCAACCTCACCATGCAGCTCCTTGGCCAGTTGGAAGAGCTGGTCGAATGCTTCCTTGCTACCTACACCGTAACCACCGGCTACCACGATGGGGGCACCCTTGAGGTTGTGCTTGGCAGCCTCGACATGACGGTCGAGAACCTTGACTACGTAGGCCTCGTCAGAGACATACTTGCTCACCTCGGGATAGACAACCTCACCCTTGGCGTTGCCCTCGTAGAGAGCTTTCTGCATCACGCCAGAGCGTACGGTGGCCATCTGAGGACGGTGGTCGGGATTGACGATGGTGGCCACGATGTTACCACCAAAGGCAGGACGAATCTGATACAACAGATTGTCGTAGTGCTTGCCGCTCTTCTTGTCGTCATAGTCACCAATCTCGAGCTGGGTACAGTCGGCTGTAAGACCCGATGTGAGTGATGAGCTCACGCGGGGACCCAGGTCGCGGCCAATCACAGTTGCACCCATCAGAGCTATCTGTGGCTGCTCCTCCTTGAAGAGGTTGACCATGATATCGGTATGGGGAGCCGAGGTGTAGGGGAAGAGACCCTCACCGTCGAACACGAACAACTTGTCAACGCCGTAGGGAAGAATCTGGTCTTCCACCTGGCCCTTGACGCCTGTACCGGCAACGACAGCGTGGAGCTCCACACCCAGTTCGTTGGCCAGCTTGCGGCCTTTAGTAAGCAATTCCTGAGAAACCTCGGCAACCTGTGTGCCTTCGACTTCGCAATATACAAATACGTTGTTCATATCCTTAACCTATAATCTTTTCGTCCAACAATTCCTTTACCAGACCCTCGACGTCGGCGTCGCTCGCTGTAAGGGTCTTGCTTTCCTTGGCCTGGAACACGATGTTCTTTACAGCCTTTACCTTGGTGGGTGAGCCAGCCAGACCACACTGTCCGGGGTCACCATCGACGTCGGCTACCGACCACTGATTGAGGGTCAGATAGGGGCGCTCGTCATAGAGAGCAGACCAGGGCTCGTCGCCCTTGCGCTCCATAGGACAGGTAGCATACTTGTACTTCATCACCAGCTTGGCATTGCAGGGGCGGCAGGGAGCAGCGCTTCCGTTTACCGTTACCACTACAGGCAGAGGAGCCTCGACTGTCTCCACGCCACCGTCGATGTGACGACGGATGGTGGCCTTGCCGTCTTCTACCTTGATGATTTCCTCTGCATAGGTCACCTGGTTGAGACCCAGCTTCTGGGCTACCTGAGGACCTACCTGGGCGGTATCACCGTCGATGGCCTGACGACCTCCGATAACGATATCTACATTGCCTATCTTCTTGATGGCTGTAGCCAGTGCATAAGAGGTAGCCAGGGTATCGGCGCCGGCAAACAGACGGTCGGTAAGCAGCCATCCGGTATCGGTGCCACGATAGAGGCCCTGACGGATTATCTCGCCGGCACGGGGAGGACCCATGGTGAGCACTCCTACGGTGCTGCCGGGATTCTGCTCTTTCAGACGCAGAGCCTGCTCAAGGGCGTTCAAGTCTTCGGGGTTGAAGATAGCGGGCAACGCGGCACGGTTTACAGTGCCTTCTGCGGTCATCGCGTCTTTGCCCACATTTCTTGTGTCTGGTACCTGCTTTGCAAGTACAACAATGTTCAAACTCATAAAAAATATATTTAATTATATTGATTTTAATGCAAATACGGCGCAAAATTACAAATATTTTACAGCTTATGCAAATTAAAGAGAAAAAATTTGCACAGTCTTACGCAAACTGTGCACAAAGCGCAACTTTTGTGCAATTTTTAGATAGCATCTCGGTGATGAGAGTCCGAAGCTGCGCCATCAGCGCCACGCTATATATATAATAAGGTGTAATCACGGCGATTGTCACGACGACCTGGCAGCGGCGCGCGGAGGGAGCGGCGATGGGGTCGGTGCCCACACGGCTATGGGCGGAGGGAGCGGCGATGCCCTCTGCCCGCCCCGCGCCCACCTCCGCGCGGTGGCTCACCCGCGCAAATACTGCCGAGGGCCACACCATCCTCGTGGCGAAGCACGAAATAAGAATTGCGAAGCATGAAACGATGACGGCAAACATGGATATACTCGTTTCGTGCCTTGATTTCAACTATAAGGTGGCTGCATCAATAATTACATGCCTCTGAGGAAACCTTACATCAAGCGGCGCCCCACTCTCCCCGCCCTCCACCACCACAGTCTGGAGCACGGCAACAGCCACGATGGATGCCCAGAAGCAGGAGAAAACCGCCTAAATGGCGGTGCTGACAAGGGGTTCGCCACTTTTTGTCAGCAAGCCAATAGAAATTATAGAAAAATAATTTGCCATATCAGAATAAATGACGAAATTTGCAATAGTTATTGTCGTGTGCATAATGAATGACACACAGCGGTATCAGACAGAGACAATGTCTTACTTGAACAGAATATTATAACAAGATGTGTATACCATCTATGCCTTGCGAGATTTTCCACCGCCCCGCAAGGCTGTCATCGGGTAACAGCGGCAAACGGCTATCCATCATGCTTGCCGCCATCGTCTGCACCATCGCGTGCATGGCACAGCCGGCCACAACCGCACATCACTACGACTTCAGAAAGTGGTTTCGCACATTGGCACAAAACCGCGTGGAGTACAACCGCTACAATGACAGCATCTTCCAGATACGCGACCACGACCAATGGACGAGGTTTCTACAGGTGCGGGCAAGGAAGAACCATGAGATAAACCTGTCTAACAGGCTGATTATCGACAGCATCAACCACGCCATGACCGTAGGCGAGGTGCTCAACGACCGCAGCCTCTACAGCGAATTCATCAGAGCTTTCACCCTGGATTATCTGAGAGCCGGCAAGGCCGACCCCTTCAACACGCTCACCCTCTGCGACGCCATGCAACGCTACAGCGACCACCAGCCCGACAGCCTGCGCATGGACAACTGGCTGCATCTGTGGCGGGGAGTGGCTTATTTCCACATCTTCAGTCTCGACAACGACACCACGACGCTCCGTACTTCATACAACCACTTCAGAGCGGTGCTCGGCAAGGAGAGCGAGAGATTTCCCGCCTACAAGCAGTGTCGCGTCACAGCCCTCTACAACCTGTCGAGCTTTGCTTGGTTCAACAGCAAGATAATGACCGTAAGACAGTTGCGCACGAACATGCGCACCATGCGCCTCATGCTCAATGACACGACCATCCACATCTCTCCGAGTATGATGGCGAGACTGAAGAACAAGGCAGAAAGGATGGACGAGCTGCTGATACGCAACGTGTATCTCTACGACAGCACCATGATGAAGAGCCAGGAGGCCACATGGCTTATGACCAAGTTGGTAAAGAGCTACAAGAAAAAGAAAAACATGGACGACGAGCAGTATATGAACATGCTGCTCATGCAGGTAAGGCTCCAACAAATCACCGCAAAGGAAGCTCTGGACGCCTACAAGAGCCGGTATGCCCGCAACTGGAACCTGATAAAGGGCGTAAGGCTCAACGACGAGGAGTTCATGGACTTCATCCAGCAGTATTACTCGATACTCTACCTCAACGACATTGCCGATATCCCCTACAGAGAGAAGCGCCGTACGGTCAAACTGCTGTGCGGACATATTGTAACGGCGTTCAGAAACCGCCACGATGACCAGCACTCCACCCAGTTTGTAAAGATGCTCAAGACACTGGTCGTCTACGAGCGCATCACGCGATACCTGAAGCCCGAAGAGAGGGTCGACTTCCTCGAAGAGCTCATCGTGACGACCGACTTGCCCACCTATGCCCACTCGGTGCACGTGGCAGAGATAGCCACGACCATCATCAGCGCCATGGTGAAGAAAGAACCGCAGCTGCTGGTAGGCTACCTGGGCTGTCAGAACGCGCGCAACGTGACCAGGCACAAGAAGCTGTTCGTGGAATACATGCGCAGGGCGGCAGAGTTTCACGACTTGGGCAAGACTATCATGGTTCCCGTGGTCAACAACGACTTCAGACCGCTCACCGATATGGAGCGCAAAATTATACAGGGGCATCCGCGTCGCGGACTGCGGTTTCTGGAGCTCGACCCACGACTGGCGCCATTCCACGATGCCATTCTGGGTCACCACAAGTGGTACAACGGCAAAGGAGGTTACCCTGCAGACTTCGACAACACCCGCTCGCCTTACCGCCTGCTCATCGACATACTCACCCTGAGCGACTGCCTGCAGGCAGCTACAGAGCGCATAGGCCGCAACTATAAGAACCCGAAGACATTCAACACCGTAATCAACGAGTTCCGCCAAGAAGCCGGCACCCGATACAACCCCCAGGTGGTAGAGTTTATAGACCGTCATCCGGAGTTGGCCAACAGGCTCAGATGGCTGCTCACCGACGGATGGCTGGACATCTACTACATGATATACAAGAAGTATTTTGCCAATACCGACAAGCAGTAGCACCCCACCGCCAGCCACCATCGTCCCAGCCAGCCATCGCCCCGCAGCCGGCTGAGCAGGAGTGACAGCGGGGATGACGATTTGTCACATAATTTTGTAGGAAAAGCTGAAATTAAATGTGCAGAATGGATAGGGCATCATACATTAATGTTGGTGCCCAGACATGAAAAAGCCACTAGGATATTAGAGTTGTCAACTGGCTATTCTTGGAATGATGCCCAAGAGAGTATGACCATCAACACTCCCAACGGTATTTTCGAGCTGAAAGGGATGAACAGTTTGACATATAAAGGCAAACAACATACCTTAATGGGAATACCATTGGAGAAAGTTTATCATCAGAAAAGGGTAGAAGAAAGCTTATTCAATAGTAATGATTTCGTGCCAACCCTACCAAATAATCAGATAGTCACCCAAGGTTTCTATGATACAATTAAAAACTTTGTAGATACGGTAGAAGGGAAAAAAGTATCATCAATACAATCTTTAGAAGCGTTTATCGACACTTATAAGTTGTTAGAATCAATTCGTTCAATTCAAAATAAGCAATAGATATGGTAAAGCAAATTGTATTTTTAGTTCTTTCTGTTATGGCTTTGAGTTCTTGCTCTACAGAGCAAAATGCAATGGAGCCAATCAGAATGAGTGACGTAATAAGTTCGGGCTGCACCTCTTCCTTTTCTGCAAAAGAAAGTCATCCGGAATATTATGAAAGTGAAATGGAGAAGTCTCCAAATATGGTTCTCTCGGTGGATGCAAAAGGGGCAGGTCATTTCAATGTGACTGACCTCCGAGGAAACTGTGCGTTAAATGGTTTTAGACCTCAGGTTAGTTCACAAGCCAACTCAATCTGTATCGTTTTGGTTCCATTGGGCGACCCCACTGTTGAAGCTGACTGTATGTGCCACTATAATGTGAGTTTTAAGCTGTCAAATTTAACAAATGACAGTTATCATTTGGCAGTCTATCTCTCTGATTTCGCAGGCAAATATGATTCAACCCAACCGCTTTATGAAGGAAAAGTCTCTTTTCTGGCCTTTATCTCGTTAGATTTTTCTCCAACCTTTTCTTGTCCTAATGATACGCCATTGTCAACAGCCCAGGCACTCACCATTCTTATGGGACAAATTTTACCATTCTCATCTTCCGATCTTGCACCACGCATTTCCTTGCCATCAATAGCAATAACGCCCTTATATTTTCCGTATAAATCTTGTACCCATTCACGAAATCCTGCCTCAAATTCCTTGGGATTTATGATGGAAAAAACGCGATTAAATGTATCATGACTAGGTATTTCTTCAAGGCCTTTTATTCTGGACTTGAAAAAATCTATATGGGCAATACCAAATTCTTCTATTTCATTCCAACTTTCAGCACCACCTATAATCGCGGCTAAAGTGATATAAATGATACTTTCAAGACTGTGTTTTTGAAGATGATTACGACGCGGATCTTGGATATTGTTCAATATAATCGAGATATTCATGCTTTTTTGGGGAGTAAAGGTAATACTTTTTTAGGAAATACCTTTGATTATCATGGAGAAAAGTAATGCATCGGCCCTGGTCTCGGTCGGCGCGTGTGTGCGTTTCGGTCGGCGCGCGTGCTCACACCGACCGATGCGCGATGACCATCAAACTTCTTTGACACGACAAAGGAGTCTTTTTGATACGACCTATCTGCGTGATATAATTGAGCGTAACCATCTACGCAATCCAGAAGGATTGAAGGAATTGGTGCGTGTGCTTGCCTCGGGCATTGGTTCATCAACCAATCCAACGAGAATAGCCAATACCTTTCAATCTGCACAAGGAGTAACCATAAAAAGGGGGTGTGTCAAAAGTCAAACAAGCGGGCTGTTTAAACTTTTGACACACCCCCTATAAAAATATTGTCTCACAAGGATGCTAGCCACCCATTATTGAACAACAACTTTCTTCACGCTACCATCGCTATACTTCACGATATTCAATCCCTTGGTTGGACCTACCAATCGCTGACCATTTACTGAATAGCGAGCTACCTCCTCAACATCGGTAGAAGTTGTAGTCTTGTCGATGCCTGTTGCGTCGAACTCTACTATGTTCTCAAAGTAGTCGCCAAAGAGAGAGAGCCAGTAATCATCACGAGTTCCCATTGGTACATAAAGTGTGCATTTCTTGGCATCAACTTCTCCGAATACATTACTACCTATTTTTGGTACTTTCTCTGCATATACATAAATAGAAGTTAATCCACTACAGCCTTGGAATGCGCGATTGCTTAACTCGGTAATACCAGCAGGAAGGTTTAAACTCGTTAATCCGCTACAGCCATAGAATGCTTCATCGCCTATTGAGGTAATACCAGCAGGAAGGGTTAAACTCGTTAATCCGATACAGCCACTGAATGCGTAAGAGTCTATTAAGGTAATACCAGCAGGAAGGGTTAAACTCGTTAATCCGATACAGCCATAGAATGCGCCATTGCTTATCTCGGTAATACCAGCAGGAAGGGTTAAACTCGTTAATCCGCGACAGCCACTGAATGCGCCAACGCCTATTGAGGTAATACCAGCAGGAAGGTTTAAACTCGTTAATCCGCTACAGCCATAGAATGCTTCAGAGCCTATTGAGGTAATACCAGCAGGAAGGGTTAAACTAGTTAATCCGCTACAGCCATAGAATGCGTTCCAGCCTATTGAGGTAATACCAGCAGGAAGGGTTAAACTCGTTAATCCGCGACAGCCTTGGAAAACATAATTACCTAAAGTAGTTACGTTAGATGGTATTTCGATACTTGTGATCTCTTTATCATTTATATAATATTTAATACCACAATCTACATCTATATAAGGATGACCTTTTATTAAATATGTGTCTAAATTATCATTTATACAAAATCTAACCTCTTTTAATCCGCTACAGCCCCAGAATGCGCCTTTGCTTATCTCGGTAATACCAGCAGGAAGGGTTAAACTCGTTAATCCGCTACAGTCATAGAATGCGCAATCGTCTATCTCGGTAATACCAGCAGGAAGGGTTAAACTCGTTAATCCGCTACAGCCATAGAATGCGTCATAGCCTATCTCATCATTATAAGTATAAT
>NZ_NPJJ01000059.1 GCF_002251385.1 Prevotella sp. P5-108
TTCTTACCCAGGGTAGAGGCGCTGCTCGCCTCAACCCTGGGCTATGAAATCGCAACTCCTACAGAGTTGCTGCTGCTTGCGGGCCATAATTCATCGTTGATGATGCGCCCCCCAGGGTTATACATAATTAGTTTGTTGTCGATGATGTGCGCCTCAACAACCATGTATGGTTATCCCATCATGGACTGTGCGTCCCCAAGGGTTATACATAATTAGTTTGTTGTCGATGATGTGCGCCCCTACAACCCTGTATGGCTATCCCATTGTGGACGGTGCGCACCCCTGGCAACTCTGACGGAGTTGCGTTTCCCCAGCCCAGGGTTGCGGGCGAAGCACGCTACCCTGGGTAAGCGACCAACTAACCTTGCAACTCTGACGGAGTTGCGCTTAGCCGTAGGCGTTACTTGTAATGTATATGCCCATATACCTTGAATATGCAATCCCAAGAAGATACAAAAAGATTTGTGGCTTTTCAGGGCTTCGCCCTATGCGTCCGTGTGTGTCGGGAGATATCTCGAGAGCATGCTCTCGGATATTCCCCGCCACCCCCATCCGCGCCTGCCTTGTGGCAGGCTGAAAAGCCGCAAATACAAAAAGTCCGCCGTTGGCGGTAAAAAAAGTCCGGCTGCGCCGGTACAAAAAAATGATTACCTTATTATCTATCGGTAGCGTCATATAGATGGAATAACACAAGCTGCTATTCCTGCCGTGGTAACGCCTTCGGCTAATCGCAACTCTTTCAGAGTAGCTAAGTAGGGTGTGTTTCTTACCCAGGGTAGAGGTGCTGCGCCCCTCAACCCTGGGCTATGAAATCGCAACTCCATTACCTTTCCGCGTCGCACTGCGCCGCGCCGGTGACCGTTGGTTCAGAGTTGCCAGGGGTGCGTCCTGTCCACCATAGGCTCCATCCTAACCTTCCCCAAGGGGAAGGAAAAAAGCCGAAATGAAGGCCCCATCCCAGCCTTCCCCAAGGGGAAGGTGTGCACCACAACCTCCTCAAACACAACGAGAACGAATTCCCGCCCCTTGGGGAGGGTTAGGGAGGGGCTTACAATCAGCTGTTTTTTTACCGCCAAAGGCGGTCTTTTTTTACGGCCACTGGCCGCTTTTTGAAACGTGGCGGCTGTTGTCGTCATGCAAAGCATGGCGTTGGGGATGGCGGCGACGACACGGAGGAAAACTCGTTTTCCGACTGGTGTCACCGACAGCCACAAAAAGGCGAAGCCGACAACAGCCGCCATGGCTTTTTGTGTTTATATCAACCCCTAATAGAAGCAGTTATTAATGGATTAATCCCG
>NZ_NPJJ01000006.1 GCF_002251385.1 Prevotella sp. P5-108
AGCATGTACGCCAGGAGAAGGTTTGGAAATAAAAGAGATTTTCTGTGATAGCTCTCTACGTGAAATTATCAAAACGTATACGGAAAGCCATTCCCGCTATGACACTTTTGTTGTTACCCGCCCCATCTTAATGAAAGAGGGATATGATAAATATCCTTATATCTATAAGGGTCTTCTTGTCGGTCCTGGTTATCGTCCCCTGTATGACAGACGAACAAAGCATGACACTCTGAGAATAGGGAAGAAGGTGGTGCTGGCATTTGATTCTCTAAGAGAATGTGAACTTTGTTATAGGGAGGGTTTTCAGAATTATAAGAGGAAATATGCAAAAACTCAAGACACATATATCTACAAAGGTGATATACAAGACAAAGAGCTAAGTAACTATCTCTACAGAGCTATTTATATAGACCGTAAAAATGGGAAATATGTAATAAGCCAAAGAATGGATACGATAATGGTAATACCATTTGGAATAAGCAAGATACGCTTTCATGACTTCGGCACCGATTCACCAACAAAATCTTCGATAGATCCTTTCTAATTACAGTTCGAGGGAAGATATGGTGTTCAAACAGGCGATTTATCCATGTTTAACCCAAATCGATCATTAGAACTTACTTGGATTTTGCTTTTAGAAGAGTGGATTTTGTTT
>NZ_NPJJ01000060.1 GCF_002251385.1 Prevotella sp. P5-108
AAAGAAACTGGGCGCAGTTAAGCCCACAGGTTAATTGAACGCCGAGTCAGACAGTCCTATAGCTCAGTTGGTTAGAGCGCCACACTGATAATGTGGAGGTCGGCAGTTCAAGTCTGCCTGGGACTACGCATCGACAAGATGACCGATAGAATGCTACTCTCAATTATGGGGGATTAGCTCAGCTGGCTAGAGCACCTGCTTTGCAAGCAGGGGGTCAACGGTTCGAATCCGTTATTCTCCACACCGGGGCATGTC
>NZ_NPJJ01000061.1 GCF_002251385.1 Prevotella sp. P5-108
AGTCTTCACGACGGGGGCGGGAGTCTTGGCTACAGGCGCGGGCGCTGTGGGAGCAGGGGCGGAAGTCTTGGCTTCGGCCTTCGGAGCGGAGGGAGCCTGGGCAGTGTCGGGGGTGGCTGCCTGGCGCTGGGCATCTACGGTGGCTGTCTGGCGCGTCACCGCTGTCTGGGGCTGCGGGGTGGCTGCGGGTGCCGGGGCAGCAGGCTGCTGCTTGCGATACTCGTCGGGTACTATCTGCGGCAACGCCCTCGGGGTGTTGTCGTCAGCCTTATAAGGTACGGTAATCTTGTCTGCAAATCGCATCTTGTACTGCAAGAAGGCGTTGAAGATGCCTTGGGTGTAGAGGTTGAGCGCTGCATCGGAGTTGAGGAAACGCTCTTCGTCGGGGGTGGATATGAAGCCGAGTTCCAGGAGGCAGCTGGGCATTGACGAGAGACGCAGCACGGCCAGATTGTTCTGGTGGGCGCCGGCATTGATACGTCCGGTGGCGCGGCCCACCTCTCGCTGCATGAGTTTGGCAAGCTCCACACTGCGCTCGCGGTTCTTGTCGGCGATAAACTCAAACATGATGTCGCTCTCGGCAGAGTTCTGGTCTATGCCTTTATACACCTGCTTGTAGTCTTTCTCCATCAGGATTACGGAGTTCTCTCGCTTGGCGACATCGAGGTTTTCCATGATGCCCTTGTTGCCGGTGCTGGCTCCACGGCCCAACGTCCAGGTCTGGAAACCACGTGCCGAGCGGCTGCCTTCGACGGCGTTGATATGGAATGACATGAAGAGGTCGGCCTTGTTGCGGTTGGCGATTTCGGCACGGTCTATCAACTTGATAAACACATCACGCTTACGGGTATAGATGACTCGCACATCGGGGCAACGCTCCTCGACCATTCGGCCGAAGGCGAGGGCATAACGCAGGGTAAGCGTCTTCTCATTGGTTACGGCTCCGGGTGCGCCAAAGTCGTGACCGCCGTGGCCGGCGTCAATGACCAGGGTAAATCGGCGCCCGTCGGCCATCATCGGGATGGTAAGGAGCGCCAGCAAGAGAGCCAAGACTGTTCGCTTAATCATATCTACATGAATAACAATGCAAAATTAACAAATATTCATCATAAAACCGCCAGCGGCTGTCAAGTTTTATCATTTATTAAGTGTCTTCGGCGCCGTTACCATAAACCCGACGGAGCCATTAGTTTACAGACATGGCCAAACGCAGCCCGAGATGGCCATATTTTTCCTCTGGGGGCATCCCACCACGAGGGCGATGATATACTTTCAACTCGTCATACTTATCATCATCCCAGACCGAGCCACCTCTCAGGCAACGGTTATCTTTGGATGTACTCCTATCCGGTCCTTGGGGATTGGTAGTGGGACTATGGCGATAATAATCATCGTTATGCTTGTCCTGGCACCATTCATTCACATTTCCAGTCATATCATAAAGACCCAGTTCGTTGGGCTTTTTGGTTCCCACCTCTTTCTTGTCACCCAATGAACTCCAAGAATACCGCTTGGCATTACCTGCATGCCATCCTATTTCATCAAGATTGTAGCTTCCGCTATATCTATAACCACGACTGCGCTTGCCGCCACGTGCAGCATACTCCCATTCGGCCTCTGTAGGCAGACGGAAGTGGCGTCCGGTCAATTCGCTTAGCTTCTCTACGAAGTCCTGACAGTCATACCAGTTCACTTGTTCAACCGGATAGTTGTCTCCCGACGGATACTTTGACGGATTACTGCCCATCACAGCGGTCCAAAGCGCCTCGGTGACCTCATACTTGCAGATATAAAACGAGCTGAGGGTAACTTTATGCGGCACTTCGATGCAGTACTCGTTATCCCAATCTCCATTGGGGTCGCCCATCATATACGTACCGCCCTCTACCAGCACCATATCGGCCATGAGTTTCTTGAGGTGGGAGCGCAGAGGCTCTGCCAGCGAGTTGATGGGGTCTACCTTCTTCGGATGGGCAGGCTTGGGCCTTACGGCACTTCTGCCGCGACTCTGGGGTTTCCTTACTGTTGGCTTGGGTTTGGTTGCAGCCGGTCTGCGGATAATTCCCTGCGCAGAGACTGTCACTGCGACCAGACACGACATGAGTATAATGACAATCGATTTCATAGATAAAAATTTTTAGTTTGACTTATATGAGAGTGGAAATGAAAGATGGCGTAGGCGCACCGTAGTCCATGACCGCCCGAGCCACCCCCGCCACAGAGGCTCTGCTCCCGGCGCTAAGCATGGTCATCACGCATGCAGATACAGATGACTCGCACATCGGGGCAACGCTCCTCGACCATTCGGCCGAAGGCGAGGGCATAACGCAGGGTAAGCGTCTTCTCGTTACCATAAAACCCGACGGAGCCATTAGTTTACAGACATGGCCAAACGCAGTCCGAGATGGCCATATTTTTCCTCTGGGGGCATCCCAGTATTGCGTGTATATACTTTCAACTCGTCATACTTCTCCTCATCACAGAACGAGCCACCTCTAAAGCAACGGTTATCTTTGTATGTACTCCTATCCGGTCCCTGGGGATTAATGGATGGACTATGATGATAATATTCGGTATCTAATTTGTCCTGGCACCATTCACATACATTTCCAGTCATGTCATAAAGGCCCAGTTCATTGGGCTTTTTGGTTCCTACTTCCCTCTTGTAGTAATGTGCATTACCTACATGCCATCCTATTTCATCAAGAGCGTAGCTACCGCTATATCTATAACCACGACTGCGCTTGCCGCCACGTGCAGCATACTCCCATTCGGCCTCTGTAGGCAGACGGAAGTGGCGTCCGGTCAATTCGCTTAGCTTCTCTACGAAGTCCTGACAGTCATACCAGTTCACTTGTTCAACCGGATAGTTGTCTCCCGACGGATACTTTGACGGATTACTGCCCATCACAGCGGTCCAAAGCGCCTCGGTGACCTCATACTTGCAGATATAAAACGAGCTGAGGGTAACTTTATGCGGCACTTCGATGCAGTACTCGTTATCCCAATCTCCATTGGGGTCGCCCATCATATACGTACCGCCCTCTACCAGCACCATATCGGCCATGAGTTTCTTGAGGTGGGAGCGCAGAGGCTCTGCCAGCGAGTTGATGGGGTCTGCCTTCTTCGGATGGGCAGGCTTGGGCCTTACGGCACTACTGCCGCGACTCTGGGGTTTCCTTACTGTTGGCTTGGGTTTAGTTGCTGTTGGCTTGGGTTTAGTTGCCGCCGGTCTGCGGATAATTCCCTGCGCAGAGACTGTCACTGCGACCAGACACGACATGAGCATAATGATAATCGATTTCATAGATAAAAGTATTAGTTTGACTTACATGAGAGTGGAAATAACAGATGGCGTAGGCGCGCCGTGGCCCATGACCGCCCGGGGCATCCCCGCCATAGAGGCTCCGCTCTCGGCGCTAAGCATGGTCATTGTCAAAGTGGAGCTCGACACCGGCACCACCCATATTGGTACCCATAGGCGGGTTGAGCTTGGTGAGTCTGATGTCAATGCTCTTGACAAAGGCGAAGCGACGGAAGATGCGGTCGGCAATGCGGTAAGCCACGCGCTCGAGCAGATTGCTGGGCACCTGCATCTCCTGTTCGAGCACACGGTAGACATCGGCATAGTTGACAGTGTCGAGCACATTGTCGCTGAGCATGGCTTGGTCGACAGGATATTGCAGGCGCACGTCCATAAGATAGTCGTTGCCCACAATACGCTCCTGCGCCTCCACACCGTGATAGGCGTGAAAGCGCAGGTCTTGCAGATAAATATAACTGGAGTTGAGTTTCATCTTAGTGATTGCTATTATTATATATAAGGCATCAACCGCAACGGCTGGCACCACAGTTGGTGCAGATGAGGCAGCCCTCCTGGTAGACAAGGGTTTCCTGACCACAGGCGGGGCACATCTGTCCCTTGGCCTGGGTGCCATCGGCGATATACTTCTTGAGCGCGCGCTCCACGCCGTTCTTCCAAGTGTTGATGCTCTCATCATTGAGCTGGAGCGAACCCACAAGTTTGATGACGTGGTCGATAGGCATACGGTAGCGCAGCACACCCGAGATGAGCTTGGCATAGTTCCAATACTCGGGGTTGAACTTCTGAGACAAGCCCTCGACAGTAGTCTTGTATCCACGCTTGTTTTCAAACTGGAAGTCATAGCGATGGCTGCCGTCCTCGTTGGTCTGCTTGATTATCTTGCCACGGGTGACGGTCTTGGGCAGCACGATACCTTCCTCGTCGTCCTGCAGACCAGTGAAGATTTCATAGGGATAGCCGTCGAGCAGTCCTACAAAAGCCACCCACTTCTCGCGGTTGTTCTGGAAGCGCACCACGTCGCACACGAGTTCCTTGGGGCGGGTCTCGGTGACAGCCGGACGCTGGCAGGGCGAAACCGCAGCCTCGGCCTGATGGTTCTTCTCCTTCTTCTTGTCCTTCTTGCTCACCGACATCATCACACCCGAACGGCTGCCGTCGCGATAGATGGTACAGCCCTTGCATCCGGAGCGCCAGGCTTCGACGTAGAGACGATTGACGAGAGCCTCGTCGACCTCGTTGGGCAGATTGACTGTCACGGAGATAGAGTGGTCTACCCACTTCTGGATGGCGCCCTGCATCTTGACCTTCATGAGCCAGTCCACATCATTGGCAGTAGCCTTGTAGTAAGGCGAGCGAGCCACCAGCTGGTCTATCTCTTCCTGCGAGTAACGCTTGTGGATATCCATGCCGTTGACCTCCATCCAGGTGAGGAACTTGCGGTGGTAGACGATATACTCCTCGAAGCTGTCGCCCACCTCGTCTACATAGTCCACATGCACATCGGCGTCATTGGGGTTGACCTTGCGGCGACGCTTGTAGACGGGCATGAATACGGGCTCGATACCCGATGTGGTCTGCGTCATGAGCGACGTGGTGCCTGTCGGCGCGATGGTGAGACAGGCTATATTGCGACGGCCATACTTGACCATATCGGCATAGAGCTCGGGGTCGGCCTCACGGATGCGGCCGATGAAGGGGTTGGCTTCCTCGCGGTGAGCATCGTAGATGGCAAAGGCGCCACGCTCGCGAGCCATATCGACCGAGGCACGATAGACGCCAAGGGCGAGGGTACGGTGTACCTCGACGCTGAAGTCGGTAGCCTCCTGGGTGCCGTAGCGCAGACCCATGGCAGCGAGCATATCGCCCTCGGCGGTGATGCCCACACCGATGCGACGGCCCTGACCGCTCTTGTGGCGTATCTTTTCCCAGAGATGATACTCGGCCTCCTTGACCTCATCGCTCTGGGGATCATGCTTGATTTTGTCCATTATCTGGTCTATCTTCTCCATCTCCAGGTCTACGATGTCGTCCATGATGCGTTGGGCAGCGCGGGCATGACGACGGAAGAGGTCGAAGTCGAAACGGGCTTCGGGGGTGAAGGGGTTGACCACGTAGCTGTAGAGGTTGACACACAGCAGTCGACAGCTGTCGTAGGGACAGAGAGGTATCTCGCCACAGGGATTGGTACTCACTGTGCGGAAGCCGAGGTCGGCATAGCAGTCGGGGATGCTCTCGCGGAGAATGGTATCCCAAAAGAGCACACCTGGCTCGGCGCTCTGCCATGCGTTGTGTACTATCTTCTCCCACAACTGGCGGGCATTGATGGTCTTTGTCATCATCGGCTGGTCGCTGTCGATGGGGAACTGCTGTACATAGTCGCTCCCGTCGACGGCTGCCTGCATGAAGGCGTCGTCGAGCTTCACGCTCACGTTGGCGCCAGTCACCTTGCCCTCGGTCATCTTGGCGTCGATAAACGCCTCAGAGTCCGGGTGCTTGATACTCACCGAGAGCATCAGCGCTCCACGGCGTCCGTCCTGCGCTACCTCACGTGTAGAGTTGGAGAATCGCTCCATAAAGGGCACCAGTCCGGTAGAGGTGAGGGCAGAGTTGTTGACGGGAGAGCCCTTGGGGCGCAGCTGGCTCAGGTCGTGACCCACGCCGCCGCGGCGCTTCATGAGCTGCACCTGTTCCTCATCGATGCGCATGATGGCGCCATAAGAGTCGGCATCGCCGTCGAGGCCTATCACAAAGCAGTTGCTCAGCGAGGCCACCTGATGGTTGTTGCCGATGCCCGTCATGGGGCTGCCGGCAGGCACTATGTATCTGAAATGGTCTATCACATCGAACACCTCCTGGGCGCTCATCGGATTGTCATAGTTGTTCTCTATTCGCGCGATCTCATTGGCTATTCGCCAGTGCATATCTGTGGGCGTCTGCTCATAGATGTTGCCCGCGCTGTCTTTCATGGCATACTTGTTGACCCATACTCGGGCTGCCAGCTCATCGCCGTCAAAATAGGCGAGCGTGGCACGGTATGCTTCGTCGTAAGAATATGTTTTCAGTTCGCTCATAACAAGTTGGATAATTATTATAATATGTCGGACTACAAAGCTACTACATTTTTTCAACATGAGCGAGCGTTTTCATGGAATTTTTCATAAAAGAAATCGATTATTTGTTTTCCGTTTTGGAAAACTTTAGATAACTTTGTCGCAGAAAAGTTTTCCAAAAAGATGACACAGTTTACTTCCAGGCGTTCCATACGCCGCTATACCCAGCAGCCCATTGACGAGGCGCTGCTCCATCGGCTGCTCAGCGATGCCGAACGTACCCAGACGATGGGCAACCTGCAACTATATTCGGTCGTAGTGACCCGCAGCGACGAGATGAAGGCGCGGCTCGCTCCCGCCCATTTCTCCCAGCCTATGGTGACCCAAGCCCCCGTGGTGCTCACCTTCTGTGCCGACTACAGGCGCACCACCCTGTGGGCAGAGCAGCGACAGGGCCATCCCGGATACGACAACCTGCTGAGTTTCATCAATGCCGCCACCGACGCACTGCTCTACTGCCAGACCTTCTGCAACATGGCAGAGGCCGAGGGGCTGGGGCTCTGCTTCCTGGGTACCACCGTCTACTGCCCCGAGGCCATCATCGACACCCTGCAGCTGCCCCCGCTGGTATTCCCCGTCGCCACCATCACTCTGGGTTGGCCCGACGAGCATCCGGCGCAGACCGACCGTCTGCCGTTGAGCGCCATCGTGCACGAGGAGACCTACGCCGACTATACGCCCGAACGCACCGACGCCGCCTATGCCGAGAAGGAAGCCACCGAGGAGAACCGCCACTTCGTGGAAATCAACAACGTGCAGACCCTCGCCCAGATATTCACCGACATCCGCTACACGCGCAAGGACAACGAGGCCATCTCTGCCACGCTCATCAAGGCGCTACGCCGACAG
Source organism: Prevotella sp. P5-108 (assembly GCF_002251385.1). Lineage (GTDB taxonomy): Bacteria > Bacteroidota > Bacteroidia > Bacteroidales > Bacteroidaceae > Prevotella. The sequence continues at coordinate 7,285 of NZ_NPJJ01000061.1, forward strand.
GGATTTCTCGACGACAGCCAGCCATAACCCAAACCCAGCACCCCACCCCACAAGACACGGGCAAGCCTCTATCCACAGAGACTTGCCCGTGTCTGCTGTTATAGGGAACAGCAGCAGGCGGCAAGGCTGCCAAGGCTGACGGCAATCCATGCATAGTCTTACGCCAAGCCATATCGGTCGCGCCCGAAGCCCATTGACTCGCGCCCGAGAGCTCTTGGCTGGCTCGTATCAGAAGGCACGAGGCCACGTAACGAAAGGCACGGACCCACGTTTCAAACGACACGAGCCCTCGTTTCAATCGATACGAGCCGCCAGAGTTACCCTCCAGCACAGACAAGTTACCCACCAGACCGCCGGAGATAATCTCTCTACTCAAGTGATGACTTTGTGGAAGAAGGAGTATACTAACGGGAATGGCGGAAGCAAATCGGGGCGCGCTGCCGAGGCCCTCCGCGCAACCAGACATACGGGATAAAATGCAGAACGCAAATGCCACGGGGGTGGGCATTTGCGTTCTGACTGTTATAGTAAGTTCTGATTCTACGTATGTCGTGGCCTTAACTGCGGCTGATCTGAAGACCCTTGTCGCTAAGCGACATATCGACGAAGCGGGCATTGGCGTTGAGACGGTTCTCACGGAGAATCTGCTTGATGCGGGCTGCAGCCTCGGGGTCTTTAGCCACCATGTAGAGGTAACCACCTCCACCGGCTCCGGGCAACTTGTAACCGAGGCAGAGGTCATCGATGAGCGAGGTGAGGCGTGCCACCTCGGCAGGGTTGGTACCGCTGTCGAGCAGCTGGTTCTGCTGCCAGGTCTTGCGGACCAACCGGCCCATCTCGTCGAAGTTTTCGCGCTGGATGGCTTCAAACATATCGATGGTATGTTGCTTCATCTCGCGGAGCAACGCCAGTTCGTCGTGCTGATTGAGGAACATGCGGCGCACAATCTCTGCCAGTATCTTCTTGGCGGTGCGGGTAATGCCCGTATAGTAGAGCAGATGACACGCGCGGTACTCGGGCTGGGTGTAGAGAGATGACGGCAACCAGCGCACTACTGGGTTCTGGTCAAAGCCCTTGCCCGTCTGCAGCAGCTTGATGCCCTGGAGCAGACCGCCAAACTGGTCTTGCCATCCGCCGCCGGTGGTAAGGAGCTGTTCGAGCACAAGGGTGCGACGGCCAATCTCGTTCTTGTCCCACATGAGACCACAGAAGTCGTTGATGGCGCCAAGTACGGTCGAAGCCAAGAGGCTGCTCGTGCCCAAGCCCGACCCTGCGGGAATAGCAGAGAGCAGCGTCACCTCGATACCACAGCCGAAGGCGGCAAGTTGCTGCGCCAACGACTGATACTGCTCAGCCGAATACTCGGGCAGGAAGCCCGCCAGCGCCAGTGCTGCTTTGGGTATGGAGAACGGACTGCCCACATGGTGGAAGTCGCGCAGCTCTTCAAAAGTGGTGATGACCTCAGAAGCGCCGAGGTCGATACTGCGTAGGATGATATGATGGTCGCGGCAGGGCTTGACATAAGTCTGCAGAGGCGGCTGACCATTGAGCTCGATGGCGAGGTTGATGACGTTGCCGCCCTCCATAAGGCAGAAGGGAGGGGTGTCAGTCCAGCCACCGGCGATGTCGATGCGCACAGGGCTGCGACCCCATACTATCTGGTCGGAGTAGACCGAGAGACGGGGATGCTGCTTCTGGGCGAGCACGGTCTGGGTGAGGCCTTCGCGCAGCAGACTGAAGGCGCGGCCCTCGCTCTCGGAGCCGTCCTTGCCATTGAGCCGCTGCAACTCGGAGCGGAACATGGCATCGTGGATGCGGGTGAGCAGAGGCTCGTCGGCAGGCAGAGGTGTGGGCTCGGCTATGTGGTTGGCGGCAAACTCATGGGCGGCATCGTCGAGGTCTACCTGATAGAACACGCTGTGGGCGTAGTTGTGGGAGAGGAACGACCAGTTCTGCGCACGGTTTTCCCTGCGCTGCTCGACGAGACGACGCAGATTGGCCTGGGCCGAAATCTCGTCGGCGCTGAGACGCCGGGCCTCGTTCCATACCACGCGGCCACCCTGCTGATAAGGCTCGTTGAGCATCCATCTCAGCACAAGGCCGGCGTCGTTGATATTGTCGACCACGGGGAAGATGCGGGCCGACTGCAGGTCGTCCTTGCCTTCGATGGCGGCGGCATCGATGCCGCGCTCTTCGGCCCAGCGGGTGAAGGGTTCACCCAAGTATTCGGTCACGCCATCGGTGATGTCGCCGCGGAACTTGTCGTTGAAGCCATAGGGGCGTATGGCGTAGCTCTCGTCGCCGATGGGCACGATGTCGACACACTGGCCGGGACGGAGTTCTATCTTCCACTGGTTGCGGGGCACACCAGTGATGATATTCTCATGGGCTATGGTCCACTGGGCGCTCACACAGCTGTTTTCAATCCAGAGGTTCTGGTTGTGTTCGGTGATTTTGATTTCCACTTCAGAGTTCTGGGTGAACATGGAGGGATGGGGCTTGAGCGAGTGGTGCATGATCTCGCGCTGGTCGTTGACGACATTCTGGATGTCAAGCATAGACGAGACTATCTCGTGCGACGTACCGAAGTGATAGAACTCTCCGCCGGGCAGAGGCAGTATGGCCACCTTGAGGTCGTTGACCTCGGGGTCGTCGATGGTGGGGTCGGTGCCGAGACAGCAGCCAAACTCTCCGTACATGTCATAGTTGGTCACCTCGCCGTCGCGCATAGAGCGGCGCATGAGCACCTTGACGGCGCGGTCGGACAACAGCCACACGCCGATGTCGGTCAGATAGAAATGCTCTTTCTGCAGCTGACCCAGTGTCTGCATCGATGGCTTCTGAAGCATACACTTGAGCTGGGTGGGAGTCTGGCGGGAAGAGACAAAGACGCCGTGGTCCTTGGCTATTTCGGGTCCGAGCCACAGGCCATAGCACACCACGTCGGCATCGGGGATGGGCTGGAGCGCCTGGGTAGCGCGGATGTAGACATCGCCGCTGACAATCATCGTGCGCAGACCCTCGGGCGCCTGGTTCATGATGCGCTGATAGAGGGGCACCTGCAGGGAGAGCAGGTCTTGAGACAGGCGCTGGCCGCGCTCCCATCTGAACACGGGAATGGGCGTGAGTATCTTGCCCGAAGGGGCGTATGAAGGCAGTCTTCGGCTCTGTCCGCCGGCATGGAGCAGCAGACGACGGTCGGCAGCGAGCCACTCGTCGAAGCTACGGCCATTGCCATGGGCTTTGTAGCACGCCTGGAGCAACCAGGTGGTGCCGCCACCCGAGCCGAGCTTGCGGCCCACGGGGTCGTTGGTGCAGAACCATTCGGTATCAGACAGACCGGTTATGTCATGGAAACATCCCACCAGATTGGGGGGCAGGGAGAGCAGTTTCTTCATATCTTATAGAGTATTAATGTGTCGTTTGATTATTCTTCTTGCGGCGCCAGGTGTCGTAGAGTCCGCCCACGATGATGAGCAGCAGCACCACATAAGCCACATAGGCTATGGTCTCAGTGGTATCGACGCTCTTGGGGAAGAAGGCGAGCTTGACCTGATGCTTGCCGGCAGGCACGCGGAGCGCGCGCAGGATGTAGTTGACGCGGCCCAGCTCGGCAGGCTGTCCGTCGATGGTGGCGGTCCATCCGGGATAGTAGACCTCGGAGAAGACGAGCACGCCGCCCTTGTCAGAGCTTACCTCGTAGGTCAGCTGGTTGGGCTCATAGGCGAGGAGCTTGGCCACAGAGTTCTTGTCTTGCGCCACAGCCTCGCCCAGCACGTCGGCAAAGCGCTTGTCGGCCACAGCCTCGTGGCGCAGGTCAATCTGGCCTATGCGCTCTATCTCCTGGTTGGCGTTGTCGGCAAAGGTGAGCCGGTCTACAAACCATGCGTTGCCGTAGGCATAAGGATTGAGCAGAGGCACGGTCTGTCCGCCCTGCAGGGGGACGATGATATACTTGGTGTTGAGCATATTGAGCACGGGGAAGAGCGAGTCGCCGTTGACGCGGGTCATGTCGCCGTCGCTGTCGGCCACTGCCTTCATGATACGCGACATCTGGGGATTGATGTAAGCCTCTATCATCTCCTGGTAGCGGCGCAGCTTGGCGGCATGATAGCCTCCGATGCTCTTGTGGTAGTAAGAGGTCTCGTTCTCGTTGAAGGTATTGGTGGCGAGATTGAGCACACGATAGTCCAGACCCTTGTCCTTGAGGATGAGCTGGTCGGTGTGGCTCATGGGCTGGGGTGCCTCGCGCACGCTCTTCTCTACAAACATGCCGTCATTGAGGTAGCGCTTGTTGACCTGCCACATGTCTACCAGGCAGAGCACTCCCACGCCGGCAATCATGTAGGCAGCCTTGAGCTTGTTGATGCGGTAGAGCAGCAGCATCACCACGCCCACGGTAACAATCCAGAACGAGCGCCAGCAGTCGGCGGTCATCACGGCCTGACGCATCTCGGTGAGATTGGCCATAAGGGCGTGACGATACTCGTCGGGTACCTGGCCGAGCGCCACACGCTCGGACGAAGAGATGAAGTCGTTGAAGAAGAAGCCGGGCATGAGGGCGAAGAGCAGAGCCACGCCGGCGGTGAGGCCGAAGCTCACGTAGACCCAGCGCATATTGCGGGTGAGCACCTGCGGGTCTTCCACGATGCGGCGCAGCGCCATCATGGCAAGCAGAGGGATGGTAAACTCGGCTATCACAAGGATAGACGCCACGGTGCGGAACTTGGCGTAGAGGGGCACGTAGTCGAGGAAGAAATCGGTAAAGGGCATGAAGTTGCGACCCCACGAGAGGAGTACACTCAGCACGGTGGCTGCGAGCAGAGCCCACTTCATGGCCCCCTTGACGATGAAGAGGCCGAGGACGAAGAGCATGAGCACAAAGGCACCCACATAGACGGGGCCGCTGGTGCCGGGCTGCTCGCCCCAGTACTGTCCTATCTGCTGGTAGATGGGGTAGAACTCAGGGTTGGCCTTCTCCATGGCGGTCTCATTGGCTGCGAGGGGCACAGAGGCGCCTCCCTTGACATTGGGGATGAGCAGCGTCCATGTCTCGTCGATGCCATAGCTCCACTGGGTGATGTAGTCGCGGTCCAGTCCACTGCTGGTCTGGTTGGCGGCGTTCTTCTTGACCAGCTCGCTCTTTCCGCGCATGCTCTCCTGGCCATACTGCCAGGTGTGGTAAAGGTTGCTCAGATTGATGCAGATGCCCAGCGCGGCGCCCACGAAGCAGACGGCGGTGGCTTTGGCAAAGCGGTCGAGGCGGTGGCTGCGGATGGCCTCAACGAGGAAGGCTATCACCATGAAGAGGATGATGAACAGATAGTAGTAGGTCATCTGCACGTGGTTGGCCTTGACCTCAAAAGCGGTGAAGATGGCTGTGAGCAGCAAGCCGCTCAGGTAGCGACCGCGATAGGCCAGCACCACGCCGGCAATCATGGGCGGAAGATAGGCCAGCGCCATCACCTTCCAGATGTGGCCCGCGGCGATGATGATGAAGAAGTACGACGAGAACGCCCAGATGATGGATCCCAGCACAGCCAGCTCCTTGCGGAAGTCGAAGGCGCGCAGCAGGATGTAGAAGCCCAAGAGGTAGGCAAAGACGTACCACACATTCTCGGGAAGCCACAGATGGTAGGCGTCCATGACCTTCTGCAGACCGTTGGTACTCGAATACGACGGCGCAGTCTGATAGGTGGGCATGCCGCTGAATGTGGCGTTGGTCCAGCGCGACACTTCGCCGGTGCGGGCGTGATATTCCGACTGCTCCTGACCAGCTCCGCGACCCGCCGACGAGTCGTGGCGGTAGAGGATGCGGCCGTCAAGGTCGGCAGGCATGAAATAGACAAACGCTATCAGCGCAAACAAAACTACTGCGGCTGCATCGAGCCAGTATTTCTTCAGTATATTCATTGTTGTTGGTATTGTTTACTCCTCGCCCGTTAAGGGCTGTAAGTATTAATGTATTATAAATCGCTGCAAAGATAATGAAAATATGAGAATAAGCCAACATAATCGGCAATTAACGTGACTTTTGTCCTTCTGCCGGCGGCCTGGCGAGCATCCGCTGCCACCGTCGGCGTGACGGCAGAGGCGACGGGCAGCGACGGCTACCTGTCGGCGAGCAGTTTGTCCATCAGCCGTGGCATGGCGTAGCCCTCGCGCTCGTCGGGGGTGGCCCAGCGATATTCCTTCAGCAGCTGCGCTATCGGCGGGAGGCCATAGGGCAGCGGCTCATGGTCTGTCAGACGGGTAGCGTCGATACGGATGAGCTGGGCATAGATGGTCTGGTGGGTGAGCACATGCTTGACCACGCGCCCGGCATCGTCGAGCGACGCGGCGTCGCCCTCTACGAGCACAGGTTCCCACAGCGATCGCCAGATGTCATCGGTGCCGCGGCGGTGGAAGAGCACCTCGTGCGCGCGCGTAATATAATAATAGGTGAAGTAGCGGTCGCGGTGCTTCACACGGCCCTCCTTGACGGGGAAGGAGGCCGTCTGCCCGAGGCGGCGAGCCTCACACATGTCGGCAAATGGGCAGCTGCCGCAAGCGGGACCTTTGGGTTTGCACTGCAGGGCGCCAAAGTCCATCATGGCCTGGTTCCAGTGGCCTGCCTCGTCGGTCGGGCAGAGCGCGTCGGCCAACTGCTGAAACTCGTGCTTGCCCTGGGTAGAGTCGATGGGGGTAGAGATGGCGAAGATGCGGGCAAGGATGCGATAGACATTGCCGTCGACGGCGGCATGGGGCAGCCCGAAAGCCATCGAGGCGATGGCGGCAGCGGTGTAGTCGCCCACTCCCTTGAGGCGACGTATCTCCTGGTAGGTATCGGGAAAGGCTCCGCGCTCCACTATCTGCCGTGCTGCGGCGTGGAGATTGCGTGCCCGCGAGTAGTAACCCAGTCCTTGCCACAGCTTGAGCACCTCGTCTTCGCTGGCGGCAGCCAGGTCTGCCACAGTAGGATAGGCGTGCATGAACCGCAGCCAGTACTTCGTGCCCTGGCTGATGCGTGTCTGCTGGAGGATAATCTCGGAAAGCCAGATGGCATAGGGGTCGCCGCATCCGCGCCAAGGGAGCTCGCGCCAGTGGCGATGAGCCCACTTGAAGAGAGCGGCCGAAAATGCTTTATTGTCCATAATCGTCACAAAATTACGCATTTTTTTCACCTTACTGGCGGCTTTCTCGCTTTTTCTACCTATCTTCGCAGCAAATAATCAGAAAACCATCAAGCGTATGACCACCACCCTCTTCTCGCGCCCGCTATGGGCCATAACCCTCATGTCGGCTCTCGTGCTGACTGGTTGCAAACCCAAGACTTCGGCTGCCGACGCCACACCGCAGGAGAAACGGGCGGCAGCGGCTCTGGCCCAGCCTGCCACGGAGCAGGAAATCAAGATGCGCTGTATCTCGATAGAGCGCGCCATAGACATAGCCGACCTCGTAGAGACGAGCGGCACAGCGGTGAAGGGACTGCGCGAGGCTGGGAAGGTGGACGAGATGATGGTCGAGATGGGCTATGTGCGCAGCGCCATCAACGAAATCTACCAGGTGGGACGCGCCACCATCTACACCCAGGGCTGCGACGCCGACGAGATGGGGAGCATGGTCAACGTAAGTAGCGACAAGGCCACGCTCGTAGCCATAGCCGGTGCCGGCCAACCCGCCACGGCTCCGCTCGTGAGTATTTCGATGACCGACGAAGAGGTGTGGAACAAGCTGCGCCACGAGATGGGGGCGCTGGGGTTCCAGGGTCCTGAAGGCGAGTTGTCCAACGGCCACGGCTACAAGATTTTCGCCGACCGCTTCTTGAGCGGCAACGGTTTTGTCATCCACTTGAGCAGAGAGCAGTGAGCCGATGACAGAAGCATGAGTAGCCCATCGTGGACGCTACGCACCCCTGGCAACTCTGTAGGAGTTGCGCTTCCCCAGCCCAGGGTTGAGGCGTGCAGCGCCTCTACCCATGACGGCGGTATTATTAGCCCATCGTGGACGCTACGCACCCCCGGCAACTCTGTAGGAATTGCTGCTTCCCCAGCCCAGGGTTGAGGCGTGCAGCGCCTCTACCCATGACGGCGGTATTATTAGCCCATTGTGGACGGTACGCACCCCCAGCAACTCTGTAGGAGTTGCGCTTCCCCAGCCCAGGGTTGAGGCGTGCAGCGCCTCTACCCTGGGTATTGATACAAAAAAGGATAGCAACACTGTAAGTGTTGCGCTTAGCCGAAGGCGTTATTCTCAATCCAATAATCTCCTCCACCAAATAGCAGCCCATTATCCTGCTGCGGGTAACGCCTACGGCTAATCGCAACTCCTTCAGAGTTGCCACATTACTTATGCAGCACCCAGGGTAGCGGACTTCGCCCGCAACCCTGGGCTATGAAATCGCAACTCCTACAGAGTTGCTGCTGCTTGTGGAGGTTCCGAGTAGGAGCCCCTCCCCTGCCCCTGTATGGAAGTCCATTCTTGCTGTGTTTAAGGTGATTGTATGACACTCATTCGCCTTGGGAACGGCTGGGATGGGGCCTCTTATTGGCTTCTTCCCCTTTGGATTTTCTGGAATGGGGCTTGCAGGCGGACGCTACGCATCCAACGACGACTCTGCCGGGCATGCAAACAAATGGAAGGCGAAGCATGAAACGGGAAATGCAAACTCGGAAATAGTGGTATCGGTGCATGAAACCGTAAAATCAAACCATGAAATGAGCGCCGAGGGCATGGGCAGGACTTTCTGCCCTACCCCGAAGATGGCGACAGCCGTGGCGCGGCATCCCGGCATGGCCAATATGGGTAGGGAGGCGGCGGTTAGGGTTATTTAACTATTATTTAGGCCCACATATAGGCTTATTGGCGTAATTTTGCAGAACAAATTAAAGACAGAGATTATGAAGATAGCAATAATCGTGGCTATGGACAAGGAGTTTGCCCAACTGGCAAAACTGCTGGACCACGCCACGACCACAGAGCATCACGGCAGAACCGTGGTGACGGGAGAGATGGGGCGCCACACGCTCATACTGCAACAGAGCGGCATAGGCAAGGTCAACGCTGCCATCTGCACGGTGGAGATGATAAACCGCTACAAGCCCGAGCTGGTAATATCGACCGGCGTGGCTGGCGGCGCCGACCCCACACTCGACGTACAGAACGTGGTGGTGGGCACCGAGTATGCCTATCACGACGTGTACTGCGGCGACGACAACGACTACGGTCAGGTGCAGGGCATGCCGACACGCTATAGTGCCGCTGCATGTGTGGCAGAAGCCATAGACCGCACCATGGCAGAGAGCGAGGTGACGCTGCGCAAGGGCCTCATCGTGAGCGGAGACTGGTTTGTGAACAGCCGCGAGAAGATGCGCGAAATCATGGGCCACTTCCCCGAAGCCCAGGCTGTGGATATGGAGAGCTGCGGCATCGCCCAGACCTGCCACATCTATGGCGTGCCCTTTGTCTCGATGCGCATCATCAGCGATGTGCCGCTGCGCGACGACAAGGCTGCCATGTACGTGGACTTCTGGGACCGTCTGGCCGACAACTCATTCGGCGTGACGCGCCGCTTCCTCGACAACATCAAATAAATCACAACAAGAGAAATATGGAGAAGATACCAAGTTTTACGATAGACCACGAGCAGCTGCTGCGTGGCATCTATGTGAGCCGCAAGGACCAGGTGGGCGGCGAGGTGGTCACCACCTTTGACATACGCATGAAGGAACCCAACCGCGAACCGGCTCTGCACGTGGGCGCCATCCACACGATAGAGCATCTGGCTGCCACCTATCTGCGCAACGATGAAGAGTGGCGCGACCGCGTCATCTACTGGGGCCCTATGGGTTGTCTTACAGGGTGCTATCTGCTGTTGAGAGGAGACCTGAAGAGCAGCGATATCGTGGAGCTGATGAAGCGCACGTTTGAGTTTGTGGCCAACTTTGAAGGCGAGATACCCGGCGCTGCACCGAGAGACTGTGGCAACTATCTGCTGCACGACCTGCCGATGGCCAAATGGGAGTCGCGCAAGTATGTGGATGAGGTGCTGACAGACATCAAGCCCGAAAACATGACTTACCCTAACAAGTAAGCCGACAGAGACCACTCCTGACGACCGCTACGCCAGCCGCGCCTTGGCCGGAGGCTGAGAGAGGGTCGGAAAAGAAATATCCGCAATGCCCAAAAGGGAGGCATTGCGGATATTATCGTATAGGGCGAGGCTGTAGAGACCTCGGGAGCGTCGGGTCAGCCCAAGTCGAGGTCTACCTCTACGGGGCAGTGGTCGCTACCCATAATCTGGGTGTGTATCTTGGCTTCTGACACATGGGGGGCGAGGCTCTCGGAGACGAGGAAGTAGTCGATGCGCCACCCGGTGTTCTTCTCACGGGCGCGGAAGCGGTAAGACCACCAGCTGTAGGTCACCTCGTCGGGGTGCAGACGGCGGAAGGTGTCGACAAAGCCACTGTCGAGCAGACGGGTCATGGCCTCGCGCTCCTCGTCGGTAAATCCGGCGTTGCGGCGGTTGGTCTTGGGATTCTTGAGGTCTATCTCCTCGTGGGCCACATTCATGTCGCCACAGACGACGACGGGCTTGTGGGCGTTGAGGCGGAGCAGATAGTCCTGGAAGTCGCGCTCCCACTGCATGCGGTAGTCCAGACGGCGCAGCTCGTCCTGTGAATTGGGCGTATAGACCGTGACGAGATAGAACTGGGGCATCTCGAGCGTGATGACGCGACCCTCGTGGTCGTGCTCGTCGATGCCTATGCCATAGGCGACGCTCAACGGCTCGTGGCGGGTGTAGATGGCTGTGCCGGAGTAGCCCTTCTTGTCGGCATAGTTCCAGTAGGAGTGGTAGCCGTCAAACTGGAGGTCGAGCTGGCCAGCCTGCATCTTGGTCTCCTGCAAGCAGAAGAAGTCGGCGTCCAACTCGCGGAAGATATCTTCAAAGCCCTTGCCCACACAGGCACGCAGGCCATTGACATTCCATGAGATAAATCGTATCATAACGTAGTGTTTGAGGGTTAGAAACGGCGGCTCTCGCCACGGAGGAGGTTCATAAACTCTTCGCGGGTCTTGGCCTGGTTGAAGGCGCCACTGAAGTCGCTCGTGGTGGTGATGGAGTTCTGCTTCTCGACGCCGCGCATCTGCATACACATGTGCTTGGCCTCGACCACGACCATCACGCCCAGCGGGTGTAGGGTCTCGTCGATGCACTCCTTAATCTGCTGGGTGAGCCGCTCCTGCACCTGCAGTCGGTGGGAGAAGATATCGACCACCCGGGCTATCTTGCTCAGTCCGGTAATGTAGCCATTGGGGATGTAGGCTACATGAGCCTTGCCGTAGAAGGGCAACATGTGGTGCTCGCACATAGAGAAAAAGTCGATATCCTTGACGATTACCATCTGGCTGTACTCCTCCTTGAAGAGGGCATCGGTCAGTACCTTCTTGGGGTCCTGCTGGTAACCTCGGGTGAGCACCTGCATGGCTTTGGCCACACGCATGGGAGTCTTCTGGAGCCCCTCGCGCTGTGGGTCTTCGCCCAGAAGGGCAAGGATATCATGATAATGGGAAGCCAGCTCGTCGAGCCCGGGCCGGTATTCTGGTTCTATTGTCATTGTAGTTGTCTGTTAGCAATCAGTATTGGACGGTGATTTTTCCCTTGACGATGGTGGCCGACTTGTAACCCATCTTCTTGAGTTGTCCGAGCATCCACGCCGCTTCCTCATAGTTGCGGTAGTTGCCCACACGGCAAATCCATCGGGGCGAATAGAAATGAACGTAGACGGGTTGGTTAGGGAATTTCATCTTTATGGCGTTGCGGACACGCTCAGCCGCGATGCGGTCTTGGCGGGTGTTACCTCCGGCGTAGGCCTGTACACGGTAACCGGTAATCTTGTAACCGTTGCGCATGACCTTCTTGCTCATATCCACGGCAGGTGTCTCTTCTTCGTTTTCGTTGTGATTGGCGGATGGGCTGTGGGGTGCATCCTTGTGGGGCTTGTCGCCGTGGGCAGCCACGGGCTTGTCGCCGGGCTTACGGGCGTCGGCAGATGTTGTGGGGTGATTGGTCTTGGTCTGAGTCTTGGCGTCGGCAGCTGGCGTCTGAACCTTGCCATTGACGAGCCTGTCTATCTCCTCACTCTGGGTCACGGTGACAATACCTTTGCCCGCCTCGGTCTTGCGGATATGTTGCATGAAATTCTGCGCGCGGGCAGAAGTCAGCGAGCCGATGATGGCGACGAGAATGATGGCAAGTAATCTACTCATTTATCTAAGGATTAAGTAAAAGGGCATCGGGCTTCCCCCGACCCGTAGGTCATGAAGCCAGATGCCCTGTAATGGTTTAGCGATTATTTCTTCCAAGCGTCGATGATGCCCTTGAAGTCAGCAGCCTTCAGAGAAGCACCACCGATAAGACCACCGTCGATGTCGGGCTTGGCGAAGAGCTCAGGAGCGTTGGAAGCCTTGCAGCTACCGCCGTAGAGGATTGATGTCTCGTCGGCAACTTCCTGACCGTACTTCTCGGCAACGATAGAACGGATGTAAGCCAGCATCTCCTGAGCCTGGTCAGAAGTAGCAGTCTTGCCGGTACCGATAGCCCAGATGGGTTCGTAAGCCAGAATGATGTTCTTCCACTCCTCAGCAGTGAGGTTGAATACAGAACCGTCGAGCTCGGCCTTTACAACCTCGTTCTGACGCTCTGCCTCGCGCTCCTCGAGAGTCTCACCGCAGCAGAAGATAACCTTCAGACCGTTGGCGAGGGCGAGCTGTACCTTCTCCTTCAGCATCTCAGCGGTCTCGCCGTAATACTCGCGACGCTCTGAGTGGCCGAGGATAACATACTGAGCTCCGGTAGACTTAACCATAGCGGCAGAAACCTCACCGGTGTATGCACCCTTCTCCTTGTCGGCACAGTTCTCAGCACCCAGACCCACTACGTTGGCGTCGAGCACCTGGGCTACGCTTGCCAAGTGGATGAAAGGAGTACAGATTACTACATCGCAGTTAGGCTTTTCCTGTACCAAAGCCTCGTTAATCTCCTTTGCGAGAGCTACGCCCTCCTGCAGGTTCAGATTCATCTTCCAGTTACCTGCTACAATTTTCTTTCTCATTTTCTTGTTGTTTTTATTGAAGTTAAAGTATCTCATTTTTGATTCCTTGTTTCTCACCCAGCGGCTCCAGGCCCACAGTCTGTCGGCAATGACGAGCAACACGAGGGGCAGCACAAACCAGGAGAGGATGGAGGCTATCTTGCGCGCCACGCTGACATCGTCCATCTGGCCTATCTCTATCTGGGCGAGCGGGCCGTTGAGTTCTTCCGACTTGGGCAGCCCGTTGTGGCTCCACTTGCGTATCACGGTGCCGTCCTTGATGAGCACCAGCCCCGGGTTGCTGCGTATGACGGTCTTCAGCGTGGTCTCGTCGCTCATGCAGAAGGGGTACTCGGCTCCGGTGATGTCGCGCCAGTGCTGTATGGCATCCTCGCCACTCGCCGTGAGGCAATAGAACGGCACTCCTTGCGCCTGACAGTACTCGTAGAGTTGGTCTATATCGCCGAAATTGGTATCATCGGCACTCTCGAGATGGGGCGAGACGAGCAGGAAGGTATATCCCTTGTCGTCGAGTATCTGCTGGGTGATGTCGTCACCGGTAGCATTGTCGGTAATGGTAAAGTCGTGGATGGGAGGCACATAGCCTTCTTCCACCAGTTCACTCTTGCGTTCTACGAATGTCCATGTGGAGTCGGGATAGTTGTCGAGGGTAAACTCGCGACGCTCCCCGTTTTTCTCCATCACAAAGGTATTCTCGTAGCGGGGCATCTTGGCGCCCTCGGGTATCTCCATACCCTCGCGGATGTTGGCTCCCACATGATAGGGGCGGAAATCGAAGCGCGGCAGCAGGTACAGGCTGTAGATGCTGGTGGCTACGATATAGATGACGGTATAGTTGACGACTATCCACTGGTTGTTCTCCGACACGAAGCGGAACATACGCTCGCGGCAGCGGCACACCACTACGGCACAGGCCGTGAGCACCACGTTCTTGAGCAGTGTCTGCACATTGGTGAGGGTGATGGCGTCGCCGAAGCAGCCACAGTCGCTCACGGGGTTGGCTATCGCTATCCACACCGTGATGAGGGTCATCACCGCCATAAACGCCAGTATCACCCGGGTGGTAAACCGACGGCGTATGGCGAAGAGGATGAAGATGCCCAACGCAAACTCGAGAGATGCCAACGCCACCGACGAACCCAGCGTGAGCCAGTCGGGCACGTAGTCGCCAATCGAAAGCGCCGTGAGATAATCGCGTATCTTGTACTGGGTACCCAGAGGGTCGATGGCCTTGACATATCCCGAGAAGATGAATGTCACTGCCAGCACCGCACGGCAGATATTGGTCGCTATGGTCTTAAGCCTGTTCACTCTCTTTCAACTTGATGGCACCAAATACGGCATAGTTGATTACATCCATATAGTTGGCGTCTATGCCTTCAGACACGAGCACCTGGCCATGCAGGTCCTCGATTTCCTTGATACGTTCTATCTTGGTGAGAATAAGGTCGGTATAGCTGCTCACACGCATAGAACGCCACGCCTCGTCGTAGTCGTGGTTCTTGCGTATCATGAGTTCCAGGACTTCAGCGGCATAGTGGTCGTAGAGACCGAGAGCCTCGGCGGGGGTGATATCCACGCTGTCGGCAAAACCTCGCGCAAGCTGGATAAGACCTATAATGCCATAATTGATAAGGGCGATAAACTCCGGACGGATGCCCTCGCCTACCAGCGACTCTTTCTTGATCTCGAGAGAGCGTATGCGCTTGGCCTTAATGTACAACTGGTCGGTAAGCGATGATGGACGCAATATGCGCCATGATGCTCCGTAGTCGTGGAGTTTCTTTTCAAAAAGCGAGCGACACTCGCTGACCGTATCCTTAAACTGGTCTTCTGTATTTACTGCCATATATATATAATAGGTAGTGCAAAGTTACTGATTTATCAAGAAACAGCAAAACTTTGCCGACACGATTTGCCGTGCCCGTATTATTTTTCCTGTTGGCGGCGGTGTATCACGCGCACCGTACCCACAAGCACATCATAGCGCACCTGCAGCGAGTCGCGGCGTATGCCAATGAAGTTGCGCTCGCGGATGGTCTTGGCAGCCTCCATCTCGGCGATGGTCGACTGGAGAGCCGAGTCGGTGCGGGCGATGTCGGCCTGGGCGATGCGCAACGACGCATCCTGCCAGATGGGGAGCACACGGCGACGGGCCTCAACCTCCTTGGGATAACGCTGGCGCAGCGAGGTGATAGAGTCAAGCACCGTCTGATACTTGCCATCGGCATAGAGCTGCTCTATCTGGGCCACAAGCGCTGCGGCATTGTCACTCTCTGTGGGGCCACACGACAGCAGCGTCACAGCAGCTACTGCCGTCAAAAAGAATACCTTTGCTTTCATACATGCAAACTTACACAATTTTTCTGAGGTGGGGAAACAAATGGCGTAAAAGTTTTCGGGCTGACTGCCAAACCAGACCTGGCTGCGCCCAGACCATTCTGCCGACCCGCACGGCCACACCTGCGCCTGCTTCACCCCACCCGGCACAGTCTGTGACCGCATACAGGACGCCCACAAGCCAGCAGGGGTGAGATTTTCAGCCATCCACTTGCGAGGACGGCTTAAAATGAGTAACTTTGCAGTAACCTATCGGCGACGCCAGGTAACGGCGCGCCTCAGCAGACATAGATTATGAGAAATTATACTGACGCTGAGCTGGCTCAGCTACTTGACAAGGATATATTCAAGACCATCGGCCGCGTAGCCGACCACCTGCACATGGAGTGCTATGTGGTGGGCGGATACGTGCGCGACCTGTTTCTGGAGCGGGCTTCCAATGACATCGACGTGGTGGTCGTGGGAAGCGGCATCCGTGTGGCCGAAGAACTCAAGGGCCAACTGGGACGAAAGGCGCATCTGTCGGTATTCCGCAACTTCGGCACCGCACAGGTGAAGTACCGCGACCTCGAGGTAGAATTTGTGGGTGCGCGCAAGGAAAGCTACAGCCACGACAGCCGCAAGCCTCATGTCGAGGACGGAACGCTGGAAGACGACCAGAACAGACGCGATTTCACCATTAACGCCCTTGCCATCTGCCTCAACCACGACCGCTTCGGCGAACTCGTAGACCCCTTCGACGGCGTGTACGATATGGAGGACGGCATCATACGCACCCCCCTCGACCCCGACATCACCTTCTCTGACGACCCGTTGCGCATGCTGCGCTGCATCAGGTTTGCCACCCAGCTCAACTTCTACATCGAAGACGAGACCTTCGACGCCCTGGGCCGCAATGCCGAGCGCATCAAGATTATCAGTGGCGAGCGTGTCATGGAGGAGCTCAACAAGATTATGGCCACGCCCACCCCGAGCAAGGGATTTGTAGACCTGCACCGCTGCGGCCTGCTCCAGATACTCATGCCCGAACTTACCAATCTCGACATTGTGGAGACACGCAACGGCAAGAAGCACAAGAACAATTTCTACCACACTCTCGAGGTTCTGGACAATGTGGCGCGCCACTCCGACAACATCTGGCTGCGCTGGGCAGCCTTGCTCCACGACATAGGCAAGACCAAGTCGAAGCGCTGGGACCCTCTGCAGGGATGGACATTCCACAACCACAACTTCATAGGCGCCAAGATGGTGCCCCCGCTCTTCCGCAGACTCAAGCTGCCTATGGACGCCAAGATGAAGTATGTCCAGAAGATGGTGGACCTGCACATGCGCCCCATCGTGATAGCCGACGAAGAGGTGACCGACAGTGCCGTGAGACGACTCATCAATGATGCCGGCGACGACATCGACGACCTGATGATACTCTGCGAGGCCGACATCACCAGCAAGAACCATGAGCGCAAGCAGCGCTTCCTCGACAACTTCGCCGCCGTGCGCGTGAAGCTCGCCGACCTCAAGGAGCGCGACTACAAGCGCTTGCTGCAGCCCGTCATCGACGGCAACGAGATTATGGAGATGTTTCATCTGCAGCCCAGCCGCGAGGTGGGAGCCCTCAAGCAGACGCTGAAAGACGCCGTGCTCGACAACCGCGTGCCCAACGAGCGCGAACCGCTCATGGCGCTACTCATGGAGAAGGCCCGCAGCATGGGCATAGTCTGACTGGGCCACAGCCCATATATAATAAGGTATAGGAAAACAACAATGCCTCCGCCTCCGTCGGAGCAGGGCTATAGAAAAGACAAGAGGAAACGGACTGCCGTTTCCTCTTGCTTGTTTATACGGGTGATGACAGATGCCGTCGGCACCTCACGCCCCTCACGCAGCCCAAGTCTGCCCGAGCCTCGCCCGAGACCGCTTAGCGCATATACCACACCCCATTGTAGCACACCATGGGCACCACAATCTCCTCGCGGGTGCTGTCGGCGAAGGTGAGCATCACAAAGGCGTTGCCCTGATGGCGCGCAGTGTCGACCAGAGCGCCTACGGCAGCGACGTCACAGATGCCGCCACGCTCCTTCTGCTGCTGGGCCACATACATACGGGCATTGGCGATGAGCTGTTCGCGATAGCTGTCGGGAATACTGTCGGGGCGGTAAGTGCCGTCGACAAAGTGGTCGTACTGGCCATGGATCAGATGGTCGTAATAGACCTTGGCGGTCTGCGCCACCACGTCGTCAGACTTGGGCTCAGGGCCACAAGCCACGAAGAGCACGGCCACTACAGCCGCGAGTGTGAATATCAGTTTGCGCACGTTGACGGTGATTGCATCTGCCCCCGACACAAGGCCGGGGGCAGACTATGGTTATTATTTCTGGCGTATGAACACGTTGATGGGACAACCGTGCATAGACCAGTTTTCGCGTATCTTGTTCTCGAGGAAGCGACGGTAAGGCTCCTTGATATACTGGGGCAGATTGGCATAGAACACAAACGAAGGGATTTGCGTGTTGGGCAACTGCGTACAGTACTTGATTTTGATATACTTGCCTTTGGTCGATGGGGGTGGCGTAGCCTCGATAATAGGCAGCATCACCTCGTTGAGTTTGGATGTTCCGACGTGGGCCTTGCGGTTCTGGTAGACCTCCTTGGCGGTCTCGAGCACGCGGAAGATGCGCTGCTTGGTGAGCGCCGAAGCGAAGATGATGGGGAAATCGACAAAGGGTGCCATGCGGTTGCGTATGGCGTTGGTGAAGGTATCGATGACCTTCTGGTCCTTGTCGGCCACGAGGTCCCACTTGTTGACCACCACCACGAGCGACTTGTTGTTCTTCTGGATGAGCTGGAAGATGTTCATATCCTGCGCCTCGATGCCTCGGGTGGCGTCAATCATCAGGATGCAGACATCGCTGTGCTCGATGGCACGGATGGAGCGCATCACGGAATAGAACTCCAGGTCCTCAGACACCTTGTTCTTGCGGCGTATACCGGCGGTATCGACGAGATAGAAGTCAAAGCCGAACTTGTCAAACCGTGTGTAGATACTGTCACGGGTGGTGCCGGCAATCTCGGTGACGATGTTGCGGTCTTCGCCGATGAAGGCATTGATGATGCTGCTCTTGCCGGCATTGGGTCGGCCTACGACGGCAAAGCGGGGGATATCGTCTTCCACATCCTCCTTGGCCTCAAGGGGCAGACGGTCGAGGATGGTGTCGAGCAGGTCGCCCGTACCGCCACCGGTGGCGGCGCTGATGCAGAAGGGATCGCCCAGACCGAGGCTGTAGAACTCGGCAGCCTCATAGTATTCGGCACTGTTGTCTACCTTGTTGGCCACAAGGATTACGGGCAGCTTGGCACGGCGCAGGATGAGCGCCACATCCTCATCCCAGTCAGTGAGACCGGTCTCGACATCTACCAGGAAGAGCACCAGGTCGGCCTCTTCGGTGGCGACGAGCACCTGCTTGCGGATAGCGTCCTCGAAGACGTCGTCAGAGTTGACTACCCATCCACCGGTATCGACTACCGAAAATTCTTTTCCATTCCATGAACATTTGCCATACTGGCGGTCACGCGTAGTACCAGCCGTGTCGCTCACTATGGCGTGCCGGCTCTGCGTGAGTCGGTTGAAGAGAGTAGATTTGCCCACATTGGGGCGACCTACGATAGCTACTAAATTTGCCATTTCTGTGTTTGTTTGTTTTGCTGAAGTTTAACATTCTCCGGCCCTCGCCCTTGGTCGGCGAGAGTACCCCCTACGTCTCATCAGGGGGGAGTGATATATTATTCGGGGTTATACCCGAAGTTGTTCAGTTCGCGCTGGGAGTTGCGCCAGTCCTTGTCGACCTTGACAAAGACCTCGAGGAAGATTTTCTTGTCGAAGAACTTCTCCAGGGCCTTGCGCGCCTCGCTGCTTACCTTCTTGAGCGCCACGCCCTGATGCCCGATTACGATGCCTTTCTGTGAGTCGCGCTCCACATAGATGACGGCATTGATATGTATATTGGTGTCGGTCTCCTTGAATCGCTCCACTGCGACCTCTACTGAGTAGGGTATCTCCTTGTCATAATACAGGAGAATCTTCTCGCGGATGATTTCGGAGACAAAGAAGCGGGCGGGCTTGTCGGTGAGCTGGTCTTTGCCGAAATAGGCGGGCGACTCGGGCAGCAGTTCTTTGATGCGCTTCATCAGCGGGGCGGTGCCAAACTTGTTTTTGGCCGACACGGGCAGTATCTCTGCATTGGGCAGCAGCGCGTGCCAGCGCTCCACGATGTCGCCGAGGGTTTTCTGGTCGCTCTGGTCTATCTTGTTGATGAGCAGCAGCACGGGTATGGTCATCTTGGCCACCTTGGCGAGGAAGTCGGCGTTCTTCTCGGGATTTTCCACCACGTCGGTGACATAGAGCAGCACGTCGGCATCGGCAAGGGCCGACTCCGAGAAGGCCAGCATCATCTCCTGCATCTTGTAGTTGGGCTTGAGCACTCCGGGAGTGTCAGAGAAGACTATCTGGCAGTCGTCGTCGTTGACGATGCCCATGATGCGGTGACGGGTGGTCTGGGCCTTGAAGGTGGCGATGCTGATGCGCTCGCCTACGAGCTGGTTCATCAGCGTAGATTTACCCACGTTGGGGTTGCCTACGATATTTACAAATCCTGCTTTGTGCATAGTTACATCCAAAATAGGCTGCAAAATTAACCATAAATCCTGAGATAGAGGCACTGAGAGGCAAAAAAGTAGTCTGCAAGGGGTCAAAAAAGTGCTTGCCGACGCCTTTGCCCCATCCCTCTGCGCGTCGGGCTCACCCATAGGCGGGCAGAGAAATATCGCCGCCCACGACAAAATAGTCGGGGAGATGCTTGGCAGAGAGGGAGAAAAAAGATAACTTTGCTTGCAGACAACAGAGTGATTATGCAACCTAAGATATGTTTTGTCACCACAGGCGACATACGCGTCAACGCCACCGCCAAGCGCGCGCTGGGCATGGCGCGTCCGCTCGATGGACTGGGATGGAAGGTGGCGGTAGTCCTGGAAGACACCGCCGAGAACCGCCACCGCGCGGCATTGGAGTGTGGTGACGCCACAGAACTGGTGTTCTTCCGCCAGCACTCGGCGACAGACGAGATAAGGACCAAGAGCGCCATCGTAGCCCGTCTGCATCCCGACGTGCTCTACATCAGTGCGCCAGTGGTGCGCAACATGGTAGCCGCACCGCGTGGCTGCCGACGGGTGGTGGAGCACTCGGAGCTGGCGTCTCATAATACCGACGTTCACGGACTGATGTGGCTCAAGGTGATGGCGATGGAGCTGTGGTCGATAGTCCAGGCCGACGCGCTGGTCTGCGCCAGCCGCTATCTGATGGACATCTTCGGGCGCCGGGCGCACCGCATGCTGTGCCGCACGCCCATGCTCTACCTGCCCTACGCCTACAACACCACCGTGTGCCACCCCATGGTTATAGACCGCGACACGGTGGCCGACGGGCGCTATGCCGGGCGATGGATATGCTGCTACATGGGCAGCCTCACCGACAACTATGGCGCGCTGACCATGACCGACGCCATAGACCGTCTGCGCAGCAGCCACCCCGAGGTGCTGCTCATCCTCATGGGTCGCGGCGACGCCGAGGACGAGGTGCGCAGGAGAATACGGGAGCGGGGCATGGAGCGCCATATCATGCTCACGGGATACGTGAGCGAAGAGGAGATAGACTTCTACTTCTCGCTCGCCGACGCCTTCATCTCGCCGATGCACGACACGCCTCAAGACTGGGCGCGGTGTCCCAGCAAGCTCTATATGTATCTGCCCTACGACCGCCCCATCGTCACCTGCCGCGTGGGAGAGCCGCTCGCCACGCTGGGCGACAAGGGCGTATACTACCAGCCTGGCGACGCCGACGACATGGCACATCAGATAGGGAAGCTGATAGACTCTGGCGCGACCCGACTGGGCATCGACGCCAGCCGCCACACATGGCAGGCGCGCGCAGAGGTGTTTGACCGATGGATAAGAAAGGAGACAGGATTATGCGAATAGTGTTCTGGCAAAACTGTATAAGCCCCCATCAGATGCCGTTTATCACCAGGCTCGCCGACGACCCTCGCGTAGACGAGGTGGTGGTGGTGGCAGAGGTCGACGTGCCCCCCGAGCGCCGGCAGATGGGGTGGGACTCGCTCTACGACGCCAACAACCGCACGTGCCGCATCTATCTGCATCCCGGCGACGACGACATACGCCGGCTGCTGGACCAGAGGGCGGCGGAGAGCTGGCATATATTCATGGGCATCAGAGCCTTCGGCTACGTGTTCCATTGCCTCCGGCTGAGCATGGACTACCCCGTGAGGCGCGCCATGATGTCTGAGCGCCCCAACACCTACGCCCTAGGACTGGCCAACGGCAAGCCGCTGTGGCTGCACCGCCTGCGCTTCATGCTGCGCGACAGGAGATACGCCGGGCATATAGAGCGCGTGTTTGCGATAGGCGCGATGGCGGCCGACTATTTCGGCTCGGCCAGCAAGCACTGGCAGGTGAGCCGGTTTGCCTACTGCACCGAGTCGCCCGTCATCACCACGCCCCCACCCCATGACCAGCGGCTGCGGCTGCTGTTTGCGGGCTCGCTGGAGTGGTACAAGGCTCCGCTCACCCTGCTCAAGAGTCTGCTGATGACCAGAGATGGCGACGCCGCAGTGGCTTTCCATCTCGACATCATAGGCAACGGCAGTCAGCGGCGCAGCTTGCAGCAGTTTATCGCTACCCACTGTCTCGCCAACCGCATCAACATGGTGGGCACGGTGCCCCACAACCGCATGGCAGAGTGGATGGGCAGAAGCGACGTACTGGTGCTGCCGAGCGTCTACGACGGCTGGGGAGCGGTGGTCAACGAGGCGTTGCTTGCCGGCAGCTATGTCATCGTGAGCGATGCCTGTGGCGCTGCCGACCTGTTGGGCGACAGCAGGTTGGGCAGGGTCTTTCATGCCGGCGACGCCAAAGGACTGGCGCGCATCATCGCCGACTGCCACTGCCGCCTCGACAGCATACGCGCCGACCGTCAATGGCGCCGCCAATGGGCTATAGAGCACATCAGCGGCCCACGCATAGCCCGATACTTCATCGACTGTCTCTGCGGCGATGACATCGAGCCGTTATATTAACTCTTATCACACAAGCAACTGTATATCATGGACATCGAACAACTACGCGACTATTGTCTCTCGCTGCCTCTGGTGACCGAAGACATGCCCTTCGGCGACACCACGCTGGTCTTCCGCGTAAGGGGCAGGATATTTGCGCTCACCGACCTGGAGCGCCCCACGCTGGTGAGCCTCAAGTGCGACCCCGAACTGGCCATCGCCCTGCGCGAACGCCATGAGGGCATAGCCGGCGCCTACCACATGAACAAGAAGCACTGGAACCAGGTGGCGCTCGACGCCCTCCTCCCCGACACAATGATAGAGAGCATGGTGCGCCACAGCTACGGCGAAGTGGTCAAGAAGCTCACGCGCCGCGAGTGCACCGACTACCCCGAACTGACGAGCATAGATACGAGGGTAGTCGATTAGACTAAGCCCAAAACCACGCTGATAGCCCCCGCCTGCGCACCGACCATCACCGCCACCACATTGCTCGCACCCACCATACCACAGAAATTTCTACTCAGCGCACCGACCCTCCCCGCCACCACATTGCTCGCACCCACCATACCACAGAAATTTTTACTCAGCGCACCGACCCTCCCCGCCATAATCCTCAAAAGAGTAAAGTGCATGACTGCCAACGCCGTCACCACGTTGACGGGCTCGTATCGGACGACGCGGAAGCTCGTATCGGACGAAACGGATGCTCGTATCGGACGGTGCGGATGCTCGTGCCTTCCGACACGAGCCGCCAAAGGTGGTCTCGGCGCTCGCCGGGATGGTCATAAATTCTGCAGAGATGGTCACGAGACTGACAAAGGTCATCTGGAGTATCGCAAAGACCATCGGCGTGCTACGCTGCGGCTATCCGCGTACTCAGTACTGGCAGCAGAAGACTGCGCATTGTCATCGGCAGGCAGCGCATTGCCATCAGTAGGCAGCGCATTGCCATCAGCAGGCAGCGCATTGCCATCGGGGTGCAGCGCATTGCCATCGGGGTACTACGCTGCGGCTATCCACTTGGTTGTGAAGAGCTATGGGGAAAACAGGAAGAAGATGAGGGAACGGGTGCCGCAGGCGGCGGCGCTTGGGAACAAAAAAAGCGTGTCGACATTGCCGGTTGGCTTTGTCTACACGCTTTTATGATTGACCACAAAAAGAGTGGTATGCTGTTTACTTCTTTGCTACATCCGAGCCGTTGTAAGCCCACTTGTAGTATGAGGCTCCATGAACGAAGCCGGCACCAAAGGCGGTGAACACAATCTTGTCGCCCTTCTTGAGCAGATGCTCATTGTCCCAAAGGGCCAATGGAATGGTGGCGGCACTGGTGTTGCCATAATGGTCGATATTGATCATCACGCGGTCGAGATTGAGCTCGGCACGCTTGGCTACAGCCTCGATGATACGGAGATTGGCCTCGTGAGGTACAACCCAATCGACATCCTCGCCCTTGAGGTTGTTGCGCTTGAGTATCTCCAGCACGTCGTCGCTCATGTTGGTTACCGCATAGCGGAACACGGTGCGTCCCTCCTGATAGAGGTAGTGCAGACGATGATCGACGGTGAAATGAGATGCAGGACAAACCGAGCCACCTGCCTTCATGTGAAGGAAGGGAAGGCCCTTGCCATCAGTGCGCAGATAGGAGTTCTGCACACCCACACCTTCCTCTGTAGTAGCCTCGACCAGTACTGCGCCGGCACCATCGCCGAAGAGCACACATGTCTGGCGGTCAGTATAATCAATTAGTGAAGACATCTTGTCAGCACCGATGACGATTATCTTCTTGTAGCGACCACTCTGAATCATCGATGCAGCTACATCGAGCGAGTAGAGGAATCCGCAACAAGCAGCCTCAAAGTCGAAGGCGAAAGCGTTCTTCAGCCCCAACTTGCCTACCACAATCGACGCGGTAGAAGGGAACTTGTAGTCAGGAGTGGTGGTGGTAACGATAAGTGCGTCGATGGTATCAGGATCAACGCCTGTCTTGGCGATAAGCTGCTTGGCTGCCTTGCGAGCCAGATAGCTGGTGCCAAGACCTTCCTCGGTGAGGATGCGGCGCTCCTTGATGCCAACGCGAGTCATTATCCATTCATCGCTGGTATCGACCATGCGCGACAACTCCTCATTGGTGAGGATATAGTCGGGTACGTAACCACCAATGCCTGTGATAATTGCGTTTATTTTCTCCATTATTCAGCTGTTTCCTTAACAACAGCTACTTTACCACGATAGTAACCGCAAGTACTGCAAACGGTATGATATACATAGTAAGCGCCACAGTTAGGACATACGGCGAGTGTAGGAGCTACTGCCTTGTCATGAGTTCTTCTCTTAAGTGTACGAGTCTTCGACTGTCTTCTTTTAGGATGTGCCATTGTTGTGTAATTTTTAATTTAATCTTTAATATTCAGTTGCCTAAGGGCCTCCCAACGAGGGTCTACGTTATGCTCTTCATCCTCTTCACCACTTCGGGAGGTGGAAAGTTCATCAAGAACCTTCATCATGGCAGGGTTGCATTTTCCAGGTGCATGCACATGCCTGATAGGGATATTCAGAACGATAAATTCGTAGACAAACCATGCGACATCGAGTATTCCTTCGTCCTCGTTGACAGTCACAAGGTCATCGTCTTCGGAGTATTCGTCCCCAAATTTGACTACGAGCCTCTCGTCACAGGCGACAGGCTGAAGCATGTCGTCGAGACACAGGTCGCAAGGTACTATAACCTGACCTTTTATATCAAACATCAACTCAAAGAAGCTCTCATTCCGGCTGACAGTCAATCGCAAATCAAGCTGACCACGCTTAATATCCGGGGCCTCAATGGCCTCAAAAAAAGCGTCGTCAAGTTTGATGTCGACGGTGGTCAAACCTTCTTGCAAACCTTTCAAGTCGATTTTCAAAGGTGCCAAATTGTACATTTCGGCTGCAAAGTTACTAAAATTCAGATAAACAGCAAAGGAATTGTCAGTTTATTTTACGCTCCCATTCAGCACTTTAGCATATTCGGCGATGGTCGGCAGCCCGCCATACTATACCTTATTATATATAGGGGGCATGGTTCAGGTAAGGTAGCCCACGATGAGACTGCCATTGTAAATCCACAGCCAAAGGGCGAACATGATGGTGACAGCGCGCACCGCCACGCCCATGCGGCCGTGGGCAGAACGGAGCAGGTAGGCCATGGCGAGGGGGATGATGAAGGCCCACTGGGCGGTCATGATATACACCTCGTTGATGCCGAAGCCCAAGACGATATGGACAAACATGTCGAAGGCGAACCAGGAGAATGCCATCCAGAAGAAACGGCTGCGGCGCGACGCCCAGATGCCCGCTGCAAAGAGCAGGGCGACAAGAGCCTCGACGCAGTAGTAGCCCCAGTGATCGTAGGGGACTATCATAGGACGGTTGTCCTTGAGGATATCCTGGAGGAGGACATTGCGGTGGAGCTGGATGGACTCGCCAAAGAGGTTTTCGACAATGCTCGCCCAGCGGTCGGTACTGCGGTCGGTCCAGGCCATAAATCCCTTCTTGGACATGGGGTCGCCAATCTTGGGATTGGCATGGTTGCGGCGGTATTTCTCCTGAGCCAGACGGCGGAGTATCTTGTTGACTCCCTGCTGGATAAGTCGGGGGTCGTGGGTAGTGGCTGTGTCGGCATAAGCCCTATAGAGGCTGTCGCGGAACGCCTTGTCCTGTGCCTTGAGCTTGGCCTTGGCGGCTATCTCTAAAGGCTCTGCCCAAGTGTGGTGTTCCAACTTGGCGACGCCCCATATCAGCGCCGACGGCAGGGCTATGGCGAGCAGCATGTAGCGCCACCGGAAGAGACGGCGGCCGTTGACGAAGAGCGCCGAGAGAAAGACCTTGACGCCATTGTTGAGCGACACGCCCGCCATGAGGAAGAACATCACCACCGTCTGCCATATCTTCATCGCGGCGCCCGTCTGCAACTGTCGGCCAGCCACATAGAGCACCACCATCATCATGCAGAGGGTGAGGTTGAAATGGTCGGGCACCATCACGGTGAGCATGATATACGCCATCGAGTAGAAGAAGGCCATGAGGAGCCACGCATCGGAGCGGGTGAGCCCCACGATTTCGCGCATGATGCGGAAGAAGAACACGGTGCCGTAGAACCCGAAGAACACCTCGACCACTGCCACCACGATGACGGCACAGTTGACGCCCGTGAGCCAGATGAGGGCCTGGTTGATAAGGTATGGCACGTACATGAAGATGGCAAGCAGCGGGTGGCGTATGATATTATACTGCCAACCGCTCCACTCGGACACCACGGAGTAGCTCCACGCGTCGAAACCTGACATGTGGAACGTGTCGCGAGCCATGTCGTGATAGTTGACACCAAGGGCAGACAACTGCGGGAAATACTGGGCGACGACGAGGGCATTGAGCGTCGCTATCACCACGAAAGCCACCACGGCGACGAGCCGCTCGGTGGGTTTTATCTTGAACATTTTCAGCATAGCATGTATTTGACGATGTGATAACCATTATAGGCATAGAGCCAGAGGGTAAGTGCCACGATGACACCACGGCAGAGGGGACGCCAGCGGGTGGGTCGGGCCAGCAGCGCAGCCATCGCCACGGGGATGACGAATATCCAGTGGGCAGTCATGATATATATCTCGTTGAGCCCAAAGCCTATCCCGACATGGAGCAGCATATCGAGGCCGAACCACGACAGACAGAGCCACAGCAGACGATTGCGCCGACCCATCCAGATGCCTGCCAGAAAGAGCGCGGCGATGATGGCCTCGACGACGTAGTTGACCGCCCAGCGATACTCGATAATCATGGGGCGGAAGCGGCTTTGGTCCTGAAGCAAGTAGTCGGGGTGCAGCTGGATAGACTCGCCGAAGAGATTTTCCACGACCGACGCCACGCGCGGCGAGGTCTTGTCGCTCCACCGCATAAACTCGCCCTGCATAAACGGCTTGCCTTTCTTGGGCTGGTGCTTGGGCTTGGGCTTGGCTGCCACTGGTGCCGGCTGTGCAGGAGACGGCTGCTGCGCCTTGAGCTGTGCCTCCCGCTTCTGCTCGGCACGCTTTTGGGCTATAGCCGCATGGCGGGCGTTCTCGCCGGGAGCCACGAGATAGTGATACTCATAGCGTGCGCCGACCCAGATGACCAAGGCGGGAACCACCACAGCAAGCAGCAGGAACTTGGGGCGGAAGAAGCGGCGGCCGTTGACCACGAGGCCAGAGAGGAAGACCTTCAGCCCGTTGTTGAGGGATATGCCGGCAGTGACCACAAACAGCACTATCGCCGCCGGCAATGACATCTGCAGGCGCCGCGTGATAAGCAAGCCCGAATAATAGAGGACAAAAAGCAGCACGCAGAGGGACAGCACGAAGTGGTCGGGCACCATGGCGGTGACCATGACAAAGGCAAAGGAATAGAGGAAGAACGACAGCAGACGGGCGTCGGTGCGCGCGAGTCCCATCACCTCGACCAGCAGACGGTAGAGGAACAGGAAGGCATACCACGCCGCCGCCACCTGGATGGCAGTCATGATGAAGAGGGCGCAGTTGATGCCGGTCATCCACATCAGCGCCTGATTGAGCAGGTAAGGTACCCACATCATAAACGCCAACAACGGATGGCGGTACACATTGTATCGTGCGTCCCAGTTGGAGACGACATAATAGGATATAGGGTCAAAGCCCGAGATGTGGAACTTACCGACAAAGAGGTTCCAGTAATGGTCGGTAATCGGGGTGAAGACTCCGTAATAATGGATGATGGTGAGGGCGTTGAGCGCCACCAGCAGCAGCGCCACAGCCAGCATCATCCACCGCTCGTCGCGGCGCAGCCGAAACAGGTGGCTCAGAGATATGGGTGTAGAGATAGGATTGTGGGTCATAGACAGTAACGTAAATCTGTGGGCATTACCTCTTGAGAAAAAATCTCACCAGGATAAAGTTGACGGGGACGCAGATGGCAAACATGGGGATAGGTGCCCAACTCTCGTCGACACCGAGCCATATCGCCACATTGAGCACGGCTATCTGCAGGAGATAGTTGACGGCATGGGAGAGGGCGAAACCGGCACCATGGCTCACGCAGGCCTTGACACGGAAGGTGTAGCGGGTGGAGGCGGTGAAGTTGAACGCGAAGCTGATGGCATAGGCGATGGTCATGGCCAACGAGGGTGCCAGCCTGGGCAGCAAGAGCCAATAGACACCATACTGTATGGCGGTGGCGATGACTCCCACGATGCCAAAGCGTACAATCTCGCCCACCGTCTGGCGTCGGCGGTTATCTGAAGGGCTTGTAGTATCCTTGGTCTGCATAGTCTAACATTTCTTTGTCGCCCCGGCTGTCGCCGAAGGCTGTCAGGTGATAATTGTCGCGGTCGGGAAAGACCTCTCTGATACGGCGCA
The DNA here is from genome assembly GCF_002251385.1 of Prevotella sp. P5-108. Lineage (GTDB taxonomy): Bacteria > Bacteroidota > Bacteroidia > Bacteroidales > Bacteroidaceae > Prevotella. Next base: position 36,247 of record NZ_NPJJ01000061.1, read on the forward strand.
CCTTCTCGGGACCATAGCAGTTGTGCGTGGCAAAGCGTCCGGTGAGTCTGCCATCGCGGGTCTCGACCTTGGTGCCCAACACGACAGGCCGGCGGTGGGTTCCGGCGACCTCGTCGAAGAACGGCGCCACCCAGTTGTCGATGCTGGCGCTCACGATGGCCACCTCGGCGCCCTCTGTCAGTGCCCTACCCAACTCGCGGAGTCCCTCTTGGCGCAGCAAATGGCGATGGCTGCGGGCGAAATCGCGGCAGGCGGCATCGAAGCGTGCCTGTTCCCACCCGCCGAAGAAGTGGGCAAAGAGCCTCTGCTTGGCTTTGTAGTTGGGATAGAGGTGCATGAGCATCAGCACAATCCATGGCGAGCAGAGCGCAAAGCCCCACAACATCGCCCATCGGCCACAGGCGTGGCGGATAAAGGCTATCAGCGTGTCGCTATGGGTAAGCGTACCGTCGAAATCGAAGACAAAGAGTTGGCGCATGGGTCAGATATAGATGATGAAGAGGAACGCCAGGAACCACGCAGCCACGATGAGCTGGGTCGAACGGTCTTTGAGTATCACCTTGGTAGGGTCGCCGCTCTTCTTGTCTACCACCGCTATCTGTATATACCTCAACAGACCGAGCAAAACGAAGACACTGGTGAGGTAGAGATAGTCGTTATGGAAATGGGCGAGGGTCTCGGGCGACACGGTGTACATGATATAGCATACCAGCATCACCGAGCCGGTGATGGTGATGGCCTGGTTGATGAAGGTGAGGTTGTAGCGAATGGTATTCTTGCGCGGCGCCACTCCAGTGGCCTCCATACGCAGCACATCGTCGCGCCGCTTGGCAAAGCTCAGGAAGAGGGTGAGCAGGAAGGTCATCAGCACAATCCACTTGCTCAGCACGATGTCGGTGGCGAAACCTCCGGCAAGGATGCGCAGCACAAATCCGAACGCCACGATACACACGTCGATGATGGCCTTGTCCTTGAGGCGTATGCAGTAGAGCACGTTGAGCACCAGGTAGAACACCACTATTCCGCCCACTGCCTTCCACTCGGTGAGCAGCGACAGCATGGCCATAGACAGTGCCACCATCACTCCCATCATGAGGTATGCCTCGCCCACCGATATCGCGCCCGAAGCTATGGGGCGATTACACTTGACGGGATGGGCTCGGTCGGCCTCAACGTCGATGATGTCGTTGAGACAGTAGATGGCCGACGCCGCAAAGCAGAACGCCATCCACGTGACGGCACCTGCGCCGAGCTGGTCGACATCGAAGATGGCTCCACCGAAGAAGATGGGGATGAAGACGAAGAAGTTTTTGACCCAATGGCGTACACGTATGACGCGCAGGGCACCAATAATTTTAGCTCTCATAGCCTAAGGAGTTTGATTACTACATTCAACAACTGATGTATCAGCCACGCCAGGGGTATGGTGATGGCCAAACAGAGAAGGGCGGTGGGCCAGTAGCCCAGCGCCAGCGGTTCTATGTACTTCAAGATGAAGTGGCAGTGTAGGAGGTATATCTCCAGACTTATTCCTCCTACGAATGTCAACGCCGCTGCTACCCTCTGGGGCAGGCAGTGCAGGTAATGGCAGAGCCAGAGTGTGGTTGCGAGGGTAAGAGGGATGTATAGCATGCGTTCGAGGAAGATGGGGAAGCGCCCGTGTGCCGTCTGCTCGAGCGCGATGCAGAGTGCCAGCGTGAGCAGGGCGGTGACAGCCACTACGGGCAAGGCGGCGCGGGGCAGGGCATACTGCTCCTTGACCCACTGACCGGCTACGATGCCGATAAAGAAGATGGGCACGCGGCTCCAGAATATCTCGATATGTCCCACAGCTTGATGTACGGGCGGAAGATACTGCACCGCCACACACCAGGCCATCATCAGCACGGGCAGGAGGCTCCACCAGCGGTTGCGCATGACCAGCCTCATGAACCAGGGTGCCCACAGATAGAGCATCAGTGTGGCGGGGATGTACCAGAACGTCAGTTCGTCGTGTATCCAGAAGTCCCAGTTGACGGTAATGTCGCCTATCAGGTCGGGCAATGACGACGAGAACCGCCGCGGTCCGAGATAGTCGGGCAGATAGAACGCCGTCGATGCGAGCAGCCATGCCGGCAGTATGCGCAGCAGGCGGCGACGGTAGAAATGGAGCAATTCGGGACGCTTGGTCCATGCAAACCACAAGCCGATACCGCTCAGGAAAAAGAAGATGTCCACTCCCATGTTGCCCATGCGCTTCAGCCCGAAGAAGGCGCTGCTCCGCGGCAGTGCCACGTGGAAGAGCACAATCATAATGATGGCAATGCCCATCAGCACTCCGCGGTAGCGCGACAGGCTGGCCCACTCTATTCGTCTCGCGTCCATCGTTCAGAGTTTAGGGTTAGGTATCTTGTTCATCAGCAGGCGGAAGAGCCATGCCAGACATATCGAGGCTATCAGGTAGAGCAACAACCCGGTGTAGATGTCGCCGTGGCGACTTATGGGGATAAGCATCTTGCGCACTATGGGGTGACATACGAAGAGTGCTGCTGATATCTGGCCCATCCATTCGAGCCCGTAAAGCACGGGGTGGCCCACTCTCTGCCACCAGCCGGCTATCCACTTGACCATACAGATGGCTCCGACGCAGATGATGGCGGGAGCCACTGCCCACAGGCTGAACAACAGGCTGCAGGCATAGGTGAGCAGACACGACAGGATGAAGCCTGCGCCCCACAATGATGGCGACCAGCGTTCCTGTCGCAGCCCTTCGCCATAGCGGGCATAGAGCAGGCCGAGGCCGAAGGGCAGCATACCGCCCATGAAGTTGTAACGGTAACGGTTGATGGCATCTCCCTCGGGACTCATCATCAACTGCAGTCCCACGCAGACCACCATCAGCGCCACGGTCACGCCCCAGTGACGGCGGCAGAGTACCAGCCGATAGACGATATACAGCTGCAGCATCAGCCCGAAGAACCAGTAGGGTCCGGGCCATATCTGATGGTCGGGGTCGGGCAGCAGGTTGTTGACCATAACCAGCTGGGCCAGCACCTGGGTGACGGTGTAATGCCAGCTGCCGGGGGTGACGGCGTCGACCAGGACAAACGCCACGAAGCCCACAATCATCATCTTCAGCAGTTTCAGGTAATGATAGCGCACAAACTGCCATCTACCGGGCACTCGGGAGCCATCTCCGGGAATGGCGGGAGCCTCATACTTCTTTACCAGACCATAGGCACTGAGGAAGAGGAACACCGGGACGCCGTAGTGACCAAAGAACGACAGCAGATGCACAGGGAGATAGATGTCGGGATGGCTCAGCACCTGGTTGAGCACATCCACATTGTGGCGCACGAAGGTGTATTCGTTCTCCTTGACAATGGGGCTGAGCCAGTGGCAGAAGTTGTGGAGGAAAATGCCAATGATGGCCACACCTCTCAGTACATTGCACTCGGCGCGGGTGAGCAGGGGCTGGGCTGAAGTATTGGATGTCATATTTATCAGTTATTTGAATGGGGTGGAAACAGTGTTGGCTGGTTTCGCAGGCGGCACCAGCTTGTCATAGTCGGTTTTTCCCTTGAGCAGACGGGGGCGCGAGGCGTCGTAGTCATCGCTCAGGATATTGTAGCGGGAGCAGTAATCGGGCGTGGAGATGCCGGCGAGATAGAGCAGCAGATGTGGCAGCGCGTCGGTCATGTATGGACGCTTGCGTGCTTCTACTATCTGCTTGAATATCTGTGGATGACGCACGGCATAACGATGGGTGCAGTAAATCCAGAAGGGTATCTCAAACTCATACTTGGCCAGTCCGTAGTCGATTTCGGCTGAATGGTTGCGGCAGATGATGCCACGGTTTTCCTCGTAGCACTCTTCACCGTGGTCGGGCATATAGATGACGATGGCATCCTGGTTGTCAAAGCGGTGGCAGATAGCGTCGACGATGGAGTCATTATAGAGCACGGCGTTGTCATAGTAGCTCACCATCTTGCGCTGCTTGGCAGAGAGCTCCGGACGCCGTTCCTCATAGTCCGACGCATAGAAGTGGGTGCGCTTGTGGGGATAGCGGTCGCGATAGGCCACATGCTGACCCAAGAGGTGGAAGATATAGAGGTTGCCACGGTTCTTGGCGGTCGAGTCGGCTATCTGGTCATAGTCCGAGAGCAGTCCGTCGTCATACTTGTGCACCTCGGTGTTGCGGGTGTCAAACTGGGCAGCACTCAGCGTGGGATTGTTCAGGAAGAAGCCGCCGCTGAAGTCGTAGACTGCCTCCTTGGCTTTGGGCAGGAATTGGTTGGTGAGGAAGGTGACATGATACCCGGCGCTGCGGAACACCTCGGGGAAAAGGGGATAGTCGCACCACTCGCCCGGCTGCCCCATGACGTGCAGGGAGAAGGTGTTCTTGAACACAAAGCTGGTGAGGTTCCACGGCGACACCACGTCGGTAAACTTCACCAGTCGTCCGCGGCGCTCGCGAGCCGACTGCCGTGGCGTCGTAGGCAGCTCATAGCCATACTGCTGGGAATGGTGCTTGCCGTAGCTTTCACCGATAATCAGCACGATGGTAGGTGAGCGGAAAGAGCAGGTGTCTACCTGTATTTTATCCACGTTCTGCACCAGACGGTTTATCTGCTGTGCGGCGAGCGAGTTGGCATACACGCTGAAGGTGAGCCTCCACAGGGGCGTATAGAGCACGGCGTGCTGCGGGTCGGTGAGCGTATGCTCCACCTCGCCTATCGTACGGGCTGAGAGGAGCTTCGCCAGCGCCGTCTTGTTGTGCCAGCTCGACACCGTGGCCCACACGCCAGCCACCACGACCAGTCCTCCCAACACGGGAGCATACTTCTCGGCTACAGGCAACAGCCGCTGCTTCAGCCAATGGCGCTTCCACACCGCGAGGGCATGAACTCCGATGAGCAGGAACACCCCTCCCACCGGACTGAACACCACCTCGGGCGAGAGGTAGGAGCGCAGAAACTCGCCCGCCTCCCTCGAGTCGGTCTCGTCGACGAGCAGCAGCATCGTGGGGGTTATCGTCGACCGGAATTTCCAGAAGCAATAGATGTCCACGATGGCCACACTGTATACTATTATATATATAAGGCGACGAACCCACATCCTTACCTTGCCTGGAAGGAGCATAAGCAGGGCGCAGACGACATAGATGTCGATGAAGAGTTCGAGATAGAGATTGCCATAGAGGTGTATGCCCTTGATGTTGGGCAGCGTGAGCCACTCGCCCACCACCCCAAGCAGGTACATGGTGACAAAGAATAGGGTGTTGGCCTTGAAGGGGGCAAACAGGAGGGTCAACAGTCTGTCAATGACATGCAATGTCTTCGTTTTTTCTACCATAGATTGCAAACTTACTGAAAAAAAGCCAAACCACGACGGTTATTGCAGAGAAAATTGCTACTTCCGCCGGCTTTATGGCGCTTTCGGGGCATGGCTTAGGCTCCGAAGTCGCCGTGGAGGGTACGGATGATGCGGCGGCGTGCCTTTGCCCAGAACGAGTTGGTGCGGGCATAATAGCGCTCAAACTCTCTACGCGCCTCGAGGTTTTCCTCGATGGGCTCTATCTTCTCCACAGCGAGACGGTGGGGATAGAGCAGCGAGTCGTAGAGCCCTCCGCCACCACAGTTGGTGCCGCTGCCGTCAAAGCCTTCGTTGGCAACGAGCGAGCGACCCACGTTGAGCGACAGGATGTCGGCGAGGAAGAGCGTGGCATTCCAGCGGATGGCCCACGAGTCATTGATACCCTGGGTCTGACGGCGCAGCATACGCGTAAAGCCATACTTGCCGTTGAAGTCAAATCTCCGGGTGAGCCCGCGGGCACGCAGCTCGGCGAGCAGTGCCTTGCCGTCGGGGTTGAAGTGACGCCAGGCGCGCTTCCAAGTAGCCCAACCCCAGCTGCCGGTCCACTTGATGAGAAAGGTATCAGGCAGAGGGGCGTGGGTGAAGTCGCAGGCCTGAATATGGCCCACGCGCTCTTCGTCTTTGTAGGTCTCGAGGGCGTCGTTCATAAACCTCAGGAAGTAGGGAGCCACCACCAGGTCGTCTTCGACCACGATGACGCGTCCGTAGGCGTTGACCACCTGCGTCACACTGTCTATCACGTTGGCGGCGAGACCGTAGTTGCGCTCACGCATCACGAGATGCACCTCTCTGAAGCCATCTACGCTGCGGGCTATCTCCCTCACGCGTTCCACCGGTGCCGGGTCGGTGCCGGGCTTGGCTCCGTCGCAGTAGATGTAGAGGTCCGACTGCGCCGCCTCGGCATTGCGGAGAAGCGAAGCCACCGCCCGCTCCACGTGTTCTGGCCTGTTGTAAGCCAGGAGTATGATAGGGGCTGTTTCCATTATCTGTAATTGTTGATGTCTACGTTGCACGACTCGCTGCGAGTCTTCTCTATCTCGCCCTGCAGGTCTTTGAGCTGGCGCCATATCCTGACAAAACGGCCCAGACGCCACCACTGCAGGGTAATGATGGCCATGAGTTCCTTCTTCCACAGTGCCAGATGGTTTATCCGGTGTATATGCTTGTACTTCTCATTGGGATTGGTCTCCTGCGAGAGGTGATAGACAAACTCGGAATGGATGAAGGCGTCGTGGGTCACCTTGCGCTCTTCGCGGGCATGACTGCCATAGACGCGGGGCAGAAATCCGATGCGGTAGTGATGGTATGCCATGCGGTTGGCCAGGTCTTTGTCTTCGCCGTAGTGCTTGTAGATGGGCGCGAAGAGTCCCACACGCTTCAGGGCAGCCACAGGCATATACCAGATGGCTGCATCGATGAAGGGCACCTGCACCAGCGGAGCCTCGGGTTGGCTGTCCTTGCTCTGCACACCACTGTAGACCGCGAAGCCATGCTCTATCTTGTCGCCGCTGCCGGTGAGGTGGATGGGCGAGAGTATGCCGTAACGGGGATGACGACGGCTCGCCTCAGCCAGTCTGCCTAAGGCGTCGGCGTCTATCCATGCGTCCTGGTTCAGCAGCAGCACGGCGTCGTAGCCATGGTCTATGGCGTAGCACATACCGATATTGTTGGCACGGCCGAAGCCCAGGTTCTCGCTGTTTCTCACGAGCATCACCTGGGGATAGCGTCGCTCTATCTCTGCCACGGTCTCGTCCTTGGAGCAGTTGTCTATCACCATGATGTCGGTGGGAGTCTGCGAGTGGATGAGCGACCCCAGACAGCGATCTACCCACGGCATGAAGTTGTAGGACACGATGATGGTCAGTGTCTTCGTCGCCACGGGCGCAGAGGGCTCCAACTTGTCGGCGGTCGATGCGTCGGTCGCCTCGTAAGGTATCCTGCCGATACATGCCGACGCTGCCGAGAAGGTAGAACGGTGCGAACCGAAGATGCGGCTGGTACGCGAGAGCACATACATCTCGACTACAGCGTTGCGTATGCCGTCGGCGGTAGAGCGGCATGCCTCGGCGTCCATACTGATGATGCGGTCGCCAAACTCGCCACGCATCAGGGTCTTTATCTCTTCCTCGTCGGTGGCGAGATAGAAACGGGTGTCGGCTTGCTGCAGTTCCATACACTCCAGGAAGTCCTCGGTCTTGCTGCCCTGGATAGAGCCGGCATTGTCGGTACGGCGCACGTGCACTCCCACGGTATTGTCGCCGAAGTCGCGGGCTATCCGGTCTATCTCGGCCTGTATCTCTGTCCTGGGGTGGAAGATGTCGTAGGCGTCGACGGGCACGTGGTCCTTGTCGGGGAAGTAGACGCAGCTCGAAATCCACACGTTGTGCGTCTTGCCATCGGCAAAGCAGCGGTCTATCTCGTCCTCGCTCTGCACATTGGCAAACATCCTGACGCCGTGGCTGAGCATGTAGAGGTAGGGGCGGTAGAAGTTCTTGCGGCGGGGACGGTCCCATCGCTTGAGGTCGTCGGCGGTGGCCTCGATGAGTCTCACGCCGTCGGTGTCGATGGGCAGGAAGAGCTGGTCGAAACGGCAGGCCAGTCCGCTGTCCACGACCCAGTAGATGTCGATGTCGCTATGGGTCTGGCGCGCCAGCTTTATGCCGGCACTGATGGCCTTGAGCCGGTTGCCCAGTCCGCCAAAAGGCACCAGGGTGATATGTGAACGGGGTTTCTGTGTCATCGTATTCGTGGTAATGGGATAAACTTGGAGACAAAGGCGCGGCAGGCGGTGAGCAGACGGCGCATGGGGCGTGGGCGCTGGCTCTTGACCATGTTGTGGCGGTACCTGTAGATCTCGGCAGGGCTCCAGTCGGGCTTGTATTGGCTCACCATCTGCAGATAGGTGCCTGCCTCTTCGTGCTTGCCACAGTCGTCCATGCTGTTGGCCATGTCGATGCAGTTGAGGGCGTTGGCGCGACGCAGAATGTCACACACCTCGGGATTGCGGTCGGCGAAGTAGCCGATGAGCAAGTCGCGGTTCTTGCGCGAGATTTCAGCGCGGCGGGCCTTGTCGCCTCCGGTCCAGATGCTGGTGGCCAACTTGCGATAGACAGCCATCACGCGGTGCATGTAGTATACCTTGCCATACTGCAGGGTGAGCAGATGCATCACCAGGTCATAGCTTGTCACGCGGTCCATCCACTCCGGCAGTTCGCCGAAGACGCCGCGACGGTAGCACACCGACACGTTGGTGATGGGGTTGCACAGGGCAATGTCGTTGATGGTCATCTCGTGACGCTGGCCGCCATTGCTCAGACTCTTGGTGCCGTTGGCCTCGTAGTAGTTGACCACCCGGTGGAAGCACATGGCATACTCGGGGTGGCTGTCGAGGAAGTCGGCCTGTATCTGCAGCTTGTGGCGGTCGGTCCAGAAGTCGTCGGCCTCGCAGATGGCGATGTAGCGGCCGGTGGCTTCACGGTAGGTGCGCACGAAGTTGCGCGCCAGACCCACATTGTCGCTATGGTCGAGCAGCCTTATGCGGTCGGGATAGCGCTGCTGCCACTCGCGGCAACGCTCGGCGGTGGCATCGCTGCTGCCATCATCGCCGATGATGAGTTCGTAATCGAAGTCGGTCTCTTGGAGCACCACACTGCGTATGGCCTCATCGACATATTGTTGCTGGTTGTAGGCGAGCATCAGCACGCTCACCTTGACGTCTCTGTTCATAATGTTTCTTTCTTAAGCAGTAAACGGATGGCATCTTTGAGTATCTTGCTGCCGGTGGCATAGGCCAGCAGGGTATATACCGCCGCGCCCACCACTATCTGCAGAGGCAGCAGCAGCCAGGGCTTGTCGACCACCAGACCCACACTCCACACGGCGGCAGCCATTACCATGGCCAGCAGCAGATAGGGAACCGTGTCGCAGAGTTGCGCCCACATGCCATAGCCGGTGTAGCGTTGGGTGTAATATATATTAATAAGGTGTACCACGCCTCTTACCGCCATCAGACCAGCCACCATAGCCAGCACGCTCTCGCGGGCAAGCAGGGCTATTGATACGGCGGTGAGTGCCATCTTGATAATCTCTATGCGCAGTATGCCCGAAGAGCGCCCGCTCACCTTGATGAAGTTGTTGTTGATGGCGGTGAGCACGGTGAAGCAGCCGCCCATGCACAGCAGCTGGAAGAAGGGTATGGCATCCCACCACTCGCTCTTGAAGAGCAGACGGAAGAGCGCCGGCGCCACCATCACGCCGCCGATGAGCAGCGGAAAGGTGAGGAATGAGGTGAAGCGTATCGACTTGCGGTAGGCGTTGATGAGCCTGTCGTGCTGGTTCTGTATGTTGCTGAAGATGGGGTATGTGGCGTTCTGTATGCTGCCGTACACCAGACTCACTATGGGGTCGCATATCTTGTTGCCCTGGGTAAACAGGCCCAGTTCGCGCTTGGGGTAGAGTCGCGGGATGACAAGCGAGTAGACATTGATGAAGACCACGTTGAGCAAGCCCGAGAGCAGCAGACTCGACGCGAAGCCGAAGAGGTCGCGGATAATCGCCATGCTGAAGTAGCACTGGGGGCGCCAGCGGTTGGTGGTCCAGAGCAGCCCACTCTTCACGCCGGCGAGGATTACGGGCTGCCACGCCAGGGTCCACACGCCACAGCCGCAGAGCGCCATCACGATGGCAGCCAGCGACGACACGAGCATCGCCGCCAGATTGACCTTGGCAAGGTGGCGGAACCGTATCTGCTTGTTGAGCAGGGTGGTCTGGATGAGCATGGTGGCGTTGAGGGGCAGACTCAGGAAGACTACCGCCGAGAGTGCCACCAACTGGGGCTCGCCAAAGTATGCCGCTATCCAGGGCGAACAGCCCAAGAGCAGCAGATAGAGGGCGCTGCTCATCGCGAGATTGAACCAGAAGACCGATGAGTAGTGACGGTCGTCGGCATCGTGACGCTGGATGAGGGCGGCGCCAAAGCCGCTCTCGACCACCAGATTGCCCACGGCGGTGAAGATGGCAAGCATGGCCACGAGGGCATAGTCGTCGGGGCAGAGGATGTTGGCTACCACGATGACCATGGCCATCTGCAGGACCTGCTGACCGCCACGGTCGAGCAAGTTCCATATTATGGCTCCTATGGTTTTCTGTTTCAGCGTCTGTGCCATGCTTCAGCGGTGAAGGGAGATTGGCCTCCTGCTATTTCTTGGGGTTGAGTATCTTGGCATAGCGCTCGCCGTCGGCAATGAGCTTCATCGCCTCGTCCATCTGCTTGTCGTGGCGCAGCGAGTTCTGGGTGGCACCGCGCTGGAAGTAGTAGGCAGCCATCAGGTCATTGTTGATGATGTTCTTGATGGCCTGCTTGTTGTATTCGAGGTCCTTGGCGACGTTGTGGCTGAGCTTCTTCTTGAGCGCCTCGAACTCGGGCTTGGCGTCGTCATAGTATCCCTCAAAGCGGGTGAGCTGTTCGAGGTCTTTCAGGAATTTCTCGCTGGTGCGGTCATAGGTGAAGCCCGAGTCGAGCACACGCTTCTTGAACTCGGCATAGTCTTCGTCGGAGAGTTCAAAGTCGGCAGGCTGAGCCACCGTAGGATGCTTGGCGATATAGTCTACTTCGTAGTTGAGCAGCACCTCGTTGGAGTCGCGCGCAGCCGCCAGATAGTAGGCGATGTTGGGCAGCGAGTCGCCCTCGACCACCACGTCGGGCGTGATGCCACCGGCATCGAGCACCTCGCGGCCGTTGAGGGTATAGAACTTGCGCTTGGTAGAGTCGGCTATCACCTCCGACGAGCCGCCGTCATTGTGACGATACTTGCGTGCCTGTATGCAGCGGCCGCTGGGTATGTAGTAACGGCTGGTGGTCACCTTCATCTCGCTGTTGTAAGGCAGGTCGATGGGCATCTGCACCAGACCCTTGCCGTAGGTCTTGGTACCGAGCACCACGGCGCGGTCCATGTCCTGCAGGGCACCGGTGACAATCTCTGCCGACGAGGCAGAGTTGCCGTTGACCATCACCACAATGGGTATCACGGTGTCTATGGGCTCGCTGGTGGTCTTGTAGTCGTGGTTGGCACGCTTCAGCTTGCCACGGTTGGACACTACGGTCACGCCCTTGGGCACAAAGAGGTTTACCAGATTGGCTGCCTCGAGTTCCGAACCGCCGCCATTGTTGCGCAGGTCAAGGATAAGTCCCTTAATCTGCTGGTGGCGCATATCGATGAATGCGTTGCGCACAATCTTGGCGCTGTTCTCTGTAAATTCATTGAGCTTGATATACCCTATTCCACCCTGCTGCACGCCGTAATAGGGCACTGCGGGCATCTGGATGGACCGACGCGTAATCTTGAACCGCATCTCCTTGCCTGTAGAGGGTCGGCGTATCTTGAGTTCGAAGGTGGTACCGGCGTCGCCACGCAGATGGTCGCTCACGTAGGCGTTGTCCTTGCCCTTCATTGACTCGCCGTCGATGCTGAGTATCACGTCGCCCTTGCGCAGACCGGCTTCGGCGGCAGGCATGCCCTCATAGGGCTCCTCGATGACCGAGTTGCTGATTTGCGAGTTCCACCTTATTATACTGCCTATGCCCGCATACTTGCCCGTGAGCATGGTGCGCAACTCGTTGGTCTTGTCTTCCGAGTAGTACACCGTGTAGGGGTCCAGACTGCGCAACATGCCGTTGATGGCATTGCCCACCACCTCCTTGGCGTTGAGGGTATCGACATAAAGCAGGTCGAGATGCTTGTATATGGAGTTGAAAACTTCCAAGTTTTTGGCCACTTCAAGATTGTGGTCTTTGTTCTGGGCGTGGACAGAGATGCCCATCGCCAGAAGTATTACTATAAATACCTTTCTCATAATATGCAAAAGTACGAATAACACGGCACATTAGGGCATGAAATGAGCGAAAAAATATTTTTTTTTGATGTTTTTGAAAAAAATATGGAGAAATGTTTGGAGGTTTGGGAAAAACCCTGTACCTTTGCACTCGCAATTCAGAAATGATGCACACTGCTTCAATAGCTCAGTTGGTTAGAGCACCTGACTGTTAATCAGGGGGTCGTTGGTTCAAGCCCATCTTGAAGCGCTGAAAGTCCTAAGGAGTTCCTTAGGACTTTTTTGTTATTGGCAGTTCCCGTATCTTCCCCACCGTCCCACTTGCCGGCGCCACCACAGCGCCCACCCGATAAACCAAGGCTCACCCGATAAACCATGTGACTTACCCTAAAAAAACTTGACACTTTTGGATGCCTAAAACAAAAGTGTATGAGAACAAAAGTAAAACGTGAAAGAGATCGTGTCCTAAATGAAGCGACAGGTCAGTATGAATGGGTATGGGTAG
>NZ_NPJJ01000062.1 GCF_002251385.1 Prevotella sp. P5-108
CAATGTTCTAAGGACAGAATAATCTCTTTCGATTCTTTATATATAGCCCATGTCTGATGGCATGGGAAGAGAATTCATGTATCTCTCTTAACATGCAACTAATCGCTATCTTATCCCGAATTGGGGTCTACTTTACGTATTTGCGCAGATGATGTTATTGACGCTTGCAAATTTATAACGAATTTTGACACGCTCCAAATTTTCCATATACCCTTTTTAGGGGATAAAAGTGCTGTTTTTTGGGTGTTTTTCGTCGTTTTTGTGTTTTTTCCGCCCTTTTTTATGTTTTGAGGTGACAGAAGCGCTTTCGTGGACTATAAAAAACCGCCCGTGAAATCTATAGAATCAGTTTTTCGTTTGTAACAATTTCTTACCGTCAGTACAATATTTGCATGTGTCGAACATTGCTGTCAGGAGTGTATTACACGGCACAGCTGCTCGACGTCGCACTCGAAAGTTTCGCGGTTAATGGCACGGCTTTTTATTGTAGAGCGATAGTTGTAGATGGTGCGAGGAGTATAGAATAGCAATGCCGCAATCTCCGAACTCTCCTTGACGCCCAACCTTATCAAAGCGTAAATGCGCAGTTCGGTGGTGAGCCGTCCCTTGTGTGGAGGCACAATCTGTTCGCCGGTCCGCAGCAGAGCGTTGAATTCGTCGACGAACGAGGGGTATAGGTCGAGGAAAGCCGTGTCGAAACTGTTCATGAACGTAGCCGCATCCTCTTCCGAAAGGCGCGACGACGATGCCGTATTGAGCAAGTCGTTGACCTGGCCTACCTTAATTTTGCGCTTCACAAGAGTCTCAAACTTGCTCAGACGGTCGATGTATTTGGCGCAAAGGTCGATGTAGAGTTTAGCCAGACGTTCGCGTCGGCTGTTTGTGTCGAGCAATCGTGAGTTGAGAGTATTAAGTTTGTCGTTGAGCGACGACAGTAGGTTGTTGCTCTCGGATAGCTCGTGTCGGTGGCGTGCCAGCAGTCGGTTTTGTCGGCTGTAGAAGTATAGCAGCACTACAACGAACGCGAATAGGATAGACACTCCGAACAATGCGAAGCGCATGATGTTGTTCTGCGATGACAGCTTTTCGCGATAGGTCGACACGATGACGGGCAGTTTCTGCGATATTTCAATGATACGCAGTCGGTTGTTGTAGTTCTTGGCGTCGTCCATAGCAAAATTGATGTAGCGCTCGGCGAGCAGAATGTTGTCGTCGCCCTTCTTGAACAGATACATTGCAAGGTCTTGCATGGCGAGGTTTTCGCGCGTACAGTTGAGCAGGTCGCTAATGCATGCACGCAGCATGTACTCCTCATACTTGTTGTTATTGTTGTTGGCGCTGTAGTTGTTGGCAATGGCATACGATGCCATGGCATACCATCGCGACTCTACGGGGGCTGTACTCAGAGTCTTGAAGTAGTGCTCCAGGGCGCGCTTGTCGTTGCGTTCCACATATATAAAATACTCACCCCAGAAGAAATTGTAGTAAGAGTCGGTAGGGCGGAGCATCGTTACAGCCTGCTTAAGGTAATTGTTGGCACGCTCGTGATAGCGTGGCGAATAGTAATAGTCGTGACAGTAGTCAGCCCAATAGGTGTAGATGAAGTAGTAGGCTATGGTATAGTCGAACCGTAGTTCGTTGTCGAGGTGAGTCGAATCAATCTCGTCAAGCAGCGCAACGGCTTCGCCATAGAGTCCGCCTATGCCCAGCAGCGACGCTTTCTTAATGCGGCATTTGTCGTGATGGAATTTGTCACCGATGCGGTCGGCAAGCGTTATAGCCTTGTCGGCATACACCATGGCAGAGTCAAATTGAAAAACGAAGTACTCATCGTACAGCTTGTCGTAAGCCGAAAGCAGCGTTTCGGGCTTTTGGCTTTTGTGTGCCATCGACTTGTAGAAGTCGATGCGTGCCTGCTTCTTGCCGTATATCTGCGTTATGTTGTCTATAATGCTGTCAATACGCTGTATAAGCTCGCCGTTGGTGTCTGCCATTGAGGAGGTGGCGGTGGCAATAAAGAGTATGATAATGGCTATGTAACGTTGCATAGAGTGAATTGTTAGTGGTTTCTATAGGCTTCTGCAAATTTACAAATTTTGCAGAAATAACATATTAGATGATTGCCTTTTTTTCTTTCCTATTCATATTTTTTCATTGATTCCCCCTTGCTTTGATAATATTATTGCTTTTCGGACGATGTACTTGGCAGTGTGAATGCGCTTTTGTAAATATCTGATTATCATATTGTTAATATTTTATTTAGTCATAGACGTGTACATATTGGGTACTTTAATGAACAACTTATGAAAATAAATTCTACATTTGCAACCGTCATAACGACACAACAACTAAAAACCAATAGTATGAACAAAACCAATCGAAAATGGATCAGCCAGATTGTTGCTTGTTCGTTTCTTGCAATGTTGCCCATAGGCGCATACGCACAGAACAATAAGACAATACATGGTGTAGTGAAGGATGCCAATGGTGAGACTATCATTGGAGCCTCCGTTGGACAAAAAGGCACTAAAAACGCCACAGTAACCAACCTTGACGGAGAATTCTCGATTTCAGTTCCCGACAATGCAGTACTCGAAATTTCGTACATCGGCTACAACAACCAACGTGTTGCCGTAGGTGGCAAGTCGTCGCTTGAAATCGTATTGACCGAAGATGTCCACAAACTCAACGAAATTGTCGTTGTAGGTTATGGCGTTATGAAGAAGAAAGACCTCACCGGAGCTGTCGGTTCGCTTGCTGCCAAGGACATAGAGAACTCGCCGGTAGCCAACATCGGACAGGCCATTCAGGGTAAGATAGCAGGATTGCAGGTTGTAGATGCCGGCAAGCCGGGCGACAACGTTACTATTAAGGTGCGCGGTATGGGTTCTATCAACAACTGCGACCCTCTTGTAGTAATAGACGGAGTGCCAACCGACCTCGGCATCAATGCCATCAACATGGCAGACGTAGAGCGTCTGGACGTGCTGAAGGACGCTTCGGCAACGGCAATATACGGTAGCCGCGGTGCCAACGGTGTCATAATGATAACCACCAAGAAGGGAAAGGAAGGCAAGGGACGCCTCTCGCTCTCTGCCAATCTTGCCGTGCAGAATGCCACACGTACTCCCGACCTGCTCAATGCAAGCCAGTATGCAGCGCTGAGCAACGACATGATGAACAATTCGGGCAACACCGCCAATCCCGAATGGGCAGATCCGTCGGCTCTCGGCAAAGGAACCAATTGGGTAGACGAGTTGTTCCGTACCGGATATATGCAGAACTACACGTTGAGTTATTCGGGTGGCAGCGACAAGGCACACTATTATGTGTCGGGAGGCATGCTCGATCAGACGGGTATTGTAAGAAGCGTCAAGTACCGCCGATTCACCTTCCAGCAGAACTCTGATGCCCAGGTGCAGCCTTGGTTGAAGATGACATCCAACATAACCATTTCGGCCGACCGCAAGCAGCAGGGCAGTTATGACATGGGCAATACATACAGAGCACTGCCCGTCTTTGCCGTTAAGGACGCCAGCGGCGAGTGGACCGGACCTGAGGGCAATTCGCTTTGGTATGGCAGCGTACGCAACCCGATCGGCCCAACCACAACCGACCGCAGCAGCACTAAGGGCTATAACCTCCTTGGCAATATCTCGGCAGAGGTGACTTTGGCTAAGTGGCTCAAGCTGAAGAGCACGTTCGGCATTGACGCCAAGTTCTGGTATAACGACAGCTATACCCCCAAGCACAACTGGAAACCCTCGCCCGTTGAGGAGAGCAGCCGCTACAAGAGCGACAACAAGTCGTTCACATATCTTTGGGACAACTATTTCATCTTCGACCATACGTTCGCCAAGAAGCATCACGTAGGACTGATGGCTGGTACATCGGCACAGTGGAACAACTTTGATTATCTTAACGCACAGAAGAACGTGTTCGCTTATGATGGCGTACACGAGATGGACAACGGCGAGAAGATGCATGCCATCGGCGGCAACGAGACCGAATGGGCGCTTATGTCGTATATGGCACGACTCAATTATGAGTATGCCGACCGCTATCTTCTTACCGCTACAGTACGCCGTGACGGCTCGTCGCGCTTCGGACGCAACAACCGTTGGGGAACATTCCCGTCTGTATCGCTGGCATGGCGCGCTTCTGAAGAAGAGTGGTTCCCGAAGAACAACATTCTCAACGACCTCAAGATACGTGCTGGATACGGCGTTACGGGTAGTCAGGCCAGTGTGGGCAACTACAGCTATCTGGCTTCATACAACACCAGCGTATATCCGTTCGGCAAGACAGGAACAGAACAGTCGGCACTTATTTCGGCAACGCTTGCCAATCCTAACATTCATTGGGAGCAGGTGGCGCAGACCAACATTGGCTTCGATGCAGCACTCTTCAATCAGCGTGCCCGCCTCACATTCGACTATTATATAAAGAATACGACCGACATGCTCGTAAAGGCTTCCATCCCAATCACTTCGGGATTTGAGGACACAAGCACCACTTATACCAATGCCGGAAAGGTTCGCAACACGGGTTTTGAGGTTTCGCTCAATACCGTCAACATTCAGGGTCCGCTGCAGTGGGAGACAGGTATCGTCTATACATACAACCGCAACAAGATAAAGAGTCTCAACAGCGACGTGCCTTACTATATCAATCAGGTGAACAACTCGTATGTAACGACGCTCGCCAACAATCTGCCCATCAACGTGTTCTACGGTTATGTCACCGACGGAATATTCCAGAACGAGCTGGAAGTAAAAGAACACGCCATTCAGACAGGTGCCGAGCCTGGCGACATACGCTTCAAGGACCTCACCCCCGACGGTGTTATCAACGACAACGACCGCACCGTGATAGGCAATCCTAACCCCACACACATCTTCTCGATGAGCAATACGCTTGCATGGAAGGGTCTGGAACTGTCGGTATACTTGCAGGGCGTGGCTGGCAACAAGATATTCAATGCCAACAAGATAGACCTTACGGGCATGTCGGCAGCCTACAACCAGCTCACCGACGTGCTGTCACGCTGGCATGGCGAGGGCACAAGCACCACGATGCCACGTGCCGTTTATGGCGATCCCAACCAAAACAACCGCATCAGCGACCGCTTCGTTGAGAACGGTGCATACTTGCGTCTGAAGAGCATTTCGCTCTCTTACAATGTGCCGCAGCAGTGGCTTCGTGCCCTGACACTCAATTCTGCACGCATCACATTCTCTTGCGAGAACGTGGCAACGATAACCGGATACTCAGGTTTCGACCCCGAAGTGGGTGTCAACGGAATCGACCTCTCAAGCTATCCCATCTCGCGCACGTTCAACATCGGATTAAACCTAAACTTCTAACAACTGAATCATTATGAAAAAGATATTTATTCTGGCTCTCAACATAGCGCTTGCAGGCTCGATGTGTTCATGCAGCGACTTCCTCGACCGTGAGCCTAAGAACACAGTCGACCCCGAAACGACGGTCGACGAGGACGTGGCGGTGTCGATGGCAAATGCCTGCTATCGTACACTCCAGTCGTCGAATATGTACAATCAACGTCTGTGGACTCTCGACATCGTTGCTGGTAACAGCATAGTAGGCGCTGGTGGAGGTACCGACGGCATTGAGACCGTTCAGGCTTCCAACTTCACCACGCAGAGCGATAATGGTATGGCGCTGTACATGTGGCGCTCGCCTTGGGTCGGTATCGGACAGTGCAACATCCTCATCAATGCTCTCGAAGACAAGAATCCGGAAAAGGGCACCATTCTGGGACGTTCGCTCGGTGAGGCTTACTTCCTCCGTGCACATTATTATTATATACTTGTACGCTTGTATGGTGGGGTACCTCTGCGTCTGAAGCCGTTCAATCCAGGCGAGAGCACGGACATAGCACGTGCTTCAGTTGACGAGGTTTACAAGCAGATAATTTACGATACCAATCGCGCAGCCGATCTGCTTCCTGCCAAAAACCAGCTTGATAACGACAATCTTGGACGTGCTACGAAGGACGCAGCCTATACAATGCTCGCCGATATATACCTCACACTCGCTCCCGACAACAATGAATACTATCAGAAGGTTGTGAGCCTGTGCGACGATGTGACAGCTCTTGGCTACGATCTAAGCCAATGCACGTACGAATCAAACTTTGACGCTACCATCAACAATGGTCCTGAGTCAATCTTCGAAGTGCAGTTCTCTGGCAATACCGAATACGATTTTTGGGGAAACAATCCGCAGTCGAGCTGGCTGTCGACATTCATGGGACCACGAAACTCCAACTTTGTGGCAGGATCTTACGGATGGAACCTGCCTACAGAAGAGTTCATGTCGCAGTATGAGGAAGGCGACAAGCGCAAGGACCTTACCGTATTGTATGATGGATGTCCCGATTTTGACGGCATGACATACAAGAGCAGCTACTCAACTACCGGATATAACGTGCGCAAGTTTCTCGTTTCAAAGAGCGTATCACCAGAATATAACACCAATCCTGCCAACTTTGTGGTGTATCGCTATGCCGATGTGCTGCTTATGAAGGCTGAGGCTCTCAACGAGCAGGGCAAGACTGCTGAGGCAGCCGAGCCTCTTAACATCGTCCGTCATCGTGCCGGACTGCCTGGAGTGAGTGGATTGTCGCAGGAAGCTATGCGCGAAAAGATCATACACGAACGTCGTATTGAACTGGCGTTTGAGGGCCATCGCTGGTTTGACATGATACGCTTGCAGCATGGCGACTATGCCGTGAAGTTCCTCAAGTCCATCGGAAAGTCGCGCGTCACAAAGGAACGCCTGCTCTTCCCCATCCCGCAGACGGAGAGAGACGCCAACAAGCTGATGACACAGAACCCTGGATATTAAAGGTCAAGAAACATTATAAACAATAAAAAAAGAATCAATATGAAACGATATATAAATTGCATTCATAGTCTGTTGGCTCTTCTTTTCATCGGTTTCGCACTCTCCGCTTGCTCAGACCAGGACTACACCGAACTGGACAAAGGACGCGACCAGCTGACAATCACGGCTGACCAAGCCCTGTCCGCTCTGGAAGAGACCAACCATGCAAGTGACGCCGTCACCCTGAACTGGACCACTGGCAACAATTACGGTACCGGCAACCGCATCAGCTATCGTCTGGAACTGGCTAAGGCTGGCACCGACTTCGCCCAGCCTTACGTGGCTGTGGACGAACAGACGCAGACTTACACGTGGAGTGCCAACGTGGAGAATCTTAACAACATCATTCTCGACAAGATGGGAGGCACCGTTGGCACACCCATTGACATCGAAGCACGCGTCACTGCCATAGTCAGCGGCGTGGAAGAGACACAGACTGCCACCACGCAGTTCACCGCTACACCATACGAACCCGTCACATCCACATTGTATATTATAGGTAGCGCAGCTCCAAACGGATGGAGCGCCGACAATGCATCGGAGATGACACGAACCACCAACGGCCTCTTCACTTGGGAAGGCAAGCTCAATAGCGGCGAGATAAAGTTCATAACCACTCTCGGACAGTTTCTGCCTTCATACGGACGCGGCGACAACGGTGGTCCAGTGCTCCGCACAAGCGACGACCAACCCGACGAGAAATGGACCATCGACGAAGCACACGACTATAAGGTGACCGTGGATTTGCTTGCTGCTACAGTCAGCATAGAGAAGACAGAAGGCATAAGCCCTGCCTTCGACCAGCTGTTCTTCGTAGGCAATCCAACCGGATGGAGCTTTGAACCGATGAAACAGGATGCTCTTGATCCCTTCCTCTTCCGCATGGGACGCTACTTTGAGCAGGGAGTTGGCGGCGAGTTTAAGTTCGGAACATCCATGAACTCATGGGAGAACATGTATAAAGCCACACAGGCAAACGCTCCTTACACAGACAAGAGCATGGAATTCGTATCTGGTTTCGACCCCGACAACAAGTGGAATCTGCAGGACAGCGAGACCGGCAAGGCTTATAAGATATGCGTTGACATTCGTTCGGGCAAGGAACGTATGATGATGAGCGAGTTCACTCCATACGAAATGATATACCTTGTAGGTGATGCTACACCCAACGGATGGGATCTTGGCCATGCCACACCGATGACTTCTACAGCGAGTCCTTATGTATTCACATGGACAGGTCAGCTCAACGCAGGCGAACTCAAGTTCTCTTGCGACAAGCAGAGCGACTGGTACGGAGCGTGGTTTATGCCTTCTGCTCCCGATGCCGAACCAAAGGGTACTGCCGAGCAGGCTCTCTTCATCAACAAGAGTGACGAAACACTTAAATCGCAGTATCTGACTGTGAACGTTAGCGACCTCGACTACAAGTGGAAGATAACATCGTCGGGCACATACACCATAACGCTCGACCAGCTCAACGAGACCGTAACAATCTCAAAAAAATAACAATCTAACAAAAGCATAAAATGAAAATGAATGTATTGCTAATGGCGTTGCCGTTATTGATAGGCTCATGCAGCGATGACAACAATAGCTACAACGATCCCGCTACCGTTCCTACGGACATTATACAGACCGTGGTGAAGACCACAGCCGACCTCTCGCTCACTGTCACTACAGACAAGGCGGCATACAAACCGGGCGAGACAGTACGCTTCAACGTGACTGACGGTACTCTGCCTGCATCGGCTCGCATACGCTACCGTCATGGTTCTGAGGTGATAGCCGACGAAAACTTAGGTTCAACTTCGTGGACATGGACAGCTCCGCAAGCTGATTATACAGGCTATATGGCCGACATATACACAGTTGACGGCAACAATCAGCAGACCATCTACGCCACTATTGGCGTAGATGTGTCGAGCGATTGGGCGCGATTCCCACGCTATGGCTTCATAGCTTCATACGGTAGCGACCGCACTTCAGATGTTATTGCTTCCGAATTGTCTTTTCTCAACCGCTGCCACATTAATGGATTGCAGTTCTACGATTGGCAATACAAGCAGCATTGGCCGCTCGGCGGCACACCAGGCAATCTGCTCGAGAGCTACAAGGACATTGCCAACCGCGACAACTACACTTCGGTGGTGAAGGACTACATTGCCCAGGCACATTCGTTGGGCATGAAGGCTATGTTCTACAATCTCTGTTTCGGTGCATTTGACGATGCAAAGGCTGATGGAGTGGACGACCATTGGTATATATATACCGACCAGAATCACTCTAAATGCGACCGCCATCAGTTGCCGTCCGACTGGAAGAGCGACATATATCTTGTCGATCCGTCGAACAAAGACTGGCAGAATTACCTTGCCGACCGCAACGACGATGTGTATGAAGCACTCGATTTTGACGGATTCCATATCGACCAGCTTGGCTCACGTGGCACCGATTACGACTATTATGGATCGCAGGTGAATCTGCCTAACGGCTATGCATCGTTCATACGAGCTATGAAAGAGCGTCAGCCCGACAAACGTCTGGTGATGAATGCCGTCAGTAATTATGGCTCAGACAAGATTGTGTCAACAGGATGCGTTGACTTTATGTACTCCGAATTGTGGGATGGTGAAGATAAGTTCAGTGATCTCCATGACATATTGAAGGCCAATCGCCTGTATTCCGGCAATACGTTAGGTCAGGTGTATGCCGCATATATGGACTACGGACACAATAAGCCGGAGTTCAATACACCCGGAGTGCTGCTCACCGATGCCGTAATGTTCGCCCTCGGAGCATCACATCTCGAACTCGGAGCAGGACATATGCTGAGTTCAGAATACTTCCCTTATGCCGATGTGAAGATGAGCGCCGGACTGAAGAAGCAGATAGTGGCGTACTACGATTTCCTTACAGCCTATCAGAACTTGCTTCGCAACGGTGGAACAGAGACACAATGCGATATTGCAGCAGCCAAGTCTGTGGTAACGATCAATGCATGGCCGCCCGTACTTGGCAACGTAACGGCATACAGCAAGAGCGTAGACGGCAAGCAAGTGGTGAGTCTGCTCAACTTCCGTCAGGCTAACAGCTTGAGCTGGCGCGACAAGGACGGAACGATGCCCGAGCCCGAAGCCATCGACAACCTAACATTGCGTATGCGTGCAAAGAACGTAAAGAAGCTGTGGGTGGCATCGCCCGACCAACTCGGAGGCGCTCCGCAGGAACTGCAATATCGTCAGGATGGCGACTTCGTTGTATTTACCGTTCCGCAGCTTAAGTATTGGACAATGATTGTTGTAGAATAAATAAGCCAGTACACATGAAGAAACTGTTGTTTTCAGCACTTGCACTTGCCCTCACATTGGGGGCAGGTGCGCAGACTGTGACATCGCCAGACGGCAACGTTTCGGTGAAGTTCTATCTGCAGGACGGACGTCCCACGTATGAGATGACATACAAGAAGAAGGAAGTGATACGTCCGTCGCATCTCGGATTGGAACTTGCCAAGGACAAGCATGCATCCAACGAGATGAACGAACAGAACCTCATGGACGGGTTCACGGTGAAGAACACGCAGACTGCCACGTTCGATGAGACATGGCGACCGGTATGGGGCGAGACCGCAACTATACGCAACCATTACAACGAACTTGCAGTAACGCTCAATCAGGCTTCAATGCAACGTGATATCTGCATTCGTTTCCGTGTCTACGACGACGGTATGGGACTGCGCTATGAGTTTCCGCAACAGCCCAAGCTCAACTATATCGTAGTGAAGGAAGAACACACCCAGTTTGCAATGGCGGGCGACCATACAGCCTATTGGATTCCGGGCGACTACGACACGCAGGAGTATGAAACCGTAATATCGAAGATGAGCGAGATACGTTCGAAAATGAAGGCAGCCATAACTTCCAATGCTTCGCAGACATCGTTCTCGCCTACGGGTGTACAGACATCACTGCAGCTCAAGACCGACGACGGACTCTACATCAATCTGCATGAAGCCGCCTGTGTCAACTTCCCCACAATGCACCTCCATCTCGACGACAAGAACATGGTGTTCGAGTCGTGGCTCACGCCAGACGCTACGGGTATGAAGGGATATGTACAGACTCCGTTCAACACACCGTGGCGTACGGTGATTGTAAGCGACGATGCCCGCGACATGCTTGCGTCCAACCTCATACTCAATCTCAACGAGCCGTGCAAGATAGAGGATACGTCGTGGATTCATCCTACTAAGTATTGCGGAGTGTGGTGGGAGATGATAGCCGGAGGCAAGCAGTGGAGCTACACCTTCGATCTGCCTTCGGTGCATCTTGAAAGCCTTGACTATTCAAAGTGCCGGCCGCACGGACAGCATCCTGCCAATACCGAGAATGTGAAGCGTTATATTGATTTCGCTGCCAAGAACGGACTTCAGGAGGTGCTGGTAGAGGGTTGGAACATCGGATGGGAAGATTGGTTCGGTCATTACAAGGACTATGTATTCGACTTCCAGACACCTTATCCCGACTTCGACATAAAGTATCTCAACGACTATGCCCACTCCAAGGGCGTGAAACTGATGATGCACCACGAGACGAGCGGATCCACACAGAACTATGAGCGTCATCTGGAGGCAGCCTATACGCTTATGAACAAGTATGGATATGATGCCGTGAAGAGCGGCTATGTGGGCGACATCATTCCACGAGGCGACTACCATTATTCGCAGTCGACCAACAACCACTATCTCTACTGCATCAAGGAGGCGGCCAAGCATCACATAATGGTCAACGCGCATGAGGCTACACGTCCTACTGGATTGTGCCGTACATGGCCTAATCTCGTAGGCAACGAGTCGGCACGAGGCACAGAGTATGAGGCATTCGGAGGCAGTGAGCCTTACCATACGGTCATTCTGCCGTTCACCAGATTGCAGGGTGGTCCGATGGACTATACTCCCGGCATATTCGTAACGAAGCTGAGCGAGTGGTGCAACAATAAATCCAATGTCAACACAACGCTCTGCGGACAGTTGGCACTCTATCTAACTATGTACTCGCCGTTGCAGATGGCAGCCGATCTGCCTGAGAATTACGAGAAGTATGACGATGCTTTCCAGTTCATTCGCGACGTAGCTTGCGACTGGGACGACTCTCGCTATCTGGAAGCCGAGCCTGCCAAGTATATCACAGTAGCCCGCAAGGCTAAAGGAACAGACAATTGGTTTGTGGGCGGAAAGTGCGATGCCGAAGGCCATCAGTCGGTAGTGCGCCTCGATTTCCTTGACAAAGGACGCAAGTACGACTGCGCCATCTATCAGGATGCACCCGATGCTGATTATGAGAAGAATCCTTCAGCCTACGTCATCACCCATCGTACGGTAAAGAAGGGCGATGTGCTGAAGCTGAAGCAGGCGCGCGGCGGAGGATTTGCCGTAAGTCTGATGGCGAAATAAAAACGTTTTGATTTTTGTAATGGTATTTTTTAGGAGGGTGTGGCATTATTGTCATACCCTCCTGTTACTGTTTTATAAAGACAATCACTCAATAATTATTCAAACAACAAATCTATATTGATAATGAACCGAAACAATTCTTCCTGCAAGCAGCTTGTTCTTGCCTCTGCACTCTCAGTCCTTACGCTCACCGCAGCGGCTCAGAACGACAGCAATATCTAACTTTACGAAATTTTGGTGGTACAAAGTTACGTATTACATTTTTTGGGTGTTTTCGTCGTTTTTGTGTTTTTTCCGCACTTTTTTGATGGGTTTGGCTTGATTTTTCGGCATCCACTCGCCTATCTACGCTTCGATAACCTACGTGGCGATGTGGCTTGTTTCTGTTTCGCGGTTTGCCTTAATCATTTCGTGGCTTGCCGTAATCGTTTCGTGGTTCGATTTTTCCGTTTCGTGGTTTGCCGTTAGGATGTCTTGGGTCTCGGTGGTTTTCGGGTTGGTCGGTGGGGTAGAGTGATGGCGCACGGCGGTCGTGTCGGGCTGCTGCGTATGGGCGTCTGTGGTGTATGGGTGAGGTCGATGGGGTGAGCGGATGAGCGGATGGTTTCTCTGGGTGGGCCTTGGATGGCGCGGGCTCTCCCGCGTGGCGTCATCCTTTGTCGCCAAGGGGCGCTACGGCCGGCGTGCTTGGGTTAAGGGCAAAAAAAAATGGACTCCGCTGAGTCCAAAACCTTGTTAACCTTAAATCTAATACTATGAAAAACACGATGCAAAGGTATCCAGATTGCGCGAATCAGCCAAATGTTTCGGCCAGAATTGTCTCCGAAGGTATCTTTTCTTGACATATATCAAACATCTGCTTGACCCTCAACGGTTAAGTGAACCTCCGCGAGCCCAGATGGCGCCTCTGCCGACGGCGAAAACCACGAGAAAGTAAAAATAATTGATGATTGATTTGGTATTGTCTTCTTTATTCATTACCTTTGCAAAAGTATTAGAAAAGAAGAGGATAATAAAAGTTGGAATTTCGACAACCTGCAAAGCTGTTGGAATTCCTTATTTTATTGTTGTCTGTCCAATGTAGAACAAATTAATTCAAAAATTATGGCTTACATGTCGCAAGAGGGCTACGAAAAACTCGTAGCCGAGCTCCGCAGGCTCGAATCGATTGAGCGCCCCAAGGCATCAGCCGCAATCGCTGAAGCCCGTGACAAGGGTGACTTAAGTGAAAACTCAGAGTACGATGCTGCCAAGGAGGCACAGGCTCACCTGGAGAGCAAAATCAACAAAATGAAACTAACCATCGCCGAGGCCAAGATAGTAGATATGTCGCGTCTCAGCACAGACACTGTACAGATTATGTGCAAGGTCGAAATGACCAACGTGGCCAACCAGGCTAAGATGACCTATACCATCGTGAGCGAGAGTGAGGCCAATCTGCGCGAGGGCAAGATTTCCATCCACACCCCCATCGCCCAGGGACTCCTCGGCAAGAAGGTGGGCGAGGTCGCCGACATCAAGATTCCCAACGGCGTCATCCATCTGCGCATCGATCGCATCTCGATCGACTGATAGCGGGCTCGCAACCACGCTCTATACATCAACCCAAACCAACATTACGATTATGGCTACCATTTTCTCTAAGATTGCAGCCGGCGAGATACCGAGCTACAAGTGTGCCGAGAGTGCCGACTTCTACGCATTCCTCGACATCAGTCCTCTCACCAAGGGTCACACGCTGGTGATACCCCGCAAGGAGGTCGATTACATCTTTGATATGGACGACGCCGAACTGGCCGCTTTCCAGGTGTTTGCCAAGAAGGTGGCACAGGCCATCCGCGCCGCGTTCCCCTGCCGCAAGGTGGCTCAGGTGGTGCTGGGTCTCGAGGTGCCTCATGCCCACATCCATCTCATGCCCATCAATTCAGAGGCTGACGTGGATTTCCGCAAGGAGCACCTCTCTCTCGAGCCTGAAGAGATGCAGCAGATAGCCGACAGCATCTACGCCGAGTTCCAGAAGCTCTGAGCGTCGCCCCCGACACCCTCATACATAGAGAGCCGCCGACAGGCGCGCTTCCCCGGTCATGGAGAAGCGGCCTGCCGGCGGCTCTTGTGTTGTAGTGGATGACCTTTAGTCCAGCGACTTGGCTCTCCACCAGGCTGTGCGGGCTTTGACATAGCCCACCACGCCGTCTTTGTTTACCTTGTACCATCCCTTCTCGAGCCCCATACAGGCTGCCGACTCGGGAATGTAGCCCTTGGTGTTGGTGAGCTGGCCTACCACCGCCGACTTGGCGTCTGCCGACTTGTAGATGTTCACCTTGCCGTCGGCCTTGCGGCAGCATACCCATCCCTTGCCTTTCTCGGGCGACCAGTACTCGATGCGGCTTCCCTTCTTGTCCACCCATCCGTCGTCCTGGCACATCACGTGGTACTTGTCGGCGGTCTCGCCGATGTACTCACAGGCCATACCGTCGGGGCCTATCACCATCTTGACGGGTTTCACCGCTTGCGCCTGTGCGCTCCAGCATGCCATGGCTGCCATGGCTGCAAGCCAAAACTTTCTTGCTTTCATACCTATGTTATTAAGGGTTTACACGTATTCGTCGCCACGCTTCATCTGCACGTCGTTTACATACTTGCGTATCAGGTCAGACGAGTCTTCCTTCTTGCAGATGAGCAGCACGTTGCCTTCCTCTGCCACGATAAAACCGTCGAGCCCGTTGATGACTGCCAGCTTGCCCTTGGGCAGCTTGATGATGTTGTTGTGGGCGTCTTCGGTCATCGCCTCCGAGTCTATCACCACGTTGTCGCCGTCGGCGCGCCTCATAGCTTCATACACATTGTGCCATGTGCCTATGTCTGCCCATCCAAACCGGCACTCCATCACATACACGCTCCCCGACTTCTCCAGGACGCCGCGCTCTATTGACATGTTGGGGTAGGAGGGGAAGTTGTCCTGTATGAAGCGGTTCTCCTCGTCCAGCGTCCATTGCGGGTTGCTCTCGTCGAGGTTGCGCAGCACGCTGGGGAGGAAGGTGCTGAACGTGTGGTAGAGGAAGCGCGTGTTGGCGAGAAACATACCCGTGTTCCAGTAGAACTCGCCACTCTCCATAAACATGCGGGCAAATTCGCGGTCGGGCTTCTCTGTGAACGACTGCACGCAGTAGACCTCGTTGCGGGCCACTTCGCCTTTCTGGATATAGCCGTAGCCTGGCTCAGGACGGGTGGGCTTGACGCCCATCGTGAGCAGACAGTCGTTGGAGCTTACGAAATCGAAGCCCTCGCCTACGTTGGCGAAGAACTGCTGCTCGTCCAGCACCATCTGGTCGGAGGGGATGGCCAGCAGGCAGGCATCCTCGTTGGCATGATTGATGCGGTGGCACGCCCACGCCACGCTGGGTGCCGTGTTGCGGTGTATGGGTTCGGCCAGGATATGGTCGTCGTCCACCTCGGGCAACTGCTCGTGCACCAGGTCGAGGTAGGCCATATTGGTGTTGATGTATATGTGGTCCAGAGGCAGCATCCGCCGCATGCGGTCAAAGGTCTGCTGCAGCAGCGTGCGCCCGCAGCCGAAGAAGTCTATGAATTGTTTGGGCCGTGCTTCACGACTGCAGGGCCAGAGGCGTCGTCCCTTGCCTCCTGCTATGATTACACAGTAATTGTTGTTTATGTTAGTCATATATATATGTCTGTAAGATGAGGTTTCTAATCGGCGGCTAAGATAACCATTATCCCCGAATGGCGCAAGCATTTTTGCGTTTTTCTGAAAAAAAGTTTGTTAATTCGGAAAAATGTCTTACCTTTGCATCCGAATTATTGGATAGAGTTGCCCAGATGGCGGAATCGGTAGACGCGCTGGTCTCAAACACCAGTGGAGCAATCCGTGCCGGTTCGACCCCGGCTCTGGGTACAAGGAAGCAGCCAAGTGTTATTACTATAACGCTTGGCTGCTTTTTTGAGCCCCATTCACCAACCCGCCGCAAGGGCAAAGCGCACCAATAGAAGCCCCATCCCAACCTTTCCCAAGGGGAAGGAGTCTTGTCTAAACGCCTCAAACACAGCAGGAAGCAGCTCCCGCCCCTTGGGGAGGGCTGGGGAGGGGCTTTTGGTTTGCCTCCGCAAGCAGCAGCAACTCTGTAGGAGTTGCGATTTCACAGCCCAGGGTTGCGGGCGAAGCTCGCTACCCTGGGTAACTGCCCCCACTAACCTGGCAACTCTGTAGGAGTTGCGCTTAGCCGAAGGCGTTACTTGTAGTGTATATGCCCATATACCTTGAATATGCTATCGCAAGAAGCTACAAAAAGATTTGTGGCTTTTCAGGGCTTCGCCCTATGCGTCCGTGTGTGTCGGGAGATATCTCGAGAGCGAGCTCTCGGATATTCCCCGCCACCCCCATCCGCGCCTGCTTGGTGGCAGGCTGAAAAGCCGCAAATACAAAAAGTCCGCCGTTGGCGGTAAAAAAAGTCCGGCTAACGCCGGTACAAAAAAAGATTACCTTATTTTCTATCGGCAGGTGTCAAACAGATGGAATGATACAATCAGCTGTTTTTTTACCGCCAAAGGCGGCTTTTTTTACGGCCGCTGGCCGCTTTTTGAACCATGCCGGCTGTTGTCGTCATGCGAAGCATGGCGTTGGGGGTGGGGGCGACGACAAAAAGGGAAACTCGTTTTCCGACTGGCGTCACCGACAGCCACAAAAAGGCGAAGCCGACAACAGGCGCCATGGCTTTTTGTGTTTATATCAACTTATTACATAAGTAGGTAATAATGGATTAACCCCGCAATTGGCCTCCCGCAAGCAGCGGCAACTCTGTAGGAGTTGCGATTTCGCAGCCCAGGGTGGCGGGCGAAGCACGCTACCCTGGGTAACTGCCCCTACTAACCTGGCAACTCTGTAGGAGTTGCGCTTAGCCGTAGGCGTTGCCCGCATCAGGATAATGGGTAGGAATGGGTAGATGGTTATTATCAGATTGAGTATAACGCCTTCGGCTAAGCGCAACACTTTACCTTTCCGCGTCGCAAAGCGCCGCGCCGGTGACCTTCGGTTCAGCGTTGCTCCACCTTATTATATATATACCCAGGGTAGAGGCGCTGCGCACCTCAACCCTGGGCTATGGAAACGCAACTCCTACAGAGTTGCCAAGGGTGCGTTCTGTCCGCGATAGAAGCCCCATCCCAACCTTCCCCAAGGGGAAGGAGCCGCACCCAACAGCCTCAAACACAGCAGGAATGGACTCCCGCCCCTTGGGGAGGGTTGGGGAGGGGCTTTCGGTTGGTTGGTGACGGGCTTTTGGTTGGCTGGGGCGGGCCCTCTAACTATCCTCCACTCCTCTCCTGATATCCTTCGGCGTCACGCCATACGTCTTGCGGAAGGCGTGGTAGAAGCTCGAGGTGTGTTCAAAGCCGCAGCGGCTGGCTATCTCGTCAATGCCCATCCTCGTGTCGTTCTCCAGCAGATGTCGGGCACGCTTCATCTTGATTTTCATCACAAACGAGGCGGGCGAACAGCCCGTTATCGCCACTATCTTGCGATGGAACTGGCGCGAGCTCATGCACAGCTTGTCTGCCAGTGCGTTGATGTCGAGCGCCTGCTTGTCGAGCAGCAGATAGATATGGTCTACGGCCTTGGCTACAAACCTCCGCTCGGCATCGGTGAGCCTGCCCTCTTCGTCGTTGTTGCTGCTTGTCATGCCATCGCCAAACTTGCTGCGCAGCGAGCGATGCCTGTCGAGCAGCTTCTCGACCACCGTGCGCAGTTCGTCCACATTGAACGGCTTGGAGATATAGGCGTCGGCACCCGCTTTGATGCCCTCGATGCGCTCCTGCTCCGTAATCTTCGCCGTGACGATGACGATGGGGATATGGTTGACCACCTCGTTGGCCCTCACGCGTCGGCAGAGCTCCAGACCATCCATGTCGGGCATCATCACGTCGGTCACTATTAGGTCGGGCACTAGGTCTATCGCCTTCTGTAGTCCGTCGCCTCCGTTGGTGGCATAAGCCACGCTGTAGCGGTCGGCGAGCAACTTGCCTATATAGGCTGCGATGTCGCGGTTGTCCTCGACCACCAGCACCGTGTACTGGCTGTCGTCGCAGTCGCAGTCGGTGAGCGCCTGTTCCTCTGCCGGCAGCACCGGCATGTTGTCCATCGTCTTCTCCGTCAGTTTGTTTTCGCATACGTTGTTGATGGGTATCTCTATACTGAATGTTGTGCCTTCTCCCACCTTGCTCCTTACGCTTATCTTGCCATGCACCGAGTCTACCACGTTCTTCACCAGTGCCAGAC
The DNA here is from genome assembly GCF_002251385.1 of Prevotella sp. P5-108. Classification (GTDB taxonomy): domain Bacteria; phylum Bacteroidota; class Bacteroidia; order Bacteroidales; family Bacteroidaceae; genus Prevotella. The sequence goes on from NZ_NPJJ01000062.1 coordinate 18,651, forward strand.
CCACACCCGTGCCTATGTTCTTGGCATCGTTCTCACCCTGGTAGAACGGTTTGAACGCATTGGCTGCCGTCTCTTCGTCCATGCCTTCGCCCGAGTCGCTCACCTCCACGTGCAGCGTGTCCTCGATGCGCCACATCGACACGTTGATTTTACCGAACTCCGGCGTGAACTTCAGCGAGTTGGATATCAGATTGTTCAGCAGCTTGCTCACATAGTCGGGCACAAAGTCCATCGTCACCTCCTCCTTGACATACAGTTGCAAGTCGATGTTCTTGCTGCGGGCGTAGTCGCGATAGGTGTCTACGAGCATCGTCACATAGGTGGTGATGCTGCCGTTGCGCCAGTCCAGCTTGCCCTCCTTCGACTTGAGCTTCGAGATGTCGAGCAGCTGGTTGATGAGTGTCAGCAGACCCTTGCCCTGCCGCTCTATGGTCAGCGCGTGGCTCTTCACCTCGTCCTGCGGGTTCTTCTGCAGTTCCTGACTCAGTCCGAGTATCACGGTGAGCGGCGTCCTGAACTCGTGGGTGATGCTCGTGAAGAAGTTTTCTCGCATCTGCGCCACCCTCTTCAGGTTCATGTGGTTGTGGTGGTTCACGCGCTGTGCGTAGAAGAATATCACCAGCGCACAGCTGAGCAGCAGCACTATGATGACGAAGATGACGCTGCTCACCATCCGTGCCGACCGCTCGCTCTGCAGCGTCATATTCGCCGCGTCCATCATCCTTGCCTGCTGGGTGCGTTCGATGGCGAGTCCCGCGTTCTGTATGCGGTTCACCTTCTCCATGTCTACCACGCTGTCCTGCATCGCGCCCGCCTTCTCGTGGGCTGCGAGCGCCGCACTGTAGTCGCCCGTGCGTTTGTAGTGCTTATAATATAAGGTGTAGACCTCTGCCAGATATTCATACGACTTGATTTCCTCCGCCATCCGCTTTGCCTTGCCCAGGAAGTTAAACGCCCTGGCGTTGTCACCCTTGGTCAGGTTGATGCTTGCCAGCGCGATGAGCGAGTTCAGCGCATGCCAGTCGTCGTGCGAAGCCTTCATCAGCTCGTAGGCTTTCTCATATTCCTCCTCTGCCTTGTCATACCGTCGCTCCCGTTCATACATCGAACCATAGTAGGTATGGCAGAGCGAGATGCCAAGCATGTTGTTCACCTTCTGGTTCAGCTCCATCGACTTGCGGAAGTACGCCCACGCCGAGTCGTTCATGTTCTGATGGCGGAAGATGGAGCCTATGTTGGCGTAGTTGATGGCTTGCCCCAGTTCGCTCTTCAGCTCCTTCTCGCCGGCGAGCGCCATGCGCAGCGCACTGTCGGCGCGCTCGTAGTTGCCCACGGTGAGGTAGATGTTGCCCAGTCCGTTGAGCGCCACCACGCGACTCTTCTTCGCCACGTGCGAGGTGTCGCCGCTCGCCTTGCTGATGGTCCACGCGCGGTAATGGTAGTCTTGCGCCACGTCGAGCACGCCCAGTCTGCGGTAGTCGGTGCCCAGGTTGTTGAGCGCCTGCACCATCTCCAGCGTGTCTTCCAGGTCTTCGGCGAGCGTCAGCTCTTCGCCGTGGTAGCGCAGCGCCTCGTCAAAGAGGCTCTCGTTGCGCATCTTCCGGCCTATCTCTCTGCACACGATGATGCGTCCCAACACATTGTCTTCCTTCTCCATACGCTTCTGCAGCATACGGAGAGTGTCGATATTGTGTGAAGAAGAGATGAGGCTGTCCAGACTTTTGCGCACGGCCATAGGATTCGTCGCCTGTCGCTGTCCGCAGGCTATCATCAGCAGACCGATTACTATCATGTACCACAGTGTGGTGGCGTTGCTCTGTCGTGGGGTATTCATAAGCAGCACTTTTTTGGAGGAGTATTAGGTTATGCTTGCAAAGATAATGATTGTTATCGAAATACAAATCTTTTTTCCCCTTTTTTCTTTTTTCCCCGCGATTTTTATCATTTCATCGCTGGCGATGGTGCGCATCATGGTAGCAGGGCCAGTCGCGTCGCCCGAACAGATAGTAAAGACACTCCGAGCCATCGCCCCCATCCGCTTTTCCGTCATTACGACGAATACGGATGGTTCTGATAAAACAGAATTAACCTCCTTCGTCGTGTTCCATATTAATTAGGGCATTCGTAATTAATAACGCATCGTAGATGGTACGCTCCCAACGACCATGAGTAGTTGGCCCAATGTGGGAGGTACGCTCCCTGCTGTAATGTATGGTTGGCCCATAGCAGGCGGTACGCACCCTTGGCAACTCTGTAGGAGTTGCGTTTCCCCAGCCCAGGGTTGAGGTGCGCAGCGCCTCTACCCTGGGTATTGAACCATAAAAGGATAGCAACGCTGAACCGAAGGTCACCGGCGCGGCGCTTTGCGACGCGGAAAGGTAAAGTGTTGCGCTTAGCCGAAGGCGTTATACTCAATCTGATAATACCCATCAAAAAATAGCAGCCCATCATCCTGCCGTGGGTAACGCCTACGGCTAAACGCAACTCCTACAGAGTTGCCAAGGCAGAGAAGCCCCTCCCCAACCCTACCCTCCCCAAGGGAGGGCACTGAAAAAGTCCACCATCCCCTGCAAATAGCTGGATAATAGATGGGTAAATAGTTGCATATGTCAATATTTTTTCGTATCTTTACATAAAATAAAGGT
>NZ_NPJJ01000063.1 GCF_002251385.1 Prevotella sp. P5-108
CAATGTTCTAAGGACAGAATAATCTCTTTCGATTCTTTATATATAGCCCATGTCTGATGGCATGGGAAGAGAATTCATGTATCTCTCTTAACATGCAACTAATCGCTATCTTATCCCGAATTGGGGTAAAGATATATATTAATTCTTCATGCAAAATTACTATATTTGAAGATAACAACAAAACAAAAAACTAATTAATATTCAAACGTATCAACTAAAATGCTAAATAGTGGACGGCGCAAGACCGACTTCGCTTGCTTTTCCGCTGCCACCGGACTGGATATGGCTATAGCCGACACCATGCAAACCTGCAAGCCAATGACCGTAAAGACATCAAAGTATGCCGTGGACAGTTATAAAGTAAACGCAAAGCATGAAATCAGGAAATCAAGGTTAGCATCACATGTTGCGCGATTGGCAACAACAATTTCAAACCCTGAAAACAAGATTATTGCCATCGAGGCATTATTGTCACGAGAAGCGAAGAAGATAGGGGCAAAGCGCGACGCTTATTCGACAATGAAAGAATAAAATAAGCCTTTCAGGAAACTGGCTCCCGAAAGGCTTATTTATAATGAAGTTAGTCTTATGCGTTAGAATGTGTACTTCAGACCAAGCTGACCACGCCAACGGCTGTAGTAAGACTGAGGATACTTGATGACATAGTCTGGAGTGCTGAGGAACTGGAACTTGCCACCATCGTAGGTCAGAGGAGAAATCAACTCGTTAGAATAAGTTGTTCCGTAGGTACGGCCCCAATCCTTGTTGAGGAGGTTGCCCACATTGAGGATGTCAAGAGACAACTCGAGAGAGTGTACCTGCTTGCCCACCTTCACGCTCATCTTCTCAGCTACGTGGAAGTCGAAGTGGTTCTCGAAAGGCAGGTTGTCTGCGTTGCGCTTGAAGTATTCGCCACGATGATCCTTGAGATAAGGAGTCTTGGCCAACCATGCCTTCAGGTTCTGACGCTGCAGTTCCTCGGTATAGTTGCCCTGAGCCTTGAAGGGCATCAGGTCGATCTGCTCGTCAGTAGGAATGAACATCAGGTCATTGCCACGACCGTTGTCGCCATTGAGGTCACCACTATACAGCATAGAATAAGGTGAACCGCTTCTGCCCTGGTAGATAACACCGATAGTAGTGGTGAAGTTCTTATTGTTGGCAATGTGGAAACGGTAGAAAGCAGATGCCTTGATCATGTGGGGCAGATTGTAGGCACTGTAACCCAACTCAGGAGCATTGGAGAAACGATATGTAGAGGTGTTGTTCCAGTTGCTGGCAGCCTGAGAAGAAGTGGCAGGACAAAGGCTCTTAGACTGTGTGAAGGTGTAAGAAGCAGCAAGGTCAAGACCGAAGTCGAAGCTCTTTTCTGCCTTCAGTGAGAGGCTGTAAGAATAACCCTTGTTGCTGTTCTTAAGAGCATAGATATTAGAGAAAGGCAGACCCTTGGTCACGCGCTCGTACATAGGACGATTGTCCCAATACATACCTGTCACGTCGCCGAATGTCTTGCCGGTCTCAGCATAAGCAATGTTCTGATAATATACATCGTTCAGTGTCTTGCTGTAGATTGCCTCCGCAGTCCAGTCGATGCCAAGAGCCTTGAAATCTACACCGAGGTTGGCACGAAGGTTCTGGGCAAACTTGAAGTCCTTGTCAAAGACGTTGATGGTCTGGTTACCGCTGCTGGCGTTGAGCAGCTGACCGTTCTCAGCCTGCTTGTTGGGGTCCAGAATCAACGTAATCTTATCGTTGCGCTTTACATTGTAAGAAGACATCTGGATACCGGTATTGGAGAAGCTGTTGCTCAGCCATACGAAAGGTACACGACCGGTGAAGATACCCACACCACCACGTACGATGAGCTTGTGCTTGTTGTCCTTATCCCAACGGAAGCCTACGCGGGGGCTCCACATAGGTGTAGAGTTGAGCTTGTTATTGGTTCTGTATCCATAGCCGTTCTGGGCAGCCCACGCGTTGAATGGAGCATTCTCAGAAGGAGTATCAAAGAACAAGGGGAGGTCCATACGCAGACCATAGGTAAGCTGCAGAGAGTTTGAGATATCCCACTTGTCCTGGATGTAGAAACCTAACTGGGCAGAACCGAACTTGGCTCTCCAACGGGCATTGCCTGTAACGTCTACATTGGCCTGCTGGAAGTAATACTGGTTGATATATTTACCGATACCGGGAGTGCCAGCCTTGAAACCTTCATAATAGCTGAAGAAATCATCGGGATTCTGGAAATAATATGAGCCAAAGAGATTTGGGATAAAGAGGTTTGAGAAGCTATACACCTCATTGTGTGTACCCATAGTGATGGTATGGTTGCCCTTATACCATGTCAGGTTGTCCTCGAAGGTAAATACGTCCTGGTCAAGACCATTGGCCATTGAGTTGTACTCATTACCGATGTTTACAGAACCATTGTTATTACCTACCTTTGAAATCTGGATGGCTGGGAATGGAGTACCAGAAGTACGGGCATCACGAACCATTACATAAGAAGCACGAAGCTCATTGCTCAACACAGGGCTGAGACGAGACTGGAGCTCGGCCATGATGGTATTGGTATTGGACTTGTACTCATAGATGTGGTCGCCAGTGTTCAGAGTAGCGATACCGCCACCACCCTTCATAGAACGGGCGTTAACATAGCTCCAGCGAACAGACAACTTATTGAAGTCGTTGATGTTCCAGTCCAACTTGACACTTGCCTTGTTGCTCCAAGTGCGCATATCGGGGTTGGCATAAATACCATTGTAGTCATAACCCTGTCGTTGTGCCATATCCTTGACAGCGTCAAGAATCTTCACAGCCAGGTCGGCATCTACCTTAGAGCCACCGGTACCCAGTCCATAGTCATTAGGATATGACTTGTCTGAGCTCTCGAAGTTAGCGAAGAAGAACAGCTTGTCCTTGATAATGGGACCGCCCAAAGTGAAACCGAACAATGACTCGCTCTCTTTAGAATAAGGTGCAGCGTAAGTTCCATCATGGTTCAGAAAGTGACGACCTACGAGCTTTTCGTTGTTGCCGTAGATGTAGGCACTACCATGGAAGGTGTTGGTACCACTCTTAGTAATGGCATTGATAGCGCCACCGGTGAAACCGCTCTGACGAACGTCAAAGGGAGCGATGTTGATCTGAATCTGCTCAATGCTTTCCATCGAAACAGGCTGAGTGTTGGCCTGGCCGCCGTTACTACCATTGTAGGTAAGACCGAAAGCGTCGTTGTTCATTACACCGTCAATCTGGAAAGCATTGTAACGGGTATTTGTACCGGCAAAAGACATAGAACCCACCTGCTCATTTGAATTGATTTGGGGATTAAGGCGCGCAATGTCGGCGATGCTGTGGGTAATGGTAGGCATATTGGCTATCTGTGTAGCATTGATGCTCTGTGCCGCACCTGTCTTGGTGGCATTAAGACCTGCCTTGCCAGCAACGACAACCTCGTCGAGCATCTTGGCATCTTCTTCCAACGAACAAGAAAGGTTCTGTGATTCACCCAACAACAAGCTAACCTTGTTGAAAGTCTTGGTCTGATGGCCGATATAAGATATCTCTACCTTATAGGGTCCGCCAGGACGCATACCCGGAATGTTAAATCTTCCGTGAACATTAGTAACGGCACGATACACGGTACCAGATGGCTGGTGGGTTGCGGTAACTGAAGCACCGATAACCTCATCACCCTGAGAGGTAACCTTACCATTAATACCTGAAGTCGTAATTTGTGCCATAATCGATGTTGTAAAGGCCAACATCATTAAAGCAATAATGGTTAAACGTCTCAACATATTATAAAAGTTAAGTTAAAATACTACTCAGCGTAGTAACTATTGTTAATATTTGGTGCAAATATAGGTATTTTTTTTTAATTAATCATAAAGAGCGCGTTAAAATTATGATACAACGCCGTTATTTCGCCTTTTACTATACCAGATCTGTTGGATACGGTTATGAATGACGATAAAATTGAGCATTGAAAGCAGCAAAACGACACCTACACCTAATGCAATCATGAGCATCGGTGACGACTTGTCCAACGAGGGTGACAATGCCAACAAATAATCATAATAATACCCCCTCAATATGAACACTGCACAGATGGAAACGAGAAGTATGCCGACATTGAGCACCAGGGTAAGCATCTGATAGGGCCATGCCACGGAGCGCGTGGTATATCCTATCAACAGCAGGTTCTCCAGCTTGTCCTCATTCTTCTGGACGAGCAAGAAGATGCTCAACAAGAGGATGTAGAAGCTCAATGCAGAGATGAGAGCGCCGACAACCATAACGAGAGCTACAACCAACTTGAGAAAATATGCAGTCTTCTCATTGTTCATCTGATCGCTGTCGACCTCATAGCCGTGGTCTTCGAGATATGAGGTAACCTCCTTGCTGGCAGGATTGTCAAAATGGACAAGAATACGTGATGGCTGGGAGTGGGATTGAGAACTGAAGTTGCGGTTAGTCCAATCCATAAACGACTGAGGCACAAGTATGGAACTGATCTTATTAGAGAAACCAATCAGTTTGCCCGTGAACACCTCTTTCTTGCCATCTCCCTGAACAAAGAGAGAGATGTCGACCATACCAAGAACGCCATCGGAGAGCGTAGGCAGCGAATGGGACTTGGCAAAGCCGAAATTATACATTGTTATATATGACCTCGGCAGAAGTACGGGCACTACCCTATCGCCCTCAGCATAATTCCACTGACTCTTGTCGATATCAACAAATTCGTCGGGTACGCTTTCGAAATATACTTCGGAATTGAAAATTGTGTTGCCTTCAATCGACATGGTCGCATTGGCATGATACTCGTTGGATGAAAACACGCCCAAAGATTCTACAAACGGCTGGCTTCGCAGGTCTTCGACGTCATCTGGAGAAAAGAGATTGGTCTGGCCAGAAACGACACTTGACGAGCGGACGGCCTTGGTCAATACCACCTGGTCATCGTTCATGAAACTGTCTTCGCCTGTGAAACAGGGAAGCACATCAATATAGAACTGGAATCCCAAAAGAATGATGGTCAAGCCAACGAGATTGGCAAAGAAGAATCCCAACAGTTGGCTTTTACTTATATGTTTGCTCAGTAACTTCCAAATCAAATTCATTTTCAGCAATCTTTAGAAATCTACAAACAGAATACCTTGTCATAATCCAAATCCATGTGCTTGCCAATACTGGTAACGATGACGCCAGCCCCCTGGCGGTGTGCTTCCTCCATCATGAGCGATGCCATAACCGCAGCATTTTCGTCGTCAAGATGGCTGATGGGTTCGTCGGCGACAAGGAAATCAAACGGTTGGGCCAAGGCTCGCATAAGAGCCACACGCTGCTGTTGCCCAAAGGACATATTGGCAATAGGGGTATCCAACTTGTCTGATATGCCTAACATCTCGAACCACTGGTTTACCTGAGAGGCCGTAACATGATGGGTAAGAGAGTTTTTAATCATCACATTGTCATGGGCAGACAATTCGGGAAACAACCGGAGTTCCTGAAACAAATGGCTAATGCCGGAACGGCGCACATCAACCCACTGCTGCATACTGAAGGTGGTCGTGGGTGTATCGTCAAACAGCAATTCGCCGGTATAATCCTGGCGATAACCGATAAGATAACTGCAGAAGGTGCTCTTGCCTCTGCCACTATGGGCTTCCACCAAATAAGTCTTGCCCTTTTCCAAGGTCACATCCTGGTTCCACACATCGGATTTCAGCTCAGCACAACTGGAAAAGACATGAGGAACGACGCTTTTTAACCGAATCTGTTTCATCATTTTACTGTTAAAACCATCAACTGTCTGTTGCCCAATGCCGTGTGGACACTCTGAAGCAATGGCAGCGGTGCTACGCGCTGCAATTCGGCAAGGTTCACGAGCATAGCAGCCCTTTTCCCCTTTATCACTGCATCCCATTTCCCGTGTTGTGCAACATCCTTATATGGAATGCCCAAGAAGAAAGTTCCATCTTCGGCTACGCCGATAGGCTTCTCGCTCATATCAGCAGGTACAAACTGATGCCAGTCGGCTGTCAGCCGTGAGACAAGCAGATGAAGTTGGCTGGAATGAGTAGGAACACTGACCAGCATCTCTCCCGAAGATGTGTCAAATATCTTCCCGTAATTGATATCAGAACCAACGTTCAAGGCGGAGAAGAGTTTGTCAAAATCGTTTTTCCCCTGGGTAAGCTCCGTCATCGTTGTCTTGCTGTTCAAGAGGATTGACACAAAGTTATGCTCGTCTATATATGACGCATATTTGCCACGAAGAATATCCATCTGGCGGAGCTGGTAATCTCTGATGGTCTCATCATCCTTGTGGTTCTTTGCAAATATGGTTCCATCGACCTGAACATAATCGCTGCCGACAGAAATGCCTGCACGATAATACAGTTGGTTGGCATCCATATCCTTGGGCGCACAAAGCATAAGTGACGAGCGCATCAGTTCGGGAAGGGAAGTCATGGCAGCAACCATAGCCATAGGCTCCTGAATGGAGTCGAGCTGATGAACCAAGTCGGAGGCACGCAAACCTTTGTCAGCATCCTGCTTGAGACAGCTGGCCATTTTAACCATAAGATTGCGCTGCTCGCTCGCAGTGACGGGACCCATCACAAGCAGAGACTTGGCATTGAAACCCACTACCCAGGAATTGCCCAAAACGGAGAATGTACATTCGCGGAAATCGGTGAGTTTGAAACCGTTTTTGCCCATAAGCTCCTTGAGGTTGTCCTCATCGGACACACAGCAACAAAGGCCATAAAAACCTTCGGGAGACTCAAAGGCATAAACCTTTTGGGCAAGGTCTATGCCGCGGGTAGTCATATTGTGGATATGGAAAAGAGAACGCATAAAGACATTGCTATCCATACCCTTGTATTTCATCAAATCAACGGATACCACCAAGGGACTTTTCTTGGGAACGGCATCCATATAATCATCGCTGTCTGAACACGAAACAATCAACGTGCTCAGCAAAATAAATAAAAATGCGAGCTTCTTCATTGTTATATATTAATAAGGTGTCTATTTCCTAAGAGACAACAGAGCCATGGTTACGGCCATGAGACCAGCCGTTTCGGTGCGTAAGCGGAAGTCTCCAAGGGATATAGACTGATAACCGTTGGCGATGGCGGCGCGAACCTCATCGATAGAGAAATCGCCTTCGGGGCCAACAAGAACCGTACAGTCTTCAGCCGCCTCGTCGGCTGTAAGCAGGGTAAACAAATCGAGTCGTGGCACCTCATTATAGCAATGCGCTATAAACTTGCGGCCGGTTCGTGGTTGCTGGATAAAGGTGTTGAAGTCAGCCATTTCGTGTACGACTGGCTTGAATGGCTTTCGGCTCTGCTTCATGGCCGAAACGACTATCTTGTCCAAACGCGCGGTGTTGACAACTTTGCGTTCGGAAAAAGCGCACTTGAGTAGGGAAAGTTCGTCAAAACCAATCTCGGTGGCCTTCTCGGCCATCCACTCGATACGTTCCATCATCTTGGTTGGGGCAATGGCCAAATGGATGTTTCCGAGCCAAGCCTTGCCGGGATGCAGCGTCTCGACAATCTCATAAAAGCAATGCTTGGACGAAGTCATAGTGACCTTGGCTCTGTAAATGCCACCATCTCCATCCATGAGAAACATCTCGTCACCTGAAGCCAATCTTAACACACGCAAGGCATGTACTGCCTCATCGGCAGGCAGTTCGTTCTGAACAGACGCCTGGGGTACATAAAAATACCGTGCTTCTTTCATAATTTCTTATTTTTTTCTGTTATCCATCTCTTGTTTGATGGCCATCGCCATCCTGTAATCTTCGTCCTTGACTGCCCGACGAAGTGCATTCTCCAACAACTCGTAACTGAGCACATTGAGTGGCAAAGACATCTTCTCGGTGTCGGGATTGTAATCCACGCCCTGTATGTCAAACAGCTGCGGGCTTATGTATATAGGCAAATCGGCTACGGCTGCCAATGTGATGGCAGCCGTAGGTTCCAACTTGTATGCAATTGATTTATCGACATCTTGTAATTCCATTCTGTATTTGCCACGGCTCACATCGGTAACATGCACCTCGTAGGGCGTGCCGGTGTGGTCTCTGATAATGGTCCATAAGACGGATATCAACGCATCTACAGACGTATGTCGCTTCTTGAAGAAACCCTCCAAATCATAAAGTCTATCCATATTGCAAGGCATGCTAAGATGCTTTGTCTGGTCGGCGTCAGTGAGGACAATCAACCCTATATTGCCGAATTGTCTCAACTGCGTCACTCCCTTTATGTATAGGCGGGTTTTGTCCATTATGCCTTAACTCCTGTTTTACGTGGTCTGAACATAAAGGCGAATGCCACACCAACTACCAGAGCGTAAGCTGCAAAGATGTACCAGCAGGTGGCCCACTGGGTGACGCCATTGGAGTCTGTATAGGCAGTGACTACAGCCTGGGCAGCGAAAGAGCCGAGGGTTGCACCGATACCATTGGTCATAAGCATAAACACGCCCTGCGCACTTGAACGAATCTTTGAATCGGTATTGTCGTTGACAAACAACGAACCAGAGATATTGAAAAAGTCAAAAGCCACACCGTAAACAATCATCGAAAGGATGAACATCCAGACACCCGCACCTGGATTGCCGGCGCCGAGAAGGGCGAAACGGGCTACCCAAGCAAACATGGCAATAAGCATAACGTTCTTGATGCCATAACGCTTCATGAAGAATGGAATCATCAAGATGCAAAGGGTCTCGCTAATCTGGGACAAAGAGTAGAGAATGACGGGATACTTCACGCCAAAGGTACCGGCATATTCGGGCAGCGACTTGAAGCTCTCGATAAATGGGGTGGCAAAGCCGTTGGTAATCTGCAGACTGACGCCCAAGAGCATGGAGAAAACAAAGAAGATAGCCATGCGCTTCTGCTTGAAAAGAGCAAAGGCACGCAATCCGAAAGCGTCTACCAGACTTTGCTTGTTGTCATCATCACTCAGCGGACAGGTAGGCATGCTGAAGGTATAAAGGAAGAGAATCAGACTGAAAGCACCAGACACAAAGAACTGTTCGTATGTACTCTTGAAGCCCATGATGTCGACAAACCACATGGCAACGATAAAGCCTACGGTTCCGAAGACACGAATAGGCGGGAACTCCTTGACGGTGTCCATGCCCTTGAGCTCAAGACAATAATAGGCAACGGAATTGGTGAGCGCCAAGGTGGGCATATAGAAGCCAACGCTCAATGAATAGAATGTAAAGAGAATGGCAAAACTTGCCCCTTCACCATTAACCATACCATACCATCCTGCAGCAAACATAAAGAGGGCTGCCAGAAGATGACAAATACCCAAAAGGCGTTGTGCCGGAATCCAACGGTCAGCAATAATTCCCATCAAAGCGGGCATGAAAATAGAAACGATACCCTGCATGGCATAAAAGGCGCCAATATGTCCGGCCATGCCAATATTACCGAGGTAGATTCCCATACAGGTGAGGTATGAACCCCACACCGCGAACTCCAAGAAGTTCATCAAAGATAAACGCACTTTCATCGATCTTAAATTTTTAGTTTAATACAAAGGTAATGTAAACCATAGATAATACAAAATAATTGTCTGTTTTTTTGCTTTCGCTATTCGCTTTTTAAGTAGATGTAGCAGCATGTAGAAGAATGTGGATGTCCGTTGTGCCGGGCGTATCTACTCCCAAGAACGGTTTAGGTTTTGGACACTTCCTGCTGATAAATCATGTCAAACCACTCACGGAGCATGGACTTGCTTTCAATGATGGTCTGAATCTGCTTCAACTTGTTTCGATTGGGAGAATTGGGTATCCACAGCTTAATATATCCGTTGACGGAATACTTTTCGGTCATATGCAAGACAAAACGCTCCCATTGTTGCTCTGGGGTGATATCGGGATATTTCTCAAGTCCAAACTGTATTGCCCGCCTGAAGACCACCTCGGTATCAAGGTCGCGGTCGGCTTCGGCGACAATCTTGCCATAAATGGAGCGAGGCTGGCGACTGGCTGACGCGCGGTGGTCCTCCACTGCCTCCTTCATGATAACAATACGTTCTGGACTGAACCACTTTTTGAGCCGCGCATCACTGGCGAGTATTTTACCGCCAGTTAAATGATGTATGGCACGAGGCCCATTCATGCCTAAATCATGGTAAGCGGCAACCACATAAGCCATATCTATATCAGCACCGGTGAACCGAGCCAGTTCCATACTGTTTTTGATAACACGCATAACGTGGCTCAAGCCATGGCTTTTGCCGAAATCAGCATAACGCGGGAGAATATGATTCTCTACATATTCCATGATGTCGAGGTTCAACTGCTGCATGATGGTTACAAAATAGATTGTTTATTGGTTGATAGATACGATATCAAACCCACTATCGAGGTGCAAGTTTGATATCGTATCTGGTGTGACAATACCTATGCTAACTACTGGACTTATATGGTTAATTATAGAAATTCCAACTAAGTCCAAATCTCAAGATGCTGTCATTGAGAGGATAATGAGGGGCAAGAAAATACATCTTATTGCCACTACCGGCATTGACATGACTCATCATCACAAAGAAGCGCGTCTGCTTAAGATGGAAGTTGGCATAGACATTGAGGATGGGATAATTGCCGACCTCAACACGATTGGGCCCTTCCTGAACAGCATACTGGCCCAGACCAGGAGCATAGTCAGGTGCGTAGTACTTGGTAAAATATCTTACGTCAGCGCCGAAGTCGCACTTCAGGACTTTAGCGATTTTGAAGCGAAGATAGAGATTGGAGTATACATTAAGCTGAGGAACGGGCAATACATCTTCGGCACTCGACTTCTGATAAGTAAGGACATTCTCCCAGTTGAAGGGACCGAACTTGAAGTCCTGATACAACTGAAGGGTAAGCAAACTTATGGCATCACCGCTCTGACGCACATGAACATCATTGTTCAAACGGTTATAATTTTCCCCTATCTGATAACTCAATCCGAAGTATGTGTAATTGGAAATCTCGTCGAAGGCAACACGCAGTTTGGTTTTGGTCTTTTCCCAACTGAGCATACCCTGAATGCGAGAATGGATGACCTTGGACAAGCCATCATTATCCCATAAATAATGACGGCTATGGTAATGGCGATAATAGAATGAAGGTGTGTTGCGATGGAAGAAGCCATTAGCCTGAAGAGTCACAGTATCTCCAAAGAGGTTGAAGTTCAAATCAGCCGAAGCATCCACCTTCAGATTTCCGGCATCCTCTCCTGTCATACCAAATTCAGCCAATGCACAATAATGCAATGTCCTACCCTGGAATTTACTCAACTGTCCACCTATATATATATTGTTCTCACTCCAAGAAGAGGTTCCAACTTTTTCAGGCAGGACATAACGGCGCATTTCGTGGGCGGCAAACAACTTCACGCCTGCCTTGGCCCACTTGTTGAAACCCTCAAGTAGCGACAGGGCGAAGGTATTACGCAATGCAAGATGGCGAGTCTTGTCGTAGATGGAATCTCCTGTATACTTTTCATCCATCTCATAATCATTGGCATAATAAGACTCGGGGGTCTCATAGGCTTGATAAATACGGCTGTAATTGTTAAGCTCAACTGTATGGATGAAACTGGTCACTGGAACATACTCTTTCTTGGTCCACAAAGTATCTTCAGCCAACTGTTGCTGCGCTGCGAGCAGGCTGTCTGCCTGAGCTTTACTTGTAATCTGAAGCCGCTCTTGGGTTTGGGTCTTCAGCGTATCTGTCGGCTCGTTGCCTGCAATGCGGGCATTGTCAGGACGACCGGCAAACTTCTGCCCTTGCTTACGGTTTTTATCAAACTCCTCTTCATCAAAGTCTTCGTCGTCGCGCTCAGCCTTCTCACGGGCTTCACGTGCCTCCTGGTCTTTCTTGGCTGCCATGGCAAACTTCTTGGCCGCAATCTCATCTTCCGTCATTTTGACGGTACGATGGAAGCCAAGGCTGTAACGATGGGTAAAGAACAGATGCTGATTGTCATTACGGTTCCAATTTCGATTGAGCACCGTAGGAATATCTGGTGTGGCGAAGCTCTCGGGGAACAACTCAGGGTGAACGATGTAGTCGTCATTGGTGATACCACCATTTTCGGTCACTTTCTGGTGATTGGTCGACATCAGAAGATGCGCCTGATATTGGTCGCCAAGATAAGAACCATACATCGTATAGTTGAAATGTGACGTACTTTGGCTGGAATAATAACCACGGCCATAAATATAATCAAAATTGAAGCCGAAACCAAGGCGCTTACCAGCATTGACACCAAACTTAGCCGTAAAATGGTCCTCGCCTGTAAGTCGGTCACCACAGGTATTGAAGGTCAGGTTGGTAAACGGCGATAAGGTATTGGTGAAATGAAAATTGCTCACATCCGTGACGAAGAAATCGTATGGATTGGTAAAGATGAAGTTACCATCCAGACTGCGGTCAATGAATATGCGGTTGATACGCGGTGCTCCAAGATTGCCGGTAGTATTGAACTCGCCTCTCAATCCTGTAGTAAAAATACTGTTCATAAACATATGAGACAGCGTATCGGGCGTAGTATGGACAATATCACCAAAACGCTTGTCAACCGTCCATACTTTTATACCCTTAGGAATTTCCTTATCAGAGCCAAGGCTATCGGGATTGACCTTACGCGGGTTGGAATTATCCAACATTACATCACGATTAATCTGATCAAATTGATTATTATCTATTTGCGCAGACAGTGATATGCTGACTGCGCAAAAAAGAGCTAAAACGAGCTTTTTCTTCATCTCTTAGCGAATAAGTCTGAGACTACATTCAACGAACTTAAATACACAAGCTGCCAGTATTACATAAATGCCGACATTGTGACTTGACAAAAAGTAGATTGCTACACCAACAATCGCAATAACCATAAAAAGGATATTCAGCACGTTACGTATCTTGAAAAGTCGCAACTGGCGTTTAGTCTTCAAATGGTTATTGTGATCGATATTATCATTAATGATCATAAATGTATCGGATTAATTAAACAGGTTGACAAATCCGTTGAAGATTTCATCCTTGCGATCAATCGTTTTGATTCTGAATTTGCCATAAGGACGCACGACCTTTGTCTGCTTCTTGTTAAGTGCGTATTTATCGGCTATGATGTTATGGGCCGATTCGGTAAATCCTGTCGAGCGGTTGGGCTCATAGGTGTAAGAGATTCGCTCCAATCTCACATTAAGATGGGCGTCGGCACAATTTACAATCAATGTATAAGAAAACTCCGCCTTGTCACTCATCAATATGGTATTGGCAAACACCAACCACTCATACATCTTTGCGGCAATGGAGTGAGTGTTTGTATTGACAATAGCTATCTTGCTGCGCAACTGGGAATCATCTTTCTGATTCTCGTCTACGGTAAGATTGTTGACATATTCGAAAGCCTTATCATAGATTTCACTCGCGGTCTGACCAGGAACATCGAGGTTTAATTCAAAAACGACCTTGCCATCCACCAATGGCACCGCGCCCGCAAGATATTTCACCTCAGTATTTACATCGACTTCGGGCTTGACTTCCTGACGAACCGTTGGAGTAGGAGCAGAGATCGCCGACCATCCATTGACACTGCCATACTGAGCAGGCTTTTCCTGCTTGGGTGCGGGAGTCACACTTTCCTTCTTTACAGTTTTAGTCTGGTCAGATGTTACCACCACTTTCTGCTGTGGAGCTGAAGAAGATGACTCTGCATTCATCTTCTTGGCTTCGGCATTCAGTTTCTCAGCTTCTTCATTGAGCCGAGCCGCCTCTTCCTGAGCCTTTTTTATCTGAGCTTGAATCGCTGCTTGCTTCTCAGCTATCTCCTTTTCTTTGCGTTTTTTCTCTGCATCGGCCTTGGCCTTTTCTGCATCAGCCTTGGCCTTGGCTTGCTCAGCTGCCTGCTTGGCTTTTTGAGCATTGGCTTTAGCTGCCTCTACTGCCTTTTGGGCTTCTTCAAGTTGCTTTTGAGCCTGTTCCAACTGCTGTTCAGGCGTCAAGGGCTTAACATTCTGCGCAGAGCACAGCAAGGGGAAAAGAGCGATAATCGCAATCAGTATTTTCTTCATAATCTTAAGATTTACATATTTTTGTATGACAAAAGTACAAAAAAGATATGTTTCCGTGAAACAAATGTATGTATTTAACTATATTTTTTACATCTTCATCATTGAAAGGACAGTATGGGGAACATCTTTCGATGACAGTAAAAGCCCACATGACGCTTTTTGACAGTTCTATACCTACAGCTATTTCATTTTTCTTCCAATTCCTTCTGCAAGCGGATGACCTCGTCACGATACTGGGCGGCTTGAATGAAATCAAGCTGTTCTGCAGCCTCTTTCATAAGTGAAGTTGTGCGTTCTATACATTTTTCCAACTGCTCCTTGGTCATCTTTATGATAATTGGGTCCGCCGCAAATGCTGGCTCTTCCGATTCCACGTATGGTTTGTAGGTGATTGTCGGCCGCGTTGTCTGAGCCTTTTCCTTGGACAATGTCTGCTTGATTTCTTTCTTTATCTGTTGTGGTTTAATATTATGGTCCTCATTATATTTCATCTGTATAGAGCGCCGTCTTGAAGTTTCATCTATCGTGCGCTGCATACTCTCGGTGATATGGTCAGCATACATTATCACTTTGCCATTGACATTACGAGCGGCACGCCCTGCCGTCTGGGTAAGGGAGCGGTGGCTACGCAGAAATCCCTCCTTGTCGGCATCAAGTATGGCAACAAGTGAGACTTCTGGCAAATCCAGACCTTCACGCAGCAGATTGACGCCAACAAGCACGTCATAGACACCGGCACGCAAGTCGTTCATGATCTGCACACGATCGAGAGTAGCTACGTCGCTATGAATGTAGTTGGCACGCACATCATGATTCAGAAGATATTCGGTAAGTTCTTCTGCCATACGCTTGGTAAGGGTAGTGATGAGTACACGCTCATGACGACTGGTGCGCGTAAGGATTTCATCCAACAGGTCGTCTATCTGGTTCTCACTCGGCCGGACCTCAATTTCAGGGTCCAACAGCCCCGTGGGACGTATTATCTGCTCGACCACAACACCCTCCGACTCCATGAGTTCATAATCAGCAGGGGTAGCAGAGACATAAATGACCTGGTTGGTCATCTCTTGGAACTCCTCAAAACGCAACGGACGATTGTCGAAAGCTGCAGGAAGGCGGAAGCCATATTCAACCAGATTTTGTTTGCGCGCTCTGTCGCCTCCATACATTGCATTGATTTGAGGAACTGTCACATGACTTTCATCGATAACCATCAGATAGTCTGAAGGAAAGAAGTCAAGCAAGCAATAAGGTTTGTCGCCAGGTTGACGACCATCAAAATAGCGGGAATAGTTCTCAATTCCACTGCAATGACCCAGTTCCTTGATCATTTCCATATCATACTCGACACGTTCTTTGATACGCTGCGCTTTGATATCATCTCCAATTTGGGTGAAGAAATCAATCTGTTTGACCAAATCGTCCTGAATAGCCCTTACAGCGCCATCCACCTGCTCTTTGGATGTAACGAATATATTGGCTGGATATATCTGATAATCATCAAAGTCAGCCAGCCGATGAAGGTCTACACTGTCGAGTTCTTCGATGCTGTCAATTTCATCTCCCCACCAACTGATGCGAAGTATATTGTCACTATAGGCAATAGCCACATCAACCGTATCACCCTTTACCCTAAAGGAACCTCGCGCCAAATCAACATCATTTCTAATATATAGTGCATCCACCAACTGCCGCAAAAAGACATTGCGGTCCTTAACCTCGCCGCGCTTCACCGAAACAATGCTGTTGGTCATGGAAGCAGGTCCGCCCATACCATAGATACACGACACGGAAGACACCACCACTACGTCGCGCCTTCCTGAGAGCAATGCACTAACTGCACTCAGCCGAAGTTTGTCAATGTTTTCGTTGATAGCCAAGTCTTTCTCGATATAAGTATCAGTGGAGGGAAGATAGGCTTCGGGCTGATAATAATCATAATAAGAGACATAATATTCAACGGCATTATGAGGAAAGAAACCCTTCATCTCTTGATACAATTGAGCTGCAAGAGTCTTGTTATGGCTTAATATCAGGGTCGGCTTGTTCACATTCTTGATAACATTGGCTATCGTAAAGGTCTTTCCCGATCCCGTCACACCCAATAAAACCTGGGCTTTGTCACCGCGGTCTATACCTTCAGTAAGTTGCTCTATCGCATGGGGCTGATCGCCCGTGGGAGCATAATCTGATACCAAATCATAATTCATAATTGCAAAATTAAATAAAAAATGTCACCACTATCTCTAATAATAGAGTTTTTTTCCTAAAAATTGTATTTTTTACTTTGCCCATAGAGGAAATAATTGTAATTTTGCATGACAATTTTTTGATTATGAACAAAATACATTTTGCTGCTATAATCGCAGCACTCCTTTTTACAGGATGCGCTAACGAATTCAACAAGGTCTACACGACCAACAATGTTCCATATAAGTACGAATATGCCAAAGAATGCTTTGCTAAAGGCAAGTGGACACGCACTACAACTTTGCTGACCGACTTGATAGTAGTACTCAAGGGAACTGAGAATGCGCAAGAAAGCCTTTATATGCTTGCGATGGCCCAATACAACAGTAAAGACTATGAAGGAGCGGCTGCCACTTTCAAGCGTTATTACTCGTCATACCCCAAAGGTGATTTTGCAGAGAATGCCGAGTTTTATATAGGTCAAAGCCTATACGAAAGCACACCTGAACCACGACTCGACCAGTCGGCAACAGTTTCAGCTATATCTTCTTTCCAGGAATACCTCGACCTTTATCCAGACGCCAAGCACAAAGCCAGCGCCCAGCAGCGCCTCTTTGAATTGCAGGACAAATTGGTTCGCAAAGAATTGTATAACGCCCAGCTTTATTATGACCTCGGTCCATATTTCGGAAATTGCGGTCCTGGTGAGAACAACTACGAGGCTTGCATTATTACGGCGCAAAACGCACTAAAAGATTATCCCTATAGCAAGCTCAGAGAAGAATTTGCCACTTTGCTCATGAAAAGCAAATATGAGTTGGCTCAGCAGAGCGTGGCATCAAAGCAACTTGAGCGTTATCAAGATGCAGAAGACGAATGCTATGGTTTCATCAATGAATACCCAGATTCAAAAGAGCGTGCCACTGCGGAGAAATACATTGCAAAGTGCAAGGAATACATCAAGGCACATATCAACGACGAAAACATCCCAACGTTCGACAGATAAAAAACAATGACTTATTAATATTTTTAATAATTAGAAATGGATTACAAGAAATCAAAAGCCCCGGTTAACACCGTAACTCGCAACATTATGGATCTTTGCGAAGAGACTGGCAACATCTACGAGAGCGTTGCTATCATCTCAAAGCGTTCAAATCAGATTGCTGCAGAAATCAAACAAGATTTGAATAAAAAGCTTCAAGAATTTGCTTCATATACAGACACACTGGAAGAGGTGTTTGAAAACAGAGAGCAGATAGAAATATCACGCTACTATGAAAAATTACCCAAGCCGACACTTCTCGCCACACAAGAGTTTGTTGACGGCAATATCTACTGGCGTGATCCATCACAAGAAAAGGAAGACGAATAATGCTACAACGCAAACAAACATTATTTCTGCTTCTCGCCATTATTGTCTCCGTCATCTGCTCTACCTTTCCCCTTGGCACTATCGAGCCCCAAGGTATGGGAACAGAAATGAGTATATATTCATTATTCGTAAAAGGAGATAATATCAGCTACTGTTCATGGCCCTTGTTCGCCATTATGCTATGCACATATCCCGTGGCAATTATGGCTATCGCCATGTACAAGACACGCAAGAAGCAGGCTAAGATGTGTATGGTTGCTGTGATCATTAATATAATATGGTATGCCTATTATGCTATGTCCATCCTAACCACATTCAGCAAAATGGGCACATTCCATATCAACATCACTGCGCTGCTTCCCGCTCTCGCTATAGGTTGCTACCTTTTGGCAAGAAAAGGAATTTTGGATGACGAAAGGCTTGTGCGTTCGGCAGACAGAATAAGATAAAAGACGATTTGAAATATAACCCAATCAAGGAGATTAAGTCACATTATTCTCCTTTTTTATTGCCACTAAGCGACAGCTAAATAGCCGATAAATTGATTAACCACACTCTTGCTACGACTCACAACGACACATACCAATAAACACAACTATGCCACAGAGCTGTCTTGAGCCACATTGCAAGCCCGTATCAAATGACACGTAGGCACGCATCAAACATCACGTAGACACGTATCAAACACTACGTGAGCATGTCACAAAAGACAAGAAGGCAACTAACAACCAGCGCGCCTCCAAAAGTACCTATAATAACGACAACAACAGTCGGTATAAGAGGAAACATACACAATCTACCTCCGGATAGCATGTTTGCTCATGAATGGTCTACAACATCTTCAATCATTAGCATATTCATAAAGCCTTCACTCTATAACCCAACAATCAACGAAAAAACGGATTAGCAACCCCAAACCGACCAACTATATTCACCACGCATAACAAGAATACGCTAACAATCCGTCTGAAACTTAGGGACAAAAAAAGAGCTGTAAGCAACTTGTCTTACAGCTCTATCCATATTGTTATCGTAATTATCCGATATTAGTCCTTGAAGTAAGCTTTAACATCCTCATTAGGAACCATGCGCTCATCAAAAACGTAAGCACCAGTCTTGGGGCTCTTAACCATCTTGATTACCTTGGTATATGCACGTCCGTCAGTTGAACCTTCGTGCAAGGTAGCTACCGCTTTTTTTGCCATTGCTTAAATCTCCTATTACTTAATCTCCTTATGAAGAGTCATCTTCTTCAGGATGGGATTATACTTCTTCAACTCAAGGCGCTCAGGAGTATTCTTACGGTTCTTGGTAGTCACGTAACGGCTTGTTCCTGGCAGACCACTGTTCTTCATCTCGGTGCATTCGAGAATGACTTGAACTCTGTTACCTTTAGCTTTCTTTGCCATTTGTTATATCTCCTAACCTTAAAATTAATCTACATTGTTACCCTCGGCGATTACCTTGATATCTTTCCAGTCGCAGTAACCATTCTGTACAGCCATCTTAAGAGCGGCGTCAAGTCCAACCTTATTGATAAGGCGCAGACCAGCGGCACTAATCTTCAGGCTAATCCAGCAATTCTCCTCTACATAGAAGAACTTCTTGCTGAAAAGGTTAACGTCAAAGCTGCGCTTTGTGCGATGCTTTGAGTGAGACACATTGCAACCTAACTGTGCCTTCTTACCTGTGATTTGACAAATCTTAGACATTTCTATCCTTAATTTTTGATTCTTAATTAGATACTTATTCCAAACAGGGTGCAAAATTACAATTTTTTTCGGAATAAACAAAATAAATCCCTAAACTTTTTCAAAATTAAGGTTTTTTATTGTTTTTGCATCCACGATGGTGATACTCATAGACATGGGCTTACTTTACCTCTTCGGCATCCGCATCATCAACGATGGGGTTCTTCTCCTTATAATAGTCGAGGAAAAGACGCAAAGCAATATTGGTTGCCTTGGCTATATTAATGTCACGACCATTATCCTCTTCTATCTTGAGCGTACGCACATCGTCTTTAGAACCATATCCAATCCAAATTGTACCTACAGGTATCTGTGAAGTGCCGCCACCAGGACCAGCGATACCAGTAGCAGCGATAGCATAATCACACTCCAAGGAATCGCAAGCCCCTTTGACCATAGCTTCTGCCACTCCTTGACACACAGCTGTCTGTTCTTCTATCAATTTGGAATCGACATGAAGCAGACGTTCCTTGACGTCATTGCTGTATGAAACGATACCACCTTTGAAATAATTACTGGCACCAGGTACCGCTATAATCACTTGGGCAATACGACCACCTGTACAACTCTCGGCGGTTCCCAGTGTCTTTCCTCCAGCATAGAGATACTGCAGTATTTCCTTGCTGAGTATTTTGCTTTCTAATTCCACTATATATTATATTTATGGGTTGATAATCAATACTTACTCAAACGTCACTTTACTGAAAGCCGGCAGAGATATATCGGCAAAATCATGGTCACGATATTTGAAGGTGCCGACACAGGCAATCATAGCAGCATTGTCGGTGGTATAACTGAACCGAGGAATATAGATGGTCCAACCAAAACGACGGGCATGTTCCTCAAAAGCATTGCGAAGACCGGTATTGGCAGAAACGCCGCCAGCAACAGCCACATGGGTTATGCCTGTCTGCCGTACAGCCTTGCGCAGTTTGATCATCAGTATATCTACGATTGTAGCTTCGAGACTGGCGGCAATATCCTCTTTATGATTTTCCACAAAGTCGGGCTCATCTTCTATCCATTTACGCAGATTATATAAGAACGATGTTTTCAGACCTGAGAAACTATAGTCCAGCCCAGGGATATGAGGTTCGGAGAACTGATATGCCTTGGGATTGCCTTGGCGTGCGAGACGGTCGATTATAGGCCCTCCAGGATAACCCAGACCCATAACCTTTGAGCATTTGTCTATGGCCTCTCCAGCAGCATCATCGATAGTTTGCCCCAATACCTCCATATCATTGTAGGCACGGACAAGTACAATCTGAGAGTTACCACCTGACACCAACAGACAAAGGAATGGCAGCGGCGGACAGGAGGTATCATCATCGCTCTCCTTGATAAAATGAGCCATAACATGTCCCTGAAGATGGTTGACATCTATCAGAGGTATATCCAAAGCACGTGACAATCCCTTTGCGAAGTTGACACCTACCAACAATGACCCCATCAATCCTGGGCCACGGGTAAACGCGATGGCTGACAGTTGTTCCTTGGTAATACCAGCACGGTGAAGAGCTTGGTCCACAACCGGGACTATATTCTGTTGATGGGCACGCGAAGCCAACTCAGGAACCACGCCTCCATAAGCTCGATGCACCTCTTGCGAAGCGGTGACATTGCTCAGCAACACTCCGTTGCGCAACACAGCTGCCGAGGTATCATCACACGAAGACTCTATACCTAATATATATATATCGCTCATATCATGCAGATTTAATAAGTAAGTATCTCGACGCCATTCTCTGTCATTACGAATGTATGCTCCCATTGTGCAGAGGGCAGTTCGTCACCAGTAATAACCTCCCACTCATAAGGATCATCCGCATCTATAAACACCTCATAGGTTCCCATATTAATCATGGGCTCGATGGTAAACACCATGCCAGGCACAATCAACATACCCTGACCGCGATGGCCATAATGCACCACCTCGGGCTCCTCATGGAATTTCAGGCCCACACCATGTCCACACAAGTCGCGCACCACGCTATAGCCATTTTTCTCGGCATGACGCTGCACTGCATGGCCTATATCCCCGACAAAGCAATAAGGCTTGGCAGCCTCCATACCTGCCTCGAGACACTCACGGGCAACACGCACGAGACGTTCCTTTTCAGGCGTAGTCTTACCGATAACAAACATACGTGAAGCATCGGCATAATAGCCATCCACAATAGTTGTCATATCGACATTGACAATATCCCCCTCTTCCAGGACATCTTCCTCCTTAGGGATACCATGACACACAACCTCATTGATTGAAGTACATACGCTCTTGGGAAAGCCCTCATAGCCCAGACAGGCTGGGATGGCATTGTGGTCCTTGCAATACTGCATACAGATATCGTCAATTTCCTGCGTATTCATACCTGCATGTATCTGGCGGGCCACTTCGTCAAGACAGCCCGTATTGACCACACCGCTACGGCGTATGCCTTCTATCTGTTCGGGAGTCTTAATCAAATCGCGGGTTGGCACCAGCTTTCCTTTCTGCTCCCAATACATTACCTTTTTATCAAGTTCAGTAGGCTCCTGTCCAGACAGACAGTGCCAACGTCTTTTCTTATGAAACATATCCTATGTTATTAAATCACTGCAAAATTACTTCAAAATCAAGAAACTGCCAAAGATAAGGCTATTTTTTATCACTGTGACTGTCGAACAATGACAACTTTTGCCGCCGTGCATCGTCTATAGACAAGAGTCTCTGCTGCTCATCGTGATAACTCTTCCGAAGTTCATCATAGCGATGGTCCAGCTCCGCCTTATACGCCTCACGCTCTTCACGATTAAGCAGACGCGCAGCTGCGAGCGAGTTTTGCGATGCATCCTTCATCCACACCACCGGACCGTCATAGACCGGAGCCACCTTGAGGGCAACATGCATCTCTGAGGTGGTAGCACCGCCTATCATTATAGGTATATCCAGGTGCGCCCGCTCCATCTCGTGGGCCACACAGACCATCTCTTCCAGTGACGGCGTGATAAGTCCCGACAGGCCAATGATGTCTGCCTTGAGTTCGATAGCCTTGCTCACTATCTGGTCGGCAGGCACCATCACACCGAGGTCGATTACTTCGTAATTGTTGCACGCCATCACCACGCCAACAATATTCTTGCCGATATCGTGTACATCTCCCTTGACAGTAGCCAAGATTACCCGCCCTGCCGATGTCTGGTTCTCGTCACGTTCCGCTTCGATATGCGGTTGGAGTATAGACACAGCCTGTTTCATTGTACGTGCCGTCTTCACGACCTGTGGCAGAAACATCTTGCCTTCACCGAACAGCCTGCCTACCTCCGACATTCCATCCATCAGCGGCCCCTCTATTATCTGCACAGCCCGTGGATATTTCTCAAGGGCTTCTGCCAAATCTTCAGCCAGATAATCGCCTATGCCCTTGCGCAGTGCATATTGCAGACGGGCTTCCAGCTGTTCCTTTCGCCAAGCCTCTTGCTGCACATTGGCTGACGGCAAAGCGCCACCGGCCTTGAGCGCATCCTGCTCCTGCTTCAGACGGGCAGCCAGTTCAATGAGGTCTTCCGCAGCTCCCTTACGGCGGCAGAGCACTACATCTTCTATAATACGCAGATGGTCTTCGGGGATATCCTGATAGGTGATACGCGTAGAGGGATTGACAATACCAAAATCCATACCAGCCTGAATGGCATGATAGAGGAAGACGGCATGCATAGCTTCACGGATATAGTTGTTGCCACGGAAGGAGAAACTCAGATTGCTCACTCCGCCACTTACGTGGGCTCCTGGCAGATTTTCCTTTATCCATCGGGTAGCACGGATGAAGTCCAGAGCATATCGGTCGTGCTCTTCCAGCCCCGTAGCTATCGAGAGTATGTTGGGGTCAAAGATGATGTCACACGCATTCATGCCCACCTGCTCCGTCAGAATGTGATAAGCGCGCTGAGCTATCTCGATACGCCGCTCATAGGTAGTAGCCTGGCCCTCTTCGTCGAAGCACATGACTACCACGGCTGCACCGAAGCGCTTGACATCCTTGGCGTGGCTGACAAACACATCCTCTCCTTCCTTCAGCGAGATGGAATTGACCACCGACTTTCCCTGACAACACTTGAGGCCAGCAAGGATGACATTCCATTTCGACGAGTCAATCATCACCGGAACGCGTGCCACGTCGGGTTCCGATGCCAATAGCCGCAGGAAATGGCTCATCTCGGCTTCAGCATCAAGGAGGGCATCATCCATATTGACGTCTACCACCATAGCACCGTCACTTACCTGGTGGCGGGCTATCGTGAGCGCCTCTTCGTAGTTCTTCTCCTTGACAAGTCTGAGAAACTTGCGAGAGCCAGCCACATTGCAGCGTTCGCCGACATTGACAAACATACCCTGCCGAACCTCCAGCGGCTCCAGTCCACTCAGTTGCAGATATTCACTTCTATCGCAGGGGACATAGGGCTGCTTGCCACGAGCAAGTTCCACGTAGCGGGCGATAAAATGGTCATCGGTACCACAGCAGCCACCGACGATATTGAGTATGCCTTCATCTATCAGAGCGCCTATCTTGGGAGCCATAGTGTCGGCAGTCTCGTCGTATAGTCCCATAGAGTTGGGCAAACCGGCATTGGGGTAAGCTGATATATAATAAGGTGACTTGCGGGCGAGCTCCTCCAGATACGGTTTCATTTGAGATGGACCGAACGAGCAGTTCAGTCCGACTGAAAATACCGGATACGAACTGATGCTCGCCAAGAAGGCATCGAGCGTCTGTCCGCTCAGCGTGCGACCAGCCAGGTCGCTCACCGTCACACTCAGCATGATGGGCAGTTCTATGCCACGGCGCTCCATCACGCTCACCGCAGCATCCATGGCCGCCTTGGCATTGAGGGTGTCAAATATTGTCTCTATCAGAAACGCGTCTACCCCACCCTCAGCCAAGGCATCGACTTGCTCCATATAGGCGTCAAGCAGTGTGTCATAGTCAAGGTCACGTGCAGCAGGGTCAGCCACATCCGGCGACATCGAGCACGTGCGGTTGGTGGGACCTATCGAGCCCAGTACAAACCGAGGGTGCTCTGCCGTTGCATAGCGGTCAGCCATCTCACGGGCAAGCCGGGCACCGGCCAACGCCATCTCCCCCGACAGATGCTCCAAGTGGTAATCGGCCTGGGATATACGCTGCGAAGAGAAAGTATTGGTTTCTATCATGTCTGCACCAGCCTCAAGATAGCGCCGGTGAATATCCTGCACGATATCGGGACGGGTAAGACACAGCATATCATTGTTGCCTGCATACAGTACATCATCGCGCAAGTCCAACCTTCCGCGGAAGTCGCCTTCCGAGAGACCGTAGCCTTGTATCATCGTGCCGATGGCACCATCGAGTATCAGTATGCGTTGCTTGACAAGTTGGCTTATATCCATAAACAATCTGACAGGAATACGCCTCGGCCTACTCCTGTCTCAAATAAAATCAATTAGAAATGTTTTCTTACACGATCCATCTCCCGACGGTCTTCCTTTTCCTTGAGAGTCTGGCGTTTGTCAAACTCTTTCTTACCTCGGGCAAGGGCGATATCCATCTTGGCTCTACCGTGCTCGTCGATGAAAATCAAAATAGGGACGATGGTAAAACCCACATCCTTGGCAGCGGCCTCGAGATGACGTATCTCGCGCTTCTTGAGCAGAAGTTTGCGGTCACCCTTAGCCTCGTGATTGGAAAAAGAGCCATAGAAATAAGGGCTGATGTTCATACCCTTGACCCATATTTCCCCACGGTCTATCACACAGTAGCTATCGACAAGCGAAGCCTTGCCGGCACGTATAGACTTAATCTCCGTACCGGTGAGTACCATGCCTGCCGTATAGGTATCAACGAAGAAATACTCAAACGAGGCTTTCTTGTTGCGTATCTGCACAGGGCTCTTCTTGCGTATATCCTGTTCTTGTTTGTTCATTTTTTCATTCTCCTTTCTTACTCGTTACCGCCATCTGTCAAGCCTCTATCTCGCAGAAACGGTCCAGATGCTCATCCACATAGTGGGCTATGGCAGAAGTGAATCCCTCTTCGCCCTCAACAAACTTGTCATCAAGGTCGTCAAACTCGGGGAAGCGCTCAAACATGGCCATAAACTCGTCGTCGTCACACTCACGCTCTATCTCTTCATGATACTTGGAATAGAGTTTGTGCGCACGGCGTATAAGACTGCACAGTTCAGGCAACCCCCAACCACGCACAGCCTTGTCAAACGGATTGTGGAAGATAAAGTGTCCCCAACCGTTGTGGATAAGCTGGACAAAGCCACCATCCATCATTTCTTCGCGCATGGCAATATATGCCAGCAGCGTAATCTGGTCGGCATTGAGCATCCCCATTGTCTCGGCTGTAAGTTCTCCACCGATAGCCTCATAGGTGGCATCCACTATTACCTGCACAAACTCATCCATGCCTTCGCCGGCAGCTTTGGCCAGAGCGGCGTCTTTGACTTTTACTATCATAATGATGCAAAATTAGACAAAAAAAACGGAAAAAGAATATGTAAGGTACAAGAAAATAGTGTTTGCCCTTGAGATTTGACTTGCGGCGGTCATGTTTGCCAACTCAGAATGACAAAACGGCAGCATTTGCCATTGAGGTATCTAAAAAATCATGAGGCAGAACAAAAAACCCTCATCATTATTAGGTAGTTTGTTTAGTTTTTTATAACTTTGCGCTTGAAAAAGGGGATGCCCGTGACCAACGTATCGCCCTTGACAAGCGTGAATAAGTAACAGTACTTTATATTTATTTTTGAACAACATGATTTATTCAAAGGAAGTTGACAACATGTGCGTTGTCGCCAAAGGCCCGAACCACGGACCAGCTCCAATCCCCGAAGAGGGAAAATGGATTCAAGCCAAAGAGATTAAGGATATCTCAGGTTACACTCACGGTGTGGGATGGTGTGCTCCTCAGCAGGGTGCTTGCAAGCTGTCTCTGAACATCAAGGAAGGCGTTATCCAGGAATGTCTCGTTGAGACCATCGGCTGTACTGGTATGACCCACTCAGCTGCTATGGCTTCTGAGATTCTGCCTGGCAAGACCATCCTCGAGGCTCTGAACACTGACCTCGTTTGTGATGCCATCAACACAGCTATGCGTGAGCTCTTCCTCCAGATTGTCTATGGCCGCAGCCAGAGCGCCTTCTCTGAGGGTGGTCTCGTTATCGGTGCCGGTCTCGAGGACCTGGGCAAGGGTCTGCGCTCACAGACTGGTACTCTCTATGGTACCGTTGCCAAGGGTACTCGCTATCTCGAGCTCACCGAGGGTTACATCACCAAGATGTTCCTTGACAAGGACAGCCAGGTATGCGGTTACGAATATGTACACCTCGGCAAGATGATGGAAGCCATCAAGGACGGTATGGACGCCAACGAGGCTGTGAAGAAGTTCACTGGCCGCTACGGTCGTACAACTGCTGAGCAGGGTGTTGTTAAATCAATTGATCCACGTAAAGAATAAGGAGATACACAACTATGATTAGAAAAGTAAGTTATGAAAGCCAGGAGCGCCGCGAGAAGCAGGTGCTGGCTGCTCTGAATGCAAATGGTATCAGTAGCGTAGAAGAGGCTAATCAGATCTGCGAAGAGGCTGGTGTTGATCCTTATCTGATGTGCGAAGAGACTCAGCGTATCTGCTTCGAGAATGCTAAGTGGGCATACGTTTGTGGTGCCGCTATCGCCATCAAGAAGGGTGTTAAGACAGCTGCTGATGCAGCCGAGGCCATCGGTATCGGTCTGCAGAGCTTCTGCATTCCCGGTTCTGTAGCTGATGACCGCAAGGTAGGTCTCGGCCATGGCAACCTCGCCGCCCGTCTGCTCCGTGAGGAGACACAGTGCTTCGCTTTCTTGGCTGGCCACGAGTCTTTCGCTGCTGCCGAGGGTGCTATCAAGATTGCCGAGATGGCCAACAAGGTTCGCAAGAATCCTCTCCGCGTCATCCTCAACGGTCTTGGCAAGGACGCTGCCCAGATTATCAGCCGTATCAACGGTTTCACATACGTACAGACCAAGTTTGACTACTACAGTGGCAAGCTCGAGGTTGTAAAGCGCATTCCTTACAGCGACGGTCCTCGTGCCAAGGTTAACTGCTATGGTGCTGACGATGTACGCGAGGGTGTTGCTATCAACTGGAGCGAGGATGTAGACGTTTCAATCACTGGTAACTCTACCAACCCCACACGCTTCCAGCACCCCGTAGCCGGAACTTACAAGAAGGAGCGCGTGCTCGCTGGCAAGCCTTACTTCTCTGTAGCTTCAGGTGGTGGTACCGGCCGTACACTGCACCCAGACAACATGGCTGCAGGTCCCGCTTCTTACGGTATGACTGATACTCTCGGCCGTATGCACTCTGACGCTCAGTTCGCAGGTTCTTCTTCAGTTCCTGCCCACGTAGAGATGATGGGCTTCTTGGGTATTGGTAACAACCCAATGGTAGGTGCAACAGTGGCTATCGCTGTAGCTATCGACCTGGCTCTCAACAAGAAGTAAATCACGAGCTATACATTTTTCAAACATAAGTTTATCCCTGTGACTTCTATGTCACAGGGATTTTTTTGTACCCTTGTCATCACAAGCATTACTATTGGAACACATATTCGCCTCGAGGATGTACGCAAAGTGGGGTTGGTAACAGTCGGACTCAATGATGAAGAATGTATATGTGCAAACACATCATTTGGCGCTACTGACGATGCCGTAGCCTTGATACCGTAAAGGGTACGAAATCTACTGATAGCGCTGGAGATGGCGTTAGGGATGAAGGCGGAGCGGGAAATGCGGAATTAAAAGTTTGAGTTATACGTTGCTGAGTTTGATTTGACAAATTCGCAGTTTGAAATCAACTTTGGGCTAAACACCTTTAGGTTGTCGGGGAAGAACTGCAAAATGTTGCGGAAGAACAACCTATTATCGGGGAAGAACATTTGACTATCGGGGAAGAGCAGCAGACTGTCCTGGAAGTGGAGATGACTGGTTTGGAAGGGCAACAGACTGACGGGGACGAGCAGTTGACTGACGGGGACGAGCAGCTGACTGATAGGGACGAGCAGCTGACTGATTTGGAAGTGCAGTAGATTGTCGGGAAAGTCCAGCTGACTACCAGGGAACACGGGCAAGGCAATGGTGTCTGGCGGCTACACTAAGGATTGCTGCCGTCTGATAAAGATATGGACGAATTACTTCTTCTGCGTATTCGGCAGGAAGCCGGCAATGACTCCTAACAAGGGAAGGAACGCGCTGACCTGGAAGATAAACTCGATGCTGGTCCTGTCGGCAAGCCAACCGAAGAACGCGGAGCCGAGACCGCCCAAACCGAACATAAGTCCGAAGAAGATGCCGGCTATAAGTCCCACCTTATCGGGCATAAGGTCTGTGGCATAGACCACAATCGACGAGAAAGCCGACGCGATGATGAGGCCAGAGAGAAATGTGCAGACGATGGTCCAAGGCAGACTGGCATAAGGCATGGCTATCGCGAAAGGAGCAGCTCCGAGGATGGAGAACCATATCACATACTTGCGGCCATACCTATCGCCAAAGACGCCACCTGCCAAGGTGCCGATGGCAAAGGCCAACAGGAATACAAACAAGCATATCTGCGACGCCTGTACACTGATACCAAACTTGTCGATAAGAAAAAAGGTGAAATAGCTCGTGATACACGACGTATAGAAATACTTGGAGAATACAAGCAGAATGAGTATCGCCAGGGCACGGTACTTGGCTCCACGGGAGATGTGGTCGTTCAATGCCGGAGTGGGCAGATGATGGTGCTGGGCATAGACCAGGCGCGCCTTATACCAAGCTCCCAAACGCATCATAATCAATGCGGCGAGCAGTGCTGCAAGGGCGAACCAGGATATGGCATACTGGCCGAAAGGCAAGATGATGACAGCAGCCAGCAAGGGGCCGAGGGCGGAACCTCCGTTGCCTCCGACCTGGAATATAGACTGTGCCAGGCTTTTCTTTCCTCCCGATGCCAACTGCGCTACGCGTGATGCCGTGGGGTGAAAGATTGAAGAACCAAAGCCGACCACACTCACAGCCAAAAGAATGAGCAGATAATTCTCGGCAAAAGCCAACAGCAGAAGTCCTATCAACGTAAAGCACATGCCCACGGACAAGGCATAGGGGCGTGGATGCCTGTCGGCATAGAGTCCGGTGAATGGTTGCAGGATGGAAGACGTCATCTGAAAGACCAGAGTGATAATGCCTATCTGCGCAAACGAGAACTCAAACTTGTCCTTGATGATGGGATAGATAGACGGGATAATCGACTGAATCATATCGTTGAGGAAATGTGATATGCCACAAATCACCAACATGGAATAGACCGTACTCTCGGTCATGGTGGGATGTCCCTTGATTATGCTGCCTATAGATTTCATCATCATTAGTCTTAATACCTATTATATATAGTAACCGCCTGCCAATATGGCAGGCGAACATTGCACGCGGGCTCACCGCAACAGTAGCAGAGGGGCTGAGCACGCCGAAGAAAGCATCATCAGAAGGAATAGGCGAAGCCCAAAGAGGCGTACTCCTTCAACTGATAATAGCCATGACGGTCACTGCGCTTGGTTCCGTCGTCAAAACGGGGATAAACGAATATGTTGCTGGATATATACTTATTGAACTGGAAGGTAAACGTATTCTCCCACTCAAGCTCGGCACGCTCGTAGGTAGTATAACCATAGAGACGGGTCTTCCAACGTATGTTGTCGGCAAACTTCCACAACAAATCGACCGTAAACTGCGAACCAAAGTTGTGCAGCTGGTGCTTGCCTTCGTCCAAACCGTAACGAGAGGCGAGCTCAAGACGGTTGACGTAACGGAAATTGTAAGCCAGCGGAGCCAAGTGGATGGAACCG
Organism: Prevotella sp. P5-108; assembly: GCF_002251385.1. Lineage (GTDB taxonomy): Bacteria > Bacteroidota > Bacteroidia > Bacteroidales > Bacteroidaceae > Prevotella. The sequence goes on from NZ_NPJJ01000063.1 coordinate 30,333, forward strand.
GTAAGCCTATCCTTCAAGCACTTGACGTTGTAGTCCATACCGACAGAGAGGTTGACATTCAACGGGCCCAAGAAGTCGGTGGTAACGACATTGGAGTTACTGTTCCACTGTCTGACGAACTGGGTAGCGGCTATCATCTGGATGGTATAATACCAGCTTCTGGATGCCTGCAATCCCAACTTGCTCGTCAGACGCAGCAAGTTCTCGCTTACTCGCATGGTGTGCAACGTATCCTGTCTGGAGGTCTGGAATCCCAACTTCATCTCAAGTTTGTTGTCCCATCTCACCTTCTGCTTGTTGTTGTAATTGGCATTGAGGGTTATCGAACCTACCATCGAGTAGTTGCTTTCACCACCTTTGTACCAGTTGGAAGAAATGTAATTCTGCAGGAACTGGAGATAATAGTCGCCGGAGTATGTCCAGAAGTTGGGTTTCAGCACCACAATATCCAAGGGAGCCACAACTGTCTCCTGGGGCTTGGGGGCTACCTTCTCAACGATTTCAGGAGCATGGTCGACATGTATTGCCTCGGCCTTACGTATGTCTCCAGCACGCTCCAACTGGCTCTGCGTAGAGCGCACGAGGTCGGGACGCCCGAGATAGAGCGCCAGCAGACTCTCGTCGATAAGGTTGGCATCGCGGTCGATATCAAAGAAGTTGTGGGACACGCCTTTATAAAACGTGGTCGGCATAAAGAGCAACTTGTACTCGATCCCCAGTTTGGGCAGTGCCGGCACAGTCATGGTTGGCACAAACTCTTCGAGATGGGCAGAGTCCTGGTGGACGCGGAAATGCAACAGCGAATCCATATAGAGAGTCACCATATCCGGCTGGGCTTGTGCGGCATGTCGGCGCGATGACGACAGCGATTGCGAATGTCGTGACTGGGCCGACACGGACGTAACATCACACAGCAAACCTAAAAGGATAATGGCAATAAACTTAATTCTCATAATTGTATAGTGGCTATTTGTGCTTGCAAAGTTACTGCATGCTGTGAAAAATACAAAATAAATCTCAATGAATTTTTGTTTTAGAAGTCCGCGAAAGCAAAAGTCGTGAACAAAAGGGAAAAAGCGTGGAACAAAATAACACCTTTTCTTTGCAGAGTTCACCAAATTATTGTAATTTTGCAACTTGAACAAATATTAAATTATCACAATCGTGGCAGACACAAAGTATATTTTTGTAACAGGCGGTGTGGTTTCTTCATTAGGCAAAGGAATCATCTCATCGTCTATCGGCAAATTGTTGCAGGCCAGAGGCTACAACATCACCATCCAGAAGTTTGACCCCTACATCAACATTGACCCGGGTACACTGAATCCTTATGAGCACGGAGAGTGCTATGTGACGGCCGACGGTATGGAGACCGACCTCGACTTGGGACACTATGAGCGCTTCACTGGCATCCAGACCACGAAAGCCAACTCAATGACCACAGGACGTATATATAAAAGTGTAATAGACAAAGAGCGTCGTGGCGACTATCTGGGCAAGACTATCCAGGTGGTGCCTCACATCACCGACGAAATCAAGCGAAACATCAAGATGCTTGGCCTGCGCTACCACTATGACTTTGTCATCACTGAGATAGGTGGTACAATCGGCGACATCGAAAGCGCGCCCTTCATGGAGGCTATCCGCCAGATGAAATGGGAATTGGGCAAGAAGGCTGTCAATGTGCATCTCACCTACGTGCCCTACCTCAAGGCTGCGGGCGAACTTAAGACCAAGCCCACACAGCATAGCGTGAAGGAACTGCAAAGCGTGGGAATCCAGCCTGACGTGCTCGTCCTCCGCACCGAAAAGTATCTCGACGAGGGTTTAAGAAAGAAGGTTGCCGCTTTCTGTAACGTCGACTTCGACTGTGTCATCCAGAGCGAAGACCTCTCAAGCATCTACGAGGCTCCTGTATATATGCAGGACCAAGGTCTGGACACCGCCATCCTGCGCAAGGTGGAAGAGCCCATTGGCGAGAAGCCTTCACTGGGTCCCTGGCGTCAGTTCCTCGAGCGTCGCGCCAAAGCTACCGAGACTGTCAACATCGGTCTGGTGGGCAAGTATGACCTGCAGGACGCCTACAAGAGTATTCGCGAGAGTCTCTCACAGGCTGGCACCTATAACGACTACAAGGTAAACATCAACTACATCAACTCCGAAAAGATTACGGAAGACAACGTGGCCGACCTGCTGAAAGGCCAGGACGGTATCATGATTTGTCCCGGCTTCGGCCAGCGTGGCATTGAGGGCAAGCTGATTGCCGCTCACTATACCCGCACCCATGACATCCCCACCTTTGGTATCTGTCTGGGTATGCAGATGATGGTTATCGAGTTTGCCCGCAACGTGCTGGGCTATGCCGACGCCAACAGCCGCGAGATGGACGAGAAGACGACTCACAACGTGATAGACATCATGGAAGAGCAGAAGAACATCACCAATATGGGAGGTACCATGCGTCTGGGTCAATATGAGTGTATACTTAAACAAGGTTCGCGTACATTTGATATATATAAGAAGGAGAATATCCGCGAGCGCCACCGTCACCGCTATGAGTTCAACAACCAGTATCTTACCGAATATGAACGCGCTGGCATGATGTGTGTAGGACGCAATCCCGAAAGCGACCTTGTAGAGGTGGTAGAGATACCTGGACTGAAGTGGTACATTGGTACCCAGTATCACCCAGAGTATCAAAGCACAGTGCTGAAGCCACATCCACTCTTCGTAGATTTCGTTAAACACGCAATAAAGAACAAGAAATAAGACATGGACAAAAATACAATTACCGGCATTGTGCTCATAGCGCTGCTGTTTATCGGGTTTACCTGGTGGAGCCAGCCCTCTGAAGAAGAGATTAAGGCTCAGCAGGAACAGCTCGCCCAACAGGAAGCCGCCAAGGACAAGGCTGCCAAAGCCGAGAAAGATGCCGTAAAAGCTCAACGCGAACGCGCGTTGCAGCAGACCCTCGAAGACAGTACTGCACTATTTCATAACGCCCTCAAAGGTACTGCGCAGAACGTGGTACTTAAGAACAAGCATGTAGAACTGACCTTCAACACCAAGGGCGCAACGGTAGAAAAAGCCGTGATTAAGGGTTACAAGGACAACATCAAGGAGAAGAACGACGTTGTGCTGTTTGACAAGAACGAACAGTCACTCAATTATACCTTGGTGGCCAAGGAGACCAATATCTCTACCCAGGACCTGTATTTCAACGTATCGGCGCTCACCGACTCTACCGTCGTGTTCACCGCCGAAGCTGCAGCCGGCAAGAACATCGTGCTGAGCTATCTGCTCGGCAAGGACTATATGCTCCACATGCGTCTTAGCGTAGAGGGCATGGCCGGACTCTTCGCCCCCAATACCTCCACAATGGATATCAACTGGCAGGAGAAATGCCGTCAGCAGGAGAAGGGCTTCAACTTTGAAAACAGATACGCTACCCTGACCTACCACGAAAGCGAAGGTGGCACCGATTATCTGAGCGAGACATCAGAAAAAATCGACAAGCCCATTGAAGAACGTATAGACTGGGTTGCCTTCAAGAACCAGTTCTTCTCGGCTGTGATGATTGCCAAAAACGATTTCCAGCCCAACGCTCTTATGACTTCCATCCCTTATGACAAAAAGTCTGGCGATGGCTATCTGAAGAGCTATCAGGCCAAGATGAAGTCGTTCTTTGACCCAACAGGCAAGCAGCCATCAGAGTTTGAGTTCTATTATGGCCCGAATGACTTCCGTCTCTTGCAGAATGTAGAGGAGCAAAGCACCTTCGGCAAGGACCTCGAGCTCCAGCGTCTGGTTTACCTTGGCTGGCCTCTCTTCCGCATCATCAACCGCTGGTTCACCATTTATGTTTTCGACTGGCTGTCCAAGCTCTTCCCCATGGGAGTGGTACTCATTCTCATCACACTGTTACTGAAGGTAATCACCTTCCCAATGGTAAAAAAGAGCTACATGAGCAGCGCCAAGATGCGTGTACTCAAACCGAAACTCGAAGCTGCCACCGCCAAATTTGACAAGCCCGAAGACCAGATGCAGAAGCAGCAAGCTATGATGGCAGAGTATGCCAAATATGGCGTAAGTCCATTGTCGGGCTGTCTGCCTATGCTCATACAGATGCCAATCTGGATTGCCATGTTCAACTTCGTGCCCAACGCCATTCAGCTGCGTGGTCAGAGTTTCCTGTGGATGAGTGACCTTTCAACCTATGACCCCATCTTCGAATGGGGCACCAATCTGCCCATCATAGGTGACCACCTCTCGCTCACCTGTATACTTTTCTGCGTAGCCAACCTGCTCTACTCGTGGATGACTATGCGTCAGCAGCGCGACCAGATGGTAGGCCAGCAAGCCGAACAGATGAAGGTGATGCAGTGGATGATGTTCCTCATGCCTGTCATGTTCTTCTTCATCTTCAACGACTACTCGTCGGGTCTTAACTTCTACTATTTTGTCAGCCTCTTCTTCTCGGCTGCCATCATGTGGACCCTCCGCAAGACCACCAATGATGAGAAACTGCTTGCTATCCTTGAAGCACGCTACAAGGAGAACCAGAACAACCCTCAGAAGATGAAAGGTCTGGCTGCACGCCTGCAGGCTATGCAGGAACAGCAGGCCGAGCTGCAGAAACAGAGAGAAGAGCTGGCTCGTAAAAGAAAAAAGTATTAACTATGATGATAGCCAAAACTATAGCATTAGTTGCCGCCCTATGGATGGGCGGCAATTTTGCAAACGCACAGACCATGATTGGTAAAAGTGACATCAAACTCAGTTCAGACCTCATGACTCCCGAAGCCTTATGGGCTATGGGACGCATAGGTGGAGCTCAGGTTTCGCCCAATGGCAAGCAAGTGGTATACCAGGTAGGTTACTACAGCGTAGAAAAGAACAAAGGGCAGCAGACCTTGCATGTAATGAACGTGGACGGCACTGCCAAGCGTATGCTCACCACTGGCGCCAAGAGCGAGAGCGACGCCGCCTGGATAGAAGGCGGAAGCAAGATTGCCTACCTTTCTGGTGGCCAGCTGTGGAAAATGAATCCTGATGGCACAGACCGCAAGCAACTCACTCACTCGGCTTTGGATATCGAGGGATTCAGTTTCTCGCCCGACGGAAACAAGGTAATTCTTATCAAGTCAATTCCCTATAATGACATCATCAAGAAGAATCCTTCTGACTTGCCCAAGGCTACCGGCCGTGTCATCACAGACCTGAACTACCGTCATTGGGACCATTACGTTGAGACCATCGCCCATCCCTTCATGGCTGCTGTCAACGACAATGCCATCACCGACGGTATCGACATTATGGAGGGTGAACCCTACGAGTGTCCCTCTGCTCCTTTCGGTGGTATTGAGCAACTTGCATGGAGCCCCGACTCAAAGCAGATTGCTTACTCTTCCCGTAAGCGTACTGGCTTGCATTACGCCATTTCTACCGACGCCGATATCTACCTGTATGATATCGACAGCCACACCACCCGCAATCTCTGCAAGCCTGCCGACTATAAAGAACCAGCCATTAATCCAACCAAATCGATGAAGGACCAGCCCGTCAATCATCAGGATGGTGATATGAACGTAGGCTATGACACTGCACCTTGTTTCTCACCCGACGGCAAGTATGTTGCTTGGCTCAGCATGGCACACAATGGCTATGAGAGCGACCGCAACCGTCTACTGGTGTATGATTTGGCCACTGGCAAGAAAGAATACGTCAGCGAGAAGCTCGACACCAATGTCGATGCATTCTGCTGGAACTCTGACAACAAGAGTATCTACTTCATTTCCGTATGGCATGGATGTGCCAACATCTACCAGACTAATCTTCGCGGAGAAGTCCATCAGGTTACCGAAGGCCAATACGACTACGGCAGCCTCCAGATGATAGGTAACACCAAGAAGTTGCTTGTTACCCGTCATTCGATGAGCCACCCCGATGACATTTTTGTCATCAACCCCAAGAAGAAGACTGAAATCACACAGATTACAGATGAAAACAAGCATATTTTTGACCAATTTGCAGTCGGAAAGGTTGAACCTCGATGGGTGAAAACCACTGACAACAAAGATATGCTGGTATGGATAATCCTTCCTCCCCACTTCGACCCCAACAAGAAATATCCTACCCTCCTCTTCTGTGAAGGCGGTCCCCAAAGTCCCGTATCACAGTTCTGGAGTTACCGATGGAATATGCAGATTATGGCAGCCAACGGCTATGTCGTCGTAGCCCCCAACCGCCGCGGTCTGCCAGGCTTCGGCAGCAAGTGGAACGAAGATATCAGCGGCGACTGGACCGGCCAGTGCATGAAAGATTACCTCAGCGCCATCGACGATGCCGCCAACAATCTCCCCTATGTTGACAAAGACCGTCTGGGGGCCGTGGGCGCCAGCTTCGGTGGCTTCTCTGTCTATTACCTTGCCGGCCATCATGACAAACGTTTCAAGTGCTTCATCGCTCATGACGGAGCCTTCAACCTTGAGTCCATGTACACCGATACGGAGGAAGCCTGGTTCTCCAACTGGGAATACGACGACGCCTACTGGAACAAGGACCAGACCGAGCGTGCACGCCGCACTTATGCCAACAGTCCCCACAAGGCTGTCGATAATTGGGACACCCCCATCCTCTGCATCCATGGCGAGAAAGACTATCGCATCAATGCCAATCAGGGCTTCGGTGCCTTCAATGCAGCCCGCCTCAAAGGTATCCCTGCCGAACTGCTCCTTTTCCCTGATGAAAACCACTGGGTTCTTAAACCACAGAACGGTGTACTGTGGCAGCGCACCTTTTTCTCATGGCTTGACCGCTGGTTAAAGAAATAAACAATAAAAAGATATAAGCAATGACAACAACACAAAAAACACTGCGCGACTCGGCCGCCATCCGCTGGATGGCCCTGTTGCTCTTGGCTTTGGCCATGTTCTGTGCCTACATCTTTATGGACATCCTTTCGCCCATTAAAGACCTGATGCAGACACAGCGAGGCTGGGACTCTGACGCCTTCGGTACCATGCAGGGCTCGGAGACTTTCCTCAACGTATTTGTCTTCTTCCTGATTTTTGCAGGCATCATCCTCGACAAGATGGGCGTTCGCTTTACAGCCCTCCTCTCTGGAGGCGTGATGCTTTTGGGAGCCATCATCAAGTGGTATGCCATCAGCGACAGCTTTATCGGCAGCGACCTTGAGACCTGGTTTACCAATAACCTCAACCACATCCCCGTCTTCGAGCAGTTGAACGTATCGCCGTTCTATGAGGGTATGCCCGCATCTGCCAAGTTGGCAGCCTGTGGATTTATGCTCTTCGGCTGCGGAGCCGAGATGGGCGGCATCACCGTATCGCGTGGTATCGTCAAGTGGTTCAAGGGCCGCGAGATGGCATTGGCCATGGGCTCTGAGATGGCATTGGCCCGCCTGGGCGTAGCCACCTGCATGATATTCTCGCCCTTCTTCGCCAAGCTCGGCGGAGTCGTTAGCGTATCACGCTCTGTGGCTTTCGGCGTTGTGCTGCTTTGCATCGCCATGATTATGCTCGTTGTCTATTTCTTTATGGACAAGAAACTCGACGCGCAGACCGGCGAAGCCGAAGAGAAAGACGACCCTTTCAAAATCAGCGACTTGGGACAGATACTCACCAGCAGTGGTTTCTGGCTCGTATCATTGCTCTGCGTACTCTACTATTCAGCTATCTTCCCCTTCCAGAAGTACGCTGTAAACATGCTGCAGTGCAACCTCTCATTTACTGAGGTTCCCGCCGACTCCTTCTGGGCATCCTCGTCTGTTACCATCATCCAGTATGTCATCATGCTTGTGGTGGCTGTTACAGCGTTTATGTTCAACTTCCTCAAGAACAAGAGCTTCAAGTACGGAGTGCTCTGCCTGTCCATCGTATCCCTTGTCACCTACTGCTACATGGGCTACATGCGTCAGTCTGCCGAGTCTATCTTTGCCGTGTTCCCACTGCTTGCCGTGGGCATTACCCCCATCCTGGGCAACTATGTAGACCATAAGGGTAAGGCTGCCTCTATGCTCGTTCTGGGTTCACTGCTGCTTATCGCCTGCCACCTTACCTTCGCCTTCATTCTGCCCGAGTTCAAGGGCAATCAGGTAGGCGGAGTCATTGTGGCCTACGTGACCATCCTCGTTCTCGGCGCATCGTTCTCTCTTGCCCCCGCCTCTCTGTGGCCAAGCGTGCCCAAGCTGGTAGACGCCAAAATCATCGGCTCTGCCTACGCCCTCATCTTCTGGATACAGAATATCGGCCTGTGGCTGTTCCCCCTGCTCATCGGCAAGGTCCTCACCATGACCAACAAGGGAGTTACCAATGCTACCGAGCTCAACTACACCGCCCCATTGGTGATGCTGGCTGGCTTGGGTGTTGCCGCGCTCATCATCGGCCTTGTCCTCAAGGTTGTTGACAAGAAGAAGGGACTGCACCTTGAAGAGCCCAACATCAAGTAAACCTCCATATCATCCATGTGCGTCACCGGCCCTGCGCCGATGCCGCACATGGATATATATACCAGAAATACACCTACCCAATTGAACCTGACATTCGTAAACATCATAATAACTAATAATAACAACTAAAAACTTAAAGATTATGTCTGAAGAAAATGTTCTTTCAAACAAGATTGAGATGAAAAAGGTATGGCAGCTGCTCGGCATCATTGCCGTTACCGCCCTCATCTGGAACCTCCCAATCACCTGCTTTGGCATTGAGGGCCTTACCGTTATCCAGCAGCGCGTTATAGCCATCTTTGTCTTCGCTACTCTTTCATGGCTGTTCGAGGCCATTCCCTCTTGGGCAACCTCACTGGCCATCATATCAGTAATGTGTCTCACTCTGTCTGACAACTCCATCGCCTGCTTCAAGGGCGAGGGCGAAGCCTTTGGCGAGCTTCTCAAGTCCAAGGACATCATGGCCACCTTCGCCAACCCCGTCATCATGCTCTTCCTCGGCGGTTTCATCCTTGCCATCGCAGCCACCAAGTCGGGTCTTGACGTGCTGCTTGCCAAGAACCTTATCCGTCCCTTCGGCAACAAGAGCGAGAACGTGCTGTTGGGCTTCCTACTCATCACAGGCGTCTTCTCGATGTTCGTGTCCAATACAGCTACCGCCGCCATGATGCTCACCTTCCTTACCCCTGTCTTCGCCGCCCTTCCCGCCAACGGAAAGGGACGCATCGCGCTGACGATGAGCATCCCAATCGCCGCCAATATCGGTGGTATGGCCACTCCTATCGGTACACCTCCCAATGCCATCGCCCTGCAGGCCCTCAATGAGCAGCTGCATCTTAACATCAGCTTCGGACAGTGGATGTCATTCATGTTCCCGCTGGTCATCATCATCCTGTTCATCAGCTGGCGCCTTATCCTCAAGTTCTTCCCCTTCACTCAGAAGACCATCGAACTCAAGATTGAGGGTCATGTTTCTCACGGCTGGCGTATGTGGGTGGTATGCATCACCTTCATCGTCACCATCCTCATGTGGCTGCTCGACCGTGTCACTGGTGTCGACGCCAACACTGTAGCCATCATTCCTATGGGTGTATTCGCACTTACAGGAGTCATCAATGGCAAAGACTTGCAGAAGATTGACTGGAGCGTTATCTGGATGGTTGCCGGTGGTTTCGCCCTCGGACTGGGCATGAACGGCACCGGACTTGCCGACCGCGCTATCGAGAGTATACCTTTCGGCGAGTTCTCTCCCATCGCCATATTGCTCATCTCTGGACTTATCTGCTACTTCCTCAGCAACTTTATCAGCAACACTGCCACCGCAGCTCTTCTGGTTCCAATCCTTGCTGTCGTTTGTACAGGTATGGGCGACAAGCTGGGCACCATTGGCGGCACCTCTACCATCATCATCGGTATTGCCCTTGCTGCATCCAGCGCCATGTGTCTCCCCATCTCTACTCCTCCTAACGCTATCGCCTTCTCTACCGGACTGGTCAAGCAGAACGATATGCTCAAGACGGGTATCACCATGGGCATCATCAGCATGGTTCTCGGCTACACCGTGCTCTACTTCATCGGTAAGGCCGGACTCATCGGATAAATATTATCTACAAAAACTATCAACGGGAAGGGGCTACTCTTCCCGTTTTTTGTTGCCGCGACCCAGCACAATCGCACCAGACATCCGCTCGCACGAAGAGAGTCCATCTCCATTTCTGCACTGACCATCGACAAAGTATTTGCAGGGTTGGAAATGGAGAAATCGTGGTGCGATTTGTTTGTTTCGCATCGCGAAAAGTGTAATTCGCAGTTTGAAACAAGTAAATCGTAGTTTGGAAACTACTTGAAAGCCATTGCGTTAAACTTTGCCGCGACGGCGCTATTGATGCTACATGCCAGAGGCCGACCGCTGAAGATTTCCACTATAGGCGAGCATACAGCCCCTCCACCAGCTCCATCCCCCACAGCCACAACCTTATCTCCCCCGATGTCGGGAGAAAAAGCGGTGATAGTTAGGTTTTAACAAAAAAAAAGCGTAATTTTGCACCTTACTAACAGAGGTCGCGCCTACGGGTCTGCGCGTCATGCCCGCTGCGCGAACTATAGTTAAACCGAATATATAAACATACCGCCACGCCCTGTCTGCCGTCTGCGCCCCAGCAAGACAGAGCCGTGCAAGCATATTGAAGACCAGAAATATGATTTCTATAGAAAATCTCGCTGTAGAGTTCAGCGCCCGCCCGCTCTTCCATGACGTGAGTTTCGTCATCAACGACCGCGACCGCATAGCGCTCGTGGGCAAGAACGGCGCCGGCAAATCGACCATGCTCAAGATACTCTGCGGAGAGCAGAAGCCCACCTCGGGCACCGTAGCCATCCCCAACGACACCACCATAGGCTATCTGCCCCAGGTGATGAAACTCGCCGACGACACCACCGTCATCGAAGAGGCCCGCAAAGCCTTCATCCACACCACCCGCATGAAGGAGCGCATCGAGCGGCTGCAGCAGGAGATGGCCGACCGCACCGACTATGAGAGCGAGAGCTATGCCCAGTTGGTCGAGAAGTTCACTCTCGAGCACGACCGCTACATGATGCTCGGCGGCGACAACTACGAAGCCACCCTCGAGCGCACCCTCACCGGTTTGGGCTTCCAACGCAGCGACTTCGACCGCCCCACGCGCGAGTTCTCCGGTGGCTGGCGCATGCGCATCGAGCTCGCCAAGATTCTCTTGCAACAGCCCGACGTGCTCTTGCTCGACGAGCCCACCAACCACCTCGACATCGAGAGCATACAGTGGCTTGAGCAGTTTCTCGCCCAGTCTGCCAAAGCCGTGGTGCTGGTGAGCCACGACCGCGCCTTCATCAACAATGTCACCAACCGCACCATCGAGATAACCTGCGGCCACATCGAAGACTACAAGGTCAAATACGACCAGTATGTGGTGCTGCGCGCCGAGCGCCGTGAGCAGCAGCTGCGCGCCTACGAGAACCAGCAGAAAGAGATAGCCGACATCAAGGACTTTGTAGAGCGTTTCCGCTACAAAGCGACCAAAGCCGTGCAGGTGCAGAGCCGCCTCAAGCAGTTGGAAAAGATAGTTCCCATCGAGATTGACGAGGTCGACAATTCTGCCATGCACCTCAAGTTCCCCCCATGTCTGCGCAGCGGCGACTATCCCGTCATCTGCGACGAGGTAGCCAAGACCTACGGTGACCACAACGTCTTCTCGGGCGTGACGCTCACCATCAAGCGGGGCGAGAAGGTGGCCTTTGTGGGCAAGAACGGCGAGGGCAAGTCTACACTCGTCAAGTGTATCATGGGCGAAATCCCCTTCGACGGCACCCTCAAGATAGGCCACAACGTGCAGATAGGCTATTTTGCCCAGAACCAGGCCCAGCTGCTCGACGAAAACATCACCATCTACGACACCATAGACCGCGTAGCCACCGGCGACATGCGCCTGAAGATCAACGACCTCTTGGGTGCATTCATGTTTGGCGGCGAGACCTCTGAGAAGAAGGTCAAGGTGCTCAGCGGCGGCGAGCGCAGCCGTCTCGCCATGATACGTCTGCTCATGGAGCCCGTCAATCTGCTCATCCTCGACGAGCCCACCAACCACCTGGACATGCAGTCCAAGGATGTGCTCAAAGAGGCCATCCGCGCCTTCGACGGCACAGCCATCATCGTGAGCCACGACCGTGAATTCCTCGACGGTCTGGTCACCAAGGTCTATGAGTTCGGCCAAGGCCATGTGCGCGAGCACCTCGGTGGCATCTACGACTATCTGCGTGCCCACAATGCCGACAGCATCCACGAGGCACTGGCTGCACAGCCAGTAGTGGCACCGTCCAAGCCTGTAGAACAGCCCCAGAGCCAGCAGAAGATTTCCTATGCCGAGCACAAGGAACAGCAGAAGCGCATACGTAAGGCGCAGAAGTCGGTAGAAGAGTGCGAACGCAAGATTGCCACGATGGAGACGAGGCTCAAGGAACTCGACGCCCTGCTCATGCAGCCTGAGAACGCAGCCGACATGGAACTCGTGACCGAGTATACCACCACCCACCAGGCCCTCGAGCAGGCCAACGAGCAGTGGATGGAACTCTCCGAACAGCTCGAGAGTCTCAAAAACGAATAATCAACAACCAAACAACAATACAATGAAACTGAAACCAATTATTCCGATAGTCCTCATGATATCGGCGCCCATCATGGGCATGGGACAGAACAAGTCGGGACTGGTAATGTCAAACCTTGACAAAACCGTCAAGCCTGCCGATGACTTTTATCAGTTTGCCACTGGTGGATGGCAGAAGAACAATCCTCTCCCTGCCGCCTACAGCCGCTACGGCAGTTTCGACCAGCTGCAGGAGAACAACAGCAAGCGCATCAACACTATCCTCTCCGACCTGGAAAAGAAGAAATATGCCACCGGCACCATCGAGCAGAAGCTGTCTGACTTCTACAAGCTGGCTCTCAACGTAGAGCGACGCAATACCGAGGGCACAGCCCCCGTTGCCGCTCTGCTCAACGAGATAGAGAGCGCCTCTACCGTGGCCCAGCTGCGCGAGCTCCAGCTCAAGTATGCCGCCCAGGGCTATGGCGTACAGTATGCCTCATACTTCGGCGCCGACTCCAAGAATGTGAGCATGAACATCATGCACATCTCTCAGAGCGGACTCACTCTGGAGCAGAAAGACTACTATCTCAACAACGACGCTGCCACGGTGGCCATACGCGAGGCTTTCCGCAAGCACATCGCCCGCATGTTCGGGCTCTACGGTTTTGACGACGCCCAGGCCCAGAAGAAGAGCGACGCCGTGTTCCGCCAAGAGACCATCCTAGCCCTTATCTCCAAGAGCGAGACCGAGCTGCGCGACCCCGAGGCCAACTACAACAAGATGACCATGAAGGCGTTTGCCGAGCACTATCCCAACATCCCACTCGAGCAAATGTGCGTGGCAGAGGGCGTAAACAAGGACTACATCCAGACACTCATCGTGGGCCAGCCCGAGTTTATGAAGGGCCTGGACAAGATTGTGGCTCTGCAGACCGCCGACGAAATCAAGGCGCTCATGGAGTGGGACATCATCATGAGCTCGGCATCCTACCTCAGCGACGAGATAAGAGAAGCCAACTTCGACTTCTTCGGCAAGACCATGAGCGGCCGCAAGGAAGACTACCCATTATGGAAACGCGCCACCGCACAAGTCGAGGCACAGATGGGCGAGGCTTTGGGCAAAATCTACACGCAGCGCTACTTCCCCGAGTCGTCAAAGAAGATGATGGAGAAGCTGGTGGCCAACCTGCAGATAGCTTTGGGTCAGCGCATCGACGCCCAGAAGTGGATGGGAAGCGAAACCAAAGCCAACGCACACCGCAAACTGGACAAGTTCTACGTAAAGATAGGCTATCCCAACAAGTGGACAGACTTCAGCGCATTGACAATAGACCCATCAAAGAGCTACTATGACAACGTGATGGCATGTCGCGCCTTCGCCCACGACAAGCATATCGCCGAGAAGGCCGGCAAACCCGTTGACCGCGATGAGTGGTTTATGAACCCACAGACCGTCAACGCCTATTACAACCCAACCACCAATGAGATATGCTTCCCTGCGGGCATCCTGCAGTACCCCTTCTTCGACCCCAAGGCCGACGAAGCATTCAACTATGGTGCCATCGGCGTAGTGATAGGTCATGAGATGACCCACGGGTTTGACGACAAGGGCCGTCTCTACGATGCCGACGGTATGCTCAAGGACTGGTGGACCGCCAAGGATGCCGAGGGTTTCAAGGAGCGTGCCGATATGTATGCCAACTTCTTCAACAACATCAAGGTACTGCCCGACCTCAACGCCAATGGTGAGTTCACGCTGGGCGAAAACCTCGCCGACCACGGTGGTCTGCAACTGGCTTTCACTGCCTACAAGAACGCCACTGCCGAGAAGCCACTCAAGCAGAAGGACGGCTTCACCGCCGACCAGCGCTTCTTCATCGCCTACGCTGGAGTTTGGGGCCAGAACATCACCGAGAAGGAAATACGCAACCGCGTAAAGCGCGATCCGCACTCACTGGGTAAATGGCGCGTCAACGGCGCTCTGCCCCATGTAGATGCGTGGTACGAGGCTTTCGGAGTGAAGGAGGGCGACAAGCTCTATATCCCCAAGGCCAACCGTCTGGACCTCTGGTAACACATCGTAAGACAAGATAAAAGTGGGGGCTGTCAGAAAATACTTTGACAGCCCTACTTGTTTTTCATCGGTTTTTGTTATTTTTGCAACTGTAAAACGCCCCACATTATTGACAAGTAGTAATTCCACAACAGTTATGCCCATATATTTACCCGAAGGTATTCCCGCCATCCAGACCCTGAACCACGAACACGTGGACGGCATCGAAGGATATGGACGCGACTGCGCCCGCCGAGAGGACCGCCTACACATCGTGGTCCTCAACCTCATGCCCAAGAAGGAGGAAACAGAGTGCGACCTGGCGCGTGTGCTGGCCTACTCTTCACACAAGATAGAGTTGAGTTTCATGAAGCTGCGCTCGCATACCTCAAAGAATACAACGGCAGAACATCTGGAACGCTTCTATCGGTATGCCGACGAACTGGCAGATGAGCATTTCGACGGCATGATAGTCACCGGCGCACCGGTAGAGACCATCGCCTATGAAGAGGTAGACTATTGGCGCGAGCTCACGGCCATCATGGACTGGGCCCACAGCCACGTGCGCAGCACGCTCTATCTGTGCTGGGGAGCAATGGCTGCGCTTTACCATTTCTACGGCATCCCCAAGTATCTCTTGCCAGCCAAGAGGTTCGGCGTGTTTACGGTAATGCCAGCCGACCTGCACCATCCCATATTCAGCGGTTTCGACGACACTTTCAGCATGCCCAACAGCCGCCATACCGAGATAAGGCGCCCGGACATCGAGCATACCGAGGGCGTGGACATCCTCGCCGAGTCGGCCGAAGCCGGTCTGTGCATCTGCGCCTCGCGCCAGCATAGAGACTTCTATGTATTGGGCCACTTCGAATATCCCGTGTGGACACTTGGCGACGAGTACCGCCGCGACCTGGGCAAGCGCGATGATGTCAATCTGCCACAGCACTACTACCCCAACGACGACCCCAGCGCCCAGCCCCACTGCAACTGGCGCGCAGCGGCTACGCTCTTTTACAACAACTGGATCAATCATTATGTCTGTCGTCAAGAGGCAGATGAAAACATAAACGTATGAGAAAACTCGAACTGTTGGCTCCCGCCAAGAACCTGGAATGTGGCATCGCAGCCATCGACTGCGGAGCCGATGCCGTGTATATCGGTGCCGCACGCTTCGGCGCCCGCGCTGCAGCCGGCAACTCTGTCGACGACATCGGCCAGCTGTGCCAGTATGCGCATCGCTTTGACGCCAAGGTCTATGTCACGCTCAACACCATCATCTACGACAGCGAGATGGACGACACGCTGGCGCTCGCAGAGCAACTGCGCGAGGCAGGAGTGGACGCCCTGCTGCTGCAAGACATGGGTCTGGTGGGACGGGTGGCTCTGCCTATACACGCCTCGACCCAATGCGACACGCGAACGGCAGAGAAGGCTCTGTGGCTGGAGTCGCTGGGCTTCACCAGAGTAGTGCTGGCTCGCGAGTTGTCGCTCGACGAGATAGCCGAGATACACAAGGCTTCGCCCGAACTGGAGCTCGAGGTCTTTGTCCATGGTGCCCTGTGCGTGAGCTACTCTGGCGTCTGCTACGCCTCGCAATACTGCTTCGGCCGAAGCGCCAACCGCGGCGAGTGTGCCCAGTTCTGCCGACTCAAGTTTGACCTCGTCGACGCCACTGGCAGGGAGATAGAGCACCAGCGCCATCTGCTGTCGCTCAAAGACATGTGCCAGATAGATGCCATCGAACAGCTGGCCGACGCCGGTGCCTGTTCGTTCAAGATAGAGGGCCGACTCAAGGACGCCGACTATGTGAAGAATGTTGTATCGGCATACTCGCAGCAGATAGACAGACTGGTAAGCAAGCGTCCCAACGACTATTGCCGCGCCTCGAAGGGTCAGGTGACCTATCACTTCGAGCCCAATCTGCGCAAGACTTTCAATAGAGGTTATACCCATTACTTCCTCAACGGCCGCCAGGCAGATATCGCCAGTTTTGACACCCCCAAGGCCATGGGCGAGTATGTGGGCAAGGTCAAGGAGATACGCGGCAACTCGTTCAACGTGGCGGGCGTGGCTGAGTTTGCCAATGGCGACGGGCTCTGCTTCTTCAACAGCAATCACGAGCTTGAGGGCTTCCGCGTCAACCGCGCCGAGGGTAACCGTCTCTTCCCCCAGCGCATGCCGCAGTCGCTCCGCCCTGGAGCAGCGCTATACCGCAACAACGATGTGGCTTTCTCCAAACTGCTCGCATCAACTGTGGCAGAGCGCAAGTTGCCTCTGCACATGACCCTATCGACAACGGACGACGGCTTTGCACTCGAAGCGCTTCATGCAAGGGCCACTGTGACCTTTGAACATCAACCGGCGCGGACCAACCAGCATGACAACATCGTAAGACAGCTATCTAAGTTGGGCAACACGCCCTATACGCTGGCCGATGTGAGCATAGCCGAGGGCGCGGAGATGCTCTTCATCCCGTCCAGTCTGCTGGCAGAGTTGCGAAGAATGGTTGTGGCACAACTCGAAGAGGCTCCTGTGGAGCAGACCTCAAACCAGGACAATCAGCAGATGGTGGCCGACGATGCCATGATGCCCAACGGATGGCAGCGCGAATACATCCAGCACACCTATTTATATAATATAGCCAACCGCGAAGCCCGCGCCTTCTACCAACAGCATCACCGTCATGAGCTGGCTCCTGCCTACGAGCTCTCGCCGACCTCACATCCGCTCATCATGCAGTGCCGTCACTGTCTGCGCTATGCGCTGGGCTACTGTGTGCGTCGCGGCGGTCGCCAACCCGAATGGAAAGAGCCTCTGAGCCTGCGCCTTGCCGACGGAAGATGTTTCGAACTCAAGTTTGTCTGTGACGAGTGTCAGATGAATATCTATGCTAAAGAATAGGATAATGATGATGAAAACGAGTAAATACACAGCGCTGCTATTGCTGATGATAACGATGCTGGCGTCGTGCTACCACCGCCCGCACCGTTACGCGAATGTAACCGGGGAAATCACTGGCGTACAGACAGATACCATGTCGTTCTACACACTGCACCATTATACGGTCAACTATAATTTCATCGTACGCTCAAACTCGCTTACGCTCGTTGCGCAGCAACCGGAAGAGGTACTGAGCAACATGCCCACCGACTCATTTACAGTCCGGCACGGCGAACATCTGGTTGTGGCAGACTATCGCACACTGCCACAGGACCCGGCAGACTCTGTATGGATACAGGTGGCAACTGCCTCGCGCCATTTCGGATGGGTACATGAAGGAAAGCTGCTCCGCTCTGTCGTGCCCGATGATCCCATATCCGAGTTCATATCCACTTTCTCTGACACCCACCTCCTTATTTTCCTTATCGTGATATGCGTCATCTCTGCCGCTTATCTCATCAGGAAGCTGAAGCGTATGGATGTACCCATCGTCCACTTCCGCGACATCCATTCCTTCTATCCCACTCTGCTCACGCTACTGGTGGCGTCGGCAGCGACGCTCTATGCCAGCATCCAGACATTTGCCCCAGACGTATGGCGGCACTTCTACTTCAACCCGACACTCAACCCGCTGTCGGTGCCACCCATACTGGCGCTATTTCTGCTTCTGGTTTGGGCGATGCTGATTGTAGGTGTCGCAGTGCTGGACGACGTGCGCGGTCAGTTGGCAACGGGCGAAGCCATACTCTATCTGAGTGGACTGGCTGCAGTTTGCGCCATCGACTACATAGTCTTCAGCATCACCTCTTTATATTTTATAGGTTATATTCTGCTCGTCTTGTATTTCATATACGCCATCAGGCAATACCGCACCCATAGCCGCATGACCTATGTCTGTGGGAAATGTGGCGCACTGCTACGCAAAAAAGGCGAATGTCCTCACTGCGGCGCCTTCAACGTATGACGCCATCGCGGCACAATTCCTCATAAATGAGGATTGGGATTGCAGAGGATTATGAGTACCTTTGCAGCCGTTCAAGACAACAATACAAGAGGATGAACTATAACAAGACAATTGTAACAACATGTATTTCGCTGATGCTGGCCGTTGCTGCATCAGCAAGCGAATCGCGCTACGTCACACCGGTAGCCAACGACACATCAAAAGTAGTGAATATCGACGAGGTAGTAGTGGTGTCACAACCTAAAAAGGCATTCTATCTGCGTCAGCAGCCATTGAGCAGTTCGATGTTCGATGCACACGACCTGCAACGTATGTCCATGAACGACTTACGTGACCTCTCTGCCTTTGTCCCCTCGTTTACGATGCCCTCCTACGGTTCGCGCTATACCAGCTCTATCTATATTCGCGGTATCGGATCACGCATCAACAGTCCGGCTGTGGGCGTCTATGCCGACGGTCTGCCGCTGATGAGTAAGAGTACGTACAACTATCACAACTATGAGTTGGCTCGCGCCGATGTCTTGCGTGGTCCACAAGGAACGCTCTACGGCATCAACACTGAGGGCGGACTGATACGTACCTATAGCCTCAGTCCAATGAACTATCAAGGCACAAGAATCAAACTGGGCGTCGGCTCCCACTTCACTCGTCATGCTGAGGTGGCTCACTATGCGAAGCCCAACGAACACATAGCCTGGTCGCTTGCCGGTTTCTATAATGGTCAGAAAGGTTTCTTTACCAACAACACAACTGGTGAAAGAGCTGATAAAGGCAATGAAGCCGGCGGCAAACTGCGCCTAATCTATCAGCAAGGTAACGGCTTCAGCGTCGACTATATCCTCGACTATCAATACGTCCGCCAGAACGCGTTCCCCTACGGACTCTGGAACGGCGAAACTCAACCCACTGTCGCCAACCGTCAGTCCAACTATCGCCGTAACATGCTCAACACCGGCGTAGTCATCTCCAAGCGTTGGGAAAACACCACCTTCAGTTCTACCACCAGCTTCCAATATCTCAAGGACTACATGCTGATGGATATCGACTATATGGCTGCCGACTTCATGCAAATGGAAGAACGCCAACACCAAAACTCGATTACGCACGAGATGGTTGTCAAGGGGCAGATGGGCTTGACGGAGCCGGAGACCAACCGTGCGTGGCGGTGGACGACAGGTACGTTTACCTCATACCAATGGAACAAGACCGAAGCGCCAGTTGCGTTCTTTGGAGATATGGATAACATGCTGGGAACCACCATCCAAACCGCCATGTATAAAGCTATAGTACAGACGATGGCGGCACGCTTCGAGGCAACTGGCATGGCTCCCGACAGAGCCAAGCAGATGGCTGAGCAGATGATAGAACTGCGCGGCGGAATAACAGTTACCACCGATTTGGGCGTCATCCCAGGCACGTTCCGACTCCCTACATTCAACCAAGGGGTATTCCACGAATCAAACATCGACCTCACGCGCCGTCTGACACTGACTTTGGGACTCCGCTATGATTACTCCAAGGTAAGACTCGACTATGACACGCGGGCGGAGATGAACTGCAACGTCATGATGATGGGCAGCGCAGCTTCGAGCCACCTCTTATCCAAACTCAGCAACAGTTACCACAATGATTTCCACCAACTTCTGCCCAAATTAGGATTGAGCTACAAGTTTGGCGATAACGGTTCCAACCTCTATGGTGCCATCAGCAAAGGTTATCGTGCCGGTGGCTACAATTATCAGATGTTTTCAGACATTCTACAGACCGAACTCAGCAACAACTCCAGCCAGCGTGGCGACTACGAGATACCCCATACCGAAGAGGACTACAAGGATATCGAGAAAACCATAGCCTACGCCCCCGAAACGACATGGAACTACGAACTGGGAGCCCACATCAATCTGCCCGGGAATAAGATCCAGATGGATATGGCCGTCTATCTCACCAACGTGAACAACCTGCAGTTGTCGGTGATGGCCGGAAACTACGGTTTCGGCCGAATGATGGTCAACGCAGGCCGTAGCCGCAGTCTGGGTGGAGAACTTTCTCTGCGAGGAAGTCATCTTGACAATCACCTCACATGGACAGCCAGTTACGCCTTTACCCAATCGACATTCAGAGACTATCGCGACGCCGCAACCACAGGCAACACCACCACCCAGATAGACTACCGCCATCACCGCGTGCCCTTCATCCCTTGCCACACATTGGGTTCGACGATTGACTACCGCATCGACACGCACAACCCACGTATACATGCCCTGGTTATCGGTGCCAATATGGCCGCCCAAGGCAGCATCTACTGGAACGAGGCCAACACCCTGAGCCAGCCATTCGACGCTACACTTGGCGCCCATTGCGACGCATTGTGCGGCAATGTCATTGTAAGTCTGTGGGGCCGCAACATCACCAATTCCCGCCCCAACACCTTCGTCGTGGAAAGCAGTGCAACCGGCAAACCACTTGTCTTCGCCCAAC
This sequence comes from Prevotella sp. P5-108, assembly GCF_002251385.1. Classification (GTDB taxonomy): domain Bacteria; phylum Bacteroidota; class Bacteroidia; order Bacteroidales; family Bacteroidaceae; genus Prevotella. The sequence continues at coordinate 51,356 of NZ_NPJJ01000063.1, forward strand.
AAGCCAACCCGTTCCACATGGGCATTGATGTCAAGTTGAATTTCTAACCCGCGATGAGAGATATAGACAAGCAGATATTCGGCCTTGCCATTCCGGCTGTGGTGACCAACATCACCGTACCCCTGCTGGGCATGGCCGACCTTGCCATCGTGGGACACATGGGCAACGCTGTCTATATCGGAGCCGTGGCAGTAGGTTCGATGATGTTCAACGTCATCTACTGGATATTCGGATTTCTACGCATGGGTACCAGCGGGCTCACTGCGCAGGCATTGGGCGCAAACGACCACCGGCAGGTACGCCATCTGCTACGCCAGTCCATCACCGCCGCACTCATCATAGCCACGCTAATGATAGTCTGCCAGCGGGCAATCTTCCATGCCACAACCCTCATCATGCAGCCCGACGACACGGTGAGCGCGACCGTCGACACCTACTTTTCTATATGCGTATGGGGAGCCCCAGCCGTGATGGGACTCTACAGCCTTACCGGATGGTTCATCGGCATGCAGAACACGCGCATCCCCATGTATGTCTCCATCGCGCAAAACATCACCAACCTACTCGTTTCCATCATCTTGGTCTTCGGATTCGGACTCCGTATCGAGGGAGTGGCCTTGGGCACGATGATAGCCCAATGGACAGGCTTCGGCATGGCGCTGATGTGGCTCAAGAGGAGCCTCGCCAAGGTGGAAGTCTGCGACAGCGACAAGCTAGGCATGAAGTGGCACCACGGGATGCTCCGCTTCTTTGCAGTGAACCGCGACATATTCCTGCGCACGCTCTTTCTGGTGATGGTCAACCTGTTTTTCACCTCCTTCGGTTCCCGCCAAGGCACCCTGATGCTCTCTGCCAACACCCTGCTGCTCACCCTGTTTACCCTGACCTCCTTCTTCCTCGACGGGCTGGCCTATGCCGCCGAAGCCTTGGGCGGCAAATACTGCGGAGCCGCCGACCGCAAGGCTTTCAGTACTTTGACACGCCGTCTGTTTCTCTGGGGCATCATTGTCGCCATTGTGTTCACCCTCGTCTTCGCCTTCGGCGGAAATCCATTGCTCCACCTACTTACCTCCGAGCACGCTGTCATCAGCACAGCCCTACCCTATCTGCCCTGGGCTGTGGCCATACCCATCGCCGGTGTAACCGCTTTTCTGCTCGACGGACTGTTCATCGGGCTCACCGCCACGCGCCCCATGCTGTGGTCCACTGCACTGGCGGCAATAGTGTTCTTCACGCTCTATTTTACCCTCGCCCCCACACTCCACAACCACGCTCTATGGCTGGCGCTGATAGCCTATCTGGCCATGCGCGGCATAGTAGAAATGCTGATGTTGCGCTTTTCTCCATCTGTTTTCAAGTCATTTATGCAGTGAGATAGAAAATTATAGGTTTTTGCTTGGTTGCGCGCGATAAAACCATTAATTTTGCAAAGTATTACTATAGCATAAACAGACATGAAGAAAACATTATTCTTAATCCTCTCGATTGCGTTTGCCATCACCGCAGGCGCACAGGAGAAAATGGCCGTGTGCAAACACAGTTCACAGAATAAGAATCTTGCCAATTACCACCTATACGACCGCAGCAAGATTGACCGTGTTGATCTCGGCACCTACGGCAAGGTACGTATATTTACCGGAGACGACGAGCACATCTATGATAAAGCCAACATTGACAGCATTGTCTTTACACGTCCCGCCAACTATGAGGACATCGGCTACCCTGCTTTCCAGAAATTCTTTATCAATGAGGACTTCTCCAACTCTTTGGGCGTATTCGAGGTTTCCACGCCCAAAGGTATATCATGGGACTACAGCACGCAGTACAAGTGCGCATTAGCCTCAGGATTCAAGGATAACAAGACCACACCCTCGGAGACATATCTCTATTCATCCGAGTTTGATTTCACCAACACTACTGAGGCTTCCCTGGAGTTCAGCTACAAGATGAACTACGCCGGTTCGACCGTCAAGGTGCTCATCACCGACTGCTTTACCGGCGACGCCGCCACGACAGAGTGGACCACGCTCAAGGATGACATCGAAAACCCGATGACATTCAACAAGACCATCACTGTAAACTGCGACATTCCCTCGCGCTTCCTCGGCGAGAGCAATGTTACCATCGCCTTCTACCACTCATGCGGCAACAGTTCGTCGACATGGGAGCTGATGAAGGTGAAGCTCCAGGAGATTACCTCTACCGGCGGTGGAAGCACTGGCGGAGGTGGTGGAGGTGAAGAAAAGCCCGGCACCGAAGACCCTAACAACAAGAACCGCAACAATGTGTCCAAGTCTGCCAACAAGGAGGTATGGCGATTGGAGTTCCCCAAAATCAAGGGCGACGACATGAACCTCGTGATTACTCACAGCACCGCAGCCTACGGCATCACCTACTCTCTGGAATGGGATTGCAACAAGCGAGCCAACCGCTGGACCTGCTACCAGATGCACAAGGACAACAGCAAGAAGATCGTGAAGCGAAGTGAGGATTTCCGCGAAGACCCCAACATACCTTCCAGATACCAATCTACCCTCGGCGACTATAAGGGAAGCGGTTACAGCCGCGGCCACCTCTGTCCGTCGTCAGACAGACTATGTTCGCGCGAGCAGAACAGCCAGACGTTCTATCTCTCCAATATGCAGCCACAGATACAGGGACACAATGGTGGAGTATGGAACACATTGGAGGTGCGCCTGCGTGACAAGTGGAACACAGACAAAATGCGCGACACGCTCTATGTAGTCAAGGCTGCCACCATAGACGACCAGAACATCATGACGCATACCTCCAGCGGACTGATTGTGCCCAAATACTTCTATATAGCCATCCTGAGTGTCAAGAATGGCGTCTACTGCGCATTGGGCATCTGGTCCCCCCACGCTACAGGAAGCAAGACCGAATATATCTCCATCGACGAACTCGAGAAGCGCACTGGCATCGACTTCTTCTGCAACCTGCCCGACGACATCGAAGCCAAGGTGGAGGCCGAATGGGACCCAGCATATTGGGGCAGGCCTTAAAGACAAACAATTGAATATGAACAATTTTTCAAATATCATCGCTAAGGCTCTCCACATCGGAGAGCCTTACGTGCTTAATACCCTCGCGCTCATTGACGAGGGCGCCACGATTCCATTCATAAGCCGCTATCGCAAGGAGAAGACGGGCGGAATGAACGAGGTGCAGATTGGACAAATCGACGAACTGTATAGCCGACTGAAGGAACTCGCCAAGCGCAAGGAGACCATCGGGCGCACCATCACCGAGGCTGGCGCAATGACGCCTGAACTGCAGCGGCGCATAGACGACTGCTGGGACGCCACCCTGCTGGAAGACATATATCTGCCCTATCGTCCCAAGCGGCGCACAAGGGCACAGATAGCCCGCGAGAAGGGACTGGAGCCGCTGGCCAACATCATCATGATGCAGCGCGAGCGCAACATAGAGGGCATCGCCGCCCGCTGGAAGTCCAAGGGCATCAGCGTAGAGGAAGCACTGGCTGGAGCCAAGGACATCATAGCCGAAATCATAAGCGAGGACGAGGGCACGCGCAATACGGTGCGTGGAGAGTTCAGACGCTTTGCCACCATTACATCCAAAGTCAACAAGGCGCAGAAAGACCAAGATGAGGCTGCCAAGTTCAGCGACTACTTCGACTTCAGCGAGCCGCTCAGTCGGTGTTCGTCCCACAGGCTTCTCGCCATACGAAGGGGCGAAGACAAGGGCGTGCTGCGTGTGAGCATCGACATAGACCGCGCCCAGTGTGCCGACAGACTCAAGCGTCACTACGTCAGAGGCCAAGGAGAATGTCAGCGACTGATGGGTGAGGCTGTGGACGACGCCCTCAAGCGACTTCTGGCGCCGTCGATAGAGACCGAATATGCCCACAGCAGCAAGGACAAGGCCGACGAAGAGGCCATAGCCGTGTTTGCCGAAGGGCTGCGCCAGCTGTTGCTCGCTGCGCCATTGGGGCAGAAGCGCGTGCTGGCCATAGACCCGGGGTTTGCCAATGGATGCAAGACCGTATGTCTCGACGAGCTGGGCACGCTGTTGCACCACGAGATAATCTATCCGCACCCGCCACAGCGCAAGAGTGCGCTGGCTGCCGCGGCATTGCAACACATGGCAGACAAATACAAGATTGAAGCCATCGCCATTGGCAACGGCACGGCAAGCAGGGAGACTACCGAATGGCTGCGTTCAATCGGCAGTCTCAGCGACATCCCCTACTACGTGGTGAGCGAAGATGGGGCGTCAATATATTCAGCTTCAAAGATAGCGCGCGAGGAGTTCCCCGACGAGGATGTCACAGTGCGAGGCGCCGTGTCGATAGGCAGAAGGCTCATGGACCCGTTGTCCGAGCTGGTCAAGATAGACCCGAAGAGTATCGGCGTGGGTCAGTACCAGCACGATGTAGACCAGACCAAACTCAAGCATGCTCTCGACAACACAGTGATGAGTTGCGTCAACCACGTTGGCGTCAATGTCAATACTGCAAGTGCCTATCTGCTCAGCTATGTGAGTGGCTTGGGCATGTCGCTCGCTCAGAATATCGTAGCATATCGCAGCGAGCATGGAGCATTCACAAGCCGCAGCCAATTGAAGAAGGTACCGCGCCTGGGACCGGTTGCCTATCAGCAATGTGCCGGTTTCCTACGCATCAACGGCGCCAAGAATCCGCTCGACAATAGCGCGGTGCATCCCGAGAGCTATCACATCGTGGAGCAGATGGCAAAGGACCTCAAATGCAGCATTGCCGAACTGATTAAGAACAAGGAGATACAGAAGCAGATAAAGCCTGAGCGCTATGTGAGCGACACGGTGGGACTGCCCACGCTGAACGACATTCTGGCAGAGCTCGAGAAGCCCGGAAGAGACCCACGTATGGCATTGGAGAACTTTGAGTTTGATGCTTCGATCAAGTCGATAGACGACTTGCAGGAAGGGATGATACTTCCGGGAATAGTGACCAACGTCACCCAGTTTGGCGCCTTCGTCGACATTGGCATCCATCAGGATGGGCTCGTCCACATCTCCCAACTGGCCAACAAGTTTGTCTCCGACCCGAGCACGGTGGTAAAGTTGCAGCAGCACGTCACGGTCAAGGTGATAGGCATAGACCACCAGCGCCACCGCATCTCGCTGTCTATGCGCGATGTCTAAGTGTCCGCAGGTCTATTCCATCTCACAGCCCGTCACTCCTGTCACTCCCCATCAGCCCGCCGACATAGCCATCAGCGACCACAGCGCACCCATCCATACAGACACGCAAACAGAGGAACAAGGCACCGAGCCTGAAGGTAAAGTCAACAATACGGGTCAGTTGCCATAGCACAATCAAGGGCTGGATTCGGCACAAACGGATCCAGCCCTTAACGCATCTCATCCCGTCCATCCCCCCTCACATTGCCCTAACGCACCACTCCACTATCGCCCCAGCAAAACCTAATGGCCGACCGAAATAAGCAAGAGGCATAATCGGGAAAAGGGAAAAGGCCAAAACCGCCAGAGACCAACCTAAAAATAAAACCAAACCACGAAATAATAAAACCAAATTATGAAATAACAAAATCAAACCATGAAACCGAGAATTCACACCTTGATTTCACAAATTCAAACCATGAAACCAACATTTTCACAATGGCCAAACTCTTTGACAAGCCAAACTGCATTGCGTCTTTCTATCGCATCAAGATGGCATTGGTCCCGCCAGTTATGGGGATAAAGAAAAAGCGCAAGACCATTACAGTCTTGCGCTTTATAGCTTATGAGTAGAAGAGCGAGGCTCTTTTACCTATTCTCAATTTACTTTACCTTGTCAACGATAGCCTTGAAAGCCTCAGGGTTGTTGACTGCGAGGTCAGCGAGGACCTTGCGGTTAATCTCGATACCTGCCTTGTGGAGAGCTCCCATCAACTGGCTGTAGCTCATATCCTGCAAGCGTGCAGCTGCATTGATACGCTGAATCCAGAGAGCACGGAAAGTGCGCTTCTTGTTACGGCGATCGCGGTATGCGTAGGTAAGTCCCTTCTCCCAAGTGTTCTTAGCAACGGTCCATACGTTCTTTCTGGCGCCGAAGTAACCCTTGGTGAGCTTCAGAATTCTTGTTCTCTTTGCTTTAGATGCAACGTGATTTACTGATCTTGGCATAATTTCTTTCTTTTAAAGTTCGACTAAAAAGTTAACGGTTAACGGAGACAGAGCAGATCGCGTACCTGTTTCAGGTTGGAGTTGTCAACCAGAGTCTGGTGAACAAGATTTCTCTTCTGTTTCTTTGTCTTCTTAGTCAGAATGTGACTGTGGTAAGCGTGATGTCTCTTAATCTTACCAGTACCGGTGAATGTGAATCTCTTCTTTGCGCCGGAATTTGTCTTAACTTTTGGCATTTTTGTTAATTGTTTAATTGTTATTATTTATAATATAGGTGGTAACGTATATACCAAGACGTTACGCACACTATGTTCTTGTCTTAATCGCGCTGTAGCTTCTGCAGAGCCTCGGCACCATTCTTGGCGTTGCCGAAAAGGCCACCGTCCTTGGGTGCTTCCTCTACTTCGGCCACTCCACTGGCACTGCCCTTGGCTTCCTCTGCCTCGCGGTCGCGCTTCTGCTGGCTCTTCTTTGCCACACCGGCCTTCTTGGGTGCCAAATAGAGGAACATCTTCTTTCCCTCAAGTGCGGGCATCGACTCTACCTTGCCATACTCTTCCAGGTCGTTGGCAAAACGGAGGAGAAGAACTTCTCCCTGCTCCTTGAAGAGGATTGAGCGTCCACGGAAGAATACATAAGCGCGCACCTTGTTGCCTTCGAGCAGGAACTCCTGGGCATGCTTGAGCTTGAACTGATAGTCGTGCTCATCGGTCTGGGGTCCGAAGCGTATTTCCTTAACCTCGACCTTCACCTGCTTCTGCTTCATTTCCTTCTGACGCTTCTTCTGCTGATAGAGGAACTTAGAGTAGTCGATGAGACGACAAACAGGAGGCTGGGCATTGGGTGATATTTCGACGAGATCGACGCCTTGCTGACGAGCCAAATCCATCGCTTTACGAGTAGGCATCACCTCGGAACCATCCTCACTTACCACACGAACTTCCCGGACATGAATCTGTTCGTTCACGCGGTACTGATTCTTCATTTTGTCATTTTTCATTCAACTATCTTATAATTAGCGGCTGCAAAGGTACAAAATAATCGTTAAATATCAAATTAAATTTTCATCTTTTTTATCCAAAGGTGCTATAATTGACCCCAAAAGGCGCACGGAGGTAATGCCTTTTCGTCCCAGACGCATCAATTCTTCAAAAAAAGCAGCACCGCGGATAGACACCGCAATGCTGCTCTATGCTAAAATTGACTTCTAAGTCTTAGTCTTGAGGCTCGATTTCGGTAGCCTTCAACTGGACTGCCACCTCGTCATTGATGCGCTTGGCAAAGTCTTCCATAGACATGGTAGCCTGCTCGCCACCACCCTGCTTACGCATACTTACAAGACCTTCCTCCATCTCTTTCTCGCCAACGATGACCATATAAGGAGTACGCTTCAACTCGGTGTCGCGAATCTTACGGCCAATCTTCTCGTTGCGGTCGTCGATGACGGCGCGCACACCCTGGCTGGCAAAATACTTGCTCACCTTGCGTGCATAGTCATTGTACTTCTCTGAGATGGGCAGGATAGCCACCTGGTCAGGAGTAAGCCAGAGTGGGAAGTGACCTGCTGTATGCTCAATGAGCACAGCGGTAAAGCGCTCGAGCGAACCGAAAGGAGCGCGGTGAACCATCACGGGCACCTTCTTGGTGTTGTCCTCGGCTGTGTATTCGAGCTTGAAGCGGGCGGGCAGGTTATAGTCGACCTGGATAGTGCCCAGCTGCCAACGGCGGCCGATGGCATCCTTGACCATGAAGTCGAGCTTAGGACCATAGAACGCAGCCTCGCCATACTCAATCTTGGCATCAAGGCCCTTCTCGGCGCAAGCCTCCTTGATAGCGGTTTCACTCTCTTCCCAAACTTCGTCAGAGCCAATGTACTTCTCCTTGTCGTTAGGGTCACGGAGACTAATCTGGGCCTCGAAGTTATCAAACTGGAAAATTTCGAACACGGCCTGGATGATATCCATCACGCGCAGGAACTCGCCTTTGACCTGGTCGGGACGGCAGAAGATATGGGCATCGTCCTGAGTAAACGAGCGTACACGGGTAAGTCCATGCAACTCACCGCTCTTCTCATAACGATAAACGGTACCGAACTCAGCTATACGCAGTGGCAAGTCCTTGTAAGAGCGTGGTTTGCTGGCAAAAACCTCACAGTGATGAGGACAGTTCATAGGCTTGAGCATGTACTCTTCATCCTCCTCGGGAGTGTGGATAGGCTGGAAGCTGTCCTTACCATAATGAGCGTAGTGTCCAGAGGTCACATAAAGATTCTTGGAACCAATGTGGGGAGTGATAACCTCCTGATAGCCGAAGCGTTTCTGTATCTTGCGGAGCATATCCTGCAAGCGCAGACGCAGGTCGGTACCCTTGGGGAGCCACATGGGAAGTCCCTTGCCCACACGGTCGGAGAAGAAGAAGAGCTCCATCTCCTTACCAATCTTGCGGTGGTCGCGCTTCTTGGCCTCTTCAAGCATAACGAGATACTCATCAAGCATCTTCTTCTTGGGGAATGATATGCCATAGATACGTGTCATCTGCTCGCGCTTGGCGTCACCACGCCAGAAAGCACCAGCCACACTGGTAATCTTGACTGCCTTGATTTCACCTGTAGAGAGAAGGTGCGGACCACGGCAAAGGTCGGTAAAGTTGCCCTGGGTATAAGTGGTGATGGTACCATCCTCGAGGTCCTGCTCAATGTGCTCGCACTTGTAGTTCTGACCATCGGCCTTGAACTCCTTGAGCGCTTCGGCCTTAGACACTTCACGGCGCACAACGGCCTCGTTCTTCTTGGCCAGCTCGCGCATCTTTTCCTCAATCTTGGGGAAGTCGTTCTCTGAAATCACCTGACCCTCAGCGGGCATAACGTCATAGAAGAAGCCATTCTCTACGGCAGGGCCGAAGCCGAACTGGATGCCGGGATAGAGCTCTTGTAGCGCCTCGGCGAGCAAGTGGGCAGAGGTGTGCCAGAAGGTGTGCTTACCCTCTTCGTCCTCAAACTTGTAAAGCGCGATGGTAGAATCGGCAGTGATGGGACGGTTTAACTCTACAGTTTCACCATTGATACCGCAAGATACAACGTTGCGAGCGAGAGCCGGTGAAATGCTCTCGGCGATTTGTAACCCTGTAACTCCGCTCTCGTATTCACGCACGGAGCCATCAGGAAATGTGATTTTAACCATAATACAAATTAGTTTTATTTTAATCGTTGCAAAAGTACTACTTTGTTACGACATAAGATAAGAAAAGAGAGGTAATTTTTACAAAAAGCATAAAAATCACCTCTCTCAAGTACTTTTTCACCCAATCGACACCATTGGGAAGAGTTTATTTGTCATTGCTAATCTGCTTGATTACGCTATAAGCATCATAGATGCCCAGTTCGCCAGCACGGCTCAGGTCGCGAATACCGTCGGCCTTCTTACCATTCTTGACATAGGCCAAGCCACGATTGTAATAAGCCTCGGCAAGATAAGCATCTATCTGAAGAGCGCGCGTGTAGTCATCGATGGCGTTGGAATATTCACCATTGGAGGCGTGCAGATTACCTCTATTATAATATAGGTAGGCATTCTGAGGCGCGAGGGCGATGGCGCGGTCAAGGTCGGTACGCACTCGCATCACACGAGCGGGGGCGTCGGAGGTCTGGACACCATGGGTGCGGTCAAACTCATTGACAAGATGCTGGCAAACGGCTCGCTGCCAGTAGGCCATCGTCGAGAGAGAATCGGTATGGACAAGGACGGTCAGGTCGTTGATGGCGGCATCAAAATCCTGTACGACGCCATACACCACAGCACGCATCATCAGTTGACGCTTGACATCTGTAACGTGGGGAGCCTTCTCTATGAATGACGAAAGTGAGTCTGCAAGTTGGAAGAATGCCTGCGACTGACCTTCGGTGAGCTGAGGAGGATTGCAGGTCACGTAGAGTTTATAGTCAATCTTGCTCTTGGTCTGAAGGGCATTGAACTTCTCTACATCGCGGTCGAACGCCTGATAAGAGGTGACGCCATTATTATACTTGAAGAACGAGAGGGTGTACATAGGCATGAACTCCACCTCTACCGAGCGGTTCTGCACCTTTCCTCTGAACGCACTCTTGTACTCCTGGTTGGCCACGTTCTCGTCGGCCACCACCATACGATTGTACTTCTCAGGGTCTATCTCACTACGCTTACGCATCTCGCGTCTCTTGTTCTTGCTCCAGCGTGGCTGGATGCCCAGATGCTTGTCCATCTGAGCCTTCAGAATACGGAATTCATCCATTTCGGCCTTGGCGGTCATGCCCAGACGGCGGTAAGCCTTTGCACGATAAGACAGGCCAGTCCAGAAATTGGGGAACTGACTGATTACGGTGCTGTAGTCACGGATGGCAGATTTCAGGTCTCCCGTGCGGTCATGCAGAAGGGCACGATTGAAGATGGCAAGATAATTCTCGGGCTCCATATGGATGACATAATCGAAGTCGGCAATAGCCCGGTTGTCGTCACCCAACTGCATACGCAGCTGTCCACGGTTATAATGTGCCAGGAAGTTATTGGGATCAAAGTCTATAGCACGGTCATAATCTTCCATAGCACCTCTCAGGTTGTTGTAATTGTATCGCGCCAAGGCACGGTTGACATAGTTGGACACAACCTTGGGCTTGAGGTGGATGGCCTTGCTCAAGAACTTGTCAGCGTCCTTCCACTCCTTGCGGGCAAGGGATATAAACGCTCGCGTGGTCCATGCGTTGCCGTCATAGGGGTCTATCTCCAGACTCTTGTCCAGCCACTTGGCGGCCGTCACAGTGTCCTTCTCTTGCAGACATATCTCCGCATTGAGCGAATAAGCATTGGCGAAGCCCGACCACTTGCTTATGATGGTGTCAAGGTCATTATGGGCCTTGGCATACTCCTTGAGATTCATCTGGCAGAGGGCTCGGTTGAACCAATAGTTACGCTGGTCGGGATTGAGGCGGATAGCATGGGTGTAATCGTCAATGGCTTCCTTGTATTTATCCTGACGCACGTAGGCAATGGCACGCAAATCGTACAGTCCGTCAATGTAGGGATTGAGTTTGAGGGCTTGGGTCACGTCATACTCAGCACCGCTATAGTCCTCAAGGTAGAACTTGGCGATACCACGATACTGCCAGGGGCGATAGAGGTAAGGTTTGAGTACGATAACCTGATTGAAATACTGTATGGAGAGCACGTAGTCCTCATAGTGCAGAGCTATCTCTCCACTAAGCATAAGCCTGTTGGTATTATACTGGGCAATGGCCTTGCCCGGAACAAAAAAGACAATGAAGAGCACTATCGCAGATGTAATCCACGCCTTCATGCGCATACTGGCGTTAGAGACTGTTCGCTTCGGGTTATCCTGTGATATTATACTCTTCATTATCCTATAGCTGTTTGTTGTTCCCATTCATTCAGTCGCCCATGCGGAACAGCCATGGACAACCTTTACAAGTTATCGTCTTACCGGTTTCGTGCGGTAACTGCAACGATATTTTCCCTGAGTAAGCTGTTTGAGCTTACTGCGTATCAACTGCTTGCGCAGGGGAGTAAGGCGGTCTACAAACATGGTACCCTCCAGATGGTCAAACTCATGCTGCATCACGCGGGCAAGATATCCCTCGACCCATTCGTCATGCTCAGCCATATTCTCGTCAAGGTAGGTGACATGAATGCGTGTGTGGCGAGCCACAGACTCATGGATACCCGGAATACTGAGGCATCCTTCTTCCATGGTTTCCTTCTTGGAGTCTTCGTCGATTTCCACAATATGCGGATTGATGAACACATGACGGAAGCCGGCATACTCGGGCAAATCTTCTTTGAGCACATCGAGGTCGATGACCACCAGACGGATAGCCATGCCTATCTGAGGAGCCGCGAGACCAATGCCCTCTGCAGCATCGAGGGTCTCATACATATTGGCGATGATTTCCGACAGATTGGGGTAATCGGGGGTGATATCCTCGGCCACCTTTCTCAGTACAGGCTGGCCATATATATAAATAGGTAATATCATAAACTGTATGTTGGTATGTATCAAAACTTCTTAGAACCCATCCAGTCCTGAAGAATGATGGTTGCGCTGATTTCGTCAACCAGTCCCTTGTTTTCTCTACGCGTTTTCTTACCTACACCACTATCTATCAAGGCGCGATGGGCCAAGACGGAAGTGAAACGCTCATCATAATACTCGATGGGCAATTCCGGGTGAGCCTTGCGCCAACGATTGACAAACTGATCTACCCTCGCAAGATTCTCACTGGGCTCTCCATTGGGTTGGACGGGCTTGCCTATCACGATACGCTCCACCTGCTCGCGAGCAATGTAGTCGTTCAGAAAATCGAAAAGCTGGGATGTAGAAACAGTGGCCAACCCGTTTGCAATTATCTGCAAGGGGTCGGTCACTGCTATTCCTGTGCGCTTCTTACCATAGTCTATAGAAAGAACACGCATTAACCTTTACTTCTTGAAAAGTAACCAAGCGTCAGGATAGTTGCCTGCGCGGAACTGATTGCGGCTCTGTACGGCAGCAGCCTTGTCTGCATGAGTGCTGGCAACCACGCGATACATGCCACGGGCAGAGTTGAGCACAATCTGTGCATCATATCCAGCAGCCTTCAGAGTGCTCTGCAGACCCTCGGCATTGGCCTTGAGAGAGAACGAACCTACAACTACGCTGAAGTTCTGCAAACCGGCGCCGCTTACGAGGGTTACATCCTCTGTGCGAACGTTGGCGTTGTCCACATTGTCGATTACGGTAGACTGGGTGGCAGGTTTCTCCACGATGGGAGCCACTACTGGAGCGGGAGTCTCTGGCTGGGTAGCCACCTGCTCCTGGGCCTTAGCCTTGTCGTATGCTTTCTTGAAAGCACTATCCTTACTTGAACCGCAGCTGGCCAGCACGAGAGCGGCACAAACGCCTGCGCACATTACTATACTTTTCTTCATTGTCTGTTAAGATATTGTTTGATTATTTATGTTCACTTTTGTTTGCGAAATTACAAAATATATCGCAAAGGGAGGGTGCATTCGTGCATAAAGTTTGTTAAATATGAGAATTCCAAGCGTTTTAACAAAAAATGACTAACTTTTTATGGTCAATCTATTTTCTTTTCTTACATTTGCGACAGATATCGGCAGACAATTTGCCGACAAAGAGAATTATTAACTTATAAAGAGTAACGATATGAAAGCATTAGGTTACATTGGAGCATTCCTCGGAGGCGCCCTTGCTGGAGCAGCACTGGGTCTCATCATGGCTCCTGAGAAAGGTGAGGACACACGTAAGAAGATATCTGACGCAGTTGACGACTTCTGCAACAAGCATGACATCAAATTGAGTCGCAAGCAGGTTGCTGACCTTGTTGATGACATCAAGGATGCTGCCGAAGACGCATTGGATTAATGACCTCTGCAGATGTTCTCCAACGACAAAAACATCGAGACCATAGGTCAGCTGGTTGAAGCCATCAAGCAGTACATCGGGCTGCGTGGAGAGTACATCAAGCTCAATCTCGTTGACAAGGTGGTGCGTATCCTTACGATTGCCACCATCAGCGTGATTATAGCCATACTCCTCATGCTCACCCTTATCTACTTCTCCTTCGCCGTGGCCTATGCGCTTGCCCCACTTATGGGTCACGCGCTTGCCTTTGGCACCGTGGCTGCAACCTATTTCATCATACTGTTGCTGTGCGTGGCCAACCGCAAGAGGTGGATAGAGCGCCCGCTGGTCAGATTATTGGCAAGTATATTAATGGAGAAATAAGCTATGGTCAACAACGAGAACACTTACAATTCGCTTGAAGACATTCAGGCCCGTCGCGAGGCTCTTGCCAAGGAGATTGACGCCAGCGAAGACAAGATAGCCGACCTCTGGCAGACGCTCTTTGCCAAGGAGGAAGCGCCGAGATATGAGACACCGTCAAAGCGATTGCAACGGCTCATGAGCACGGGCATCGGAATGTTTGACGCAGCGCTCCTGGGATGGAAACTGTACCGCAAGTTCAGCGGCAAGTCCTTGATACCAAGATTCCGACGACACAAGAAATAACTGAAGACGAGGGGGATATCGACATGACTGTCAATATCCCCCTCGTTTTTATATTCCATCGTTTTCTTCTACACTTATCAGTCAGGCAAGTGGAATTCGTAAGACTTGTCGAATACCTGGCTTACGCGGTTTATCTCCAGGAAGGTGGCGCCGCCACGTCCGCCGATACTACCACCGAGGTAAGCTATCTTGTCATCTTTTTTGATATAGCCTTTCTGCAACAGCATACGCAGCGCAGCCACAAACAGGAAGAGCGAGCTCAAGTGTTTCTTCTGATAAATGGGTATTACGCCATAACTGAGGTTGAGCCAGCGCATGGTCTTTTCGTTGTTGTAGCAGATGGCGAGCACGGGAGTAGGACCGCGGAAGGCGGCAATGTCGCGCGCAGTCTGTCCGCTCTCGCTGGCGGCGATGATACCGGCAACGCCCAACTTGCGGGTCGATTCGATGGCTGTATGGGCCAGGAATTCACGCTGCGAGCAGGTCGAACTCAATGGGATGTCAAAGTCGTCACTGTTCATGCGGTCCTGCTCAGCCTGTTCGGCGATGGCAGCCATGGTCTGTACAGCCTCCAGAGGATACTTGCCCGACGCCGTCTCACCACTGAGCATCAGCGCATCCGTGCGCGAGTAGATGGCATTGGCTATGTCGGTCACCTCGGCGCGCGTGGGGCGCGGGTTGTCAATCATGGTGTGCAACATCTGTGTAGCCACAATCACGGGTTTCTTCTTCTGCTCACACTTGTGCATGATTGTACGCTGTATACCGGGTATCTGCTCGAGAGGCACTTCGATTCCCAAGTCGCCGCGGGCAATCATGATACCATACGATGCGTCGATGATTTCATCGATATTGTCCACGCCCTCCTGGTTCTCTATCTTGGAGATAATCTTGATGTCGCTGCCACGCTCGTCAAGCATCTTCTGCACCGCCATCACGTCGTCGGCACTACGCACAAACGAGTGGGCGATGAAGTCTATATCCTCGTCGATGGCGAGGTTGATGTTCTTCTTGTCCTTTTCCGTGAGCGCGGGCAGATCGATGTGTACACCAGGCACATTCACACTCTTGTGAGCGCCCAGCACACCGTCGTTCTGCACCTGGGCCACGAGCATCGGCCCCACTTGCTCCATGACGAGCATATCCAACAGTCCGTCGTCGAAGAGGATATGTGCACCCTTGCCCACACACTTGGTGAAATCGGTATACGACACGTTGACGATGTCGTGGGTGGTGTCCATCTCGGGGCGACCGAATATCTTTACCACGTCACCCTTCTTGTAAGTTATGGGTTGCTCCACATTGGTGGTACGCACCTCGGGGCCCTTGGTATCAATGAGCAGAGCC
Organism: Prevotella sp. P5-108; assembly: GCF_002251385.1. Taxonomy (GTDB): domain Bacteria; phylum Bacteroidota; class Bacteroidia; order Bacteroidales; family Bacteroidaceae; genus Prevotella. The sequence continues at coordinate 66,914 of NZ_NPJJ01000063.1, forward strand.
AGGTGGGGCGACACTTCACGCGTGTTGCGGATGATGGTACGTATTCCGTCGGGCGTGGCGTGGGCGGTATTCATACGCACCACGTTCATACCGGCAAAAAACAACTTGCGCAGGAAGTCTACCTCACACCTGCGGTCACTTATCGAGCATACTATTTTGGTCTTTTTCATCTTTATTGGTTTTATCGTTTAGTTTTTATTTGCTTTCCTCCCACCCTATCGGATGATTGAGCAGCAAGAGATGGTCGGCACCGAGTCCGAGTTCCTTCTTGAGCACCTCTACATTCATGGTGGCGCGTGCCACGGTGCCCAACTTCAGCGCCGTACATGCCAGATAGATGTTCTGCGACACATATCCTGCATCCAGCGTGCCCAGACGCTGGGCTGCCTGAGCGTCGCCCAAGGAGCCGAACTTGCCTTGGTTGCTGGCGAGCACAAGCATGACGGGAGCCGAAGCAACCGACTGCTGCCCGGCAGCCACCTCGCGGCGCAGGTCCTTGCCCGAGAGCTGTACCAGAGCATTACTTTCGACATCGTAGCGGTAAGCGCCAGCAGCCTTAATCACGTATACTTCAATGTCCTGACGGTTGAGCGCCGAAGCGGCGGTTATCTTCTTCTCCGCCTCGCGACTGTAGCCACACGCCGCCCATAACACCTGAGCCAGCGTGGCATTGTCTACATCCTTATTCTGATAACTGCGCACCGAGTGGCGCGTCTGCAAAGCCTCGTAGAGCGTCATCGCCACCTGCTTGTCTGGGGCGGGCAGCTTGACCGTGGTCTGTGCCAGCGCCGAAAGCGATATCATGACGAGGACAACAAGAAATGACAATTTTTTCATATTAACCTGAACTAATATCTATTTACGCTGCAAAATTACAACAATTCTGAGATATTTTTTCATATATCGGCAGAAAAGAATTGAGCATAAACAAGATATTTCTGTTTTCCCTCGCCCGTCAGTCGTGCGCGCCCACTTCGCCTCTGAAGGTAGAAGCGGGCAACGAGGCGCCGTTGACGAGATTGGCACGTGTGAATGGCTGCCAGCCATAGCGTACGAGGCGGGGATTCTTCACCTCCGGCGACGTCAGAACGACAGTGCATCCGGCAATGACGGCTTTGGCAGGATGATACAGGCCTTCTTCCTCGGCTATCTCAAATGTCGACGGGGCCTTGCCGTCGGCCGTGGAGAGTCCGTCGGCATAGTCAAAGCGCACGACGAGAGAGTTACCCACGCGCGATACATTAATATATAGGTCCCGACGGACATAGCCAGGACCGAGCATGCGCTCCAGCTGGGCGGGATAGGAGTCGCGGGCGCGGTCTTGGATGCCGGGCTTTCAGGAGTCGGCTCATAGAACCTGGCGATGGTGCGCGCCATCATCGCCAGCACCCCCAACATCTGCCCGCACCGACCGAAAACCGCAGAGATGATGTCGAGAGGAGTTTCAAAGCATGAAATGACTATTGCGAAGCGCGAATTAATGTTTTCACGCCTTGATTTCTCCATTTCACGGTTTGCAACATAAGATTAAGCGGCAGCGGACAAGTCGGCTCTGATGCGTGAACGGAATATGTCATCCGCCGGCTTGCTGTCAACATCGGGCATGGGTGGAAACAAGGTAAAAGGGGTGCCATCGTCAGCCACTGGCGCGTAGGGTCACCATTCCTCAAACGGGAGGTCGCCTTCGACCCATTGGCTCTGGCGCAAACCATCGTCGGCGAGCGGATTGGAGACCGACAGCCCCAGCAGGCGTATGGGCCGCGACGACGAGTAGCTTACCTGTGCCAGCAACCGCTTGGCCAGCGGCAATATGGAGGCTTTGGTAGACAGTGTATGGTTGGTGGTAATGCGCTTGCTGATTTGGGTAAAGTCGGCATACTTGACCTTGAGGGTAAGCGTGCGGCCCTCGAAGCGGGCGTCGGCAAGGCGGGCTACAAGCTCGACGACAAGGTGGTAGAGCTCGATGATGACTACAGAGCGCTGGCTGATGTCGCGCAGATAGGTCTGCTCGCAGCCAACCGACTTGCGCACATAGTCAGCCACAACCGGGCGGAGGTCGATGCCACGGGCAAAGTCGTAATAGATGTTGCCCATCTTGCCAAAGACCTCGCAGAGATGATGGCGCGACACCTCGCGCAGCTGCTCGCCAGTAAAGACGCCTATGCGGTGCATGCGCTCGGCGGTCTTGGGCCCCACGCCCCAGAACTGCTCGACCCGCAGCGAGGCGATGAAGTCGAGGGCACGCGTGGGATGGATGACGCAGAGTCCGTCGGGCTTGCGGAAGTCGCTGGCTATCTTGGCGAGAAACTTGTTGTAGGACACGCCTGCCGAGGCAGTGAGATGGAGCTCGTCGGCAATGCGCTGCTTGATTTCGCGGGCTATCTCGACCGCCATATCCATGTGGCGCTTGTTGTGGGTGACATCGAGAAATGCCTCGTCGAGCGATATGGGCTCGATGAGGTCGGTATAGTCGGCAAAGATGGCATGTATCTGTGCCGACACCTGGGCATAGTAGTCGTGCCGGCATGGCACCACGATGAGCTCGGGACAAAGGCGGTGGGCGACAACCATCGACTGGGCAGAGTGAACGCCATAGCGGCGTGCCTCGTAGCTGGCAGTACTCACCACGCCGCGCTCGCCGTCGAAGCCCACGGCAATGGGCTTGCCACGGAGTGAGGCATCGTCGCGCTGCTCTACCGAGGCAAAGAAGGCGTCCATGTCGATGTGTATAATCTTGCGCTCCATAATCGAGAGCAAAATTACCACTTTTCTTTTACTCCGGACCGCGGGAAGAACAAAAAAATAACGCAAAAGAACAAAGCTATGCTTGGCGGTAAGGGAAAAGATGAGTATTTTTGCATCTACGTAATCGGAACTGAGGGAACTCGGTCCAAGAATAACAGAGACATGAGATATACGCTGGAATTTGCAAGAGAGCGCTTTGCTCATTTCAATAAGACAATCTTCAACGACCGCCTGCCTCGCCCGGCTTTCTGGCTGGTCAACGTAAACTCGTATATGGGTCAGATGCACCGTACGCTCAAGCGCGACAAGCAGGGCTACGTGGCTATGTACAAGATGAAGCTCAACGTGAAGTATGACATCGACGAACGAAAGGCAGAAGACATCATGCTGCACGAGATGATACATCTGCATATATGGCATGAACAACTGAAGGACACAAGCTCGCACGGGCCTGTATTCAAGGCGGTGATGGAAAAAATCAACAAGGAGTTCGGGCGCCACATCACCATAAGCACAAAGATGAAAAGAGAGGTGACCAAGGTGGTGCGCATGAAGTGGAATCTGGTGGCGGTATGCCGGATGACGTCGGGAAAGACCGCCATCACCCTACCCCCGAGCACAAGGGTGGCCCACTTCCAGAAGGTACTCATGGAAAGCGACAAGGTGAGTAGCATCGAGTGGTACTACACAACCGATACCTTCTTCTACAACTATCCGCACCCGCTCACGGTCAAGCTCTACTATGTAGATGAAGCTCTGCTGGCCCAGCATCTAAAAGAAGACGAGCGGATTAGACAAACTGCCGGAAAATGAAAATGGCACGCTGTTCTGTCAGGACGAACAGCGTGCCATTGTTTTTACACCTTATTATATTATACTTACTTAGCAGCGTCGGCGGCACCAGCCTCAAGAAGCTGGAGTGCCTCGGCAGTCATGTAAGGCTTTACTTTGTCGTAAGGCAATGTAAACGAAACCATGCCCATAGCATAAGGGCCAATCTCATACTGCTGATAGACGAAGTGGAGACCGTCGGCAGCAAGATAGGGAGCATGGGCGGGCAACGGGATGATGCCCTTGTCGATGAAGAGGAGCTTCAGGGCTTCGTCCTCGGTAATTTTCTGTCCCTGGGCGTTGATGTAGGTGGTCACACCGTGAAGCAGCAGAGGCTGGATGGCTTCAAGCTGAGCGGCATCGACAGTTGCGCCGAGCACACGGCCCGAAGACTTGAGGATGTTGACACAGTAGGACACGGCAGAACCATGGGCGCCACCGCCATACACATACTGGTCTACGCTATAGGTGACATAACGCTCGTTCTGGGCGGCAAGGCGAATAGCCACATCGTAAGAACACTGGAACTCGGGGGCTCCGCCATCGGGCGACTGCATGGCGCGCATCGAGTCAACATTGAGCTTGCCATAGAAATCGACCAGCGCCTGGCCATCGGTAAGGTCTCCGCCGTATCCGGCTGAACGCGAGGCGTCAAAAGCATGAACACTGGAAAGCGAGTCGAGCTGGGCATTGACATAAGCGCGCACTCCGACAGCGAGGGAGTCATCGCCCTGGGGCACATCGGCCACAATATTGCAGTGGAGCATACTGTCGGCAAAGGCATACTTGAAACTGTCAACCGCCAAAGAGTCGGAACCATTGGCAGAGCCAGCCATCTTGCATCCGGTAATGCCTCCCATCCATACCAAGAGGATGGAGGCAACGAAAAATAGTCTTCTCATAATTCTAATATGGTATATAATATTACTTAGAAAAGACAAAGTTAGCAGAAAGCATAATTCCCACCAAACAACTTTAGTTAATAATAAGTAAAAAAGCATCTGGGGCAACGCCATCGATACCTCCGGCAATCGCAGTCTAAACAAGGGGAAAAGCGAGTGACAAGAAAGTAACGATGGAGACATGCAAAAAGGTGCCTAAAAGCCTCTTTTCGCCCTTCAATAACCTACAAATGAGCCACTTATACGGCAAAATATCCCCCAAAAACGCAAAAAAGAGTGATAATCTTTTCATATCACACAAAAAACTATTATATTTGCACCCACAAAAACAAACATAGTCAAAATATTCATATAAATAACAATAAAAACAGCAATGACAAAGACAGAAATTGTAAACAAGATTTCAGAGAATACTGGCATCTCAAAGAAGGAAGTAGCCATTGTAGTGGAAAGTCTCATGGAGACTGTAAAGGAAAGCCTGCTCAAGAGAGAGCACATCTCACTGCGTGGTTTCGGTAACTTCATCATCAAGCGTCGTGCAGAGAAGACAGCTCGCAACATACAGAAGAATACTACTGTAATCATCCCCGCACATGACTACCCCAGCTTCAAGCCTGCCAAGGAGTTCGTGGAGAAGATGAAGAACAACTAAGCATACAACGCAAAAACATAACCATTTAAATTAAAAGAATTATGCCAAACGGTAAAAAGAAGAAGGGCCACAAGATGGCTACTCACAAGCGTAAAAAGAGATTACGCAAGAACAGACATAAGAGCAAGTAATCATTGTATTGCTCTATAGCCTAATCAAAAAGACTAATGGGGCGTGTCGTGCGACATGCCCCCATTTTTTTAAGCAATAAGTGAAGATAGTATGACAAGCGAAGTAATCATTGACGTCCGTCAGAAAGAAATCTCGATAGCTCTGCTCGAGGACAAGAACCTCGTGGAGTATCAGAACGAGCCCCGCTCGGCCTCTTTCTCTGTGGGCAACATCTACATAGCAAAAGTCAAAAAGCTGATGCCTGGTCTCAACGCCAGCTTTGTGGATGTAGGCTACGAACGCGATGCCTTTCTTCATTATCTTGACTTAGGAAGCCAATTCAACTCGTACGAGAAATATCTCAGACAGGTACAGAGTGACCGGAAAAAACTTTACCCTTTTGCCAAAGCATCACGTCTGCCCGATATCCCTAAAGACGGCAGCGTACAGACTGCGCTCAAAGTGGGCGATGAGGTGCTGGTGCAAATTGTAAAAGAACCCATTTCTACCAAAGGTCCGCGACTGACAGGCGAAATCTCTTTTGCCGGACGATATCTTGTGCTTATGCCATTCGGCGATAAGGTCTCGGTATCTTCCAAAATAAAGTCGGGAGAAGAGAGAGCAAGACTCAAGCAGCTTATACATAGCATTAAGCCGAAAAACTGTGGAGTTATTGTGAGAACGGTAGCCGAAGGTAAGAGAGTGGCTGAACTGGATACTGAGCTGAAGGTGCTTACCAAGCGCTGGGAGGACGCCATAACAAAGGTGCAAAAGACACAGAAAAGACCCCAACTTGTGTTTGAAGAAACCAGCCGTGCCGTAGCGCTTCTGCGAGACCTGTTCAACCCAAGTTATGAGAACATCTACATCAACGACGAAGATGTTTATCAGGAAGTAAAAGACTACGTGTCGCTTATAGCCCCTGAAAAAGCGCACATCGTAAAACTCTATACGGGTAAAGTTCCAATTTTCGACAACTTCAACGTAACCAAACAGATTAAGTCGAGTTTCGGCAAAACGGTCAACTACCGCCATGGTGCCTACATGATAATCGAGCACACAGAGGCAATGCACGTGGTTGACGTGAACAGTGGAAACCGTTCTAAATCGGAAAACGGACAGGAACAGAATGCACTGGAAACCAATCTTGGCGCTGCCGACGAACTGGCACGCCAACTCAGACTAAGGGACATGGGTGGTATCATCGTCGTAGACTTCATCGACATGAACCTCGCCGAAGACCGGCAGATGCTCTATGAACGTATGTGCAAGAACATGCAAAAGGACAGAGCCAGACACAACATCCTGCCTCTTAGCAAGTTTGGACTGATGCAGATAACCCGTCAGAGGGTTAGGCCAGCCATGGACGTCAACGTCGAAGAGGCCTGCCCCACCTGTAACGGTACAGGCAAAATCAAGTCGAGCATCCTGTTTACTGACATTCTCGAAAGAAAGATTGACCGACTGGTCAACAAGATTGGCATCAAGAAGTTCTATCTACATGTACATCCATACGTTGAGGCATATATCAACCAAGGACTGGTATCACTCAAGCGAAAATGGCAGCTAAAGTACGGCTTTGGCGTACATGTAATAGCGTCGCAGAAACTTGCTTTCTTACAATACGAATTCTACGATACAAAGAAGCAGTTTATCGACATGAAGGAAGAAATCGAAACCAAATAAGAAAGAGCCTCTCACAGCAAAGTGGGAGGCTCTTTCTTGTAGTAATCTGTGAGAAGCTACCCTTCGGACTGACGAAGAGTAGCTTCTTGCGTTTATCTTTCACCGACAATGCGGGCAGGACCTATCAAGCCTGACTTGAGGAGAGGCTCGTCGGCCTTGTAATACTTGATGGGGTAATAGGTGACAGTCTCGGCGCCGGGCTGCATATCTCCTACCATGCGGTTGTGCCATGGATTGACTACAGCAATCTCGGCCTTGTTGTCACCAGCCTTGACGGCAGCGGTGATATCTATTATATAAGGTGCATGCCATACCACGCCCACGGGCTGACCATTGACGGTAACTTCGGCCAAGTCCTTGACCTCGCCCAGGTCAAGCAGTATGCGTGAGGGAGCTTTCTTCTTGAGTGATTTCTTGGCTACCTTGAAGGTGTTGGTATAAGTTGCAACACCTGAAAAGTACTTAACTCCCTGCTCGGATGACTCTGTAAGCGATGCCAAGCTATCCAGAGCAATCTGTGATGGAGCTCCGCGATGAGCCTGGAAGTTGACGGTCCATGGCTGGGCGAACTCGGCAAAAGCAGTGCGGGTGCGATCGGCGAGAGTGACAGCAGGAACGTCGGTATCGTCAACAAACACCACAAAGACTGCATCATAGGCGGGCATGTCGAGGGTTACGCGGGTGCGGCCGTCGACCATTTCGTAGCTCACATCTTCCTTGGCGCCGGTATCGGCATGCCACAGCTGTGGCTTCTTACCTGTGACATTGAAGGAGGCAGTGAACTTGCGCGCCTGCTTGGTCTGGTTGGCTATCCAGTAAATCTCGCCATCGTTCAGACGACGGTGTACAAACTTGATGTTGGCCTTGGCGTCAGAGAAGGTGACATCGGGAGCGACTCCAGTGTTTGCAAGCACCTTGCCGATAGACACTCCGGTAGTAACATTCTTGCGGCCAGAGCCCCAGATATCCTTTACCAGGCTGTCAAACTCTTCGACAGTTCCATCGAGTCCCACGAGGATCTTGGGCTTGTCGCCGGCAATGGTCACACCGGCATCAGCCAGCTGCTTGATGCGGCGCAGCATCTTGATGGATATCATGCTCACATTGTCAAGCCACAATACGCGATAGCGCATACCTGTGGCGGTTACCAGCTGACCATTGTCAACCTTGAGGACATCCTTAACTATCGACGGACTCACGAAGTCATAGTTGTAGGTATTGGGGAACTTTGGCATACGGGTCTGGTAGCGGGCTGTAACATTGGAATCCTCACCGTAATAGTAAGCTACGTCGGCGACAAACTTACCTTGACGCAAGAGATAACAGCTGCGGGCGAGGTAGTCGGTCCATGCGCCGGCCTGGCTTGCCCAAGTCTCATTGCGGTCGAACCACTGGCCCCAAAGACCAAGGCCAATGCCCGGCACCTTATCATCAACAGGCTGGTGGGGAGAGGTGTGGATGACGAAGAGGTTCAATCCGCTGGCCATAGCGGCATCGGCGGTGGGTTTGAGGACAGCGGGGGTATACACGAAGGCACCATCGCGGAAGCCATCGGATGTAAACGACTCTGCTGCAGCTACGTTCTGTCCATAGATATGGGCAACAGAAGCAGACTCTCGGATATCACTCTCGTGCTGGGGGACGGTTACGAGTCCCTGCTTGTAACGCATCCAGATAGCAGACATAGGTATATCGGCGCTGCGCTTGCAGTCCATGCCGTCGGTAGCGTTGGCGCGCCACGCCTCATGACTCTCCGTATATCGCTTCAGGCCGTAGGGCTTGAGGATGTCAGTGAGCTGGTCGTAGTGGCACTCTGTCATCATGTCGCCGATAGTGGTACGCCAGTCGAAGAGGAAGCGCTCGGTTTCCTCAGCACTGTTGACAACGATACCTGCCAGCGCGGGAAGCCAGGGGAGCAAGTCGTAGCCACGGCGGGCCTTGAACTCTTCCACCATCTTACCTGTCCACGTCTGGGCACCAGCTTCGTAACTGTCATTGAGCAAGTAGGTAATGCCACGGTTGCCCATCAGTCCCTTGCTGGCATCGACATAAGTCTGGAGATAATTCTTATAGTAATCGCGGATAGCCACGGGGTCTATCTTGTCAACCTCGAGACCGGTAGCTTCAGGCGAAGCGGGATGGTTGATCTTTCCTGTGAGTCCGTAGCCGAATCGCATGATACGCCAACGGCCCTTGGGAGCTTTCCAGGTAAGCACGCCGTCCTTGACAAAAGAGGTAACATCGACAACATCTGCCGTGTTGACAACATCGGTAGTGGCAGGAGTCTTGACAGACGTTCCATAACGATAGAAAGAAGATGCCGACTTGTCTGAAAGGAGATTTACGCGTACTACGGGTGACAATTTAAGTGAAGAAAGACGGAATCCGGTAGCGGGATTGTTCTTCTCCGTACTGGTGAATACCATCTTAAAATAACGGGCTGTGGTCTGAGGAATATCCTCCACACGCTCGAAGCCTCCCTGATAACTCAGGTCGACCACCTTGGTGAATGTCTTTCCGTCCATGCTGCTGAAGAGACTCGCAGCGCAGTTCTCCACTCTTTCTTCTATCTTCAATACCGACCATGTCACTGACCGCACGAGTTGTGGCTGATGAAAATCAATCAGCACCCATGCCTTGCCGTCCTTCTCGGCTTGGATGATAGAATAGTCAGAGATACTGTCGTTGCCCAGCTGCTCGGCAGTAACTGTGCCACCGCTGGTTGTGATGGTCGGATTAAGCTCCATCATCGACTTGTCGTTATCTGGGATGCGCATAGCCAGAACTGCGACATCGCGATAGAACTTCTTCTGCAAGAAGACTGTGGCTACGGATTGATTGACATAGCAATAGTCCTGATAGGGGCCAGTGATATCAAAGCCACCGGGCAACTTAACCTTCAGGTCCTTGCCAGTGCCTTTGACCTCGGTCTGTCGCCAAACGAGCTTCTTCATTCCGTCTTCGTCCTTGACCCATGGGCCGCCAGTCTCGCTCCATCCGGGAGCGCTGGCAATAGTCGCCTCGAGCCCGAGACTATCGGCAAGATGAATGGCATAATGGAAGGCGTCTTTCCATTCAGGCGTCATGTAAGGCAAACGCTTCTCGACGACCTGCGGAGTTGATAGACCGGCATCGAAGACATGAAAGCCACCAATGCCACTACGCTTCATCCAGGTGAGGTCCTTGTAGATACCGTCCTTGGTGATGTTTCCGTTCATCCAATGCCACCATACACGGGGGCGATAAGGCTGACCGGGATGCTGGAAGTCCTGGTACAAAGTCTGTGCGTTTTGAGCCGAAGCGGACAATGCCCCTGCGGCAACAAAGAGCAATACTGGTAATGATTTAAGTTTCAACATATGGATATAGATTAAGTTATTGTACGATTTTGAATCTTATTCGGAAGCTGCGCTTCTCTTCGTCCCAATTGGTGCCGAGCAGAGTAAAATGGCCAATCTGCCCAGTAGAGCGCACATGCTTGCCGATACATGGGCAGACATCGTAATCGCCGATGCGTACCAGCCTGATGGTTTCGCTCGCATCCTCGGGCAAACGGTCGATATGAACACCCTCGGGAATATGGTCACGGTCTACAAACTCATAAGTTACAGGCATGTCCTCATCAATGAGGCGGTTCATCTCATCTTCGATGAACTTCTCTTCCTTTCGGGTGGGCTTGTTGGCGAGCTGATAGGTTATCTTGCTCTTCTTGCGCTCGATGTGAGCATTACGACTTCGCTCACACCCATACTGACGTACCATCAGCTGATTGAGCAGATGCTCGGCAGTATGGGCAGGCGGGAATTCCTCCTTGTTGTGTTCGTTCAGAATCAATTCGTCCATGATATTATTGTTTGATTTTGTATACTACTCCACCATAAGCCGGAACGGCGACATTGACAGCCTCGTTGACCGCAAGATGCAACTTGGCCTTACCGTCACTCAACAACTCGACAGCGTCGGCATCCCCCTCTGCGATACCCATATACTCAAAGGCATGCGAAGGAATAATGACACCCGTATCGATGGCCTCGGCTGCGAAATTGGCAACCACCAGAAGCAGCTCGTTATCCTTCTTGCGCAGGAAGGCATATTGAGATTGGGCCAGATGACCATTAACATACATCAGGTCAAAGGTCAGACCTCTGCTTGCCGCCTTCTCTTTCTCAGCAATGAGCATCACGCGCTTGTAGGCATCCATCAGTTTGCGTTCCGACGGTGTTTTCTTGCGAATATCGAAGTATCCGTGGTTGACACTGTCCATGCTCCAATAGTCGAAGATAGTGCTACGACCATCGCGACCACTGAAGCCTTCCTTGTCCATACCACGCTCGCCGAGTTCTTGACCAGCGTAGAGCATATAAGGATTGGCGTGGAGCAGACAACTCACTATGTGGGCGGGATAGGCAGCCCAAGGCTCGCCGGCGAAAAAGTCGCTCGCAATACGCTGCTCGTCATGATTTTCCAGGAAATAGAGCATGTGGTCGCGGATATCGTCGGTCTGCTGCCATTGCGTTGTGATGTCAGAGGCCCAACGACGGCCACAGACGATGTCACGCAGACTGTCATACATGCCCACCTTATCATATAGGAGGTCAAAGCCAGCCCCAATATAAGTACGGTAGAGCGAAGGATTGTAGACCTCGCCGATAAAGATGATATGCGGATAAGCCGTTTTCACCACCTTGGTGGCGTAAGCCCAGAACGCTGCGGGAACCATCTCTGCCATATCACATCTGAAACCATCCACTCCCTTGCCTGCCCAGTACATCAGGATGTCTGTCATCTTGGTCCACGTATCGGGAATGGGGTCAAAATGCTCAGAGCGACCGCCTGCATCACAATAGTCAACGCCATAATTGAGCTTGACGGTCTCATACCAGTCATTACGACCAGGACGATTGTCAAAATGGTCATTGCCGGTAGCTCGGGCAGGAGCCTCGTGATAAGTCTGACTATCGGTGACATCGCCCAAGTCAAGCGGCTGCCCCCAGCAGTAATAGAAGTTGTTGTGGGTGGAAAAGTGCATGTTGACATCATCGTCTTCACCCAAATCTCTTACGCCCTTGGGCTTGCATACAGAGTGGTACTGACGCGCCACATGGTTGGGCACGAAGTCCATGATTACCTTCATCCCCGCCTTGTGCGTCCTTGCGATGAGACACTCCCACTCCTGCATACGCTTATCGACGTCGACAGCCAAATCGGGGTCAATGTCATAATAATCGGTAATGGCATAGGGAGAACCGGCACGACCCTTGACCACCTCGGCATTCTGAGCCGGAATGCCATAAGCCGTGTAGTCGGTCTGCGAGGCATGACGCAACACACCGGTAAACCACACATGGGTCACACCCATAGCTTTGATGCGCTTCAGCACCTGCGCATCAATGTCATTCATCTTCCCAGAACCATTTTCGGCAACCGAACCCCACTCTTTACGAGTGGTGTTACGATTGCCGAAAAGTCTGGTAAATATCTGATAAACTATCATATCGTTCAGGCGATACCGCGCACAGCCACGGTTTTGTCTATACGACCTATCATACCTTGCAGCGCCTTTCCAGGGCCACACTCCGTGAAGTCATCGGCACCGTCGGCAATCATAGCCTGCACGCTGGCAGTCCAGCGAACCGAACTGGTGAGCTGGGCTATCAGATTGGCCTTGATTACCTCAGGCTCAGTGTGGGGCTTGGCGTCCACGTTCTGATAAACGGGGCACTTGGGCGCATTGAATGTAGTCTTCTCGATGGCGGCCTCAAGTTCGTCCTTGGCGGGCTGCATCAGAGGAGAGTGGAAAGCGCCACCAACCTTCAGGGGCAGAGCTCGCTTGGCACCGGCTTCCTTCAGCTTCTCACAGGCGGCATTGATGGCATCTACATTGCCAGAGATAACCAGCTGGCCAGGACAGTTGTAGTTGGCAGCAACCACTACATTACCATCGGTAGACACTTCAGCGCAGATTTCCTCAACCTTCTCATCGGGCAGACCGATGATGGCAGCCATAGTACCAGGGTTAGCCTCGCAAGCCTTCTGCATGGCATTGGCACGGGCAGCCACCAGTTTCAGACCATCCTCAAAGCTGAGCGCACCTACTGCTACAAGAGCAGAGAACTCACCGAGTGAGTGACCGCCAACCATTGCTGGAGCGAACTCGTCGCCCAGGCAGAGAGCAGAGATTACACTGTGCAGGAATACAGCAGGCTGGGTAACATTAGTCTGCTTCAACTGCTCGTCGGTGCCTGCAAACATGATATCAGTGATTTTGAAGCCGAGGATTTCGTCGGCCTTGTCAAACAATTCTTTTGCCAATGGATTATTGTCGTAGAGCTCCTTGCCCATGCCGACAAACTGTGAACCCTGTCCGGGGAATACAAATGCTTTCATTATTATCTTATTACTTAATACTTATTACTTTAGTGCAAAGTTAGTGAAAACCGAGCGCAATACAAAATAAATCACATTTATTTTTATGTACGCGCGAGGCACCGCCATACATTATGGCACAAAAAAAATCCTAACCACGCAATTGCAGTTAGGATTTCTATTGAGATTTGCTTTACAGCGCAAACTTATTCAGCTGCGGGAGCCTCGGCAGCAGCCTCAGCAACAGGAGCCTCCTCAACGGGAGCCTCAACGGCCTCCACGGGAGCGTTCTCGGCAACGACCTTAACAGGAACCTTTACCTCTACCTCCTTGTGGAAGTGAACGGTAGCCTCGTAGTCGCCAACCTTCTTGGCATCGTGCATGGTAACAATCTTGCGGTCGATGTCGAAACCCTTCTTAGCGAGAGCCTCTACTACAGCAGCAGCGCCTACCGAACCGTAAGTTACACCAGTTGCAGAAACCTTAGCTTCGATTACCAGCTCTACACCATTGAGAGCCTCAGCCTTCTTCTCAGCCTCAGCCTTGAGGGCAGCCAGCTTGTGAGCCTGCTGCTTAAGGTTCTCAGCGAGTACCTTCTTGGCGCTGGGCGAAGCGATAACACCCTTGCCTGTGGGGATAAGATAGTTACGACCGTAACCACTCTTAACGTTCACAATATCGTTCTTGTATCCAAGACCGATGATATCTTCTTTCAAAATAATCTCCATTGTGCTTCCTCCTTTTTATTTCATCAAGTCAGTTACATAAGGAAGTAATGCTATCTGGCGCGCACGCTTTACAGCCTGGGCCACACGACGCTGATACTTCAGAGATGTGCCAGTAATACGACGGGGAAGAATCTTACCCTGTTCGTTCAGGAACTTCTTCAGGAACTCAGGATCTTTGTAGTCGATATACTTAATACCGCTCTTCTTGAAGCGGCAATACTTCTTCTTCTTTACATCGATAGAAGGAGCTGTCAAGTAACGTACTTCTGAATTGTTCTGCTCTGCCATGATTAAGCCTCCTCTTTTTTACCAAGTTTTGCGCGACGCTTTTCGGCGTACTGAGCAGCATACTTGTCAAGTTTAACGGTCATGTAACGGATAACCTTCTCGTCGCGGCGATAGCCAGTCTCGAGAGAGTTAACGATAGTTGGCTCAGCCTTGAATTCCAACAGGCAGTAGAAGCCTGTAGATTTCTTCTGAATAGCATAAGCCATTTTCTTCAGTCCCCAGGTCTCCTCGTTCAGAATCTCTGCGCCTTTATCAGTGAGCAGTTTCTTGAATTTAGCGACCGTTTCCTTCATCTGTTCATCAGACAAAACGGGAGTCAAAATGAAAACGGTTTCGTATTGATTCATACTGTTTATAAATTAATAAATGATTAATATTTGCGCACTATCGACAGCCGAGCCGAAACCCACTGCCTCAAAATGCGGTGCAAAGGTACTGCTTTTTTTCCTGACTGACAAACATTTCGAGGATTATTTCATTATTTTTTTAATCAGACAAGTCCTCCTGGCAACCATCGTTGACAGTTGCCGGAGGACTTTCTGAGTTGAGAGAGATTTCTATAATCAGTTTTTGAGCAGCGTGAGCGCAGCGTCGAGCAGCGTGCTGTTGACCACATCCGACTCGCAACGACGCACGCCTTCTACCAGCTTGATGCAAGCCTTCTTGTCGTTGGCATCAAACGTCTTGCGACCCAGATTGCACAGGGTTACCAGTCGGTTGGCCAGTATCTGGCGGTATTCCACATCCTTTGCTGCGCCATCTGAAAAGGCGAGCGACGTATAGGCCGAACATACCGATGTTACAGCCGTCAACAGACTGGAAGAGGTAAACTTGGTGGCCTTGTTGGCGATATCCAGATTGGAGTAGACCCGCTTTCCGCTACCATCTACCATCAAGATGCTGTCGCTCTCGGTGCGTAGCACTCTGCGGCCTTCGGTCTGCTTCGATGCCTTCTCTCGCTGCACCACCGGGTCAATGTTATAGAACTTCAGCAGCGAACCATTCATCTTTTTCCCAGACATCCACCACACCAAAGCATAGACATAACGTTTTTCCTTGTTCAGCGGGTCGCGCAGGTAGAGGACATCGTAGTTGCGGTCGATATACACGCCCAGCCTATAGCTCAGGGCGTTGTCCTTGCCATAACCTATATTATTGGACTTGGCTATCGTACCGGCCTTGCGGAAATTAGACATGTAAGCCAGAGCCACATTGGGCCGCATAGTCTTGGCCTCGAAGTCATCGACCAGCTTTCTTTGCTCCTTGTCGATGACAAAGTTGTAGAACTTGTGATAACCGCCTTCATACTCCTGGGCCTCGCTATTGGTGATGGCACCCATGTCTATGAGGGTCTGAGCCAGCTGCGCAAATGCTACATCAATAGGCTGCTTGGGCGAGGCAGTAGAGGCGACAGCCGCCATGGCTGCGAGCACTGCCAACAAGATAAAACGCTTGATTTTCTTCATATTCAGTTTTCTCCTTTATATTTTAATAAACTTCTTCTTCGAGCAAAGCCAAGGCTTCATTGACGATGGCGTTTTCGCGGTTAGCTCCCTCCATCATAGCCTGCTGGTAGAGCTGCTCATCGTCGCGCTGCGCCTCTTCCACGCATTGTGCCACAAAAGCATCGATGGCGTCGGAGAGAGAGTCGACGAACTCCTTTCGGCGCGCCTCGGCATACAGGGGGTGCGGAGGCGCCGGCGTGTACATATATTTATGATAACGGCGCGCCTTGGGCTTCTCGCTCTTCACACTGTCTGCCTTGGGGACTGAGGGTGCAGGGACAGCGGCACCCGAGACCGTGTCTACGGGAACAGCTGCTATCTGTACACTGTCTGCCGACGGCGACGACGGGCTGAGAGCGAGCGTCATGACCACAGCCACGGCCACACAGGCGGCGGCAATCATAGCCACCCTGAGGGCGATGCTCCTGGCCACAGACGGCGACCTGCCCGCTGCCACGGGAGTGACAGCCACATCCTCTTCGGGCATGCCGGCATCAAAGTAGGCAAACATCTGCCGATAGTCTTCCAAGTCGGGAGCCTCCTCGCGACGGGCGTCAAACCACCGGGCTATCTCCTGCTCCTCTTCCACCGTGGTCTGGCCTTCCATAAACCTCGTGAGGAGTTGTCTGATTTGCTTTTCGTTATACATTGTTATATTTATGTACGTTGATTACGTTTTCTGATATCGGCGAGCAGCTGTCTGCGTGCCTTTGAGAGCAGCGTGGCCACCGAGGCCGGCTTGATGCCGAGTATGGCAGCTATCTCTGCATTGTTCTTCAGTTCTATCTGTCGCAGCCGCAACACCTGATGCTGCATGGGCGGCAGAGCCTGGAGTCTGCGCTGCAGCCATGCATCGGTCTCCTCGGCCTCGATAGCGACATCGGCAGCCGCCGAGGGCTGGACAACAGCCACTCCCGTCGTCAGCGATACCGTGTGAGATTGGCGCAGCATGTCGAGCGCCCTGTTGCGGGCAGCCACCACAGCCAGTCCACGGGCATGACGGGCGGAGGAGATATTGTCGCGCAGCGTCCACAGCCTCAGCATTATGTCTTGGGCCACATCTTCTGCGCCCTCGACACCGATGCCGGCAGCGGCAGCCGAACGGACGGCTGACACGCGCAATTCTGCGGCCATATCGGTAAACTCCTTTTCGCTCATCATGATTTTCGCTATGCTACTCTATAAACGCGGAAACACGCGATTTATCAACCGATTTAACACACATTAACCTAAATTTCTTCTGACGACGCCGATTGTACCATCGATGGCCGCCAAGATTAATTCGTGGTTGGAAATAGTGGTTGCACGCCGCGATTTGGATAATTCCGAGTTTGAAATCTCCATTTCCCACTCTGCAATCAATTTGATGACCATCATGATAAAAAATAAATGATTTTATTTTGTTCTCCTATCGGTTTGCACTACCTTTGCAATAATGAAAAAGATAGATTTCACCCGAATAGGCAAAGGGGCGCCTTACGCCCTCGTGACGGGCATGGTCTGCTTTGTGGCAGCCTATGTCATAACCAACCCCTGGATCAAGAACTCGCTGCTGCTGGCTGGTCTGGCTGCGGTAGTGATAAGCGTGGGGCTATACATCACGGCTTGGAAACACGAATAAGACAATGGATATGAAGCATATAATGACGACTCTGCTCGCCCTGGCACTGTGTGCGACGGCCACGGCACAAGACTTTGACAAGTATTTCACCGACAGCACGCTGCGGCTCGACTACATCTTCGAGGGCAACGCCCGGCAGCAACACATCGCTCTCGACCAGCTCAACGTGAGCCCCCGATGGTATGGCAAACGACAGCGACTGGCCGAACTGCCGGTACAAGGAAACGGCCAACTGACCGTGCGCGACCACAAGACCCGCACCGCCATCTATCGCAACTCGTTCTCCACGCTCTTCCAGGAATGGCTCAGCTATCCCGAGGCAGAGGGCGCGGCACGCTCGTTTGAGAACGTGTTTCTGATGCCCATGCCCAAAGACACGGTAGAGGTGACAATAGACCTGCGCAACAACCGCCAGGAGGTCATCGCAAGCTACACCCACACGGTGGTGCCCAGCGACATCCTGATACGTCGCATCGGCAAGAAGCCTACGCCCTACACCACCCTATGGCAAGCCCGCGACACCACACGCTGCATCCACATAGCCTTCGTGGCCGAGGGCTACACCGAGGGCGAGATGGAGACGTTCGTAGCCGACGCCCACACAGCGATGGATGCCATCTTTGCCCACGAACCCTTCAAGAGCATGCGCGACAGGTTCAACGTGGTGGCAGTGAAGGCCGTCTCGGCAGAGAGCGGCACATCGTCGCCGGCAACAGGCGAATGGAAGAACACGGTGCTGGGCTCCCACTTCGACACATTCTACAGCTCGCGCTATCTGACCACACTCAGGCTGAAGACGCTGCACGACGTGCTGGCTGGCACTCCGTATGAGCACATCATCGTGCTGGTGAATACCGACCAGTATGGTGGCGGCGGCATACTCAACTCGTACAACCTCGCCATGACCCACCATCCCAAGTTCCGCCCAGTGGTGGTCCATGAGTTCGGCCACAGTTTTGCCGGTCTTGCCGATGAATACGCCTACGACTTTGAAGACATCCCCATGTATCCTCACGATGTGGAGCCATGGGAACCTAACATCACGACCAAGGTGGACTTCCGCAACAAGTGGGAGAACCTGATAGGCACCGACAGCCAGGCCGGTTTCTACGAGGGAGCGGGCTACAGCCTCAAGGGCGTGTATCGCGCCTATCCCGACTGCCGCATGCGCACCAACGAGAACCCCGAGTTCTGCAAGGCTTGCCGTCAGGCGCTCGTCAGACTCATCAATTTCTACACCGAATAAGCCATGCCGCTGCGCCATACGCTGACTACGATAGCCATACTCGTGGCTGCCACGCTGCCTCTGCACGCCCAGCAGGCCGACAAGGAGCAGCTGGGGCGAGCCATAGAGTATTTTCAGACGGCCAAGTATCATGAGTGCATGCTCATCCTGGCACGGCTCGACAGCGTATATACCATCAATCCGCGCTTTAGGGCATTTCTCGGCGTGTGCTATTACTACGAAGGCCAATACACCAAGGCAGCAGACTATCTGGAGGCGACCATCCCGCAGCTCAGAGCCTTCTCGCCCCAGGAGTTGGGGCTCTACAACTGGCTCTGCGGCGAATGTCTGTTCAAGCAGGAGCAATGGCAGCGCGCCATAGCCTACTACGAAGCCACCACCCTGATGCGCCACGGCAACGAGAAGGCCGACGCGCTCTACCGCTTAGGCTTCTGCTACATCAATCTGCACGATATGCGGGTGGCAAAGGACTATCTTGAGAGCGCACTGGCGTACTATGAACGGGCGGGAAGCCCTGACTACAAAGCCCGAGTGGCACAACTGCGCAACATGACGGCTGCCCTAAGAAACTATCTGGGCGAAGAATAGACACAAAAAAGACGGGAAGAATGTCGGCAACAATCATCTGCAACATTCTTCCCGTCTCTCTATAAACGGATGGGGCTATTTCTCTCTCGGGGCACGAGGACAGCGGGCTGCACGGCGGAAAGCCTGACGATGGAAGCAGTCTTCGGCACGAAGAATCTTCATCACCACGCGGCCAGGCAGAACAGCCAGAAACTTGCGGTGATACTGCTGCTGGATGCGGCGTATCTGCACATCGATGTTGTCCATGCGATGGATGGCGCGGGCACAGGCGTTGTCGTCGCCGAAATCGGCCATGCGGCGATACTGGCGCATCTCATCGAAGAGGGCACGCTGCTTGGTCTGCATCTCACGGAAAAGAGGCAGGAACTTATCTATCTGGGCAGGCGTGAGATCTGCTTCCTTGACAATGAAAGTCTCCATATCCGCCTGAAATCGTCGGGGGTTGAAATCGTGCTCTGTGGCAGCCGCCACGACAACGAGCAGCAGAGTGATGGACATTATCAGTATTCTTTTCATGCTATACCTTATTATATATACATTAATACTCAGACAGCGAAGCATACATATCGCCCTTGTCGTACATGGCATAGTCGGCCATCTCGTCGATAGAAGCATCGATGGCATGCTGCTCGGCAAGAGCCTTGGTCTGCTGATGCTGCGTATGGGCCAGATAGACAGTAGATGTAAGCAACAGGCCTGCCAGACAGGCTGCTGAAGCCACATAATAACGGTAACGGTGCCACCATGAATGATGGACAACGGCAGGCTGGTCATCAAGACGGGCCATAAAGTCATCGGCAAAATGGTCGAAATATCCTTCAGGCACCGTAAAAGGATTGCGGTGGTGACCAGACTGCATGTCATTAAGATTGATTTCGCTCATATTCATTCACTTTATACGTTTGACGATTGTATCTTCGAATAGTTTAATCACGCTGCTTAATATAATCCAAAACTTTCTGGGCTGCAATGTGGTAATTGGCCTTTAGAGCGCCCTCGGTACGCTCGAGCATCTTGCTCATCTCTGAGTATTTCATCTCATCGTAATAGCGGAGCAGGAAAACCGTGCGCTGCATGTCGGGAAGTTGGGCAATGGCTTCCTGCAAGAGGGCCTCGGTGGCGTCGCCGTCGAAATACTCGTCAGCCATCAGGTGCCGGGCGGCGTAGAGGTCGGCATCGGCGTCGGCCACGTTCTTCTTGCGGCGCAGAAAGTCGAGCGACTCGTTGACGGCAATACTGTAGAGCCATGTGGAAATCTTGGAATCGGCCTTGAACCTGTCGATATTCATCCACGCCTTCATCAGCACATTCTGCATCACATCGTCGGCGTCGTCGTGATAGAGCACAAAGTGTCGTATCTTCCAATACAGCATCTCGCTATACTGGCTGACGATGAGCCCGAATGCCTTGCGCTTGGTCTCGGGCGACGCGAGCATCTTCAGAAGTGTGTTGTCGTCGACTGTCATCGGTAATTGTTCAGATATCGGTTGATTACGGCATCATAACCATAGATGTCGGCATACTCACACATATGACCCTGGGGGTCGGGATAGAGGGTGTAATAGGTAATGAACAACGGCACTACCGGGTCGAGGCTCTTGGAACGGATAACCATACGGCGCTTGAGCGTATCAGCTTGGGCTTCGCCGTCGCGGGCCAGCATGGCTGTCATCGAATACTGTATCTTGGCTTTGACCGACGGGGCTTTGTCGGCGAGAAGGAAGACAGCCAGGTCGTAGGGGCGCTCAACTCGCACGCAACCATGAGAGACTGCGCGCACAGCACGTCTGAAAAATCCGCGGGATGAAGTGTCGTGGAGATAAACGGAGAAAGAATTGGGGAAACGGAATACTATACGCCCCAAGGAATTGCCCTCGCCACCTTTCTGCACAACCGAATAGGCGGACGAAAGCAGCATTTCTGATGTGAAATGTGGCCAGGAGACGGTCTTACCCGTACTGCGCTCGCGCACAATGTAATGGTTGCGGGCGAAATAGGCACTGTCGCCGATGTGGCGTACCACGCTGTTGCGGATAATGCTCCTCGGGATAATCCATTGAGGGTTGAGGTCCATACGGGAAATATCGCTGACGAGCAGAGGGGTCTTGGTAGACACGGCTCCCAGTCCTACACGCATCTGCATGGTGGTCTCGCCGTCGACAGCGGTCAGCATAAATGCCGGCACATTGACCATCACATATTTGGGGCAAGTCTGGGGATGTCGGTGGGTGCGCCAGCGGCGGCGCTCCATATTGGCCATTATCCGCGAGTAGGCTGGCGTCTGCGGCGGAGTGGTCTGCAGCATCTGCGCAAACCGCCGATACAGAGAGTCGACGGGCTGGACATCGTGCAGGAAGACGGCTACGCTGTCGGCCTCGACCTTGGCGAGAGCGCGCTGGTAGAACGCACGGTTAGGGGTGTCCATCCCAACATCAAAAAGGGTGCGATAGCCGAGGCTTATACGCGCCGTGTCGACGAGGTCAATGCGGTTGAGAAGCACGCGGGGGTTGACATAACCGAAGCGTTGGCCCGTCACATAGCGCAGATATGACTTGGTAAGATTGTACTCCAGCCGAGCCACGACACGACTGGCTGTGTGGAGCGTGTCAAACTGCAGGTGGCGCATACGATGGAGGTCGGCCTCTATCTGGGACACACGAAAACGATTGGGACTGAAGCCAATCTTGTCGACATGACGCAGATAGGCCAAGAGAGTGTCAGCCCGGCGGTCGACGCCCTGACGGTCTACCCAAAGGAGGCGTCCACCCTGCTGGTAATAATTGCGAAGAAAATAATCGGAAGCGACCGTATCTCGGTCATCGCGCACTTGGCGGTCCAAATGCTGCTTGAGACGCGACAGGCTGACCACATAGTCAGACACACGCATCGTGGAAAAATCATCCAAGGTAAGGTCGCGGTTGGGATTGACATCCTTTTCGCTACAGGTGACAAGCGAAAAGGCGGCAACCGCAATAAAGAATAGTTTCAGGAGGCTCGACACGGACTACTTGACAGAGATTTTGCGAACACACTTGCCCACCTTTACGATATAGCAACCCTTGGGCAAGCTGAGTTCAAAGCGCTTGTCTTCACCTTCTACTTTGACGTTCATCACTCTTACTCCAGCCACGTTGTAGATTTGAAGGACCTCTCCCTCAGCACCGGTAACACGCAGGATGGAGTTGGCGTAAGATATAGAAATCTGCTGGAAATCGGTCTCCACAATCTCTATGCCTGGGTTGGCCATCGCCGACGACGGCATGGCAAAGGCGACGAACAAAGCAAAAACAGATACGAGTATATTTTTTATCATAAGCCTTTCAATATTGTATTTCAATGCAAAAATAGGTAATTTATCGCACACTATCCATCATTTGCACGAACAAAATGAGCGTCATTAAAACTATTTAACATCTATCACCATGCCTTCATTGGCCAAGACGGTGTTGGGGAAGATGGCAACGGCCTCGTCGAGGATAGTCTGCTCGTTCTCATAGCGGGCACTGAAATGTCCCAAGACCAACTTGCCGACTCCGGCGGCCCGCGCTACCTTTGCGGCTTGCTCCGATGTGCTGTGGTAGTAGAGCTTGGCGCGGTCGGCGCAGGCTTTGTCGTAGGTACTCTCATGATAAAGCACGGTAGCGCCTTCCACGAGCTTATGCAACTTGGGCATATAGCGCGTGTCACTACAGTAAGCATAGCTGCGAGGTGGGTCTGCAGGGAAAGTAAGGCGCGAATTGGGGACTACAGAGCCATCCTCGGTCGTCCAGTCTGCGCCGTTCTTGATGTTGGCGATATGACATACGGGGATATGATAGAAGTCTATCATGTCCCGACGTATGTGCGGGAGTGTCGGTTTCTCACAAAAAAGGAAACCGCAACAAGGCATACGATGCTCAAGGGGAATGGTAGTCACCGTGAGGCTACGGTCTTCATAGATAACGGTAGTCGCCGCGGTATCAATCGCATGGAACTCGACCTTATATTCAAGTCCCTGACAGTAAGCTTGCATCTCCACCTCCAGGATGGGTTGCAACTCCGCCGGAGCATGGACATGCAGCGGTGCTGTACGCCCCAACATGCCGAATGTGGATATCATCCCGATAAGCCCGAAGCAATGGTCGCCATGCAGATGGGAAATAAAAACGTGGCCAATGCGCGAGAAACTCACGCGCGAACGACGGAGCTGTATCTGGGTGCCCTCTCCGCAGTCTATCATGAACATCTTGTCGCGCAGCTCTACCACCTGCGCCGATGCATTGTGGCGCAGCGTGGGCAGCGCACTGCCACACCCGAGTATATGTACCTTGAATGATTCCAAAACGTTAATCGTTACTATTCACAGGTTGGCGCTTGAAGGCGTAGATGCCCTGATGATTTTCGAGATATAGGCTGTCGGCTCCCAGAACGTCAATGCCAAAGGTGTCACGATTGAGAATGAGCTTGCAATTGCATATCTTCCACGCCGTCCAAGGGTTGCTTTCGGCTTTGACTGCCGATGCCACTGTTCCACCTTCCTGTATTTCAAAGTTCTTGTCAATGCTGGTCCATCTGCCGAGCAACGTGGTGATGTTGATGGCCTGCGAGGCTTGCATCTCTCCATCACTATTCTTGAAGCCGACAACTGCCATGCGGTCGCCGACCAACATTCCGCCTTTGACGGTCATCTCCACATCGTCGGCATCCAACATATAGGTTATGGTGTCGCCCTCGTCGGTCACCAATTCAAGAGAATGCATCGACGTGCCACTTCCGCACACTCCATAGACCGTAGAATCCGGCGTCTCCATAACCTCCACGCTATCCGCGTCGGCATTATTGTCCGCGTTCTTCTGTCCTCCGCATCCCATCATCATCATTACGACTCCAATGGTCAAGATAAAACATACCTTCTTCATTGTATATCTTTTATTGGTTATCATTCTCATTGTATTGGTTATCATTCTTGCGTTCCTGACACTTAGCTTCATTCCAGAGGTCATCCATCTCCCCGAGAGTCATATCTTTAAGCTCTTTTCCAGCCTCTTTGGCCTTCTGCTCTACGTAGCCAAAGCGGCGGATGAACTTCTGGTTGGTCTGCTCGAGCGCGTTGTCGGGATTGAGATGATAGAGACGAGCGGCATTGATGACGCTGAAGAGGAAATCACCAAGTTCCTTTTCAGAGTTGATAGCGTCGTCCTTGGCGAGTTCAACCTCAAGCTCGTTGAGTTCTTCCCGCACCTTATCCCAAACATCTTCACGTTTCTGCCAGTCAAAGCCCACATTGCGGGCCTTGTCCTGGATGCGGTAGGCTTTGATGAGCGAAGGCAGCGAGGCTGGCACACCGGAAAGCACGGTCTTGTTGCCGTCCTTTTCCTTTTGTTTGATTTGTTCCCAAGTCTGCTCCACCTCCTCGCTGTTGTGCGGCATGTCGCCCGAGTCCGTCTTCGGATCATCCCGCCATCCCGTCCAATCTATAAATGGATGACGGAACATCAGCTTGCGGGCCTCTTGGTTGCAGACATCAGCGATGTCAAATTGGCCGGATTCGTCTCCAAGAATGGCATAGAACAGCACATGCTCCATGACATCACCGAGCTCCTTTTTCACATTATGCATATCATTGTTCATCAATGCGTCAGCAAGCTCGAAGGTTTCTTCAATGGTATTGGGACGCAGACTCTGAAACGTCTGCTTGCGGTCCCAGGGACACTCTTTGCGAAGGCGCTCCTGGACATCAAGCAGGTGGCCAAAGGCTTCTATTTTAGCTTCTCTCGTATTCATTGTTATATTTTTTCTATGCAAAAGTAAGTAAATTTCAATAAATTCTTGTAACTTTGCAATGATTTTTTTAACATGTTATTATTAATCCGAAAAATATGGAATTAGCAAGTAAGTACGACCCACGTGAAGTGGAGTCGAAATGGTACAAGTACTGGCTTGACAACAAACTCTTCAGCAGCAAGCCAGACGGAAGAGAACCATACACCATTGTCATCCCACCTCCCAATGTAACTGGCGTGTTACACATGGGTCACATGCTCAACAACACCATCCAGGATATTCTGGTGCGACGCGCCCGCATGGAAGGCAAGAATGCTTGTTGGGTACCCGGAACCGACCACGCCTCGATAGCGACTGAAGCCAAGGTGGTGAAGAGACTTGCTGAACAAGGTATTAAGAAGCATGACCTCACCCGCGATGAATTCCTGAAGCATGCTTGGGACTGGACCAACGAACATGGTGGCATTATCCTCAAGCAGCTACGCCGTTTGGGTGCATCATGCGATTGGGACCGCACCGCATTCACCATGGATGAGAAGCGCTCTCAAAGCGTCATCAAAGTTTTTGTTGACCTCTACAACAAGGGACTTATCTACCGCGGACTGCGCATGGTAAACTGGGACCCCAAGGCCCAGACTGCACTCAGCAATGAGGAGGTTATCTACAAGGATGAGCAGTCCAAGCTCTATAATCTTAAATATTACATTGCTCCTGACTGTGATTGCTCGGATATTGACCAAGCAGCCGAAGGCAATGTCATCCATAAGGACGAGAAGGGTTACTATGCAGTGGTAGCCACCACGCGCCCTGAGACCATCATGGGCGACACCGCGATGTGTATCAACCCCAAAGACCCCAAGAACCAATGGCTTAGAGGCAAGAAGGTTATCGTACCACTCGTGGGACGTGTCATCCCCGTCATCGAGGACCGCTATGTAGACATAGAGTTTGGTACAGGATGTCTGAAGGTTACCCCTGCACACGACACCAACGACAATATGCTGGGCAAGACACACCATCTCGAGACCATCGATATCTTCAATGCCGACGCCACCATTTCCGCGGCGTCTCCGCTGTATGTCGGCATGGACCGTTTTGACTGTCGTCGCCAGATTACAAAGGACCTTCAGGCCGCCGGACTTATGGAACGCATCGAAGACTATAATAATAAGGTGGGCTATTCAGAGCGAAACCCCGACACGGCGATAGAGCCACGCCTCTCCTTACAGTGGTTCCTTCGCATGCAGCACTTCGCTGACATCGCCCTACCTCCCGTTATGGACGGCGAGATGAACTTCTACCCCGCCAAATACAAGACTACATACAAGAACTGGCTCGACAACATCCAGGATTGGTGCATTTCGCGCCAGTTGTGGTGGGGTCACCGCATACCCGCCTACTTCTATGGCGACGGCGAAGAAGACTTCGTGGTAGCCGAGACCGCCGACGAGGCGCTGAAGATGGCTCAGGCAAAGACCGGCAATGCCGCTCTGACCGCTGATGACCTCAAACAGGACGAAGATGCACTCGATACATGGTTCTCCTCATGGTTGTGGCCCATCTCCCTCTTTGATGGCATCAACAACCCAGGCAACGAGGAACTCAATTATTACTACCCCACCAGCGACCTGGTTACCGGACCAGACATTATCTTCTTCTGGGTAGCCCGCATGATTATGGCTGGCGAGGAGTACACCGGCAAGATACCGTTCAAGAACGTCTACTTCACCGGTATCGTACGCGACAAGCTGGGCCGAAAGATGTCCAAGAGTCTCGGCAACTCTCCCGACCCCATCGAACTTATCGAGAAGTTCGGCGCCGATGGCGTGCGCATGGGCATGATGCTCTCCGCCCCCGCCGGCAACGACATCCTCTTCGATGAGAGCCTGTGCGAGCAGGGCCGCAACTTCAACAACAAGATTTGGAATGCCTTCCGTCTGGTTCAGGGATGGACCGTTGCCGACGGCGAGCAGCCCGAGGCAAGCCGCATAGCCACCGAGTGGTTCGACGCCAAGCTCAAGCAGACCAACGAGGAGGTCGACGACCTCTTCCGCAAGTACCGCATCTCCGAGGCATTGATGGCTGTCTACCGCCTGTTCTGGGATGAGTTTTCCAGCTGGTACCTCGAGATGGTCAAGCCCGCCTACATCAATGGCGAAGCCCAGCCCATCGACCGCGCCACTTACGACAAGACACTGCGCTTCTTCGAGACACTGCTCAAGATGCTGCACCCCTTCATGCCGTTTATCACCGAGGAGCTGTGGCAGCACATCTACGACCGCAAGGATGGCGAGAGCATCATGCGCGACGCGCTGAAGGTTTCCGCTCCCACCGAGGCCGAACTTACCCTCATCTCGCAGATTGAGGAGGTGAAGCAGATAGTAAGCGGCGTGCGCATGGTACGCAACCAGAAGAACATTGCGCCCAAGGAGCAGTTGGCTCTGCAGGCCATCGGCACCAACGCCTTCGCTGCCTACAACGCCGTCATCACCAAGATGGCCAACCTCAGCAGCATCGACGTAGTGAGCGACAAGGATGCCAGCGCCAGCGCCTTTATGGTGGGCACTCACGAGTTTGCCGTACCTCTGGGCGACCTCATCGACGTCGAGGCCGAGATAGCCAAGGCCGAGGCACAGCTCAAGCACCTCGAAGGCTTCCTCATGGGTATCCGCAAGAAGCTCGCCAACGAGAAGTTCGTCGCCAATGCCCCCGAGGCTGTCGTAGCCATGGAGCGCAAGAAGGAGAGCGACTCGCTCGAGAAGATTGCAGCACTCCAGGAGTCGATTGCTGAGCTCAGAAAGAAATAGAACTCATTAAATACTTAATCATTATGAAGCGTTTTCTCGGTTTGTGTGTGTGTTTCGTGACCCTGTTGTTTACCTCTTGTAGCGACGACAATGCTCCGACACCGCCAGAGACCCAGAAAACGCTTTTTCTTTACCTTCCTTGGTCGTCTACTGGCCAACCTCCCTACCAGCGCAATCTATATTCGTACTTTATCAACAACATTGAGAATATAGAAAGGGCCATCCGCCAACAGGGCGGGATGGGCAATACGCGCCTGCTCACTTTCATCTCGCAGTCGCCTACCTACTCTGCATTGGTAGAAATCAGGTATCAGGGCAACCAGTGCGTCCGCGACACGCTCAAGCGTTACAATGCCTACGACTACACCAGTGCCTCGGGCATAGCTGCACTCTTAGGCGATGTCAAGACCGCCGCCCCGGCTCCCCGATATGCCATGGTCATCGGATGCCATGGCAACGGATGGATTCCAAGCGGTGTCAAGGACTATTACCGTAGCCGCTCGTTTGGCGGAATCGACGCCAAGTTTCAGACCGAGCTCTCCGACCTTGCCGAAGGCATCAAGAGAGCAGCCATGCCCCTTCAGTTCATCGCCTTCGACGACTGCTACATGGCGGGAGTCGAAGTGGCATACGACCTAAAGGACGCCACCGACCATATCATCGCCTCCACCTCAGAGATTATGGCCGACGGACTGCCTTACTACCGCATCTGGCGCCACCTGGCTGCCACCAGCCCCGATTATCAGTCCATTGTCAACGAGTTTCATACCTATTACACCCAGCACACCTATCCCTACGGCACGCTCTCGGTGATAGACTGCCGACAGATGGACGCTATGGCTGCGTGGATGAAAGACATCAACGGCCGTTACACCTTTGATGCCACCCATATCGACCGTCTGCAGAAACTCGACGGTATGGCACAGACCATTTTCTTTGACATGAAGAGCTACATCGATGACCTCTGCGATGCCAATGACCGCAGCCAGTTTGACTATCTGGTCAAGCGACTTGTGCCCTACCACACCCACACCAATGCCGTGTATACCGACCTGAGCGGGTTCAATGGCGGCATAAGCACCATCCCCGTCACCACGTTCTGCGGAATAACAATTTCCGACCCTACTACCAACAGTTACGTAGCGGGCCGGAAATCTATGACTGCTTGGTGGCAAGCCACCCATTAGGAGTTAATCTACCTGAGCCGGTTCATAAGGCATACCCCATACATCGGCCACAGCCTTGAAGGTTATCTTGCCCTCTACCACATTCAGGCCTTTATACAGAGCCGCGTCTTCACGACATGCTTTCTTCCAACCCTTGTCTGCCAGAGCCAAGGCATACTTCAGCGTAGCATTGGTCAGAGCGGCGGTCGACGTGTTGGGCACTGCACCGGGAATATTTGCCACGGCATAGTGTACGATGCCATCCACCTCATATACGGGGTCGCTGTGTGTTGTGGGATGCGAAGTCTCAAAGCAGCCGCCCTGGTCTATCGCCACATCCACCAGCACCGTTCCGGGTTCCATCTCCTTCAGCATATCGCGGGTGATGAGGTGCGGAGCCTTGTCGCCCGGCACCAGTACCGAACCTACTACGATATCTACATCCTTCAACTCCTTGCGTATATTGTGCTCGGTCGAGTATAGCGTATGCACATTGGCGGGCAGTTCGGCATCCAACTGGCGCAGACGAGGCAGACTGATGTCTGTGATATACACCTCTGCCCCCATTCCAGCAGCCATGCGCGCAGCCGCTTCACCCACGATGCCGCCGCCGAGTACCAGCACCTTGGCGGGCTTCACGCCGGGCACACCACTCATCAGCTTGCCCTTTCCGCCCTTGGTCTTCTGCAGATAGTAGGCACCGTTGATTGACGCCATGCGGCCTGCCACCTCGCTCATCGGAACCAGCAGAGGCAACCTTTTGTCTGCTGTCTGCACCGTCTCGTAGGCCAGACACACCGCACCGCTCTTGACCATGGCCTCGGTCAATTCCAAATCGCAAGCCAGGTGGAAATAGGTGAATACCAACTGTCCATGCTTCAGCAGAGGATATTCGGGCTTGATGGGCTCTTTGACTTTTATAATCATTTCAGCCACATCATACACCGCTTCGATGGTGGGCAGTATCTTGGCACCCACCTTCTCGTACGCCGCATCGGCAAAGCCACTGCCATCGCCGGCTGTATGTTGTACAAACACTTCGTGCCCGTGTTTTACCAGTTCGGCCACGCCGTCGGGGGTCATACCCACTCGGTTCTCGTTGTTCTTGATTTCTTTTGGAATACCGATTTTCATGATTATATTGGTTTTTAATTGATTAATTGCTGCAAATATAATAAATAATCACATTCTCCAAACATTTTTCTTCGTTTTTTTTCAAACTTTATCCTTTCACTTACGATTTGTAAGCACATCGAGCCTGCATCGGCCGCCATTCACGCCACCTTTTTCACCCACGTGGTCTCCCGTGGGGGCATCTTCTGACCGATAGTCGGCGGAATGAAAACCATGCTGATGAACTTAAAAATAATTGCGTGGTTTGATTTCAGGATTTCCAACCATGATTTCTTCATTTCACACTTCGATTTTACCGTTTCGCAGTTCGCAATCAGTTTCCACTGCATCTCGGGCAGAAATCGGGATATTCCGATGATTTCGTGGGGCACTGTCCTCCACATCGTTTCATGCTCCTGCGCTTTGGCAACAACTGCCATGATAGCGCCGCTTCATAGGGATGTCGCCAAGTTTTTGCCGACAAATTACATCTATGTCTTATTTTTTTCGTAATTTCGCAACATAGTAACCAACAGTATCACCATGCGCATAATAGTATCTGACAAGATAGAAAGCGTGTGCCCCGAGTTTGTGGGAGCACATGTAGAGATATACGTACACAACAGCCCATACTCAGCAGGACTCTGGGGCGAGATAGACCGACTGGGCCAGGAGTTCAGGCAGACCCTGACGACAGAGACGCTCAAAGACATTTCGGGCATAGCAGCCACCCGACAGGTCTACCGCGCCTGCGGCAAAGACCCGTCGCGCTACCGTCCTGCTGCCGAAGCCCTCATCCGCCGAATCCTCCAAGGCAAGCAGCTCTACCAAATCAATACGCTGGTAGACCTTGTCAATCTGGCGAGCATACGCTATGGCTACAGCATTGGCGGTTTCGACGCCGACAAGTTTGAGGGCGACACGCTCACCCTGGGTGTGGGCCGTGCCGGCGAACCTTACGAGGGCATTGGCCGCGGCACCATCAACATCGAGGGTCTGCCCGTCTATCGCGACGCCGTGGGTGGCGTGGGCACTCCCACCTCCGACAACGAGCGCACCAAGATAGACGACAACACCACCCACCTCGTGGTGCTCATCAACGGGTATGACGGTTGCGAGGCCGACGTGCGCGCCAATGCCGAGTACATTCTCCAGCTGGCGCGCGACTACTGCGACGGTACCGACGG
Source organism: Prevotella sp. P5-108 (assembly GCF_002251385.1). Taxonomy (GTDB): domain Bacteria; phylum Bacteroidota; class Bacteroidia; order Bacteroidales; family Bacteroidaceae; genus Prevotella. Next base: position 98,219 of record NZ_NPJJ01000063.1, read on the forward strand.
AAGCTACTATATATATAAATAAGGTAAAACTATGGAACAGAATACTGACAGCCGCGTGGCACAGATGCGCCAGTGGATAGAACAGCTCAATGCGGCGTCTGCAGCCTACTATAATGGCAAGGAAGAGCTGATGACCGACTACGAATGGGATGCTCTCTTCGACCGGCTCAAGGCTATGGAGACGCTCACGGGCATCACGCTCGACGGCTCGCCCACTGCCAAGGTGTCAGAAGACAACATCGCCGGCAAGAAGGAAGACCATGAGTTTGCCGCCCTGTCGCTCGCCAAGACCAAGAGTCCTGCCGACCTGGTGAAGTGGGCCGAGGAGCGCCCCATCTGGATGTCGTGGAAACTCGACGGCCTCACCCTCGTGGTGACCTACGACGAGGGACTGCTCAGCAAGGTCGTGACGCGCGGCAACGGTCATACCGGCACCAACATCACCCACCTGGCGCCAGCCATCAGCGGCATCCCCCAGCACATAGACCATCAGGGCCACCTCGTGATACGTGGCGAGGCGGTAATATCCTACAAGGACTTTGAGATATTCAATATGGAGAGCGACGAAGAGTATGCCAACCCCCGCAACCTGGCTTCGGGCTCGCTCACGCTGAAAGACATCAACGAGGTAAGCCGCCGCCACATCCAGTGGATAGCCTTTACGCTGGTCTATACCGACGAGGCTGTCGGTTCGTGGGGCGACCGCATGGTGCTGTTGGACCGATTGGGCTTCACCACCGTGGAGCGCGAGCTGATAGCCACGCCCACCCTCGACAACATAGACCACAGCATCGATGGCTGGACCCACAAGGTCACCAGCGGAGAATGCCCCTTCCCGGTAGACGGCCTGGTAATCGTCTATGACGACACGGTCTATGCCTCTACCGGTTCGGTCACGGGGCACCACGCCACCCGCGCCGGCTACGCCTTCAAGTGGCAGGACGAGAGTGCGCAGGCCCAGCTGGACCACATCGAGTGGTCGTGCGCGGCATCGACCATCTCGCCCGTGGCGGTCTTCACTCCCGTAAGCCTCGAGGGCACCACCGTGAAGCGCGCCTCGCTCTGCAACATCAGCGAGTGCGAACGCCTGGGCATAGGCGGCCCCGGCACTACCCTATCGGTAATCAAGGCCAACAAGATTATCCCCAAGGTGATAGAGGTGATACAGACCGTGGGCACACTCGACATCCCCGCCACCTGCCCCGTATGCGGCGCACCCACCGAGGTGACCGAGAGTGCAAGCGGCACACGCACGCTGCACTGTACCAATGCCGACTGCGCCGCCAAACAGCTGCGCAAGTTTGCACGGTTTGTCTCCAAGGCTGGTGCCAACATCGACGGACTGAGCGAACAGACCATCGCCAAGTTCATCAACCTGGGTTGGGTGAGCGAATATGCCGACCTCTACCACATGGACGAGCATGCGCTGGAGCTGTCGATGATGGAAGGCTTCGGGCGCAAGTCAGTAAGCAACCTGTTGCGCAGCATAGAGAAAGCACGCACGATCAAGGCGCGCCAGTTGCTATACGCTCTGAGCATACCTCTATGCGGCACCGACGTGTGCAAGCGTCTACTCGCCGCATACACCTTCGAAGAGTTGGTAGCCGAGTCCTCTCAGACCGACAACCCTGAACACTTTGCCCACATCGACGGCATAGGCCCCGAGAAATCGGCTGCTGTAGTGGAGTGGTTCCACAATCCCACGCACAGCAGGATGGTGACCCGTCTGCTCGCCGAGATAGAAATCGAGGCAGATGCCACCGCGCCAGCCGGCGCCCGTTGCGAGGGAATGACATTCGTAGTGACCGGCGATGTGCACCACTACAAAAACCGCAACGAGCTCAAGGCCTATATCGAGAGTCAAGGCGGCAAGGTTACAGGTAGCGTAAGTCGCTCGACCCACTACCTCATCAACAACGATGTAACCTCTCAGTCGGGCAAGAACAAGAAAGCCCAGGAGCTGGGCATCCCCATTATCAGTGAAGACGAGTTCGTCGAGCGTTTCGGATAGACACTGCATGAAGCAAAAGAGAGCGGCTGACAGGCATATAACCCGTCAGCCGCTCTCTGTATATGGTCTCCAAGTTTAGAAAGTCCACTTGGCTGCCACCGTGGGGATGGCATAGAACTTATTGTTCTCACCCCGATTGTTCCACACGAAGTTGTTGGACAGCTCGACCTCACTACCAAGACTCAGATGGACATCATCCCATCCCTTGAGCTTGTCCAAGTTAACCCAGAACTGGGGTTCGCTCAGGAAAATGTAGTGACCCCGCACGCTCTGGTCATACCAGAGGTCGGCAAAACCGCTGAAGGTGCAAAGACCCTTGGCAAAATTGATGCCCCAAACTGCTGTAGCCTGGAAACTGTTGAAAGCACGCATGTCTTTGTGAGCATTCTTGAAATAATACTTATACATAGCCTGCAGCGAGAATGTGCGGGAGAAGTCGGCACTATGCCAGTTCCACGCACCACCAAGGAGAGCCGCCTGCTGGAAACGGTTGCCATAATAACTGTTGTCCATACGGCCGGTGCTTACACCACCGTCGTACTCTACATGGGCAGCCCACTGCTTGTTGGCAGAAAGGTTGAACTCGCGGCTAATCTCCCAATAAGCGCCCATCACTCCGTCGCTCTCATAATCGAGGTCGGTGAAGAAATAGGTGCTACCCCAACGGTCGGGCTTGAACAACTCGATAGTGGTGGTTACACTCTGACGCTCGGAAAGGTCATTGTAAAGCGAGCGACCCAAATCATAATGCAACTGGACATTCTGTGCGAAGCCAGAAACGGCAGCCACGGTGAAGGCTGCAAGCATAAGTAATCTCTGTTTCATATGATACATGTTTATAAAAATAGTCCAAAGATAGTGCAAAGGTACGAAAAAGAGCATAAATATAAGAGATGGTTGGCAAAATTGTCGTAACTTTGTAGATGAAATTCAGAGAAATAGACACTATGAGAATAGATATCATTACCGTTCTGCCCGAAATGCTCGAGGGCTTTGTTCACGAATCTATCCTGGCACGTGCCCAGAAGAAGGGACTGGCTGAGATACATCTGCACAATCTGCGCGACTACACCAAGGACAAATGGCGCCGCGTGGACGACTATCCCTACGGCGGTTTTGCCGGCATGGTGATGCAGATAGAGCCCATAGACCGCTGCATCAGCGCCCTCAAGGCCGAGAGAGACTATGACGAGGTAATCTTTACCACCCCCGACGGCGAGCAATTTGACCAGCATGTGGCCAACGACCTGTCGCTCAAGCAGAACCTCATCATCCTGTGTGGCCACTACAAGGGTATAGACCAGCGCGTGCGCGACCACCTCATCACCCGCGAAATCTCGGTGGGCGACTACGTGCTCACCGGTGGCGAACTGGCTGCTGCCATCATCTCGGATGCCGTGGTACGCATCGTGCCGGGCGTGGTGGGCGACGAGCAGAGCGCTCTGTCGGACTGTTTCCAGGACGACATGCTCTCAGCGCCTATCTATACACGGCCGGCAGAATACAAAGGCTGGCGTGTGCCCGACATCCTGCTCAGCGGCAACGAAGCCAAAATCAAGGACTGGGAGATAGAGCAGAGCTATGAGCGCACCCGCCGTCTGCGCCCCGACCTGCTGGAACGGCAGAAGAAGGGATAACCCCCCCTCTCCCCCAT
>NZ_NPJJ01000007.1 GCF_002251385.1 Prevotella sp. P5-108
GTGTAAATCGCTTCAGGGCAGACTGCGGTTCCTGCTCGAAGGAAATCGTCAGTGAGATAGAGAAGCATTGCAAACATTTCTACATCCGTGCCAACCGATGCAGTTCGCTCTACAATGACATCTTTGCTCTGAGAGGATGGAAGACGGAGGAGATTAACGGCATCCAGTTCGAACTCAATTCCATTCTCGTTGAGAAATGGGAAGGCAAGTGCTATCGTCTTGTCATCCAGAGACAAAGACGCAACAGTGGCGACCTTGACCTGTGGGAAGGCGAATACACTTACCGTTGTATTCTGACCAACGATTACAAGTCATCGACAAGGGACATTGTTGAATTCTACAATCTGCGTGGCGGCAAGGAACGTATCTTTGACGACATGAACAACGGATTCGGTTGGAGCAGGCTCCCCAAGTCATTCATGGCGGAGAATACTGTCTTTCTTCTGCTTACTGCATTGATACACAATTTCTACAAGACCATCATGAGCAGGCTTGACACCAAGGCTTTTGGGCTCAAGAAAACGAGTCGCATAAAGGCTTTTGTCTTCAGATTCATCTCCGTACCTGCCAAGTGGATCATGACTGCAAGGCAATACGTGCTGAATATCTACACAGAGAACCGAGCTTATGCAAAACCCTTCAAAACAGAATTCGGATAAGAATCCTTTCTTTCCGGTTTGAATCTGCGTATTACCTCAAGTCGCATCGTGGGGTAAGGGGATGGTGGCTACATATTGATGTTGTGCTGTTGCTTTTTACTGAAAGCTGCTACTAACGACTCATAAATCTACCCTTAATCGTGTATTGGATGATAGTTGCGGATTTTAGGATATCAATACGCCCTTTAATACATTCCTATTAAAACATCAGCTTCGATTGTCAAATGTGTGAGAGTACGCCAATCAACGCAATCTTTTTCAACGCAAAAGAGAAGCGGCGTCATTTCAATAAACGACATTCTTTGTTCTGATGACAACTGTACGGTGGCTGAAACCGTTTCTCTTGAAATGGTTTTAAGATATTTCTCAAAATATTCAACGACAGACTCATTTGAATAATCTGGATTTTTCAAGGGTCTGCGGATTTTTCCGGTTGGTAACACCGTATGTTAGGAATAAAGTCGTACCTTTGCCATATGGAACAGACCAAGCTACTACGCGCCATTCTTCCGGATGTGCTTATAGACAACTTCGATGTTG
>NZ_NPJJ01000008.1 GCF_002251385.1 Prevotella sp. P5-108
TGAAATCTTGTAAAACAAATCAGTTCAACTAACAGAACTTGTAAAGTAAAACAGAGAACTGAATAAAAGTAGTAAACCTAATTAGTTAATCGCATCCAATTCTGTCAACTAATTTTAGGAATAGTCACCTCCAGTCCTCCGACTGATTAAAAAGTTTACAGAATTTCAAATCTTTACATCATTTTCTCAACCAAATAGTTACACACTTCATATAAATGCTTCTTTTTTGTTTCACTATTACGACTGCAAAGTTACATACTTTTTACAAAATATGCATAGCATTTTCCGATTTTAATATATTAAAAATCTCTTATTGCGTGTCAATGGCCTTCATTTTGCCCGTTGGCAAGGGGCTGACGGAGGACTTTATGACCGCCCATCAGCCGATGACCGCGGGGGATGCTGGGCTACTTCAGCGTCTCGCTCTCTATCTTCTCGATGCTTCCGCTGATAGGATTGAGCAGGATGTGGCTGGTATTCTTCTTGCCGAAGAGCTCGGCGCTGAGATACTCGGTACGCCCAAACTGTCCGGCGTAGCACTCATAGGTCTTCACGATACGGCTGTCGTGGGTGAGCGTGACTTGGATTTTGTCGGGGATGTTGACGCAGAGCCCGAAATTGTCCTTGGACTCCTTCTCGGCAGGTCCGCCTTCGGGCACATTGCCCTCTGGAGCCACCATTATATAATAAGGTGTACCCGCCAAGTCGTCGGCATCGGTGATACCCAGATGCTGGGAGAAGCGGAAGAGCACGCTGCGCTCCTCGTCGGGCTGGGGAACAAAGGTGATGATGGTCTCGACGGTGTCGCTCACCATGGTTCCCTCAAAGGTCTGCAACAGCGCACGCTCCTGAGCATCGAGGTTCTCCATCATGATGCGCAGCTGGGTGCCGTCTTTGGGCATAAAGTCTGCCTGACCGCGTGCGAGCTGGTTGCGGCTCTCACGGATGTCATAGATGTCCTTGGCGGTGAGCTCAGCCATCTTGGCGGTGCTTCCAGCCGAGAGGATATCCTCGTTCATATAGTCGTTGGGATTGGGCTGCGGCTGCTTGGGAGCAGGCACAAACCGCTCGGGCAGCGCCACCTGGCGTCCCTTGGCATTGATGGCGAGCAGCAGTCCGCTCTCGTCGCGGTCTACCTCGCTGATGCTGAGTTTCTTATCCAGATTGAGGGTAAACTGCTTGGTAGAATCGGGCACACCGATGGTGTTCATGCGGATGTCTACCACCCTATAGGTCTCGGCGGGATGGAGCGCCACGTCCTTCTTCTTCATGTAGCGGAAGGCGTACATGGCAAACTGTCCGGGGGTGTAGGTGGTCTTCTCTACCTTGACGGCAAATCTCAGCGCCGTCTTGGGCAGAAAGTAAGTGGTTCCGGCCACAGTCTGTTGGGCCAGGGAAACGCCCATGCCGGCAAGCAGCATCAGCGCCGAAAGGATATACTTTTTCATTGCGTGTGTTATAATTTGCTTTTGTATTGTCTATGATGTTATCAGTCTTCGATGTAGCGGAACGCTGCGGGCAGGGAGTCCACAATGTCGCTCGCCACGAGGCTCTCCATTCCCTTGGTGCGCACTGCCAGGTCTCCGGCAAGTCCGTGGAGATACATACCCAGCATGCAGGCCTGCTGATGCTGGTAGCCCCGCGCCAGAAGTCCGGTGATGACGCCCGTGAGCACGTCGCCGCATCCGGCAGTAGCCATTCCAGCGTTGCCCGTGGTGTTGAATATCACTTGTCCCGAGGGCAGGCACAGAGCGGTGTAGTGTCCCTTGAGCAGTATGTATGCCTGGAGGCGCGCTGCCATTTCCGATGCGCGGTTGAGCAGTTCACAGCTGTCGTGCGACGCCGCCCCCAACAGGCGCTCCATCTCCTTGGGATGGGGCGTGAGGATGCAGTCCTTGGGCAACTGCTGCAACCAAGCGCGATGGGCAGCCAGTATGTTGATGGCATCGGCGTCGATGACCACCGGGCAGTTGGCTCGGCGCAGCTGGGATATGAGCGAGAGGGCCGTAGTCTCGTCGGTACCCAGTCCGGGACCTACACCCATGGCCGAATAGGCTATGGTGTCTAACGCCTCGGTAAACCTGAGTTCGCTGGCATCCATCTGCAGCACCGCCTCGGGCACCGCCATCTGCATGACGGTATAATTGGCCTTGGGCGTATGCACCGACAGTTTGCCCACTCCCGAGCGCAGACAGGCTCGGGCTGACAGTATCGCCGCTCCCGACATGCCGTAGCTGCCGGCTATCAGCAGCGCATGGCCCATCTCTCCCTTGTGGGCAAAAGGCCAACGACGGCGCAGAAACGAGCGCAACTCTCCCTCCTCGACGAGCGAGAAGCGGCTGTCCTTACTCTCTGCAAAAGACTTGGAGAGACGGATATCGAGCACCTTGACCTCGCCCAGATAGGGCTGGTTCTCGGCAAAGAGCATCGAGAGCTTGAGCTGCTGGAAAGTGAGGGTAAGGGTGGCGCGCACGATGTTGGCTCTGACGTTGCTCGAATTGTCTTCGGGCATCAGGCCCGAAGGCAGGTCGATGCTCACCACGGGCGCTTCACTCTGGTTGATATACTTGACGAGCGAGGAGAAACCTCCGGCGAGAGGCTTGTCGAGCCCAGCCCCGAAGAGTCCGTCGACAACGAGCGTATCGGCATCGAGCACGGGCGGGTCGAAGTTTACCTTTACCTCGACAAAATTTTCCACCTTGACGCTTTCGACCAGCCGTTTCTTGTTGGCGGCACAGTCGGGCGAGAGGTTGTTGTGGATGTTGAAGAGATAGACCGTCACGGTAAAACTGCGCTCGGCCAGCAAGCGCGCCACAGCCAGGGCATCACCGCCATTATTGCCAGGTCCGGCAAAGACGATTACCCTCATGGGCACCCAGCGTCGGGCTATCTCATCGGCCACTGCCGACGCCGCGCGTTCCATCAGGTCGATGCTCTTCACGGGCTCGTGTTCGATGGTATATCTGTCCCACTCCTTTATCTGTCTGCTCGTAAATATTTTCATACCTTGCAAAAATACGAAAAAATGACTAACTATCGTAGCTGTTTTCCTATATTTTTTGTAATTTTGTCGAGAAATTATTAAATTCATACTCATGAGTATCGTACAGATTAAGGACAAAAGGTTCAAAACGTTTATTAGCGAGGACGAAATCCAGCAACGCGTCAAGGCCGTCGCCGACAGGATCAACCATGACATGGAGGGCAAGAAGCCCCTGCTCCTGGCCGTGCTCAACGGCTCGTTTGTCTTTGCCGCCGACTTGATGCGCCACATCACTATCCCATGCGAGATATCGTTTGTCAAGCTGGCATCGTATGAAGGCACCGTCTCTACAGGCAAGGTGGTCGAAGTGATGGGACTCAACGAAGACATAACCGGACGCGACGTCATCATCGTCGAAGACATCGTAGACACTGGCAAGACCATGGAGCGCATGCTCGACACCCTGGGTACCCGCAACCCCAACTCGCTGCACATCTGTACGCTGCTGCTCAAACCCGAGAAACTGAAGATACCCCTCAACATAGAGTATGCAGCCATGGAAATCCCCAACGATTTCATCGTGGGCTATGGACTTGACTACGACCAGGAGGGTCGTAACCTCAGAGACATTTATACATTAGTAGAAGGATGAAGAATATAGTTATTTTCGGTGCCCCCGGTTCGGGCAAAGGCACCCAAAGCGACAAGATGATTGCTCAGTACGGTTTTGAGCACATCTCTACCGGCGACGTGCTACGCAATGAAATCAAGAACGGAACCGAGCTGGGCAAGACCGCCAAGAGTTATATCGACCAGGGACAGCTTATCCCCGACGAGCTGATGATAGACATCCTTGCCAGCGTATACGACAGCTTCGGCAAAGAGCACAAGGGAGTCATCTTCGACGGATTCCCCCGCACCATCCCCCAGGCTGAAGCCCTCAAGAAGATGCTGGCTGAGCGCGGACACAAGGTGGCTGCCATGATTGAGCTCGACGTTCCCGAAGACGAGCTGATGAAGCGTCTCCTACTCCGCGGACAGCAGAGCGGACGCAGCGATGACAACGAAGAGACTATCAAGAAACGCCTCAACGTTTATCACAACCAGACATCTCCCCTCATTGAATGGTACGCCAAAGAAGGCATACACCACCACATCAACGGTCTGGGTGAGCTCGACCGCATCTTTGGCGACATCACTGCCGTCATCGACAATTTGTAATATCATAAAAGGCTGAAGCAGCGTGCCGACAGGCGTACCTATGCAGATAGATACGACAAGCACGACACGGCGCTTCAACCTTTTTTCGTTTTATTAGACTCCACTTTTCACCACCTCCTTATCATCTATTATAATTATGGCAGAATCCAATTTCGTTGACTATGTAAAAATCTGTTGTCGCTCGGGCAAGGGCGGACGCGGCAGTATGCACCTGCGCCACGTGAAGTACAACCCTAATGGTGGTCCTGACGGTGGCGATGGAGGACGCGGAGGAAGCATCTACCTCCGTGGCAATCACAACTATTGGACGCTGCTCCACCTCAAGTTCCAGCGTCACGTATTTGCCGAACATGGAGGCAATGGTGGCCGCGACAAGTGTCACGGCACCGATGGTAAGGACATCTATATCGACGTGCCCTGCGGCACTGTGGTCTACAACGCCGAGACGGGCAAATACGTGTGCGACGTCAACTACGACGGACAGACTGTATTGCTGCTCAAGGGCGGACGCGGCGGATTGGGCAACTTCCAGTTCCGCACAGCCACCAACCAGGCTCCTCGCTACGCACAGCCGGGCGAACCGATGGAGGAGATGACCATCATCCTCGAGCTCAAGTTGCTTGCCGACGTCGGACTGGTAGGTCTGCCCAACGCCGGAAAGTCCACCCTGCTCTCGTCGCTTTCGAGCGCACGGCCCAAGATAGCCAACTATCCCTTTACCACCCTCGAGCCCTCATTGGGCATCGTAGACTATCATGACCACCAGTCGTTTGTCATGGCCGACATCCCCGGCATCATCGAGGGAGCCAGCGAGGGCAAGGGACTGGGACTGCGCTTCCTCCGCCACATCGAGCGCAACTCGCTGCTGCTCTTCATGGTGCCTGGCGACACCGACGATATCAAGCGCGAATATGAAGTGCTGCTCAAGGAGTTGCAGCAGTTCAACCCCGAGATGCTCGACAAGCACCGCGTGCTGGCGGTCACCAAGTGCGACCTGCTCGACGACGAGCTCATCGACATGCTGCGCGAGACTCTGCCCGACGATCTCCCCGTGGTGTTCATCTCTGCCGTCACCGGCAAGGGACTGCCCGAGCTCAAGGATATCCTGTGGCGTGAGCTCAACAGCGAGAGCAACAAGCTGGCAGACATCACCGCCGAAGACACGCTGGTGCACCGCGACAAGGATATGAGCCGCTTTGCCGAAGAACTCCACGACGAGGGCGAGGATATCGAGTTTGTCGATGAAGACGACATCGAAGATATCGAAGACCTGGAAGATTTCGAATACGACGAGGAGGACTATGATGACCAGCAAGACTGAACCCCGTCTGCTCTGCTATGACCTCGGCGAAGGGGTCACAGCCTTCTCCACCACCCGACATGGCGGCGTGAGTGAGGCCAACTACGCCTCGTTCAATATCAACCCCTACTGCGGAGACAGCGCCGACCACGTGGCACGCAACCGCCAGCTGCTGGCCGACAGGCTCGGACTGCCCGCCTCCCACATCGTCCTCCCCCACCAGGTCCACGGAATCGAGCACCGCGCCGTGGCGCCCGAACTGCTCGACATGAGCGACGTCGTGCGCGACAAGATACTCGACGGAGTAGACATGGTGACGACCTCGATGACCGGCGTGTGCATCGGAGTCTCCACCGCCGACTGCATCCCTGTATTGCTCTACGACCCCGTGGCCCGCGCCACCGCCGCCATCCATGCCGGATGGCGCGGCACCCTGCAGCGCATCTGCCAGCGTGCCGTCATGGCCATGCAACTCCACTACGGCACCACCCCCGACAGGCTGCGCGCCGTGGTAGGACCAGGCATCTCGCTTGCCAACTTTGAAGTGGGACAGGAGGTCTACGACCAGTTCTTGCAGGCCGGCTTCGACCTCACCGAGACCGCCGAGTGGCACACCAAGTGGCACCTTGACCTGCCCGGCATCAATATCCGGGAGCTCATCGGTTGCGGCGTGGTGCCCGAGCATATCCACCATGCCGGCATCTGTACCTTCGACCATGCCGACGACTACTTCTCGGCGCGCCGTCTCGGCATCGACTCCGGACGCATCTACACCGGCATCCTGATGCAATGACATTCCACACCCCGACCATTAACCCTTACTCCTAAAAGTCTACCTTTATATATATGAACATCAAGCATACACTGACATGGGCCCTGCTGGCGACATTGCTGTCGGCATCCACCCCAGCCAACATCAAGTTCACCCCAGCCGAAACCCAGCAGATAAGCATCAGCACCCCCGGACTCTTTGACAAGAGCAAAGCCTTCAGCATCGACTTCACCAGCATGGGCGACCGAGCCTACAGCTTCCCGCTGCCCGTGGGCAAGGCTACGCTCTCTGACAAGGAAGACCGACTGGAAATCACCTCCAAGAAGGGCGATGCCGTCAAGGCCATGTTTGACGGCTGCGTACGACTCGCGCGAAAGATGGACCGCCACGGCAATGTCATCGTGATACGCCACGACAATGGTCTGGAGACTGTCTATGAAAACAATGCGCAGAACCTGGTGCAGAGCGGACAGACGGTAAAGGCCGGACAGACCATCGCCATCATCGGCAACGACGGCGAGCAGGGTCTCTGCCGCTTCTTCATCATGGTCAACGGCTCACGCGTCAACCCCGCCACCATCGTCAATGCCCGCAACCACCGACTCTACCGTCAGGTGCTGGCGTTCGAGAAGCGCGGCGCCAATATCCGTATAACCCACATCGAAGGAGAGAGCAACGAGAAGCGCGGACTGACCCTCGACCCCGACGAGGAAACCAACCCGTTTGAAAACAGCAGCAGCTTCGAGCTCGACCTTACCCAGATAGAGGAGGAGCACTGGGCCTACCCGCTCCCGGGTGCCAAGGTCATCAGCCCCTATGGCGGCAGACGGCGCCACAGTGGCGTAGACCTCAAGACCAAGCCCAAAGACAACATCGTGGCTGCTTTCGACGGCGTCGTCACCCGCTCAGCCCCCTTCTCGGGCTACGGCAACTGCATCATCATCCGCCACGCTTTCGGTTTTGAGACGCTCTACTCCCACCAGTACAAGAATCTGGTCAAGGTAGGCGACAAGGTCAAGGCCGGAGACGTCATCGGACTCACAGGGCGCACGGGCCGGGCCACCACCGAGCACCTGCACTTCGAGGTCAAGTACCGTGGCGTGCGCATCAATCCGTCCACCATCTTCGACCATACCAAGCGCAGTCTGAAAGCCACCACCCTCGTGCTGGGAAAGAACGGCAGCGTGAAGACCAAGAAATAACAGCCCGCTACCCCACGCCTCCGCCCCGCCCGCCATCACCCCGCCGACGGCAGCGACGCCACCTGGCTGACCATCCATAGACTCCAGACCACAGCAGCAATAAAGGCAAGCACCCATGACAGAGGTGCTTGCCTTTATTGTTATTGCTGCGATTTCGGGGGGCGAGCCTGGCCCTTGGCATACCTCTCGTTACAGAGGCAGCCACTATCGCCATGACCGCGGCATCAGTCTTCAGTGGTCCATTTCACCATCTTGGTCAGTTGCAGGAAATAGTCGTTTGACCAGATGTCAAGTTCCTTGGGATTGCGGACAAAGGGCAGCACGTCTGCCTTGACCTGCTTGATGTCTGCCGATGCCAGTCGCTCGCTCAGCTTGTCCAGAAACGACTCCTTGGTGATATCCTCCTGATTGAACTGTAAGGCCCGTTCATGCAGGTGGGCAAAGTCAAGAGGAATATTGTGGCGAACGTACCATTCGAAGTCATACCAGTCACGGCCTTTCACCCTATTCTTCCACACCCGATACAGCAATGCGTGCATCTTGCCTGCAAACAGGTCTGGCAGAGTGAAGCATCGTGTCATGAATGACTGTGGCTGGAGAAGCAGTTTCTGTTCGGTATCAAACTTCAATGGTGGTTGCGTGTCTACTTCTATCTTTATCTTTACCGTTTTCTCCGTCTGGAAGGTGATATCATAGACATCAGTGTTATCCTTCAAGAAGGCAGACTCCACTTTGTCAAAGTTCTTCTTGTCTTTCTTCTTGATCTCAACCTCGCGACCGACGAGGGCAAACTGATTGACTATCGGCTGGAAGTATCGGGTAAAGTCGAAGTGGTCATTGGGAGAGACGAGCGAGAAGTCCATATCTTCAGAGAAGCGCTGCAAACCATGGAAGATACGCAGACAGGTGCCGCCATAAAAGGCTGCCTCGTCAAAGAAGCCCCCATTATACAGCCCTGCAAGGATTACCTGCTGATTGACCTCGAAGATGGCATTGCGCCTCTGCTGTTCGGTCGTAAGTTCATAGACCGACAACATCTGATTGTATATTTCGTTTGTGCTCATTTCTTCATATATTTTATCAGAGTTTCTATCGATTTTCCCTTTTTCCCGACTTGTGCATACCGCTCAAAGACACCTACATCCATACGCAGGAAGTCATCTATGTCCATGCGGATGTCACCTTCCAGATAAGCCTCAACATCCTTCAGATAGCGGAGATTGACATTAGGAGAATTGGCTATCAGGTCGCACAGCGCCTTTTCGGGTGTAGCCATCAGAAACGAGTAGCTATGCTGGTTGATACTTGTCACGCCTACAGAGAAGGCCTCGCGCGAAATCATCTGATACTCGAAGCACCCCACGGGGGTATCAAAGTGGCGGGAGTGCTTTATCGTCATCGACTGGGTGGTATAGACTGCCTCGGGTATCAGTCCGTAATAGCGCAAGGCTGTCTGTCTGGACACATACGAAGGAGCATAGAGATGATTGGCTATCAACTCTGTTGACAGGCTCACCCGCGATACCTTGGGGGCTATCACATATAGCCCTCTCTTAAGACGTATCACCTTGCCTGCCGTCTCAAGTTGAAGCACCTTTTGATTACCTGCCGACATTTCCGGGAATAGAGATGCCACCGTGGCGGTGCTTACTGGAATGTTGCCAATATGCTCTAAGTCCATAATCATGCCACAAAGATAGTCAAAACTGGTACAGTAAACAAACTTTTTATTGTTTTTCTATACCAATTTTGACTGTTTTTACAATTTCGAGGCCATCCATGGGCTCCATGAGGCTCAGTTTGTGCATGCCATGACCTTATTGGTTGCTTCCAAATTGACTATAGAATGTTCTTTAATCAGAAACAGTGGCGACAACATCGCTTTTGGTATAACAACAATTGTTTCTAACACTTGCCGAACGTTTTTTCGCATCGTTTAGGCATCCTTTTCATATAAAAGCAGTATATTTGCGGTGTAAAATATGATACTGGTATCAAAAAATGTACCCTAATATGATATTCGAACGTAAGAAATACTTGAATGAACTTATCGCAGGACGCGGAAACGGACTTGTGAAAATTATTACGGGTGTCAGACGATGCGGAAAGTCCTTTCTGCTGTTCAATATCTGGCACAACTGGCTGTTGAAACATGGAGTGACTGGCAGCCACATCATCGAGATACAACTTGATGACTTCCGAAACCGACGACTGAGAAAACCTGATGCTCTACTTGACTATATAGACTCCAAGTTAGTTGATGATGGCAATCCTTTTTATATTGTTTTGGATGAGGTACAACTGGTGGAAGATTTCATAGAGGTTATCCTTAGTTTAACCCACATAAGGAATGTGGATGTGTATGTATCGGGGTCAAACTCCAGATTCCTGTCGAGCGATATCGTAACGGAATTTCGTGGCAGAGGTGACGAAATACGCATCTGGCCTCTCACCTTCGATGAGTATTTCAAGGGTCTTGGCGGCGACATACGCAAGGCATGGTTGGATTACTATACTTTTGGAGGACTCCCGCAGGTGGCTTTGCTGGAAACAGAAGAAAAAAAAACCGATTATTTGCATAATCTGTATGAAACTACCTATCTCCGTGATGTGATAGAGCGCAACCATTTGCGCAACCCTGAAGGAATGAAAGAACTTGTGCGAGTATTAGCTTCAGGAATAGGTTCGTCTACCAATCCAACGAGAATAGCCAACACATTTCAGTCTGCACAAGGCGTGTCCATAAAGCGAGATACGATAAAGCTATATATTGAATATCTGGAAGACTCATTCTTGATAGAGGAGGCCTTGCGCTACGACGTGAAAGGCAGAAAGTATATTGGTACCGAATCCAAGTATTACTTTGCCGATATTGGCATCCGCGCAGCTATTCTCGACTATCGTCAGCAAGAGGAAACACACATTATGGAAAACATTATCTACAATGAGCTCCGCAGTCGTGGATATAATGTGGATGTTGGGTTGGTTGAACTTGGGGGCAAGGACGAGAACGGAAAGTTTGTCAGAAGAATGCTGGAGGTTGACTTCGTGGTAAACCGCCCTCCATATAGAGTGTATATCCAGTCGGCTTACCACATGCCCACGACTGAGAAAGAGGCCCAAGAGAGCCGTCCGTTACTGTCAATCAACGACCACTTTCGAAAAATAGTCATTGTTGGTGACGACATCCATCGTAAGGAAGACGAATTTGGTATTCTGACCATTAGCTTATTGGATTTCCTGACAGATAAAGAGCTATTAAACCAATAGCCTCAGCCCATATATCCAGCCACTGAGGCTAAATAGTGCATACCATGACCCACTCCATATTGATTGCGAGGTTGGATTTAGTCATTGCGTGACGGTATTTATTCTTTGCGGGCCACGATTTGGCCATATCAGGTCGCGAAGTCAGGTTATTTGCGGTCGGCAGAGGTTTCGGGAGAATTGGAGGCGGGCGGTTGGGCCTAATAAAATATCCGCAATGCCTGTCTATGGGCATTGCGGATAATGCTATGCTACCGGAGCCTCTGGCTGCGGTGGCTATCATCGTGGGGCTTGCGCCCGGTTATCTACTTGCTGTGCTTCTGCCAGTACTTGGCGCCTTTGGCCTTGAGCTTCTCGGTGAAGGCGGCAGACTCGGCATCTACCTGTGCCTCCTCTTCGGGTGTGGCAAAAGCATGGCGGTAGCCTTTCACATCGTTCCAGTGGCCGCGGGTGAAGTCGGGCACCTCTACCGGCTTGTTGCCATTGTCCATCGACAGCGAACCGAGCTCTGCCAGACAGCACCATTCGCCCAGGTCATAGACATCCATGTCGAAAGGCAGCCCGTGCTGCAGACAGTAGACCAGACGGCTGTCCATGATGTAGTCCATACCGCCGTGGCCGCCTACCTTCTTGGCCTGAGCCAGATAGCGGGTCACGATGGGGCTCTCATATTTCTTGGTGAGCGCACGGCGGTCGGCGGCGGGCATATAGGAGTGGCCCGAGAGATTGTCGGCCGACGGGCGCACGCCACTGTTCTTCATCTCATCGCCCGAGAGCGCGTAGCCCTCAGTAGGATATTTGTTGGCAAAGCCCTTGGTACCTGTGAGCTGGTACATGCGGTTGTAGGGCTGGGGCGTCATGGTGTTGTGGTGTATCTCGATAACCTTGCCGTTCTCGGTGCTGATGAGGGTGGTCGTGTGGTCGCCGTTGGCAAACTTCTCGCAGGGCTTGCCCGAGAGTTTCTCTGCCCATGCCTTACCGTTCACCGACTTGGTATCCATAGCCACGAGAGTCTTCATGCGGTCGCCGCGGTGTATATCCAGCACCTGGGCGATGGGGCCCAGACCGTGGGTGGCATATACATCGCCCCGGAATTTCTGGTTGAAGTCCAAGCGCCAGCCCAGACGGTCATTGGCGTCCTTCTTCCAGTACATATCCCAGAACTGGGAGAGGTCATGGCGATAGGCACCCTGCACATAGAGCACCTCGCCGAACACTCCGTGCTGCGCCATATTGAGGCTGTTGAGCTCGAAAAAGTCATAACAGCAGTTCTCAAGCATCATACAGTGCAGGCGGGTCTTCTCGCTGAGGTCGATGAGCGACCATATCTCGCGCAGGTTCATGGCCGACGGCACCTCGATGGCCACGTGCTTGCCATGCTCCATGGCATACTTGGCCACAACAAAGTGGTGGAGCCAGTCGGTGGCGATATACACCAGGTCGATGTCCTTGCGCTCGCACAACTTCTTGTATCCGTCCTCACCATAATATATATCTGCCGGGGGCATGGATGCGGCGCGCAGAATGGTGTTGCAGGTGTCGGCGCGCTCGCGCTCATGGTCGCAGAGGGCCATCACCTGGGTGCCGTTGATATGGGTAAAGCGGCGCACGGCGTCGGGACCGCGCATGCCCAGTCCTACAAATCCCACGCGCACCACCTTGAGCTTGGGTGCGGTGAGTCCCAGTGCGGGCTGCTGGCCGGCAGGACGTTCGGGAACCTGGGTGACAATAGTGCCATCCACTGTCTTGTAGGGCCAGTCAAAGGCCACCTGGGCGCTGGCGGTGAGCGCTGTCATAAACAGTCCCACCAGTATCAGCAAAGTGATGATTTTCTTGTTCATTACGTCTTTAATTTAGATTGTTATGCAAAGTTAAGGCTTTAATCATCAATCCCCAAACGAAAGGGACGAAAAACAACATGCCCGGAACGTTTTTTCTCTTCACGTCCCGGGCACGCCGTGTGGTTATTTCGGCCTCCTGTCTATTTGCAGGTGGCGATATTAAACTCGTTGACCTTGGATATCTTGTGGTTGTTGCCCTCGATGACCGAGATGCACAACTTCACGTTACCGACCTTGATGCGGTTGTCGGCCTTGACCAGTGCGGTGTAGCGTATGCCGCATCCGGGGGCAATCTTCTCCACATGCACGCCGGGCGAGATGAAGATATGGCGGTTGCCGGTGGCTTCGACCACCATGGGCTGTACATCATAGATGGTCTGGCGGCCGTTGTTGTAGACCTCAAAGACCACCTTGCACAGCTCGTTGCGGCTTATGCGGTTGTCGCCATTGGCATCGACAAACCGGGCGTTGCGTATCTCTATCGTCGGCGTATAGGTTATGCCCTCAGCGATATTCTCCACGCTCGACGAACCAGGCAGCACCTGCGTGGGTTTGGTGCCCTTCTCGCTGTTACCGCCATCGCCGGGGGTGAACTCGATGCGGTCGTCGCCGCCGTTGTTCTCGTCGAAACCGCTGCCATATCCGGCTTCGCTCTGCTGGGTGGTCACGGGTTGCTGGGCGCGTGGACGCTGGCGCCGCTGACGGCTGGTATAGGTGTCGTCGTCATAGTCACGCTGACGCTGGCGACGGCTGGCATATCCGCCGTTGTCATAGCCCTGCTGTCGCTGCTGGTCGGCGGCGTTGCCGATGATGCCACCCAGCACGGCACCACCCGCCATGCCCACGATGGTACCCATGTCGTGACCGCGCGGTCCGTCGCTGATGCCACCGATGGCACTACCCAATATCGAGCCGAAGGTGGCACCGGTATAGGCGCCCTGTCCGGCGTAGGTGCCGCATCCGCTCATCACCAGGAGCGTCGAAGCGGCTATTGCTGCGTATTGTTTCCTCATTCCCTTCACTGGTTTTAGTTGCTGTTATGGTTGCAAAAGTAACCAATTCCACCGTCACCGCCATGGTTTTTCCCCTAAATCGCAATAGGGTTTCCCCTATTATTATAATTTAAGGTGTAGATGACGGCGCCGTCATCACCGTGGCTACCCAAAAGGCTCCCGCTGCCTCTCTTGGGGCAGACGGGAGCCATGCTTATGCGGTCGGTTCACACCGAGTGATTACCAGATGTGGGCGCGCTTGTCGGGAGCCAGATAGAGGCGGTCGGTGGGCTGGATGTTCCAAGCCTCATACCAGGCGTCGATATGGGGCAGAGCGGCATTGACACGCAGATGGTTGGGCGAGTGTACGTCGCTGTTGACGAGGTAAGCCACAAACTGCGGAGCCACATTGCTGGCCCAGATGCGGGCATAGGAGAGGAAGAAGCGCTGGGCTGCGCTGTAGCCGTCCTTCTCGGGCAGAGGCTGCTTGGCCATCACGTTCTGCAGGGCACGGAATGCCACGTTGATACCGCCGTTGTCGCCGATGTTCTCGCCAAGGGTCTTCTCGCCATTGACCTTCAGACCGGGCTGTACCTCCTGTGCGCTAAACCAGTCGGCCAACACCTTGGTGCGCTGGCTGTAATTGGCCTTGTCCTCGTCGGTCCACCAGTTGTTCAGGTTGCCGTTCTTGTCAAACTGGCAGCCCTGGTCGTCGAAGCCGTGGCTCATCTCGTGGCCGATGACGGCTCCTATGGCGCCATAGTTGGCGGCGTCGTCGGCCTCGGCGTCAAAGAACGGAGCCTGGAGGATGGCTGCCGGGAAGTTGATACTGTTGAAGGTTGGGGCATAGAAGGCGTTGACCATCTGGGGATTGCAGGCGAAAACAGTCTTGTCGACAGGCTTGCGCCACTTCTTCTCCAGACTGCGGCGGCGCAGGGCGGGGATAATCTCGTCGTAGTTGGCGCGCAGGCTCTTGCTCTCGTCTATCTGCACGTACTCTTCCATGTTCTGCCACTTGTCGGGATAACCTATATTGATACGCATACTGCGCAGCTTCTCTATGGCCTTGGCCTTGGTGGCATCGGTCATCCATGTGCTCTCGCCGATGCGCTGGGCGAAGGCGTCCTGCAGGTTGTGTACCATCTCCACCACTCTCTGCTTGCTGCTCTCGGGGAAGTACTTGGCGACATAGAGCTTGCCGATAGACTCGCCCATGAGTCCCTGGACAAATCCCAGTCCGCGCTTCCAGCGGGGCTGCTGCTCCTTGACGCCATAGACGGCCTTGGTGTATTCGAAACGGCGGTTGACGAAGTCGTCGGAGAGCAGGCTCACAGACGAACTGATGACGCTGGCCTCCAGAGTGGCCTTGAGGGCGAAGAGGTCGGCGGTGGCGAGTATCTTCTCTACCTCGTGGATGGGCTCGGGCTGACCTACATCGACAGAGTCAATGTCGGAAGGATAGCCATAAGCCAGACAGAGCTGCTTCCAGTCGATGCCGGGATAGTCGCGCAGCAGATCCTGCCAGCTCATCTTGTGGATATTGGCCTGAGGGTCGCGGCTCTTCACCTGGTCGTAGCTCTGGCGGGCTATCTGGTCTTCGATGGCGAAGGCTGCCTGCATCTTCTTCTCAGCCATGGCCTCGCTGTTGCCCACCATCTTGAAGAGGTCTTTCATCAGACTCTTGTAGGCGGCCACCACTGCCTTCTGCTGCTCATTGGGCTGGGTATAGTATTCGGGGTCAAGACCGATGCCACCCTGGTTGGCACCGAAGATGTACTGGTCAGAGTTGATGGCGTCCTGACCCAGTCCGAAGCCGAAGAGCATGGTACCGTAGCCCTTGGCACCCAGTTCGTACATCACGCGCTCACACTGCTTGCGGTTCTTGATGGCAGCCACCTTGGCGAGGGCGGGCTTGATGGGCTCGTAGCCCATACGGTTGCGAGCCACCGTATCCATATACATACGGTAAAGCGAACCAATCTTCTGGCCCACTGTGCCCTGGGGCATGTGCTTCTCGGCATACTCCTTCACGAGGTCGCGTATGCGGTCGTTGTTCTGCTCGTCCAAATCGGTAAACGAACCGTTCATGGGGTGTACGGCGTCGAGTGGATGGCTCTTGAGCCAGCCGCCGGCAGCAAACTGGTAGAAATCTTCACCGGGCTTGACTTCAAGGTTCATGTTGGCCTTGTCAATGCCGCTTTTGAGTGTTTGGGCAGAGGTCATACCTGAGATGGCGAGTGCCGCGATTAACATTTTAATTTTCATTTGTAGGGTTATTTTGTTGATTAATTGTTTCCGTCCAGAGTGCCACGATGATGGTAGAGGCTATCCTCGTCAGGGTGGGCCTTTATGAGATTGTTTTCTTGTCTGCTTCAGTCTTTCAGACATCCAATGGGAACTACGAATACGCCATCTTTTCTTCGATAGGCATAATCGCCTGTACCTGTAAGCACCATCATGAAGGAGGGCTCGTTCATCTTTTCTGTATTTATTTTTTCCTTAAGAGTCAAAAGATTGGCAGCACCTTCATTGACGAGCCTGTCACCACCCAGCTTAACCTCAACAAGTCCGTATTTTCCATTACGGAGATGTATCACGGCGTCACATTCCAGCCCGTTCTTGTCTCGATAATGATACACCGCACCATCCAGCGCATCTGCAAATACCCGCAAGTCACGGATACACAGGGTCTCAAAGAAGAGCCCCATAGTGTTGAGGTCGCCAATAAGGTCATTTGGACCAAGTCCCAATACTGCGGTGCCTATCGAAGAGTCTATGAAGTATCGGGTGTTGGCCGTGCGGATGGCTGTCTTTGAGCGGAGGTTGGGGTTCCAAGCCTCAGAGTCCTCTATGACAAATATCTTTCGCAATGCCTCCAAATAACCGCCTGCCGTCTTTACGCTTATTTCATTTTCATCATTGGTCATCATGTCTGCCACTATAGTTCCGATGGTTGCCTGCGAACCTTGGTTACGGGCGTATGAACGCAAAAGCAGCCTCGTTGTCGTACTATTGCGGTTAACTCCATCCACTCGGGAAATATCTTTTTTGATAATGGCGTCCACATAATCGAACGCTTGCGCCAGGGCAGCCTCGCCTTGCAAATTGCATGCGAAGGGCCAGCCACCACGGCAAATCAAGAAGGCAATATCATCTATCTTCAGCTTGTTTACGGCGACGATTTTTTCAGGAGTACCAAACAGATGAGCCAAGCTAACACCGCCATTTGACTCTCCTGACTCATAGAGGCTCATTGGACGCATGGTCAACCAGCTGAACCGTCCTGTGCCAGAGTGGTGTATCTCTTTTTCTTCCGCGGGAACGGCAGAACCTGTCAAGACAAATTGCCCAACCTCGCGCCTATGGTCAATCTCAAACCTTATGGCATCCCACAGCTTCGGCGCCAACTGCCACTCGTCAATCAGTCTCGGAGTATCGCCATCCAGCAACACGGAAGCGTCAATCTCCGCCATCTCCAGATTGGTTGCCAACGACGTAGGATTATCCATATACAAGATGCTGTTTGCCTGCTGTTCGGCGGTGGTGGTCTTCCCGCACCACTTGGGACCTTCTATCAATATGGCTCCTTTGCTTGCCAACTTCTTTGCAAGCATTTGGTCTGCGATTCTATGTTTGTACTCCATATCTTCAAATGATTTGATTTACAGTTGCAAATATACATCTTTTTTCTGTTATTTCCTCAGTTGGCGCATTTTTATTTCCTCAGTTGGCGCAATTTCACTTCCTCAGTTGGCGCGATTTCGCTTCCTCAGTTGGCGGAAATGATGGTTGACGGGGTGGTCGGCGTGGTGAGAAAAGCCCTTGAGCCAACAGCCGGCGGCCAACTGGTGAATACATCACCTGACTTGACCTCAAGGGGCATGCTGACCGTCATCGTCGGCACGATATTCGAGTATATCGCCGGGCTGGCAGTCGAGAGCCTGACAAATGGCTTCAAGGGTGGTGAAGCGTATGGCTTTGGCCTTGCCCGTCTTGAGTACCGAGAGGTTGGCGGGAGTGATACCCACCCGCTCGGCCAACTCGCCCGACGACATCTTGCGCCGGGCCATCATCACGTCTACATTTACTATGATTGCCATGATTGGTACTGTTTATATGGTAAGGTCGTTTTCTTCTTTCATCTTCTGGCCCACGGCAAAGAGCTGGCTCACCATGAGCAAGCCCAACCCTATGACGAGCAGCATACTGTCTATCTCGCTGTGGAGGCTCACGTCGTAGCCGGCATAGGCCACGGCGGGCGTAGTGTCAAAGGCCAGCAACAGCCATTCGCCCAGATAGATGGCTATGATGTACCAACCCATCAGCCGCAGCCGACGAGTGGCAGACTCGCCGAAGTCTTCACCTCGGTTTACAGCAAGCACCAGCCGGATGAAGACTACCCAGAAAGCTAAACAACAACCCGACATCGCCAGCAGCACCAGCATATTGCCTATGGTGACCAGCACCGGCGTGCTACCCGTGCCTTCGGCGACCACCCAAGCGGTCACCTTGCTCACGCGCAGCGAGTCGGTATTGCCAGTCATCGTGTTGGTCATCGCCAGTTCGCGGCGTGCCGGGTTGTGCGAACGCAAGTCCAGAATGTAGGGTTTGCAGGTCTTGCCCGTGGCACGGTCCTGAAACTCAAGGGTGGCGTCGGCATAACCGCTGTTAAAGCCTTCGACAAAGTGCTGGGCAGCCGTGAAGAGAGAGAAAGCCACAGCTATCAACAGCAGAATACAATAGAAGTTGAACTTACGTTTCATCTGTTTTCTTGATAATTATTAATAACTTATTGTTAATTGTATATTATTTATCGAATAACGATATGACAAAGGTAGAGATTATCTCTGTAACCACCAAGCAAAACGCCAGTTTTATTATCGTTTAACGATAAATTTAACACTCTTACATGCATCGCGGTCGCCATCTTCGTCGTCACAGCGATGATGGCCGCCACGCCCACCCCATTCCCCAACACGATAAAAGTAATGATGGATAGAAAAAAAGAGGGGAAAAATGGAGCGGTTTCACAAAAAAGTAATACATTTGCAGCAGTGTATTCAATGAATGTGTATTGCGCCGCAAGGCTAAAGTTATTGTCATGAGAGTATATTGTGTCAACCACCTGCCTTTAGGTAAGAGTTTCTATGCCATCAACCTCTTTGGCGTCGTTTTCGCTAAAGGTCCGCTGAATAGTGTCAGTACCCGTCACGAGTATATACACACCCTGCAGCAGCGCGAGATGCTCTACATCTTTTTCTACCTGTGGTATGCCGTCGAGTGGCTGCTCCGTCTGGCCTATTGCCGTGACGGCTACAAGAGCTATGCCAACCTCGCCTTTGAGCGCGAGGCTTACGCCAACCAGTACAACCCGCACTACCCGCAGCAACGCCGTCCCTACGCCTGGCTACACCACCTGTGGCATAGGGAGTCATGGCGCGAAGTGTGGCACTGACCTCTGATTTCCAGTCCCAACCGTTTGCATTCTGCGCAGAGTTGTGTAACTTTGCACCCATCGTCGTCGCTGTCACCCTCATGGTGTTTGGCGTCGACCCTATATATATAATAAGGTAATAACATATATATAATAAGGTATAAGGATATGACTACACGCACGATAGCCGTACTCGGCATGATGTGTGCCGGATGTGCCGGCACCGTAGAGCGCACCCTCTCGCGCATAGAGGGCGTGACGACAGCCAGCGTCAACCTCGCCGCCCGCACCGTGACAGTGACCTACGACGAGCGCCTCACCTCGCCCCAGGCGATGAAGGAGCGGTTGGCCCAGGCGGGCTACGACCTGGTGATAGAGCAAGACCGCAACGTAGAAGCCATCGAGCGACGGCAGTATCAGCGCCTGAGACGCAAGGTGGCGGTGGCGTGGCTGCTCTCGCTGCTCTGCATGACCATAGGCATGGGGTGGATAGAGACGGGCAGCGCCGATGCAGCCAACCAGCTATCCATGCTGATAGCTCTGGCGGCTATGGTGTGGTGCGGACGCGACATCTATCGCTCAGCATGGCGACAGACGCTGCATGCCACAGCCAACATGGACACTCTCGTGGCGATGAGCACGATTATCAGCTTCGGCTTCAGTTTCTTCAACACCTTCTGGGGCGACGTATGGACTGCCTCGGGCATGGAGTGGCACACCTACTATGATGCCACAGTCATGATACTCACCTTCGTGCTCACGGGCCGCATGCTCGAGGAGCGCGCCAAGCACAGCACAGCCTCAGCCATACGATCGCTCATGGGTCTGGCTCCCAAGACAGCGCGCGTGGTGAGCGGCGACGCTCTCGTCGAGATGCCTCTCGCGGCTGTGCAACCCGGCGACTGCGTCGAGGTGAGAGCCGGAGAGAAAGTGGCTGTCGACGGCGTGGTCACCGCTTGGGGCGACACCACAGCGACGATAGACGAGAGCATGATAAGCGGTGAGCCCCAGGCAGTAGCCAAGCATGCCGGCGACCGCGTGCTGGCGGGCACCATCGTCGTCAGCGGCGCCTTGCGCTTCACCGCCCGCGAGGTAGGCAGCAAGACCATGCTGGCACAGATCATCCGCATGGTGCAGCAGGCCCAGGGCTCCAAGGCTCCCGTGCAGCGTGTAGTCGACAGGATAGCCGCCATCTTCGTGCCCACGGTGCTTGCCCTCTCGGCGCTCACCCTCGTGGTGTGGCTCGCCATCGGCGGCATGAGCCAGCTGCCCCGAGCCGTCATGTCGGCGGTGTCGGTGCTGGTCATCGCCTGTCCCTGCGCCATGGGACTCGCCACCCCCACAGCACTCATGGTGGGCATAGGGCGTGCAGCGCGCATGGGCATACTCATCAAGGACGCCACCGCGCTCGAGACCATGCGCCACATCGATGCCATCGTCATCGACAAGACGGGCACCCTCACTCTCCCTGCCGCCGATGCCGCCGACAGCGACGACGTAAGCCGACGCGAGAGTCTGAAGCCCCACGCCCGCGAGGCCATCGCGCAACTCAAGAGTCAGGGTATAGACATCTACATGATGAGCGGCGACCGCGACGAGGCTGTCGCCTACTGGGCCAAGCAGGCTGGCATAGACCATTGGCACAGCCGCGTCATGCCGCAGGACAAGCAGGACATGGTGGCCCGTCTGCAGGCCGAGGGCAGGCATGTGGCGATGGTGGGCGACGGCATCAACGACAGTCAGGCATTGGCAGCCGCCGACGTGGGCATAGCCATGGGCCGCGGCACCGATGTAGCGATGGATGTGGCACAGGTCACCCTCATGGGCAACGACCTGCGCCGCATAGCCGAAGCCTTCAGTCTGTCGCGCCAGACGGTAGGCATGATTCGCCAGAACCTCTTCTGGGCGTTCATCTACAATCTCGTCTGCATCCCCCTTGCCGCCGGAGCCCTCTACGCCGTCACCGACTTCCAGATTACGCCCATGTGGGCAAGTGCACTGATGGCCATGAGCAGCGTGAGCGTGGTACTCAACAGCCTGCGGCTCAAGTGGAAACGCGCCTGAGCCACTGCCGTCACCGCCACCACCCCAACACATATAGAGGACATCTCCCCGACGCTGGAGGATGCCTCTGCAAAGCTGGAGATTACTCTCACCAAGCAGGAGAGTACCTCCAGCTTTTTTGTATATATTATTGATGCACAGGAAAGAGAAAAGGGCAGTAAGTTGTCCGTTTCGCCATTAATTAGTAACTTTGCAACCACAGCAAAGATTAAGGACAAGACAAATGATAGTTTGTATAGCAGAGAAACCCAGTGTGGCCAAAGACATTGCCCGCATCATTGGCGCCACCTCGGCGCGCGACGGATACATGGAGGGCAACGGATATCAGGTGACGTGGACCTTCGGCCACCTGTGCTGCCTCAAGGAGCCCAACGACTACGCCGAGAACTGGAAGCACTGGAGCCTTGCCGCGCTACCCATGATTCCGCCACGATTCGGCATCAAGCTCATAGACGACCAGGGCATCAAGAAGCAGTTTGCAGTCATCCAGAAACTCATGACCCAGGCCGACAGCATCGTCAACTGCGGTGACGCCGGACAGGAGGGTGAACTCATACAGCGGTGGGTGATGCAGATGGCCAAAGCCACCTGCCCCGTCAAGCGACTGTGGATATCGTCGATGACCGACGAGGCCATACGCGAAGGCTTTGCCAAGTTGCGCGAGCAGGAAGACTACAACTCGCTCTACCTGGCCGGACTCTCGCGAGCCGTGGGCGACTGGCTGCTGGGTATGAACGCCACCCGACTCTATACGCTCAAGTATGGACAGAACCGACAGGTGCTGAGCATCGGCCGAGTGCAGACTCCCACGCTGGCACTTATCGTTAACCGACAGAAGGAGATAGACCAGTTCAAACCCGAACCATATTGGGTACTGGCGACGATATATCGCAACACTCAGTTTACTGCGACACAGGGCAAGTTCACCTCCCGCGAAGAGGGCGAGCAGGCCTTTGCCACCATCGAGGGCAAACCCTTCAGAGTGACAGGCGTGCAGAAGAAGAAGGGAACCGAAGCCCCACCCCACCTCTACGATCTCACCTCGCTCCAGGTAGACTGCAACAAGAAGTTCAGTTACTCTGCCGAGATGACGCTTAACATTATCCAGTCTCTCTATGAGAAGAAGCTCACTACTTACCCTCGTGTCGACACCCAATTCCTCTCCGACGACATCTATCCCAAGTGTCCAGGCATCATGAACGGGCTCAAGAGCTATCACGAACTGATGCGACCGATAGCCGGGAAGCCCCTCATCAAGCCCAAGCGTATCTTCGACGCCTCCAAGGTGACCGACCACCACGCCATCATTCCCACCGGACAGGAGGCGAGAGGACTCACCGACCTCGAGCACAATGTCTACGACCTCATCGTGCGCCGCTTCATCGCCGCCTTCTACCCCGACTGCGCCTTCGCCACCACCACGGTGACGGGAGCCGTAGACAAGATAGACTTCAAGGTGTCTGGAAAGGAAATTCTTGCCCCCGGATGGCGTCAGGTCTATGCCCGAGACACCCATAAGGACGACGAGGCCGAGAAAGACGACGAAGAGCGCACGCTCGAAGCCTTTGTCAAGGGCGAAGAGGGTCCACACACGCCTACTCTTACCGAGAAGCAGACCACGCCACCCAAGCCATACACCGAAGCCACGCTCCTGAGAGCCATGGAGACGGCAGGCAAGTTTGTGGACAACGAGGAACTGCGCGCCGCGCTCAAGGAGAACGGCATCGGACGCCCGTCGTCGCGAGCCGGCATCATCGAGACGCTCTTCAAGCGCCACTACATACGCCGCGAGCGCAAGAACCTCATAGCCACGCCCACCGGCATACAGCTGATAGACATGATACACGAGCGGCTGCTCACCAGCTGCGAGCTCACGGGTATCTGGGAGAAGAAGCTGCGCGACATAGAGCACAAGAAGTACGACGCCTCGCAGTTTGTCAACGAACTCAAGGTGCAAATCACCGACATCGTCAACGATGTGCTGCGCGACAACTCCAACCGGCGTGTCACCGTGACCACCGACGAGGACCTCAAGAAGAAGCCTGCCAAGCGCAAGACCGCACCCCGCAAGCCGGCAGCCAAGCCCGCCGACGCCAAACCCAAAGCCGCCGACTCTACCCCCAAGCCCGTCACACCTGCACCCGGCCCACAGCCCGCCGACCCCATGGTGGGACGCCCCTGCCCCAAGTGTGGCCAGGGCACCATCATCAAGGGCAAGACCGCCTATGGTTGCAGCCGCTGGCGCGAGGGATGTGACTGGCGACAGCCTCTCAACAACGACAACAAGACACAATAATGACCTCTACCTGCAAACCTACGCGCAATGTGGCGCTCGACCTCATCAGAGTGGTCGCCATCGTGCTGGTGCTGTGGCAGCACGCCAGCGAGTATTACTACATCGGAGACAACCTGAGCGTCATCCATGCCAACATCCCGCTGCTGACATGGATAAACAGCGTGGCACGCATCTGTGTGCCGCTTTTTGTAACGATTTCGGGCTATCTGCTGCTGCCCGTTTCCACCTCTACCGCCACCTTCTTCCGCCGCCGCTTCACCCGCATCCTCTTCCCGTGGGTGTTCTGGTGCGTGGCCTATGCCGTCTACTTCATGCTGCGTAGCGGCGACGGCATCGCCACCTGCATCGCCAGTGTGTGCCGCATCCCGCTCAACTACGGAGTCGAGGTGGGCCACCTCTGGTATATCTACATGCTCATCGGCGTGTATCTGCTGGCGCCCATCGTTTCGCCCTGGCTGCGCCAGTGTGGCAAGCGCGAACTCCAGGGCTATCTGGCGCTGTGGATGCTTACCACCCTGTTGCCCTATCTGCACCATGCAGGCATCGCGCTGTGGGGCGAGGCGTCGTGGAACATCACCCCGGCGTTCTACTATTACACCGGCTTCGGCGGCTACTTCATCCTGGGCCACTATCTGCGACGCTACGGATGTCCGCGACTGTCGGTGTCGATGGCACTGCTGGTGGTGGGCTATCTGTTTACTGCCCAGACCTTCCTCTACTTCGACTCCTTTGCCAAGGATGCCGTAGAGCTTGAGATACCATGGGACTTCTGCTCCGTCAACGTGATGATGATGACGCTCGGCACCTTTGGCGCGTTAAGCCGCGTACACCTCAGCGCCACCTCGACCATAGGCCGGCTGGTCATCTCGGTATCTACGTGCAGCTACGCCATGTATCTGGCCCACATCATGATACTCAACGCCTTCCACGACCTCTACGACGGCGCTGCGCCCGTGGCTGCCCTGGTGCCGATGATAGCCCTCAGCACCACCGCCACCACCTATGCCGCAGTATGGTGCCTCGGTCGCCTGCCCTGGAGCCGCTACTGGTTAGGAATAGACTGACCCTGGGGCAATAAATCGCCAATTCCGGCGTTATCTTTGTAAAAGACTCAAAGATGAAACACCTATTATATACTCTCATCCTTGTCGCTACGCTGCTCTCCTTGAGCGGCTGTGGTGCCGAGCGTGCCGTGCGCAAAGGCGACAAGCACCAGGCACTGGGCGAATACTATGATGCCGCCGTGCAGTATCGCAAGGCTTACCGACAGCTCTCGCCCAAGGAGCGGGAACAGCGCGGCAAGGTGGCGCTCAAGATGGCACGCTGCTATGAGCGCATCAACCAGTCGCAGCGAGCCAACTCTGCCTACGCCAATGCCCTCAGATACGGACAGGCGGGGCTCGAAGACCGTCTGGCTTATGGCCGACAGCTGCTCAAGAGTGCGTCGTACAAGGAGGCTGCCGACATGTTCAGGACAGTGCTCGACTCGATGCCCGACAACGAGCTGGCCAAGAGCGGACTGCAGGCGGCGCTCAACGCACCCGCCGTCAAGCAGGCGGGCTCGCGATACAAGGTCAAGAGGATGGATGTCTTCAACTCGCGACGGGCCGACTATAGCCCGGTGCTGGCAGGCGACGCCCTGGACCACCTCTACTTCTCCTCGACGCGCAACGAGGCCGAGGGCGACGAACTGAGTGGCATCACGGGCACCAAGAATGCCGACATCTTCGTCTCGGTCAAGGACGACAAGGGCAAGTGGTCCAAGCCCGAGCCCGTGAGCGGCGGCCTCAACACCGCCTACGACGAGGGAGCGTGCTGCATCAGCCCCGACGGCCGTGAGATGTATCTCACCCAGTGTGTGACCGACCCCTCGTCGCCCCGATATGCAGAGATAGTCACCTCCAACCGCAGCGACGCCGCATGGAGCAAGCCCACCAAGCTGGAGCTCACCCGCGACACGCTGTCGAGCTATGCCCACCCCGCCATATCGCCCGACGGCGAGTGGCTGTACTTCGTCTCCGACATGCCAGGCGGCAAGGGGGGCATGGACATCTGGCGCGTGCGCATCACATCGGTCGGACTGGGCGGCGTGGAAAATCTGGGCGACCCCATCAATACCCCTGGCGACGAGATGTTTCCCTCCTTCCGTCCCAATGGCGACCTCTATTTCTCAAGCAATGGTCATCCCGGACTGGGAGGGCTGGATATCTTCATTGCCAAAGTCAACGCTCAAGGACGCTACGAACTCTCCCACCCCGGCTACCCGCTCAACTCCCACGGCGATGACTTCGGCATGACCTTTGAGGGACCACACAACCGGGGCTACTTCTCGTCCAACCGTGGCGACGGCCGCGGATGGGACCATATATACGCGTTTGAAAACCCCGAGGTGGTCAACACCGTCAAGGGATGGGTCTACGAGGCCGAGGGATACGAACTGCCGCAGGCCGAGGTCTACATGGTCGGCAACGACGGCACCAACCGCCGACTGACGCTCAAGAGCGACGGCTCGTTCATCCAGGTGGTCAAGCCCGGAGTGAGCTATGTGATGCTCGCCACCTGCAAGGGCTTCCTCAACCATAAGGAAGAGCTCACCGTACGGCCCACCGAAGAGTCGGAAGAGACGGTGCTGCAGTTCCCGCTGGTATCTATCACCGCACCGGTGCTGATAGACAACATCTTCTACGACTTCGACAAGGCCACGCTGCGTCCCGAGTCGACCAAGGCGCTCGACGAACTGGTGACGCTGCTCAACGAGAACGGCAATGTGACCATCGAACTGAGCGCCCACTGCGACTACAAGGGCAGCGCCGAGTACAACAAGCGGCTCTCGCAGCGCCGCGCCGAGGCTGTGGTCGACTATCTCACCGCCAAGGGCATAGCCCGCGACCGGCTCACGCCCGTAGGCTACGGCAAGGAGAAGCCCAAGACCATACGGCGCAAGCTCACCGAGCGGCTCACGTGGCTCAAGGAGGGCGACGTGCTGACCGAAGAGTTTATCAGCCATCTGGACAAGGACAAGCAGGAGATAGCCAACCAGCTGAACCGCCGCACCGAGTTTATCGTGCTGCGCACCACCTACGGACTGTTCGACGAGCACGGCAAACTCAAGAAGAGACCCAAGCCTGCCACCACCGACAAGCACGAGGGCGACGACGGGCTGAACATCATCATCGAGTAGCCCCACACCACCGCGCCCACACAGCAGGCGCATAGCCTCATCACCCTATAGCATAGCCTCATCACTCCATAGCATAACCTCATCACCCTATAGCATAACCTCATCACCCTATAGCATAACCTCTTTTTCCCACAGACGACAAAGCCCTGGCTCGCAAGAGTCTGGGCTTTGTCGCTGCAGACCGTGGGGAAAGCTGGCACCCAGGGCAGCCATGCTGTGAGTAACGACAACAATACAGAGTGTACAAAGAGCGGCGCCGGGCATATCTTGGGCGATGCCGAGCATATCTTGGGCGGCGCCGAGACCACCTTTACCAACGTGCTGACCATCTCTATCGGCTCGTAACGGAAGGCACGAGGGCTCGTAACGGAAGAAACGTGGGCTCGTATCATAAGCCACGTGGGCTCGTGCCTTACGTTACGAGCCGGCAATGATGGCAAGCACAAGGATGAAGCCAATGAGCATCACCGCATCCACACGCTGCGCAGCAACGTGAGCCACGACCACCGTCACGGATGTACCAAAAAGGGTTCGCTGTACATCCACTGGTGAATGTACAACGAACCCTCTGCCCGGCAGTATGCAGGCGCGGCGCGCAGCCACAGTCCCCGCCCGCGGACGGCTATCGGCGATGATGCACAGGAGTGCGGCTGATGGTAATGATGCTGATGGCGGTTATCGCCACGACCACCGTAAGGAGTGTCGAGGGGCGCACGCAGTCGTTGACAGCCACCACGCCCACCAAGTCGCCCATGACTCCCATGAGCAGCGCCCCCAGTCGGGGCAGCGACCCCATCATCGCCACCGCCAGCGCCCCTATGGCGAAGCAGAAGAGCGTCCAATAACGGTTAAGACGGTCGGTGTGCTGCGGCAAGTGGCGCATCACGCGACGGGTGAAACCCATATCGGCCACCTGGGGCTTGTGCTCGGTCATAAACTGTGCTATCAGTCTGTCATCATTGTCTGTCATATCCATTATGTCTTAAATAATCGGCCATTTTCTTCTTTCCACGCGAGAGATGCGACTTGACAGTGCCCTCGCGCATACCCGTAACCATGGTGATGTGGTCTATGCTCTGTCCCTCCATCAGCTGGAGCACCACGCAGGTGCGCTCGGCGTCGGTAAGGAGCGCCAGCGCATGGCGCAAGTCCATCTGCAGTCCACTGTCGGTGTCTCTCCCACTGCGCCCCATCACCGCGGGCGTTTCCAGAGAGTCGGTCGGGTGCTGCGTCTTCACGTGGTCGTAGTACACATTGTATGCTATACGAAACAGCCACGTGCTGAACGACGCCTCTCCACGAAAGCGGGAGATGTTGAGGTAGGCTTTGACGAAGGTGTCTTGGGCCAGGTCGTCGCTCAACTGGGTGTCGCCCAGCGTCTGGCTGAGGAAGAAGCGACGCACCTGGGCCTGGTATTTCTCAACCAGCCGCCCGAAGGCTGCCCGGTTGTGGAATATCGCCGCCTGGGTAATCCATGCTATGTCTTCGAGATTTCTCACGTCGCTCTATCTATATATAATAATGTGGTTACTGGTTGTCGATCTCCTCGTCGTGCGGTGCTTCGGTGTGGCGGCCACCCGTGGTGCGCACGATGACCAGCTGGCCCACGCCATAGCAAGCCACCAGGGCGCCGATGCCCATGAGCATGCTCGAACTCCAGATGTAGAACATCACTATCATGCCCACGCCTATCGACACGTTGCGTATGCCCTTGCGCCAGAGGGTCTCGTTGGTATCGAGAGCCTGCTCGCAGAGTTGTGAGGGTATAGGCTGGCCGTGCTCCAGTGCCTTCTCGGCAAGCGCTATGCGGTCGTTGCGCTGCTTGATGAGATGGCGGACGATGAGGATGACGGCTATAAGAGGCGCTGCCAGGAAGAGCAGCACTAACAGGCATACTATCACGGCAATGGCAATGCCTCCCATGCCGAAGAGGGGCTTGCAGAAATCTACAAACGATCCGAAATCGTCCAGGTCGTCGTCCATATACGGCGTGGAGGCGTAGTAGGTGGAGTCGGCAGCGGAGGCAGCATCCCAGGAGGCGGTGTCGGAGTAGGCCTCGATGCCGGTGTGGGCAGTATCGGCCACCACAGCGTCGTCGAGGTGGTTGCGGTGGTGTGGGGCAGCATCGACGCTCATGGCGATGCAAGCCAGCATGACTGTAAGTGTCAGAATAAATCGTTTCATATCTTCTTCGTTTTGTTTTTTTCTATCCATTAGACGCATTGAGACGCCAATTAGTTGCAAAATAACTAAAAAAAAACTACTTTTGCAAAGTTAATAGCGTGAAGATGATAGATATACCTAAAGATTTTGCGGACTCCACGCGGCTGTTGATGGGCGATGCGCTTTACGAAACGCTCGTCGACGGGCTCAACGATGAACCCTCGGTAAGCCTGCGCCTCAACCCCTTCAAGACCGATGGCCGCCCTGTGGGCCAAGTCACGCCCGTGCCCTGGTGCGACGGTGCCTACTGGCTCGAGTCGCGTCCCAATTTCACCTTCGACCCGCTGCTTCATGCCGGTTGTTACTATGTGCAGGAAGCGGCGTCAATGTTTCTGCACCATGTGCTGTCGCGGGTCATCGACCGGCCAGTGACAGCGCTCGACCTGTGTGCTGCGCCCGGCGGCAAGTCGACCACGGCGCGCGGGGTGCTGCCCCAGGGCAGTCTGCTGATATGCAACGAGCCCATACGCCAACGCGCCCAGATACTGAGCGAAAACATACAGAAGTACGGACACCCCGACGTGATGGTCACCAACAACTACCCGCGCGACTTCCGCAAAGCGGGGCTGCTCTTCGACCTGATTGTCGCCGACGTACCCTGCTCGGGCGAAGGCATGTTCCGCAAGGACGCCGGCGCCATAGCCGAATGGAGTCGGCAGAACGTGGAAAACTGCTACCGGCTGCAACGCGAAATCATCGAAGACATCTGGCCCTGTCTGCGGCCTGGCGGTATACTGGTCTACTCGACCTGCACGTTCAACGAACAGGAAAACGAGGACAACATCGCATGGATACGCGGACTGGGAGCCGATGTGCTGGACATCGACATCAGCGAGGAATGGAACATCACCGGTGCGCTCAAGGGCGAAGACAGTCTGTATCGCTTCATCCCCGGCCGCTCGCGCAGCGAAGGGCTGTGCATGGCTGTGCTGCGCAAGAGCGACGACACCGTGCTGGCAGAGCGTCGCGCCAAGGACAGCGGCAAGCCCGCCAAGACGCGACCGCGCACCGATGTGGGGGCGTGGATAAACGACAGCGACCACTTCACCCTCTGCGAGAGGGGCGACACGCTAAGCGCCATCCCCACATGGTGGCTCGCACAGTATCGCGCCGCCGAGAAGTCGCTGCATCTGCTGCACGCCGGCATCACCTTGGGCACCGTCAAGGGCAAGGACGTGGTGCCCCACCAGTCGTTGGCACTCTCGACCGCACTCAACCGCTCGGCCTTTGCACAGGCAGAGGTCGGATACGGGCAAGCCATAGCCTATCTGCGCAAAGAAGCGATAACGCTCGACGCCGCCACGCCGCGCGGCATCGTGCTCATCACCTACCACGGCATACCCTTGGGATTTGCCAAGAACCTGGGCAACCGCGCCAACAACCTCTATCCCCAGGAATGGCGTATCAAGAGCACCCATCTGCCCGAACAAATACCGACAATACTCAATATATGAAACAATATCTCAATCTGCTTGACCGCATCCTTACCGAAGGAGCCACCAAGACCGACCGCACAGGTACGGGCACCAAGAGTGTCTTCGGCCATCAGATGCGGTTCAATCTCGAAGAGGGTTTCCCGCTTCTTACCACCAAGAAGCTGCACCTCAAGTCTATCATCTATGAACTGCTGTGGTTCCTGCGCGGCGACACCAACGTGCGCTATCTCCAGGAACATGGTGTAAGGATTTGGAACGAATGGGCCGACGAAGACGGAGAATTAGGCCCCGTGTACGGACACCAATGGCGCTCGTGGCCCGACTACAACGGCGGCACCATAGACCAGATACAGCAGGTGATAGACACGCTGAAGACTCACCCCGACTCGCGCCGCATGATTGTGTCGGCCTGGAACCCCGCCGAGGTCGACGAGATGGCGCTCCCACCCTGTCACTGCCTCTTCCAGTTCTATGTGGCTGACGACCGACTGAGTCTGCAGCTCTACCAGCGCTCTGCCGACACCTTCCTGGGTGTGCCGTTCAACATCGCCTCGTATGCGCTGCTGCTCCAGATGATGGCGCAGGTGACCGGACTGCGTGCCGGCGACTTCATCCACACCACCGGCGACACGCATCTCTATCTGAACCACATAGAGCAAGCCCGTCTGCAGCTCACACGCACACCGCGACCGCTGCCCAAGATGAACCTGAACCCCGACGTGAAGAGTCTCTTTGACTTCAAATACGAAGATTTCCAACTCACCGACTATGACCCGTGGCCACACATAGCCGCGCAGGTGTCGGTATAACCACTCGCTGAAAACATGCGCATCAACATCATAGCCGCCGTGGCACGCAACCGCGCCATAGGCATCGACAACAAACTCATATACTGGCTGCCCAACGACCTGAAACGGTTTAAGGCGCTCACCACGGGGCACACCATCATCATGGGGCGCCACACCTTTGAGTCGCTGCCCAAGGGCGCGCTGCCCAACCGCCGCAACATCGTGCTGAGCCGCACCGCCACCGAGTTTGCGGGCTGCGACACCTATGCCTCGATAGACGAGGCACTCGCCCACTGTGGCGACGACGAGGATATATATATAATAGGTGGAGCCAGCATCTATGCCCAAGCGCTCGACCGGGCTCAGCGGCTCTGCCTCACCGAGGTCGACGACACGCCAGAGGCTGCCGACGCCTTCTTCCCCGACTACAGCGGATGGCACGAGACCTGGCGCGAGCACCACGACAAAGACGAGCGTCACGCTCAGGCTTACGACTTCGTAGACTATGAGCCGGGCAAACGGGCAGAGGAACAATAGCGACACAGAGGAAAACATAACCCAAAAGGCAATGACAATGAAGAAGACAGCTCTCATCACCGGTGCCACAAGTGGCATCGGAGAAGCCTGCGCCAGAAAGTTTGCGGCAGGCGGATACAATCTGATAATCACAGGGCGCAGAGCCGACAGGCTGGAGGAAATCAAGACCACGCTGGAGGCTATGGGCGCCGAGGTGGTGACACTGGCGTTCGACGTGCGCGACGCCGAGGCTACCACCAAGGCCATCGCGTCGCTCGGCGAAGGATGGCAGGAGATAGACGTGCTCATCAACAACGCCGGGCTGGCACTCGGTCTGGACAAGGAGTATGAAGGCGACCCGACAGACTGGAACACGATGATAGACACCAACATCAAGGGTCTGCTCACGATGACCCGGCTGGTGGTGCCGGGCATGGTGGCGCGCAACAGGGGCCACGTCATCAACATAGGCAGTGTGGCGGGCGACGCCGCTTACGCCTGCGGCAACGTGTACTGTGCCACCAAAGCAGCCGTGAAGGCCCTCACCGACGGTCTGCGTATCGACGTGGCCCACACGGAAGTACGCGTGACCAACGTGAAGCCCGGACTGGTGGAGACAAACTTCAGCCGCGTGCGCTTCCATGGCGACAACGAGCGTGCCGACAATGTCTACAAAGGCGTCAAGCCGCTTACGGGCGACGACATAGCCGATGTGGCATTCTATGCAGCATCGGCGCCGAAGCATGTGCAGATAGCCGAGGTGCTGGTGTTGGCCACCCATCAGGCCAATGGCTCCTACATACATCGGGAAGCATAGGTTGGGCGTCCAACCATCATCACGCAATCAGGCCTTGATGACTCGCTGTGGTCATCAAGGCCTGATTGCGTAGTGGGGATAATGGGCACCGCGCGCTATCTACCCTCGGCGAGCGCGTCAGCAGGCGCATTGAGAAAGCGGGCAACGGCGCTGACTGCCTCGGCAAAGGCGGTGGGCTGGCCGGGCACGGTGATGAAGAGATGGGTGGCTGTGGGGAAGACATGGTAAGTGAGCCTGTGGCCAAGTCGCTGCAGCCGATGCGCCAATTGGGTGGTCTGGTCGAAGAGGATGTCGTGACCCGCAGAGATGAGGCACATGGGCGGCAGGGAGCGCAGCTCGTCGTCGTCGGCGAGTTCGACTGAGACGAGCGGATTGTGCTCCTCTCCACGGGCGTAGGCTTCGCAGAAAGCCTCAAGCAGCTCGGCGTCGTCGCCATAGCCTTGGGCATAGTCTGTCCACGATGGCGTGACACGCGTGTAGAGTCTGGTGACAGGATAGATGGGCACAACACGGCTCACACCCTTGGTCGAGAGGGCTGTGGCGAGGGCAAGGTTGCCTCCGGCGCTGTCGCCTCCCACCGCCACCTGGGTAGAGTCGCAGCCCCACGCATCGGCGTGCTGGCGGAGATAGGCAAAGGCGCGGCGGCAGTCGTCGAGCGGAGCCGGAAAGGGATGGGCTGGCGACAGGCGGTAATCGAGGGCAGCCACGCAGCAGTCGGCCTCCAACGCCAAAGTGGCACAGAAACGCGCACAACTGTTGATGCTGCCGAAGCACCAGCCGCCTCCGTGGAGATAGAGCAGCAGCGGACGCTTGCGGAGGGCTGGTCGGGAGGGCGTGAAGAGGCAGATGTCGGGGGTGGGATAAGTGGCGGTGACGCCGTCGGGCAACTGGGGCGGCTGGTTGCGGCTCTGCCTGATTTGCTGCAAGGCTGCACAGTCGCCAGAGATAGCCGCGCGCACCGCCAGCATCTGTCTGTGCTGCAGGTCGGTAGGCATACGGCTGAGGAAGAGGCGTTCGTCGTCGAGCATACGCCGCTGGAGCGAGTCGGAGGGATAGGTCTGCCCATACAGACATACCATGGAAAACAATAAGAATAAGGTGTGGAAAATACGCATAATCTATAAGAACATTAAGGTCGTCTCTGCAGAGACAGGAGACTGCAGATGGCACTGCCGCTTAGAGCCGCAGCACCTCGTCGCAGTATTCCACCACCGCCGGACGGTGGGTGATGAAGATGATAGTGTGCTGACGGCTGCCCAGGACATTGGCAAGCAGGCGGCGCTCGGTCTCGATGTCGAGGGCGCTGGTAGCCTCGTCGAAGAGCATCACGGGGCGGTTGCGCAGCAGGGCCCGGGCGATGGCAATACGCTGTGCCTGGCCCTCACTCAGACCGGCTCCCGACTCGGAGCAACGCGTGTCGAGGCCGTCGGGCAACTGGCTGACGAAGTCGGCACATGCCTGGTGGAGCGCATCATACATCTCGTCGTCGGTGGCGGTAGGGCTGCCCATGAGCAGATTGTCGCGGATGGTGCCGCTCATGAGGGTATTGCCCTGGGGCACGTAGACAAAGTTGCAACGCATACGCGGCGACAGTTGCTGGCCGTCTCCGTCGGCGTGGTAGAGGCTTATCTCTCCCTCCTGGGGACGGAGCAGGGCGAGGATGAGGCGGATAAGGGTGGTCTTGCCGGCTCCCGTCTCGCCGAGGATGGCGGTGCAGGTACCGGGACGGAAGTCGAACGACAGGTGGTCTATCACGCGTCCGTCGCCGTCATTATAACCATAGCCCA
Source organism: Prevotella sp. P5-108 (assembly GCF_002251385.1). Taxonomy (GTDB): domain Bacteria; phylum Bacteroidota; class Bacteroidia; order Bacteroidales; family Bacteroidaceae; genus Prevotella. The sequence goes on from NZ_NPJJ01000008.1 coordinate 34,121, forward strand.
CATCGTCGAGCTTCACGCCGCAGGGCGCTTCGACCACGATGGGGTCGCCCTGCTCTTCGAGGGGAGGCTCTTCGAGTTCCATGAGTCGCTCGGCAGCGGTGAAGACACTGACAAAGGCGGGCACGATACGGCTCAGGTTGCGCGCCGGACTCTGTATGCGGTTGACGAGTTGCAGGTAAGCTGTCATGCCGCCAAACGACAGTGTGTGCATAGACATGCGCACTGCCGCCCAGAGGAAGGCTATGAGATAGGTGAGGGAGAACCCGAAGTTGAGGATGAAGTTGGAAAGTAGGCTGAAGCGTGTGCGCTGGATGACGTTGCGCCGCAGCTGGCTCTGGGTACTCTCGAGCTTGCCCACCATGGCATCGTCGCTCTCCAGAGTCTTGATGAGCACCCGATGTTGGATGGTTTCCTGCAGCACGCTTTGCACCTGGGAGTCGGAGTTGCGCACCTGACGGGTGAGGTGACGCATACGGCGCACATAGACCTTGCTGAGCACCACAAAGAGGGGCAGCAGAGCGACGGTGATGACCGCCAACAGCCGGTCGAGAGTAAAGAGATAGGCAAAAGCACCGAAGAAGAGAAGCACCACACTGAGCGTATTGGGCAAGGTTTCGGTAATGAAGGTGACGACATTGCTGACGTCGCTCTCGAGGCGGTTGATGACATCGCCAGAGTGTCGCCGTTCGCGCCCGTTCCATTCGGAGCGGAGTATACGGTCGAGCATGTACTGCTGCATGCGGTTCTGCGCCTTCACACCCAGCACGTTGCGTATCCAGACCGAGGATATGTTGATGGCAAAGTCGATGAGCACCAGCCCACCCATGAGTGCCACCGCCCAGTAGATGGAGCCCTCGATGCTGCCCGAAGCCACGTCGATGGCGCGCTTCACCGCCCACACCTGGGCCAGACTCACCACCACCGTAGCCATGCCCATCGATGCGTTGAGTATGGTCTGCAGTCGGTTGCCCCGCCATACCTTCCACAGCCAGCGCATGATGTCGCGCGTGGTGTAGGCCGAGTTGGCGGGCGTTATCCATTGGGCTATCTTCATCTTCATGACTCTCGGTGTGGTTGTGGGTCTATCTGTGGTCGGCGCCCCACATCATCTTCTCGCGGAGGGTGGAGAAGTAGCTGCGGCTGTCGCGCTTCACTATATTAATGGTATAGGGGGCCTTGCGGATGGTAAGGCGCGTGCTCTCGAGCAACTTCTCCGAGCGACCGTCGATGGCTACGAGGAAGTTGTGAGACCGGCTCTCCACCTCGAGCGTTATCTCGCTGTCGTCGTTGATGACGATGGGGCGGACATTGAGGCTGTGGGGCGCCACGGGGGTAAGGCAGAGGATGTCGGCATCGGGCACGATGATGGGGCCGCCGTTGGAGAGACCGTAGGCGGTAGAACCGGTGGGTGTAGAGACGATGAGCCCGTCGGCCTGGTAGGTCACCAGATACTCGCCGTTGATGCAGGTGCGCACGGAAATCATCGCGGCATTGTCGCGCTTGAGCACGGCGATGTCGTTGAGGGCGAAGGGGCTGCCCTCGATTATCTCGCCGTCGGCCTCGACCATGATGACGGCATGGGGCTCCACAGCGTAGTGCCCATCTACTATCTCGGCGATGGCGTGGTCTATCTCGTCGGGATGGATGTCGGCCAGAAATCCCAGTCTGCCTGTGTTGACACCGATTATGGGCGTCGCCTTGCTTCCCACCATGCTGGCTGCGCGCAGAAAGGTGCCGTCGCCGCCGATGGAGATGACGAAGTCTACGTCGAAGTTGTAGTTGTCGAAGACGCCGCTTACCTCGACCTCCATGCCCAGGGCCGATGTGATGTACCGGAAGAAGGTGCGCTCGATGTAGATTTCGGCTCCACGAGCCTTGAGACTGTCTATGAGCCGGTGGATAGATACCGTCTTACCCGCCTGGAACTCCTTGCCGAAGAGAGCGAACCGCAACACGTTTGCCGCCATAAATGTTATCTTTTTTTAATTTTTGTTCCTCATTCTTGCTCACAAATGCCAAACATTTAGTACATTTGCACGTGAATGATGCGACAAAAATACTACTTTTTGTTGTAAAACACGTTGAAATTATGGCAAAAGTATATGAATTTCTTTCCAATGGCTTCGAAGACATAGAGGCATTGGCACCCGTAGACATACTCCGCCGAGGCGGACTGGAGGTAAAAACAGTGAGCATTACCGGCGAGCAGATGGTGGAAACCACCCACGGCATCAAGCTCATGACCGATCTGAGGATAGAGGACATCGCCGACTTCAGCGACGTCGACGCCATGCTGCTGCCAGGCGGTCTGCCAGGAGCCACCAATCTGAACAAGCACAGGATGCTGCGCGAGATACTGCTCGAGCAGTACAACCAGGGCCGCATAGTCGCCGCCATCTGCGCCGCACCGCTGGTGCTGGGCTCGATAGGCATCCTTGAGGGCAAGCGAGCCACCTGCTACCCCGGATTCGAGAAGCGCATGACCGGCGCCACCTACACCCAGGAACAGGTGACCATCGACGGCAACATCATCACGGGCAAGGGTCCCGGCGCGTCGATGGACTTCGGCTACGCCATCCTCGGCAAGTTTGTCGCACCCGAAGCTGTGGCAGAACTCAAGGCCCAGATGATGTACAAAGGTTAACCCACAACGACAGCCATGGACTATATCATCATCGTAGCCGGAGGCAAGGGGCTGCGCATGGGCAGCGACGTGCCCAAGCAGTTTCTGCCCGTCAAGGGAATGCCCGTACTGATGCGCACCATCAGCCGTTTTCATGAGTGCAATCCCTCGATGCAGATTATACTCGTACTCCCACACCACCAGCAGCAATACTGGCACGACCTGTGCAGCCAATACGCATTCGATATCGCCCACACGGTGGTAGACGGAGGCGACACGCGCTTTGCCTCGTCGCGCAACGGACTCGCCGCCATCCCCGACGACGCCACGGGAACCGTGGGCATACACGACGGGGTGCGCCCCTTTGTGGCTGCCGAGGTGATAAGCCGCTGCTACGATGCCGCCCGCGCCCACGGAGCCGCCATCCCCGTGATGCCGGTCACCGACACGCTGCGCCACATCGACTCTGCCACCACCGCCCACAACGTGCTGCGCACAGACTACCGCATCGTGCAGACCCCACAGGTCTTTGACATCGCGCTGCTCAAGCGCGCCTTCACCCAGCCCTTCCGCGAAGAGTTTACCGACGACGCTTCGGTGGTCGAAGCCATGGGCTGCAGCGTGGAGATGGTCGAAGGCAACCGCGAGAACATCAAGATTACCACACCCTTTGATTTGAAGATAGCCGAAACGCTGTGCTGAACATTCTCGACCAGGACGTGATGTATCTTCCGGGCGTTGGGCCCAAGAAGAAGGAGATTCTGAGCAAAGAGCTTGGCATCCAGACCTGGCGTGACCTGCTTGAGCACTTTCCTTATAAATATGTAGACCGCAGCCGCATCTATCGCATCAGCGAAATCAGTGGCGACATGCCCTTTGTCCAAATCCGCGGACGCATGTTGGGCTACGACGAATATGCCATGGGTGCCCGCAAGAAGCGCATCGTGGGCCACTTCAGCGATGGTCATGGCGTGGTCGACCTCGTATGGTTTCAGGGTGCCCAATATATCTACAAGAACTACCCCATTGGCAAAGAGCTGATAGTCTTTGGCCGTCCCACCGTCTATGGTGGTCGCTACCAGTTTGCCCACCCCGATATCGACGACGCTTCCCAACTGCAGCTCTCCGACATGGGCATGCAGCCCTACTACATGACCACCGAGCGCATGAAGAAGGCGGGGATAAACTCGAGGGCGATGGAGAAGATGACCAAGACGTTGGTGACCAAACTGCCCGAGACGCTGCCCGAGACGCTGCCGCCCTACATCACTGGGCCTCTGCACCTCATCTCGCGCCTCGAAGCACTACGCCAAATCCATTACCCGCACAACGCCCGCGAAATGCAGCAGGCCCGCTACCGCCTCAAGTTTGAAGAGCTCTTTTATGTGCAGCTCAACATACTGCGCTACGCCAGCGACCACCGCCGCAAGTATCGCGGCTACATCTTCAGTCGCGCCGGCGCCCAGCTCAACGACTTCTACCGCAACCACCTGCCTTTCGACCTCACCAATGCACAGAAGCGCGTGGTGCGGGAGATAAGAGACGACATGGCGAGTGGCCGGCAGATGAACCGGCTGCTGCAGGGAGACGTGGGCTCGGGCAAGACGCTGGTAGCGCTCATGGCCATGCTCATAGCCATAGGCAACGGCTACCAGGCGTGCATCATGGCGCCCACAGAGATATTGGCAGAGCAGCACCTGGCCACCATCCGCCAGATGCTGGGAGATATGGATATACACGTAGAACTGCTCACCGGAGTGGTCAAAGGACGACGACGCGCCGACATACTCGACCGTCTGTCCAAGGGCGAGATAGACATACTCGTGGGAACCCACGCCGTCATCGAAGACGCGGTGGTCTTTGCCCGTCTGGGACTGGCTGTGGTCGACGAGCAGCACCGCTTCGGAGTGGCACAGCGCGCCCGACTCTGGGCCAAGAGCGAGATGCCACCCCACATCCTGGTGATGACAGCCACCCCCATACCCCGCACGCTCGCCATGACCCTCTACGGCGACCTTGACGTGAGCGTTATCGACGAACTTCCGCCCGGCCGCAAACCTATCCAGACCATCCATAAGTATGATACACAGACCACAAGCCTCTACCAGGGCATACGTCAGCAGATAGACAGCGGCCGACAGGTCTACATCGTATATCCGCTCATCGAAGAGAGCGAGAAGAGCGACCTCAAGAACCTCGAAGACGGATTTGAGGCCATGCGCGAGATATTCCCACAATACCGCCTGAGCAAGGTACACGGACGCATGAAGCCCAAGGACAAGGACGCCGAGATGCAGCGCTTTGCCAGCGGCGAAACCCAGATACTGGTAGCCACCACGGTGATAGAGGTGGGCGTCAACGTGCCCAACGCGTCGGTAATGGTCATCCTCGACGCACAGCGGTTCGGACTCTCGCAGCTCCACCAGCTGCGCGGGCGCGTGGGCCGTGGCGCCGAACAGAGCTACTGCATACTGGTAACCACATTCAAACTGAGCGAAGAGACGCGCAAGCGCATCGACATCATGTGCGAGACCAACGACGGGTTCCGCATAGCCGAAGCCGACCTCAAACTGCGCGGCCCCGGCGACCTCGAGGGTACCCAGCAGAGCGGCATAGCCTTCGACCTGAAGATAGCCGACATAGCCCGCGACGGACAGATTGTGCAGCTCGCCCGCGAACAGGCACAGGCCATCATCGACCGCGACCCCGAGTGCAGCAGCAACGAGTACAAGATGCTCTGGGACCGACTCAAGGAACTCCGGAAGAGCAACGTCAACTGGTCGGCTATCAGTTGACGCGGTTTTGTCCTTTTTGGGTCCAAAATTGATATACCTCAAGCCGATTTTTACGGTATTTGTGTTAATTATGGCATAAATTCTGTTAAACATCACCACTTTCCCATATTTTTTCACTAACTTTGTAAAGTCTGAATTGCAAAACAATCTTTTCGGAGCGTTTTCTACATATTACCTGCTGGCGACCACGCCCCTTTTTAGCCAGCCCTGACCTAAAAAAAAGTATTAATAGTGGAGAAAATATTAAGAACAATCGTAATGGGACTTATGGTGCTTGCAGCCGTACCGGCTGTGGCGCAAGACCTTATTGCCCGCCAGGCTCCCATTGACCGCCGCATGAAGCGCGTAGACACTCTGGCGCTTCAGAGCCTTATCAACAGAGAAAATGAGATTTCACCCTCGGCAGAACTCTATGACGAGTGGAACAATACTTACGCCCACAAGGCAACCGAATTGCCCGACTCGTTCCGTATAGACCTCCGCCACTTTGCCATGCCTACCCCCAGCCGCATCATCACCTCCAACTTCGGTCCCCGATGGGGCCGCCAGCACAAGGGACTGGACATCAAGGTGTATATCGGTGACACCATCCGCGCCGCGTTCGCCGGCAAGGTGCGCATCGTCAAATATGAGCGCGCAGGATATGGCAAATACATCGTTATTCGTCACCCCAACGGACTGGAAACTATCTATGGACACCTCTCAAAGCAGTTCGTGACCGAGAACCAGACGGTAAAGGCTGGCGAGGTGATAGGTCTGGGAGGAAGCACAGGCCGCAGCTCGGGTTCGCATCTCCACTTCGAGACCCGTCTGTGTGGCGTTGCACTCAACCCCGCCATCTTCTTCAACTTCAGAGAGCAGGATATCACCTGCGACACCTACATGTTCCGTCGCGACACCTACCGTACTGACGGCGAAGAGGCCACACGCCTGCGCGGAAAGTACAAGGAAACTTATACACGTGCCGAGGTGACTGGCAGCGACGAAGAGCCAGAGCCCGCAGCAGCCCGCAGCGAGAAGCAGTATCACAAGGTGGCAAAGGGAGAGACCCTCTCGTCAATCGCCAACAAGCGTGGCACCACCATCAACAAGCTCTGCAAGCTCAATCATCTGCGCAAGAACACTCGTCTGCGCCCAGGACAGATGCTAAGATATACATAATACTTTTATAGGAAACAGTTTGACAGACAATGTCCATCCGAGAAGCGACAGCCGATTGGATGGACATTTCTTTTTATCCCCTCGCCACCCTACCCTTGCTGTTGCGGCCACCCCAAGCCACATTCACGCATCGTCACCATCACACCCACGCCCGCCCGAACCCACATCGCCACCTCGTATCATTTGAAACGAGCCCACGTATCATAAGACACGAGCTCACGTGACAATAGGCACGAGCCCACGTATCAAATGATACGAGCCAGCAATAATGATTGCGAGTGTCGGGATGACAGTCTGCAAACGCGCGGCGACACCCACAGCGCTGCACGTAATCGCCGAGAACAGCATGACATGCATCATGTCCGTAGTCCAGTCAGTGAGAAGCGCAGTAATGCCCCAAAGCGCTGCCCGCCGGCCGACAACGACATCCACATCGGTCGACAGCGACATCCACATCGGTCGACAGCGACATCCACATCGGCCGATGCGCATGGACAGAGGGAAACAGAAGTCCCCAAGGGAGAGCCGGAGAGAGGCGTCCAATAAGCAGCTGTTTTTTGTACCGGCGAAAGCAGGACTTTTTGAACGGCCAAAGGCCGCTTTTTTTACCGTCACGACGGATGGCGTCATGCCATGCATGACGGTGGGGATGGCGGAGACGACACGGAGGGAAACTCATTTTCCGACTGGCGGAACCACCAGCCACACTAAGGCGAAGCCGACAGCCACCGCCACGGCTTTTTGTGTTTATGTCAACCTATTATAGAAGTATCTATTAATGGATAACCCCCACAATTGGCCCTCCACAAGCAGCAGCAACTCCCACAGAGTTGTCAGGGGATAGAGATGTCCCACCCAAGCCTTCCCCAAGGAGAAGTAGCGTCACTCAAACCGCCTTAAACTCAGTAATAATGCGCTCCCGCCCCCTGGGAGGGCACTGAAAAAGTCCACTTTTTTTATGACCAAAACGGAAAATGCTTACGATTTGTAACTTCTCTTTCTGCAAATCGCCTAAAATAAGGCTAAAATAGACAGATAATAAAGGGTAAAACAGCTATTTCTCCGTCATCAACTTTCAATTTGATAGTGGGTTTTAGTTTTTCAGTGCCCTCCCCTGGGGAGGGCTCGGGGAGGGGCTTCAGCAAGCAGCAGCAACTCTGACGGAGTTGCGATTCCCCAGCCCAGGGTTGCGGGCGAAGCACGCTACCCTGGGTAACTGCCCCCCACTAATCTGGCTACTCTGTAAGAGTTGCGATTAGCCGTAGGCGTTACCTGCAGCAGGATAAAGGGTAGGAATGGGTAGGTGGTTATTATCAGATTGAGTATAACGCCTTCGGCTAACCGCAACACTTACAGCGTTGCTACACCTTATTATATATGTACCCAGGGTAGAGGCGCTGCGCACCTCAACCCTGGGCTATGAAATCGCAACTCCTACAGAGTTGCCAGGGGTGCGCACCATCCACACCAAGGCGAAGCCGACAGCCGCCGCCACGGCTTTTTGTGTTTATGTCATCCCCTTATAGACGCAATAAATGGTGGATAAAAACGTGCAATAGAGCCCACCCAAGCAACAGGACAATGGAATGAAATGGGTAAGTGGATATTATCAGAAGATAGACTCGCTGGTCTCGGTGGTAAACCGCTCGAGCGCCTTGATGCCCATGATGGAATTGCCGTGCTTGTTGAGTCGCGGACTCCAAACGGCGATGGAATAGCGCGAGGGATAGACTGCCACGATGCCGCCACCTACACCGCTCTTGCCAGGCAGTCCCACGAGGAAGGAAAACTCGCCCGCCTCATCGTAGAAGCCACAGGTCTGCATGATGGCGTTGATGCGCTTCACGCCCGACGCACTCAACTTCACGCCGGCGTGGTCGAAGGGCTCATCGCTCTTGGCAAAGGCGACAAAGGCTCGAGCCAGGTCGCGGCAGTTCATCTCCACAGAACATATCATGCTATAGAACCGCAGCACCTCGTCGACGGGGTTGTGCAGGTTGACATAATGCTTGAGCAGATAGGCGATGGAAGCGTTGAGATAGGCGGTCTCGTACTCCGACTCTGCTACCTCCATCGAATAGTCGACCGTGACATTGCCACTAAGCTGGCGCACAAACTGGATGAAGAACTCCTGGGCATCGTCGAGATGAGACAGCAGCACATCGGCCACCACCAGAGCGCCGGCATTGATAAAGGGATTGCGTGGGCGGCCATGCTCGTACTCGAGCTGCACCAATGAGTTGAAAGGCGTGCCCGACGGCTCTTTTCCTAAACGCATCCACAGGTTCTCTCCCTCAAGGCTCAGCGCTATAGCAAGCGAGAAAACCTTGGCTATACTCTGAATGGAAAAACAGGTGTCGTAGTCGCCATACATGCAATCGTCGCCGCCGAGGACGCTCAGATAGATGCCAAACTTGTCGGGGTCTACACTGGCGAGCGCGGGGATGTAATCGGCCTGTCGTCCCAGTTGGGCATAAGGCTGTATCTCGCGGCAAATATTCTCTATAATCTCTTGGTAATTTCTGTCGTGTATCATGTCGTTGATGGTGGTTAATAGTATGGGGATGCCTACGCTTCATGACGGGCCGCGGGAGGCATCCCTCTTGATGGTTATGGATGGTAAAATGGATGGAGAAAGCGGGTTATGCCTTCTCGATGAGCACCACGGCGTAGGCGCTGATGCCCTCTTCTCGGCCGGTGAAGCCCAGTCGCTCGGTGGTGGTGGCCTTGATGGAGACGTCGTCCTCGTCGATGCCCATGACATGGGCGAGACATGCCTTCATCGCGGGCACATGCGGATTGATTTTGGGCCGCTCGGCGCAGACGGTGGCGTCGACATTGCCCACACGGTAGCCGCGGGTGGCAATAAGGTCGATGGTCTTGGCAAGCAGTATCTTGCTGTCTACGTTGAGTGTCTCTGCCGAGGTGTCGGGGAAATGATAGCCGATATCGCGCATATTGGCTGCACCTAAGAGGGCGTCGCAGATGGCATGGATGAGCACGTCGGCATCGCTATGGCCCAGCAATCCCATGGTGTGGGGAATACGGATACCACCGAGCCACAGTTCGCGGTCGGGCACCAGCCGGTGGACGTCGAAGCCCATGCCTACTCTAATCTTTGTCATAATATATAATAAGGTGGAATTAGCGACGGCGGAAGATGTCCTTGATGCCGTCCATATCAAAACTCAGGGTGAAGCGCATCGTCTGGTCAAGCGGATTGGTCTTGGCGGTGGCGATGACATAACCGGCGTCGAGCGAGAAGACCTTCATGCGGAAGCCGGCGCCCACGGTGAAGTACTTGCGGTTGCCCTTGTTCTCGCTCTCGTGGTGATAACCGGCACGGAGGAAGAACTTGTCGTTATACTCGTACTCTGCGCCCACGCTCCAGTTGATTTCCTCCAACTCTTCCTTAAATCCGTTGGGTGCATCGGTGAAGCTCTTGAAGATACCGCTGATGGACGACACGTTCCAGTATTCGTCCTCCATGCGCTGCTTGTACTGCTCTTCGTCCTCGCCCTCCCGCTGCTTGGGGTAGGTAGGCACGAGCAGCTTGTTGGCATCGGCGGCGAAGGTGATGCGATTGTACTCGTCGATGGGCACCTTGAGCGAGGCTCCGAGGCGCAGGTTGGTGGGGATGAAGAAGCTGTGGTTGTCGCCACCGAAATTGATTTTGCTACCGATGTTGGAGATATTCAGTCCCAAGCCCAACTGGCACTCGCGCTGGCCCAGATTGATGTAGTTCTGGTAGTATGCGGCGATGTCGGCGGCAAAGGCTGAACCGGGCTGGGTGTCTTCATTGAAGTCAAAGGTAAGGTCGGAGTAAATCCATCTCACGCCGGCGGCGATAGAGAAGGTCTCGCTGAGCATGAGCGAATAGGCCACATCGAGCGACATCTCATAGGGGTTGATGGTCATGGCATTGTCATCGGTGTGACCGTCCATGAAGACCTCGCCCATGGAGAAGTAGCGCATAGAGGCTGACACGGCACTGTAGTCGCCTATGCGGTAGTAGCCGGCGAGATAGGCCACATCCATATCGTTGACCAGCTGTCGCAGCCAGGGGGTATAGTTGAGCGCCACTCCGGCACGCGAAATGGCAAAGGGGTACTTGGCGGGGTTCCAGTATTGGGAGTTGACATCGGCATCGGTAGCCACACCCACATCGCCCATTCCGGCTGCACGTGCGTCGGGGGCTATCGTCTGCGAGGTCACCGAAGTGTTGACGGGATTGAACATATCTTTCTTGTCCTGGGCCTGCACCGTGGCAGCAACCATGACAAGGAGTATGGCGAAAATGATAGATGTGAGCTTGTTCATTATACTTCTACTATTGTTATGCTATAGGATAACGGAGACTACCGCCTAATTATTGCCCAAGACGATAAGTTTCTTTGCTTTGGATGTTTTCTTGCTGCCATCAGAGCCGGCACGCACGCGGTAGAGATAGACTCCCGTCTGGAGGCGTCCGCCGGTGTCGAGCGTCAGGTCCCAGTCTACGGTATAGGCTCCCGTGGCGGGCACCCCGTTCTCGGAGTGGGTCCAGAGGAGACGTCCACTCATGTCGAAGACTTCGATGTCGATGTCCATGGGACTGCCTGTGCGGTCGTGGTTGATGATAAAGGTGGTATAGGTGGTAGCAGGGTTCTTGCTCAGACCCACGCTGAAGATATTGGGCTCGAGTCCGCGCACCACGGTGAAATCGAGACGGGCGGTAGAAGCATTGTTGAGCACATCCCAAGCCCGGAAGACGAGGGTGTGCTTGCCCTCGGTGAGTTCGGGTATATTATAATAGGTGGTGCCACGGGTATAGGTACCAAAGTCGAAGGCGAAGTTGTCGTTGAGGGTGTAGGTCTTTGCCATGTCGCCGTCGATGACGAGCTGCAGGTCGTGGCCGATGCCGCTGCCGGTGGCGTTGATGCCGTCTTCATCAGTGATCTCTGCCACGAAGTAGGGCGTGGTGTTGACCTTGCCTCCGTTGACAAACTGGGGCGAGTTGAGATAGCAGTAGATGGATGGGCCTATGGAGTCGGTGGTCACCTCGCCTCCGGCTACGGTGAAGCGGTCGAAGGCGCCGTGGGCCTCGCGCTGGCGGGCATTGTCTACGGCGTAGAGGTTGATGAGCCCAGTTCCGTCGGAGTAGGATATGTCTTTGGGCACGGCAAAGGTGAGGGCAAAGCGACCGGCCCTGACGCTGTCGGAACCATGGTAGATGACGCGTTTGCGGTCATAATAGGTGAAGGCTTCCTCGGCCTCAGCCTGATTGTTCTGCTTGCAGGTCACCAGTTCGCGCACATCGCGCACGGTGGCTGTCACCACTCCGTCGAAGTCTTGTGCCTGCTCGATGTGGCCGGATATGCGCGCCACCTTACCCACCTGCAGACGGGCGTCGGCGGTCACGGATACACCGTTGATGCTGTCGATGACAGCGGTCATGGTGGGCAGATTGAGCGTCATGGCGGGGTCGCCGAGGAGGGTAAACTGCAACTTGTTGACGGTGACATCCTGTCCGGTGGTCACCATCTCGTTCTTGGCCAGACGCTGCGCCTCGCCGAGGGTGGTGGGGCGTCCGTCGGTCACGGTGAGCACGTGGCGCAGGTAAGCCATATTGAGCGGACGGTTGTAGAGGGTCTGCACGGTGCGCGTGGTACCCCAGAAGGCTACGGCTCCGCCCTTGGCATTGCATACGGCGGTCTCGCCTATCGTGGGCTCGACACCGTCGAAGGCCATGATGTCGCACGATGCCGTAATCCACAGGGGCAGATTGGCGTTGCGCGCCTGTTCAAAGTCGTTGATGGTCACCACCCGCTCATGCGACAACTGCTCGGCGCGGCCGTGGCCGCTGTAGTCCATGATGAGCGCACCGGCAGCCATCTGCTGCTTCACATCCTGCGAAGCACCGGGATAGGCGTGGCCGGTGGCCGACGACTCGCGCTGGTATGCGTCCCACATCACCTTCTTGATATGATAGCCAGGATGGAGCGCAGCCACCTGCTCGGCAGCCATGTCGACATCCTTCATGTGGATATTCTGGTTGCCGTCGTCTCCCATAAACATGAGCACGTTCTGCCATGCGCCGGCATTGCCGTTGGTCATGTAGGCCTCTATCTTGTCTACCACGCCCTTGGCTGCCTCGGCTGTGGTCACGGGTATGCGTCCCACAGCAATATCCTCCTTGTCGCGGGCGATATCGGTGCCTTCGCCATCGTCCATCAGCGTGAAGAAACCGTCGTTCACGTAGCAGTAGAGCTCGCTGAAAGAGTTCTCACTCTCGTAACACAGCAGATAGTCGTCGGCACTGAGACGGCGGGTGTCGCTGATGAGCATGCGGTTGTCCCACACGGCGTCGCCGAAGAGTAGCAGATAGCGCGGCATATCGCTTTCGGTCTCGGCGCGGTCGTAGAGCATCTTGAGGTAATGGCGGTAGGCGCTGGCATCGGGCGTTCCGCTGGAGAACTCGTTGAAGAGCTCGTCGGCAGGAACGATGGTCACGCGCATGCCGTCGCGCTGCTCATGGAGGCGCTTGATGCGCTCGGCCTGGGCAAGCAGCTTCTGACTGGTGGGGATAATGATGACCATGTCGGCAGGACCGTCGGCATGGTGGTTCTGGTTGGTAATGTTGTAGACGTAATCGGGGACGGGGATATTGCCCGTCAGGCTGGGAGCCGGACGCGGTGAGTCGAAAGCCATCGAGATATAGTCGAGACGCACCGTCGAACTGCCGATGGTCTTGATGACGAGTTTGGCGTCGGAGGCATAACGGCCTATGCGGTAGGTGGCTGTCGCCGACGCTCCCTTGTCATAGCTCTGGGGCATGATGCTGATGGTGCCCAGCAGCGAGTCGGCCAGGAATACATCCACACGGCTTTCCCCACCAGCCGACACGGCTACGGTTATACGGGCTGTCTGCTGCGAACCGCTGAAGGCAGGCAGACTGTAGGCGTAGGAAGAGTTGAAGGCGATGGGGGTATTCTCATAGAGGTTGCGGCCGCCATGATACCAGGCGTAGTTGTCGGTCTCGTGGAGCCAGTGGTAATCGTGGGGCGAGGGATAGATGCTGCTTACAAACTGGGCGGAATCGATGGGCGTCACAGCCTCATCGGTCTGGGTGATGAAGTAGTAGCCATACTGCGAATAGGGATTGCGGGTGCGCACAGTGGCATCGTTGGCGCTCCAGCTCACGGGGCCTTGGGCGTAGAAGAGGCGCTTGCCGCCGACCTGGCAGATGGGCACCTCGCGCAAATCATCATGGGCTTGCAGACTGGCACCCGTCAGCTTCTCGTCGATGAGGGCGCCGCCCATGCCATAGACATGCACACGCGAAAGATCGGTAAATCCGGCACGGCGGATGAGCGACTCGGTAATCTGGTAGACTCCGCTCTCGCTCACGCGTATCTTCGCCCATCGTCCTTGGGCCAGCACGGAGTTGGCGGCATAGCGCTCGCCCACAGGGACCACTGCCGCACGCTGGCGGCGACGGGCGGCACGACTGAGGGGGCGCGACTGCACATCGAGCATGAAACTGACAAGCAGCTGGTGACGGCCTCCGCGGAAGACCACGGGGCAGAAAGCGACCTCCAGGCTGGCCTGGCGGCGCGAGGTGACGATGTGCTGGGTGATAAGGGGGCTTGCGCCGGGCCGGACATCATGGGTGGCAAGCCGGTAGCGGGCTACGTCGGCAGCCGTCATGTCGATATATTCGGGATAGGCTATGCTGACGGTATAGACACTGTCGGCATAATCGCCCGAGAGGGGTATGGCGCAGGCAAAGGTGGGGGCCACGCTGTCTATCTTGACCTGCTGGGCGGTCAAATTATAAAACTTCTGCGCCCGGGTTGTCATAGCCGACGCAAGAAGTATCATGATTAATATGTATCTGACTGATTTCAGATGGCTGATGGTTTTATGTTTCAATATCGTCTCACTTACAGTTAAACTCGAGCACCTTGCGCTCTTCGACATAACCTTCCAGATGGTCATCGATATGCACGGGACCCACGCCGGCAGGAGTACCGGTGAAGATTACGTCGCCTGTCTTCAGGGTGAAATACTGGCTGATGTAGGCCACTATCTCGTCGATGCCGAAGACCATGTCGGCGGTGCAGCCTTCCTGCACGGTCTGTCCATTGATATCGAGGTGGAACCGCAGGGCCTGCACATCGAGAAACTTGTCCTTGCCGACCCACTCGCCGATAGCTGCGGCACCGTCGAAGCTCTTGCTGAGGTCCCAGGGCAGACCCTTCTCGCGCAGCTGCTGCTGCACATCGCGGGCGGTGAAGTCGATACCCACCGTCACGGCATCATAGTAGCGATGGGCGAAACGCTGGGGAATGTTCTTGCCCAACCTGCAGATGCGTATCACCAACTCGGCCTCATAGTCTATGCGTCCCATGAAGTCGGGAACGAAGAAGGGTTTGCCCGACTTGAGCAGCGACGAGTCGGCCTTGGTGAACAACACTGGGGCCTCTGTCTTATATAACGCACCATCCAACTCTTTATTGTGTTGGATGTAGTTCATTCCGATACCAAATATCTTCATTGTCGTTTTCTTAATGTTTCTTCCGATAAAGTTCAGTTCCAATCTGTTGCAAAGTTACAAAAAAAGATGTAACCACACGACACAAAAAGACTGAATGTAATGCTGTTTTTTCAGCGATTGGACACCTCTTCCAGGATGTCATGGATACGCCCGATGAGATAGAATGGCAGATTGACGAGTCTGAATGTCTTGCCTTTGGGCGTATTGACCCTGTCTACGGAATAAGGTTTGGACCATATCCTTACAGCCACATCGTGGTCGCAACTGTCCATAAACACCTGGAGCGAACGCAGATGCGAGTTGGAACCGCTCTTGACCTCTATGGGATAAAGCCGCGACTCGTGGTTAATGACAAAGTCGACCTCGGCACCATTGTTGACCTTGGCCCAGAAGGCTCTGCGCTGCCCCACACGGTCGTCGAGCGACAGCAGTTCCTGTGCCGTCACCTGCTCGGCTATGTGTCCGCGCCAGGAGTCAACCATATCAGTCGAACCGATAATCTCACGGCGTATACCGGCTTGATAATTGACCAGCCCGGTATCAAACCATATCAGTTTGGGCATCCTCCGCGTCTCTGGAACCAAAGGCAGCTGGGTCGAAGACACCGGATAGACCAACTCAAGGAGCATGGCCTTCTCAAGGAGACGAAAGGCTTCGCCCACCTCACGCGATTTATACCCCGAGTTGGCAAAGTTGCCGAGCGTAATGGTCTCGCCGGCCGACGCCCAACCATACGAGAGGATAAACCTCACGGTGTCTGTTAGCTTGTTACCTGCCACATATTTCTCTGCATCATCCTTGTAGGCTTGCACCAGTGTCTCATAGACATCTTCAAGGGCAACAATATCACGTGTTTCTGCATATTGCTTCACTGCCTCAGGCATTCCGCCAACGATGGCGAAAAGGTTGAACCAATGCATCATCTGCTCATGAAACGCCACGGTCATCTCTGGCTTTTCTCTCAATAAGGCCAGCAGATTGTGCTTGCCCGTTGCACCCAGAAACTCGTAGAACGAGCAGGGCCGCAAGGCAAGATACTGCACCCGCCCTACCGGAAAACTCACCTTTACATCAATGAGATTTTCGAGCAGACTGCCAGCGGCTATGACATGGAGGTCGGGGCGCCGCTCGTAGAAATATCTGAGCAGCCCGATGGTCTTAGGCGAATTCTGGATTTCATCGATGAATATGAGGGTATTGCCAGGGGTTCTCGCCTTGCCCTGACTGGCAAAGAGCATGTCAACCAAATCGTCAAGGGGAATTGCCATCTCAAACATCCTGACATTCTCGGCCATCTCCATGTTGAAATAGAGATAGTTGTCAAACTGCTTGCCAAATTGGTTGACAACCGTTGTCTTGCCCACTTGCCTTGCACCTCTTAATATTAATGGCTTGCGCCGGCTTGAGGTTTTCCATTGCTCCAGCTTAGCCAATATCTGCCGTTCAAACATAATGAATTATCTTGACTTGGTGCAAAGATATGGAATTTTCTTGAGTTCCAGAAACTTTCAGACAAATTTGTTACAAATCATGGGCAACAAACTGCTATTTTTGTCGCAAATCAGGGGCAACAGGACTTTACTTTTGTTGCAAATCATGGGCAACAACGCGGTATTCTTGTCGCAAATCAAGGGCAAGAGGGCTATCATTGGGACGACGGACACAACCTCCGGAGCCTGAACAATGGCCTCGGCGGCGACTCTGACCAGTGGAAACGGGTCAGAACATCTCTTCGCTCTTCTTCTTGATGGTCTTGAAGATATTGGACCACGCGTTGCCCTCTTCCTTCTTGTCCTCGGCGTTGCGGTCTTTCTGCTGCGAGTTGTTCGACTTGCGGGAAGCGTGCTTCTTGGTAGCGTGGGGCTTGGCGGTGTGTTTTCTCTTGGTCTTCGTTGTGGGCATATCGCTCTGCTTCATACGCTCGGCCCACTCGCCGGTAAAACTGTAACCTGCCTCGGTTATCTCGAAGTCTATCTCTGGCATATTGATACCCTCGGCAGGACGATAGGGAATCTCGCTGCCGTTGTAACGCTCCACCCTCACGGTGCATACGCCCTTGGCAAGGATGTCGAGCTCCTTGGCAGCACGCCACGACAGGTCGATGATACGCCCACGGGCAAAGGGGCCACGGTCGGTGACCTTGACCACTACCGACTTGTTGTTAGAGAGATTGGTTACCTTGAGCAGGGTGCCGAAGGGATAGGTGCGATGGGCGCAGGTGAGACTGTCGTGATGCAGTCTGTCGCCGCTGGCAGTACGCGCGCCGGTGGCGCGTTTGGAATAAAAAGTAGCCTTACCCCTCTGCGTCTGTGCCAGCATAGGGGTAAAGCTCAAGAGTGATAAGATTGCAATAATTACTCTTCGTATTTGTTTCATAAGTTATGTAGCAACCGCGTGTTGCCGGCTTCGTTGCCGACAACCGCGGTCTGTGCATTGTCGCTTACACTACGCCCTGGGCCAGCATAGCCTTGGCTACCTTCATGAAGCCGGCGATATTGGCACCCTTGACATAGTTGATGTAGCCATCGGGCTCAGTGCCATACTTGGCACACTGGTCGTGGATGGAGCTCATGATGTAGTGGAGCTTCTCGTCGACCTCGTCCTTGCTCCAGTGCAGGCGTATAGAGTTCTGAGTCATCTCCAGACCCGATGTTGCCACGCCACCAGCGTTGACAGCCTTGCCGGGAGCGAAGAGCTGCTTGGCAGCCACAAACTTCTCGACAGCCTCAGCCGTACAACCCATGTTGCTCACCTCAGCCACACACAATGGGTGGTTGGCGAGAATCATGTCGGCGTCGTCGCCATTGAGCTCGTTCTGGGTAGCACAGGTCAGATAGATGTCGGCCTTTACCTCCCATGGCTTCTTGCCTGCCACGAATGTAGCCTCGGGATAAACCTCAGCATAGGGCTGGCAGATGTCGTTGCCGCTGGAGCGGAGCTCGAGCATATATTCTATCTTGTCGCCGCTGACGCCTTCTGGGTCGTGGATATAACCGTCAGGTCCACTGATGGTAATCACCTTGGCACCAAGCTGGGTAGCCTTCTTGGCAGCACCCCAAGCCACGTTGCCGAAGCCAGAGATAGCCACTGTCTTGCCGGCGATATCAAGGCCCTTGTCCTTCATCATGTGGTTGACGAAATAGAGCGCGCCGAAACCGGTAGCCTCGGGACGGAGGATAGAACCGCCCCACTCTATGCCTTTACCGGTAAGCACACCTTCGTAGCGATGAGTGAGCTTCTTGTACTGGCCAAAGAGATAGCCAATCTCACGACCGCCTACGCCGATGTCGCCTGCAGGAACGTCCTCATCAGGACCGATATAGCGATAGAGCTCGTCCATGAACGCCTGGCAGAAACGCATGATTTCGGCATCACTGCGACCGCGGGGAGAGAAGTCTGAACCACCCTTGGCGCCACCCATAGGCAGCGTGGTGAGCGCGTTCTTGAATGTCTGCTCGAAGCCCAGGAACTTCATAATAGAAAGGTTGACAGAGGGATGGAATCGCAGACCGCCCTTGTACGGGCCGATGGCGCCGTTGAACTGTACGCGATAACCTATATTGACATGCACCTCGCCATTGTCATCTACCCATGGCACACGGAACATGTGTACACGCTCGGGCTCTACGATGCGCTCGACGATTTTGGCCTTTTCAAACTCAGGATGCTGGTTGTAGACGTCCTTAATAGACTCCAACACTTCGCTCACTGCCTGAAGGAACTCTGACTCACCAGGATGCTTGCGCTCCAGGTCTTGCATGATTTTCTGTACTTCCATAGTGGTATTTCTTTAAGTAATTGAGATTTACAGATTGTTTATTACTATGGCAAAAGTAGTGTATTTGAAGCAAACAAACAAGAAAAAACGCATTTATTTTACTCTCCCCACTTACTTTTCGACATATGCCAGGCCGGCGGGACGGCAGACCGCGACGACCGCCATGATGCAAATTAAAACAAAAAGAATGAATAATGCCACAAAAAGCAAAATTATCTTGACGCAAAGCATACTAAAAAAGTTTTTTGATATACCTTTGCATAATATAAATATGTGTATTATGGAATCGAAGATACCTGCCCAATGGGAGAAGTTCTATCTCAAAGACGTGAGCTTTGTCAATCTGATGATGCGACGCATCTACAATGTGCTCATCGTCGCCAACCCCTACGACGCCTTCATGCTCGAAGACGACGGACGCATCGAGGAGAAAATCTACAATGAATATATGCTGCTGGGACTGCGCTATCCGCCTACATTCACTCAGGTGAGCACCACCGAGGAGGCCGAGAAGATGCTGCACACCACCAACATAGACCTGGTGATATGTATGCCCGGCAACGCCGACAACGACGCCTTCGCCGTGGCCCGCGCCATCAAGCACAAGTTTCCCCACATGCACTGCATAGTGCTCACTCCGTTCTCGCATGGCATCACCAAGCGCATGCAGCACGAAGACCTGTCTATCTTCGACTACGTATTCTGCTGGCTGGGCAATACCAACCTCATACTCTCGATCATCAAACTGATAGAGGACAAGATGAATCTGGACCACGACATCCACGAGGCGGGTGTGCAGATGATTCTGGTGGTCGAAGACAGCATAAGGTTCTACAGTTCGATACTCCCCAACCTTTATAATTATATACTGCTGCAGAGCCAGCGCTTCTCGACCGAGGCGCTCAACCGCCATGCCGCCACCATGCGTATGCGCGGACGACCCAAGGTGGTGCTCGCGCGCACCTATGAAGAGGCAATGGCCATGTACGAACGCTATAGCGACAATGTGTTGGGCGTCATCAGCGACGCCCGCTTCCCCATCCACGGCGAGAAGGACCCCGAAGCCGGCATCAAGCTCTTCCGCGAGATACGCAGCCGTAACGAGTATGTGCCGCTCATCATGGAGAGCTCCGAGAGCAGCAACCGCGCCAAGGCCGAAGCCGAGGGATTCAGATTTGTCGACAAGAACTCCAAGAAGATGAGCCTCGACCTGCGCCGGCTGATGGAAGAGCACATGGGATTTGGCGATTTCGTCTTCCGCGACCCGCGCAGCCACGAGGAGATACTGCGTATACACAGTCTGAAGGAGCTTCAGGACAACATCTTCAAGATTCCCAACGACTCCATGCTCTACCACATCAGCCGCAACCACATGAGCCGCTGGCTCTCGGCGCGCGCCATCTTCCCCGTGTCGGCGTTCCTCAAGGATGTGACATGGAACAAGCTGCAGGATGTCGATGCCCACCGACAGATTATCTACGATGCCATCGTCCAGTACCGACACCTGAAAAACCAGGGCGTGGTGGCAGTGTTCGACCGCAAGAAGTTCGACCGCTTCAGCCACTTCGCACGCATCGGCGAAGGCTCGCTCGGCGGCAAGGGCCGTGGCCTGGCTTTTCTGGACAACATCATCAAGCGCCACCCCGACTTCAACCAGTTTGCCGGCGTCAGCGTGCAGATACCCAAGACCGTGGTGCTCTGCACCGATGTCTTCGACCGGTTTATGGAGCAGAACAACCTCTACCAGATAGCCCTCAGCGACGCCTCTGACGAAGAGATACTCCAGCACTTCCTCCAGGCGCAGCTGCCCGATGAGTTCATCGCCGACTTCTATGCTTTCTTCGAAGCCATACAGAGCCCTATAGCCATACGCTCATCATCGCTGCTCGAAGACGCACACTATCAGCCCTTCGCCGGCATCTACTCGACCTACATGATACCCTATCTCGCCGACAAGTATGCCATGCTGCAGATGCTGGCGTGTGCCATCAAGGGCGTATATGCCTCGGTATTCTACCGCGACTCCAAGGCATACATGACCGCCACGAGCAACGTGATAGACCAGGAGAAGATGGCGGTGATACTGCAGGAGGTGGTGGGCCACCAGTATGGCAACCGCTTCTACCCCAACTTCTCGGGTGTGCTGCGGTCTATCAACTACTACCCCATCGGCGACGAACAGGCCGACGAGGGTATCGCCTCGCTCGCGCTGGGTCTGGGCAAGTATATCGTAGATGGAGGACAGACGCTGCGCGTTTCGCCCTATCATCCGCATCAGGTATTGCAGACGAGCGAGATGGAGACTGCGCTGCGCGAGACACAAACCCAGTTCTATGCGCTCGACATGCAACACGTGGGCGAAGACTTCAAGGTCGACGATGGGTTCAACATCCTCAAACTCCGTGTCAAGGACGCCGAGGCCGACCATGCGCTCAACTTCATCGCGTCGACCTACGACCCTTACGACCAGGTGATACGCGACGGACTCTACGACGGCGGACGCAAGATAATCTCCTTTGCCGGAGTGCTGCAGCAAGATGTGTTCCCCCTGCCCCAACTGCTGCAGATGACCATGCGCTATGGAGCGGCAGAGATGAGACGCCCCATAGAGGTGGAGTTTGCCTGCAACCTCAACGCCGACCGCACAGGCAGCTTCTTCCTCCTGCAGATAAGGCCCATCGTAGACAGCAAGCAGATGCTTGACGAAGACATCTGCGCCATCAGCGACGACCGCTGCCTGCTGCGCTCCCACAACTCGCTGGGCCACGGCGCCAGCGAAGAGGTGACCGATGTGGTCTATGTCAAGACCGACGACCAGTTTACAGCCATCAACACCCCCGCCATAGCCTGTGAGATAGAGCGCATCAACCGCCGCTTCCTCGATGAAGGCCGTGGATACGTGCTCATAGGGCCCGGACGGTGGGGCTCGAGCGACCCTTGGCTGGGCGTGCCGGTCAAGTGGCCTCACATCAGCGCCGCTCAGGTCATCGTCGAGGTCGAACTCAAGAACTACCGGGTGGACCCCAGCCAGGGCACACACTTCTTCCAGAACCTCACCAGCTTTGGCGTGGGCTACTTCACCATCGACACCAACACCGACAACGGCATCTACCGCAAGGAGGTGCTCGACGCGATGCCCGCGGTCGAAGAGACTCAATTTGTAAGGCACGTGAGATTTGACAAACCGCTCAAAATACTCATGGATGGCAAGAAACAGGAGGGTGTAGTGTTGATTTAAGTCAATAATTATAGTTTTTAGCAAAAAAAGAGGTAATTTATTTGCAGATATGATAAAAACCTTATACCTTTGCATCGTGTTTTTCATGGTATTAGATTTAAGGTTAACAAAGATTGGGACTCAGCGGAGTCCCTTTTTTATTTTTACCCCATCCCGAAGCACCGTTTCCCACCCTCACCGACCACGATAAGAATTGCCAAGGTTAGCCCCGAGCACGGCATAGAAGCCCCAGCCCATTGGGAAGGGTTTGGAGAGGGGTCTCCAATAAGCAGTTGTTTTTGTACCGGCGAAAGCCGGACTTTTTGAACGGCCAAAGGCCGCTTTTTTTACCGTCGCGGAGGATGGCGTCATGCCGTGCATGACGGTGGGGATGGTGGAGGCGACACGGAGGAAAACTCGTTTTTTGACAGTCGGCACCGACATCACCACCAAGGCGAAGCCGCCATCCGCCGCCACGGCTTTTTGTATTTATTTCATCACCATCATAGGCGCAATAAACAATAGGGAAAAAGCCAAAGAGAAGCCCCACCCCACCAGCAGGCCCCATCCCAGCCTTCTCAAATGGGAAGGCGAACCACATAACCACCTTAAACTCAGCAAGAAGGAGCTCCCGCCCCTTGGGAGGACACTGAAAAAGTCCCCTTTTTTTATGACCAAAACGGAAAATGCTTACGATTTGTAACTTCTCTTTCTGCAAATCGCCTAAATAAGGCTAAAATAGATAGATAATAAAGGGTAAAACAGCTATTTCTCCGTCATCAACTTTCAATTTGATAGTGGGTTTTAGTTTTTCAGTGCCCTCCCTTGGGGAGAGCATGGGGAGGGGCCTCCAATAAGCAGCAGCAACTCTGTAGGAGTTGCGTTTCCCCAGCCCAGGGTTGCGGGCGAAGCACGCTACCCTGGGTAAGCATCCCCCACTAACCTGGCAACTCTGTAGGAGTTGCGATTAGCCGTAGGCGTTACCCGCAGCAGGACAATGGAATAAAATGCGTAGGTGGATATTATCAGATTGAGCATTACGCCTACGGCTACGCGCAACACCTTACCTTCCCGCACCGCAAAGCGCCGCGCCGGTGACCTTCGGTGCGACATCCTATACCTTATTATATATATAGCGACGAGACAAACCGAAAGGGCAAACCCGAGGATGGCTATTGTGAGGCCATCGGCAGGGGCCATGAGCAAGAAGACAACCCATCTGCTGCTGACAATGGCTTGCTTGACTTAAAATATCTTAATTACCAGCGTGTTTTTCATCATTTATTTGGCAGTATGTGTCGAAAAGTGTAGCTTTGCGATGGCATTATGTGTCAGAAAGTGTTGGTTTTCGCCCAAAACATGTGTCGAAAAGTGTAAACATCTGACCATTTCATGTGTCGAAAAGTGTAAAGCGATGAAGAGGAAGATATACAAAGAGCTTGTAGACTGGAAAAACAGAGAGCAGCACAAGCCCCTGATACTAAATGGGGTCAGACAATGTGGGAAGACTTATATCCTGAAGGAATTCGGAAGGAACGAGTTCGACAATCTGGCCTACATCAGTTGCGACCGAAATGAGAGCCTGCACGCCATCTATGCAGGTGACTTTGACACGGCGCGTATCATAAGAGGATTAAGCGCGCTTACCGGCGTGGATATTATCCCTGGAAAGACTCTTATATTCTTGGATGAGGTGCAAGCATTTCCACAGGCCCTGGAGGCTTTGAAGTATTTCTGCGAAGATGCCCCCGAATATCATATCGTGGTGGCTGGCTCATTGTTGGGCGTAGCCCTGCATGCAGGCATCTCCTTTCCCGTAGGCAAGGTTCAGTCGATGCGACTGTTTCCTATGGACTTTGAGGAATTCCTCATGGCAATGGGAGAAGACCAGCTGCTCTGTCTGATGCACAACAAGGACTATGGGGTGATGAACGCGCTCCACGAGAAGCTGAAAGACTATCTGCGTCAATACTATTATGTTGGCGGAATGCCAGAGGTCGTAAAGACGTATGTGGACAACAGGCTGCCAAACCAGGTGCGCACTATTCAGAACGAAATTCTATCCAATTATGCCAGCGATTTTTCCAAGCACGCCCCGGCACAGGAGGTGCCTCGCATAGACATGGTATGGCAGTCCATACTGGGACAGCTATCCAAAGAGAACAAGAAGTTTGTCTATGGTGTGTTAAAGAAGGGCGGCAGGGCTAAGGAATTTGAACTGGCGATACAATGGCTGATGGATGCCGGCTTGGTATATAAGACAACCAGGGTGACAAAGCCCGAACTGCCGCTGAAGTTTTATGAAGACCTGTCGGCTTTCAAGCTATTTCTCTGCGATTGCGGACTGATGGGGGCTATGGCAGACACCACAGCAAAGGATGTGCTGCTTGGCGACAACGTGTTTACGGAATACAAGGGCGCCTTCACCGAACAGTATGTTCTCCAGCAGTTGCTCGCATTGGGCATCAGCCACATCTACTATTACAGCTCTGACACCTCTCGTATGGAGATGGACTTTCTCGTTCAGCGCGATGGCGCTCTGCTGCCCATAGAGGTAAAGGGAGGCACAAGCATCAAGTCAACCTCGCTGCACAATTACCTGATGGAGCATCGGGAAATATCTGCCATACGCTATTCCATGCTGCCCTACCGCCAGCAGGAGAATATCACCAACATGCCGCTATACAGCGTTTTCCTGCAATAGAGTATCGGTCAAGCCGAGTGCCTCATCAACCGTTTCTTGATGTCCCGCAGCTTGACCGATAATCATTGTTTGTCAACTCCGCTATAGTGTCTGCCCAAAGCACACCCTCCAAGCACATCTTCCCCTCATTGCCCGAGCCCCATACCCTTCCGCCTGCTACACCCAGTATCACAACAATACGCCAAAAACAGCTGGCGAGGCTCTCTGGCCCAGCCAAAGAGTACAATAATCAGCCCAAACTTCCACTTTTTCGGGAGGAAATGAGCAAAATTCAAAATATAATTTATAACTTTGCCACAAAAGTTCAAAGTGACAATTTGAAAAAGTGGCATTATGATAAATAAGGATATACTTAAGCAGGTTTTGGCATCCAACCAAAAAGACATTGAGAACTACAAGATAGTTCCGCGTACATTGCCAGGCGACGATTTCCCATGTCGCGTGTTTGTCGGTGTACGCCGTGCCGGAAAATCGTTTATGCTGTACCAGAAGATGCAACAGACGCTGGCATCGGGACAAAGTTGGGCAACAATGCTTTACCTGAACTTTGAAGACGACCGCCTTGCGCAGTTCGATAGAAGCGACTTCGAGCTGATATTGGAGGCACACGCAGAAATGTATGGGCAACGCCCAATGCTTTTCTTGGATGAAATCCAGAATATAGAAGGCTGGGAAAAGTTTGCCCGCCGTTTGGCAGATGCCAAGTATGCCGTATGGCTGACCGGCAGCAATGCCAAGATGTTATCTTCAGAGGTTATGACCACCTTGGGAGGTCGATACTTGGCAACGGAAGTATATCCATACAGCTTTCAGGAGCTTCTGAAAATACAGGATATCCCTTACGATAAGATATCACAAATGGCTACAGAGTCGCGGGCAAAGATACTCCGGGCGTGGAATGAATATCTCTTATGGGGAGGACTTCCCGAATCTGTCGGACTTACCGTGAAACGCAACTATCTTAGCAGTACGTTCCAGAAAATATATCTCGGTGATATTGCAAGCCGTAACAAGATAGCCAACCCCAACCTTTTGCGCCTCATGGTCAAGAAACTGGCTGAGAATGTTGGCCAACCCGTGTCATACAATCGCCTGGCCAATGTTCTTTCCACCGTAAGCGGAAGGATATCAATGCCTACGGTCAGCAAGTATATCGAATACAGCGAGGCCGCATGGCTCTTGTTGCGCCTACGAAATGTTTCTGCACCATTCACAGAAAAAGAAACGTCCTGCAAGTACTACTTCATCGACAACGGAGTGCTTGACCTCTTTTTGCTCGATGGAGAGACCATGCTGCTTGAAAACATCGTTGCCCTGGCGCTTTTCCATAAGTACGGACATGATGCCGACAACGAGCGAGTGTTCTTCTATAATGACAAGGTGGAGGTCGACTTCTACATCCCCGAAGATGCCACTGCCATCCAGGTTTCGTATAGTATCACCCAGTCTACCTCTACCTATGAGCGCGAGGTCAATGCCTTGAAAAAGATCCCTGGCGCATTGTCTTGCAAGCGTCGATTGATATTGACAAATGACGAGTCCGACAGCATTGAGGACCAATATGGCACCATTGAGGTACTCCCTGTGTGGAAATGGCTGTTGCTACAGGGAAGAAACGAATGAATAACCACCTCAAACACAGCAGGAATGAGCTCCCGCACCTTGAGGAGGGTTTGGGGAGGGGCTTCTATCCGCAGCTGTTTTTCTACCGGCGAAAGCCGGACTTTTTGAACGGCCAAAGGCCGCTTTTTTTACCGTCGCGGCGGATGGCGTCATGCCGCGCATGACGGTGGGGATGGTGGCGTCGACACGCAGGAAAACCCGTTTTCCGACAGTCGGCACCGACATCACCGCCAAGGCGAAGCCGCCATCCTCCGCCACGGCTTTTTGTATCAATTCCATCACTCTCATAGGCGCAATCAAAGTAGAAAAACACATGATTGAACCCACACAATCAGCAGCCACTAAGAGCCGAAGGTCACCAGCGCGACGCCGTGAGAAGTGGAAAGGCAAATATCACCGCTTGGCACCACCTTCTCATTACATCCACCCGCAGACCAACCACCCCCAGCCTTACAGCACCTTACCCCATCGCAATCATCATCAAGCAGAGAGCCCACCAACATCTCGTTGATGGGTTCTTCTTATGCCTGACCGTTTGTGTTTCCATCGCATTAGAAAGAGAGTTCAATTGTGGCAAACTGTCTATAAGCGCTACTTATAGCCTTTGCCCATAGGTAATCACATAGAGTTGCTGTGTGTTTTTCATGCTCATACTTATGCAGGTCGCGGTCAACAAGGCCATGGCTGCCTACCCCGTAAGACAGGCAGCCCATTGGGGTTACCCCATCCATTAATAAGGTACTGACGGTCTATAAATCATCACCTTTATGATAGTCCATATGATGACCGCTGCGCAAGCACCCAGAGGTACAAAAAAGAAAATCTTCAACCATAAAGGCATTGGATAGTACGTGCCAGGATTTACGATTCCGCTCTCCCACATGTCATACTCGAACCAGGTGTCGTCATTCAGACGACGATAATACTTTCTTCCCATAGTAATACGTTTAATTTAAGTTGTTTTGATAAAAGTTTCCGTCATTCTCTTTTCTTCTTTTCGTTCGTCTTTACATCGTCCGTCGGCAGGAACCTGTCCTGCGGGTATCCTCTTGAATACATGTGCAAAGGTAGGGTAAATCTACGGATTTTCCAATTTGATTATACGTATAAAAAAATAACATCCACAAAAAAACTCACCCTAACCTATCCGCGCAGGGATGGTTAGGGTGAGTTTCCTGTATGTTTCTATGTTCTCCCGACTTACTTCTCGCTCTCAGGCGCCTTGTCGATGAGGTCCATAAACTGGTCGAGCTTCGGAGTGATGATAATCTGGGTGCGGCGGTTGCGCTGCTTGCCCACCTCGGTGTCATTGCTGGCCACGGGGTTATACTCTCCACGACCACCGGCAGTAAGACGCTTGGGCGCTACACCAAATCTGTTCTGCAAATACTGTACCACTGATGATGCGCGAAGGGCAGAGAGGTCCCAGTTGTTGCGGATGTTCTTCATCGAAGCAGCCTTGGTGTTCACAGGCACGTTGTCGGTGTTACCCTCGATCAGCACGTCATAGTCCTTGTAGTCCATGATGATTTTAGCTATCTTGCTCAGAGTCTCCTCGGCACGCTCGCTGATTTCATACGAACCGCTCTTGTAGAGCATATTGTCGGCGAGCGAGATATATACCACTCCCTTGAGCACCTGCACATCCACCTCCTTGAGCTCTTCCTTGCTCAGCGAGCGGGTCAGATTGTTGGTGAGCACCATATTGAGCGAGTCGCTCTTGCTCTTCACCTCTACCAGGTGACGGATATACTGGTTGCTCTCATTGATCTGGTCCACCAACTTAGAGATGTTCACGCTGTTGGCACTGGTATTGGCCAGACTCTTGTCCAGACTCTGCTGCAGAGCCTTGTAGGCCTTCTGCTGCTCTGCCAGCTGGTCGCTGAGACTTGCCACGCGAGCCTGGGCGGCGGCCAACTGCTCCTTGGTGTTCTGGTAGCTGCCGGTCAACTCTCTGTTCTCTGTCTGGCAGTTCTTCAGTTCTGCCTGACAACTCTCTAAATTCTTTTTGCTGACACAACCTGTCATCAACAGGGCTCCAAGGGCGAGCGTCAGCACGGTTGTTTTACTTCTGTTCATCTTAATTATCACGATATTATTCCACAAAGTTATTAAATCTTACATATATGACGCAAGAAAAGCACCTTTTGTATAACCCTTTAATGATATTTAACCATAAACAGCCCAAAAATCTGCATTTCCCATGTCACAATCACCACTTTCATACGTTATTACCATAACCGACAACATTGAAACAACCACTATATATAATAAGGTATATGAAAAGATTATCCGTTTTGCTATGCACATCGTTGGCATGGCTCATGGCAGCCGCCCAGACCGGCAGAGACACCACCATCATTGTCAACCAGCAGCGCATCGTGGTCACCACCCATAAGGGCGAGACCCACGTGGCTGTCTACGACTCCACCGACAACCAGCTCCTGAAGACCCGCGAGACCGTCTTCGCCAACCAGCAGGAGGTAGAGCGCGTCTATGTCACCTCGCCCTTCCTCCCCTCGACCTATACCAGGGCCGCCGCCCTGGCGCCCATACTCCCCACAGTGTGGTATGCCTACACATCGACCAACAGCAAGATAGGTTCCGACGCCAACAGTTCATCCGGACTCCACACCCGTGGCTCCGGATCTTCCGAGGTGGGCGTCACCATCTTCGAGGGCATCACGCCGCTCACCGACCGTGGCCGATGGGGCCAGCTGGGCTTCTCCATGGGCGCCCAGACCTACTACACATGGATGCACTTCCAGCCCGGCGCGCTGCTCCAGGGCGAGGGCAGCCACGTCAGCTTCACCCCCGCAGCCTCGGCGGCTTCCACCAACAGGCTCTCCTATGGCGGCGTGCGCATACCACTCATGCTGTCGTGGCAGATAGCCCCGGACAACATGGCGTCGCAGATTGCCATAGGCATCTCTGCCGACATGCGCACCCGAGGCAAGTACCGCTTCACACCGGCAGACATGGGCGACCCCATCGAGCGCAATGTCAGACTCAAGCCCTTCGGCCTCAACCTCGAGACAGTCGTCTGCTTCGGACCCCTCGCCATCACCGGACGCGTAGGACTCCTCCCCCTCTTCCAGACCACTACGGGCAAGAAGGCATACACCTCGTCCATCGGCATCGGCATCAATATGGGACAGCTCTTCCGCCGTCGCTGACCCTCTGCCCCAGTCCGCTCCAAGGAGAGGCTATGCACCCTGGCACTATCGCCACCGGCTGCACGGCCTCTTCTTTTTGCTGCTGTCCGGCAGCCGATGATGACAAAAAATGCTAACGCCAGTATTTTTCACACCCTTTTGTTTTGCAGTGCTGGCTAATTGCAGTACCTTTGCGATATGAAAAGCAAGAAGTTACAAGGCCACATGGCCGTCATGACCGCCAATATCATCTTCGGATTTGGCGTACCCGTCACCGCTCTGTTGCTCAAGGAGTGGGTTTCTCCCATGGTCTATATGCTTACGCGCTGCGTGGGCGCCGCAGCCATATTCTGGCTCATCTCGCTCTTCCTGCCCTCCGAGCATGTCGAGCGCCGCGACCTCGTCGTAATCTGCTGTGGCGGACTGTTAGGATTTGTCATTTCACAGACGCTGGCAGCCTGGGCACTGGTCTTCACCTCGCCCGTCTATTTCTCTATCATCGCCAGCCTCACCCCCGTAGCCACCATGCTCATGGCGGCTCTCTTCATCGGCGAGCGCATCAATTTCACCCGCAGCATCGCCGTCATCCTCGCCACCGCGGGCGCCCTGCTCATGATTTTCACCCACTGGCACGGAGGCACCGGACGCCACGATCTCCTGGGCATCAGCTTCGGTATGCTCAGCCTGATTACCTGGGCCATCTACCTGCTCATCACCCGTCAGGTCAGCGCGCGCTACTCTGCCGTCACCCAGATGAAGTGGATTTTCCTTGCCTCGTCGATAGCCGTGCTGCCCATAGCCTGGGGCGAACTCGACACCCAGAAGCTCTACTCCGCCGCCTGGCAGTGGGACGGTGTGGCTGAGATGGCGTTCATCGTGGTCTTCGCCACCGTAGCCGGCTACGTGGCCATACCCTTCGCCATGCGCTACATCCGAGCCACCAGCGTGAGCATCTACACCAACCTCCAGCCCATCGTGGCATCGGTCGTAGCCATACTCATCCACCAGGACATCCTCACATGGGACAAGCCCGTCGCGCTCATCCTCGTGCTGCTCAGCGCCTGGCTGGTCACCCGGACTGAACGATAGGCCGTCCGCCCCACCACCGTTGTCAACCCATTCATCATGTATACAGACAATCCTATCTTCGACCGTGCGCGACTGCTCATGGGCGACGACGTGATGCAGACCATCGCCAGCCGCCGCGTCATCATCTTCGGCGTCGGAGGCGTGGGCAGCTGGGTAGCCGAGTGTCTCATACGCTCGGGCATACGCCACCTCACCATCGTCGACTCCGACCGCATCTGCGCCTCCAATGTCAACCGCCAGCTCATGGCGACCTCCCTCACCGTGGGCGAGGTCAAGGTCGACGCGCTGCGCCGCCATCTGCTCGAAATCAGTCCCGATGCCGACATCCTGGCGCTGCAGAAGATTTATTCTGCCGACACCGCCGACGATTTCGCCCTCGACACCTACGACTACATCATCGACGCCATAGACAGCCTCAAGGACAAGGCGCTGCTCATGCTCCGCGCCTGCGAGACCCGTGCCACCCTGTTCTCGTCTATGGGCGCAGCCCTCAAGATGGACCCCACGCTCATACGCGTGGCTGAGTTCTGGAAGGTGCGCGGCTGTCCGCTCGGCGCCGCCCTCCGCAAGAAGTTCAAGCACATGCACTGCCGCCCCGCCCGCAAGTTCATGTGCGTCTACGGCGAGCAGGTGCTCGACAATCGGGGCGCCCATCAGGTCGCCGCCGGCACCATGCCCGTCACCCAAGAGCCCGCCCCCGGCGACCCCACGCTCGCCCACCACGACTGGAACGCCAGCAAGGCCCAAATCAACGGCTCAATGGTCCACATCACCGCCATCTTCGGCTTCACCATCGGTGGTTTGGTGCTCAACGACATCTACACCAAGGCATTGGCATAGAAGCCCCATCCAAAGCCCCATCCAAAGCCCCATCCCAGCCTTCCCCTTGGGAGGGCACTGAAAAAGTCCCCTTTTTTTATGACCAAAACGGAAAATGCTTACGATTTGTAACTTCTCTTTCTGCAAATCGCCTAAAATAAGGCTAAAATAGACAGATAATAAAGGGTAAAACAGCTATTTCTCCGTCATCAACTTTCAATTTGATAGTGGGTTTTAGTTTTTCAGTGCCCTCCCTTGGGGAAGGCCAGGATGGGGCTTCCTCCCAGCAACTCTGTAGGAGTTGCGATTAGCCGAAGGCGTTACCCCTGCCACAATAATCCCCACCCCCACACTTGATATAGACCAACTATTGCGCCATGGCAATCACTTTTCCCGCAAAAACGATTGTCATTCATTGATTTTTGTGTACCTTTGCATCGAATTTACTGCAGCGGGCGCGCTGCTTGTGGGTTTTATATACATGAAGGTCATACACCCTATTAATGGCTGGGAGGGTGAGACGCCTTCCATGATTATTCATCATTAATAGGAAAAAACATTGAAGACATTTGAAGAATTGGGCGTGAGCGAGGACATTCGCCGCGCCATCAGCGAACTTGGATTTGAGCATCCCATGCCCGTCCAGGAAGAAGTAATCCCGTATCTCTTGGGCAACCGCAACGACGTGATAGCCCTGGCACAGACCGGCACCGGCAAGACGGCTGCCTTCGGTATTCCCGTGCTCCAGCGCATCGACCCTACAAGCAAGGAAACGCAGGCGCTCATCCTGAGCCCCACGCGTGAACTGTGCCTCCAGATAGCCGACGACCTCAACGACTTTGCCAAGTATATGCCCGGAGTGCATATCGTGGCGGTATATGGCGGCGCGTCCATCGAGGCGCAGATACGCACCCTGCGCCATGGCGTGCAGATTATCGTGGCTACCCCCGGACGACTCATCGACCTGATGCACCGTGGCGTGGCGCGTCTCGACCATGTGCGCAACGTGGTGCTCGACGAGGCCGACGAGATGCTCAATATGGGTTTCACCGACAGCATCAACGCCATCTTCGAGGGAGTGCCCGAAGACCGCAACACGCTGCTCTTCTCGGCCACCATGAGCAAGGAGATAGAGCGCATAGCACGCAACTATCTGCACGACTACAAAGAGATAGTGGTAGGCTCGCGCAACGAGGGTGCCGAAAACGTCAACCATATCTACTATATGGTGCACTCCAAGGACAAGTATCTGGCTCTCAAGCGCGTGGTAGACTTCTACCCACGCATCTTCGCCATCATCTTCTGCCGCACCAAGATCGAGACACAGGAGATAGCCGACAAGCTCATACGCGATGGCTACAACGCCGAAGCGCTGCACGGTGACCTCTCGCAGCAGCAGCGCGACCTGACGATGCAGAAGTTCCGCCAGCACACAGTGCAGCTGCTCGTGGCTACCGACGTGGCTGCACGAGGACTCGACGTGAGCGACCTCACCCATGTCATCAACTATGGACTCCCCGACGATATAGAGAACTACACCCACCGCAGCGGACGCACAGGCCGAGCCGGAAAGAAGGGTACCTCGATTTCCATCATACACACCCGAGAGAAGTCTAAGGTGCGCAACATAGAGCGCGTCATCGGCAAGGACTTCGTCGACGGCACCCTGCCCACCGCCGAAGAAATATGCAAGAAGCAGCTCTACAAGGTGATGGACGACATCATGAAGACCGATGTGGACGAAGAGCAGATAGCTCTCTATATGGACGAGATAAACCGACAGTTTGAGTATATAGACAAGGAGGACATCCTCAAGAAGATGGTGGCTGTAACCTTCGGCCGCTTCCTCGAGTACTACAAGAACGCACCAGAGATAGAGCGTCCCTCTACCCAGCGCCGTAGCGCAGAGGCTGGGAGCAAGGGCCGCCAGAGCGACCGCCAGCGTGGCCCGCGCAAGGCAGAGGCTGGCTACACCCGTCTCTTCATCAATCTGGGCAAGGCCGACGGCTTCTACCCCGGCGAGGTGATGCAGTACATCAACCGCCACGTCAAGGGTGGACGACAGGAGGTGGGCCACATAGACCTGCTCTCCAAGTTTGCCTATATCGAGGTGCCACAAGACGATGCTCAGCGCGTGATGCGCGCCCTCAACGGCACGGTATACAAGGGTCGTGAGGTGCGCTGCAACGAGGCCGACGAAGCCGGACACGGCAGAGCAGCTCGCGGGTCGCGCGCAGAGGGTCGCACACAGCGTAGAGACGAGAGAGGCGACCGCCGACCCAACCGCGAGCGCCGCACAGACCGTCAGCAGCATGGACGCGACGACTGGCGCAATCTCATCAACGGCAAAGCGGTAAACCTAAAAGGCGAAGAGCCCGACTTCAGTGAAGAGGGATGGGCAAGACGCCGACCCAAGAAGCAGAGATAGTTCACTCCTGACAGCCCTCATCCAAGCTCTGCCGAAGGGGAAGCCCTCTCCGGCTCATCGCAGGGTGAGAGTGAACAACCAAATCAAAAGATAGACTCGTAACACTACCCACTATCATCGTGGGAAACGAATGGGCGCCAAACAAGATGGCGCCCATTCTCTTTTCTATGACCCAGCGATGTAACGGAACGCAGTGCGTCGGCGCGGAAAGGCAAGAGGCAGAAAAGTAAAATGCGGCGATTATCAAGGCATATTCATCAAGACAGGACAAATGCCCATTCATCCTCGAAACCATTGACAGTGTGTTCCTTCCCCTTGGGGAAGGCCAGGATGGGGCTTTCTTCCGGCAACTCTGTAGGAGTTGCGATTTCACAGCCCAGGGTTGAGGGGCGAAGCACCTCTACCCTGGGTATTGATACAAAAAAGGGTAGCAACGCTGTAAGTGTTGCGATTAGCCGAAGGCGTTACCGCAGCAGAAAAATCAGCAGGCCGATAGCAAATGCCACAACCCCTAATATTAAATAAGGTAACGACAAAACACAAAAAACCGCAGCATCTGCTGGCGGCTTCGCCTTGGTGGAGCTGGTGTCACCGCCCGTCGGAAAACGAGTTTTCCTCCTTGTCGTCGCGACCATCACGTGCTATGCGCATCGGCCAATAACGATGTCGATACCGTACGGTGTGGATGTCGATAGCGGCCGATGTGGATGCCGTTGACGGACGGTGCGCATCACGCAAGGGCATCTCTACAACCCCGAGGGCACCCTCGCCGGCTCGTAACATTTGACACGAAGGCTCGTGACATAAGGCACGTGAGCACGTAACAATTGATACGAGACCACGTGACATACGTTACGAGCCAGCCAAGGGAAACCCCAGCCGAGCCTTCACCAAGAGAAATGAGTGTTACTACAACCTCCACAAACGCAGCAAGAATGAAATCCCACCCCTTGGGGAGGGCAAGGGAGGGGCCTTCAATGAACTCCCGCCCCTTGGGAGAGTTGGGAGGGTCGTCGACAAGCTGCTGTTTTTGTACCGCCAACGGCGGACTTTTTGAACGGCCAAGGGCCGCTTTTTTTACCGTCGCGGCTGCTGTCGCCATGCCGTGCATGACGGTGGGGATGGTGGGGACGATGAGGAGGAAAACTCGTTTTCTGACGGGCGTCACCGACAGGCACACCCAGGCGAAGCCGACAGCTGTCACCACGGCTTTTTGTATTTTGGTATCACCTTGTTTAGAATTAATGATTGTAATATTTGCCGCTGTCCCGCTGATGTTCCTGCTGCGGTAACGCCTGCGGCTAAGCGCAACTCCTACAGAGTTGCTATCCTTCTTTGTACCAATACCCAGGGTAGAGGCGCTGCGCACCTCAACCCTGGGCTGAGAAATCGCAACTCCTACAGAGTTGCCGGAAGAAAGCCCCATCCTGGCCTTCCCCAAGGGGAAGGAACACAATGTCAATGAATTCGTATATGAATGGACATTTGTTCTCTCTTGATGATTATGCCTCGCCAATCTCCACACTTTATCTTTCCGCGACACATAGCGCCACGCCGATAACCCGAGGTTCAGAGTTGCCGGGGGTGCGTACCGTCTACGGCGCATATTGCTTATTGATTACGACGGGATGGGAATAGGCAAGAAGTCTTATCCCGGTTTTCCCAAGAAGGATGGGAAATTGTTTGCTTTTTGTTGTAACTTTGTACCTATTAATATATACAACGACAAAAAGCATTATGAAAATTGGAGTTTTCTGTTCGGCCAACAACAACATAGACCCCGACTTCTTCACGGCAACTGAGGAGATGGGGCGGTGGATGGCTGACAACGGGCATACGCTGGTATTCGGCGGCTGCAACATCGGCCTGATGCAGTGCATAGGCAAGGCGGTGAAGGACCATGGTGGCATGACGATAGGTGTGGTGCCCACGCTCGTGGAACGCGGTGGCAAGAAGTTTGCCGACCTGGATGTAGAGATTGCCTGTGACAATCTGAGCGACCGCAAGGACCTGCTGGTGGCCCAGAGCGACATCATCGTGGCTCTGCCTGGTGGCGTGGGAACCCTGGACGAGATATTCACCGTGGTGGCAGCCCACACGATAGGCTATCACAACAAGAGGGTGATAGTCTATGACCTGAAGGGGTTCTGGGGCAAACTCATCGAACTGCTCGACGATATGCAGGAGCGTGGCTTCGTGCGCGGGTCATGGCACGACTATATCGACGTGGCCCACTCGCTGGACGACATCGCTAAGCTGTGTGTCGGCTGAAGAGACGGTTGACCACCACCGAGATGGCTCCGTCGCCGGTAACGTTGCAGGCGGTGCCGAATGAGTCCATCGCGATGTAGAGGGCGATGATGAGCGCCTGCTGCTCGTCGCTGAAGCCCAGGATAGTCGCCAGGGGCGCCAGGGCTGCCATGATGGCTCCGCCGGGCACTCCGGGCGCTGCCACCATCATGATGCCGAGCATGAGGATAAAATTGATGAAGGTGAGGGTGTCGTGGCCCATGCCCTCCATGAGGCAGATGGCGAGCGCACACGAGGTAATCTTCATCATAGACCCCGACATGTGGATGGTGGCGCAGAGGGGCACGGTAAATCCGGCGATGCTCTCGCTCACGCCATTACGCATGGTCTGCTTGAGGGTCACGGGTATGGTGGCTGCCGACGACGAGGTGCCGAGGGCAGTGAAATAGGCAGGCAGCATGTTGTAGAGGAGTCTGAAGGGATTGCGGCGGGCAATGATGCCGGCAGCGACAAACTCGTAGAGCAGGATGAAAAGGTGGAGGATGAAGATGACCACGATGATACGGGCAAAGACGGCAAGGATATGGTAAGCCTGGCCAGACCGCGTCATATTGAGGAAGATGCCGAAGATGTAGATGGGCAGCAGGGGGATGATGGCCTTGGAGATGGTGGTGGCGATGACTGCCTTGAAGTCGGCAAAGAGCCCCTTGAGCGTGGGCAGCTGGGCATAGGCGATGCA
Source organism: Prevotella sp. P5-108 (assembly GCF_002251385.1). Taxonomy (GTDB): domain Bacteria; phylum Bacteroidota; class Bacteroidia; order Bacteroidales; family Bacteroidaceae; genus Prevotella. The sequence continues at coordinate 71,041 of NZ_NPJJ01000008.1, forward strand.
CAAGCCCACGACGAAGGAGAAGAGCAGACCACTCATCACATCAATGAGCGGCGGCACGGAGATGGTGAAATAGGGCTCGATGGCGGTGGCCTTCTCGACCTGGGCAGAGGTGACACTGCCTATCATGTCGGGGAAGAGCCAGGAGCCGGTGCCAAAGGAGAGGAGCCCGGCAAAGACGGTATCGAGATAGGCTATGAGCACGGTGACGACCAGCAGCCGTCCGGCTCCGCGACCGATATCGCCGATGGCGGGGGTGACCAGTCCGACGATGATGAGGGGTATCATGAAACCCAGAAACTGGCCGAAGATGCTATTGAACGTGATGAACACACGGGTTAGGGGCAGAGGCAGCCAGTTGCCGACAACGATACCAAAGACGATGGCCACCAGGATGCGTGGCAGGAGTCCAAACTTAAATCTCTTCATAGGTCAGACGGTTGAGGAAAAACATTCAGAAAGGGAAAAACACAAAGGCGCAGGCGTCCCACACGGCGTGGGAGATGACAAGGGCGGTAAGCCACTGCGGGCGCAGACGGTAGAGAAGTCCCCAGAAGGCTCCTACCATCAGCGCAGCCATGAGCAGCATGAAATTGAAAGACCACACATGTATCAACGTATAGAGGGCAAGCGTGACGACAAACCCCACATTGACATTCCAGCGCTGGGAGAGGCAGCGCTGCACATAGCCGCGCCAGAAAATCTCCTCGGCAGGGCCGATGACAAGCAGGAGCAGCACGCCGATGAGGGCAGAGGCTGTGCCGCTCTTCATGCCATAAATCATGTCGACTTGGGGGCGGGCAAAGCTGAACAGCAACTGCGACACCTTGTCGCCCACCCAGAACACGCACCACAGCACCAGGGCGATGACCAACCCCAGGGCCAGCTGGCTGGCGGTGGGGCGGATGTCGGCAAGCCACTGGCGACAGAAACAGGTGGAGAGGGTGACAAGGATGACAGCCGAAGCGGTCATGGCATACCAGAAGTTGACCATCGGAGCCGTCCAGGGCGAGAACATCACAAACCATAGCACAGCGGCCACAGCCACCGCTATCCAGACCCGAGAGTCGTTGATTTTTGCCGATTCCATCGTCATATTGTCCATGTTTTTATACAAAAGAGGCCAAAGCAAATCCAAGGGAGTAAGAGAGTCCGAAGACGAGCTGCAGCTGCGCCGACATCTGGTCGAGCGCACCGATGTCTTGCTTGTCCTCGGTCTCTGCGGTCATCATCGCCCTGATGTTGCGCACGGCAACGGGCAGCGTGAGCAGCACAAGGAGCAGACAGAGGATGGTGGCAGAGTAGCCGAAATAAAATGCCATGACAAAGAGTACCAACAGATAGGGCACGACAAGATAGGCCACATAGAGGCGGCGCGACGCCTGCCACCCGAGGATGAGCGGAAGGGTAAGGAGTCCGGCCCGGCGGTCGTTGGCACGGTCTCGGGTATTGTTGGCATGGAGGATAGACACCGTGAGGAGTCCGTAGGGAAGACTGAGGAAAATCACGGGGAGATAGTAGACGCCTGTCATGACAAAGCAGGTACCCAGCGCGGGCAGGACGGCAAAGCAGAGCAGGATATCGACATCGCCGAGGGCATGGGCCTTGAGCCAGGGATAACCCAAGGGCAACGCCACCGCAAGGACGCCTATCCACAGCACCTCAATGTCTGAACGGAAGAGGATAAGCACGCCCACGGCAGCACCTATGGCAAGGAGCAGAAGGCCATAGACCAATATCTCGCGCGGACGGAACACGCCCGACGATATCCAATGGACACCATTGGGGCAGCCGGGGAGGTCTACGCGACGCACATGGTCGTAATAGTCGCTCACGAGGTTGCCTCCGCCATGGAGCAGCATAATCATCAGCAGGCTGAGGAAACCGTTGGCGTAGTCGGGAGCAGAGGTTGAAGGCCCCAAGTCAATGTCGTGATGAGAGGCAAAGCACACAAAAGCCAACGTCGCTATCACGGGAATGGCAGAGGTGGAAAAAGACCAGGGGCGGAGCGCTATAAACCAGTCTTTCAGCGTGCGGGGATTACTCATCGGCAAGGAGTTTTTCGGCCATGGCTCTTCCCAGCGCCTCGCACTGAGCCTGAGTCTCGGCATTGAGAGACTGCTTCATCTCAACGGGAGTGCCGACGGCCTCGAAGTGAAGTCGGGTATCGTTCCACTCAGTAATCTTCTGCACGGCCTTACCTGCCCAGGCGTAGCTGCCAAACCACCCGAAGAGGCGGTCCTTGACGTCGCGGTTGGCAATCTCTGCCAGCAGCACATCCATCTCGTGGTAGAGTCCGGCGTTATAGGTGGGCGCACCGACGATGAGTCCGCGATACTTGAAGATATCCCGCAGGATGTAGCTGTGATGGGTCTTGGAGACATTGTAAAGCAGAATGTCCTTGAGGCCGGCTTTGGAGGCTGCCTCGGCTATGACCTCGGCCATGCGCTCGGTGTTGCCGTACATGGTGCCATAACAGATGACCAGGCCAGGCACTGTGGCGTAGCGGCTCATGCTGTCGTACATGCCCACGACCTTGTCGATGTAGCTGTGCCAAACCGGGCCGTGAGTGGAACAAATGTAGGCGAGCGGCAGACCGGCGAGCTTCTTCAGGGCGTTCTGCACAGGGATGCCATACTTACCCACGATGTTGGAGTAGTAACGGGTCATCTCGTCCCAGCACCAGTCGGTGTTGATGGCGTCATCGATGACACCTCCGTTGAGGGCTCCGAAGCAGCCAAAGGCATCTCCGCTGAAGAGGGTTTGGGTGGCAGACTCGTAGGTCATCATGGTCTCGGGCCAGTGAACCATGGGGGTGAGGTGGAAGGTAAGGTTGTGCTTGCCGAGAGCGATGGATTCGGCGTTTTTCACCTCTACACAGTTATCGGTGACACCATAGAAGCCCTCGAGCATACCGATGGCCTTCTTGTTGCCTATCACCTGCATATCGGGATAATACTGGCGCAGCAGGGCGATAGACCCGCTGTGGTCGGGTTCCATGTGGTTGATGACGAGATAATCGACGGGGCGACTGCCGATGACTTCGCGGATATTGCTGATATATCGGGCAAAGAAATCGACCTCCACGGTATCGATGAGACACACTTTGTCGTCGTCGATGAGGTAAGAATTGTAAGAGACTCCATATGGGAGCGGCCACAGTCCTTCGAAGAGCGACTTGTTGCGGTCGTTAACTCCTACATAGTAAATGTTATTATTAATAATGTTCATATTAAATATGATTTGGTAATTGCTTGTTGTTGCCGAAATCGACTGAGATATAGTTGTAGATACTCTTGCAACTCTCGGCGGCAAACGCCAGCGCGTCGGCGATGAGTCCGTCCCACTGCTGCTGCGTAAGCCCGCGGTCGAGATGGTCTCGGGTGATGCCCTGGCGCAGCAGACCGTAGATGAAACCGGCGTTGAAGTTGTCGCCGGCACCTATGGTACTCACTGTGTCGGTGGTGTCGACAGGGTATTCGCCCACCACGCCACCGTCGGCCAGCACCACGGCGGGCTGAGCGCCTCGGGTGCAGATGAAGCGCTTGCAGTAGAACGAGATTTCGGCTTTGTAGATGGCCTCAGGGTCCTGCTTGCGGTAGAGCACCTCGAAGTCGTCGATACTGCCACGCACAATGTCGGCATAGTCAAGGTTGTCGAGCAGATTGGGCGTGACCTTCATCACATCGGTGCGATGGGAAGGACGGAAGTTGATGTCGTAATAGATGATGGCACCGGCAGCGCGCGCCTGGTCAAGCAGGGCTACCACCTGCTGGCGCACGGCGGGGTCGAGGGCATAGTAGCTGCCTATGAGCACGATGTCGTCGGCGTGGAGGTCAGGGATATTGATGTCCTGGCGGTCTACGTGACTGTCGCGATAAAACATGTACTGGGCATTGTTAGCCTCATCGAGAAAGGCAAGCGACACGGGCGACTGGCCATGGGCAAAGCGCTGCACATAGTCGGCGCAGACGCCATTGTCACTGAGAAAACTTACCACCTGGTCGCCGATACGGTCGCGGCCGGCATCGGTAAGCATCGTGGAAGCCACGCCACAACGGCCAAGGGAAATCATGGCATTGAAGACCGAACCTCCAGGCACAGCGCCCACAGGTTGGTTGTCCTTGAATATGATGTCGAGCACAGTCTCGCCTATTCCTATTACTTTGCGCATATCAGTTATTTTAGATGCAAATATCTATATTTTTACGCAATTATCAAAGCAAATTTCCGTAATTTTGCACATAATTATGGAATATAACTCATGCACTCTGTCGAATGGTCTGAGGGTGATACACCGCCCCTCGGCGTCAAGGGTAGTTTTCTGCGGATATGGCGTGGCTGCAGGCTCGCGCCACGAAGCCAAAGATGACGAAGGAATCGCCCATTTCTGCGAGCACGTCACCTTCAAGGGCACTGAGCGGCGCAAGGCGTGCCACATCATCAACGCTCTTGAGCGCGTGGGCGGCGACCTCAACGCATTTACCAATAAGGAAGACACTTTCTTCTATGCCGCCGTGATGAACGACCATCTTGCGCGGGCGGTGGACTTGCTCTCCGACATGGTTTTCCATTCGGTCTATCCCCAGCACGAGATAGACAAGGAGGTGGAGATTATCTGTGACGAGATAGAGAGTTATCACGACAGTCCCGCCGAGCTCATCTACGACGAGTTTGAGAACCTGGTCTTCGCCGGGCATCCCGTGGGCCACAACATCCTGGGCAATGCCGACAGGGTGAGGCGCTTCACCACCGCCGATGCGCTCCGCTTCACGCGCGAGCATTACCGTGCCGACCGCGCCATCTTCTTCGCTTACGGCGACATCGACTTCGGCCGACTCACCCGTATGCTGTGTAAGGCTATGGACTGCACGGTGGCTGCCGAGGGTGCCCAGCGCAAGCCATTTTCGCCCATTCCATCGCCATTCATGCAGCCGCTTACGGGTCAGACCATCGTGAGCGAGCGTCATACCCACCAGGCCCACGTGATGATGGGCAACCGCACCTTCGACATCCACGACCCGAGACGCATAGCGCTCTTTGTGCTCAACAACATCCTGGGTGGACCGGGCATGAACGCCCGCCTGAACATGGCATTGCGCGAGCGCAACGGACTGGTCTACACCGTGGAGAGTTCGATGGTCTGCTATGGCGACACAGGCATGTGGGCCACCTATTTCGGCTGCGACCCTCACGAAGTGAAGCGCTGTATGCGCCTGGTGAGGAGCGAGCTCAACCGCGTGTGCGACCACAGCCTCACCGAGACCCAGCTCGCCAACGCCAAGCGCCAGTTGAAGGGGCAGATAGGTATTGCCTGCGACAACAGGGAGAACTTTGCCCTCGATTTTGCCAAGAGCTTCCTCCATTATGGTTGGGAGAAGGACACCGAGCGGCTGTTTGCCCAAATCGACAGCGTTACCGCCGCCGACATACAGCAGGTGGCGCAGACGGTCTTTGACCCTACGCAGCTCACCACGCTTATATATAAATAAGGTATCAGAGATAGAGTATCGACTCGTTGCCCTGGTTGAAGAGGAGGTCGAGGATGCTCAGATTAGGAATGAATCCATGCCGCTGGGCATAGACCTGATAATAACGCTGAGGACAGAAAGCCGCATCAGGCAGCGGCTTCTTCGGACGTATAGACTCACGATAATCACCGATAGCATCGGCATTATCGTGAGTTTCTGTTTTGATATAACTCTCGGTGGCACCCACATCCACACGCAGGTCGAGCAGCTCTATCATCTTGTACATGATGGCCTCGTTGAAGTCATACAGAAACTCCCACTTCTGCTCGAAGAAGGGACGGATGTCATCCTGATAATACTCAAAGAAGGCACTCTCGCCGTAGGCCGAAGCGAGGGCGTTCCAGTGCACATGCCGCCAGTTGGCGTGGTCAGAGATACGGATATCGGTGATAAGCATCGAGTCGTCGTGGGTCACGGGGATAGAGAGCGTCTGCGCGCCATTGGCCGTGGCGATGACCATGCGGTTGCGGTAGGTCTGCTTGATGAAACTCTCATGCCGCTCTATCAGACAGGGCTTATGCCGGTGGAGTTTCTGATACCATTGTATCGGACCGAAATAAGTGGTGGAAAGAAGGGCTGGTGTCAGCGTATCGGGAGAAACCATCGAGAGTTGTCGAAATAATAATTGTTGAAATTGTAGATGACCGAGGTGGCTCTGCCGATGATGTCGCTCTCGGCGACGAGCATATCGCCGCCATGCTGGTTGGGGTTGACGATGCACGACGACATGCAGCCACAGGTACACACCTGGCATCCACGCGGGATGACATACATCTGGCCGTCAATCTTGACCGTATCGCCGGGCACAGCCACTACTCTACCCATCATTACAGCCCTCTTTGCAGCAGAAGAGACAGGCGCATCGAAAGCGATGAAATCGCCCTTTTCTACCGTTTTACGGGCTATACGGCAGTAGCTTATCCAGTCGTTGCCACCCACACGCAGTCCATAGCTCCAGCGATTTACCAGCACCCTGTCGCCCTGCTTCACGGCAGGGGCGAGCGTGTTGTCGGGGATGGTGTAGATGGTACATACAGACACACGAAACAGGAAGAGCAGCACTGCTGCCGCTGCCACAATCAATAGGGTTTTGACAGTGCCGCTCATAGTCCTACTTACTTGATGTTATCTACCCAACGGAACAGACGGCTCCATCGTATGCCGCCGAAGCCCTTACGGTCGGGGTCAGAGCTCCACCAGATAAAGATGGGCTTGCCCACCACGTGGTCTTCGGGCACAAATCCCCAGTAGCGCGAGTCTTCCGAGTTGTGACGGTTGTCGCCCATCATCCAGTAGTAGTCCATCTTGAAGGTGTAGCTCTTGGCCTGCTTGCCGTTGATAAAGATGCGGCCACGGTCGTCGACGCGCAGGTCGTTGTCTTCATACACCTTGATGCAGCGCTCATAGATGGGCAGATTCTTCAGGGTCAGCTGGATGCTCGCGCCCTTCTTGGGAATCCACACGGGACCATAGTTGTCGCGGGTCCATCCGGTGTAGGCGTTCTTGGGATAGAGTTCGAAGGTCGAGGGGTCGTTGTAGAACACCACGGAGTCTACCAGATCCTTGCGCTCACGCAGCGCCTTGACGGCACGGGCCGTGAGAGGCATATATCCGTTCTGGTTAAGCGACAGCAGGTCTTCCATAGAGATACCCAGCTGCTGCAGCATCTCGTCGGGGATTTCCTTGCCCGGCTTCAGGTCTACCGCATAGGCATACTGCACATTGTCGGGCTCCTTGTTGGCCTTGCCATCGAGATAGACGATATGGTTCTTGATTTGGAGGGTCTGTCCGGGCAATCCCACACAGCGCTTCACATAGTTCTCACGACGGTCGGTAGGACGGCTGCTGATGTCGCCAAAATCCGTGGGCATGCTGGCCAGATAGTGGCGGCCCAGCCCGTAGATTTCACCATAGTAGCGGCGCTGCTCCATAGGGTTCATGCTGCTCACATCGGGCGTGGCACCATACTTCTGCTCATAGAGGTTGGCACCGAAGCCGTAGACCATAGAGTAGTACTGGGTGGAATAGCGCTCTTCGGTGAGGATGCTGTCGCCGGCAGGATAGTTGAACACCACAATGTCATTGAGCTCTACATGGCCCAAGCCCTTCACGCGGCGATAGTCCCAGTGGGGCCAGGAGATGTAGCTGTTGGTATTGATTACGGGCAGCGTGTGCTGGGTGAGAGGCATGGTGAGCGGGGTCTGCGGGATGCGGGGGCCATAGCTCACCTTGCTCACAAAGAGATAGTCGCCCGTGAGCAGACTCTTCTCAAGCGAAGAAGAGGGGATGACATAGTTCTGGAAGAAGAAGAGGTTGATGAAGTAGACAGCCACCAGTGCAAACACGAGGGCGTCGACCCAACTCATCACAAACCTCACAGGAGCCTCGGCATCACGCCACCACTGCCAGCGTATCTTCTTGGTGATATACACATCAAAGATGAAGGGCACAACCACCAGGCCGAGCCACGATTTCACCCATACGAGAAAGAGAAGATACAGTGCCAGTACAACCAGAAACTTGGTCCACTGCACTTTCATATTGAGTTTGGCTTTTGTCTTGTCTATCATAGTCGTTTAGAATTTGAAGAGGTCTGAAGTAGTGAGCAGTCCGCTGTGCTGGGCGGTAAACTCGGCAGCCAGCACGGCACCGAGGGCAAAGCCCTTGCGCGAGTGGGCGTTGTGCTCGATGCTTATCATGTCGGCCTCAGAGTCGTAGATGACGGTATGGATGCCGGGCACCTCGCCGTCGCGCACGCAGTTGATTACCAGGTCCTCGTCGGTGATGTTGCCGTCACCTTCGTCCTGGTGGCCGTCCTCGGTCCAGTAGGTCACACCGCGTTTCCAGTCCTTCTTGCGGTCTATGTTGTCGATGATGTCCTCTGCCAGAGTGATGGCGGTGCCGCTGGGGGCGTCGAGTTTGTGCACGTGGTGGGTTTCCTGCATGCACACATTGTACTCGTCAAACTGGTTCATAATCTTGGCCAGATAGCGGTTGACGGCCGAGAAGATGGCCACGCCGATGCTGAAGTTGGAAGCCCAGAAGAGGGTGTTGGCGCCGTCCTTGGTCAGGTTGACCACATCGTCCTTATGGTCTTTCATCCAGCCTGTAGAGCCGCTCACCACCTTCACGCCATGGCTGAACGCCTTGAGGTAGTTGCCATAGGCGGCAGTAGGATTGGTGAACTCGATGGCCACGTCGGCCGAAGCGAACTCAGGCGAGTCGAAATCGTCTTGGTTATTGACATCGATAATACTTACAATCTCGTGGCCGCGTTGACGGGCAATCTCTTCTATCATGTGCCCCATCTTACCGTAGCCGATAAGTGCTATTTTCATATCTTGCTTGCTGTTTGTTCTGTTTGTCCCGCCCGTCACCGCGCTTTGCGTGCGATGGCTTGTGGGCATCAAGGGCAAAGTTAAACATAAAATTTGGGATAATCCGCCATTGATCACGATTTTTTACCTCCCACAGCAGCATTTTTACCTTATTATATATATAGAGGGCTGCTGTTAACGTGATTTAAGAGGACGCAGAGGCCGAAACTGCCGTAGCGACGGCCGCCCTGCCGACCGCTCCGCTACCGCCAAGGGGCGCCGCCATGACACGCCCCCACCCCTCCCGACGCAGCCGACGGGGCGGCGAAAAGTGATTAGTTTGATGGCGCACAGCATATTTTCATCCACATCCAACGGGCGTTTGCGAAAAAAATCGTATTTTTGCACGATAAGTATTTTGCTCACGCCAATGGAACAACTGCTGCACTATGTATGGAAACACAAGATGTTTCCGTTAGGCCATCTCTCCACCACCGACGGGCTGGAGGTCGAGGTGATAGACCCGGGACTGCACAACAACAATGCCGGACCCGACTTCTTCAACGCCAAGATACGCATCGACGGCACCCTGTGGGTGGGCAACATCGAAATCCATACCCGTTCTTCCGACTGGTATCAGCATGGCCATCAGCGCGATGCACGATACAACAACGTGATACTGCATATAGCCGAGACGGTAGACACCGACGTGGTGACCGAGAGCGGAGAACGCCCGCCCCAGCTCCAGCTCAGCGTGCCCCAGGATATCAGTATGCGCTATACCGAGCTCGCCGCCACCGACAAATACCCTCCCTGTTACCACATCATTCCGTCGCTGAGCCGCCTCACCGTACATAGCTGGATGAGCGCACTGCAGACCGAGCGGCTGGAACAGAAGACCGAAGCCATAGGACAACGGCTGAAGCGATGCAACGGCTCGTGGGAAGCAGCCTACTTCGTCACGCTGGCGCGCAACTACGGTTTCGGCGTCAATGGCGACGCCTTTGAGACCTGGGCATACCACATCCCGCTGAACGATGTGGCCCACCATCGCGACGACCTTTTCCAAGTAGAAGCCATGTTTATGGGCCAAGCCGGGCTGCTCGCCCCTGAAGCCGTCCCGGAGCGTTATCGCGACAGCGCCAACCACGACGACTACTGCTGCCGACTGCGCAGCGAGTACCGCTACCTCGCCCACAAGTTCGGCCTTACGCCTATGGACCACCATCTATGGAAGTTTCTGCGGCTGCGACCACAGAACTTCCCCCACATACGCATCTCGCAGCTGGCGCAGCTCTACTTCTCGCGCCAGGCAGGGCTGAGCCGCATACTCGAGTGTACCACCGTCGCCCACTTGGCCGAGGCGCTGCACACATCGGTCACCCCCTACTGGAAGACCCATTACACCTTCGGCTCCGAAGCCGAGAGCAACGATAAGCAGATGTCGCCCTTCTCCATCAATCTGCTCATCATCAACACCGTCATACCCCTGCTCTTCGCCTACGGGCGCTACAAGGGCAACGAGGCGCTCTGCGACCGCGCCTTCAGTCTGCTCGAACAGGCCCGCGCCGAAAACAACCACATCGTGAGGCTCTGGCGCGAGTGCGGACTGGAGGTCGAGAATGCCGGCGACTCCCAGGCGCTCATCCAGTTGAAGTCGGCCTACTGCGACCGCCGCGACTGTCTGCGCTGCCGCTTCGGCTACGAGTATCTGAAAGCCCGATGAAATGGGCCGAAACCGCCCCCGACACCGTCACCATTATAGATAAACAGCATACAACCCATAAGACAATGATAAAGAAGTATATCTTTGAGACCCGCATGGAAGTGAGAGACTACGAGTGCGACATCCAGGGCATCGTCAACAATGCCAACTATCTGCACTATACCGAGCACACCCGCCACCTCTTCCTGAAGCACACGGGGCTGAGTTTCGCCGAGATGCACAGCCGCGGCATCGACGCCGTAGTGGCGCGCATGAACCTGCAGTACAAGCAGCCGCTCAGATGCGACGACGTGCTCATCTCCCGGTTGGCCTTGCACAAGGAAGGCATACGCTGGGTGTTCGACCACGACATCTTCCGCGCCAGCGACGAGCGCCTCTGCTTCCGCGCCACCGTCGAACTGGCGGTGCTCATCAACGGCCGCTTGGGCACAAGCGACGAGTACGACAAGGCTTTTGCCCCCTATCTCAACGACAGCACGCACCCATGAGCCACGAGCAAGACGTCATCCACGCCATCACCCTCACCCGCATAGGTTTCTACAACATGGCGGGCATGCTCGACCTCCTGCGCCGGGCAGGGTCTGCCACGGCCATCATGGAGCATAGCGCCGATATACGCCAACTGGTGCCCGACGCCTCGCCCAGGCTGGTAGAGGCTTTCCGCAACAGCGGCGACGCCGCCCATCGTGCCGAGGTAGAGTATGCGTGGGCCGTGGAGCATGGTGTAAGGGTGCTCTGCTATGGCAGCAGCGACTATCCGCAGCGACTCAACGACTGCCCCGACGCACCGCTGGTGCTCTACTACAAGGGCAATGCCGACCTCAACCAGCAGCGCGTCATCAACATCGTGGGCACGCGCCGCTGCACGGTCTACGGACAGGACATCATACGCCGCTTTGTCGCCGACCTGCGCCAACTGTGTCCGCGCGTGCTCATCGTGAGCGGATTGGCTTACGGCGTAGATATCTGTGCCCACCGCCAGGCGCTCCAGCAGGGCTTTGAGACTGTGGGCGTGCTGGCACACGGGCTCGACGACCTCTACCCCACCGCCCACCGCGACACTGCGGTGCAGATGCTGCACCAGGGCGGACTCGTCACCGAGTTTATGACCCAGACGCGTGCCGACAAGATGAACTTCGTAAGGCGCAACCGCATCGTGGCGGGTATGGCCGACGCCACCCTGCTCATCCAGAGCGCTGCCAAGGGCGGCGGACTCATCACCTGCGACATCGCCCAGAACTACGGCCGCGACGTGTTTGCCTTCCCCGGCCCGGTGGATGTCGAGGAATGTCGCGGATGCAACAACCTGATACGCGACAACGGCGCCGGACTCATTACCTCGGCCGAGGACTTCGTCAATGCCGTCAACTGGAACGACCACCGGCTGCTTGAAGCCACGCGCATGGGCATTGAGCGGCAGCTGTTTCCCGACCTCTCGGCAGAGGAGCAGACCGTCGTCGACGTGCTCAGCGCCACCAACGACCTGCAGGTCAACCTGCTCACCGTCAAGACCGGCATACCCATATCGCGCCTCTCGGCACTGCTCTTCACGCTCGAGATGAAGGGCGTGGTAAGGTCACTCGCCGGCGGAATGTATCATCTGCTCAAATAAGTAAGTTATGAAAATAGGAAATATAGACCTGGGCACACGCCCACTCTTTCTGGCGCCGATGGAAGACGTCACCGACATAGGCTTCCGCATGCTCTGCAAGCGGTTTGGCGCCGCCATGGTATATACCGAGTTCGTATCGGCAGAGGCCATCATCCGCTCGATACGCTCCACGCTCAACAAGATGGTGCTGCACGACGAAGAACGGCCCGTGGGCATACAGATTTACGGCCGAGACACCGCCTCGATGGTCGAGGCTGCCAAGATCGTGGAAGAAGCCAAGCCCGACGTGATAGACATCAACTTCGGATGCCCCGTCAAGAAGGTGGCGGGCAAAGGCGCCGGAGCCGGCATGCTGCGCAATGTGCCGCTGATGCTCGAAATCACGCGCGAGGTGGTCAAGGCGGTCCATGTGCCCGTGACGGTAAAGACCCGACTGGGATGGGACAGCGACAACCTCATCATCACCCAACTGGCTGAGCAGCTGCAGGACTGCGGCATACAGGCGCTCACCATCCACGGCCGCACACGCAGCCAGATGTACACCGGACAGGCCGACTGGTCTCTCATAGGCGAGGTGAAGCGCAACCCACGCATACATATACCCATCATCGGCAACGGCGACATCGACTCGCCTGAGTCGGCACGGCGCGCGTTCGACGACTATGGCGTGGACGCCGTGATGATAGGCCGCGCCACCTTCGGCCGCCCGTGGATATTCCAGGATATACGCGAGGGACGCGACACGCTGACACTCGACGAGAAGATTGACGTGCTCAAGGAGCAGTTGCGCATCAACGTGGAGCGCATCGACGAATACCGGGGCATACTCCACACCCGCCGGCATCTCGCGGCAAGTCCCATATTCAAGGGCATACCCGATTTCAAGCAGACGCGCATAGCCATGCTCAGGGCTGACACCGTAGAGGCGCTCACGGACATTCTCGAGGAGTGTCGCCACAGGCTCAAAGCCATAGAAGAGCATAACGAATAGTGAGTGACTGCGCTCACACCGCACATCACTGACCACACAGCAATCTCCGGACAGCCCACAACAGGCAGTCCGGGGATTTTATGTTGACTCCGCCCTGCCTGTCAGCACAAGTGGGTGTGACTGGGATGATGTTATGACGACCTTCTATGACGACAAACGCTATATGACAATAAAATAAAACCGCATGGGAAAAAACAAACATACTATAGCTTGGTTATCGGTTAATGACAAGTTCTATTTAGTTATTGCAGGGCGCAAATCACTCATATAGAACCTCAAATTATGGAAATATTGACATGAAAGTAATATCAATGAGTGCGCTACGCACATCAACAGGTATGGACAAAAAAAAGAGCCAAAAGGGAATCTTCTATCAGATGCCTCCGGCTCTTTGGGTATTTATATAAAGAATGTGTATGTCTGTATAAGACGGCTATTTCCTATTAAGTTAGATTTTTATGCGTACTTGGAGTAAATCATGTTGAACACGTGGTTGTCCTCGCTGGTCATGGGCGCATAGGCGCCTACGTAGTCGATGGTCTGGTCGGTCACCTCACAGTCAGCGTTACCCGCGAAACGATAGACGATGCTGTCGTTCTCCACATAGAAGTTGGGGAAGTAAGCCTCGTTCATCATGTCCATGGTAGGGTTCATACACATGCCAAAATCTATGCGGTCGTCATAGATCACGATATTGGCTGTAGGATTCTCTGACAGCATGATGCCGTGCTCGATGGCCTCGGAGAGATACATGCAGGCTGTGCGGGTGATGTTCTTCACCGAAGAATCCACTGTGATGTCCAGATTGTCGAATTTTGAGTACATAACTCTTGCGTTTTGATGGTTTTCTTTTTCCTTAATGGTCTTTCCCGTTGCGGGATTATCCTTTACAATTTTTTGTCCACGCTGAGTGGCTTGCTTGATTGTTGCAAAGGTAATGGGAAATCTCGCGCACCACAAGAAAATAATCTGCGCGCATCTCCCATTTGGTCATTTTGTCCGTAATTTTGGTTTTAATATGATTTTTATGCGTCATTTGGTCATTTTTCTTATACAAGTACACTTTTTAGACATATCCTCTATTTTTCCCTTTTCATCGTGTTTTGGTTGAGCAATGCGACACTTTGAACAGTCCTGTACATAGGAAAGTCACAGCACATGACTATAGCCACATTGGGCAAGAATGTTTTTTGGCGGTCGCACATAATATTTCCAACCCTTTCGTCGTTTATATAGAAAAGGACCGAAATGAAAGCATTGGACATCGACAGCCAGCCCTGTCTCATCCACACGACAGGCACACCCAAGGCAGTGCTCATACAGCTGACCGCCCGCCACGAGCGCAAAACCATAGACAGCGAGCTGAGCCTCATAGAGCAAGGATCCCAGATGGGCTTTGTCTTTGTGGGCATCGACCTGCAGCAGTGGGCACTCTCCCTCATGCCCTGGGCCGACGAGGCGGTGGCGAGAGACCCCGAGGTGGGGCGTCACGCCATAGATACGCTCGACTATGTGACCCGCCAGCTGTTGCCCTATATATATAATAGGTATGGACAGCTGCCCTGTATCCTCGGAGGCTACTCTCTGGGCGGACTCTTCAGTCTCTGGGCGGCATCGGAGTGTCCTCTCTTCGACGCCGTGGCGGCAGCCTCGCCCTCGGTGTGGGTCAAGAACTGGGACAACTATGCTGACAGCCACCCCAGCATGGCACGCAAGGTATACATGAGCCTGGGCGACCGCGAAGAGCATGCCCGCAACCAGCGCATGGCTGCCGTGGGCGACTGCATACGCCGCCACCACGAGCGGCTCAAGGCACAGCTGGGCGACGGCAGCACCACGCTCGCATGGAACAAGGGCGGCCACTTCGACCAAGAAGACCAGCGCATGGCCGACGCCTTCCTCTGGTGTCTCGAGCGCATCGACGGCGATAAAATGGACGAAAACAAACGATAACCGCACAACTACTGATATGAAGAAGACCCTCATCTCTACCCTGGCGCTGCTCATGGCAGCCCTCGGCGCCAAGGCGCAGACAGCGCCCGCTACGGCGCAACGCCCCGAAGTGCTCATCGAGACCACTATGGGCAACATCCGTCTGCAACTCTACAATGAGACGCCGCAGCACCGTGACAACTTTCTCAAGCTCATCCGTACCCACCACTTCTACGACTCGCTGCTCTTCCACCGCGTCATCCCCGACTTCATGATACAGGCGGGCGATCCGCGCAGCAAGCATGCGCCCGCCGGCGAACTGCTGGGCAACACCTCGCTCGACTATACCCTGCCCGCCGAGATACGGCTGCCGCAGATTTTCCACAAGCGCGGCGCACTGGCGGCTGCCCGGGAGGGCGACAAGACCAACCCCGAGCGACGCTCGAGCAGCACCCAGTTCTATATCGTCTATGGCAAGGTGTGCGACGAGACCACCCTGGAGCGCGGACGGCAGAATCTGAAACAGCTCTTCGGCGACAGCATCACCATGAGTCCTGAGATGGAGCGCGTCTATACCACCCTGGGCGGCACACCCCATCTCGACGGTGCCTATACGGTGTTTGGCGAGGTGACAGAGGGCATGGATGTGGTCGAGAAGATACAGGCGGTAGAGCGCGACGCCAATGACCGTCCGCTCACCGACGTGCGCATCGTCAGAGCCACCATCACGCGCGATGTACCGGGCATGGAGCCCCGTCCCAAGGCCACTCCCAAGCGCACAAAGAGAATGGCAAGACGCAGATAAACAACAACTTTTGCCGTCTTTTCTTGCGTATCTTGGTTTTTATTGGTAATATTGCATATCCTTTTATGCCTGAAAGCAATAGACATATACCATACAAACCCTAATAATTGGAATGATACGCTCTGCAATGACTCTGCTGGCACTGTGTGGCTCACTGCTCGCACAGGGGCAGACAAGTTCGATGAAATCGGGCTTTTTGAACCCTCCACATGAGGCTCGCCCTCAGGTGTGGTGGCACTGGCTGAACGGTAACATCACCCCCGACGGCATCCGCAAGGACCTCGAGTGGATGCACCGTGTGGGTATCAGCGGTGTGCACCTCTTCGACGCCGGACTGAACACACCACAGATAGTGCCGCAACGCGTGAAATACATGACACCCGAGTGGAACGACTGTCTGAGGCTGGCTGTAGGGCTGGCAGACTCGCTCGGCATGGACATCGTGCTGCCCTCGGCACCCGGCTGGAGCAACACCGGAGGTCCGTGGGTAGCACCCGACGACGCCATGAAACGCATAGAGTGGCGCGACACCGTCGTCAACGGCGGCACCCTCACGAGCATGGCGCTGCCCGCACCCTACACCCACAGCGGAGAATACCAGAATTATCGCAACAAGGGCAAGGGCGTAAAGCAGACACCATATTATAAAGACCTGTATGTCATCGCGGTGCCGGTGGCAGACGATGCCGTGGGGATGGCAAGCATGGTAAAGCGCATCACCACATCGGAAGGCAGCATCAACGGCAGCCACCTCTACGACGGCGACTTCACCCACACCTTCGCAATAGGGCCGCGGAAGAAGCAGGCATGGATACAAGTGGAACTGGACAGACCCCGCACCATCAGGTCGATGACCATAGCCGACTCGCATCTGCTGGGCTCATGGGAGAAATACCCCAACAGCCCCACCAAATACCTCGAAGCCAGCGACGACGGCCGTGAGTGGCGGCGCGTATGCAACGTGCCCAACGGCGCCACGCCCCGCCTCACCCTCTCTCTGCCACCTACCGAGGCACGATATTTCCGTCTGGTCTACCAGCCCAATGCCCGACCAGCGACAATCAGCGAGTTTACGCTCAGCACAGAGAGTCGCGTCAACCACAGCGAGGAAAAGGCTGGCTTTGGCGGTCCGCTGCGTCTCATCGACTACCCCACCCACACCGGCAGCCATGCCACGGGGCTGGACAGCGTCATCGACCTCACCCGATATATGGACGCTCAGGGGCGGCTCAGCTGGCAGGCTCCCGAGGGACGATGGCGAATATACCGCTTCGGCTACTCACTGACGGGCAAGACCAACCATCCGGCGTCGCCCGAAGCGACCGGACTGGAGGTAGACAAGCTCGACTCGACCGCCGTGCGCCGCTACATGGAGGCATACATAGACACCTACCGCCGCGTGATGGGCGACAGCATGATAGGGCGCGTGGTCAACGGTCTACTCATAGACAGTTATGAAGCGGGATATGCCACCTGGACCCGCCACATGCGTGAGGAGTTCAGGAGCAGGCGCGGATATGACCTGCTGCCCTACCTTCCGGCACTGGCAGGCGAGGTAATCGGGTCGGCAGAGGCGTCAGACAGATTTCTCGATGACTGGCGCCTGACGCTGGGCGAGCTCATCACCGACAATCTCTATGGTCAGGTCGGGCGCATAGCCCATGAACAGGGTCTCACCACTTACTTTGAAGCCATGGAAAACAGTCGCCCGTTTGTCGGCGACGGACTGGCACCCAAGTGTAAGGCCGATATACCGATGGCGGCGATGTGGGCACGCACGCAGACACTTGATTTCACCCAGAAAATGTTCCTCGAAATGCAGGCAGACCTCATGGAGTCGGCTTCGGCAGCCCATGTATTCGGGCGCAAGCAGGTGGCGGCAGAGTCGTTTACGACTTACGGCCCGTCACAGGGCGACAGTCTGGTCTACGGGCTCTATCCGGCTATGCTCAAGCGCATCGCCGACCTCGAATTTGCCTGTGGCGTCAACCGCATCGTCATCCACGAGAGCGCCCACCAGCCCATCGACAGCATGGTGCCGGGTCTGAGTCTCGACATCTATGGCATGTGGTTCAATCGGCTGAGCACCTGGGCTGAGCAGGCTCGTGGCTGGACCGGCTATATGGCTCGCAGCAGTTATATGCTGCAACAGGGCAAAAATGTGGCTGATGTCGCCTACTTCTATGGCGATGAAGCCAACGCTACGGCGCTCTTCGACAAGCAGAAACCAGCCATTCCATCGAGCTGCAACATGGATTTCATCAACAGCGACATACTCTGTCACCACCTCGATACAGACGGCGGCCGGCTCGTGACTCCGGGCGGCAGCCGCTACCGCATGCTGGTGCTTGGAGGTACCTCGGACCGACTCTCTCTGGCGTCGCTACAAGCCGTGAAGAGGCTGGCAGACCAGGGGGCGACCATCGTGGGGCGGCGTCCGGCACGGGCTATGGGGCTGAAGGCAGACTCGGCTGAGTTTGACCGCATCGCCGACGACCTCTGGAGTGGCAAGCGTGACAACATCGTCGACACCGGCTCGACCCGCCATGCCATCGACTCGCTGCTCGATGTGCCCGACTTCCGCTGCACGCACATGGACAGCATCCGCTACGTACACCGCACCACTGGGGATGCTGAGATTTACTGGGTCAACAACCGTTCGAAGAGCGATATGCACGATTGGTTTGAGTTCAGGACCACTGGGCGCAAGCCACAGATATGGAACGCCGTGACAGGCGAAATCAGCGACGTGACCTACATGACTGGCAGCCGCTCGACCTACGTGGAAATGGATTTGAAGTCGGCAGATGCGCTGTTTGTCGTCTTCAGCGGCGAGGCCGACAAGCGTCTGCGTCACCGCGCAACGGAGTCTCTGCCGCTCCGAAGTGACACGATAGCCAGTCCATGGCGCGTGGTATTCGGACGGAAGATGGGCACGCCCGACGCCATCGTGATGGACTCGCTCAAGTCGTATATCGACACCACGCTCGCCATAGCCAACCCGACCGAGGCTCGGGCAATAAAATACTTCTCGGGCACCGCCGCCTATCACAACCGTTTCTTCCTCGGCGCTGTCGACAGTGCCCAGACTTACCGGATAGACTTGGGCACGGTCAACTATATGGCTGAGGTTTGGGTCAACAGCAAATACTGCGGATTAACGTGGTTTTCGCCCCATTCCATCGACATCTCGGCGGCGGTGAAGTCGGGCGAAAACACGCTGGAGATACGCGTAACCAACCCATGGAAGAACCGCATCTGCGGCGACAAACTCGCCAAGGCTGGGGAGACAACCTACACGTGGACCTCGTATCCCTGGAGCAAGAAAACCAAGAACATACTGATGCCCGCAGGACTCTTGGGGCCCGTCACCATCACCTTATATAAATAAAGGGCAAGCGCGGCGGGAGCGACGACAATCTCCACGGGAGCGACGGCAATCTCCAAGAGCGCAATGGTCATCACCACGAGTGCAAAGGTCATCTCCACGAGCGCGAAGGTCATCTCCACGAGCGCAAAGGTCATCTCCACGGGCGCGACGGTCATCTCCACGAGTGCGGCGACGCCCCCGACGCAAGACAGGGTAATCAATCGGAAAACAAGAACAAACAACAACATAACCACTATGAACTGGAAAAGAAACATCATGCTTACGGCGCTGGCCTCGATAACGATAGGCGCAGCGGCACAAACCGATGTACTGAAGGAGGGATTTATAAATCCGCCACAGAGCGCCCGCCCGCGCGTGTGGTGGCACTGGATGAACGGCAACATATCCCGCGACGGCATCCGCAAGGACCTCGAATGGATGAATCGGGCAGGACTCGGCGGCATCCATATCTTCGACGCCGGAAAGAAGACACCACAGGTGGTGCCACAACGCATCATCTACATGACACCCGAATGGAAAGAGTGCTATGCGTATGCTGTGGCGTTGGCAGACTCGCTCGGCATGGAAGCCACGATGACCGCCACGCCGGGGTGGAGTAACACGGGAGGACCGTGGGTGAAGCCCTGCGACGCCATGAAGAAACTGGTGTGGAGGGAGGTCACCATCAAGGGAGGCAAGACCATCAACATGACGCTGCCCGAACCCTACAGCGTGAGCGGAGCCTTCCAGAACATCAGGGCGAGGGGCACCGCGTCAAGCAAGACCTACTACAAGGACATCGCCGTGGTGGCGGTGAGGACCGACGGCGAGCTCACTCTCGGAGAGATGGGCGCGAAGGCTACGGCGAGCAACGGCGCGATAGACCTGACCATGCTCACCGACGGCGACATGGCAAAGACGCAGAAACTGACTGCCGACAGCACCGGCAAGGTGGCTTGGATAAAGATAGAACTCGACAAGGCATACACCATCAGGGCATTGGCTCTGGGCGACGGGCGTCAGCACAGCCAGTGGCGCAACAAGCGGCCCGCGCCGACCAAATGGTTGGAAGCGAGCAATGATGGTCTGCACTTCACCAAAGTATGCGACCTGGTGCTGGGAGGTGCCCCGCTGACCACCGTGGACATCACGCCGACCACGGCGCGCTACTTCAGAGTGGTATGGAAAACCGACCGCCGTCCACTGGCCATCAGCGAGCTCAACCTGTTTACCTCCTTCCGCGTGAACCATGCCGAGGAGAAAGCCGCGTTCGGCACGCCGGTCGACTTGCCACTCTACCCCACGCCAGAGACCGACAAGGCCACGGTGCTGACAGATGTGGTAGACCTCACTCATCTCACCGACAGCACCGGAAGGCTCACGTGGAAAGCGCCGATGGGCCGCTGGCGCATACTGCGCTTCGGCTACTCGCTCACGGGCAAGATGAACCATCCCGCGTCGCCCGAGGCGACCGGACTCGAGGTCGACAAGATGTCGGCAGAGGCTGTACAGCGATATATAAGCACCTATCTCGCCACTTATGTCGACGCCTCGCGCGGCATGATGGGCAAACGCGGACTTCAGAACCTGCTCATCGACAGTTATGAGGCAGGAATAGCCAACTGGACGCCACGAATGGCAGAAGAGTTCAAAGCCCGACGCGGCTACGAACTGCTGCCGTGGATGCCGGCATTGGCGGGAACCATCGTAGAGAGCAGCGAAAAGACCGACCGGTTCCTCTTCGACTGGCGCCGAACCATCGGAGAGCTCATCGAGCAGAACCTCTACCGCCAGGTAGCCGACACCATGAAGGCGCGGGATATGGGTACCTACTTCGAGAGCCACGAGTCGTGCCGCGTCTATGAAGCCGACGGCATGGCTGTCAAGCAATACTGCACTATCCCTATGGGTGCGATGTGGGCGAGTGAACCCGTGATGCACATGAATGACCGCGGCGAGACCGGCAAGCAAGGTGACATACGCGAATCGGCGTCTGTGGCTCACATCTATGGTCAGAATCTGGTTGCCGCCGAATCCCTTACCTCCAACGGACTGGACGGCGACGGACTGGCTTATTCCCTCACGCCCAACCTGCTCAAGCCTGTCGCCGACCTCGAATTCGCCAGCGGCGTCAACCGTATCGTCATCCACGACAGTGCCCATCAGCCGATAGATACCAAGATTCCGGGACAGGGACTGGAGGTCTACGGACAGTGGTTCCACCGTCACGAGACGTGGGCAGAGCAAGCCCGCCCGTGGGTAGACTATCTCTCGCGCACCAGTTATATGCTCCAGCAGGGCAGATATGTCGCCGACGTGGCCTACTACTATGGCGACGACAACAATGTTACCGGTCTCTTCTACGCCAACCAGCCCCAGGTTCCGCCGACGGCGTCTTACGACTATGTCAACACGCCCGCGCTGACGGAGCAGTTGACCTGCAGCGACGGCAAGATAACCACGCCGTCGGGGATGACCTACCAGGTGCTCGCCCTCGACGCCAACACCCAGCGTATGACCGTTCCTGCGCTGCGCCACATCGCCGCGATGGTCGGCAAGGGCATGAAACTCTGCGGCGCAAGACCCCAGGCAGTGCTCAGCCTCAACGATGACAAGGCGGAGTTTGACCGCCTGGTAGCTGAGATATGGGATGCCAACCGCCCCAATGTCAAGGAGAACGCCAGCATCGCCGACGCCCTCGCCGCATGGGGCATCGCGCCCGATTTCTACTGTGACCACATGGACAGCCTGCGCTTCGTACACCGACAGACACCACAGGCAGAGATATACTGGGTCAACAACCGCAGCTACCAGACACGCTCTCTTGACGCGAGGTTCAGGGTGACGGGCATGAAGCCTTACTTATGGCATCCCGAGACGGGCGAGGTGAGTGCAGTAGACTACACCCCCGCTGCCGGTTATACCCAGGTAAGCCTGCAGATGAACCCCGGAGAAGCCTACTTCATCGTCTTCCGCACCGAGAGCGACCCCACGGCGGCAGAGGCTGTCAAAGTCGACGCCCAGACCGTCGCCGCCACGCTCGAGGGCCCCTGGACTGTGACCTTCCAGCCCGACAGAGGCGCACCGGCACAGACCACGATGGCGCAGTTGTGCTCGCTCAGCGAGAGCGACGACGCGGGCATCCGCTACTTCGCCGGCACCGCCACATACCGCAAGTCTGTGAAGCTCACCAAAGCCCAGATACGCGGCAAGCGGCTCTGGATATACCTCGGGCAGATGAGCGCATTGGCAGAGGTCATCGTCAATGGCAAGAACATGGGCATACTCTGGCGCGCTCCGTTCTCTACCGAGATTACCGACGCCCTGCGTCGTGGCAACAATGACATCGAGATACGCGTCACCACCCTCTGGCGCAACCGCATCATCGGCGACCAGCAGCCCGATTGTCCCAAGCGTTACACCTATACCTCCTATCCTTTCTACAAGAAAGATTCCAAGTTGCAGCCTTCAGGTCTGATAGGCCCAGTGACACTGACAGAAATGCCAAGATAACAACAAAAATCACCGATTTCATCGATAAAACAGCGGTGGGGCAGACTCCAGACACACATCTGGCTTCTGCCCCACCGCTTGTTTGTTTGCCACCGCCAACAGCCATCCCGGCACACGCCAAGCTCATCCCAGCGATGCCACATATCATCCCCCTGCGCCCCAAGGTCACCCCCACTCTCGTCAAGGTCACCCCCACGCTTCCAAATGCATCTAAAAGAAAAGCCGCCAGCTAAACTCACGTTCTGCTGACGGCACATTTATGAAAAAAGTGTAATTGTGTAGCCTTAATATTGCCTATATCATAGTTATTTACAGTTGAGTGCTACGATGGTTTCATAGAGTTCCTGCTTACCCGAGATTTGGGCAGGCTCACCGTGCTCCTTGGCGTAAGCCACGAGGTCCTCGAGCGAGAGTTTGCCATCCTCGAAGTCCTTGCCCTTGCCACTGTCAAACGAAGCGTAACGCTCCTTGACCATGCGGGGCAGCTCGCTGTTTTCGAGGATTTCGGCTGCGTTCTCGAGCGCACGAGCCATAGCGTCCATACCACTGATGTGGGCGATGAAGATATCCTCGGGGTCGGTAGAGTTACGGCGCAGTTTGGCGTCGAAGTTAGAGCCACCGTTGCCGAGACCACCGTTGCGGATAATCTGCATCATGGCCTGGGTGAGTTCGAAGTTGTCGATGGGGAACTGGTCAGTATCCCATCCGTTCTGGGCGTCGCCACGGTTGGCGTCGATGCTGCCCAGCATGCCGTTGTCGACGGCAACAGCCAGTTCATGCTCAAAGGTATGGCCGGCGAGTGTGGCGTGGTTGACCTCGATGTTTACCTTGAAGTCGTCCTGCAGGTTGTGAGCGCGCAGGAAGCCTACTACCGTCTCTACATCGACATCATACTGGTGCTTGGTAGGCTCCATGGGCTTGGGTTCGATGAGGAAGGTGCCGGTGAACCCCTTGGCGCGGGCATAGTCGCGTGCAGCGGTAAGCATCTGAGCCAGATGTTCCTTCTCACGCTTCATATCGGTGTTGAGCAGGCTCATATAACCCTCGCGTCCACCCCAGAACACGTAATTCTGACCACCCAGTTTGATGGTGGCGTCGATGGCGTTCTTGATTTGCACGGCAGCGCGAGCCACTACATCGAAGTTGGGATTGGTGGCAGCACCGTTCATATAGCGCTTGTCGCTGAATACGTTGGCAGTACCCCAGAGCAGACGGATGTCGTCGGCGGCAGCCATCTTTTCGAGCGCATAGTCGGTGATGGCCTTCATGTTGGCCTCGTATTCGTCGATATCGTCGGCGGGGTCGATGAGGTCCACATCGTGGAAGCAGAAATAGTGGATGCCCAGCTTCTCCATGATTTCAAAGCCTGCGTCCATCTTGTCCTTGGCGCGCTGCAGAGCGCTGTCGGCCTTGTCCCACTCGTAGGAGCGTGTCTGTCCGCCAAACTGGTCACCGCTTGCGGCGCCCAGTGTGTGCCACCACGCCATTGCGAACTTCAACCAGTCCTTCATTTTCTTACCTGCAACTACTTTGTTTTCGTCGTAGTAGTGAAAAGCCATAGGGTTCTTGCTGGCAGTGCCCTCAAAGGGGATTTTGCCAATCTGTGGAAAATACTCTTTTGCCATAATTAGTACATATAAGTTTTATTATATTTAGATTGTCATGTCATTGGTAGCAATATACCTTTCCATTCGGCATAAGCCTGTGCATACTGCGCACGTTTCTGTTCATCGGGCTCAATCACGGCAAGCCTGCGCAAGGTAGCAAACGCCTCTTCGTGACTGCTGTAGATGCCGCAGCCCATGCCGGCACCCTTTGCGGCGCCCACGCTGCCGTCGGTCTCATAGAGTTCGATGGTCGCTCCCGAGGTGGTGGCGAGCGCCTCGCGGAATACCGGGCTCAGGAACATATTCGCCTTTCCCGCGTGTATCTTGCGGATGTCCATGCCCATCTCTGCCATCACCTCCATGCCGTAGCAGAAGCTGAACACGATGCCTTCCTGGGCAGCGCGCACCAGATGAGCCTGTGTATGGTGGTTGAAATCGATGCCGTGGATGGAGCATCCCACCTCCCGGTTCTCCAGCACCCGCTCGGCACCATTGCCGAAGGGGATGATGCGCAGTCCGTCGGCACCTGGTGCCACACCTTCAGCCATCGCGTTCATGTCGGCATAAGAGATGCCCTGGGGAGCCACGTTGCGGCGCATCCACGCATTGAGGATGCCGGTGCCGTTGATACACAGGAGCACGCCCAGACGCGTGAGGTCCTCAGTATAATTAACATGCGCGAAGGTATTTACCCTACTCTTTTTATCATAATTAACATCGCCTAACACTCCATACACTACACCCGACGTACCAGCCGTTGAGGCTATCTCGCCGGGATTGAAGACATTCAGACTGAGCGCGTTGTTGGGCTGGTCGCCAGCGCGGTAGCTGATAGGCGTACCTTCGCTGAGTCCCAGCTCGTCAGCCACCTCACGGCTCACGCGGCTCTGCACATCGAAGGTAGGCACGATGTCGGCGAGGATGTCTCTGTCGAAACCATAGTAATCGAGGAGGAAGCCGGCGACAGCGTGGGCCTGAAAATCCCAGAACATACCCTCGGAGAGACCCGATACGGTGGTGTTGATGACGCCGCTGAGTTTCATGGCGAGGTAGTCGCCGGGCAGCATCACCTTGTATATACGCTCATAGACCTCGGGCTCGTTGTCCTTGACCCACGCCAGTTTGGCGGCGGTGAAGTTTCCGGGCGAGTTGAGCAGATGCGACAGACAGCGGTCGCTGCCCAGGTCGGCAAAAGCCCTCTCTCCATAGGGTACAGCACGCGAATCGCACCAGATAATGGCGTCGCGCACGGGCCGTTGTGCCTTGTCGACACACACCAGACCATGCATCTGATAAGAGATGCCAATCGCCCGGATGTCGTCGCCCTTGGCGCCACTCTCGGCCATGATGCGGGCAAGCGCCAGTTTGGCATTGGCCCACCACATTTCAGGGTCTTGCTCAGCCCAACCGTTTCTGATTGATTTAATCGGTGCTTCGTGCTCGGGGTAGAAAGCCGTAGCCACACACTCTCCGGAGTTGACATCTACCAGAGAAGCCTTGACCGAGCTGCTGCCCACGTCAAAGCCCAACAACAAATGTTTGTTCATACTCAATACGTATGTTTAGGTTTTATTTTTTATTTCTTACGTTGCAAAGATATAAAATATCTGAGAATTGACGCAAGAGATTGCCTTTTTTATTACTCTTGCGCGCAATATTTTTAAGGAACCCCCTTCTGCGCTGGCTCCTACGAGGTTAGGCAGCCCCTCTCGACCATCCCGAAACCACCGACCGTCATGCCGCAGCCACCTTTGCCGGCTCGTAACTATTGACACGAGCCCACGTATCATAAATCACGAGCCCACGTTTCTTATGTCACGAGCCCTCGTGCCTACTGATACGAACCGCCCATGGCCATCGCGGCGGCGCCCTACTTGACCGCCGGGCATAAAGAAAGCCATTGCACCGACCCTGGCTATGATGGTCGGGGATGGTGCAATGGCTTGCTTGTGGCGCGCGGGGGCTTAACGGCAGCGTGCGGTGGCTTGGATGCAGCCAGCCTTGTCGCCTGCTGCTGCGGCTTGGGCTGCGGGCTATTCTGCCTTGCCGTTGAAGGCGTTTACCTCGATGTGGGGCTGGCTGTCGCGGCAGTCTTCGTCGGCAAACTCCACCGTGACATCGCGGCTCTCGCCCGGCATCAGCGCAAAGTAGTTGTCGCTATAGACCACGGGCAGTATCTGCTCGCCGTCGTCGCCCTTGAGGCAGAGGCGTATCATGAGTGTGGGCGTGTCGGAGGTGTTGGTCACCGTCAGTTGTCCATGCCAGGTTTCGCCCTGTCGGCTGAAATTCTCGCGGAGCGTAAGGCGTGTCACGGGCAGATGCTTCAGCGCGCTGTAACACTCGGGGCTGGCTGCCTGTACGTAGAAGTTGTCTGAGCGCAGATACCCCCTCTCGTAGAGTCTCAGCCGGAGATAGCCCACCGAGAGGCTGTCGGGCATGCGCACCGCCGCCACATCGGTGGTGGCGTCGGCATAGGCGTCTACCCATAGCGAGTCGGTGCGTATCACCCTGCCCCGCATGTCTATTGTCTCTATCAGCGCCTCCATGTCGCAGTGGGTAACGGGGGTGATGTTGACCACCTGCACCTTGCGGGTATGGGCGTTGTACATGATGTGGAGCGGCTCACACGCCTTGCGGGCTCCGAAGTAGGCTGCCGTAGGCTCGAGATAGTAGTCGTAGGTCTGC
The DNA here is from genome assembly GCF_002251385.1 of Prevotella sp. P5-108. Classification (GTDB taxonomy): domain Bacteria; phylum Bacteroidota; class Bacteroidia; order Bacteroidales; family Bacteroidaceae; genus Prevotella. Next base: position 98,127 of record NZ_NPJJ01000008.1, read on the forward strand.
CATACCATCGACGGCCATGCCGGATGCGACATCCAGATGAGCAGTCCCTGTCTATCTTGCTGCGCCGACTCGTACATGGCGCGATAGCCGTCGTAGTTGATCCACTGTGCCCACTCGGCAAACTGGCGTGCGTCGGCAGCGGGTCCGAAACGGCGCTGCATCATATCCAGGAATGTCGAGCCCCGCTGCGCGCCCTTCTGGGTGAAGTCGTGCTGCGCCCATCCCTCACCGATAGGCCAGAGGTCGGCTGGGCTGAGCATGCGGCGCAGGCTCTCGATGGTGGGAATGTTGGGCATACCGCGCTCGGAGTGCAGTCGGTGGCTCTGGCTGGTAAAGTATTCTTCGGCTTCGACCGCCCGGTAGGGGCCATGACCCGACACACCGTCGTCGGCAGAACTGGAGATGTAGCCCAAGCCCGGATGGAGCAGATCTACCTGGCGGCGCAGGGCACTGTCGAGCTCGGCAGGCGGATAGCCCTCGTTGCGGCCCACGTAGATGGCTATCGAGGCGTGGCGTCGTATGCGGCGGATATAGTCTTCGGCATTGGCCATGAAGAGACGGTTGTCATAAGGGTCGGGGCCGTCCCAAGGGTTGGCGAGCCAGAAGTCTTGCCAGAGCAGCAGACCATGGCGGTCGCAGGCTTCATAGAGTTCGCGGTCGCCGGTCTGTCCTACCCAGTTGCGTATCATATTGAAGTTCATCTCCTTGTGATACCTCACCGCGCGGTCGTACTCTCTGCCTCGGTAGCAGAGGTTGGTCTCGGAGAAACCCCAGTTGCCGCCCAGCGGAACCACACGGCGGTGGTTGACAAAGAACTGCAGACGGGTGCCCATCTCCTTGTAGGTCATCTGTCGTATGCCAGCCTGGTAGTGGAGCGAGTCTATCTGCTCACGACCCTCAAGAAGGGCAAAACCGGCCCGGTAGAGGTGGGGATTGCCATAGCCCACGGGCCACCAGAGGTACATGGGCTGGCGCCGCAGTTGGGCAAACTCGTCGGGCGAGAAAGTCACCTCGCGGCTCTCGCGGGGCTGGAGCGTCACCTGTCGGGCAAAGTCTATCGCCCCTATCCATCCGCGCAGCGTAGCCACCACGGCGGTGTCGCGGTGGTTGGTGACCCACACCTTGGGGGTCATCGTGGCGAGCGAGTCGGCGGGGTCTATGCGACTGTCTACCAGCGGGTCTGCCAGGCTCACGCCGCCATTGGCACTCAGGTAAACATCGTTCCAGATGCCGGTCTCGCGGCCGGGCGTAGAGGTCATCCAGTCCCATCCTATCGAGGCATGGAAGGTGGGGTTGTCGGCTCCCAGCACGCCGCCGTTCATGTCGGTGCTCTCGGTGGTCTTCTGCTTGACTGCGCCGAAATGGGCGGGGCGTTCCACCCTCACCTCGAGGCGGTTGCCCGTGGGCAGGAGACAGCCGGTCACATCGAAGCGTCCACGCATGAAGGCTCCCTCTATGCGCCCGAGGTCATGGCCGTTGAGGCGGACAGAGGCTTTCCAGTTGATACCATCGAAGTTGAGGAACACATGGCGCCCCTCGTACTCGGCCGGGGCGTCGAAGGTGGTGGTATAGGTAAAGTCGGAATGGAAAAACGACTCTGAAACCATGCGTAGGTTGTCGGCGTGGTTGGTATTGGGCACCGCACCTATATTAATATAACTCTGCAGGGCTGTGGCGGGCACCGTGGCAAGTACAGAGTCTGCCGCCCCGTCGCGGAAGAGCCTCCAGTCGCCTCCGTTGAGGTAGTATCGGCCGTGGACCATACCCTGCCGCTCGGCGGGTATGGCAGAGAGACCTCCGCGCCCCATCACCTGGAGTTCGCTCAGCGCATAGTGGCCCGACGGGTCGGGCTGGCGCATCATGAGTTTGACATAGCGGGCGGTGAAATGATGGCGAAGAGTCTGCACGCCACCCTTGACCTTGATGCGGCCCAGGTCGCCTATCTGCTGCCACTGGTCGCCGTCATTGGAGACGAGTATCTCGCCACGGCGGGCGGGGTGTATCCAGTGCATCACCACGCGGTCGGCTATCACCGGCGTGCCCAGGTCGACCATGAGCCACTCGTCGGCGCCTCCGGCACTCATCCACGCACTGGTATAACAGGATGAGGGCAGCGCCAGCTGCTCACGGCCGTGGCGCATGGGTCGTGCCTCGTAGAACCGCCAGTAGGTGCAGCCCGTCATGTGGAGCCTTATGCGTAGATGGGAGTAGCGTCCGGGCTTGGAGAAGGGTATCTGCTTCTTGACCAGTCGTATGGGCAGCCGCACGGGGTCTTCCTGCTTGTTGGGGTCGTTGCTTCCGGTGTGTCGGGTAGGCTCGCCGGGCATACCGTCGCCCCGCTCTCCGCCCACGAGGGTCCATGTCTTGCCGTCGTTGGAGGCAAGGAAGTCTATGGCGTAGCCTCCGGTGCCCCGGCCGGGCTGATAGACGGGTTCGGCGAGGATGTCGAAGGCATCGATGTCTACATCCATCGCCGTCCAGTCAAACTGCACGAAGGTATCTTCGCCCTTGACCATCAGACGGGTATGCACGTTGCCGTCGAGCAGTTTCTCGGCATCGCGGCGCGCCACCACGCCGTCGGGCATAGACACCTGCAGACGGCAGGGCTCGCCCCGGTATACGGTACCGTCGGTGACGAGCTGTCCGGTGAGGTTGGCATCGAGTGATGAAGAATGATAGACCATGCGGTGGAGAGCCGTATTGCGGTAGTCGAAGTCACGGCGGAGCGTGGGGGCGAAACTCTCAGACTGGCGGCCTGGGTAGACACCTATGCCACGCGTGGTCTGGCGCTGTGCATGGGTGGGTATGGCGTTGACAAACATCATAGCAACGAGTGTAATCAGTATTTTTTTCATCTCTATCAGGTTTGTGGTCTGCGTCGGGTAGCTCGCAGACATGATGGTAATGACTAACTATAGTGTACAAAATTACTATTTTCTGCCTATCCATGGAAAGAAAAGCGCAACTTTGTGCTGCAGAATGGCATTTTTACAAGATATCCTGGCAGAGACGCCTGCCCCTCACTGCGGAGGAAAGTAGGGAAAAAGCGAAGAAAAGTCCGGCCCGGCTCAACTTTTGCACAAAAAAGATGACAAAAATGACCTTATGCACAAAGATTTATCATTAATTATGTGTACATGTCAAGGATTTGTGGTAACTTTGCAGCAATTAATATAATAATGTATATGAAAAAGCTGCTAATATCGTGTTTACTCTTAATTGGAATGAACGCCGGAGCGCAGACGCTTCCGACCTATCTTGATGAAACCAAACCTGTGGAACAACGCATCGATGACGTGCTCAGCCGCATGACCCTCGATGAAAAGATAGCCGTCATCCATGCACAGAGCAAGTTCTCGGCAGCAGGCGTGCCCAGACTGGGCATTCCAGACCTCTGGACCGACGACGGCCCTCATGGTATACGCCCCAACACACTGTGGGACAAGTGGCGCGACGCCGGACAGACCAATGACTCTTGTGTGGCTTTCCCCGCACTTACCTGTCTTGCCGCCACATGGAATCCCGCACTTGCCGGCGACTATGGCGTAAGCCTGGGCGAAGAAGCCCGCTATCGCAGCAAGGATGTGGTGCTGGGCCCCGGCATGAATATCTATCGCTCGCCCATCGGCGGCCGCAACTTCGAGTACCTCGGCGAAGACCCGTTCCTCGCCTCGCGCATGGTAGTTCCCTATATCCAGGGCATCCAGAGTACCGGTACTGCCGCATGTGCCAAGCACTTTGCGCTGAACAATGAAGAGGCTTTCCGCAAGCGCTACAATGTGGTGGTAAGCGACCGTGCGCTGCACGAGATTTACCTCCCCGCCTTCAAGGCTGCCGTGGAAGAGGGCAAGGTATGGGCTGTAATGTGTGCCTATAACCTCTACAACAACCAGCCCTGCTGCGCCAACGACGTGCTGGTCAACAAGATACTGAAAGGCGACTGGAAGTTTGACGGTGTAGCCATGACCGACTGGGGCGTGCACACCACCACCGACGACGCCGTGAAGTACGGCATGGACATGGAGTTCGGTACCCACACCGACGGTCTCGCCAAGGGCAAGGACAACGCCTATGAGTACTACTACCTGGCGCGTCCCTACAAGGAGGGCATCCTCTCAGGCAAATACAGCATGAAAGACCTCGACGAGAAGGTTCGCCGCGTGCTGAGACTGCACTTCCGCACAACCATGAACCGTCACCGCGCTTACGGTTTCATGTGCTCTGAAGCCCACTACGATGTGGCTCGCAAGATAGGTGAAGAGGGTATCGTTCTGCTGCAGAACAAGCGCTCGCTGTTGCCCCTCAACGCCAACGCAAAGCGCATTCTGGTGGTAGGAGAGAACGCCATAAAGCCCATGACCGTAGGTGGTGGTTCTTCATCACTGAAGGTACAGCGCGAGGTAAGTCCTCTCGATGGACTCAAGGCTCGTCTTGGCGACAAGGTACAGATAGACTATGCCCGCGGATATGTGGGCGACACCATCGTGAGCTATTCGGGCTACCGCTTCAATACAGACCTGCGCGACAACCGCTCTGCCGAAGAGCTGAAACGCGAAGCCATAGAGAAGGCCAAGGGTGCCGACTACGTCATCTTCGTGGGCGGACTCAACAAGTGTGACGGCCAGGACGCTGAAGGCTATGACCGCAAGGGTCTGGAACTGCCTTACGGACAGAACGAGCTGATAGAGGCTCTGGCAGCCGTGAACAAGAATATGGTATACGTCAACGTATCGGGCAACGCTGTGGCAATGCCCTGGCACGCCAAGGTTCCCGCCATCGTACAAGCATGGTTCCTGGGCTCAGAGGCAGGCAACGCCCTGGCAGCCGTACTCGCTGGCGACGCCAACCCATCGGGCAAGCTGCCCTTCACCATGCCCGCCAAGCTGGAGGATGTAGGTGCTCATGCGCTGAACACCTATCCCGGCACATGGCGCAAGGACAAGAAGATTATCGACCGCGAATACAAGGAGGGTCTCTATGTGGGTTACCGCTGGGTAGACCATGCCAAGACCACACCGCTGTTTGCATTCGGCTACGGACTGAGCTATACACAGTTCAAGATAGCCAACCTGCGTGCAGACAAGACCACCATGACTCGCGACGGCAAGATAACATTCACCGTAGATGTAACCAACACCGGCCGACGCGCTGGCGCCGAGGTGGTGCAGCTGTACATCCACGACAAAGAGAGTTCGCTGGAGCGCCCCTACAAAGAGCTGAAAGGCTTTGACAAGGTCTATCTCCAGCCAGGTGAAACCCGCCAGGTGAACATTACCATCGACGTCAAGGCACTGAGCTTCTACAACGACAAGACTCAGAGCTGGACTGCCGAAGACGGAGAGTTTGTGGCTCTCGTTGGCAATGGCACCAACAACCTTAAGAACTCACTCAAGTTTAGACTTCAATAGACAATTTTTTATATAGGTTTTATTTTTTAGAAATGAAGGGTACCTTGTCGGGAGACAAGGTATCTTTTTTTTATACCCTAAAAAAAACGGCGACAGGCATTGCGTTGACGAGATATTTTATTAAATTTGCATCGGACATTGTCTTAATTATTAACTAACACAAACATTATGAAAAAGAGATTATTAGTAATGCTGGCGCTTTTTACCATGGCTGTAGGCGCATCAGCACAAATCCAGCTGCTGTACACAGACTTCGGACGCAACGTGATTGACCGCAACAAGAAACTGTTCTGGATGGACGGTGACAGCGACCCCTGCTTTGACATCCAAAGCTACAAGAAGGGTGGCAACAAAGAGGTATTCGTCATCAGCGAAAAGGAAGACAAGAACAACAAATACAAGGTCACCATCATTCTCGACAGCAAGTCTACGCCTATAGAAATAGAGTTGAGCCATCCCCGATATGGTGTCCAGAAGTCAAAGGTAAAGACCACATCGGGCGACAAGAATGCAGACGACCGCCTCTACAAGTACTTCGGCGAACTGGCAGGCTATCCACCATCGGCAACTCCGAGTGTAAAGGGTGGTGTGCCCACCGCAAAGAGCGTGAAAGAAGATGCCGGAAAGAGTGCCGGTGCCAAGGTGGGTGATGCCGCCAAGGGTGCAGTGAACAAGGTGAAGGGCCTCTTCAAGAAAAAGAAATAGGAAACTAACGCCAGACAATATAACAAGAGCGGATGCAGGTGACTGCATCCGCTCTTTCTGTCAGTCGGCGCACGCGGCTCTCGCGTGCGCGTATATATAAATAAGGTATTACTTCTTGACGATTTTGCGGGTTACTCCGTTGGTGTACTTAACGATGGTCACGCCGCGAACGGGCTCTGCCACGCGCACGCCGTCAAGGGTGTAGTAGGCAGCGACAGCCGAGGGGGCCTCTACCTCGCCAATGCCGTTGGCCACAACATCGTTGCTGGTAGAAACGGCGAAGATGGCTACACAGCGGTCTTCGGAAGTCTGCTCGACGGTAACGCTCTTGATGGTCTTGGTATTGTCGGTGTTGACCGCAGACTCATAGAGCTTGAAGACATAGGCATCTATCTTTCCAGCATCACCTGCCCAGTTCTTCTTGGTGGCGATACGGCCCAGGCTGGTCACTACGGCTGCCTGGTTGGCAGCCGAGGAACTGCTACCCCAGTCGTACATGGTGATACTGCCATCGGCGGTGGTGTTGTCGGTATAGTTGATGGTCACCTTGATTTGGCTGTCGCCGTCGGCGCTGGTTCCCACGACATAGATGGACTTGGCCTTGACGGGAGTCTCAAACACGAGCTCGCCCCTAACAGCACTGCCGGGAATGATGACAGAGTTGCCAGCAATAGTGGTCTTCTTGGTGCCTTTGAGCACAAGCGCATTGAGCTGGGTGGGCATCACCTTGAAGGTGGCTCCGGTGCGTGAAGACTTGAACAAACCGTCGTCGCCACACATGGCTCCATTGGTCTGCACGCCGGTAGTGAAGAAGGCGAAGCCTGAGCCGTCGATGCCCTGCAGGTCGGGTGCATCGGACTGGGTGGTAGTCTCGGTGATACGGTCTTTATCCTCACAGATGACGTCCTAGTTGAACCCACTCTTGATGGTAATGTGGGTAAAGGTCTGCTGGGCACTTGCAGCAACAGACATGCCGAACATAGCGGCAATGAGTAATGATTTTTTCATAATTGCATTGGTTTTATTATTTAGACTGACTTTAGTCGTTTTTATATAGGTTGCAGGCAGTACGCTTATGCCCTGTATGGTTTTATAGCTGCAAATATATGAAAAGACAACGTAATCGACAAATATTCCGTCAACTATTTTAGTTTCTACCCACATTTCTTTGTTCTCCGCGATAGTTTGCGTAATTTTGTGGATACAAAACATAAACCTAATGAAGACAATACGTAGAACTGTGCTTCTCTTAGGGTGCCTGCTGCACCTCTCCTGGATGTGGGCTTCGGCACCCGGAGTAACCATTTGCTATCACCCTGCAAGCAAAGGCATGTATGTGGGCTCGCCCTCCATCTGCATCATGTCCAACGGTGACTACATAGCCACCCACGACCTCTTTGCCAACGGCCAGACGGAATATAATACAGAGGTATACAAGTCGGAAGACCGCGGACTGACATGGGAAAGACAGTCGGTGGTCAAAGGGCAGTTCTGGTCGTCAGTATTCTGCATATCAGACACGCTCTACCTCATCGGTACAGACCGTGAGTATGGCAACCTGGTCGTACGCCGCTCTACCGACGGCAAGTCGTGGACCACTCCGAGCGACAGCCACCATGGTCTGCTCGCCGAGGGCGAATACCACAGCGCCCCCACTCCCGTGGTGGTGCATCAAGGAAGGATATGGAAGGCCATAGAATATGCCAAAGCACCCGCTACTACATGGCCCATGCGGTATAGCGCCATGATGATATCGGTGCCCGTGGGTGCCGACCTGCTCGAAGCCGCCAACTGGACACGCTCGGTAAACCTGCACGCCATGCCCCTTCTCAAGGAGAAGGTCTACGGATGGCTGGACGGCAACGCCGTGGTAGCCCCTGACGGCAATATGGTAGACGTGATGAGAGCCAACACGCCCAACGGAGTGACCGAGAAGGCAGCGATAATCAAGGTAAGCGACGACTGCCGCGAGCTGTCGTTTGACGACAAAGACCTGGTGGATATGCCTGGCGGCTGCAAGAAGTTTACCATCCGCTACGACTCGCTCACCCATCGCTACTGGAGCCTGGTCAACGCCGCGCCCGAGGGAGAAGGTTCCGCCACCGGTCTGTACGTGCGCAACTACGTGGTACTCATCAGTTCGCCCGACCTGCGTGAATGGACGCGCCACGCCACGCTGCTCGCCCATCCCGACATGAAGCGCCACGCCTTCCAGTATATCGACTGGATGACCGAGGGCAATGACATCATCTACGTATCGCGCACCGCATACGAAGGTCCCGACGGCGAACTCGCTCACAGCGGTCACGACGCCAATATGCTGACCTTCCACCGCATCAAGAACTTCAGACGACTGGTCAAGAAGAGCGACGGACATCCATAACCCATCCCCCTGACAGAGACAACATGACCAAGAGAGTGGACGAAAAGACACTGCAGTTTGTGCGCGACCATGCCGGCGACGATGTAAGGCAACTGGCACTCATGGGGAGCAAGCATCCCGAGGTGGATATGCCCTGGGCGCTCGACCAGATACGGGGGCGGCAGGTGGCGGCAGCCAAACTGCCGCTGCTGGCACGCATCGAGGGCATACGTTATCCCGTGCATCTGTCAATGGAGCAATGCTCGTCGCAAACGGCAGCCCACTACAAACTGCGCGTGGCACGCCGCCTCATCGCCGAGGGCGACCGCGCGTCGATGACCGACCTCACAGGCGGTTTCGGCATAGACTTTCTGGCACTCTCTACCACATTCAGAAGCGCCACCTATGTGGAGCGCAACGAGGAGCTGTGTGAGCTGATGCGCCACAATCTCTCGGTGCTCGGGCGCACAGCCACGGTGATGTGTACCGAGGCAGAACAGGCACTCGACGCCATCGCCCCACAGACGCTGATATACATAGACCCCGCCCGACGCGACGCCGCCGGCGGCCGCACCTACGCCATCGCCGACTGCACCCCCGATGTGCTCGGGCTTGCCCCCTCCCTATGTGCCAAAGGCAGATGGGTGATGGTGAAGCTCTCGCCCATGCTCGACTGGCACGAGGCGGTGAGAGCCTTGGGCTGCGTGAGCGAGGTACACATCGTCTCGGTGGGCGGCGAGTGCAAGGAACTGCTGCTCGTATGCTCGGCAGAGCGCAAGGGCGTGCCCACCGTGTACTGCGTGAACGACCGCCAAGTGTGCGTCTTCACCCCCGACGACTCGCAACCGCGCTATCTCGACACCCCGGCTGGTGAGGGGATGTATCTCTATGAACCCAACGCATCGGTAATGAAGTCGGGACTGATGGCACAAGTATGCCAACGGTACCAGACGAGGATGATAGCCCCAAACTCCAACCTCTTTATAGGCAGCGAAGCCATAGCCCGCTTTCCGGGTCGAGGCTCCCGCATCACCGCCACAACCACCCTCAACCGCAAACAGCTGCGCCGTGCCCTCGACGGCAGAGACCGCGCCAACATCACGGTGCGCAACATGCCGCTCAGCGCCGTCCAACTGCGTCAACGGCTGCGCCTGAAAGACGGCGGGACTACCTATATCTTCGGCACTACCCAGCGCGACGGCAGCCATATTTTGCTCGTCTGCGAAAAAATCTGATAATTTTCTGCAGCAATCTCCGTTTAATTTACTATTTTTGCATATTAATGATATCCACCATAATAATATGTCAAATATAGTAATCAAGCGTGTGGAAAACAAGAAAGACCTCCGTACTTTCATCGATTTCCATTACGATTTATATGCCGGCAACGCCTATGACGTGCCCAACCTCTACAGCGATGAATTCAACACTTTGAGCCGCGACCGCAACGCCGCCTTCGACTTCTGCGAAGCCGAATACTACCTTGCCTATCGCGCCGGACGCTTGGTGGGCCGTGTGGCAGCCATCATCAACCACCGTGCCAACGAGCGTTGGGACCGCCAGGACGTGCGCTTCGGATGGATAGACTTCGTCGACGACATCGAGGTGACGCGCGCACTGCTCCAGGCTGTCGAAGACTATGGCCGCGAGAAAGGCATGAAGAGCATCGTGGGTCCGCTGGGCTTCACCGACATGGACCCCGAGGGTATGCTCACCATGGGTTTCGACAAACTGGGTACCATGCCCACCATCTACAACTACCCTTACTACCCCGAGCACATGGAGCGTCTCGAGGGATGGAGCAAGGACAACGACTATGTGGAGTATTTCCTCGAAGTGCCCGACCAGATACCGGAGAAATACTCAAAGATAGCGCAGATGATTGAGAAACGCTACAATCTGCACGTGCGCAAGCTCACCCGCAAGGACATATTCAAGGGCGGATATGGCCGCAAACTCTTTGAACTGGTCAACGAGACCTACAAAGACCTCTATGGCTTCTCCGAACTTACCGACCGGCAGATAGAACAATACATAAAAATGTATCTGCCACTGGCTGACCTGAGCCTCATCACGGTCATCGAAGACGGCAACAACGACAACAAGATGGCCGGAATGGGCATAACCATCCCCTCGCTTTCCCGCGCGCTGCAGAAATGCCGTCGCGGCCGCCTCTTCCCCTTCGGTTGGTACCACCTGCTGCGTGCTATAAAGTTCCACAAGACCGAAGGCGTGGACCTGCTGTTGATGGGATTTCTGCCCGAGTACCGTGCCAAGGGAGCCAACGCGCTGCTCTTTGCCGACCTCATCCCCCGCTACCAGGCCTACGGCTTCAAGTGGGGCGAGAGCCAGGTAGAAATGGAGTCTAACGAGGGTGTGCAGAGCCAGTGGGGTCCATTGGCTCCTACCAACCATAAGCGCCGCCGCTGTTACCGCAAAACAATAGAATGATGAAAGAAGACGAAAAAGAGACATTGCCCGTCGTGGACGGACAGAACGAAGCCCCCGTCGACTATACCGACGACAATATACGCCATCTCTCTGACATGGAGCACGTGCGCACGCGTCCCGGTATGTATATCGGTCGTCTGGGCGACGGCAATCTGGCCGAAGACGGCATCTATGTACTGCTCAAGGAAATCATAGACAACTCTATAGACGAGTTCAAGATGAAGGCGGGCGACCGCATCGAGGTCGATGTCATGGACAATCTGCGTGTGAGCGTGCGCGACTATGGCCGCGGCATCCCCCAAGGCAAACTCGTAGAGGCAGTGAGCGTGCTCAACACCGGCGGCAAGTATGACTCCAAAGCCTTCAAGAAGAGCGTGGGCCTCAACGGCGTAGGTGCCAAGGCGGTGAACGCACTGAGCAGCCGCTTCGAGGTACGCTCCTATCGCGACGGACTCGTGCGCAGTCTGGTCTTTGAGCGTGGCATCCTCAAGAGCGACACCACCGAAGAGACTCAGGACGAACACGGTACTTACATCTACTTCGAGCCCGACAACACCCTCTTCAAGAACTACTCGTACCACGATGATATCGTCGAGACCATGCTCCGCAACTACACCTACTTGAGTTCGGGGCTTACCATCATGTATAACGGCCGACGCATACGCAGTCGAAACGGACTGGAAGACCTGCTGACCGACAACATGACCGTCGAGGGCCTCTACCCCATCATCCGCATCAAGAACGAGGACCTCGAAATAGCTTTTACCCATACCAACCAGTATGGCGAAGAGTACTACTCGTTTGTCAATGGCCAACATACCACGCAGGGAGGTACTCACCAGTCGGCCTTTAAGGAACATATTGCCCGCACCATCAAAGAGTTTTTCAACAAGAACTATGAATACACCGATATCCGTAATGGTCTGGTGGCTGCCATCGCCATCAACGTGGAGGAACCGGTGTTTGAGAGTCAGACAAAGATTAAGTTGGGAAGCACCCTGATGGCTCCCAACGGCGAATCTATCAACAAGTGCGTGGGCGACTTCGTCAAGAGAGAGGTGGACAACTATCTGCACATCCACACTGATGTGGCCGAAATCATCGAGAACAAAATCAAGGAGAGCGAACGCGAGCGCAAGTCGATGGCAGGTATCACCAAGCTCGCCCGAGAGCGTGCGAAGAAAGCCAATCTGCACAACCGCAAGCTGCGCGATTGCCGTATACACTACTCTGACGCCAAGGACGAGCGCAAGGAGGAATCGAGTATCTTCATCACCGAAGGCGACTCTGCCAGCGGCAGTATCACCAAGTGCCGCGATGTCAACACCCAAGCGGTATTCTCACTCCGCGGCAAGCCACTCAACTCATTCGGACTCACCAAGAAGGTGGTATATGAGAACGAGGAGTTCAACCTGCTGCAGGCGGCGCTCAACATCGAGGAGGGACTTGATGACTTGCGCTACAACAAGGTCATCGTGGCTACCGATGCCGATGTCGACGGTATGCACATCCGTCTGCTCATCATCACCTTCTTCCTCCAGTTCTTCCCCGACCTCATCAAGAAGGGCCATGTCTATGTTCTGCAGACGCCATTGTTCAGAGTACGTAACAAACGCAACAAGATAAAGGACAAGAAGGTGCTCGAAGCCGAAGGAAAGTCTGCCGGCAAGGGCAACAAGGACTATGTGGTGAGGTTCTGCTACAACGAGGAAGAGCGTCTGGCTGCCATCGCCGAGCTGGGGCCTGAGCCCGAGATTACCCGATTTAAGGGACTGGGCGAGATAGACCCCGATGAGATGGCCCACTTCATCGGCCCCGACATCAGACTTGAACAGGTGACGCTCCACAAGAACGACCAGGTCAAGAAACTGCTGGAATACTACATGGGAAAGAACACTATGGAGCGCCAGAACTTCATTATCGACAACCTCGTAATCGAAGAAGACGTTCCCGAGCCCGACTCTGCACCACTCGATTAATCACATCCTTATATTATATATAGTTATGAAACGAATGTTGATTATAGCCATCCTGTCGGCTATAACCTCTACCCTTATGGCGCAAAGTCTGTTTGCCAAGGGGACATACAATCCTTACGACAAGATGCGCAAGGCCGCCTTGGCCATCAGCGCACTCTACGTGGACACGGTCGACGACAACAAACTGGCAGAAGACGCCATCCGCGGCATGATCGAGAATCTCGACCCACACTCGAGCTACTCTACCGCCAAGCAAGCGCGCGCCTTCAACGAGTCGCTGGGCGGGTCGTTTGACGGCATAGGCGTGCAGTTCAACATCTCTGCCGACACGCTGCTCGTCATCAAGCCCGTAGTCAAAGGCCCGTCAGAGAAGGTGGGTATCATGGCAGGCGACCGCATCATCAGCGTCAACGATACAGCCATAGCCGGCGTCAAGATGGACCAGAGCGAAATCATGCGTCGGCTGCGCGGCAAGCGAGGCACCATGGTACGGCTGGGAGTGGTGCGCAGAGGCATTGCAGAGGTACTCTACTTCGACGTGAAGCGCGACAAGATACCCCTCAACACCATCGACGCAGCCTATATGATACGTCCACAGGTGGGATATATACGCATAGGCAGTTTCGGGGCATATACCTACAAGGAGTTCATGGACGCGGTGAAGAAGCTCAACAAAGAGGGGATGAAGAACCTTATCCTCGACCTTCAGGAGAACGGCGGCGGCTATATGCTGAGCGCCACGCAGATAGTCAACGAGTTTCTGGGCAAAAACGACCTCATCGTCTATACCGAAGGACGCAATGACAAGCGACGCGAATATCATGCCGACGGCAACGGCAAGCTGCGCAAGATCAAGGTAGTGGTCCTCGTCAACGAGTTCTCTGCCTCGGCGTCAGAAATCGTCAGCGGTGCGCTGCAAGACCAGGACCGCGGAGTCATCGTGGGACGTCGCACCTTTGGTAAGGGTCTCGTCCAGCGCCCCATCGAGTTCCCCGACGGTTCGATGATGCGTCTTACCATCGCCCACTACTACACCCCGTCGGGCCGCTGCATCCAGAAGCCTTACACCAAGGGCAACGCGGTAGACTACAACAAGGATATCGACACCCGCTACAAGCACGGCGAGTTCTACAGCGCCGACAGCATCCACTTTGCTGACTCGCTGAAGTACCAGACGCTGCGCCAGCATCGCACGGTCTATGGCGGCGGCGGTATCATGCCCGACTACTTCATTCCCCTTGACACTACGCAGTACAGCCAGCTGCACCGCAAGATTACGGCAGCCGGCGTGGTGGTTCCAGCTATGGTCTCCTGGCTCGACAGTCATCGCCGCGAGTTGGGCGAGCGTTACCCCACCTTTGCCGACTTCAACGCCCGCTTTGAAGTGCCCCAAGAGCTCTTTGAGCAGATAGAGGAAGAGGCTGGGAAGAAGGATATCAAGCCCCGTGATGACGAGGAGCTGCGCGCCACGCGTCGCACGTTGGGCCTGCAAATCAAAGGGCTCATTGCCCGTGACCTCTGGGATATGAGCGAGTACTTCCACGTGGTCAACGAGAGCAGCCCCGCCGTCAAGCAGGCGCTCAAGCTGTTCAAGTAGTATCACCACCCCCATAAAGTCGAAAGCGGCGGGAGAAACCAGTGCAGTTTCTCCCGCCGCTTTGTCGTTTGTAATGTCAGAGATGACCGCCTACTTCTCCTTGCGCCACAGGCGGCTCATATCCTCAAGGGTCTTGCCCTTGGTCTCAGGCACCAGTCGCCATACGAAGACGGCGGCGAGGATGCAGATGACTCCGTAGAGGCTGTAGGTGAACATATATCCCATGCTGTTGGCCATAGGTACAAAGGAGGTCGAGACTATCCAGTTGAAGATCCACTGGAAGGCCACAGCTATGGCCACAGCAGCACCACGGATGGTGTTGGGGAACACCTCAGCAATGAGCACCCAGCAGATGGGACCCCAGGAGTACATGAAGGATACCGAGTAGAGCATGATGCTAATCATACAGAGCAGCTTGAGCTCAGCCACGCCGAAGGTGAATGCCACGCCGATGGCACCGAGCGCCATACCGAGCGAGCCGGCGATGAGCAGCGGCTTGCGGCCCAACTTCTCGACCGTGAAGATAGCCACGCAGGTGAAGCCAAGGTTGAGCACGCCGTTGAAGACGGTGAGCTTCATCGGGTTGTCAAATCCCATCGCCTCATAGATGCGCGGCGCATAGTAGAGCACGGCATTGATGCCTATGGCCTGCTGGAATACCGACAGCATGACGCCCACTACGATGCACATGATGCCATAGGTGAAGATGCGCTCGGTCTTCTGGGTCACCGTGTTCTTGATATCTGCCAGCACGCGGCGCGCCTCGTCGGCACCGTTGATGCGCGCCAGCACCCGTTCGGCCTTGTCGTCCTTGCCCACCATCACGAGGTAGCGCGGAGTCTCGGGCACCAGACAGATGAGTACGGCGAAGAGTCCGGCGGGCACCATCTCGGAGCCAAACATATAGCGCCAGCCCGTCTCGATGGCCCAGGCAGCCTCAGTGCCATTGACGATTTCGTTCATGCCGCTTCCCACGCTCTGGATGAGCGGCGCGATGTGGTCGCCGAGGATGAAGAAGTTGACGAAGTAGACCACCAGCTGACCGAAGATGATGGCAAACTGGTTCCAGCTGACCAGCATGCCGCGGATGCGGCTCGGCGCTATCTCGCCGATATACATGGGGCACACAGCCGAAGCCAATCCTACGCCCACACCGCCGATGATGCGGTAGATGTTGAACACCACCAGCAGCGTAAGGTCTGGCTTGCCCACGGGGAGTATCATGCTCTCCGGGCACATGGACCCCCACGCTGAGATGAAGAACATGATACCGGCAAGGATAAGCGTGCGCTTGCGGCCGAGGCCGGTGGCAAGCACACCCGAAAGCGCAGAGCCGATGATGCAGCCTATGAGCGCGCTCGAGCTGGTGAACCCGTGCCAGAAGTCGGTATACGTGAAATCGGTAGCACCCATAAAGAATGCCTGGAGCCCCTTCTCGGCTCCGGAGATAACTGCGGTGTCGTAGCCGAAAAGCAGTCCGCCAAGCACTGCCACCATGACGATGCTGACGAGATAGCCACGGCTACCCCCATTGGTTGTTTCCATAACAATGTTGATTTAATTGACTATATTTTTTATTTAGGTTTTATTGGTTGCAAAGATAATCATTCTTCGGATGATGGCAAAATAAGTCGGGCTATTTTTTAGTGGTAATGTCATAATTGCCAGCGTCTAATACACGCCCACGCCAAAGAGCGGCGCGATGACGGTAAAGATAAACTCATGCCCTGAAAAGGTGAAATCAAGTTGTGCAATGATTATTTCCAACTCTGAAAAAATGAAATCAAACTCTGAAAAGAAGAAATCAAACTCTGCGAAGATATAATCGATGATGGCGGAGCACATTCAGCCCAAAGGGAGAGAGAAATGTGGGCTACAGACGCAGCAAGGGCTGGACGCCGATGTGGTGCCCAGCCCTTGCCGTGGGATGAATATGGCGGTGGTGATGCGATCTCTGCTGCCGACCGTCGAGACTATAGCGGTGGAGATGCTATCTCTGCTGCCGATTGTCGAGACTATAGCGGTGGCGATGCTATCTCTGCTGCTGACCGTCGAGACTATAGCGGTGGTCGCCCTTGATGATGACCACGCGGTTGCCCTCGATGACCTTGCGGGCGGCAGGGGTGGCAGTGGCGGGGGCGACGGGGGGAGAGATGCCCGTCGAGGCGGTGACCTTGATGAGTATTGAGGCCTTGGCGCCTCCATCATGCGAGGTGGCGGTGATGGTGGCCTCGCCCACGCCGTTGAGAATGACCAGTCCGCCGTTGACCGTAGCCACATCGGCATTGTCGGTGGTCCATACGAGGCGGCGGTCGGTCACCTTGGAAGGCTTGAGTTCGGGACGGAGCGCCACGACGCCCTGGTCGATGCTCGCCGACTGCTCGCTCGCGCCAAAGTCTATCGACGTGATGGTAACCGGCTGCTGCTGAGTGGTCTTGCGATAGAGGAAGGGCAGCGGGAGCGACTTGGAGGTATAGAGTCCAAATCGGGCGTAGCTGCTCTCAGGCTCATTGAACCTGAGGGTGCCGTAGGCAGCTGTGGCGCTGGTGATGGTGGCGCCTCCATAGCCCAGTTCTATCTTCCACTGGGTGTCGCCGGCGTTCCAAGCCAACTTGCCCTTGGCGGTGGCACCCAGGCGGCGTCCGAACTGGTCGGTGAGCGTCCAGCAGCCAGCAGTCTCGCCCTTGGCGAGCTTGAAGCGCAGCACATCGGGATCACTGACATCGGTGGTATTGGCGAGCGCCACCACATCGAGATACTGCGACTTCTCCATGCCATCGATGTCGGCAGCGGCGCAGCCATTGCGGAATATCATCAGTTGGTCGCCCTCGTTGAGGGTGCCTTTAGCTTCCAGTTTCTCGTAACTCCAACCCAGCGGAGACTCAAGACTTGCGCCCTCGGGAGCATCGTACTCGATGGTAATGGCGTCGAGATAGACCGAGCCCTTGGCTGTGCCACCCTTGACGGTGATGACTGCCTCGTCGGAGGTAAAGGCGGCGAGGTCGAGCTGGCGCGTCACGTCGACATAGACGCCCAGGTCCTTGCTCACCCAGCGTCCGAACCACTTGTCGCTGCCGAACTCGGCGGCAGCCTCGGTGTAGACCGTGGTCTCTCCGTCGGCGACGACGAGCGCAGCCTCGCCCTCCTTGTTGTTGGAGCACATGCTGAGCGTGATGTTCTTGATGCGGCATCCCTGCCAGCCTTGGAGCACAAGCGAAGCCTTGCGGTTGCGCGGTATCTGGTTGTAGCGGTTGCCTGTAGTGGCACCAAAGTCATTTTCGAAATAAGCCCAGGAGTTGTGGGGCACGCTGCCGCTGGCAGCAAGGGTGAAATCGCCGATGGTCTTGTTGTATTCCACGATGCGGTAGACCACCTCGGCAGCGTTGATGCTGAGAGTAGCGACGCAGACGACAGCCGTAGCGATGATGCGGTAAGCCAAATTCTTAGTATTCATGATTGTTTATGTTGTAGAGATGCAAAATTACTCCCTTTCCGCATACTTTCCAAATTTCTGGACCATCATTGCGCCGCCAAGCGTTAAACTTTCATAAACCCGAGCATCCCCAAAAACCGCAAAAACAACCACAAAAGAAAACAGATGATACATAAAAGTCAAGAAAACGTGTACAAACTGAAAGTTTTTCATCAAAGGAACGTTAAATATGTTTTTTTTTACTACTTTTGCATGCATAATTATAACTACTGTAAATGAGATATTTTTTTCTGCTCGCTCTTCTACTACCTTGTGTATGTTTAGCGCAAGTGAACAACGAGTCCTCCAAGCCCTACGAACGAACCCTGACCGGCGTGGTCAAAGAAGTTTCTGGAGAAACCATCCCTGGTGCAACAGTCCAGGTGAAAGGGCACACCAACATCGTCTGTGTTTCCGACATGTATGGCAACTTCGTACTGAAGAATATCCCAAGCGGCAAACAGACCATCGTCATCTCATTCCTGGGCATGGAAAGCCAGGAGATTGCCTACACCGGGCAAAAGTCGATAACCGTAACAATGGTGGAGAAAGCCAACGAAATCAAGGACGTAGTGGTTACGGGTATCTACGTGAGAAAGAAATCGAGCTTTACGGGTTCGGCCAGCACCTACACCAAGGACGAACTCAAGAAGATAGGCACCAAAAACCTGATACAGAGTCTTAAGACCCTTGAGCCTTCGCTCAACGTGGTCGAAAACAGCAGTTGGGGTTCCGACCCTAACCGTATGCCCGATATGGAGATACGCGGCAAGACCAGTATCGTGGGTTCGCTCGAGTCTGACTATGACAACACCGGCAACCAGCCCCTGTTTATCATGGACGGCATCGAAGTGACCATTCAGGACATCATGAAACTGCCGATGGACCGCATCGCCAACGTGACCGTGCTGAAGGATGCCGCCTCGTCGGCCATCTACGGTTCGAAGGCTGCCAATGGTGTAATCGTGGTCGAAACCGTAAGACCCGAGTCGGGCAAGTTGCGCGTATCGTACTCAGGCAACTTTGCCGTGCAGATGCCCGACCTGACCGACTACAACCTGATGAACGCCTCGGAGAAGCTGGAGTATGAACGCCTGGCTGGCCGCTATACCGCCAAGGACGCCTATACCAGCCAGGACGCTCTCGACGCCCTCTACTACAGTCGTCTGAGAGAGGTGAAACGCGGTGTGAACACCTACTGGCTGTCTGAGCCTCTGCGCGCCGTGCTCAACCACTCGCACAACATGTATATCGACGGCGGCGACGACTCAATGGTCTACGGCGTCGGTCTGTCGTACAGCAATGACGACGGTGTGATGAAGGGCTCTGACCGCTCGACCGTGAGCGGCAACATCAAGCTGACTTACCGCACCAAGTCGCTCATCTTCAGCAATGACTTCAACATCGACATCACCAACTCGGACCACGAGCCGGTGGAGTTTTCGACCTTCGCACAGGCCAACCCCTACTATCTGAAGTACAACGACGACGGCTCTATCCCCACGCTGCTCGAGTCGACCGACGTGGCTGGCAACACCATCTACAACCCCCTGTATCTCTACAATATCGTCAACAAGAACCACACCAACGAGATGACGCTGCGCAACAACTTCAGCCTCATCTGGCGGTTCTGGAACGCCTTCCAGCTGCGTGGCCGACTGGGTCTGAGCAAGTCGGTCTCCAAGAACGAGACCTTCAAGTCGCCCAAGCACCCCGACTTCCTGAGCGCCACGCTCAAGGGCAGCTACGGCAGTGAAAACGATGACAACTTCGCCTACAACGGCGAGACCACCATCACCTTCGGCAAGGTGTTCAACGACGCCCACACCGTGAACCTGGTGGGCGGCTGGTACTTCAGCGAAAAGACCGTGAACCGCAACGCCTATATGGTCTATGGATTTACCAGCGACCTGCATCAGAACCCACAGTTCTCGGCTGGATTTACCGAAGGCGACAAGCCGACATACAACAAAACGATAAGCCGTTCGACCAGTTTCTACTTCAACGGCAACTACTCATACAAGAACCGTTATCTCTTTGACGCCAACCTGCGTTGGGACGGTTCCTCAGTCTTCGGCGCCCAGAAGGTATTCACCAATACCTGGGCTGTGGGTGTGGGCTGGAACATCAACAAGGAATCGTGGTTCCATCTGCCATGGGCCGACCTGGTCAAACTGCGTTTCTCTATCGGTAACCCCGGCAACCAGAACTTTGACGCCTACCTCTCATCGGGTACATACATCTACAACTCGGGCTACACCAACCACTTCGGCACCAGCGCCATCCTGTCGAAGTTTGCCAACACCAATCTGGCATGGCAGAAGACCATCGACAAGAACTGGGGTATAGACCTGGAGCTCTTCAAGAGCCGTCTGCGCATCTCGGCCGACTACTACCACAAGGTGACCGACCCTCTGTTGGTATCGGTGACCATGCCCCCCTCGCTGGGCTTCACCTCGCTCTACACCAACTTCGGCGGCCAGATTTCGCAGGGTTTCTCGGGTACGGTGATGGTCAATGCCATCAAGCGCGACGACATGCGCCTCAACTTCAACCTGAGCTTCAACCACAGCGAGACCCAGTACAAGAACATCGGCAACAAGCTGCAGGCCATGAACGAGGCTGCGAGCAACAACAACTCCTACCGCCGCTACTACGACGGCGGCAGCCCCGATGACATTTGGGCCGTGCGCTCTGCCGGCATCGACCCCGCTACCGGTCAGGAGATATTCATCAAGAAAGACGGCACCTACACCTTCCAGTATGACAAGAACGACGAGGTGGTAGTGGGTACTACCGCCGACAAGCTGCAAGGCGTGGTGGGCGTGAGCTTCTACTACAAGCAGTTCTCTGCCAGCGCCAACCTGCGCTACCGTCTCGGCGCCCAGGTCTTTGCCTCTACATTATATAACAAGGTGGAAAACCTGTCGGAAGACCTGATGTACTACAACGTGGACCGTCGCGCGCTGTACGACCGCTGGAAGCAGCCTGGCGACATTGCCCGCTTCAAGGCCATCAATAACTTTGAGTCGACCCCGATGTCTTCGCGCTTCGTGATGGACGAAAACGTGCTCACTGGCGAGTCGTTCAGCGTGGGCTATGAGACCGCCGCCAAGTGGATACGTGCCCTCGGAGCCAAGGGAGCTTCGGTAAGAGTCTACATGAACGACATCTTCCGTCTCGCCTCGTTCAAGGAGGAACGCGGAACCGAATATCCGTTCTCCAGAAGCGTATCGCTGTCATTTGATATCAGATTCTAACGATAAGAAAAAAGCTAAAAATATGAACAAATATAAACTGGCACTCCTGCTGATTATCCCACTGCTCTGCTGCACATCCTGCGAGGAGTGGTTGAAGGTCGACTCAGAAGACCGCATCATGGAAGATGCACTCTATTCTAACGAGAACGGTTTCCGCACCGCCCTCAACGGTATCTACATCGACCTGCTGAACAGCAGCCTTTACGGGCAGACACTCACCACTACCACCTTTGACGTGCTGGCCCAATACTACGACACCTCGAAGCCCCTCAACACCCACGCCTATGTGCTCCTGGCCAACTATGACCACCAGAAGATGAAGGACGCCGTAAGCGACACCTGGGCCAAGGGCTACGCGCTGATTGGCAACATCAATACGCTGCTGGAGCACTGTGAGAAAAACCGCAACGTGCTCTCTGACAAGGGCTACCACATCATCAAGGGCGAGGCGCTGGCTCTGCGTGCCATGCTCCACTTCGACCTGCTGCGCATCTTCGGTCCCATCTACAAGTATGAGCCCGGCAAGGAGTGCATCCCTTATGTCAACGACACCGAGCGTAAGGTCAAGCCGCTCCTACCAGCCTCGGACGTGATCTTCAACATCACCACCGACCTCAAGGCAGCCGAAGAGCTGCTGGCAGACTATGACCCCGTCATCACCGAGGGCAAGCTCGCCACCGAGGATGCCTCGGGCAACAACTTCTACAGATTCCGCAACGAGCGCATGAACTATTTCGCCGTCCTGGCTCTCACCGCGAGAGTCTACCTCTATGCCGGCGACACCGGCAATGCGGTGAAATATGCCAACGACGTGATAGACAGAGCCTCGCGCTTCTTCCCCTTTGCCACCCGTGAGCAGGTGAACGGCCAGGCCACATCGGGCTCTGCCAACACCAGTGCCGAGGACCGCATCTTCTCGTCGGAGATACTCTTCGGCAACTACCACTCTAAGCGCACCACCGATATCTTTGACAAGATATTCTCCTACAAGCTCGAAGCCAAAAACGTGCTCAAGATGAGTGACTACGGCATAAGCCAGCTCTACGAGGACGACGGCGACCTGCGCAAGTGTCAGTGGCAGACCCAGCGCGACACCGAGGGCAATGTGGGCCAGTTCTTCGTGAAGTACGGCGACGTGACCGACAACGGCTTTGAGTTTGCCCGGCTGCTGCCCATGATTCGTATGTCTGAGATGTATCTCATCAAGGCCGAATGTACGAAGGACTACAAGGCGCTGAACCCCATCCGCAAGGCCCGCAACATACCCCAGCTCAAGTCTAACATCGGCCTCAACGGATATATCGAGGACGAGTATGTGCGCGAGTTTATCGGCGAGGGCCAGCTCTTCTGGTACTACAAGCGCAAGGGCATCACCTCTATCCCCCGACTCTACAACCCCAACCTCCAAGACATGCAGATAACCAACAGCACCTATGTCTTCGACCTCCCCGACAGTGAACAGCAACTACGCAAATAAGAGACAAGATGAAACATATCCATATATTACTCACATGCCTGGCGGGATGGATGCTCGCCGCATGTACTGAGGAGATAGAGACCTATTCGGGCGAGAGCGGCATCTATTTTGCCATGTCGGCCACCAAGGGAGGACTCGACGACAGCAAGCAGGACTACACCGCAGAGACCCAGATACCCTTTGCCGTATACAGCACCATCAGCGACACCACCCTCATGGTGAGAGCCAAGGTCATAGGTCCCGCCGTGGGCCACGACCGCAAGGTGACGGTGCAGGTGGTGGCTCCCGAGGATGCCGAACAGGCCAAGGAAGGCTGGGACTACGACGCGCTGGACAACAGCTATACCGTCAAGGCCGGCGAGGTCTATGTGCTCATCCCCATACACTTCTACCTGAGAGACGACCTTGAGGGCAAGGAGCGCCAGTTGAAGCTCGAGCTCGTGGCCAACGAAGACTTCGCGACCCCGATGGCCCAATGGCTGCGCCCCAACAGCTCTGACAAGACCGGAGTCGACGTGCTGCACCACACCATCACCATCAGCAACAAGTGGGTACAGCTGCCAGGTTTCCGCACCTACTTCTTCGGCACCTATTCCGAGAAAAAATGCAAGCTGATATGTAGCCTCTTCGGTCTGACGCTGCTCGACTTCGCCACCGAGGAAAGCATGTCGTTTACCAAGGCCAAGGCACTCGCCATCAAGTTTGACCAGTACCTCAAGGACCAGGAGAGCAAGGGAAATACGATTTATGAAGATTATAGAGACGCCAACGGCAAGCGCGTGAAGATGACTGCCGGCGAAGGCATCAAATACTAAGACTGAGATGAGAACAAACATATTTTTGCTCGCCCTGGCTGGCGTGATGCTTAGCGCCTGTTTCGACGACAAGGGCAACTACAGCTACAGCCAGATCAACGATGTCACCATCGGACAGAAAGGATTCGACGGCGACACTGTCTATCTGCTGCGTTCCGACGTGGATGGCCTTAAAATCAGCCCCGAACTGAGCTACCGTGAGGGTCAGGAGTCGGCTGGCGGCTACAGTTACGAGTGGGTAGCTGTGAGTACCAACAAGCATGTGGGCCAGCGCACCCAGCTGGGAACCGACCGCAATCTGGACTACAAGGTCAAGCTCAAGGCGGACGATTACCACCTGTTCTTCAAGGTTACCGACCTTGCCACGGGCATCGTCTACAGCCGT
Source organism: Prevotella sp. P5-108 (assembly GCF_002251385.1). GTDB lineage: Bacteria > Bacteroidota > Bacteroidia > Bacteroidales > Bacteroidaceae > Prevotella. The sequence goes on from NZ_NPJJ01000008.1 coordinate 122,038, forward strand.
CAGGCTACGCTCAAAGTGAACAACCTCTATACCCGCGGCTGGATACTCACCGGCAAGGACCAATCTGGCAACATGGTGGTAGACATGCTCTCCATCAGCCGCGACACCCTGCACCTCACCGACATCCTTGCCGACAAGGGCCTGGCGCTCAAGCAGCCCATCATGGTGTGGACAGACAACAGCCCCGAGTCGTATGAGAACCAGGTGTATGTCTGCACCGAAAACGGCACCTACCGCTATGGTCGCGAAGACCTGGACAACCCACAGGAGCTGACCATCTTTGACCCCGACATCAAGGGCTACCGCCATTCCATCGTGATGCACGACATCCAGAAGATTAGCAACAAGCCTGCACTCTTCCTTGCCGACAAGTATGCCTACGCGCTGAACAGCCTCAACGAGGGAGAGTTTGGTACGCCGGTGAGCTACTATCTCCAGAGCAACGGCTACGACTACTTCACCCCCGCGCCAGGCATCGCCTGCAACCACACGGGTGAGGACAACTCGGCGGCTGCCATCGAGCAGTATGTCGTGTACAACTCGCGCGACCGCGTGTTCTGCAACCTCCGCGCCATGGGTACCTCAATGAACAACCTCGCCGACTCTGACACCGACGAGCCCTTCAGCTGGGACACCAAGAAGGACTTCACCACAGGCGGACTCACCTTTGTGGCCAATGTCAATTCGCTCTACAGCGGCGGACAGACCGCCACCATCCTCTACGACCCCATCGGCGGCAAGCGTTATATCTACACCTACACCATCACCCGCCAGAGCGGTGTGGCCACCAAGGGCAAACGCTACGAGATACCCCTCACGGCTCCCGGCTTCTACCAGGCACGCCTCTTCAGCCTCACCACCAAGCAGGGCTACCTCATCTACGCCGAGGGCAACCACCTCTACGGCTACAACTTCCGCAACGGCAAGGACCCCGTGCTGCTCTGCACGTTCGACGGCACGGCTACCGCCATCTTCAACGATATCGTGACCGACGAGAAGCAGAACGACTGCTTCTATGTGGCCACCTATAGCGACGGCGCCAGCAACCAGCGCGGCGGCAAGTTCTACAAGTTTGCCGTCACCGATACCGCTGACAAGATTAAGGTCAGCCAGAAGCACGTGTGGAAGGGCTTCCCCGAGATAGTCAATATCAGTTACAAGAATTTTTAATATAAACTATACTATAATCAACTAAATTATGATGAAGATCAAATCATTATTGTTAGCCACGATGGCTCTTGCGATTACTGCCGACGCTGCTGCCAATGTAGAAATGAGCATTTTCAAGAAAAAGAAGAAAGCAGCTACCGAAGCCTCGTCATCTGCCAAGAAGACCGACAAGTTTGACAAGGCCATCAACGGCGCTACCGCCTACCACGGTATGTTCACAGCCTATGTCAACAAGAAGGGCGAGCTGCTGCTGCAGGTTACCAAGAGCAACCTCGATGTGCTCTACCTGATGGCCAACCGCATGGTAAGCACCAGCGAGAACGCCAACTTCAATGCCGGCGAAATGGTGGGGACTCCCTTCATGTTCTCGCTCTCTGCCGACACGGCCAACGTATACATGCACTCTTACCAGAACTACGAGCGCGTAGTGCCCGGAGACCCCATTGAGAAGGCATTCAACCGCAACTTCGTACACCCCATTATGAAGACCTTCAAGATAAAGGCTTCGCGCAAGGATACACTGCTCATCGACATGACATCGTTCTTTGTATCCAACGAGAAGTGCATCACCCCCATCCGCCAGAGTGTCAACACACGCTCTACCAAGTCGGCCTCGTTCGACGCATCTGCCTCCAAGCTGATGGGAGTAAAGAGCTTTGAAAAGAACCTTGAGATTACCAGCCGACTGAACTACAACGCCGAGTCGGGAGCCTACACCGTGCAGATGCGCCGCTCTATCGTGGCTCTGCCCAAGGAGCCCATGAAGATGCGCTATCAGGACAGCCGCGTGGGATATTTCAGCACCAAGTTCTACACCTATTCGTCCAACAAGGACTACATCGACCCCAAGGAGTTCATCCACCGCTGGCGCGTGGAGCCCAAGGACGAAGACCTGCAGAAGTACTACAACGGCGAGCTGGTTGAGCCCAAGAAGCAGATAGTGTACTATGTAGACTCTGCCTTCCCCGAGAAGTGGAGAGGAGCCATCAAGGCTGGTATCGAAGACTGGAACCAGGCCTTTGAAGCTGCCGGCTTCAAGAACGTGATGGTCGCCAAGGACTACCCCACCGACGACCCCAACTTCGACCCCGACGATATCCGCTATAACTGTATCCGCTACATGGCCACCGGTACTGCCAACGCCGCCGGACCAAGCTACGTAGACCCCCGCACCGGAGAAATCCTGGTGGGCGAGGTGATGTGGTATCACAATGTCATCGCCCTCGTTCATGAGTGGCGCTTTGCCCAGACCGCAGCCGTCGATGCCCGCGTGCGCAAGTCTACCTTCGACGACGACGTGATGTCTGAGTCGCTGCGCTATGTCACCTCTCACGAGGTGGGCCACACCCTGGGTCTGATGCACAACATGGGCGCCAGCTACGCCTTCCCCGTCGACTCACTGCGCAGCCCCTCGTTCACCCAGAAGTATGGCACCACGCCCAGTATCATGGACTACGCCCGCAACAACTACGTGGCACAGCCCGGCGACCTCGAGCGCGGTGTGCGCATGGTTCCCCCAATCATCGGTGTATACGATATACACGCCATCAACTGGGGCTACCGTCTCTTCAAGGACACCAAGACTCCCGAAGACGAGTACAAGTATCTCAACGCCATCATCGAGGCCAAGAAGGGCGACCCCATGTATAAGTTCGGTGCCCAGCAGCTGTTCCTCACCGTCGACCCCACCGACCAGATGGAAGACCTCGGCGACGACCACATGAAGGCCAACGACTATGGTATCAAGAACCTCAAGAAGATTATCGCCAACATACCCCAGTGGCTCGGCGTCAAGAACGACGACTACGAGGAAATCCAGGAGATGTACAAGGCTTGTCTTAGCCAGTACATGCGCTACCTCACCCATGTGATGCCCTACCTCGGCGGTGTAGAATATACCGACCTGGTTCAGGACGGCAGCAAGGAGTATGCCAAGGCATACATTCCCAAGGCCAAGCAGAAGGCAGCGATGGAGTGGCTCGTAAACCAGGCCCTCCACTGCAGCGACATCATGCTCCCCAAAGAAATTATGCGTGTGTTGGGCATCGATTCCAACTCGTTTGACAACTTCCAGTCGACCATTGCAGCCAAGATATACAGCCCCGGAGCGATGGGAGGCATCTACGAGGGCGAGCGTTCAGGCCAGAAGGGACTCTATACCCTTGACGGTTATCTCAACGATGCTTATGGTATCGTCTTCCGCAACTCCATCCAGGGCAAGAATCTTACCCAGGAGGACATGAACTTGCAGACTACAGTAGTCCTGGCATTGAGCAAATTCTCAAACCTCGACCCCTCAATGTCCAAGGAGTCACCCCTTGGTGGCAGAGGCCTTGCCGAGAAGGACCCCGAGCTTGCACTCAGCGAGTTTATGGCCCAGGCCACAGCCGACTCTCACAGCTTCTGCAACGCCGGTTGTGCCGTCAGCAGCGACGAGGTATCCTATGCCCGCCACAACATGAGCGGCTCCAAGCTCTCTGCCGGCGTGGGCCGTCCTCTCATCACCGCTGCCCTCAAGAAGATACACAATCTCTACAAGTCGAGAATGGGTAGCGGCGACGCACGTACACGCGCCTTCTACGAGTACCAGGTTACGGTGCTCAACAAGCTCTTCAAGAAGTAAATGAGTTAACAACCCAATATAAATCATTAAATAGGAAACAAAGATGAAGAAGTTTATGAATTATTTGAGAGTGGCAGTCGTAGCACTGACCATATCTATGGCAATGAGCGGATGCTCGAGTAGTGACAACCCCGCACCAGCACCCACCTACAATGTGAGCCTGGTCAACGAGAGCGATGCAGCCCTCGACGTAGACCCCGCCGCACTCAGCGAGCAGATTATCAAGATACAGACAGACGCTCCGCTGACCGACCTCTCTATCCAGAAAGTCACCGAGCAGTCATGGTGTATCGCCACGGTAAAGAGCACCTCTGAGATAGCTGTTACCGCCGGTGCCAACACATCTACTGCCGACCGCGTTGCCAAATTCAAGCTGCTCGCAGGCTCATCAGTACTCGAGTTCTCAGTCACACAGGCGGGCGCCAACCCCCAGAACGTGACCCTCAGCATCGAGTCAGAGCAGTTGCAGGAGTATAGCGGCATGTATTCATACATGGGCCAGAACGACAAGGCCGTAGTCAAGGTCAAGGTGACCACCAACGCCAGCCGCTGGCACGCCACAGCAACAGCCATGATGGGCGATGACGCCGACTTCGTCATCACCAAGGCCCGCGGCAAGAGCGGCGAGGAGATGGAGTTCTACCTCCAGCCCAGCATGAGCGAGATGCTCGCAGGTACCATCACCATCACTGCCGGCGACCAGTCTGTAGACATCACCGTCAACCAGATGACCATGAACGGAGCCACCATGTTCAAGCTCTTCTCCGACGAGAACAAGACCAAGGCTTTCGCCAACAAGACCACCCTCAACTTCGCAGCCACCTTTGACAAGGACGACACCACCGAGCACATCAAGACATTCTACGTGACCACCGACGGCGGCTACGTGACACTGGTATGCAAGGCAGGCACTGACACCGAGGTTGAAGGCGACGCAGCATGGCTCACAGCCGGTGGTAACCTCGATGCACTCCGCATCAGCGCTACCTCTAACACCACTGGCGCCGAGCGCAAGCTCGACGTGGTAATCGTAGACAGCGACAACTGGAGCGAGCTGTTCCGCATCCCCGTGGTGCAGGCTGCCAAGTAAGCCTACAGCTCCCTATAGAGCCTAAACCATAGAAGAGGCTGCCAGACCCATCTCCCCGAGAGAGTCTGACAGCCTCTTCGCCGTTTATACCGTTAGTCCGCTGGAGCGCAGAGAGACCCTCGCCCATATCGCAAGGACAGCTGCTGGCACCGCGATGACGATGGCTGGCTCGTACCAATAGGCACGTGGGCACGTATCTTACGTCACGAGCCCACGGTTCAAATGCCACGAGCCCACGGTTCATATGATACGAGCCCGTCACGATGGTCACCACGCCGCCGACGGGCTGATATGCAGTGGGTTGCGGGCTACTCGGTGGAAACAGCATAAATGGCGTTGCCTGCAAGAGCCCTCAGACTGGTCGCAGAGACCACTGGAGCACATGGCGAAAGCCACACTCTGCTTTGGCAGACTACAGCGATAAGGGCAGAGAGCGTAACTATTTTGCCCAGGCGGGCCGTCTTTTCTCCATTTTTCTTTGCTTTTTCGCCAATTTGTCTTATCTTTGCAGCGGAAAGTCCCTTGAAAAATGTGCGCAGATCCATAAAAAGTCCCTTGGAAAATGTGCGCGGTTTCAAGAAAAGTCCCTTGAAAAATGTGCGCGGTCACAATACCAACAACCACTAATTCGCTAAGAGCCAAATGTTTCAACGGAAAATCGAGAAGTATCTCAAAGAATGGAAGAACGATGAGCACAAGATGCCCCTCATCATTAAGGGATGTCGCCAGTGTGGAAAGACATACTCAGTGCTCGATTTTGCCCACAAAAACTATGAGCATGTGGTCTATCTCGACTTCTTCCAACACCCGGAATACAAGGCTGTGTTTGGGGGTGGTCTGGACATCGACATCCTCTGTATGACGCTTTCCACCCTAATCCCCGATTGCAACTTCGTGCCTGGCAAGACCTGCATCATCTTTGACGAGATACAGGAGTGCCCACGTGCGCGCACTGCCTTGAAATTCTTCAAGACCGACGGCAGATACGATGTCATCGGCACTGGTTCGCTACTGGGTGTCAGCGGTTACCATACCAGCGAGTTGACCGAAGGCCCTATCCCCGTGGGTTATGAGACCATCATCGACATGTATCCTATGGATTTCGAGGAATGGCTTTGGGCCAATGGCATCAACGATATGACCATCGGCTATCTGCAACGCTGTCTGGACCAAAGGACTCCTGTGCAGGAAGCTGTCCACGAGAGGATGCGACAGTTGCTGCTGCAGTATTGCATTGTCGGCGGAATGCCAAGAGCGGTGAGCGTGTTTATGGAGACCCACAACATGCAGTCCGTTCTGCATATGCAGCAAGCCATCGTTGATGAATACAAAGTCGATATGCAGAAATACGCACCCCAGGAAGACAAGCCACGCATACGGGAATGTTTCGAGTCGATACCACGTCAGTTGAGCAAGGAGAACAAGAAGTTCGCCTACACCACCGTGAGGCCTGGCGGCAGAGGCCGCAACTATCAGGGCAGTCTTCAATGGATTGAAGATGCCGGCATCATACGTCGCTGCTACAACCTCTCAACACCCGAGCTCCCCCTTGACGGCAACGCCATCACCGACCAGTTCAAGGTGTATATGGCAGACACGGGCCTTTTCATCAGCATGCTCGAACAGGGCACTGCGGCCGACATCCTGAGAGGCAATCTCTATGGATACAAGGGTGCCATCTTCGAAAATCTCGTGGCCGACATCTTCGGCAAAATGAATCGCAAGCTCTATTATTTCCGCAAGGATTCGGGCCTGGAGATTGACTTCGTTACAAGATACAACGACGAATGTACGCTGGTAGAAGTTAAAGCCAATAACGGCAACATCAAAAGCGCCAAGACCATCCTTGGCAACCCCGACAAGTATCATGTATCGAGTGTCATCAAACTGGGTGATGTGAACATTGGCACAGCTCCGCAGACTCTCATCCTGCCGCTCTATATGGCCTTTCTGCTCAAGGACTGTCATTAAGGGCTGGCGGGCAATCCCCTATATCATCGAGGCGACTCTGCGTGAGCCTCCGCTGGCGCTATCTATAGATAAGGTAGGCGTCGCCTCAACAATGCAAATTAGAAAAAACATTTGTTTTTTCTTTGCATTGTCTTCGACTTGCACTACCTTTGTAACATATTAAGATAACATGGAATATACGCTGAATATACGTGGACGCCTTATGGACCTTTCGCATCCGCAGGTCATGGGAATAATCAATGTGACGCCCGACAGTTTCTACGAGGGCAGCCGCAAGCAGACCGAGCGCGAGATAGCTATGCGCGCAGAGGAGATACTGACCCAGGGCGGCAGCATGATAGACATCGGAGCCTTCTCGACCCGTCCGGGTGCCTGTGAAGTGAGCGAAGAGGAAGAGGGACGGCGATTGCGCTGGGCTCTCGACATCGTGCGCCGCGAGGTGCCCGATGCCGTGGTCTCGGTAGACACCTACCGTCCGGCACTCGCCCGTCGGTGCATCAACGACTGGGGTGCCGACATCATCAACGATGTGAGCGAAGGCGGTCTGACGGGCATCGTCAACACGCCGATACACGAAGCGGAAAGCATGTTTGACATAGTGGGCGAACTGAAGTGCCCCTACATTCTCATGTCGGTCAAGCCCACGCTGAGGGAGATGATGAAAGCCTTTGCCGGAGAGATACAGCAGCTGCGCGACCGCGGCGCCAAGGACATCATACTCGACCCAGGATTTGGCTTCGGCAAGACCCTCGAGCAGAACTATGAGCTCATGGCCGGCATGGCCGAACTGCAGGCACTCCATCTGCCCGTTCTGGTGGGCATATCGCGCAAGTCGATGATATGGAAGCTCATCGGGGGCACTCCCGCCACATCTCTGCCCGGCACCACAGCCCTCCACGCACTGGCGGTGGAACACGGCGCCTCGATACTGCGCGTCCACGATGTGGCAGAGGCAGTACAGACCGTGGCGGTGGTAGAGAAAATGAAGCAATCACTAACCAAAGAAGTTATATAACGTGTTTTTTGATTTTGGCATAAAAGACATAATCGACATCCTGCTGGTGGCGCTGTTGCTCTACAACATCTACCGGCTGATGAAGGAAAGCCGGTCGCTCAATGTGTTCATCGGCATCATGGTGTTTGTGGTGTTGTGGCTCTTCGTGACCCATGTACTCGAGATGCGTCTGCTGGGAGCCATCATGGACAAACTGGTAAGCGTGGGTGTACTGGCCCTGCTCATCCTCTTCCAGGAAGAGATACGCAAGTTTCTGTACAGTCTGGGCGCCCATCAGCGGTTCAAAAACATCTTCCGCCTGTTCTACACCGCCACCAAGAAGGAGGATGAGGACAAGGAGGCCATCATGCCCATCGTGATGGCATGCATGAACCTGTCGCGCGGCAAGGTGGGCGCACTTATCGTCATCGAGCGCACCACCCCGCTGACCGATATCATGGAGACGGGCGATGTAATCAATGCCAACATCAACCAGCGGCTCATCGAAAACATCTTCTTCAAGAACTCGCCGCTGCACGACGGTGCCATGATTATCGCCCACCGCCGCATCCAGGCTGCGGGCTGCATCCTGCCTGTGAGCCACGACATGGACATCCCCAAGGAACTTGGTCTGCGCCATCGCGCCGCCATGGGCATCTCCCAGAGCTCTGACGCCATAGCCATCGTGGTGAGCGAAGAGACGGGCCGCATAGCCGTGGCCATCCGCGGTACTTTCAGACTGAGACTCTCTGCCGAGGAACTCGAGAGTATCCTCGCCCAACAGCTGATAAGCTGAGGGCAGAGACAAAGAAAAAATAGATGCGTGCAAAGGGGTGATTATCAAAAAAAATTACTACTTTTGCAGCGGCTTAACGTGAACCGCTAAAACCATAAGGAACTAAGTTAAGAATAGATATAGAATTACTATGGATTTATTACAACAGATTGTAGCGCGCGCCAAAGCAGACAAGCAGCGCATCGTGCTTCCTGAAGCTGAAGAGGAACGCACTCTTAAGGCAGCCGACAAGGTATTGGCTGACGACATCGCAGACATCATTCTCATCGGCAACCCTGCCAACATCCACAAGCTCGCCAAAGAGTGGGGCTTGGAGAATATCGACAAGGCTACGATTGTGAATCCATCTGACAATCCCAAGAGCGAGGAATACGCCGCTCTGCTCGCCGAACTCCGCAAGAGCAAAGGCATGACTATCGAGCAGGCTCGCGAACTGGTGAAGAACAACCTGTACCTCGGTTGTATGATCATCAAGACCAACGGCGCCGACGGTCAGATTTCCGGCGCACTGAGTACCACTGGCGACACACTGCGTCCAGCTCTGCAGATAATCAAGTGCGCTCCCGGCATCTCATGCGTGAGTGGCGCTATGCTGCTCATCACTGACCAGAAGCAGTATGGCAAGGACGGCGTAGTAGTCATGGGCGACGTGGCTGTAACCCCCAACCCCACTGCCGACCAGCTGGCCCAGATAGCCTACACCACAGCCCAGACCGCCCACAGCGTGGCTGGCATCGAAGAGCCCCGCGTGGCTATGCTGAGCTTCTCGACCAAGGGCAGCGCCAAGGATGCCAAGGACAAGGCTACCGGCAAGAGCGTCTACATCATAGACAAGGTGATTGAGGCCACACAGATAGCCCACGACAAATATCCTGAACTCAAGGTAGACGGCGAGCTGCAGGCCGACGCCGCCCTCGTGCCCGCTGTGGCAGAGAAGAAGGCCAAGGATTCTGACATCGCCGGCAAGGCCAACGTGCTGGTAGTGCCCAACCTCGAGGTAGGCAACATCGGCTACAAGCTGGTACAGCGTCTGGGCGGAGCCATCGCCATCGGCCCCATCCTCCAGGGTATCGCACGCCCCGTCAATGACCTCAGCCGCGGCTGCTCGGTCGACGACATCTACTACATGGTCGCCATCACCGCCTGCCAGGCACAGGACGCCAAGAAAGCATAACCGTTAAAACAAGAAACAGACAATGATAGTATTAGTATTGAACTGTGGCAGCAGCTCCATCAAGTACAAGCTGTACAATATGGACGACGAGAGCGTGCTGGCACAGGGTGGCGCCGAGCGTATAGGCTTGGACAACGCCTTCGTGAAAGTGACACTCAAAGACGGCAGCAAGGAAAAGGTAATGCACGACATGCCCGACCACAAGGAAGGCGTGAAGTTTGTATTCAGCCTGCTGCTCGACCCCAAGTATGGTGCGCTGAAGAGCCTCGACCAGATTGACGCTGTAGGTCACCGCATCGTGCAGGGTGGCGACCTCTTTGAGAAGAGCTGCATCGTAACCAAGGAAGTAGAGGACGGTATCGAGAGCCTCTGCGACCTGGCTCCCGTTCACAATGCAGGCCATCTGCGTGGCATCCGTGCCGTCGACGCACTCATGCCCCATACTCCCCAGGTGACTGTCTTCGACAACGCCTTCCATTCGACTATGCCCGCCTACGCTTATCTCTACGCCGTGCCCTACGAGCTGTACGAGAAGTACCACGTGCGCCGCTATGGCTTCCACGGAACCAGCCATCGCTATGTCTCTCAGCGCGTGTGCGAATACCTGGGTGTGGATATCAAGAAGCAGCGTATCATCACCTGCCACATCGGCAACGGCGCCTCGATTGCAGCCGTTCAGTATGGCAAGGTAATCGACACCTCTATGGGTCTGACCCCATTGGCTGGTGTGATGATGGGTTCGCGCTCGGGCGACATCGACCCCTCTGCCGTAACCTATCTCATGGAGAAGCTGGGCAAGACTCCCCAGGAGATGGCAGAGTTCCTGAACAAGGAGAGTGGCGTGGCCGGCATCACCGGACTCAGCTCTGACATGCGCGAGGTAGAGGCTGCCGACAAGGCTGGCGACGAGCGTGCCCACCTGGCCCTCCAGATGTACAACTATCGCATCAAGAAGTACATCGGTGCCTACGCTGCTGCCATGAATGGCGTCGACATCATCGTGTGGACCGCCGGCGTCGGCGAGAACCAGGAAGGTGTGCGCTGGGACTCTTGCTCTGGCCTGGAGTACCTTGGCGTCAAGATGGACAAGGAGCGCAACCACTGCCGCGGCGTCGAGCAGGTTCTCTCTGCCGACGACTCCAAGGTCAAGGTGGTTATGATTCCTACCGACGAGGAAATCGTTATAGCACGCGACACCGTAGAGCTGGTATCTAAGGGCAAGTAAAAAAGACTCGCAAGCAACACATGGCACCATCATGGTGCTGCATACACCAAAAGGAGAGCCATCCGTTCAACCTATAGGCTGAGGCGGATGGCTCTCCTCGTTTTATCCAAATTATCTGCCAATTACTCGGTTAACAGATAGAATGACCGCTGCGCCAGTTCGGTATGATTATATCCCTTGGCATCTTCATACTTGAGCAAGCCACATATACTAAATGCGGACACAAGCGACTGCATATCATAGACTCCTTCATATACTATTGGGTAACTTGGACGGTTCTCTGATTTGAAATTCATATTATCAATCTCCACCTTTAGTCCAGATACACTATAAGGAATCAACCTGAAATTCGAGAAAACAATATTGCCATTCTTGTTTTTATTTACCCGAACCTCGACCATCACATGGGCATCATAACCATCTATTTCCGAATAGACGATATACTTCATCTGCTTAGATCCATCGGCATTGGGCGACACCATAAAGGGCTTTAGAAACGCAGTCTCAGGATAAGAATCGTAATAGTTGGGGGCGTCCTTCAGTTGCTTTATCTGCTTCAAGTTCTCTTCAGATAGCAATCTCTTTATGCCGCTTACATAGGTGCTGATGCGTTCCTTTGTAAGATTGCGTTGCTTGAAGTAGTCATAATTCACCCAATAATACTTAGACAGCATAGCCAACGAGTCATACTGTGCATCGGTCACCTTGTTCTTAATCCATGCGGGCGGCAATTCTCCACGCTTAGTATGTGGCATATAACCAGGGACATGATTCTGCCCATAAGCCCAGCATAGTGCCATCAGCAACATGCTTATCAAAATCGTAATTCTTTTCATAATTATCAGCATTGAGGTTTGTTTTTTATAAATTGTTCGTATAAATCACAAGTCGAATAATCACTAACAGGGTATTTCCAATAATTATTATACTTCGGGGAGTTTGCCCAATTCGGTATAATCGAGCGATACGTTCTCCTCTACATAGGTGGTGACAGACGAGGCCTTGGCAGTTGTTAGCATATCGTTAGCGTTCTCGCTACAGGAAAACAAAAGCATCACATTAATAAAAAAGAATGGAATGCTGTAAAGAATAAACTTTTTCATGCTTTTCTTTTTTAGGGGTTTGACAATGGTGATGTTATCAATGAGCTTATGATATGTCGCAAATTTAATGGATTTTTCTGATAATGAGCAAATATTTTGTGTTAAAAAATCAACATATTATCAATAATCACATAATCGTTTGAAAATAAGCGAGCTGATTAACAAAAACATAACTAATAAAATTTGGTCAGACAAGATAGTCGACTTGTTCCGTAAAGCCATACATGAAAGGAACTCGAACCCTTCCGCAATAATCCCCAAGGCATCGTGGACAGAACGTTTGGACTATCTGCTTAAAATAAATATCGGCAACCTCGGCAAAAAGTTTGAGACATTCAAAAAGGGATTGATAAAGTGCCGTGACCACATCTTCAACTTTCTTGAAGACCCACTAATACCATCAGGGAATAACGGAAGTGAACACGGAATACGCAAGTTGAAAATCAAACTGAAAAACTCCTGTACATTCCGCATCGGTTTAGGAGCAGACGCTTTTCTCGAATTACATTCAATTATCGAAACAGCAAAGAAACACGACAAAACACCATTCAAGCCTTATTCGGGGCTTGAAGACTTGCCATGGTCCTAACGCTGGATAGTTACTCTCGGGCACAGTAATCACAAAAGTTGTTAATAATCATGTCTGACAATAATCTTTTGTCCATCAAAAACATCATTATACTGACAAAACCATCCAAAATAAAGGTAAAAAGAAACAACAAGATGATTATGAACAGGAACTTCAAACTATTCATGGTGGCGTTGCTCCTTGTGACGGCGCCTGCGGTGACCCACGCTAAAGAGTGGACGCTCAAGGACTGCATCGACTATGCCCTTGCCAACAACATCGCGCTTCAGAAGACGCGGCTCGCCAAGGCCAGCGCCAACGAGGACTATCTCCAGTCCAAAGCCGCGCTGCTCCCCTCGCTCAGCGCCAGTACCAGCCACAACGTCAACTACACACCCTGGATGGCCAGCGGTATCAGCGGCGACGGTTTCTCCAGAGCCAGCGTCGACAAGGTCTACTACAACGGCACTTACTCGGTCTCGGGCAACTACACCCTCTGGAACGGCAACAAAAATCATAATCAAGTCAAGCTCAACAAGCTCGCTACAGAGGCAGCCCAACTCGACTCAGCCACGCAGGCACTGAAGTTGCAGGAACAGATAGCCCAACTCTATGTGCAGATACTCTATTCTACCGAAGCCGTCAGGGTAAACGAGGAGAGCTGTGCCTCGAGCAGACAGAACGAAGAGCGCGGCAAGGAGATGGTGAGCATCGGCAAGATGAGCCAAGCCGACCTCGCCCAGCTCACTGCCCAGCGCGCGCAGGACGAGTACAACGTGGTGCAGGCGCAGAGCAACGTGAAGAACTTCAAGCGCCAGCTCAAGGAACTCCTGCAGATTACCAGCGACGAGGAATTCGACATCGCCACCCCCACCACTACCGACGACATGGCGCTCGACGCCATCCCTGCGCTCAACGGCGTCTACGCCGCCGCTCTCGACAACCGCCCCGAGTTTAAGACATACCAGAACCAGCTGGCACAAAACGAGCTGAGCATCAAGATTGCAAGGCTGGCAAGCTGCCCACCATCAGCGCCAACGCAGGCATCTCAACCAACAACACATCGATGAACGACAACGCCCTGGCCCGCCAGCTGAAGACCAACTTCAACATGGGCGCCGGCATAGGCATCAGCATCCCACTCTTCGAGAACCGCACCACCAAGACACAGGTCAACAAGGCGATTATACAGCGCGAGAGCATCCAGCTTGACCTCAAAAACGAGCAGACTTCACTCTATTCGACCATCGAGAACTACTGGTTACAGGCGTCAACCAACCAGAGCCAATACAAGGCAGCCAAAGCCAGCAGCGAGAGCGCCCAGACCAGCTACAACCTGTTGAGCGAGCAGTTCAGGCTGGGCCTCAAGAACATCGTCGAGCTGCGCACCGGCAAAGACAATCTGCTCATGGCCAAGCAGAACGAGCTCCAGGCCAAATATCTCACCATCCTCAACGTCAATATGCTCAAGTTCTACAGAGACGGACGCCTTTAGAGCCGTCTTGCCAACGCTTATTGACATCACAACGCACAACAAAAAATAGACATACACGATTATGAAGAAACTGAGAATCAGCAAAATCTGGATTGCCGTCATCGTGGTGGCAGTCATCAGCATTGCTGCCTGGGCACTCTCCGGCGGCAAAGAGAAGGAGGAAATCAACTTCAAGCAAGACCAAGTGGCGCTGAAGACGCTGCAGAACAGCGTGACCGCCACGGGCACCATCGAGGCCGTAACCTCTGTCACCGTGGGTACGCAGGTGAGCGGCATCGTCAGCAAGCTCTATGTAGACTACAATACCCAGGTCAAGAAGGGACAGGTGATTGCCGAGCTCGACAAGACCAATCTCATGAGCGAACTCAACATCGCCAAAGCCAACCTCGCCAGTGCCCAGAGCACCCTCAAGTACCAGACCGCCAACATGGAACGCTACCAGACGCTCTTCAAGAAGGGACTGGTGAGCGCCGATGAGTACGAGAACGCAATGCTCACCTACCGTCAGGCCAAGGAGCAGACAGCCTCGTCGAGAGAGAGCGTACAGAGAGCGCAGACCAATCTGGGTTACGCCACCATCACCTCGCCCATCGACGGCACCGTGATTTCCAAGAGCGTGGAGGAAGGCCAGACCGTGGCTGCCAGCTTCAACACCCCCGAGCTCTTCACCATCGCCAAGGACCTTACCAATATGCAGGTGGTAGCCAATGTCGATGAGGCCGACATAGGCGGCGTCAAGGAGGGCGACCGCGTCACCTTCACCGTCGACGCCTACCCCGACGATACCTTCGAGGGCGAGGTCAAGCAGGTGAGACTCGAGCCTACCACCACCAACAATGTGGTGACCTACGAGGTGGTCATCTCTGCCCCCAACGCCGACCTCAAGCTCAAGCCCGGACTCACCGCCAACGTCACCATCTTCACCCAGGAGCGCGCCGGAGTTCTCGCTGTGCCCAACAAGGCTCTCCGCTTCACTCCCACCAAGGAGACCGTGGGCAAGGACATGAAGATTGTCGACTGCAAGGGCAAGAACAAGGTATGGACGCTCAGCGACAAGGTGCTCACCGCCCACCCCGTCACCATCGGCCAGACCGACGGCATGAACACCGAAATCACCAAGGGTCTGAAGCAGGGCGACAGGATTGTGACCGAGATTGTGGTCAACACCCCCGATGCCGACGAGGCTCCGCAGCAGAGCCAGGGACTCATCTCAGGCCCCGGCCCAAGAAAGAAGAAGTAAGCCAAGGACAGGATAACCATATACAGAAAGGACTATTATGGCTGATACAACCAACAACGACAACCGCCGAGTCGTGATAGAGCTCGACCACGTGCGCCGCGACTTCCAGGTGGGCGACGAGACCGTGCACGCCCTCAAGGGAGTGAGCTTCAAGATATACGAGGGCGAATTTGTCACCATCATGGGCAAGTCGGGCTCGGGCAAGTCCACCCTGCTCAACCAGCTTGGCTGCCTCGACACGCCGTCGAGCGGCGAATACTACCTCGACGGTGTGAGCGTGCGCACCATGAGCCGCAACGACCGCGCCATTCTGCGCAACCGCAAGATAGGGTTCATCTTCCAGAACTACAACCTGCTCCCCAAGACCACCAGCGTGGAGAATGTCGAGCTGCCGCTCATGTACAACCCCGCCGTGGGTGCCGACGAGCGCAAGGAGCGTGCCATCGCCGCACTCGAGGCCGTAGGACTGGGCGAGCGGCTCTACCACAAGAGCAACCAGATGTCGGGCGGACAGATGCAGCGCGTAGCCATAGCCCGCGCGCTGGTCAACAACCCCGCCGTAATCCTCGCCGACGAAGCCACGGGCAACCTCGACACGCGCACCAGCTTCGAGATACTCGTGCTCTTCCAGAAGCTCTACGCCGAGGGGCGAACCATCATCTTCGTGACCCACAACCCCGACATCGCCCGCTACTCGAGCCGCAACATCGAGCTGCGCGACGGCCACATCATCAGCGACACCCCCAACGAGCACATACTCTCTGCCGCCGAGGGGCTGGCTGCGCTGCCTGTGTCCACCGACGAGTAGCCCCCAGGTGACACTCACCCACAACAAGACCATCACAAACCAAACAGAAGGATATGAATTATCAGAATCTATTCAAGATAGCCCTGCGTGCCATAGGCGCCAACAAGATGCGCTCCTTCCTCACCGCCCTGGGCATCATCATCGGCATCGCCGCCGTCATCACCATGCTCGCCATAGGTCAGGGTAGCAAGGCCAGCATCAAGGCCAACATCGCCGAGATGGGCAGCAACATGATTATGATATCGCCCGGAGCCGACATGAGGGGCGGCGTGAGACAGGACGCCTCGTCCATGGAGACGCTCAAGCAGGCCGACTACGAGAGCATCAAGGAAGACTGCAACTACATCAGTGCCATCTCGCCCACGGTCAACAGCGCGGGGCAGTGGATTTACGGCAACAACAATACCCAAAGCTCCATCTACGGCGTCAATCAGGACTACCTCAGTATACGCCAGCTCAAGGTCGCCGACGGTGAGATGTTCACCGACGCCGATATCAAGGCGTCAGCCAAGGTCTGCATCCTCGGCCAGACAGTGGTCGATTACCTCTTCCCCGATGGCAGCGACCCCATCGGCAAGGTAGTCCGCTTCAACAGCATCCCCTTCCGCGTCGTTGGGGTACTGCAGAAGAAAGGCTACAACAGCATGGGAATGGACCAGGACGACCTGGTGCTTGCCCCCTACACCACCGTCATGAAGCGCATCATGGCCCAGACCTACCTCGGAGGCATCGTCTGCTCGGCCATCACCGAAGAGGCGTCCGAGCCTGCCCAGAACCAGATTACCGACATCCTGCGCCGCAACCACAAGCTCAAGGATGCCACCGACACCACCGAGGCCGACGATGACGACTTCAACATACGCTCGCAGGAGGAAATCTCGAGCATGATGAACTCCACCATGTCTACCATCACCATCCTCCTGGGCAGCGTCGCCGGCATCTCGCTGCTCGTGGGCGGCATCGGCATCATGAACATCATGTATGTCTCGGTCACCGAGCGCACCCGCGAGATAGGACTCCGCATGAGTGTGGGCGCCCGAGGCATCGACATCCTCAACCAGTTTCTCATCGAGGCCATACTCCTTTCGGTGACAGGAGGCATCATCGGAGTCATACTGGGAGTGACCCTCTCGCTATGCCTCAACACCTTCCTCCACATCGCCACGCAGATAGAGCCGTGGAGCATCATCATGAGCTTCGCCGTATGCACCCTCACCGGCGTTTTCTTCGGCTGGTATCCCGCCAAGAAGGCAGCCCGTCTCGACCCCATCGAGGCCATACGCTACGAATAATGTCACCCTCACCACGGGAGCCATCACTCCCAAAGCTAAAAAAAGCAGCGCCGTCACTGGCGCTGCTTTTTTGGTGGTTATAGGACTATCGGTACCATGAGTTTCAGACACACGTTGCGGCCCATATTGTAGACGCCGCGGCGCCCGGTCTGGGGGTTGGTGTCGAGATACTTCAACCGGCTCAGATGGCTCTGGTAGACACGGTCGGTAAGGTTCTCGCCCGCGAGGGCGAGGGTGCAGATGCGCCGCCCACGGCTCTTGATGTCGGCGCCGGCATAGAGATTGAGCAGCGTATACGACGGTGTGGGAGTCTCGGTGTCGTTGGCGGTATAGCAGTGGTTCTGCCGCAGATTGCAGTCGGCCTCGACCTTGACATAGAGATGGTCTACCCAGCGGCTATTGCATATCAACTCGTATCTCACATCGACTCTCCAGCGCGGCGCAGGGGTAAACGGCAGATACCGCGATTCTACTGGCTGGTGCAGCTGCACCGAGTTGACATAAGAGAAGGCGTTGCCGATGTGCAGGCGCTCCACAGGGTGCACGTCGACACTCACCTCGCCGCCCAGGATGCGGGCGTCGCCCGAGCTAAACTGGTAGACAGGCGTGCCGTCGATGACCACGGGGCGCTGCTGAGCGTCGGCCATACGCTGGCTGTATACATAGTGGTCTATGCGATTGGCAAACAGCGCCACCTCTGCCGACACCAGCGTCGACGAATAGGTCATGCCGAGGTCCATCTGCCAACTCTGCTCCGGCTTCAGCGCCTGGTTGCCCAGCTCGTATCGGCTCGTGCCCTCGTGCACGCCGTTGGCAGAGAGCTCGCTGATGTTGGGCGCACGGAAGCCACGTGCCAGATTGAGCTTGAGCTGCAGTCCGTCGGCCACCTCATAGGCCATGCCCACGCTGCTGCTCACGCCGTCGAAGCCGCGCCTGAGCTCCTTGAAGCGCCAACCGCCGTCGGCCTCAGCATCGGCGAGGGCGTCGCTGTGCAGATGACGGTGGTCCACTCTCACGCCGCCACTCAGACTGATGCGGCCCATCTCCCGGCTCACTGTGGCAAACACGCCGTAGTCGAAGAGCCTGTAGGCGGGTATCAGAAACTCCTCTCCCCGGTTGAGCGACCGTTGCCACATGCCGTTGATGCCCGTAGAGAATTTCCATCCGCCCCTCTCGGGCGAGAGGTAGTGCAGGTCGTAGTTGACGGTATGGAGCATGAAGTCGAGGCCACACTCCTGGGGATGCTCCTCGTCCTCAAACTCCTGCCGGCGGTTGTGCTGGTAGCCCAGGAGCAGCCTTATGTTGCCCTCGCCCACCATCCATGAGTTGTCTGCCACCGCCTTGTAGTGGTGTATCTGCTGATACGGCATGGGCTTGCCATAGCTCTTGGGGTCGTAGCCTTGAGGCACCTCCAGCGCGCCAGTGTGCGGGTCGCGCTCGCCCTCCACGATGCCGGGCGTGAGGTGATAGTAGCTCAGCGTGAGATGCGTGTGGCCCTGGCGGTAGTTGCATCCGAGCAACTGGCTCAACGACTGCTCGCGCAGGGACGATCCGTAGACATAGCCGTCATAGGCGTTCTTGTAGGCATGGGCCATCTTGCCGCTGTAGCGCGTGTCCCACACCATAGCCCCCTTGTGTCCGGCAAAGTCGAGCGAGTAGTCCAGCAGCCCGCTGTTGGTCTGATAGTCGGTGGCGACATTGGCGCTCATGTCGCCAGCCATCGGCACGGGTGAGCGATGGAAGATGATGACGCCCGCCATAGCGTCAGAACCGTACATGAGGCTGGCAGGCCCCTTGAGTATCTCTACCGAGTGTACCGAGTGAGGGTCTGTCTCCACGCCGTGCTCGTCGCCCCACTGCTGGCCTTCCTGCCTGATGCCGTCGTCGACCACCACCACGCGGTTGTAGCCCAGTCCGCGTATCACCGGTTTGGAGATACCGCTGCCGGTGGTAATCTGCGCCACGCCGGGCTGGCGGGCTATGGCGTCGATGATGTTGGTGGCGGGCTGCATGGCCAGCTGGCGGGGCGAGATGAGGGTTACGGGAGCGGGCGACTGGCTGAGTCGCTGGCTGCCGGTGAGCCCGGTCACCACCACCTCGCCGAGCTTCACGGTGGTCTCGGTCAGGGGCAGATGGCGTGTAGTGTCTTGCGGCTCGTTTATAGCCATAGCCGGGGCTGTGGCCGACGCGCACAGGGCGGTCAGCCATATCGTTGTCTGTATTGTGTTCATTTTGTTTCTACTTATTATGTGTATCGACGACCGTTGCGCCACGGCGCGGGCATGCCTGTCGTGCCCCGCCGCTGCTGCGGTGGTCATCATCTGTGATGGTCTGGGGTGGCGCCGTGGTCATGGATAGCGGCTCGTATCATTTGATACGTGGGCTCGTTTCGTAAGGCACGTGAGTTCGTAACATAAGGCACGCGTCCACGTATCATCCGTCACGAACCGGCAGCAGGGCTTGCGGCGCCGCCAGAGATGGCTCCGACAACAGGCAAGGCAATGCGCCGCGACCGCTATAGACGACCACGAAAGGCTGGGGAAAAATGGCTGCAACGGCTGTTACAGTCCAGAGACATAATAAGGAGGTGCTCGGGCTGGGCTGGCGGCGTGGGCGCGGCGCATACAGGGGGCTGCGGCCACACGGCGCAACATGCAGAACGGCACGGCAATGACCGCGCACGTGAGCAGGAGTGGTGGAAGATAGGGTATACTCTGCAACTGGCAGAGCACACAGGCATGCAGGGCGGGCTGGAAAGCCACCAGGTGGCCGTCGTGATGTACATTGCGGGCGCAGTCTTCACAGTAGAAGGCAGCATCGGCCTCCTGCACGCCATCATGGCGGTGCAGCGTGACGGCCAGCAGCATGGGCACATAGACCAACAGCAGCAGCCATGAAGAGCGCAGACGCTTGTAATTGGTATCCTGCATACGACTGCAAAGTTAATCATTTGCTGCCTAAGTCAAAGGCAAATCTCCTGATTTCTATCTACTGTTTATCTTTTTTTGCAGATACCCACGCCACCATCGGCGGTCTATCGGCTGCGGCTGATGATGTCGGCAGCCTTGTCCTTGTCGCTGTCGAAGGTGAAGAGGCGGTAGATGGTGGCAGCGTTCTGCACATCCACGATGCGCGACGCCATCAGTCCGAGCACCTTGAGCCGCTCGTCGCTGAAGGAGAAGAGCTTCATCAGTTCGGCGGTCTGCTGGCAGGTGAAGCAGCAGCCCAGACACGCCACCTCTATCAGGTCGTACTTGGTAGAGTCAAAGCCCGCACGCTGTATCTTGCCCCGCAGTATGCCAAACGAGGATTCGTCGAGGCTGGCGTCGTAGTAGCCGGGCACTATGGGGCACCCCACCTCGCCACCGCGACGGGGCTCGCGGCTGCCTGCCGCCCCGCTCTCATAGACGGGCACCAGCTGCGAGTCGTAGGAGACTACGCGTCCGCTGAGGTCAAAGCCTATGAGGGTTCTACGTACATTGCCCGAGAGCGATACGCCGCTGCGGTATTCCCATCGGTCGCCCGAGGCATCGAAGCTGGTCAACTTGGGCTTGCCGAGTATGGCCTCTACCTGCTGTTTGGTCATCCCGCGCTCTACGGTCTTGCTGTTCTTGGCGAGTGCAGACTGGCATACTGCCAGCATCATCAGTGTTGTGGCGATTAGCGCCAACCATTCATTTCTCTTCATGGGTCTCTATGTGTTTATGGATGTGATTGTATCTATCTTATGCCTGCAAAGTTAGCACATCTGCACGCAGCAGCCGAGACATAATCCCTAAAGGTGGCGGGGGAATTCCCTAAAGATGCAGAGGGATTGACCCGCTGCCGCCAGGCAGGCGCTGCTGTGAGCGGTAGCAAATCTCGGAGAACTTGCTCTCGCAGATATTTGTCGCCGCCCACGACTGCCAAGGGCACAGCCCTGAAAAGCCACAAATCTTTTTGTATCCTATTCGCTATGGCCATTTGCTGCAAACGCCCCACAGCCTCATCCCCAAAAGCAAACGGCAACGCACTGGGCGCTGCCGTTTGTTCGGGAGTCCTGTCTACAGGATAGAAATATGTAGAGGGGCGTGGGTTAGTCGAGCTCTTCGTCAGCCTCGTAGCCACCCATCTCCCGGATGGCGTTCTTGAGCATGGTGTGCTGCTGGTAGAGGTTGTTGACGGGCTCTTCGCCACGGGTATAGTCGTGCATGGGCGCTTTGAGGAAGAAACTCAGGAAGCGCTGGATGCCATAGCGTCCGGCACGGGCGGCGAGGTCGCTCAGCAGCGCCAGGTCGAGCAACAGCGGAGCGGCGAGGATGGAGTCGCGGCAGAGGAAGTTGATCTTGATCTGCATGGGATAACCCATCCATCCGAATATATCTATATTGTCCCATCCCTCCTTGTTGTCATTGCGCGGCGGATAGTAGTTGATACGCACCTTGTGATAATACTGCGTGTCCTCGTCGTTGCCATGTCCGTAGAGGTCGGGCTGGTCGGTGGGCTTGAGGATGGTCTCGAGGGTAGAGAGCTTGCTCACCTCCTTGGTGTGGAAGTTGGCGGGCTCGTCGAGCACCAGTCCGTCGCGGTTGCCGAGGATGTTGGTCGAGAACCAGCCACTCAGTCCGAGGCAGCGCGTACCGATGATAGGCGCAAAGCCACTCTTGACGAGCGTCTGTCCGGTCTTGAAATCCTTGCCGGCAATGGGCATGTGGGTCTGCTCAGCCAGCTGCCACATGGCGGGTATGTCGACCGTGGTATTGGGGGCGCCCATGATGAAGGGGGCACCCTCTGCCAGCGCTGCATAGGCGTAGCACATAGAGGGAGCGATGTACTGGCGGTCGTCGGCCTTCATGGCAGCCTCAAGGGCTTCGAGGGTGCCATGCACCTGCATGTCGACAGGCACATAGATTTCGGTGGAAGCCGCCCAGAGCACCACGATGCGCGCACAGCCATGCTTGCGCTTGAAGTCGCGTATGTCCTGACGCAGCGCCTCGACCATCTCCCATCGCGTGTGGCATGGCTTGACATTGTCGCCATCGAGCCGCTTGGCATAGTTGCGGTCAAAGGCTGCCGGCATGGGCACCACCTGCTCCAACTCGTCGCGCACGGGCAGGATGTCCTTCTCCTGGAGCACCTGGGCATACATGGCTGCCTGGAAGGCATTCTGGGGATAGACATCCCAGGTGCCGAAGACGATGTCGTCGAGCTGCGCCAGCGGCACGATGTCTGAATAATGGAGATACTGGCTGTCGGAGCCGCGTCCCACGCGTATCCGGTCGTACTGGGTCATCGACCCTATGGGCTTGGCGAGACCTCGGCGGGTCATAAACACACCTGTCATGAAGGTGGTGGACACGGCGCCACAACCTACAAGCATAATTCCCAACTTGCCATCGGCTGGGAGAACATTGGTTTTTCTCATACTACACAATTAAGTTACACCGCAGAGCAGCCATAAGGGCTGGCGCTGCACGATAATTCATAATACACTCGCTGCAAATGTAGAGAAAGTTGGGTGAAGGGCAATGCCTCGGATGTGTTTTTTATGAAAAACGTGGCTGTTTTTCACATTTTTTGCGAGTTCAGGACTACCCGTCAGCCAACTATCACTGGCAACGGGCACACAGACAGCCCCCACTCGGGCGGACGACAAGGCGGCAGAGACGGAGGCGGAACCACGATTTGTCATGAAAAACAAAGGATTTATGGCTTTGCTCTTGCTCATTTTGCGATTTATTGCGAACTTTGCAGTCTACAAATAACTTACTACACAGACAACCGAAGAGATGAAGACCACAACCCTCGCCCTGATGAGAAGCGCCGTACTGGCGCTGCTCGCTACCATTGTGTCTACAACCATAGCCACCAAAGCACAGACCCCGACCGGGAAAAACCGGCAGAGGGTGGCGTCGTACAACATACAGCACGGTATGGGTATGGACGGGCGCCTGGACTATCTGCGCACAGCCCGGGTGCTCGAGAAAATCAATGCCGACGTGGTGGCGGTGCAGGAGGTGGACAGCATGACACGCCGCACGGGTCACACCTATGCCCTGGGCGAGATAGCCGACGCGATGCGCTACTATGCCTCGTATGCCGCGGCCATAGACTTCGACGGCGGCCGATACGGCATAGGCATCCTCTCGCGACAGCGTCCGCTGCGGATAGAGCGTAGGGCACTGCCCGGACGCGAGGAAGCACGCGCCATCATCGTGGCAGAGTTCAAGGACTACGTGTTTGCCGCCACCCACCTGTCGCTGACCGAGGAAGACCGCATGGCGTCGCTCGCCATCATCACAGAGATGGCACGGACGAGCCGCAAGCCCTTCATCATAGCCGGCGACATGAACGCCGAGCTAGGGTCTACTTTCATCGGCGAGCTGGAGAAAGACTTCCATATCTGCAGCAAGAACGCCAAGTCGTGGCCCGCAGACTCTCCGCAAGCCTGTCTGGACTATATCGCCGCATACAAGAGCTATGGCGACGTGAAGCGGCCGGGAGCCGACGACGAGTGGGCCAACTACCGCCCCTATGTGGGCGAACCAGCGGTGACGCTCAATGCGCAGGTGGTCAACACGCAGGCGTCGGACCACCGCCCCATCTACGCCGACATCGTACTGCCCACGCCCACAGCGCAACTGCTCACCACGCAGCCCTATCTGCAACTGGCGACAAAGACATCGATGAACGTGATGTTCCAGACCAACTGCGTGGGCCACTGCTGGATAGAATACGGCACCGACACGCTCAACACCCGCAGGGCTCGCGCTCTGATGGACGGCCAGGAGGTGTGCTATGACATCGAAAACAACATAAAGCTCGACCATCTGCAGCCCGGCACCCGCTACTACTACCGCGTGTGCGTGCAGGAAATCCTGCACAAGAGCGCCTATGCCAACCACTTCGGCGGCGACACGCTGCGCACGAGGTTCTACTCGTTCCGCACTCCGGGCGATGACGGCGACTTCGGCTGCCTCGTCTTCAACGACCTGCACGACCAGAGCAAGACATACGGTAGGCTGAGAGAGCTGGCCAAGGACGAGGACTACGACTTCGTGATATTCAACGGTGACTGTCTGCCCGAACCGCGCAACCGCAACCACGCCATCGACATGATACACCGTCTGGCCGATGGCAAGAAGTTCGGCAAGACCGAAAGCGGAAACGTATGGCTTGACCGCAACCGTACCACTCCCTATGCCTTCTATCAGTTCTGGCTCAACGTCAGTGATGATGATGCCGAGAAGTATATCAAGATATTTACCTCGCTCGACCGCGAAACAATCGAGGCATTGGTGGCAGAGCATCGTCAGGATCCCGGTCGCCGTGTACTGCAGAAGCGTCTGGCCGAGGAAGTGACCACGATGGTTCACTCGCACGAAGACCTCGAGATGGCAATGGCTGCATCCAATATCCTCTTCGGCAAAGCCACCAACGAGCAATTGCGCCAACTCGACGAAGCCACGCTGCTCGATGTTTTCGCCGGCGTTCCGCACTTCATGCTGTCCAAAGACAAACTGAACCAGCCTGCCGTGGAAATCTTTACCTGCGACGAGGCCAAAGTGTTCGCAAGCAAGGGTGAGATGCGCAAGCTCGTACAGGGCGGTGGCGTATCGCTGAACAAGGAGAAACTTGCCACATTCGACCAGATGGTCACAGCCGATGACCTCATCGACGGCAAGTACCTGCTCGTACAGCGTGGCAAGAAAAACTATTATCTGATCACCGTTGTGTGACATCCGAATATCTGCCTCGACACAGGGCAGGCATCATCCTGTCCTGACACGCATACAAATCCAAAATCCGTGCACGCCGTTGCACAGATTTTGGATTTTTTTAGGTTTTGAGACCATGAGCCATGTCAAAACCATTTCCTATGATAACGAGTCGATTCATTTTCGTCCATTCTTAGTTATATGCCACACCACCATATCTTTGACTAACATAGTTGTAAATGGTATCGCGGTAGTAGTTTATACTTTCTTCGCTATAACTCTCTGGAAGTTCCTGCCACAAAACATCACGTATGGTAATGATAAGAGTAGCACGAGTCGTTGGCTTGTCAAATGGATGATCCATTCCAGACAACTGTTCCTTTATTTTAGCAAGCAACTCTATGGCTACATCCTTCAGCTTTTTGACTTCTGTCTTTGACAGATTGTCTTTCAATAGGAGGTCATAGAGCGAGAGCTCTTCATCACTCTTGAATCCTTCTTGTACATAACGCTTCTCTTCTTCGCTGAGAGATTGAGACAGATGCATCAACTCCTCGAAGGTCTTCTCTATCGTTGCGCGATTCTGCTCTTGGTTATACGCTTGAATAATCTCCTGATACTTTTCGTAAAAGTTAATTCTTGATGGATTCTCTGCCAATAGTCGAGCCAGACGCTCCTGAAGTAAGTCTTGAATGTCTCTTAGTACGAGGTTTTTATCTTCTCGTTTAGCGAACTCTCGTCTAAGCAAATCGAAATCAATACCGCTTATGTCGAATCTCCGACCACTACCATCAGCAACCATCATAGCATTGGAATCTATTTCAAGATGCTCATTGACAATATCATTGATTGCTACACTCAGGTCTGTGATGTCCGCGTGCTTACGCTTTTTCTGTAATTCCTTGTAGATGGCTTCCAGAGCATCTTTCTTTTTGCGCATGTCTTCGGTTATATCTTCACGGTCGAGATATTTCCAAAGTTTGAGCAAGGTTGTCGCAAATGTGCAGAACGACTTACGGGTTTCAATCTTATCACAAAGTTGGTTTGCTGCCTTCTTCAGAAGTGACAGTTTCTCAAATGACATTGCATCAATGAGTTCCTGCAATTCAAAACCTTTTTCATGCAGGAATGTTTCCGCTGTCGCAATGATTTCCCAAACATTCTTTATCAGTTCTTCCTTGTTGACTGTAGGGTCGTTGCCGCCGTCTCCGCCATCAGGATTGGCTGTATAGTCAGCCAGTGCTTGGCGGAGTGCTTTCACAATGCCAATATAGTCGATGACAAGCCCATTCGACTTACCTTCTGCCACACGGTTTGCACGGGCAATGGTCTGCATCAAGGTATGCGCCTTCATTGGCTTGTCAATATAAAGGCATGACAGCGTTTTTACGTCAAAACCTGTCAGCCACATGGCGCAGACAAAGACCACCCGCAGTTTGCCGTCGGCATCCTTGAATTCCTTGTCCAACTCCCTTTTCTCCATCTTCTCACGATGTGGAGTGATATCAAGTCGCCATTTCTTGAATGTCTGTATCTCGTTCTGCTCCTGCGATACAACAACTGCCATTTCGGTTTCTTCCATCCATTGCAGCTTACGCTTCATCTCCTGAACTTCCTGTTGCCATGGATCTTGCTCAATACGTTTGCGTAGAGCCTTTATCTCTTTTTGCCAATACTCCTGCACGTAGTTATACATGCGGACGCAAGTTACCTTGTTGAAGCTTACCATCATGGCCTTACCACTCGTCCACAAGTCGCTATAATGGCGCACAAAGTCCTGTGCCACTACTCGCAGTCGTTTCTCAGCGGTCAACAAATGTACTTCCTGTGCAAACTCACGCTCTAGTTTAGCTTGCTGTGAAGGATCCAAGTCCTCTTCATCCAATCTGGCAGCAATCTCTGCATTGATTTCCGGATTCTTCAGTTCCTGTAGCTTCTCACCACGATTCTCGTAATAAAGAGGCACGGTTGCTTTATCCTCCACGGCACGCTTGAAGTCATAGACCGAAACATACTGCCCGAAGGTACGTGCTGTGATATTGTCATCCCTGAGCAAAGGTGTACCAGTGAAGCCGATACGGTTTGCCGTTGGCAGCATGTGCATGAGGTTGTCGGCAAAGACACCATTCTGGGTACGATGGGCTTCATCACTCATCACAATGATGTCATGGTCAGGATAGATAGGCTCGGCATCTGCCTTGTTAAACTTCTGTATCAATGAGAAAATGAACGAAGGGTTGCCTTGCAGTTTCTGCCGTAGGTCATCACCGCTATGGGCGATGAACTGCTTGGCTTTCAATCCGCCCAACAGTCCGCAATTCTCGAAGGTGTCACTTATCTGTTTGTTCAATTCGTCGCGGTCGGTCAGTACAACTATCGTTGGTGAGCCTTCAAACTTACGTCTTATCTTCTGAGCCAGGAATACCATCGAATAACTCTTGCCAGAGCCTTGGGTGTGCCAGAACACACCCAGTTTACCTTTCATCGCCTCACGATGGCGATACATTTCCACTGCTTGGTTCACCCCGAGGTATTGGTGGTTACGTGCCAGAATCTTCACCGTCGAACCACCGCTATGGTCGAAGAGAATAAAGTTTTCAAGCAAATCCAGCAGGTTCTCCTTCTTGCAGATGCCGCGGAGCATCGTTGGCAGTTCGATGTTGCCATGGTCCAATTCCGTCAGTCGTTTCCACTCATGAAAGAACTCCCACTTTGACCCTACCGTACCCACACGGCTCTCCATGCCATTGCTAAGCATGATCATGGCATTGTGGTGGAACAGGTGAGGGATGGTATCAAGGTAGTCGCGATAGTTGTCGGTATAAGCATTCTGTATGTCCTGGTCATGATTCTTCAGTTCGATGAAGATGACAGGAAGACCATTCACGAAGCACACTACATCTGCTCTGCGCTTGTGGATAGGTCCTTTTATCCAAAGCTCTCTGACGGCAATAAACTCGTTGTTATCGACATTGGCAAAGTCCATAACCTTGGCACGTACCAGCTCTGTCTCGCCATTAGGTTTCAGGCGAGTGACAGGCACACCATCACGCAGATACTGGTATTTCTCCTCGTTGATCTGCATCAGCGTCTGCGAGCTCATGTAGCTTGTCATACGCTCGACGGCTTCTGTCAACTGCTTGTCGGTCATCCAAGGATTCAGACGTTTCAGAGCCTGGCGCAGGTGACGAGTTAGCACCACTTCATGCTGAGTCTTGCGTCCAAGTGTTCCTTGTTCGCCAAGCACTTCGTTATCGAAGGCATACACAGATTTCCAACCAAGTTCTTGTTCCAGCAACTCGGCTGTCGATTTCTGTATCAGCAGGTCTTCGCTATAGTCTTTTGCCATAATGAAACTATACTTTTATCTCTTTATGAAGTTCACTTAATTCTTTTTGAAGCGAAAAATCGTTTTGAAGAAGTTGCGTTTCTCGAATCTTCATGAATTGATGATTCATTTGCAATTGTTTCAACTTTATCTCCAATTCTTTATGGTCATTGGTAGTTGTTTGTAATTTGTCTTGAATAACTTTGATTTCAAACTCCAAATTTCTGATAGCCACAGCATTGTAAAATGCTTCTATTCGATACAGTGAAAGATGTTCACTGCTAGTCATTCTACTGTTTTCTCGCATCACTCTTGCCAATAGTTTGGTAGACTGATTGCTCGACCTAATTGAAAAGAAGGTCAATATCGCAGAGGCAATAATGCTGAGAACTGCAATGGTAATTGTTATAAATTCGTAAGTATTCATATCTATTTATTTTGTCTATACTGCTATCTCGCCGCTCATCAGTTTGGGAAGCAGACGGTCGCGCGCTTCGGTTAGGAAGCGGATTTGAGATTGGAGAGTAATAATACCTAATATATAGTTTGAAACTGTTCTTTCAAAATCATCCAACCATTTCTTCTCAGGAATAAGAATCTTCATTTCACCAATTCTTATTGGACTCACATTTTGTTGAGCAGCTCCATTCGCCAAATTATTGACCTCAATAAACATATCCCTGCTTCTAAATAGACAATATGTATATGCTTTATATGCAGATTTGAGTTTTGCAACTCGTTGGTTCAGTAAATAATTTTTGCCATTAACAATGCAGACTCTGCCAACATTGCCAGTAAGTGAAAGCAGGATATCACCATCTTCAAGGATACAGTGTTTGGGCATCTTTTCCGGAATAGATGCTATTTTACTAACATTTTCTCCGTCAAATGCACCATCCTTTACATTTTTGATTGTCACGATTTTGTATATGCCATCTTCCATAAATGCAGAACTCTTGAAGGCATAACCACTTTGCAATTCTATAATTGTTTTAATAGGCTTCTTCTCCCATCCCTCTGGCACGCCATCGACAATCTTGGTGTTTTCGTGTCCGGGGAAGTGGAGGTCAAAGAACCATTCCTTATAGAGTCGCTGAGCAACTTCTTCCAATAGCTTTATCTGCTTCTGATAATTCTCTATCAATGAGTCGTAGCGAGAGAGGATAGAGGCTATGCGGTGTTGAGTTTCCATGGAAGGTAATTTAACCTCCATGTTTCTTAATGCAGTTAAGCTAATCGTTCTTTGAGCAGCACCTATTGCAACAGTATCTGCTTGCATAAAGAAATCCCGTGTTAGCATCACATAATAAAGGAAACGAGAATCTGCTATCTCATTATTAGGACGAAGAATGGCAATATGCCTTTGAAAAGCAAATGGTATATTCTCTTTGATAAGTGCAGGTTTTCCAAATGATCCTACAACCGAATACAGAATATCATTGCACTTTGCTTTGCGAATATCATTGAGGTTATTGTAATATTCTAAAGGTACAAACATAGTGTTGCCAAAGTCAATATGATTAGTAGCATCAATATTGGCAATGGTCACAAAAGGTACACCACTATTTGATTTTGGTGGTGGTAAATGGTCACCATCAGATATACTATGGCAACAATCTTTCAATTTCACTTTCTTCCACTCACTCATACCTCATCCTCCTTTCTTTCATTTCCCCATTTAACGTTAGCAACTTCAAGGGACTTTTGTATCTGTTGTATGAGGACATCGCGCGGAGGCAATTCTGTCATATACTGAGCGACTTTTATTCCCGATTTGTCGAGTTGGAGTAGTTCAATCTGTTCCTCACCGCCTTCGGTACAGAGCAAAAGACCAAGTGGAGTTTCTTCCCCCGGCTCCATTTCATTCTGCTCAAGCCAACGTAGATAGAGCTCCATCTGTCCTTTGTATTGAGCCTTGAAGCGACCGAGTTTCAAGTCAATGGCAATAAGGCGATGTAGCTTGCGGTGATAGAACAGCAGGTCAAGATAGAAATCCTCTCCATCAATAATCATACGCTTTTGACGCTCAACAAAGCAGAACCCATTTCCAAGTTCAAGAATGAACTGTTCCAAATGTGCTACAAGACTGTCTTCCAAGTCCTTCTCGCTATACATGCCTTTTAACCCAGTAAATTCAAGGAAATAAGGGCTTTTGAATACTACATCAGGAGAAACTACTTTATTATCTCTGACATTGGCAAGTTCCTGTTTTACAACTTCCTCAGGCTTTGACGACAATGCTGTACGTTCGTATAGCATTCCATCAATTTCCTTGCGAAGTCGGTTGCGTCCCCATAATTCATTTGCTGCTAACGTTAAATAGAATTCTTTTTGCAATTCATCTTTGAGAGAAAGTACCTCTATGAAATGAGACCAACTTAATTTAGTCGCAAGTTGTGACACAATTTTCTCTTCTTTGATTTGTTGAGCAAATTGCATCATTCTTCGGACGTTTCGTATTTCAAAACCTTTACTGCCGTATAGTGCTTGCAATTGTGTCGCCACTTGCGGCACAATTTGCTTTCCGTATGTAGCTCGCTCATTTCCAAGTACAACACGGTTGATTCGCTCGCCAATATGCCAGTACATCATGGTAAGCTCATAGTTGGCTGTAGATGCCACATGGATTCGCGCTTCGTCAATGATTTGGCGGAGGTCAGTCATCAAATTTTCAACTACTGCACCCATTGCTGAAATGTCAGTTGACCCTATTGGTTTTATCTCGTTTGCCATGATTTACTTCGAGTTAAGGGTTTCCCATTCCTTCATGATCTCACTCATTAGCAAGTTGGCTTCTTTGTTGAGTGAGGCGAGCTCTGCATGAATCTCGTTCATACGTTCGTGGAAATCAATACCATCGTCCTCTACCTCTGCTACGCCTACGTATGCACCAGGAGTGAGGCTGTAGTTCTTTTCTTCTATTTCTGAGAGCGTGGCAATCTTGCAGAGTCCCGGCACATCCCGGTATTCGCCATTGAGGCCGAACTTCGAAGTGAGCCACTCGCGCTGACGGGCTGTCTCAAGCATAGCTTCTGCTTCTGCAATGCTTTCGTTCTGCTCACGCTCCACTCGCTTCTTCTCCTTTCGGACAGCATTGGCTACGGCATCCTTCGCTGCCTGCTTGATGGCTACCAGCTCTTCCTCGCATTGCTGCAAGGTTCTGCCATCAAGGGCGTCATTGTATTCAGCCACCAACTGACGGTATTTCTCTGTCTCCCCACGATACAGATGGACAATAGCTTGCAAGTTTTTTAACTGCCATTCAGACCACTCATTGAGAGTACGGTCAACGACTGTGTAATAGTTTCGAGCATCGATGAAAAGTACACGATTCTTATTCTCTAAACGCTTTGCCTTATCGAAGAACCACAGCGAGCATGGCAGCGAAAGGGTGTAGAAGAAGTTATTGCCCACACTGACCATCACATCAACATCACCAGTCAGTACAAGTTTCTCTCGGATGTCACGATCCTTGTTTGCGCTATCTGTTGCCGACGATGCCATTACGAAGCCTGCACGACCATGGTCATTGAGATAGGCATAGAAGTAAGAAATCCAAAGGTAGTTAGCATTGCCAATCTCCTTTGTCTTGGCATTCACACCCGGCAAGCCAAAAGGCAAACGACCTGCTGCTGATGCGGATTCGGACTTTACTTTATCTACATTGAAAGGAGGATTAGCCATTACATAGTCACACTTGCCAGCCAGATTGTGAGCATCATGGTAGAATGAATTGGCTTCATCACCAGAGATGATGCGACCATTCAAGCCATGTACAGCCATATTCATCAAACAGAGCTGAGCATTGTACTCAACCTTTTCCTGACCGTAGAAGGTCATCTGGGTGTTGGCGTTCATGCCTCCAGCATTCACGAAATCGCCTGTTTGAACGAACATACCTCCTGAACCACAAGCGGGATCGAGCATCACACCTTGTTTTGGTTCCAGTACATTGACAAGCATCTTTACTAATGATTTTGGAGTAAAGAATACACCATCATCTGAAGCTACAGCCTTGGCAAACTTCGAGAGGAAGTATTCATAGATGCGGCCAATCACATCGCCACCAATCTCGTCCAGCGTCTTATTGTTGAAAATGCGAAGCAGTTCATGCAACAGCTCATCGCTGAACATCGTATATGACTTTGGCAGAATACCGGTCAATTGTTCGCTCTGCTCCTCTACCAATGTCATGGCATGGTTTACCGCCTCGCCCAAAGGCTGGTTGTCCGGGAGATTGACCAAATAGTCAAACTGGGCCTCACGAGGAAGGTAGAGCGCACTTTTTGCCGCAAAGTCACTTGGTTCAACAGGCATTACGCGACCACCACGGCTTGGACGATTCTTCAGCAATTCAGCTTCAACCATCTTGAAGCGACTATATGCGTACCTTAGAAACAGCAATGCCAATACCGGCATACAGTATTGGCTCGATGTCAATTTACTACCTGCACGAAGCAAGTCAGCCGACTCCCAAAGGTCAGCTTCCAGTTTGCGGATATTTATCTTGTTGTCTGCCATTTGATCTCTGCTTTAAGGTCGTTCATTGCTTACAAGGTCGCTCATTTTGACTATTCCTAAAATTAGTTGACAGAATTGGATGCGATTAACTAATTAGGTTTACTACTTTTATTCAGTTCTCTGTTTTACTTTACAAGTTCTGTTAGTTGAACTGATTTGTTTTACAAGATTTCA
>NZ_NPJJ01000009.1 GCF_002251385.1 Prevotella sp. P5-108
TGACTTACCCTAAAAAAACTTGACACTTTTGGATGCCTAAAACAAAAGTGTATGAGAACAAAAGTAAAACGTGAAAGAGATCGTGTCCTAAATGAAGCGACAGGTCAGTATGAATGGGTATGGGTAGAATCCACTCGCTACATTCATGATGAAGAAGATCGAGTACTTGCTGCACTTGATTTCCTTAAAGGCGAGAATACGCCTGAGGAATTAGTTGAGAAACATCATATTTCCAACATTCAGGTGCTGTTTTCTTGGGTAGGTCGTTATCTTTCTGAAAATCGTTTAGTATCTTTGCAGGAGAACAACGATGACACTATGGCAAACAAAAGTAAAGACGAGCAGATCAGAGAATTGAAAGCAGAGCTCAAGAAAGCAAGAAAAGAGGCAGAACTAGAGAAACTACGTGCCCATGCCTACGACACAATGATTAACCTTGCAGAAGAACGATTCAATATTCCAATAAGAAAAAAATCTGGCACCAAACAGTAAGTCTGCTCCGCGAAGAGTCTTCACCAGCATCGATGAATACCCTTTGCAGGCTGTTTGGTTATAGCAGACAGTCGTTCTACAACCGTGAAGATCCAGACAATGACTTTGTCGATAATGCCTTAGAAACCATGATCGTGGAGAAGGCCAGAGAATACCGTAAGGATAACCCTGGACTTGGTTGTGCCAAACTATACCTCATCGTCAAACGCTTGTTTGAATCCACTGATCGTATGCCTGGACGAGATGCGTTCATAGAATTGCTCCGTGCCAATGGATTGATGGTGCAGTTGAAAAGACGTCGTCACTACAAGACAACTGACTCCAGTCATCATTACCACAAGTATGACAACTTGATAAAGG